>CAYZMM010000012.1:0-121963 GCA_964479535.1 uncultured Thermodesulfobacteriota bacterium
CAACCTGATGAACCGGGTGCCTCATCCCTCCCTTCCCTTTGGCGATTTCCGACGGTTTCGCACCTTTCTTTGACTTGCGCCTCACGTTTTTCTATTCTCCCTTTACCCGATCCCCTGCGCCCAACCTCCCATGGGCGTTCGTCACCTCGAGGAAAGAACGTTCCATGCCGGTGCGGGCAGTAGGACTTGGGGAGTTCGAATAGTCGGGGCAGGCAATCACGCGCATCCACTCTGCCGGAAGGGGCGCACGATGGAATACGAAAACATTCTCTACGCGAAAGAGGAACACGTCGTCACGATCACGATCAACCGCCCGGAGGTGCGCAACTGCATCGACCAGGCCACCAACCTGGAACTGCAGCATGCCTGGAAGGCCTTTCGGGACGACGAAGACGCCTTCGTCGCCGTCTTCACCGGCGCCGGGGACAAGGCCTTTTCCGCCGGGTGGGACCTGAACGACGCGGCGGCCCTGACCAGCCTCGGCTCATACGACGACTTCCGGCTCGCCGTTCACAACAGCGAGGGCTACTGCGGGTACACGAAGAAGTTCGACATCTTCAAGCCGATCATCGCCGCGGTGAACGGCTATGCCTTTGCAGCGGGCCTGGAGAACTGCCTTCTGGCCGACATCCGGATCGCATCCGACAGGGCTCAGTTCGGTGCCACAGAGCGGCGCTGGAACATCGTTGCCGGTGACGGGCTCTGCGTGCGGCTTCCCCTCGCGGTCGGCTACGCCAGGGCCATGGAGCTCATCATCACGGGCAAACGGATCGACGCAGAGGAGGCGTACCGGATCGGACTCGTCAACGAGGTCGTGCCCCACGACCGGCTCATGACCCGGGCCATGGAACTGGCCCGATCGATCTGCGAACTTCCCCAGGGCTCCCTCCGGGTGGACAAGGAGACCGTCATACGCTGTGTGGGGCGCACCGTGGAAGAAAGAACCTTCATCGAGACGGAGGGAATTCTGAGCATGCTCATCCGGGGCGACAGCCAGACCGAGGGAGCGAAGGCGTTTCTGGAAAAGCGGAAACCGAAATGGAAGGATCACGGACGCTGATACGACCGTCCTGTCCGAACATCCGTGCAGAAACGATCACGACCGGGACCTGGAACCAGGGGGAAGCCCATGATACTCGCTTCAGAAGACCGTATCCGGACGTACACCGACCTGGGGTGCTGGGGCGAGAGGACCCTGCTCGAGGACTTTCGAGAGCACGCCCGGAAGACACCGGAACGCAAGGCCCTCATCGACCCCCGGAACAAGGAGGCCCTGGTCGGCCTTGCACCCGAACGGGTCACCTATGAAGAGCTGGCCCGGGCTGTAGACGGAACCGCATCTGCTCTTCTTTCGGCCGGCATCGGCAAGGACGACATCGTGATCGTCCAGTTGCCGAACTGCTGGGAGCTGGCCATGCTGTACCTGGCTGTTGCCAGAACCGGGGCGATCCTTTCCCCCATTCCGATCCAGTGGCGCGCCAAGGAGCTCGCCTACGTAGCCGAGCTGACCGAGGCAAAGGCATTCATCACCGTAAAGGAATTCCACCGTTTTCAACACATCGCCATGGGCAGGGAGGTCCAGGAGAAGCTCCCTTCCTTGAGCCGCATCTATTCGTACCAGGATCTGCGAGACATGCTCCGGGAACCCGCAGACACGCCCCGCCTGGACGCGATCCCGATCGATGCGAACGATATCTTCACCATCTGCTGGACCTCCGGCACCGAAGCACAGCCCAAGGGCTGCCCGCTCAGCCACAACAACTGGCGCTGTCAATCCGACATGGCTGCGGCAGCCGGTATGGAACCGGGCGATACCCTGCTGACCGCCGGCCCGCTCGTGAACATGGGAGCCGTAGGCACTGTCCTGGTTCCGTGGTTTCTGCTGGGCGGGACCATCGTCCTTCATCACCCCTTCGAGCCGATGCTTCTTCTCGAGCAACTCGTGGAGGAGAAGATCAACTACACGCTTCTGGTTCCGGCCGTACTCAACCTCCTCTTGAAGCATCCCGCAGCGGCCGACGTGGACCTGAACCACATCCGGGCCATCACCGTCGGCTCCGCGCCCCCCTCGCTATGGTCCATGCAGGAATTCAAGAGGCGGTGGAACATCGACATCGGAAACATCTGGGGGCAGAACGAGGGCACCGGGTTCATTTCCGGGGTCAAGGATGTGCCGGACATCAACCTGCGCGTGGATCACTTCCCGAGATACGGGGCCGAGGGACATACCTGGTCCATCTGGACGGCACAGCACGTTCGCACGAAGATCGTCGACCCGGAAGGCAACGAGTTGACCGAGGACGATGCCGTAGGAGAGCTTCTCTACAAGGGCCCGAACACCATCCCGGGTTACTTCCGGCGCCCCGATTTGAACGAAACGGCCGTTGACCCGGAGGGCTTTCTCAAGACCGGGGATCTGTTTCAGATCAAGGGAAGGCTTCATCTCAAGTTCTACGATCGCGCCAAGGACATCATCATCCGGGGGGGACTGAACATCAGTGCACAGGAAGTTGAGAACCTGATCCTGGCGCACCCGGATGTGCAGGATGCCGCTGCGATCGGCATGCCGGATGAGAACCTCGGGGAGAGAACGTGTGTGTATGTCGTCCAAGGCCCGGGCAAGACGGTGACCCTGGAGGGCCTCGTCGCCTTCATGAAGGAGCAGGGCTCGGCGGTCTACAAGCTTCCGGAGCGGATCGAAGTGGTGGAGGAAATCCCGCGCAACCCGGTGGGCAAGATCATCAAGAAGGATCTGCGCAAGGATATCGCCCAGAAACTGGCCGCAAAAGTCTAGGGCGAAAGGGGAAGGGCGAAGGGGTCAAGTCGAGCAACATCCGCATGGCGCGCACGCTCTCCATCGCGTCGTTGAACACCGGATAGACTCCCCTCTTCTGAAGCTCACGGACCTGGTCCCGCCGGCCGAAGAAGCTGAGTGCGATCGGCTTCCCCGCCTTCTCGGACAGCCGCTTGAAGAACTTCAGGATCTGATCCGGGGAACCGATCTCGCCCTGGAGCATTCGCATCATCTCCGGTTCGTACATGTGGCATAGAACGATCCCATCGATGGAGTCCAGGGCGAGGCACTCCTCCAGGGCGAACACGAGCCCTTCTACGTTGTGGATGTCACCGAAATCCATCGGGTTGGACATCCGGATGACACCGCCGCGACGGTAGTTCTCGATCCGGTCCAGGAGTTCCCTCGGAAGATCGGGACACTCGAAGCCGAGCCTTTCGCACACATCCCCCAGGATGACGGAGAACCCGCCGGACATGGAGATGGCCACCAGCCGGTTCCCCCGGAGGGGAGGCAACTCGAGGGCCTTGGCGCAGACGGTCATGTCGTGAATGCTCTCCACACGGAGGATCCCGCTCTGCCGGAAGGCGCCGTCCACGACGCGGTCGTTATTGAAGAGTGCGGCCGTGTGCGATATGGCGATCCTGGAGGCGGTCGTGCTGACGTTCGCCTTGAAGACCACGACCGGCTTGGCCGATCTCGATGCCACACGCATCAGCTCGGGGCCGTTTTCTATGCTCTCCAGGTACAGGTGAATCTGCTTCGTGTCTTCGTCCTCGTTCAGGTATTCGATCAGATCGATCTCACCCACGTTCAGCTTGTTCCCGACGCTCACGATCTTCGAAAACCCGACATGTTCGTCGGAGAAGGAGTAGGCACACTGGGTGGTCACGCCGCCGCTCTGGATGATCAGGCTTGCGCAACCCTTCTTGTAATGCTCCACCTGCATCGGGTTGAAGGGCGAGCAGAGACCCGAATCGGTGCAGATCACACCGATGGAGTTCGGCCCGATGAAACGGATGCCGTATCGCTCGGTGACGTCCAGGATTTCGTTCTCCGCCTCGGTCCGCTCCCCCTCGAATTCGCGGAAGCCTCCGGTGGAGATGATTGCGTGGCGGATCCCTTTTCGGCCGCATATGTCCAGGGTCTCCGCCACATAGGCGGCCGGTACGAGGATCACCGCGAGATCGATCCCCTCGGGCAGTGAATCCGGGTCTGTGCAGAGATCGATACCGTGAACCGTGCCCGGCTTCCTGCCAACGGGATGAATTCGTCCCTGAAACCCCATCTTCTGGCATTGAAGCACAATGTTTCTGGCCAGGTTGCCCTTCTGGGTCCCGACTCCGAACACGGCAAGGCTCGATGGGTAGAAGAACTCTCTCATTTCTGCACAGGCACGCTTCTCAGGGGACCGCCGACTTGGCTTGGGATGTGTTGGCAAGGAGAGAATCTAGCGAGGCACCACCCTTCTGTCAAACAGGGCGGTCGCTGTTCTGAAGGCATCACTCCCCGAAATCACGGTTCCGCACTTTCAGAGTCTCTCCGGTTTGCAGAGGTTCTTCTTGGTGGCTGCAGCGCGGCCGCACTTCCTGCAGACATGGCTCGGGGTTCTGACCAATTCCTTGTATTCCTCCAGGTTCTTCTTGACGAAGCCTATGTTCTTGAGGAGACAGAGATGCTTCTCGTGGTCCGGGTGAGGCATCTTGATCTCTGCCATGGCGCATCCTCCTTTCGCTCAGGGCTCGGCAAACCGGTCCGTTTGTCACAACCTAGGATGAGGACTCGCATCGGGAGGTTGCTGGTGCGGCCACCCCCGATACCCGCCAGAGCGCATGTGGCACGTAGGGGACCAGGTCCTACGTTTTCGTGTCTTCGGGTGCCCCATATCGGCACCGGGACCGCAATTGGCGGCACCGGGGCGCACCCGGGGACGGATTGCCGTCCCGGAGCGGAGGCGGCACGGTGTCCTACTGCACCTTCCCGGGCAAGGCGAACGTCTCCTTTTCATATTTGAATCAACAATTTACCCCCAAATGGGCCGTCCCCTGGGCAGGACGGAAGAGGGGTGATGAGCCCCGCCTTCGAACAGAGAAGCCCGGGCTCCACTGGTACGATCCTTGCTGTGCTATTGCAGTACGGATTCGACACGAAAAGGAAGTCGAGATGGACGGCCCGATCTCTACGAGCGAAAACGCAGGCTCTTTTCAGCAAGCCGCTCCTGTGACCTTTCGCAGTCCTTCGGTCGGCCCGCCCGAGAAGGTTCCGCCGGTGACAGAGGGCGAGCGTTCTCGCTCTCCGGGTCGCGACGAGACAGGTTCATCCGAGAAAACGGACAGGAGCCCGCTTGCCGACCGGGAGCGAAGCACAGGGAACGAACGAACGACAACAAAGCGGGATCCGGCATTCTGCGTGGAGTTTGGTCCCGGCAAGGCCGATTCTGCGAACGGCAGGGGTCGCCGCGAACCGTCGGGCGATCTTCCCCCACCCCCTCTGGACAAGAAAGCAAGGGAAGCAAAGCAGAAGGAGGAAGCCCTGGCCGACGTGAAAGAGAGGTGGGCGGAGGTGAACCAGGAAGCCCTCGAGTCCGGCGTCCTACCGGGGCAAGGTGAGCCGGTCTGGGCCGAGGGGACGAAAGGGACCGAGGAGTCGCCCACCCGTACCCTTTCCGAGTCCGAGGACGAGGCTGCAGATGCTCGAGGCAAAGACATTGCGGACACCGGCCGAGCATCCACTCCTGCCGAAGTGGGGTTCGCTTCCAGGGAGCAGGATCCGACGACACCTTCAACAGGCGCGTTCCAGGGAAGCGAAGAGGCGGAAAACGGCCTTCAGCGTCAACTCACGAGCCGATACGAGGCCGTCGCCACGTCCTTGGCGAACCCGCATCCCACACAGCCGATCGTCGACCTCTTCGTGTAGGAGGCGCTTCTTCGGTGGCCTCCTAGTGCGCGACGAGATGGGGAGCCCCTACCGCTATGTAGGGCCTCATGAATTCGAGCGTCCCGGTGAATTCGTCGGTGCAACGGTCGATTTCCCTCTCCGACATGGGTGTTGAAATGATGAATTCCCCTCGCTTCGCCGTGTAGATGCCCCGATTCATGAGCTCCAGGTGCAGCCACTTCTGCAGCTCCATGGCGCCTATGTAGGACATGGCAAAGGCGTGGGCGTTCGAGACTTCCCGGTCGGTGTAGACGATGTTGCTCAAGGAGCCGACCCCGATCACCTGCATCTTCAGGCCCTGGGATCGAATCGCGGCGTTACAGCCTTTCCGCAGTCTCTCCCCCAGCGAGTTGATGTGCTCGACCGCTTTCTCGTCGAACTTGTTCATCGATGCGATGCCGGCCGCCATGGTGACCTCGTTCCCGTTGAAGGTTCCGGAGTGGTTGATGGAACCCGGCCGGAGCGGGTCGTAGTCGAAGCGGTCCATGTACTCCCTTCTGCCGCCAAAGGCGCCGACCGGATACCCGCCTCCGATCAGTTTCCCGAAGGCGGTCAGATCCGGCATCACATTCTCGAGCTTCTGATACCCGCCCGTGCTCATTCGAAAAGACTGGACCTCGTCGAAGATGAGCAGCGCACCGTACCGGTCGGCGAGCTCCCGCAGGCCCTTCAGGAACCCCGGTTTCGCGGCAATGACGCCCAGGCTGCCCAGGAAGGGCTCGGCAAGGATGGCCGCGATCCTGCCCTCGTGCTTCTTCAGGACCTTGTCGGCCGCTTCCAGGTCGTTGAAGGGTGCAACCGCAACGTCCTGAAGGGTGCTCTTCGGGATGCCGAGCCCTTCGAGCCGGGGTTCCGGCAGTTCACCGGGATCGAGATCCGGCACCACCGAGACCTTCGCCTCGTCATGGGTGCCGTGGTAGCAGCCCTCGAACTTGAGGAGCATGTCCTTGCCGGTTACGGCCCTGGCCGCCCGGATCGCCCATTGGGTCGCCTCGGTTCCCGAGTTGCCGTAACGGACCCTTTCAACGGAAGGCGTCCGGTCACAGAGGATCTTTGCGTGCTCGGCCTGAAGGGCGGAGGTCGAACCCAGGATGCAGCCTTTCTCGATCTGGGCACGGACGGCCTCCATGATGTCCGGATCGCAATGGCCGTGCACCAGGGAAGTGAAGTTGCCCAGAAAGTCGAGGTATTCGTTTCCGTCCACGTCCCAGACGCGACAGCCCTTGCCATGATCCATGAACGTGGTATACGGCTTGTAAGAAATCGACTCCCGCGTCTCGCCGCCCGGCAGGTACCTGACCGCCTGCTGGTGAAATTCTCTCGATTTCCCGGTCCTCTCCAGATATCTGGCCTCGATGTCCCGGAGGATGTCCTCGCCTGTCAGAGCCGACATGATGTCACGACCTCCTCTTCACGGCGGTTTCAAAGGTGTCCACAAAGGTGTTCACGATCCGATCCGGCTCGAAAGCCATGGGAGAGTTCGCAACGACCTGGATGATCAGGCCTTCCAGTGCCACGATGAGCATGCGCACGAACGCATCTCTCGTTTCCTGAGGCAGAGCCGGGTAGCGACGCTCCAGTTCGTCGACAAAGAACCCGTAGAACTCCAGATCGCTTCGGTTGTGCATCCGGTTGAAGTCCGGGTCCGTCATGGCCATCCCCATGTACTCCCTCGTGATGCCTCGAAGGGAGGGGTTCTCGGCAAGGACCTTGAACTGGCCCCGCAGGCCCTTTCGCAGGGCCGTGAAGAAGTCCTCTTCCTCGGACATCGCAGTACGCAGTATCTGGGAGGACATCATCTGCCGTGCCCGGTTCACCCAGATCAGCAACGCCCGCTTGTCCCTGAAGTGGTGATACAGGGCTCCGAGGGTCACGCCGGCCCGGGAGGCGATCTCTCGAATGGTGGTCTTGTGATACCCCTGGTCGGCAAAGCATTCGGCAGCCGCGCGCAGCAGCTTCCGCCGGGTCATCCGGGCCGCCTCTTTGTGAAGTTCGCGCGTGTCGAGCGTTTCCGCATCCAGCACCTGGTCCAGCGTAATGGCCTCTTCCGCTTGCCCCATGCCTTGCCCTCTCCGGATCGAGTCGTTGCTCTTGCAAGTCGGCATATCAACGCTATGTTACATAGCAATGACATAATAAGCCCGGGAGCCCTTTCCCGTCAAGATCATTCCCGGGGAGGGCTCATCTGAAAGAAAATAGCCGGATATCCAATACTTGAGCATTGACACATTCCCGCCGGTCCGGTTACCCTCTCTGCGAATGCAGGGAGCGCCACCGGGCGAGTGGGCCGATCCGGCGGGTCGTCCGAGCATTCGCTGAGATGCCATTCGAGCAGTGGGGAAAGGGTCGTTCGTGAAGATTCTGGAAGACCAGCCTCTGCAACCCCTGAACACCCTCGGGCTCCCGGCCCGAGGCCGGTATTTCTGCATCGCCGAGACCGTGGAGGATCTGGTGGATGCCCTGGCCTTTGCCGGGACCCGGGCCCTTCCGATTCTGCTCCTGGGAGGTGGGAGCAACGTTGTGCTGACCCGGGATTTTCCCGGTCTGGTCGTGCGTATTGCACTGAAGGGGCTTCACCTGCTCGAAGAGAAAAGGGAACACTGCCTGCTTCGGGCAGAGGCCGGGGAGGACTGGCACGGTCTCGTGAATCACTCCCTCGAGCATGGATACTTCGGAATCGAGAACCTCTCCCTCATTCCGGGAACCGTAGGGGCGGCTCCGATCCAGAACATCGGCGCCTGCGGCGTGGAACTCCGGGACCGCCTCGAATCCCTCGAGGCTCTGGACCGAGCCACCGGGAACAGGGTCCGATTCACCAACCCGGAGTGCGGGTTCTCCTACCGCAACAGCATCTTCAAGGGGGATTGCAGGGACCGGTACATCATCACGTCGGTGACGCTCAAATTGGACAAACGTCCTCAACCGGTGACCCACTACGGTTCGGTGCAGGCAGAGCTGTCTTCCATGGGGGTCCAAAACCCGACCCCCCTCCAGGTCAGCCAGGCGATCTGCCGCCTCCGCAAGCGAAAGCTCCCGGATCCGGCGGTCCTCGGAAACGCCGGTAGTTTCTTCAAGAATCCTCTGGTAAGCGAAGAGACGCTGCTAGCGCTCAAGTCCCGCCACAAAGGATTGGTCGCCTATCCGGATGCGGGCGAGGGTGCGAAGCTTGCCGCGGGCTGGCTCATCGACCGCCTGGGCTGGAAAGGCTTTCGCAGAGGGGCCGTCGGCGTCCACACACAGCACGCTCTCGTCCTGGTCAACCATGGAGGCGCAACGGCCGAAGAACTCCTTCGCCTCGCGGACGAGATCCGGGATTCGGTCCGGCAGGCTTTCGAGGTCGACCTGGAGATCGAGCCCCGGGTCTACTGAGTTCGCGTTTCCCCGCTTTGCACTGAGGGACCGTCCCGTCAGTCCCCGGCGGTGGCCGAAACCCCTTTTGTGAAGGTCCGGGTCTCTGTACAGACCCAATCCGCCTCATACCCGCAAACCGCCCAGTAGCTCGGCATGGACCCATCCACGTTCGACCACCAGCCGGAGGGCATGGTGAAGGAGGTCTGGCCAAGCCAGAAATAGCCGGGGTAGTATCCGCTCCAGTAGCCCAGGTCATAGTGGAACACGCTGTAGAAGAGGTAGTAGTCGTAGGAGCCGGTCCATTCGAAGGTGGGCGGACTCCCGGCAGAGGCTCCATCCGCGGGGGCAACCAGCCCGAAATCGGGGGTGTGGACATACTCGATGTAGTTCGCTGCGTACCCGACCCGGGAGGTGCCGTAGGTGATGTACATGTAGCCGCCGTCGCCCCAACCGGATCCCCAGCTGTTCCGGAGAATCCAGACTCCGTAGGTGTCTCCTTCCCAGGAATAGGCATCGTCCCACCCGACCAGAACGATCGCGTGATTGATGCCGTAGCCGGACTCGTCGTTGTCGAAGACTCCGGACGAATAGCCCTGGAAGGCAGGCCCGACGGCAACGGCCGCGGAAACGGGGCCGTACTGATAGATCGCCTGTTTGATCTCGTCGATGTCGTCTTCGTTCCCGGGCACATAGGCCCAGTTGTCGATCCGGTAGGCGTGATCGTGAGGCGAGTTGCACGGAGCGTCGCTCGCCGTGTAGGGGAAATCCGCCTCCAGCACCGCTCCGGCCTCGGTCTCCCCCGGCGGGATCTTCCACTCGTGATAGTCGTGGGCCCACCATCCGCCGCCACAACCGTCGTTGTCGGTGTTGCAGGAGACGAGATACTGTTCCGATAGATCCACGGCCGTCCCGGACTGGATCATGATCTGGCTCTCCAGGGGTCCCACCGTTCCAAAGGCCCAGCAGGAGCCGCAACCGCCCTGGTTCCTGACGGGGGGGAGACCCACCGCCCGCCAGTCATGGGCGGCGGGCAGGGTCTGAAGGCTTCCGAGTCTTCTGAAGGTTGCCCTTTCCCTCCAGTCGTCCGGCTCCACCAGACCGCAGAGCTCGGCCAGCGAACGGTCCATCGCTGAACTGTAACCGACCCGATAGTGATAGCCCTCCGCCTCCGAGGAAAGCCGGTCCAGGCGAGCCTGCATCCCTCGGCTGAGAACCGGCTCCTCCGGAGCGTCTGCATTCTGCTGTTGGGCGAGACCCAGCTGCGGAACGACGAAGAGGCTGACGACGAGAAGTAGGATCCTGGTGCCGGGATGTTTGCGTCTCATGGTGCGCAGTCTCCTTCGGGTTTGCAAGGCTCTGATTTAGTTACAAAAACGAAACAATCCGACAGCAAGTTGTACGACGGGTGTACACGTCCTAATCTTTCCGTATCGGCAGAAGAAAAGCTTCGCGTGAGTCTTTTCTCTTTTTTTTTCCGAGACCGGATCGGGAGGAGCGGCAATCAGCCGTCAAACAAATCGAATCGGAACAGTGAACAGCACTGCAGATGGGCCTTTATGGACGGCCTGCCAGGCGGAAGGATTTCAGGTTCAGCCCAAGAGTCAGGTCGGTTTGAAGCTTCACCAGGTCCCGCGCGAGGCGCACCTCTTCGGTGTGTTTTCGGAGGGCGTCCCAGGGCTTCCCTTTCAGGGTATCGCAGATGGAAAGGAGCCGTTCCAGGGTACGGAATTCCTCCAGCAACCTGGCCGCCGTCTTGGCGCCGATGCCGGGGACGCCCTTGATGTTGTTCGTGCCTTCGCCGCAAAGGGAGAGAAAATCCGTGAACTGCTCCGGCTCGACACCGTACTTCTCGATGACAAAGGCCCGGCCCAGATCGCGCTGCTGGAAATGATCCCTCACCTGGATGCGATCGGAGAGCAACTGCAGGAACATCCTGTCCGTAGAGAGGATGACCGCCTCGCCTCCACTTGCAGCGACCTTGGTGGCCAACGTGGCGATCACATCATCCGCTTCCACCCCCGGGAAGCGCACCGATGCAACGCCGACCTCGAGAAAGGCCTCCTCGAATCCGGTGAGGCCTGCCTTCAGCGCCTGCGGCATCGGCGTGCGCCCGGCCTTGTATTCAGGATACCGCTCGTGTCTCCAGCCCGGTCCCTCTCCTTCGAAGACGACCGCTCCATGGGTGGGCCCGCACTCGCGCACGGCGCGTCGGAGAGAGCCCGCGGCGGATATGCGCGCCCCCTCGACGCGTTCCGGCCCATCTTCGCCCGGCTGGGCCGCGTAGACCCGGCGGATGAGATTCAGTGCATCTACGAGTAAGAGCTTGATTTGCATACCTGCGGTGTACGTCGGACCTTGGCTTGCGTGACCCCTCCGCTACGTCAACAGCGAACGAGAATCATCCGTGCACATCCTTCATCGGCTCCCTCCCTTACCAATGCTCGCCAAAGGGCCTCAGATCCAACTCGAACGTCCAGGCAGACGGAGGCTGCCGGGTCAGCTGGAAGACAGATTCGGCAATGTGGTCCGGCTGGAGGAAGTACTCGTCCGGCTTGTCCGGCAACATCTCCCGGGTACGCGCAGTGTCGATCACGCCGTCGATGATCACATAGGACACGTGAATACGGTCGCGGCCGAGGTGGCGGGCCATGGACTGCGCGAGGCTTCGCTGCGCAGCCTTGGCTGAGGCGAAGGCCGCGAAGTTCGCACCGCCCCTGAGGGAGGCCGTAGCCCCGATGACGACGATGTTGCCCCCCTTCGCTTCGCGCATTTCCGGGATGACCTGTTTTGCGCATGCCAGGCAGCCGAGGGCATTCACCCTCCAGGCGCTCTCGAAGGCCTCCGGGGTCGTGTCGTCCACACTGCCGAACATGCCGGAGCCGGCATTGTAAACGAGAACTGCGACAGGCCCCATCTCCGACCGGATCCGTCCGAAGGCATCGGCAGCCCCGTCCACGGCCGTGACATCGTCGACAAAGGCCCGGGATCCGGCAATCCCTTCCTCCAGGTCCTTCAACGTTTCCGGATTACGGGCCAGCAGGGCCACGGAGTAGCCCTCGGAAGCGAATTTCCTCGCGAAGGCGGCTCCGTTTCCGGGCCCTGCCCCCACGACGGCACAGACGGGTCGGCTCATGGGTAAAACCTCCTCGAGAAATTCTTCCGTGGATTACCCTTTCCAGGGGTGTTCAGGCCTTCGAGCTGGGGCGCCTTTGGAAGTTCTCATACCACCTCATCAGGTTCCTGCAGGACGGGTCCAGCTCCACATCGGCCAGCTTCGCGTGTTCGAAGGCCGCATACAGGGTGCAGTCGGCAATGGTGGGTCGCTCCCCGGCAACGAAGGGGCGCTCTCCCACCCGGTCATCCAGGATGCGGAGGGCATTCGGAAGGCCTGCACGGGCCTGCTCCGCCGCCGCTGGGATCTGCTGCGGGCCTGCGAACACCGGACTCGTGTTGAAGAAGATCCGGGCGATCCGGTTGAAGATGCTCGTCTCCGCCAGCCGCTCCAGTTCCCGGACCCGGGCCCGCTCCAGAGGCTGGGTCCCGATCATCGGGGGCTCCGGGTGCAACTCCTCGAGATATTCGATGATGGCAAGCGACTCGGTCAGACAGGAGCCGTCATCCAGTTCCAGAACCGGGAGCGAGCCCATGGGGTTCTTCGCCAGGAATTCCGGGGCCCTGGTCTCCCCCCGGGTCAGGTCCACCTGCTGCATAGGGATGGAGAGGCCCTTCTCGGCAAGATAGACGCGGAGCTTGCGCGGATTGGGCGCGAAGTAGAAATCATAGATCCTCATCACCATCTCCTCCGGGTCGAATCGGTCAAATCGGTTGGATGATGGAGGCTCTGCCCTCGGTGCGACTTCTACTCCAGTTTCAGGGCTTTGACCGCATTCCCTCCCAGGATCATCTCCTTGTCCTGGTCCGTGATCTCCGGCAGGCCCATGATCTGCAGCGGCGCCGGGTACTCGAGATCCCGGACGCACTGCACCCACTCCTTCTGCGAGTAGAGCTCGAAGAAACAGGGGAAGTCCGTACCGAACAGCACCTTCTGAACGCTCCCGTGCACCTGCTTCGCCATCGAAATCGTCTGGTAGAGAGCCATGGGGAGAACGCTGTGGGTGTGCTGCCAGGCCGAAATGTCCGCGTAGACATTCCGGTTCTTCCCTGCCACGGCCAGGGCCTCGTCCACCCACGGCGCACCGAAGTGGGCCATGATGAACGTGATTTCACGGAAGTCCACGGCAATCTTGTCGACGTAGACAGGCCTGCAGTACCTCAGGTAGGAGTCGGGCGGGCCCAGCCCCGTGTGAACGACGACGTTGATCCCCAGCCGGGCCGCCTCCTCGTAAAGGGGATAGTACGCCACATCGTCCGGGGTGAACCCGGTGAGGGGCCACAGCTTCATGCCCTGACACCCGAGTTTCTCCACACAACGTTTCAACTCCGCAATCGCGCCGGCGCCGCGCCGAGGGTCGATGCCCGCGTAGGGGATGATTCGGTCCGGAAATCGTCTGTACGCATCTCCGATCAGGTCGTTGAAGTCCCTTGCCGAGTACGTGCCCGAGGCCCAGGCCAACTCGAAATCCACGGAAACGAGCAGGGTCTTGTCGATCCCGGCGGCATCCTTCTCGGCGATGAGCCGATCGATGGGGGCCCGGAAGAAGTCGTCCTTGTTCCTGAACCCGGCGAATTCCGCGGTGTTCTCCATGAGCATCCGCAGGCTTCCCTCGGGCATCTCCTCCGGCCAGATGTGGCAATGCGCATCCACGATCATCCTAGAATCCCCCCTTGTCCCTGGTGCTAGGGTTTTACGATTTCCTCCCTGCTGAAATCCGACAGCGGCTGCCCTCCCGCCTTCTCGAAGGCCTCGATCCAGGCCTGGACCCGCTCCCGGCCGTACGTCTCGTACCATGCCTCCAGGATCCGGTCCAGCGGGATGTCCGCAAAGGTGCCGTGATAGCCCAGATACTCCATGTACCGCTTGTTCTCTCTGTCATATTCCTGGAACAGAGAATCCCGCCGCCCGTCGAATTCCAGGGGAGCCACGTTGTGCCGGCGGCACAGTTCCCTGTTGAAGGCGGGCGTCGCAATGACCCATTTCCCCTCCAGAAAGAACTGCGTGTAGCCGTGATACACGAAAAGGTCTGACCCGAGATGCTCGATGAGTTTCGACGTTGCGAGATGGCTCCGAACCGTGGCGAAGCCGATTCTCGAGGGAATCCCGACTGCCCGGCCCAGGGTGCACAAAAGGCCCGCCTTGCACACACAGTAGCCCCGCCCCTTGTCCAGGATGTTGCTGGCCCGGTAGTGCTCCGACAGGTAGAAGGGGTAGTACGGGTCGTAAACGATCCCGTCACGAACCGCATAATAGAGCTTGACCGCTTTCTCCCTCGCGCTGCCACAGCCTTCGATCGCCTCCGACGCGAATCGGGCGACCTTCGGATGATCGCTGTCGAGCATGGAGGTAGGCTCCAAGTATTTCCTGTCCGCCGTCACCCGAACACCTCCTCTAAGCCGTTCCAACTTCTGAACCTAGATTATACGCGATGCAGGGCCGCATCGAAAGAGCGGGCGTCTTTTCTTATTTCTACACTTTTTCCAGGCCCTTAGAGAGGAAGGTCGCCGCTTCCTTAAAGATCTTCGCCAACTTGACCGAAAAAAGAGTCATAGCGGCCCTTCATTTGAAACGAACGACTCCCTGGAAACGGTAGGTGGTCATGGATATTGCTACGCTGATTGGGGTCATCCTGGGATCGGGCCTGGTGGTGAGCGCAATCGTGATGGGCGGGTCCGCCGGTCTGTTCGTCAACGTGCCCGGGCTTCTGATCGTTGTCGGCGGGTCCTTTTCCGTCCTCTTCGTCAAGTTCCCCATGAAGACCGTGCTCAAGACCATGAAGGTCCTGACCAAGGCCTTCCTCGAGAAGAGCCAGGACCTGGAAGCGCTCATCGAAGAGATCGCCGAAGTGGCGACCATCAATCGCAGGGACGGCACCCTGGCGCTGGAGAACTACGAGACGGACCACCCCTTTCTGCAGCAGGCGATTTCCTATCTCGTCGCGAACGTTGAACCGGAGTTCATCGAAGCGAGCCTCATCAACGACACCAAAATCCTGCAGGAACGCCACGAAACGGGTGCAAGCATCTTCAAGAGCCTGGGGGCCTCCGCGCCCGCTTTCGGTATGATCGGAACCCTCATCGGGCTGATCCAGATGATGGCCTCCATGAGCGACCCTTCACAAATCGGCCCTGCCATGGCCGTGGCGCTGCTCACCACCTTCTACGGCGCGCTGATGGCGAACCTGATCTTCCTGCCCTTTGCGGACAAGCTCGAGATCAGGAGCAAGCACGAAGTCGTCGTCCGTCAGCTCATCGTGGACGGGGTGATCTCCATCATCAAGGGACAGGCGCCCAGCCTGCTCAAAGAATGCCTGCAGACCTATCTGCCTCCGAAGGTTCGCGCGGCGAACTTTCAGTAAGAAACCCGAAGGGAATCCGCGTCCATGCCCGCAGACAATCTCCTGGATACGAAGAAGGGCGGGGCCGAGGCGCCGGGCTGGATCACCACCTTTGCCGACCTGATGTCCCTTCTTCTCTGCTTCTTCGTGCTCATGCTCAGCTTCTCGGAAACGGACAGACAGCTCTTCAAGGTCCTTTCGGGGTCCCTTCGCGAGGCCTTCGGCGTGCAGCGGGAGCACAGGGTGTGGGACATGCCCAAAGGCATGAACATCATCTCCAACGAGTTCAAGGATCCGAAGTTTCTCGCCGACGAGCTCGCCAAGGAAATCCGGAGCGCGATCCGCATGGCAACCGCACACGGCCCGGGCGGCACGGCGCAGGTACACGTGGAGGAAGGGGAAATGAGCGTGAAGGTCACCCTGCCCGGTCACGTTCTCTTCGACCTCGGAAGCGCGCACCTCAGGGAGGAGGCGCTCCCTCTGCTCCATGAACTGGGCAAGGTCATCGAGAAGACGTCCACCCGGATCTTGGTGACGGGACACACCGACGATCTTCCCATCCGTACGCCCCAGTTCCCTTCCAACTGGGAGCTTTCCGCAGCCAGGGCCGGGTCCGTGATCCGCCATTTCCTCGCGGAGGGCGACATGAAAGCGAATCGTTTCCTGGCCATCGGAATGGCCGACACACTGCCGCGCGTGCCGAACGATTCCGCGGTGCACCGTGCTCAGAACCGGCGGGTGGAGATCGCCTTCCAGAAGCGCATGGACCCTGTGGCAGAAGGCGAAAGCAGCAGCACCGACGCCTGGGTCTTCGATCCCATTTTCCAGTAAGGGTGCCATGCCCTGTTCCGTCTCGGTTCTCTTGGGTTCCATGTTCCGGCAACATAGTCCCTCGTCCCGCACAACTGCCCCTGGACGCCAAACCCGGTCGTCTTGCGGTACCTCCGGCGGGACTCGGGAAGCCTCCACCCGTCACCCGGCGAGAACCGAGCCGGAACAGGGCATGGCACCACAGATCCCACCGCCCCATCTCTTCCCCAGGTTCCCTCGGGGCGGGGAGGCAGGGCCTTTGACCTTTGTCCTTTGATCTTTGACCTCGTCTCTTTCCTGTGTATCGCCATTGCGGGACGGATTTGCTACGCTTGGAGGCAGCACGGACAAAGAATCGGGTGAAGGAACAGGAGGCGTCCGGAATGCAGGCAAGATCACGAAGACAGTTTCTGGAATCCTGCCTCTATCTCACCGTCGCGGGGCTCGGGTCCTCGGTCCTCTGTCTCGCGGCGGGGTGCAGAGAGAAGGCCGGGGCACGACCCACGACCGACGGAAGCGGGAGAAAGGCGAGCATCGATGCGAAGTTCGAGCCCGCCTACCTGGAACTGCACAGAAGTGGGGCGTTGAAGAGCCGGGGGGAAGCGCTCTGGAAGAGGATGAAGAGCTGTGACCTCTGCTACCGGGAGTGCGGGGTCGACCGTCTCCAGGGGGAGACCGGCTTCTGCCGGGCCTCTTCACGGCTCGAAATTGCCTCCTCCCACGCTCACTTCGGTGAAGAGCGGCCCCTCGTAGGCAAGCACGGCTCCGGCACGATCTTCTTCAGCCATTGCGGCCTCCGTTGTGTCTTCTGCATCAACTGGAAGATCAACCACCGGGGAAGGGGCAGCACCAGGAGCATCGAAGATCTGGCCGGCATGATGCTTCGTCTCCAGGAGCTGGGTTGCCACAACGTGAACCTCGTAACACCGACCCACTACCCCGCCCACATCCTCCTTGCCCTGGACCTCGCTGCCGACAGAGGGCTCAGGCTCCCCCTCGTGTACAACACGTGCGGGTGGGAGCGTCTGGATGTCCTGAAGCTGCTCGACGGCGTCATCGACATCTATCTTCCCGACTTCAAGTATGCGCAGGCTGACGCCGCTTCGAAGTACTCTTCCGGCGCGGCCGGCTATCCCGAGGACACGAAGAAGGCGCTCCTGGAAATGCACCGCCAGGTGGGCGTCGCCCGAGCGGCACCGGATGGTCTGATGTACAGGGGCTTGATGATACGACACCTGGTCATGCCGAACCGGGTCGCCGGTTCCAGGGAAGTGATGAAGTGGATCGCCGGGAACCTGCCGAAGGACACGTACGTCAACCTCATGTCCCAGTACACGCCCGTCTACAAGGCTCACGACTATCCGGAGATCGCCCGGGGGATTACGCGAAGCGAGTACACGGAGGTCCTCCGAGCGGCACGGGCGGCGGGTCTCACCCGCCTCGACGTTCAGGGCACGCCTTTGTAGGCACCTGCAGGCTACCCTTCCCGCATGGAAAGGACGACCTTGCCGACGGACTTGCGCTCCAGCAGGAGCCCCAGCGCCTCGGCGGCACGCTCCATGGGAAGAACCTTCGAGACATGAGGGTTCAGCTTGCCTGCGGCGAACCACCCCAGCATCTCTTCGAAGTTCTTCCGGTTGGTCTCCGGTTCCTTGAGGAGCGAGGCGCCCCACAGGACCCCCACGATCTGGCAGCTCTTGTTCATGACCCGGTGAAGGGCCACCTCCGGAATGCGCCCGCTCGCAAAACCGACGACCAGCAGGCGGCCGTCCCAGTTGATACAGCTCATTGCCTGGTCGAAGGCGTCTCCGCCGACCGGATCGTAGATCACGTCGGCCCCCCGCCCCGCCGTGAGGGCCCTGACCTCGTCCTTGATCGATTTCTCCCGGTAGTTGATCAGGTGATCGGCTCCGTACTCGGCCGCAATGCGCAACTTCCGATCGCTGCCGCCCGCAGCGATCACACGGGCTCCCATGATCTTGCCCAGTTCGACGGCGGTCAGGCCCACGCCTCCCGTGGCCCCGAGCACCAGCAGGGTCTCCCCCGGGCGCAGCGCTCCCCGCTGTTTCAGGGCGTAGCAGGAGGTTCCATAGACGGTGGGGATGCTCGCCGCCTGCTTCAAGTCCATATCGCCCGGAATCGGATAGACCGTGGATCGGTGTGCCACAGCCTGTTCCGCATATCCTCCCCAGCCCGTGACGGCAAGGACCCGGTCTCCGGGCCGGACGTGCTCCACCTTCGACCCGACCGCCAGCACCACGCCCGCCACCTCGGATCCGGGAGAAAAGGGAAGGGGCGGCTTCATCTGGTACTTGTTCTGGATGATCAGCGTATCGGCGAAATTCACGCCCGCAGCGTGAACCTCGATCAACACGTTATCGTCCTCGACTTCCGGATTCGGGATCTCTTCCACCACGAGCGTTTCGGGTGGACCGTGAGACTTGCACAGGACGGCTTTCATCTCTTCCTCCATGTTCAGCGGTCCCGCCACTTCGGCTCCCGCTTCTCCAGGAAGGCCCGCATCCCCTCCTGAGCGTCCTCAGCCAGGGCGTTCATGGCGATCGCCTCCTTCGCATAACCGTAGGCGACGGTCTCCTCCAGGTCCGCCTGGTGATAGAAGGCCTGCTTGCCGAAGGCCAGGGTGAACCGGCTCGCGCCGGCAAGCTCCGTGGCCCAGTTCCGTGTCTCCTCAGGGAGCGTCTCAGCAGGCACGACACGGTTGACGAGCCCGATCTTCTCCGCCTCCTCGGCGGAGACGAACCGCCCGCTCATGAGCATCTCCATGGCACGCCGCCTCCCCACCACCCGGATGAGGGGCACCATCGGGGTCGTACAGAACAGGCCGATCTTCACGCCGGGGGTTGCGAATCTCGCTCCTGACTCGGCGATGGCCATGTCGCAGGCCGCCACGAGCTGACATCCCGCAGCCGTTGCGATTCCGTGGACCTGCGCGATCACGGGCTGGGGCAGCCGCTGCAGCCGGAGCATCATGTCCGAACACCTCGAGAAGATCTCCCGAAGATGATGGATGTCCCGCTCCCTGCCGACCATCTCGCTCATGTCGTGTCCTGCGCAGAAGGCCGGCCCGATGCCGCGGATCACCACGATCCGGGTCTCCTTCTCTTCGGCCACACGTTCGATCTTCTCGATCATGTACCCCATCAGGTCGAGAGAAAGGGCATTTCGCTTGTCCGGACGGTTCAGGGTCAGCCAGCCGATCGGCCCCTCTTTTTCCAGCAGCACCGGCTCCATGACGCACTCCTCTTCTGTTGCAATGGGAAGGACCCTACACGAAGTAAGGATAGCGACAAAAGCCTCTCCGTTTCAATTCACGGGGGCCGGTTGCGGGCCTCTGGCAGGGTGCGGTGAAATAGGATATCCTGGCTCGCACATCGAGCGAGGCCTTCTGGGCCCCGAAAACAGGAGACTTCCATGAAAGCAACATGGAGAGCACAACCGAGGGGAAGAAGCGAAACGCTCCGCAGGGGCACCCTTCTCGCCCTGCTGCTCGTCGTCGCATCGGTCGGATGCCGGCAGGAGCCCTCCGCCCCGGAGGCGGATCCCGAAGGGACTACCGCCGACCTTGCCGTGCCGACCTCTTCCACGAATGAGCCGGGGGCCCCGGATTCTTCCCCCGGCGCAGCGGAAGCGCCGGAACCCGGGCAGCCGAAGATCCGCTTCGATCAGCCGGATTACGACTTCGGCAAGGTCGAGGCAGGAGACGAAGTCGAACACCTATTCGTCTTCCAGAACGTGGGGAACGAGCTCCTCTCCATCGGAAAAGTCCTGACCAGCTGCGGCTGCACGGCGGCGCTGGCTTCCGACCGGGAGATCCCGCCGGGGGAGACGGGGGAGATCAAGGTCACCCTTCGCACCCGGGGGTTTCAGGGGGCGGTGAGGAAGGGGCTGACCGTGGAGAGCAACGACCCGGAGAACGAGGTCGTGCGCCTCACCATCGGCGGGAACGTGCTCTCCGAGGTCTCCGTGGAGCCCCGCTACCTGGACTGGGAAACCCTCCGTCCCGGAGACAACCCCCGGGCAAGGAAACTCACGGTGCGCTTCCTCAAGGGAAGGGGCCTCCGGCTCGAGGGAATTCGGTCCGAGAGCCCGTCCGTGGTGCTCACGAAGAACTCCGAAGAAGAGAACAGGATCGTTTATGCCGTCGAACTGGCGGACGACCTGCCCACCGGCCGATTCACCGGCAGGATCACCATCCGGTCGAACAGCGAGAGGGTGCCGGAGGTCTATGTCCCCTTTCACGGCCGGGTGGAGGGAAATGTGCAGGTGGTTCCTCACATCCTTTCTCTGGGCAGGGTCGAGCCGGAAAAGCCCATGGTGCGCCATTTACGCGTCTCGAAGACAGGTGACCGGGACTTCAGCGTCCAGAAGGTAAAGGCGACTTCCCCGGCGATCGTCACCGAAATCCACGAAGAGAAGGAGAAGGCGCGTTTCCGGATCAAGGTCACGTACAACCCGGCGGGCGAGGCCGCAGGCCGAATCGCGGAGCGCATCACGATTCGGGTGAACGACGGGGAAGACGCCTTCATCGAGGTGCCCGTGTACGGCATGCTGGAACAAAGAGTCGAGGATCCGGTCGGGTAGGCCGCCATGCTGAAAGACCGATGGATCGCCCACAGAGGTTTTCTTCTTCGCACCGCCATCCTGGTCATGTCCGTCGCCGCCGTGGTGTGGCTCGGATACGAATTCTACCGGCTTCTCCGGCAGCCCGAACGGATCGGACCCGTCTCGATACACACCGGCGCCGTCGACCTCAAACAGCGACACCGTGACGCTCACTCCTGGTTCGCCGGAGAGATGATCTATGAAGTCGGACGGCCGGTTCCCTACCCGCCGGCCTCCCTTGTCATGCTCTGGCCCTTCCTCGGGTGGCTGGATATCGCGCCCGCCACCTGGTTCTGGGCCGCCACCAGTGCGGCCATGCTCTGCTGGCTGGTCCACCTGAGTGTTCGGGAGAGCCTGGCGGACACAGATCTCGAGCGGCTCTTCGTGGCCCTCATGCCTCTTTCCATGTATGCCACGGGGGCCACCATAGGCAACGGCCAGCTCATGACCCATCTGCTGCCCGCCCTCGTCGCCGGCCTGTGCCTGCTCGCCTCGGGCCGGCACGGATGGCCTTACGATTTGCTGGCGGCGGCCCTGGTGCTCTTCGCGCTCGTCAAGCCGAGCGTCACGGCCCCCTTCTTCTGGATCGTCTTGTTCAAGCCCGGCAGGCTCCGCCCGGCCTTGCTGGTCTGCGTCGGCTACGCTGCCCTTACGCTCTTTGGGGCATTCTTCCAGGATGGAGGCATGCTGGTGTGGTTCGAAAACTGGCTGGACCGGGCGAAAGGAAACGCCGTCTATGGAAGCCAGTCCTGGAGCAGTTGGGACATCCACGTCCTGATGGGCGTGCTCGGGTGGAAGGAGTGGATGGTCCACGCCTCCCTGCTGGTCCTCGGGGGCCTCGGGCTGTGGGTCTTTCGGCACCGCCGCATCGATCTGTGGGTCCTCATCGGCGTGACGGCGCTCGTGGCCCGTCTCTGGACGTACCACGGCTGGTATGACGACATGCTTCTCCTGCTGCCCATGATCGCCCTGTTCCGATGGATCAAGCAACGAAACGAGGTGGACGGGACCGCTCTCCTTGCGGGCCTCCTCCTGGGATTGACTCTTGCCTCGACGATCGCTCCCGGCGGCCTCTATCTGCTGCCGGCGCCCTTCAAACAGGTGTACGTGGGCCTGCAGACCACCGTCTGGCTCGCCGACCTCGTCTTCCTCCTCGCTGTCGCCCGGCACGAAGCCAGAGCAGGCGCAGGGCCCTCCCGCTCGTCTGATCCCTAGCCAATCAAGCTTCCCACACGACGACACGGTATCCGCAGTCCATGTCTTCACAGTCGGACAAGTAGGCGTAGCGCCTTTCCCACTCTCCGGACCGGAGGTCCTGCTCCAGGCTGCGTAACCCGTCCTCATAGTCACGGACCCGGGCGAAGGTCGATATGGCGCTCCTCACATCTCGGTCCAGATAGGCGCCGGGCCTTCGCCAGTAAGCGCAGAGAAAACCGTCCGTGCAATCGTGCGGAATCGGCACCGGGATCGCCCGAACCGGTCCCAGTATCCGACCAAGCTCTTCAACGGACGGGAATAGCGGCTCATCGATCGTCCGGATCTGCGGCAGATAGTCGAGGAGCCAGAAATCCTGACAGAACCCGATCCACGTCAGAAGAACGACCTTCTTCTTCGCGATGCGGCGCGCCTCGCGCAGGCCGCTGCCGATGTCGGACCAGTGGTGGATGCTCAGAAGGGCCATGGCAACGTCGAAGGCGTCATCCCTGAAAGGAAGAGACTCCGCGCGGGCCTGCACCACCGGGGCACTCCCCGGCGGCCTCTGGGAGATCATCGTCCCGGAGGGTTCCACGGCGATCAACTCTCTGTCCTTTGGCTCATACGAGCCGGCACCGGCACCCAGGTTCACGATGCGCACCGCCTCGCCGAGTTCTTCGTGAATGGCCCCGGCGATCCGCGGGTCGGGTCGCCGGTGCGCATTGTATCGGGTTCCGATGCTATCGTAGAGCATCCGCATGGCTCCGGAACACTACACGTGAATGCACAGATTCAGGCCTCGATCCTCCTCGAGCTTCAACATTTCCTCCCTTAGTGCTCCATCTCATAAATACGGTGGCATTCGGATGCCGATCCATCCCGGCAGGCTGCGTTGCTCGTCGGTTAAATACGCCCGGTATTCGCCCTCCTCGCGCCTTGCCTGCCGGGCGCCTCGGCATCCTCGGTGCGTTACCGTATTTATGAGATGGAGTACTTAGCCGCTGCCGGGCGCGGCATCAGAGCCGGGTCATCAGGAGGTTCTTGATCTCCTCTCGGCTCAATGCGACCGGGTTGTTCTTGTTGCCGGCGCTGCCGGCGATTCTGTCCACATCGGAAGGTCGGATGCCGTAGTCCCCCAGCCGCGGGATCGCGAGCTCCCCGGTCCACGCGTCGATCTTCTCGATGAGCAAATCACAGAGGGACTGGATCTCCTCCTCGCGAAAGGCCCTGCCTCCCAGGAGGGCGCCGATCTCTGCGTACTTCCTGAGCGCCCCATGACCCTCCTCTCCCTCCTGCCGGAGCCTCTCGATGTTCATTCTCGTTTCCGCACCCAGGAGGGTTCCGCACACGACCCCGTGGGGAACGGGGAAAAGCCCGCCTATGGGCGAGGCGAGACCGTGAACCACGCCCAGGCCGGCGTTGGTGAGGGTGATTCCGGACAGGAGGGATGCGTAAGCCATGGCGGCCCTCTTCTCGATGCTTTCCGGCTCGGTGGTGCATACCGGAACCAGACTGTCACTCAGAAAGGTGAGTCCGCTGTAGGCAAGTGCGTCCGTGAAGGGGCTGGCCTTGGTGGAAACGTACGACTCGAGAAGCTGCGTGAACGCGTCCATCCCGCAGGCCGCGGAAACGTCGGAAGGGCAGGAGAGCATCAATTCCGGATCGACGACGGCAACATCCGGAACGAACCGGCCGTGGCGGATCGATTTCTTGAATCCCCGGGGGCCGACCCTGCTCAGCACCGCGTTCCGGGTCGCCTCGCTGCCCGTGCCGGACGTGGTGGGGACCGCGACGAAAGGAACCTTTTCTCCGGTGTGCAGCCGGTCGCCGACTCCCTCCAGGTACTGGCAGACGGTTCCGTCCTGGAGCAGCATGGCGGATATCGCCTTGCCTGCATCCACCACGCTTCCCCCGCCGACGGCAAGCACCACCTGAATTTCGCGGGCCCGGAACCGAGAGACCGTATCGTCCACGAAATCAGGAGATGGCTCCCCCTCCAGGGTCACGCGCGACCCACGGATCGACTCCCGGGCCATCCCTTCAACCAGTTCTTCCCATTTCCCGGACCGCTCCAGTGAGCTGCGCCCCGTGACGATCAGGACACGGCGGCCGAAATCCCGGACGGCCCGGTGGACACGTCGGAACTCGCCCCGGCCGAAGACGATTCGCGGGACCCCCGCAAACACGAAAGCATGAATCATGTACGCTTCCTCTCTGCGATGGACCCTTTATACCGCATTTCGATCCCCGACGAAATTGGGGACAGCCACCGATTTCCCTATACGGAGGAAATCGGTGGCTGTCCCCAATTTCGTGTCCCCGATTTCATCCGCATGCCCATGCCCGGCGGGTTGCCATCCCTTGCACAGGCGTCTATCCTGAAGAGGCGCAGCCACCGGAAAGAAGGAGCCCCCATGCACACCACCCCCGCCCATCGATCCCTGGCCGAGAAGTTCCTGTTTCAGCAGGGCCGGCAGGACGCCTTCGTCCCGGACTCGCTTCTGGAGCTCGTCCGGTTTCTCTATACAGAGGAGGAGGCGGAGATCGTCTCCGCCCTTCCGTTCCTGGCGCTGCCGGCGCGGGCCATCGCGCGCAGGGTGAAGCGGCCGGTGCGGGAGGTCCGGCCGATCCTGGAATCCCTTTCCGACCGGCTGCTGATCCTGGGCCTTCGGATGAAGGGAATCCCGGTCTACGGGTTCATGCCCCTTGCCCCGGGGGTCTTCGAATCCCAGATGATCCGCAGCAACGGAGGGGACGGCGCGTACTACAGGGAGTTCTCCCGCCTCTTCGAGTCCTTCTACGAGGAATTCTGCACCTGGATCAAGCCGAAGCTGGAGGGCAAGGACCTTCGCTTCGGCCGGATCATTCCGATCCAGCAGTCCATCGAACACTCCCCCGGCGTGAGCGTGATGGCCCTTCCGTCGGACAGGTTCCTGGAGACGGTGGACCGAAACCACAGCTTCGCCCTGGTGAACGTGTGCAGCTGCCGGCACGAGGCGGATCTGCTCGGAAGAGGGTGCGGCAAGCCGAAGGACGTCTGCGCGGCCATGGGGCGGCTTGCGGATGTGATCGTCGACAAGGGGATGGGCCGCAGCGTTTCGAAAGCGGAGTTCCTCGATGCGAAGATGCGGGCGGCGGACGCGGGACTCGTGAACCTGGTCGACAACCTGGAGAACCCGCTCCAGGTCTGCTCCTGCTGCGGCTGCTGTTGCGGCGCCCTGCGCATTCTGAGCCAGTTCAACATCCCGACCATCATCGCAAAGAGCCACTTCGAGGCGGCGGTCGACCCGGTGAGATGCATCGGCTGCGGCGCCTGCGCCGAAATCTGTCCCATGGACGCGATCACCCTGGAGAAGGCCACGCCAAGGGCGAGAAAGAGGAAGAAGGCGGCCATCGACCCGGCACGCTGTATCGGCTGCGGCCTGTGCGTTCTCAAGTGTGAAGAGACGAGGGCGGTGACCCTGCGGGCGCGGGAGGACCACAAGCCCCCTGCCAAGAGCATGGTGGAGTTCACCATGAACCGCTACTGCGAGGTGAAGGGAATCGAGAATCCGCTTCTGGACCGGGTGGGACTGGGTGTCAGCCGGCTCCTCGACAGGTACTCGCCCCTTCACCTGTCAGGGCCGAAGTACCGGCCAGAGTGACGAAGGTTTCGCACTCCCGGGGAGAAAGCGACCCTTGGGCGAACTCGCCGAATTCTCCGTGAAGACGAGGCTGTTCCTCAAGGCGTATCCATGGCGGCGGATCGATCCCGTCCCCTCGGCGCCTCTCGACAAACCCCTGTCCGAAGCCAAAATAGCCCTCGTGTCGAGCGCCGGGTTCGTGCTTCCGGATCAGGAGCCCTTCGACGAGTCGATTCGGGGCGGAGACCCGAGTTTTCGGGAGATCCCCGGCGACACGGACGTATCAACCCTGGTCGACACGCACCGAAGCGAGAGCTTCGACCACACGGGCCTTGCCCGAGACCCGAATCTCGCCTTCCCGCTCGACCGGCTCCGTGAGCTCGCCCGGAGCGGGCGTATCGGATCGGTAAGCCGAAGGCACCTCTCCTTCATGGGCTCCATCACCGCACCGGGTCGTCTGACCGGGCGCACGGCCCCGCAGGCGGCCCGAGGGTTGGTGGAAGAGGGTGTGGAAACGGCCCTTCTCGTTCCGGTCTGACCCATGTGCAACCAGGCCGTGGGCCTGGTCGCTGCCGAGCTCGAACGGCAGGGCATCGCGACGGTGGCGATTCAGCTCCTGCGGGAGGTGGCCGAGCGGGTTCGCCCGCCACGGGCCCTGTTCGTTCCCTTCCCTCACGGCTACCCCCTGGATTCGCCGGGGGACCCGCCCCGCCAGCGTGCCGTGCTCGAGGCCGCCCTGAGGCTGTTCGAGGATACCGAAGTGCGGCCTCCTGCGATCGTGGATTACCGGCGTCCCTGAAGGATGTAGAACAGAGCCCCCGGCAGACGCAACAGGACGAACCAGAGCCGCACGACCAGCATGATCGTGGCGCCCGTCTCCACGCCGAACTGGGCGAACAGCACCGACGCGGCCGTTTCCGACACGCCGATGCCGTTCGGCGACAGGGGCAGGGCCGTGGCGATGAAGACCAGAGGGCAGACCAGGAAGACCTCCTTCCAGCCGAGGGGCGTGCCGAGGGCTTCCCCGGCGATCCTGTATGCACCCATGGACAGGAGGCCGACGGCCAGGGACAGGACCATGCAGGACAGCAGGGTCCCACCCCGGGCACGATACGCCTTCACCACGGGGGTCAGGTGTGGACCGAAGCGTTTCGGCACGAATCCCAGCAACCACTCGCGGGTCGTGTCGAACCAGGGGATCAAGAACGCGAAGGTCGCCACGGACACACAGAAGACGATGACCGTGCCCATCTGCAGAACCGAGCCGCTCAGCCCTTCGCCCGTCCGCGCCATCCAGAGGAGAGCGGCGAGCCCGAGGAGAAAGGCCGTGTAGAAGCCGATCGACCGGTCCAGCACCACCGTGGACACCCCTGCCAGCTTGGCCGAAGGCGCCTCGCGGGTCACGTAGTACCCGAGCACGAGATCCCCTCCCACCACGCCGGGGAGCGCCATGGCCAGGAAGCGGCCGATCCAGACCAGCCCGAGGGTTCTCGGGAAGGAAAGATCGATCCGCTGAACCCGGAGGAGCCACCACCAGCGACAGGCCTGCAGGACCATGGCGACAAAGAGAATCAGCAGGCCCAGGCCGTGGAAAGGGCTCAACGGGCTCGACAGGAGGGCACCGAAATCGAGGCGGCCGCTCATGACCAGCCAGGTGAGCAGCCCGGCCGCAACCACGACCTTCCCAAACGTAGCCGGGCTCACAAGGCTGGCGGGGCCCCACCGCATCGGATCTTCCCGTTTTTCAGCGGGCGCCGCCATAGAATTCCTTCACGGCCGCGACCACCCTGTCTACGTCCCGGTCCGTCATCTCGAAGAAGAGGGGCAGCCGCAGCAACCGGCTGCTCAGGTCTTCGGTCACACGCAGATCTCCGCTCGGACGGCCGTACCTCCTTCCCGCCGGCGAAGAATGGAGAGGAACATAGTGGATGACGGCAAGGATATCTCTCGCATCCAGATGCTCGATCAGTCGCTTTCGCTCCTCCGAGGTTCGGGCGATCACGTAGAAGAGATGGCCGTTGGCTACACTGTCGTCCTCCGTGCATGGAAGCCGAAGGAGCTGCTGCTCTTCCAGGGAACGCAGGGAGCGATGATACAGGTCGAAGATCCTGCGTCTGGCGGCAATGATCTTCTCGGCCTGCTCCAGCTGGGCGAAGAGGAAAGCCCCCACCAGCTCGCTGGGCAGGAAGGAGGATCCGATATCGGTCCAGGTGTAGTGATCCACCTCCCCCGCGAAGAATTGGCTACGGTTCGTCCCCTTTTCCCGGATGACCTGGGCCCTCTCGGCCAGGCCGGGTTCGTTCAAGAGCAGGGCCCCTCCTTCACCGCTGATGATGTTCTTCGTCTCGTGAAAGCTCAGGCAGCCCAGATGCCCGATGGTGCCGAGGAAACGGCCCTGGTACGTCGACAGCAGCGCCTGCGCCGCATCCTCGATTACCCAGAGCTTCTTTCTCTCAGCGATTTCCATGATCGGACCCATGGCACAGGGAGCACCCGCATAGTGCATGGGCACGATGGCCCGCGTCTTCGACGTGATCGCCTCCTGGATCCCCCGTTCATCCATGTTGAGCGTGTCGGGCCGTATGTCCACGAAGACCGGACAGGCGCCCCGAAGAACGAAGGCGTTCGCCGTGGATACAAAGGTGAAGGAGGGCAAGATCACTTCGTCTCCGGGCCGGATATCGCACAGGATGGCGGCCATTTCCAGTGCGGCCGTGCAGGAGTGGGTCAAAAGGGCTCTGCCGCACCCCAGGGTACGCTCCAGCCAGGCGTGGCACCGCTTTGTAAACGGTCCGTCACCCGAAAGATGGGAAGAGACCATGACCGCCTGGGCGATGTAGTGCAGCTCTTTGCCGGCGATGAATGGCCTGTTGAAGGGGATTCTCGCTTCGTCCTTGCTCAGACCGTCCTCCCGTCTCTTCCCCCTGACACGGCGGGGAAGCGGTTCGCTGTCAGCGCCTCGACCCTCTCATGGAGAAGAAGACCAGCCCCACCCCCTCTTTATTCCTGAAATCGTAAGCGGGAACAAGTCGTGCGTGCGCACCGGGGGCAATCCGGCGATGGAAATAGGATTCCCACATCGACTTCCAGCGCCAGGTCTCACGGCCGCTCCGGGTCAAGAGGACCAGGAGGGCCCTCGGGTTGTCGATCACCCATTCGAGGAACGCCCTTCCGTCCGGGAGGCCCATGTCCTTCAGAACGGCTCTGTACCGCGGGGAGTTGACACTCCATCCCGCGGGAAAAATCTTCAGGTCCGTGAAGTCGGAGAATTCCTTCAGGGGGTGGACATACTCCGCGCCCAGGCCGCTCATCGGGTTCATGGGGATGAGAACCGGGTCGGGCACAGCGCTCCCTTTCCGGACCACGGACAGAACCTTCTGGATGTAGGCTTTCTCCAGCCTCGAGCCCTTCAGGATCCGGTAGTTGATCCTCCCCTGCGCGAGGGCCTGCCACCCGGTGAGCGCAAACAGAAGAAGCGCACAGACGAGGAGCACGCCCCTGCGAAGGGGCCGGTTCCGCCCGTCCCCTCCCGGTTCCGCTCCACGATGAGACAACAGGAAGAAGACGCAGAAGAAGTAGGTGTAGAAGGGCACGAACACACGGGGCACGAACCGAAAGCTCATGACGTAGAGAATGCCGGCACCGATGATGCTCAGGCCGAGAAGACTCCTCAGGCAATCCCGTTTCGACAAGCGCCGCAGCGCTTCGAATCGAACCGCCAGGATGCACAGCACACCGAAGACCAGGGCAAGGGTATAGTGGTTCGCCTTTCGAAACTGCTTCTCCAGTCCCCTCTTTGCCCGGACAAGGAAGGCCCCTTTCTTCTTCGGGTCATTCTCCTTCAGGAAGGTCCGCAGGGTTCGCGAATTGAACATCCTGTTGTCGTAAAGAACCCACGATTTATAGAAAGCATAGTCCCCCCGGGTCCAGCCCGTCTTGCGCAGGGCCTCCCGGGTCAGCTCACCGTAGTTCGCTCCGCCCGCCCGGTCGTGGAACTGCGCCCGCAGATGATTGTACTCCAGGTACGCTTTCTGTTCCTCCGTGCTCGTCAGGTGGAAGAGCGCCCGGTCCCCCGCCACCACGAGTCCGACCGCCACGACGACCGGCATCGCCTTTACGAGCCGCCGCTTCGTCACGAAGAGCAGGACCGGGCTCCCGAAGAGAAGTGCATACAGCGCCATGCGCCACCGAAGGAAGTATCCGATCAGGAATCCGAATCCCAGCAGCAGGCCGTACCGGGTGGCCCCCCGGGCAGGGCATTCGCCTCGCAGCGCCCATTCCGTCAAACAGAGGAGAACACCGAACTCCAGCATCAGGGAAGCGGACGTGAAGCTCGCAAACGTGAAGACATGCAGGAAGAGAATGCACAGCAGGGGCAGGGCGAGCAGCAGGGAAAGGCCCTGCGTCGCCCTGAAGAGCACACTGAGCGTCAGCCACATGCCCATGAAACCGGCGAAGTAGATGATCAGCCCATACCAGGGAACGCCCGGTCGGGCTCCATACAGGAAGTGGAGAAGCCGGCCGAAACCGGCACTCAGCGTAGGCTGAAACGCGTCGGACCTGAACCCGCTCTGATCGCTCAGGTACGTGATCACGCCGAAATCGTCGTTCGCCTCGTACCGCACGGGCAGGAAAGAAAGGACCATGCACACGAAGAGGCCCGCGGCCAGAAAGCCCTTCAGGAAGCCCGCGTTTCCGGAAGAAGAGAAGATCCTGTACAAGGTCACCTCATTTGTCGAAGGGGAGAGCCTTCTTGACCACTGCGGGAACGCCGGCGATGAGCACATGGTCGGGAACATCCCGGGTAACCACCGCTCCTGCCGCCGTCTGGACGTTCATGCCGAGACGGACGCCGTCGACGCTGGTCGTGTTGATACCGAGAAAACAGCACTCGCCCACTTCCGTATTCCCCGCCAGATTCACCGCAGGCCCACAGAACGTATGGGCCCCGATCGAAACGTGATGGGACACGAAACAACGGGAAGAGACAAGCACGTTCTCACCGAGCCGTGCGTTCATGTCGATCGTACAGCCGACCAGCACGATCGTCCCCTCCTGCAGCACAGCGGACTTCTCGACGTGTGCACTCGGATGAAGGAAGGTGACGATCGGGATTTGCCGCCCCTTCAGTCTATCGAAGATCTCCTTGCGAAACCTTCTGTGTCGGTAACCGATTGCGATCGCCACGGCGTCGAAGACCCCCTTTCCGAAGGTCCCCGGGATCTCCTCCAGCCTGCCGAGGAGGGGCCTGTCGTTCTTGACCGCACCCTGCCTCTCGAAGTCGTCGAACATGCCGACGACCTTCCCGAATCCGGTCTCCTCAAAATAGTAGATCAGGCGCTCACTCAACTCCCCCGACCCGACCATGGCAATGCGCTTCATTGATCCACACCTCAAAAGTCTTCACCCAATCTGCTGGCGAAGCGGCCTGGAAATACGGCAGAGTCTCGTCGCAGGAACGTCCAGTCCTTCGTTCCTGTCTTGGGATCCGTCGGAGATTTGCGCCGGGCGATCCCCGCCTTCGCGGGGACATGCTTTGTAGGGGGAGGGAGAGACGGAGCCCAAGCAAATCGGAGACGGATCCCAAGACAGGAACGGAGTGCGGGCATCCATCCATACACTGCGGTATTTCCAGGTCACGGCATTACGCATCTTTGTCCCGGATCAAGTACTGCGGAGCATGGTAAACCTCCTGCGTGATACGCAGAAGGTACTCCCCGATGATCCCGAGCGAAAACATGATGGCCCCTGAAAAGAAAAGGAGGAGCAGCACAAGGGTGATCCACCCGGGGACGGTGATGCGGCCGAGGAAGAAGATCGTCAAATAGTACCCTCCCAGTGCCACGGCAAGAAACATGCTCAGAAGGCCCATCAAGAAAACCCCTTTCAGCGGGAGGGTACTGTGATAGAGGATCCCGTGAAAGAAGTGTCGAATGAGTTTCCCCGCCGTGTAGGTCGTACTTCCGTGTCGACGCGGAAGGTGTTCGACGGTGATGTTTCCGATTCTGTCCGTCACGTTCATGATCAGCAACCCCACCGCCGGGTTCGGGGTGTGCATCGGAAGGATATGGTCGATCACCGCCCTGCGGACGATCCGGAAGTTGCTCATCTGAAACCCCGGATTCCGCTTGAACACGAGCGAGAGCAGGAACCTGTACGTACGACTCCCCGCGTTTCTCACCCAGGACTGTTTTCTCTCTTCCGGGGTTCCGCAGACCATGTCCAGTCCTGTGCGGTGCATCTCCTCGATCAATCTCGGTATTTCTTCGGGCGGGTTCTGAAGGTCATCGTCCATCGTGATGACGTAGTCTCCCGAAACGAGCGAAAACCCGCACATGAGTGCGTTGTGCTGCCCGAAGTTCCTCGTCAGCCGGACGATCTTCGCCCTCCGGTCCTTCTCCCGAATCGATTTCATGACCTGCCAGCTGTCGTCCCCGCCTCCATCCTCGACCATGATCAGCTCGAAGTCGCCCGGCATCGCTTCGAAGGTCTTGAGGATCCGCTCATACAGCTCGCGCAGGGATCGCTCACTCCTGTAAACCGGAACGACAATGGAATAGAGAGCTTCCATCACGATTCAAACCCCGAGACGTTCTCTTGTGGCTTTCCGGGAGGAGGGCCCTCTCCCCACGGCCCTTCCGATGAGGAGCACCCTCTCCACGAGATCACGGTTGGAAGCCAGTTGTGTCCGGGCTTCATCGTACCATATGTTGTCCTCCAGCCCCACTCGCACACCGCCTCCTGCCGCCACCGCCATGGCGTTCATACGGAGCTGCGAATCGCCCACCCCACCCACCGACCAGACGGCGCCCTCGGGCAGCTCGTTGATCATGAGGCCCAGGGACAACATGTTCGCCTGCGCACAGGCGATGTTTCCCAGGATCAGATTGAAGTAGAAGGGGGGCTCGATCAGTCCTTTACTGATCAGGTACTTGGCATAGTTGATCATGCCGAGATCGAAGGCCTCCAGCTCCGGCCGGATGCCCTTGTCCCGCATCTTGCGGGCCAGGGCCTGAATCATCTCCGGGGGGTTCACGCTCGCCTGTTTGTTGAAATTGAGCGAGCTGAGGGTCAGGCTTCCGAAATCCGGCTTCAGCTCTCCTTCCAGATCCAGGACCTCGGAACGCTTCTCGAACTCGAAGAAGTTCCTGCCGCTCGTCGAGACTCCGATCACCAGATCATGGTTCTCCGCACGAATGCCCCGGATGATCTCTGCATACACATCCCTGCGGTAGGTGGGCAGACCGGTCTCCGGATCCCGGGCGTGCAGATGGACCATGTTCACCCCGATCTGGGCGACCTCGAGCACCTGTTCGACGATCTCTTCGGGAGCAACCGGTACCTTGGACGTCATCTCCTTGGTGGGAATCAAGCCTGTGGGCGTGAAGTTCACGATCAGGTCACTCTTCATGGATGCGCACCTCCCCCTGCCGGGCCCCCGAAGCGGATCGAAAGCTCAGCATGCAGGCCTTTGCGCCTTCCGGACCCTGGTTCAGGATCAGATCGATGATGCTCACCTCGTGGATAAAGGGCGGCGAAAACTGCTGATCATATTCCGGATAGCCGCTGTAGTCCATCCAGCAGACACGAATCCCCTGTTCCTGGAAGAGCCGTTCGTCCAGGTAGGCCTTTGCCGTGGGCCCGGAGAGATATTCCGAAGCCCCGGCCTGCAGGCACAGAGAGACCAGTCGCTCGGTTCGGCCATCGACCTCGGAATCGTAGTCCATGGACCAGGTGATCGGAGTCCCGATGTCGAGCAGGTCGGCGATGGCCCGGAGGAACCGGAAGTTGATCTTGCTCAGGCGTGGCTCTTCTCCGGACTCGGTGTACAGCGCTTGAAGGGCGGAACGTGTTTCTTCGAAGAAGGGGGCCTTTGCATAATTGGCGCAGATGCTCTTCCAGTGCCGCTTCGCCCATTTTCCGTCGCTCACCACCACCTCCCGGATCCGCTGATGATGACGGCCCTTCACCTTCACGGGGATCGTCAACCACGTGGTGCCATCGGGGGTCTTGATCCGGTTGCGGTTCCGCCAGCTCGCTCGAGTGTACTGTACATCATCCAGGAGAATGAACTCGTCCACCCCGTTGATGAGATCGAAATACCCCTTCCAGGGGATGTAAGAGGATTGAACAATGGCTACACGTTTTCCCATCTTCTTGTCCGCACGCCCCTTTCGCCCTTCGTGTCGAGCCGGCCGAGTCGCTTGTCCAGCCAGTCGGAGACGTCCTGAACCCTGGCGCGTTGATTCGGGCACGTGAACCGCTCGCGCATATCGGCCAGAACCCTCCGCGCATTCCTCCAGTCCCGGATCCTTGCAGTGAAGTCGAAGACGAACAGGGCCTGCGTGATGTTCCGGATTCCCTCGATGCCTCTTCCCACGCGAGAAACGCCGTGCGGCAGGCGAACGTGTCGGCCGGCGAAGACGACGGCCGAGGGCCCGTAGAAGGCGACCCGCCAATTCGGGTCACGAAGAAACCATGCGACCAGCCCCCGGCACTCATACCGCACGCAACAGACCTCGAAGGGGAAATGGCGAAGGAAATCACCGGTCCCTTGCCCCGAGTGGACGGCTCCGTACTGGTTGAGCCACGTCTTGAAAGGGAACTGCCGGGGATCGATCATCACCTTCGTCTCTGGCCACAAGGCCCACAGAAGATATCCGCCACTGCCGTAGTCGTTTCCCAGCCGATAAGAGGAAAGGTGCTCCTTGATGAACGCCGCCTCTTCGACCGGGTTCTGGTAGGATATGCCGAACCCGCACCACCTCGACCCGTAAGGCTTGCACACAGCGTCGAAGCCGGCCCTGGCCCCGAGGAAGAGGCTCGTCGCAGCAATCACGGCCGCCATTCCGAGGGCCAAGGTCCGCCTCTTCGGCCAGGGCCATGCCGCTCTGCCGCCGAGCAGATAGACCGCGCTGAGAGAGAACACCGGCGCCCAGAAGTAGGTCACCCTCAAGAACCGCGTGAACAGGAGGGCGAAGGCCAGGTTCGTCAGCAGGAGCGCCCAGTCCGGACGCAGGCGTTTCAGCATGGGAGCCATCAGACCCAGAAGGATCAGGGCCGCAAGGGCCAGATAGGTGGTGTAGTGGAAATGCGCCGCCCGCGGATCCAGGGTCGACATGTAGGCCTCGATCACCTGGAAGTAACCCTCGCTTCGGCCCAGCATCCCCGTCAACAGGTAGTGTGGATACTGCCAGCCATAAGGGGTCACGAGGATCGCCACGGCGCTCAAAGTCAGGGCGAAGAAGAAATGCCGCCTCACACCGGGAGAGAGTCCTTCCCCAGGGGAAAAGAGCAGATTCAAACCTTCGCCAAGACCGACGATGAACAGAAAGGCCGCCCCGAAAATGAACCCCCCGTGGCTGTTCACCCAGAAGAGCATCACCACGGGGAACAGATAGCATGTCCGCCGGCCGTTCTCGCCCGCGGACTTGATGCGCAGCCAGACGAGCACGGACAGGGTCATGAGCACATAGGAGAAGATCTCCGGTTTGATGTAGGCCGCGTTCTGCGACATGAGCACGCCGAGAAGACAGATCAGCCATGTCAGGGGATGCCGGGCCACGCCCATGCGGCGTGCCTGGTACCACAGGGCCAGCAGGAGAGCCAGCATGCACCCGTAACGGAAGGAAAACAGCAGCGGAAGACCGCCCGCCTCGTGAAGCAGATAGAGGAAGACCTCGGCAAACCAGGCGCAGTAGATCGTCGGGCTCTCCGCCGGTGTCCAGGTGAAGGCGGTGTGGTCCACGATGAGGGTGCGGTTCTCGATCAGGTAGCGACCATACGCCATCTGCCACCAGAGGTCACCGTCCCGCACAGGCTCTGCGTAACGGATCCCCAGCGTGGCGAGCACCAGCAACGCGAGCAGCCAGGCCCAGAGACCGTTCCAGGTGCCTTTCCCTTCCCTCGTCTGCCAAGGATCCATTGCGTGCCCGTGTTCTTCGTCCCGTCTTCGCCTCTTCACGGCCCGCAAGACCGTCAGGCAAGCGTCATCATAGCTCCAAAGCAGGAACGTGTCGAGAAGATGCGCAACCAGGGTGTAAGTTTGCAGACTCGGGCTTCTCAGGGGTCAGGGGGCCCTGACCCCTGCAGTTCTTCGTATCTGGATCGGATCTGGGCCTCCGTGAGAACCTCCGGCTCGCCGTCGATCTCTCGCAGGAGATAGGTCTCTTCGGGGCCGATGTCACCGAATCGTTCGTCGGGCGAAACGCCCGGCGGCTCGTCCAGGGCGAGACGCAGGTAGATTTCGGCCATGTTGCGGCGCCCTACCCTGTTGAAAAGTGGGGTGATCATGAAGAACCGTCCGATGTTGATCTCCGTGACACAGGGAAGGCCCGACCCGTCCTCCTTCAGGTCGATACAGAAGAGCCCTGTGGCCTGGGGGTCGACGGCACGCACCGTGGACACGCACAGCTCATTGACCACGGGGCTGTCGATGGTTCGGGCCACGCGGGGCGTGGAGCTCGAGCCGCTCGGCATGAGCTGCGCAAAGAGGTAGTGCAGGCGTTCACAGGCCTTGGCCTGAACGAGTTCCCCCTCGTGCCAGAGGCTCTGTACGGCGTAGTCCCGGCCCGGCAGGTACTCGCACAGAACGAACATCCCCGGAGCCACGCCCCGCATCTCCGTCCAGTACTGCACCCAGAAGCGAACCTGGTCCGGGTGCTTCACCGGAAGCGAGCCTCTGGAACCGCCTCCCCGTCGCATCCGGCACCAGAGGGTCTCCGGGTTGCCGAATTGCTCGAAGGTCTTCTCCGCCTGTTCCGGGCCAGCCATCGGATAGGTCTCGGGGACGCGAATTCCCCGTTCCGCCAGGTGCCGGGTCAGGGCCAGCTTGTCCTGACAGAGTTCGATCGTTTCGTGGGCCGGCAGATAGGTTCGGGCGCCGATCCGGTGACGGGCGGCGGATACGGCCGGCACCTCGAGATCGTTGTTCGGAATGACCAGATCGATCGATTCGCGGGCCACGATCCGCTCCAGGGCCTCCAGATAGGCTTCACCGGCGTCGACCCGGGGGATCAGATAATTTCGATCCGCACCGGAACGGGCGAGATAGTAGGGGTCGATGCTCGTGCCGACGAGAAAGACCGGAGGGCTGCAAGCCCGCAGGCCCTGCATGAGGTTGTTCGAGGCTCCTCCTCCTGCCGAGGTCACCAGGATCCGCTTTTCGCCGGACATGTTTCTCCTCTGGGGAATCCTGCCTACCGATCGCTTTGTCCTTTCCCCTTCTCTTACGATCCCTGGCCGCCCCTGACCCCTTTCGCCTCTCCGCTCTGCACGAGGGCCGTCTTGAACGCAATGGGACCGATGATCTGGTTGATGACGATGACGGCCAGGAGGAGCGTGAACAGAATCTCACCTCCCTCCGGAAACCTTCGCGGGATCAGCCCGGCCAGGCCGATGGAAACGCCTGCCTGGGTGATGAAGCTCATTCCGTAGAGATTTCGCATCTTCATCGATGTTCCGAGAAACCCGAGGGAGACGTGGCACGCGACAAAGACGCCCATGATTCGAATGATCACATAGACAATCGCAACCTGCCACATCGCCTCGAGCGCCTCCAGGCTCAGGCCGGTTCCGGCCAGAGCGAAGAAGACCACGAAGATGGGCAGGAAGGATCGATCGATTGTCGCTTCGTAGAACGCCCCCCTCCCGAACAGGTTCTGGAGGAAGAAGCCCGCACTCATGCAGACCAGCAGGGGTTCCAGATGAAGAGAAAACCCGAGTAGAAACTCGGTGTGCCCAGCCAGGGCATGGGAAAGCCTGGTCACAAGGAAGGCGACACACAACAGAAAGAAGATGCCTTCGGTCCGTATGAACCGGACATACACGCTCATGAACCAGGCCAGGCAGAAGCCGAGCAGAAGGGAGAGCAGAAGCTCCGAGGGTATCTTGACCCAAAGCTCGGCCGCATCGGCGGCCGCGCCGGAACCGGCGGCAGCGGCCAGGGCCAGGAACAGGGAAAAGAGCATGATCACGAGAATGTCCATGATGACCGTTACACAGAGGACCGACTCGGAGAAACCTCCTCTCGCTCTGCATTCCTTGATGACGGCGAGGGTGGAGGATGGAGAACGCGCAATCGCCAGGGACCCAAGAAGCCCCGCCAGGATCGTTTTCTGAACCGGCCGCAGGGGCGGCAGAAACCCCAGATGTGGCAGCGCAACGTAGACGAAGGTGAAGATGGCGCAGAAGACCGTCACCGGGATGGCCACGCTCAGGCCGGTCAGGACCCGCCACTGCTTTCGGAGATCCTTCGTCCTGAGCTCGAGGCCCGCCGACAGGGCGATGAAGGCCAGGGCAAGCTCATCGATGAACCGAAGGGAGGCCACCGACTCTCGAGAGAAGTATCCGAGCACGTCCGGCCCCAGCAGTATGCCCGCAAAGAGATAGCCGGTCAGCTTCGGCAGTCGAATCCGGGATGTCCATTCCCCGAAGAGATAGGCGGCGAGCAGCAGAAAACCGAAATTGAGGGTGAGCTGGACCTCCATCAGGGAGAAGGCCTGGGGAAAGCCCCTCAGCAGGATTCCCTGGAGCAGAACCAGTATGAAGAGCACGAAAAGATGGGTCATCTTGCCTTCGTGACATAAGCCAGCCCGATCGGGCTGATCAGTTCGTTGATGAGGATCGCGAGCAGCAGCACGGAAAAGGTGACGTTCAGTATGGGCAGGGACGAGGGGGCCGCCATCCAGAGGTGGAAGTGCACGGCCAGCGCCACCCCGAGGCCCGCCTGGGAGGTGAGGCCCCACCCGAGACCGCGGCTGGGCTGGGCTTCCGCGCCCGGGAAGACCCGCCGAAGGAACACACCGCCCGCAATACCCTGCGAGAGGGCCCGAAGCAGGGCGTACGCCACCGCAAGCAGGACGACCACAGGGCTGCCTATGTGGAGATAGGCCCCCGCGATGATCAGGAAGATCAGGTAGAGAGGCCTTTCGATACGCATCAGGAGCTGGAAGGTTTCCTCGCTCTTCAGGCTGAAATTGGCGAGAATCACGCCGGCGACCAGGTGAAGAAGAAGCGGGGAAATCCCGAGCAGGTAAGCCATGCCGCCGCCGAAAAGGACGAGCCCGATGACGATCAGAATCTTGTCCACCTCTCCCAGCCGAGTGCGAAAGAGCATGAGGAGCAGGAGACCCATCAGCGTTCCGAGAAGAAGACTCACAACGAACTTCTGCAGGGGGAAGAGGACGATCCCGATTTCATCCTGGGCGGGCTGGTAGAATCCCACCAGGATTCCGAAGAGCACGATGGCGATCACATCGTTGACGCTGGAAACGAACTGCAGGATGAGTCCCGGGGAACGCTTCTCCCTCGGGACGTCCTGCATCCAGAGCGCAATCGAGGCCTGAGCCGTGCAGAGGGCCGTGACTGAAAGCACGGCCACGGCCAGGCGGAGTTGGGCATCGTCCGGGAACCAGACCTGAAACAGGCCGTACAGCCCTGCAGACACGAGAAGAAGAACGGTGCCTCCGTACAGAAGGATCCGCAGGTAGCTCCCCCGGCCGAACATCCCGAGGGCTTTCCATTCGAGCTGGATGCCGGAGAGGAGCCCGATCCACCCGAGCCCCACGATGAGAAAGGGGCGCACCTGGTCGAGGGTGGGTGCGTCCAGGACGCCGAGAAAGGAGTCCCCCAGCAGGTAGCCCACCAGGAGAAATTCGGTGCCCGTGAGGAAGAACAGGCTTCCGGACCGGGAGGGGAGAACCTTGACGAAGCTCTTTCGATGGCCCGCCAGCGCCAGGACGGCGAGAAAGAGGATGGCTGCGATGGTCTTCAAGGAAACCTCAACCCCGCAGAGTTGTGCCCGGGCCGATGAAGTGGTCCACGGGCAACGAGAAGAGAATGCCCCGCTTGCCGTTCTCGATCCCGCCGACGGTCCGATCGATGGTCGCCAGGGCCTCCTCGAGCAACTGTTCGTCCCGGATCACCGAGATGACGATCTTGTTGTAAGGCTTCGTCCCCTTCAGAAGGGAGCGGAAACCGGCGAAGATGGGAATCTCCTGGCTCAGAAAATGCAACATGCCCACGGAATCGAGAATGGAGGCGCCGGTGACGCCGATCTCCAGAAGCTCCTCCAGGACCTCTGTCAGGTAGCGGTCTCCGTTCAGGATGTACACGAGAAGCCACATGCCGCCTACGACTCCCTCTTTGCTTCTCGATCCGAAAGGAGCCGGTAGACCTCTTCCTTGGAACGGGCCTTCCAGAGGGATTGCACGAAACGCTCATCCCGCAGGATGCGACCGAGGGTGGCAAGGGCACCGAGGGAAAGGTTGGGCCTGTCCGAATCACCGAACAGGCCGATGACGACAAGGACCGGCTTCTGGTCTACAGACTCGAAGGGAACCGGTCTTTCCAGGGTGGCCACGTACGCATGCAGGCCCTGGATTCCTTCCAGGAGGGTATGTGGCACACAGACGGCGTTCCCGATCCCGGTGCTCATGGTGAGCTCGCGTTCGAAGAGCTTGTCCCTAAGGGTCTCCCGGGGGATGCCGATACCGCTCTCCGACACGACCATGGAGAGCCACTCCAGCACCTCCTCCTTCGTCTCGAGAGGACACCGCAGGTAGATGTGTTCCGGGTTGAGGTATCGAACGAGCGCCAAACCGACCTTCCCCATTCAGCGCAAGGGACTCATCCGTAAGGAGGCCGCTAATCTTCGACCATTACGAACTGCTCTATATCCCGAACCGAACCGGTACGCTCTTCCCTCCAGACCGGTTCGAACTTGAGGCCGATCTTGATCTTCGACTCGTCGTCGATCGGGAAGTAGTGTTGAAAAAGGGTGTCGGATCCGTCGATCTTGAAGAACCCGTATCCGAAAGGTACGGGCCTGAGATCCCCGGTCTCCGGATCGATATAAGGAAAGCGTATGATCGTGAACGTATCCAGGGTGGCACGCGGGCCCACCTCGACCTCTTCCTCCATCTTCACGAAGCAGGGCCCGCAGACCTCACGGGGAGGCACGTAGACCTTGCCGCACTTCGGGCACTTGACGCCTACGAACCGCTTGTTCTTCTGCATCTCTTCCAGAAAACGGCTTCCGTAACGACCCACACTGTAGTGAAAAGGCTGCTCCGCTTCCTTGGCCGAGTGAATCGTGAGGAGATCCTCTTTCTGAAGCTCTTGTTCCTTCGAGCTTTTCTGCTCCGGGCTCATGGGTACCCCCTTCTATTCGGGCTTGTTCTTTCCGTACACCAGTATGTCCGTCCAGAGGCAGCCGCCGAAGCCGGTCGAAACCGCCAGGTTCACGTCAGGCACCTGCCTCTCGCCCGCCTTCCCCTGGATCTGCAGGGCCGCTTCCGCGGACCGGATCAGGCCGGTCGCGCCGATCGGGTTCGTGGAAACCACGCCCCCGGAAGGGTTGATCGGAAGCTCGCCCCCGAGATCGGTGACACCGTCCCAGACCAGCTTGGGGCCCTCACCCTTCTTGCACAGGCCCATGTCCTCGATCCACATCAGGCCCGCCCAGGAGAAGGGCTGATACATCTCGATCACGTCGATTTCCTTGAGGGGCTCCTTGATGCCCGTCTTCTTGTAGACCTCCTGCGCGGCCCTCACCATGGACAACATGGAGCCGCCGGAGAAGTCCGCGTCACTGACGTAGCTGAACATGTGTCGGCTCGAGACCCCGTGCACCCAGGCCGGCTGTGCACAGATCTTCTCGGCCAACCCCTCGGGGGCGTATACCACGGCGCAGGCACCGTCCGTCCTCGGACACATGTCCAGGAGGGAGACCGGATCCGCCAGCATGGGCGAGGCGAGCACCTCCTCGATGGTGATTTCCTTGCGCAGGTGCGCGTACGGATTCAGGCATGCATGACGTCGATCCCGGACCGCCACCCGCGCCGCATCCTTCGGCGTGGCCCCATGCAGGTCCGAGTAGGACTGGGCCGTCACGGAGAGCCCGGCGATGGCGCCCGCAAAGAAGGGCCGGTCCCAGATCGGGTCGAAGGCGGTGTTGATGGCGCCCGTGGTGTCCGATTCCGAGTTCTTCTCCCACCCGATGACGAGCACCTTGTCGAAGGCGCCGGAGGCTACTATGTGGTGGCCTGCGATTGCCAGTGTGCTGCCGGTGGTTCCGCCGGTCGTAAGCTTGATGGTAGGCTTCATGAACCCGCCGGATCCGTCCACACTCCAGCAGTCCACATAGTTGATGCCCTCGAAATGATCCATGTTGCCGATCACGACGGCATCGATGTCGTCGATGGTCAACTCCCCGTCCTCGAGACAACGGGTCACCGCCTCATTGATGATCTCCTGGCCGTTCACATCTCGTCGAATCGAACGGTGGTGTGTCTGACCCGTCGCTACGATTGCAGCTCTTCTTGCCATATCGTCACCCCCTATTCTTTCCCGAGGATCCAGACGCAGTGGGACTGGCCGGCAACGCCGTTCAGGCCGTGGGCCAGGGCCGTACGGACCTCTCTTTCGACCTGCATGCCTTCGCCGGCTCCACGAATCTGGCGAACCGCCTCCGCAATCCGTATCAGACCCGCCGCGATCACCGGGTGCGATGCCAGCAGCCCGCCGGAAGGGTTGACCGGCATGTCGCCCGTCTTCCCGGTGGCCCCGGACTCGGCAAGTTTGCCCCCCTCGCCCTTCCCGCAGAACCCCAGGCCCTCGGTCCACATCAACTCCTGGTACGAAAAGGCGTCGTAAATCTCGGCCACATCGATCTCCTTGCGCGGGTCCGAGATCCCTGCTGCCGCATAGGCCTGCTTTGCCGCCTTCTCCAGGGCGGCACACTCGGCCAGATCGCGGTCGCCCAGCAGGTAGTTGTCCATGCAGAACGAAACGCCCCTGATCCACGCAGGCCTCCTGCCGAACTTCTTCGTCTGCTCTTCGTTCGCGAAGACGACCGCCACCGCGGCATCCGAAACGGGAGAGCAGTCATAGAGCTTGAGCGGATCGCAGATCATGCGGGAATTCATCACGTCCTCTACGGACAGGTCGAGCTGAAGATGCGCGTTCGGGTTTTCCAGGGCGTTTCGATGGTTCTTGGAGCCCACGACCGCGCACTGCTCCTCGGTCACGCCGTACTTGTCCATGTAGCGCCGCGCCTGGAGCGCACACCCGGAAACCATGTCCAGGCCCAGGCTGCGCATGTAGATCGGGTCGAAGGCGGCGTTCGTGATGTAGGGCGAAACGCTCTCCGAGCCTTTCGAATAGGCGGTGACCAGGGTCGTTCCGTAGTGGCCCGAAAGGCAGCGGCACATGCCGTAGAAGGCTCCGAAGGCCCCGTCGCCCTCCACACAGGATATGTTCCGGTCATAACCACCGCTCACGTCCCCGGTGGCCATGGAGGAGATGGTGCGCCCATCCCAGAAATCGTTCGAAGTGGTCACGATGTTGTCGATGTCCTCGATCGTGATTCCGGCATCCTCCAGGGCGGCGACCACCGCAGGGTAGACCAGCTCGGCGTAGTTCGCGTCCTTGCGCTGGCCTGCTGCCTTCGTCTGCCCGATGCCGATGATGGCGGCTCTGTCCATTTGGCACCTCACTGTTCGTTGGAAAAAGGTTCAGACCGGCTTGAAGTACTTGACGTCGAGCAGCTTGCCGGTTCGCTCTTCGTCGAACACGGCCTTCACCCGCAACCCCGCGCGCACCTCACCGGGGTCGACCTCGCCGAGCAGGTGCACGAGGCCCGTGTCCGCGCCGTCGAGCTTGATCACCGCGTAGGCGAAGGGCGGCTTCATCGGCAGAATGCCTGTGTCCCGGCGGACGATCGTAAAGGTCTCCACGACACCCTCGTCGGATACGTCCTGCCACTGCCCGGTCTCGACGAAGCAGTAGGGGCAGTTCTTTCGTGGCGGAACCAGCACCTTCGTGCACTTGGAACACTTCTTTCCAAGAAACTTCCGGTCGTTCTTCAATGACAGCAGGAATCGACTCGCCGTCTCCCCTGCCTGCCAGGCATAGGGCACCTTGATCCGGCTCTCATAGACCCTTGGCTCCACATTGTCCCAGGCGTTCGACATCTCGATCCTCCGTTCCCGTTCCTGTTTCGTTTCAGGAAAAGACCTAACAGATTCAGAAGGTTGCGGGCATCTCGCGGGGATGCGGGTTAGTATCACTTACCGCAAGGAAAATACACCCTTTTCCCGATTTTTTCAAGAACTTTCAGCATCCCGGAGACGCACACGCCCCGCCGGGTAACCTTCTTCTCATGGCGGGCGTATTTGAGTCTATGAGGAAATTCATGCGTGGAAGAAGATCAAGCCTGCGAGGGAACGATTGTGAACAAAATACGCGCAAGACGCATCTTTGCCGCCGGACTGATTGCGGCAGTTGGGTTCATCGGTCTGATCCAGGCGCGTGACGGGATTGCATTCGGCCGATCCCTTCACTTCCACCCCCCGAACATCCCGCTCCACATGAGGCTTACGGGGGTTCTGCACCCCCATGAGGCGGAAGGGGAGGTCGGTGGTGTGCACACATTTCCCGTCACCATGAACCGGAAGAAATGGATCTTCCAGACCGAAAAGGCGCAGACCCTCACCGGTTCGCAAAACGGAACTTCGGTGCTGGCGCGCCTCTTTCCGAACCGCCTGCGGTTCGTAGGCCGCGACGAACGGATCGGCCCGCTCACGGCTCCGGAGATGCTGGGCCTTACGGTGGTGCTCACCGGGTATCTGTACTTCTCGAGCAACCGCTTCTGGGTGACGGAAGTGGGGGAACCGGTGGAGGCTGCCGAATAGCAGACCTGCCGAAGCCGGCTACGGGGCGTCTTCGTCCCGGGAAAAGTCGAACCGCAGTGCGATCTGGAAGAACAGGAAAGGCTCCTGTCCGGTGAAGAACGACTCGTCCGTGTCCAAGGACTCGCCGTTCACCTTCAGGTTCGTGTCCTGGTAGTTTCCGAAGAAGTTGTAGTGGAACCCGGTGCTGAAGTCGAGGGTCAGATCGCGGCTCACCACGTAGCGCACTCCGCCCTCGATTCCTCCACCCACGGATATGATGGCCCCTTTCGGGTCCGCTTCGAACAAAACCGACCCTTCCTGGAACGAAACCGCTTTCGGATCCACGTAGTCGGCATTGAGCCTGGCGGACGGGCCTGCCCACACCCGAACCCTCTCTTTTCGCACGAATCCGATCCCGTAGGCACCCTTCACGGCGAAGCCGAATCCCACTGCATCGTAGAGGTCCGCAGTGAGGGCATCGAGCCCGAAACCGAGTCCGCTGGATGCGTTCGTGCCTTCGAACTTGGTGACCACGATGTCCGGCCCGAAAGAGAATCGCCAGCCGAAACGGTCTTCCGTCGTGGAAGCACCGTCGTACAGGTACCCGAAGGTGAAGTGGTCGTGACGGAGGTCGATCTCCAGGTCCTTGTACTCCGGCACCAGCTCTTCGACTTCACCGGGAACCCCGACGGATGGCCACCCCCGTCCCCATGCGTAGAAACCATAGCCTTCGCAGAGAGCCTCGCCCGGCAGCAGCACGAGCGTCAGAATCGCACCGAAAAGCCAATCAGTCCGTCTCTTCATCTGTCGTATCCTCGGGTGTTGGTGAAGTGGAAGGTTTCCGGGTCGGAATCTTGAGGACCTGGCCGACAAAGATGTCATTCGGATCTTCCAGGCCGTTGAACGCGGCGACCTCCCTCCAGCTAAGGCCGAAGAGAAGGCCGATGTCGGAGAGAATGTCCCCGTGCTGCACGGTGTAGGTGGTCACGCCATCCCACGAGAGGGAGGCGCCTTCGGAAGGCCCCGGCGGGATCTTCAGCTCCTGGCCGGCGTAGATCTCGTTCGGGTCGTGCATCCTGTTGTAGTTCATGAGGGTCTGCCACGACACCCCGTACTTCAGGCCGATACGGTAGAGCGTGTCCCCCTGCTGCACGACATGGGTCTGCTCCCCGCCGGACTCTTCGAAGGGCCTCCCGGCTCCACGGTCCGGTTCCGCTGGGGACGGCCTCCTCTCGGAGACGTCCATGTCGGACGCTGGGGGAATCCTGAGAACCTGCCCCACATAGAGGTCGGTCGGGTCCCTCAGGTCGTTGTACTCCATCAGGGTCTGCCAGGTCACTCCGTACCGCCGCCCGATGCGGTAAAGGGTTTCGTCCCGCTGGACGACGTGGGTGGGGCCCTGCGAAGATTCCTCCCCCTCCGGCCGGGCCGAGGGTCCAGGGGCCCCACCCCGGGCAGCCGGATCCTCGTCGGTCCCCTTCGCGGGCGGTGATGCAGGAGCCTTCGGTCCGGCCGCTCCTCTCCTTTCCTCCACAGCGCTCTTGGCAAGGCTTCGGACCACCCAGCTTTCGTTCTGCTCGGCCAGGAGCAAAGCTTCCAGGGCCCGTTCATCGTCCTTCTTTCGAAGAGCGTCCACCGCGGCGGCCCGCACCAGGGGATCCTCATCGCTCTCCAGAGCTCTGACCAGAGGAACGACCGTCCTCGGGTCATCTATGTTACCGAGCGCCGTTGCGGCCCTCATCCGGACCCCCGGGTTCTGGCTCCCGAGAACCGCAATGAGCGACTCGACGGCAGGTACGCCGATCCTCTGCAGGGCCAGCATGGCCGCCTCCGCCACCGAGGCGGGCGAAGGCTTTCCTCCCGGGCTCCGCACGGCCAGACGCGCACTGTCGCTCAAGGCCCGGATCAGGATCGGCACCGCAGCCACTGCCTCCTCACCCATCTCGCCCAGTTCCTCGGCTGCGTTCCTGCGTTCCACCGGATCGAAGGAGTGCAGCCGCTCGACCTGCTCCTTCACAGAGGGGGGTGCGTCCCGAGAAATGCTCACCCCCCGCACGGCTGACTGTGCACAACAGATCCCGGGCGCGCAGAGGCTGATCAGAAACAGGATGGCCAGTATGCGTTTCCTCTCTTCCATCGCGTTCTCTTTCCGTGAAACCGTGGACAACTACACCTTCAAGGCTTCTCCTTCGGTCCTCGCAATGATCACGGCCCCGCAGGAATCGCTCCAAACATTGACCGTGGTGCGGCACATATCCAGAATCCGGTCCACCGCGAGGACCAGCCCAACGCCCTCGAGGGGCAGTCCGACGGCCCTGAGAATCACCACCATCATCACCAGCCCTGCCATCGGAATGCCGGCGGCCCCGATCGAAACGAGCAGCGCTGTGATCACGACGACGAACTGCTGGCCGAAGCTGAGGTCGACCCCGTAGGCCTGGGCGATGAACATGGCCGCCACGCATTCGTACAGGGCCGTCCCGTCCATGTTGATCGTCGCTCCGAGGGGAAGGACAAAGCTCGATATCCTGTTCGGCACTCCGGCGTTCTCCTCCACCGATTCCATGGTCAACGGCAGCGTGGCCGAAGATGAGCTCGTGGAAAAGGCCGTCAGGAGGGCCGCGGCCATCGCCCTGAGGTGCTTCACGGCGCTCACCCCTCTTCCGACAACGAGGAGAAGGATGGGCAGGGTCACGCATGCATGGATGATCAGGCCCGCCGCGACCGTGAGGGCGTAAGCGCCCAGGTCCCGAAAGACACCGATGCCCGAAGTCGCCACCATCTTCGCAACGAGTCCGAAGACCCCGATCGGAGCGAAGAGGATGATGAAGTGGGTCAGCTTCATCATGATCTGGAAGCCGGCCTCGAAGAGGCCGGTCATCCGGCTGCAATACGGTTCGGGAACCCGGGTGATGAAATAGCCGAAGAGGATGCAGAACAGGATGATCTGAAGCATCTCCCCTTCCACCATGGCCCGGAACGGGTTGGTTGGAATCATTCGCAACAGGATGCCGAGCACGGTGGCCCAGGGCGACCCGCTGTAGTGCTCCTCCATGGTACGGGTCAACTCCTCCGTCGATGCCTTCAGCCCGAGGTCGGCCCCCACACCGGGCCCGATCAGGTTCACCAGCATCAAGCCCACCAGAATCGCGAAGAGACTCGTCGTGATGTAGTAGAGGAACGTCTTCAACCCCAGCCGGCCGATGTTCTCCGCGCCTCCCACATTCGCCACGCCGCTGACGATCGAGGTGACGATCAAGGGCACGATGATCATGTTCAGGGCGTTGAGAAACAGGGTCCCCAGGGGCTCGAAGAGAAGGGCCTTTTCTCCAAGGACGGCGCCGACGACCACGGCCAGCAGGAGGGCGGCAAGGATCTGCCAGTGGAGCTTGATGCCCTTCATGAAAACCCCCCGATTCTTCCGCGGAAGGGTCGCACACAGCGGGACCACAACCTGGCCAACCGGCTAACTCCTTTATTCAACAACAATTCCTTATTCTTTTCAAGGCGACGGGGGGCGGGAAGGCGTGCAGGCAGTAGGCATGCTCAAGGGAGGGAGGGACCTTTCGTCTGGAGGCTTCTGTCCGGTCCGCCCTGGTCGACCGCGGCCTGCGCCTGCGCGCCGGGCGACGGTCCCGGACTTGCCGCCGGCAAGATGAAGCGGAAGGTGCTTCCACGGCCCTTCTCGCTTTCGACCCAGATCCTGCCGCCGTAGTGATGGATGATGTCCTTGCAGATGTGAAGACCCAGCCCCGTGCCCTCCGGCTTCGACTTCACGGCGTCGGACGTCACCTGCCGGAACTTGTCGAAGATGGCCTCGAAGTCGTCCTCGTCGATTCCAATCCCCTCGTCGGCCACGCTCACCTTGATCCAGGGGCAGGAACCTTCGGCACCGCTGTTTTCCATGGCCTCCACTGCGATGTGGATTTCCCCTCCTTCATGAGAGAACTTCACGGCATTGATCAGCAGGTTCGTAACCACCTGCCGCATCCGGTCGGGGTCGGCCAGAACGGGGGGCAGACCGGAAGGCAGATCGAGGCTCAGCCGAAGGGACTTCCCGTCGAGGGCCCTCTGATGCGCCGGCAGGATGCTGTGGATGACCGCATCGAATTCCAGGAGATCGTCGTTCCAGACCATGCCGCCCGCCTCGATCCTCGACAGGTCGAGCACGTCGTTGATCAGCCGCGTCAACCGTTCGCTCTCCGTGTTGATGATCCGGAGGAACTCCCTCTGCGTGGTCAGGTCTTCCTGGTCATACCGGAGCAGGATCTCGGAGAAGGACCGGATCGAGGTCAGGGGGGTTCGCAATTCGTGCGAAACGGACGAGAGGAAGGAGTCCTTCATCCTGTCCAGCTCCATGAGTTCCTCGTTGTGCCGCTTGAGGTCTTCCTCGGCCTGCTTACGCTCCGTGATGTCGCGGGCAATGCCTTGAATCGCGCAGGGTTCTCCCGACCGGTAGATCACGCTCGACTCGGTCTCGACCCACACGAAGGAACCGTCCTTCCTTCTCAACCTGAATCGAAGCAACTCCTCCCGGCGGCCCATCCTCACCGTCTCCTCCAGGTAGGCGAAAGCGGAGGCGAGGTCTTCCCGGCTGAGCAGGCAAGCGAAATCGAGAGACCGGATTTCCTCCCTGGTGTAGCCGAGAAGGTCCAGTGCGCTCTGATTCGCATCCAGGAAATTTCCTTCGAAGTCGTGCAGATACACACAGAAGAGACTCCGATTGAACAATGCGCTGTACCGCTCCCGGGCGTCCCTTATTTCTCCCTCCTTTTCCCGGATGATCTCCCGGGAGCGGACAATCTCCTTCAGATCCCGGCATGCAAGAACGAACCCGGCCGCCTTTCCCTTCCAGTCACGAATGGCGGAGAGGTTGCAGGAGGTGGGAATCCGGTTTCCATCCTTGTCGCGCAGCAAGAATACGCCGGATTCGACGGCCCGATGGGGGGTCCTGAGGTTGCGAACGAGTCCTCTGGCAGCCTCCACGTCCCCTGGATCCATGAACTTGGAGAAATGCTTGTGGAGCAGGCCCTCTCCCGGATGTCCGAGAAGCTCCTCCGCCTTCGGGTTCACCATGCGTACATAGCCGTCGGCGTCGAGGACGATGATCGAATCCGCGATCGTTGCGAGCACCTCCCTCGCAAGCGACTCGGGGGATGGATTGAGCAGCTGATCCCGGTAGACCGAACCGAAGAGCAGGCTTGCGTACAGGACGAAGGCGATGAAACCGACCGGATAGACCGGGACGCCGAAACAGGGAATGAAATCCCAGGCCCCCAGGTAGGCGATGGTAAAACCGACGATCATCGCCCTTATCTGCCGCCTCTCCACGCCCGACTCGACCGCCCTCATTCTGCGGAACAGGTTCCGGAAGCTGGCCGCCATGAAGAGGAAGAAGAAGACCAGGAAAAGCCTTCCCATGGGGCCGTATCTGGGATAGAACCCGAAGTCGTAACTCCACACGCCCTGAACGGTCGCGTGCCCCAGGGCCCCCTCCAGGCCGAAGAGAAGGGCCAACACGTAGGCCAGCAGGATCCCGATCCGGTTTCGGTAAAACTGCCGTGTCACCGTGGAGGTGAAGAAGTAGACCCCGGGGGATATCAGGACGACCCCGAGGTAGGCGAAGCGGTACCAGCGTTCGGCCATCCCCGGCTCCCGGCTGGATAGAATGAAGCCGAGCCCGAGCACCCACACGATGACCGGCAGGCACATCACGAAGAAGGACTGGTTGGTTCGGGCCCTTGGATTCAGTGCGAGGCCCCAGGAGGAGACCAGGAGCAGAAAGGCCACAGTGAAGAAGCTGCAGAGGGACAGGGGGCTGAGAGAGTACAGATACGGATCCAAGCGGATTTCCCTTCAAATCAGGTCCGATCGAAATGCCGATTGCACAATTACAGCGAACGCTTCGACTCTCTGACAGAATCGGCTCCTTTCTCGGTTTTCTTTAGAATCAAGGAGTTTCGCGCTAAGCGCTGAGGCGGCTCGCCTCACCCTTCAACTGCAGGCGGTAGAGCCTTGCGTAGAGGCCCTCTTCGGCGAGCAGCGCCTCGTGCGTTCCGGACTCGGCAATCCGGCCCTTGTGCAGGACGAGAATCCGGTCCGCTATGGATACGGTGGACAGGCGGTGGGCGATGACCAGGCTCGTACGGTTCCTGAGAACCTGTTCCAGCGCCTCCTGAATCAGCGCCTCGGTCTGGGAGTCGATGTTGCTGGTCGCCTCGTCGAAGAGGAAGATCTCCGGGTCTTTGGCCAGTACCCGGGCAAAGGCCAAAAGCTGCCTCTCGCCGTAGCTGATGTTCGTGCCCCGCTCCTTGATCTCCGTATCGTAGCCCCGGGGGAGCTTATCCACGACCCTGTGCACCTGGGCCTGGCGGCAGACTTCGTCGATGCGCTCCCGGGGCAGGTCCAGATCCAGTCGAATGTTGTCCATGAGGTTTCCGGAGAAGAGCACCACGTCCTGCAGGACCTGGCCGACGCGACGGCGCAGGCTCTGAAGATCGTAGGCCCGGAGGTCCACCCCGTCGACCAGGATGCGGCCCTCCCAGACGTCATGGAAGCGGTTGATCAGCTTGAGGATGGTGCTCTTTCCGGACCCCGTAGCCCCCACGACAGCCACCGTTTCCCCTGGCTCGAGGCGGAAGGAGACGTTCTTCAGGACCGGCTCGTCCGGCTTGTAACCGAAGGTGACATCGCAGAACTCGATCTCGCCCCGGAGCTTGCCGGCCACGATCGGCTCCGCCGGATCGTTTACGGTGCTCTCCTCCGACAGGAGTTGATCGATTCGGTCCGCGCTCGCAAAGGCGCTCTGGATGATCGAGTACTTCATCCCGATGTCCCGGATCGGAATGAAGAAGCGCTTGATGTACTCCACAAAGGCCACCACCGTACCCAGGGTGATCGCCTCCTTCTCGATGCTCATGGCGCTGGCGTAGATGAACACGGCGATGGCCACCGTGCTGATCATCTCGATCACGGCGTAGAGGCTCGAGTCGTAGAAGATGGACCGGAGGTTGGCCTTCATGTAGTCCCGGTTCAGCGCCTCGAACTCCTCGTCGTTCCGTCTTGCCCGGTTGAAGAGCTTCACGGTCTCCACACCGCTCAGGCTCTCCGCCAGGTAGGTGTTGATCAGGGCGATGCGCTTCCGGATGTCGAGGAAGACCTTGCGCAGCCGCACCCGAAAGAAGCCGGCGAGGAGCAGCAGAGGAGGCGCCACGGCGAAGGTCCAGAGGGTCAGCTTGAAGGAGAGCAGAAACATGGCGATCAGAATCCCGACCAGCTTGAACAGGTCGGCGATCAGGCTGACCAGGCCGGCGGAGAAGAACTCGCTGATCCCCTCCAGGTCGTTCGTCACCCGGGTCATGAGCCGGCCCACCGGGTTCCGCTCGTAGAAGGCGAGGTCGAGCTTCTGGAGATGGCGGAACATGGTCATCCGCATGTCGTAGACCACCCGCTGGCCGGCCGACTCCATGAGGAAGGTGAGCAGGTATTCGAAGACGAAGACGAAGACCAGGGTCGCCAGGTAGCAGCCGGTCAGTTCGAGGATCCCGACGATCGTCTCCCGGGCGATCGGAAACCCCATGCCGAGCTGGTTGTCGATGGGGCCGTCGATGGCCAGCTTGATCAGATAGGGCTGAACCTGCTGGACGGCTGTCATGATCGGCAGCAACAACACGGCAGCCAGCATGAGTCGCCAGTGGGGCCGGGCGAACCGCACCACCATACCGATCAGCCGGCGGTCCGCGGGCCGGAGCTCCTCGATCGGTCCGTCCACGCCTTCGCCCCTCATCAGGCCGCCTCCATCTCGTCGCTCAGCTTCTGGATCTCGGCCAGGCGCGCGTAGAGCCCGCCCGACTCGAGCAGCTCTTCGTGCGTGCCCTCCTCCAGAACGGCTCCCTGATCCATTACGTAGACGTGATCCGCCTCGCTCGCCGTGGCGATCCGGTGGGTGATGAGCAGGACGGTCCTGCCTGCGAGTCGATTGCGCAAGTGGGCGAGGATCTTCTCCTCGGTCTTCAGGTCCACAGCGGAAAGGGAGTCGTCCAGGATCAGGACCGGCGGGTCGTAGACGAGAAGCCTCGCGATGGCGGCCCGCTGCCTCTGACCCCCGGACAGCGTAATCCCGCGCTCCCCGACGGGCGTGTCGTATCCACGGGGGAACTCCTCCAGGTCCCTGGCCAGTTCTGCATGCTCCGATGCCTGCGTGATCGTCTCGAGCTTCGCGTCCGGTCTGCCGAATCCTATGTTCTGACTCAAGCTGAGGGAGAAGAGGAAGGATTCCTGCGTGGACAGACCGATGTGCTTCCGCAGATCGGGCAGCGGGACGGCTGTCAGGTCCACGCCGCCGATGCTGACCGTGCCCGGAGGGGGATTGTCCAGCCGTGCGAGCAGACGGGCAAGAGTCGTCTTCCCGCACCCTGTGGGGCCCACGAGGGCCGTGAACCTGCCTCCCTCGAGCCGCATGTTGACATCACGAATCACGTCCCGTATTTCCCGCCCGTCCGCCTCAACGGCATCCGGGGGGTATGCCCAGGAAAGGCCCCGGACCACGACGTCCTGACGCCAGAAATCATCGCTCTTCCATGGCTCTCCCTTCACCCGGATCAGCGCCTCCGGCTCGGTCGGCTCGGCCAGGACTTCTTCGATGCGGCTCATGGCACCCATACCCCTCTGCCAGACGCTCAAAAGAAAACCGAAGGCCATGGTGGGCCAGATCAGCATGCCGAGGTACACGTTGAAGGCCACGAACTCGCCTTTGGTGAGCCGGCCGTTTACGATTTCCCAACCGCCGTAGGCCAGAAGGACCAGCTCGCTCAGGCCGATGACCGCGGTCATCACATTGAAAAGGATGTTCCGTGTGAGCGCGAGCTTCACGCTCTTCGCCAGATACTGGCCGCTCATGCGGCGCATCTTCTCGGTCTCGTGGTCTTCCAGCGTGTAGGACTTCACGACCTGGACGGAGCTGAAGTTCTCCTGGGCCGCGGCGCTGATATCCCCGAGGGTTCCCTGCACCTGCTGGGTCAGGTCGAACATGCGCCTCGAGTAGCGGCGAACGCTCAGGATGACGATCGGGTAGATGACGAGAACGGCCGCTGTCAGGCGGCCGTTGATGTTTGCCATGAACGCAGTCGCCATCACGAAGAGGATCGGCGTGTTCATCAGGTGGAGGAGGCCGAAGCCGAAGAGCAGACGGACAGAGCCGAGGTCGTTCGTCGCCCGGCTCACCAGGTCTCCCACGGGCCGGCGGGCGAAGACACGGGAATGCATCCGCTGCATGTGCTCGAACAGGGCTCTTCGGAGCTCGTACTCGATCATCCGGCCGGTGTTGAAGATGAGCAGGCGGTTGGCCACCCGGGCCAGGCCGCCGGCCAGGGCCAGGCCCAGAACGATCAGGAGGAACCGAAGGAGGCGGGCGACCTCGATCGGGTCCGCTTCGAGCATCCCGACCATCCTGCCGAGCAGGTGCGGGATCATGACCATGAGCAGGTTGGTCACCACGAGCAACAGAGCGCCGATCAGGTAAGGCAGGGAATGCCGGCGCACATAGGGCCAGAGCCTGCGCGAGCCGGCACGTACCGATTCCTCTACCTGTTCCCGCCTGCTGACGGTGTGCTCGGCTCCGTAGGCGGCCGCTGTGCGGCCTCTGCCGCCTCTCATCGAATCAGCTTTCCCTGAAGGACCATCCGGTGCGCGGAACGGACACCCTCTCCTCGAACTTCCTGCGGACCGCCTTGACCCGGCATGTCGGCCAGCAGTCCGAAGGTTGCCCGCCAGAGGTCGAGCAACGTCTCCAGGTCGACCGGGTAGTCCCGGTCGAATCGGACCACCTTCCCCCGCAGATTCCCTTCCCGATCGAACACACCCCGGATCCCCCACAGTCCATGTCCCGGGTCTTCGAAGAAGCCGTAACGGATATCGTCGAATTCCACCACGAACCCATCCTCCAACTCGATCACCCGGGGGGCGATTTCGCCGCCGGCAAACCACGAGAAGATTCGGCCTTCCCGCGTGGCCGCAAGCTTCGCCACCATCGGATGGTCCGGAACCGTGAACCGGCGCCAGGCGACCGGGCCGGGACTCCACATCGTGATCCCTCCCACGAGCACTTCGTCATCGATCCGGACGACCACCCTCCGGAGATAGACCTGGAAGATCGTCGGATACGCCTGAACCCGTGCATGGGTGATGCCCTCCGCGGCGAGCTGCCGGTGCACCTCCTGCTCGGCCCTCTCGTTCAGCCACAGGCCGTAGAACAGGTAGGCGGTCGACAGGGCCAGGGCCCATGCGGCGGTTCTCCTCCCCGTGCGCACCCTCCTCGGCTGCGGGGTTCGCGCCCAGACCAGCAGGGCCGCTATCAGGATCAGGCTGTAGACCGGGTCGATGATGGCCACCGCGTTCAGGGCGAACCGCCTGTTCCAGAAGGGGGAGAAGAGCTGGGTGCCGTAGGTCGTGAATACGTCGAGAAGAGGCTGGCTCAGAAGGGTGAGCACGAAGAGGCCGATCCAGGCTCCCAGAACGGAGCGGTCGCCCGGATGCGTGAGCCCGCCTCGCTCGTCCGCCTCACCACCTTCCCTCCCGGCTTGCCTCTTCCTCGCATACCCCCGCCACACCCCATAGCCGAGCAGAGACCCGACTACGGGTCCGAACCAGAGCGCGTGGGTGGGCCCCCGATGGTAGAGGAATTCTCCCCAGGGTCCTGTGAAGGCCACCGAAATCAAATCGAAATCAGGAATCGCGCCTCCCAGGGCACCCCACCAGAGGGCCCGCCTTCCCAGCTTTCCGGAAAAGCATGCCTGCCCCACCACGGCCCCCAGCAGGGCTTGGGTCGGTGTGTCCATTCCCTACATCCCCTCGACGCTTTCGAGAAACGGCCTCTTTTGACGCTTCTTGATGCAACCGTGTATCGTTCTTAGATGTTAGGAGAATATCAGGGGATCTATTCTTCTTAAAGAGGTTCCCCGCTCCCTGCTGCGAGGTAGAGGCCGAGCATGAAGCGTGCCGATCCATCGGTGGAACTGCCGTACATCACGGAAGAGGATCCAGGTACGGGCGGCATCCTCAAGGCCGAGCCCGGGCTGTTCAAGGTGGGGGAAATCCCCCTGTACGAGCCGGAAGGCAGCGGGGGACACATCTATCTTCGGCTTGCCCGTTCGGGCTGGACCACGAGGGACATCCAGAAGTCCCTTGCGAAGCTGTTCGGGCTCAAGGCGGTCGATGTAGGATACGCCGGGCTCAAGGACAAGCACGCCAGCGTCGAGCAGACCTTTTCCCTGGCCCTTCGAGACACGGACGAAGAGGACGCGGCCCGTCGCGTCCGGGACCAACTCCCCTTCGAGGTCCTCTCGGCGAGGAGGCACAAGAACAAGCTCAAGTCCGGACATCTGCTGGGCAACCGGTTCCGCATCGTGGTGGTCGATCCCCACGAGGACGGCCTGAGCCGCGCCGAGGCCGTCCGACGCACGCTGGAACGGACCGGCCTCCCGAACCTCTACGGAGCACAGCGGTTCGGCGCCCAGGGCCGGAACGAAGAGAAGGGGCGGGAGGCCCTCCTGGGAAAAGGTCCACGGGACAAATGGATACGAAAGCTCCTCCTGTCCGCCTACCAGTCCGCCCTGTTCAACGCCTGGCTCGTGGAGCGCATCCGGAGAGGGTGGTTCGAGACGATTCTGCAAGGGGACCTGGCGAAGAAGGCCGATACGGGAGGCATCTTCGAGGTGGAAGAGGTGGCCGTTGATTCGGAGCGTTTTCGGAAAGGCGCCATCACCTACACCGGCCCGATCTATGGGGCCAAGATGCGATGGGCCACCGGCAGGCCCGGCCGCCTGGAACAGGAGGTGCTCGCATCGAGAGGGGTTTCGGAAGAAGCCCTCCGACGAGCGAAGCTGAGCGGAAGCCGGCGCGTCGCCCGGCTTTCGGTGCCGGACCTGGAGATCGAACCGCATCCCCGGGGAATCCGCTTCACCTTTTCCCTGCCAAAAGGCGCGTACGCGACCACCCTGATGCGTGAGTTCATGAAGTCCGACGAGCCGCTCCAGGACCCCGCAGAGGGGGAGACATGAAAAAGAAGAAGAAACGGATCCGGCATCTCGTGGTGGCCCTGGGCGACCAGCTCAACCTCGATTCGTCCGTTTTCGACGGATTCGAGCCCGCCCGGGACGCCGTGTGGATGGCCGAGGTCGGGGAAGAGGCCACCCACGTCTGGTCCCACAAGGCGAGGATCGCCCTCTTCCTGAGCGCCATGCGCCACTTCCGGGATGCACTCCTCGAGAAGGGCTTCCCCGTGGAGTACCGCACCCTCGATGACCCGGGAAACCGGGGAAGACTGTCGGCCGAGTTGGGACACTTCCTGGCCGCAACCAGGCCCGAGCGGATCCTCTTGGTGAACCCGGGCGAGCACCGGGTCGCCGAAGAGCTCCGGCAGGAGGCCAGGCAACGGAAGACCGAGCTCGAAGTCCGGCCGGACCGACATTTCCTCTCCAGCCGCCGGGCCTTTGCCGACCACGCGGCAGGCCGCAAGCAGCTTCGCATGGAGTTCTTCTACCGGGAACTGCGCAAGAAGACGGGCGTTCTGATGCGGGGGAAACAGCCGGCAGGGGGACGGTGGAACTACGATGCGGACAACCGGGAGAGCTTCGGCGCCTCCGGCCCCGCAGAAACCCCGGAACCGATCGGCTTCCCGCCGGACCCGGTCACCCGGGACGTGCTCCGCCTCGTCTCGACTCGTTTCGCCGACCATCCCGGCAGCCTGGAGCACTTTGACTGGCCGGTCACACCGGCCCAGGCCCGTCAGGCCCTCGAGGATTTCCTCGAGCACAGACTCCCCCTTTTCGGTCCCTTTCAGGATGCCATGTGGACCGGCATGCCCTTTGGCTATCACTCGCTCCTCTCGCCCGCCCTGAACCTGAAGTACTTGAGCCCACGGGAAGCCGTCACGGGCGCGGAGAAGGCGTATGAGAACGGAAGAGCATCCATCGGATCCGTCGAGGGCTATGTCCGCCAGATCCTCGGATGGCGCGAATACGTACGGGGTGTCTACTGGCTCCACATGCCCGGCTTGAAGAAGAGGAACGAGCTCGAGGCCGCTGAACCGCTTCCGGCCTTCTACTGGACGGGCGAGACGGACATGCACTGCCTCCGTCAGGCCGTCACGCAGACCCTCGAATACGGCTACGCCCACCACATTCAGCGCCTCATGGTCACGGGGCTCTTCGCCCTTCTGCTGGGCGTAACCCCGGAAGAGGTACACGGCTGGTATCTGGCCGTCTACGTGGACGCGGTGGAGTGGGTCGAACTGCCCAACACGCTCTGCATGTCCCAGTTTGCGGACGGCGGGATCCTGGCGTCCAAGCCCTACGTGGCCACCGGGAAATACATTCAGCGCATGAGCAACTACTGCAACGATTGCCGATATGACCCGGGCGAATCCACCGGGGAGCACGCCTGCCCCTTCACGAGCCTTTACTGGGACTTCCTGCTCCGTCACGAGGCCCGGCTGGACAGGATTCCCCGGATGGGCCTTCAGCTCAGGAACCTGGGGCGGCTCCCGGCGGACCGGCGCAAACGGATTCGAAAACGGGCAGACGAACTGCGGAAGGGCCTGTACTAGCTGGGAACCATTTGGCTACGCGTGCATCTTCTACAGGAGAAGGCCGGTTCCCTTTCATCTTCCGCAGCGTTTGGGAAGTGCAGCAAGGAATATAAGGGCTCTAAGTCTTGGAAAACAAAATAAAACTGGGCATCAGCAGCTGTCTGCTTGGCCACCCGGTCCGCTACGACGGCGGACACAAGCTGGACAAGTACATTGCGAACACCCTTTCTGAATACATGGATTTCGTGCCGGTCTGCCCGGAGGTGGAGTGCGGTTTTCCGATCCCACGCGAAACCCTGCGCCTGACCGGCGATCCGGAGACACCGAAACTGGTCACATCCCGAAGCGGGCAGGATTTCACCGACCGCATGGCCGGGTGGGCGAATCGCCGGGTCAAGGAGCTGGAAAGCGAGGACCTGTGCGGCTACATCTTCAAGAGCGGGTCCCCGAGCAGCGGCATGCAGGGGGTGAAGATCTACGATGCGAACGGGGTCCCCTCCAACCGGGGCGTAGGCATGTTCGCCATGGCCTTCATGAAGCACTTCCCCCTCCTTCCTGTGGAACAGGAGAGCCGACTCCACGATCCGCGGCTTCGGGAGAACTTCATCGAGCGCGTCTTCGCCTACCAGCGCTGGCGGAGGCTCACGGCCGAGCGGAAGTCCCGGGGGAGACTCGTGGACTTTCACACCCGACACAAGCTCCAGATCCTGTCCCACAGCCCCAAGATTCATCAGTCCATGGGCAGGCTCGTTGCCCGGGCGGGGGAGACGCCGCTCCCCGAGCTCTACGGGCAGTACGAGGGACTCTTCTTGAAGGCTCTCTCCCTGGTGGCCACCGTGAAGAAGAACGCCAGCGTTCTCATGCACATGATGGGCTATTTCAAGAAACAGATCTCCAGCGACGAGAAGCAGGAGCTGCTGGAGATCATCGAACGCTACCGCAAGGAACATGTGCCCCTGGTCGTCCCGATCACCCTGATGAAGCATTACGTTCGAAAGTACGATCAACCCTATCTGAAGGTGCAGCACTACCTGAACCCGCATCCTGCGGAGCTGCAGCTTCGAAACCACGTCTGAACCCGTGAGGCGATCATGGATGAAACCAACGCGGCTTCCCCGAAAGCACGTTTCAAGACGGCAGGCTGGCTCTGCATCGCCGCATGCCTCGTCGTGCAGCCCGCCCTGGCCCACGTACCCTATCTCGAAGAGGAGGATTACTCGGCGGAAGCCCCCTTCGAGATCCCTCGACCTCTGGAGAAGTCCAGGGCCTTCTATTCCTGGTTCGAGACGAGCGGGGATGTGGACGTCTTCACCTTCCAGATTACCGAGCCGACGCAGCTCTTCGCGCAGGCGATCGTGCCGGTCTGCCAGGGCCACGAGCGGGTCCTGCCCTGGTTCGCCGTGGTCGGCCCCGGCCTGCCCCCTCCGGATGTTGCTTTGCCCTTCGACCTGCCGCCCGGATACGGCGCAACCGTCACACGGAACGAGGAGCCCTGGACACCCCGGGAAACGTTCTACGAGCCCTTCGGCGACAAGTGGTACTTCGACGGCCCGATCTTCGAGGAAACGGTTGTAACACCCGGAACCTGGTATCTCTACTTCTGGAACCCCGAGGGCGTGGCCGGCGATTACGTGGCCGTTGTGGGCCCCCTGGAGATCTGGGGCCCCATGGACATCCTGCGGGCCCTCATCTACACGCCCATGATCCGAAAAGGAGAAGAACTCCACATCGAATGCCTGGTCTGCGGATTCGTCGACGAGCGGGTCCTGGAAGACAGCGACGGGGACGGGATCCTGGATCCGTGTGACGAGAAACAGTGCTTCATCGCAACGGCCGCGTTCGGGACCGAAATGACCGGAAAGATCGACACCCTTCGCTCCTTTCGCGACGACCATCTCCTGACCACCGGCCCCGGGCGCTTCCTCGTGTCGTTCTATTACGAGCAGAGCCCGTCCGTCGCAGCGGTCATCCGTTCGCACGGGTGGCTCAGGGCGTTCGTCCGTATCCTGCTTCTGCCCCTCGTGGGGCTCGTCTCATTGGTCGGCTAGCCCGGAGGGTTCAACATGGAGAACATCCGGCTGGGTATCCACGCATCCCTTCTCGGCCTTTCGGTTCTGAACGAGGGGAAGTACAAGGGCGACCGCTTTCTGAAGGACACGCTCGGCCGGTTCGTCGAGTACGTCCCGGTGTACCCGGAGGAGGGCTGCGGGCTGGAAGAGGCGGCCGAGTCTCTCCGCCTGGAGGAGGTTTCCGGGGCCCTCCGGCTGAAGAACCCGAAAACCGGGAAAGACTACACCGACAGGGTCGAGGACTGGGCGCACCGGAAGGTCGAGGAGCTTGCCGGGGAGGATCTCTGCGGTTTCGTCTTGAAGAACCGGTCGCCCATCACCGGGATGGAGCGGGTCCATGTCCTCGGGGAAGACGGCGTCCGAAGAAAGAACGGCGTGGGCCTCTTCGCCTCGGTCCTGATGGATCGCTTCCCCACGCTGCCCGTGGAAGAAGACGGCCGTCTTCACGATCCGGGGCTTCGGGAGAACTTCATCGAGCGGATCTTCGTCTTGAGGCGATGGCGCGAAATGCCGGGCGGAGGCAGCAGGATCGGCCGCCTTGTGGACTTTCACACCCGGCACAAGCTTCTCATCCTTTCGCACAGCCCGAAACATCACACGGCTCTGGGCCGGCTCGTGGCCGGGGCGAAGGGTATGGACCCGCAGGAACTCTTCGATCAGTACCTTTCCCTGCTCATGGAAGCGATTCGCCTGAAGGCCACCCCGAAGAAGCACACCAACGTACTCCATCACCTGATGGGGTATTTCAAGAAGGATCTTTCCAAAGACGAGAAGCAGGAGTTGCTGGAGCTGATCCAGGAGTACCACGAAGGCGGCCTGCCCCTCATCGTCCCGGTCACCCTGATGAACCACTACGTGCGCAAGTACGACGCGCACTACCTGAAGCAGCAGGTCTATCTGGAGCCTCACCCGGTGGAGCTGAAACTGAGAAACCACGCCTAGATCGAATCCTACGGAAGTACATGCGGACGAAATTGGGGCTCGATCCTGGGCGGGAGAAAGAGAGAGTAGGAGGTCAGTTCTTTCTGGGGCGGTGCACAACGTTGCGGGGGGGGAGCTTCTCCCGGTGGATGATCAGACCGTGGCTCGGGTCATAGGGCGACACACCGACCGTCACCCGGTCGCCCAGGATCACCCGGATGTGGAACTTCCGCATCCGGCCCGAGAGCTTGGCGGAAATATGCTGCCCGGAATCGAGCTTCACAATGAAATGCCCGCCGGCCTTCACGTCTGTTACCACTCCTTCTGTCTGTGCAAGATCATCGCGGGCCAATAGGATCCTCCATGCTAGGATGATGGGGTTTCCGGACGTGCCCCGCCGCCGGGCAGGGCGCCCGCACAAGCCCGGCGGAAGCGCCTCCCGCAGGGCATCAATCAGAACAGGGTACTGAATGAGGGACAACCGCTCTACAGCTTCACCACTTCACCTGCAGCCGGCCCTTTCCTTCCCTCGGTCACAACGTACTCGACTCGGTCGCCTTCGTTGAGGGTCTTGAAACCCTCGCCGAGGATGGCGGAGTGATGCACGAAAATATCGCCGTCGCCAGATTCGCGGGAGATGAATCCGTAGCCCTTCTTGTCATCGAACCACTTGACCACTCCCTGTTCCTTTTCCATTCCTCGTGAACCTCCTTTGTTCGCGGCGGGCTCGCTTCGTGACACCCCGCTTACCCGTGACACAAAAAAGCCGCCCGGAGTTGGTAATCCTGAGCGGCGGACCCTCGTCTTCCAGAACAGAAATTACACCGACCTTTTGTTTACGCTATCAGCCCCCGCGCGCTCTTGTCAATAGCCGATAATAGAAAGATCTTTCACGGATGAGGTGCCAGCGGAAGCCTCACGGTGAACAGGCTGCCCTCCCCGGGCCAGCTGTCCGCCTCGATCCGGCCGCTGTTCGCCTCGATGAACTTCCTGGCAATGGCGAGCCCAAGGCCGATCCCCCTCCGGCCGGCCTTGGTCGTGTAAAAGGGTTCGAAGATCCGCTCGAATTCCGCCTTTTCCATGCCGATCCCCGTGTCCCGGATATCGACCTGGAGCCATTCGAACCCGTACCGGGAAACCGTTACCGAAAGCGTGCCGATGCCGTCCATGGAATCGAGCCCGTTGCGGACCAGGTTCGAGAAGGCCTTGATCAGCTGGTCCGCATCCCCCTCCAGCCACAGATCCTCCTCGCAGAACTCGCGCTCCACACGGATGCCCGGCCCGACCGGCATGGCCTTCAGGATCAGGTTGACCGAGTGGTCCACAATGTCCTGGATCCTCAGGGTGGCGACCCGGGGCGTCTCCTCCCGGCCGAGGGCCAGGATTTCGTTCACGAAGCGTACGATCCTGTTTGTCTGGAACCGGATTTCCTTCTTTTTCCCCTCCGGAGCCTCGAATCCATGGAGCAGGCCTTCGATGACCTGAAGGGGTGTTCGGATTTCATGGGCAAGCTCCGTGGAGAGCCTCCCGAGGTTGGCGAATTTCTCCAACCGGCCGAGAACCTCCACCAGCCTGCTGGTAAGAACGGCCGTCGCAAAGACGATCAGGCTGGTGCTGGACCATAAGAAGATGTCCTTGCCGGTGCTCGGAGGAACCTGGAAGAGGTTGTGCCGCGGGATGACCCCATGATGCTCGAGGTGGCAGAGAAGGGTGAAGGTCAGGATCACGTACGAGGCGAACAGCACCCTTCCCCGCTTTGAGAGGAAGAGGCCCGAGCATACGACCAGCAGCAGGTAGGCAGCCGGCCAGATCATCGAATAGATGCCGCCGAAGTAGTGGAGCGCAAGGGTAACGGCGACGACGTCGATCCAGAGGCTCGCGGAATTGTACGCAAGGATCGCTTCCGGCCGTCGGGCGCGAAAGAGGAAGTAGGATGCCCAGATGGAAAGCTCGATCACGAAGATGAAGATGATGGGCTGCGCCTCGACACCGAGGAACCTGAAATAGCGGAAGAAGAGCAGGAGGGACAGGCACGTCAAGCCGAGAATGATCTTGGCCTTGAAGAAGTAGTCGACCAGCGTACCCTGCAAATCCTGATTCAGGTCCCGATTCATCATGGGCAGCTCGGCCTGGGACAGTGTGAACGAGGACTCCTTACCTCTTATAAACCGTACGGGAACTTCCCGCAAGGACCGTAGCCACGTGGAAACCGCAAAGCCTGAAAGGCGCGACTTTTCGCAGCAGGACGATTGCGTCCACCGGGAAACGGGCCCTGGCCCGTGTGTGTCCGTTCGTCTACACTTGTCGCCCCCGTCTTCCGGCTGAATGGCGCGTGGCCCCCGCAGTGGGATCTCGAAGGGGCCCCGTAACCGGTCTTTTCGCGCCTCGTGTCGACGGGGGGCCGGGGCAGACGCGTCTTTCCGCCCAGGGATCCCATGCCGGGCCCTTTGTGCAATTTCCTTTCCACCTCCTGGCACGCAATTTGATACTCACGCCCCACAGAACCCATACCTTCCGCCGAAAAGAACCCCAGGAGGTACCCCCTCATGACGGAAGCTCTTGCCCGCTTCATCCTCGCCAGGCGGTACGGCATTCTTCTGGCAATCGGGGCAATCACACTATTTCTCGGCATCTTTTCCCTCCGTATTCAACTCGACCAGAATCCCGACAAGCTCATTTTCCAGAACGATCCGCAATACCCTCTTTTGAAGGCCTTCTTCGCCGAATTCGGCTACGACGAGATCCTGGTCGCGGCTCTCTCGGCTGACGATGTCCTGAAGCAGGAGAACCTCGAGTACATCCGCAGGTTAACTAGGGAAATCCAGGAACTGCCCTGGGTGGACAGGGTCGTCTCCCTCGCAAACGCCGAGGACATACAAACCAGCGACGAGACCCTCGAGGTCGTACCCTTGCTCGGCCCCGCACCGATCACGGAAGAGCAAAAGAGAGCATTGCGTCTGCGAATTCAGGAGAACCCGATTTACGAGGGACTACTCATTTCTCGGGACGAAGAATCCGCACTCTTTGACATCACATTGAAATCCGATATCACCGATGCCATGCGGAGTCGTACCATTCAGAGCATTGAAAGAATATTCGGTGAACCAGGAAATGGGAACAAGTTCTACCTGGCCGGGGCTCCCTATGGACGGCACGAACTGTTCCAGTGCGTACGGAGGGATTTCAGTACCCTACTGCCATTGGGCATACTCCTTCTCATTCTCTCCATGTACCTGAGCTTCAGGAACTACCTCTGTGTACTTCTCCCCTTCATCGCCATAAGCCTCGCAGTTGTGTGGACGATCGGATCCATGCAGCTGATGGCTTCCCAGCTGAATTTCCTCTCCGTTCTCATCCCCACGATCCTGTTCATCATAGGTACCTCTGATTGCATCCACATCCTGAGCCAGTATCAGGATTGCCGTTACGGATGCTCTACGAAGCAAGAGGCCCTGCTCGAAACCATCCGGCTCATGATGCCGCCGTGTTTTCTGACAACCCTGACCACGATAGTCGGATTCTCTTCTCTGGCCATTTCCCCTATCGTGCCCATAGCGCATTTCGGATTGTACAGTGCGGTGGGCATCGCCTTCGGCTATGTACTGTCCATCACCCTGATTCCGATAGGGTTCTCGGTGGGAGACACCCGGACCTTCAGCCTTAGCAAACCTTCCACAGAAGCATTCCTGAAGGTCCTCATGAAGATCAACCAAATGGATAGAACCCACAAGTCTGCCATTCTGATCCTCTCCGTTCTTCTTGGCGCCCTGGGGGTGTACGGAACCACGAAGATTCACCTGGAAACAGACTTGGGAAGGTTCTTCGGGAATGACTTCAAGGGTTATTCCGACGTTCTCTATATCGAAAAACGGTTTGGCGGAATCGCGCCGCTCTATGCCGTGATCGACAGTGAAGAAGAAGACGGGCTCAAGGATCCTGACCTGCTCAGGGCGATCGACCGGTTCAGCGATTATCTGCGTGAGCAGGACGGCGTGGACAAGGTCATCTCGGCCAGTGATCTCATCAAGTACATGAACTACCGGTTTCACGACAGTGATCCGGCCCACAGGGTCATCCCGGATGACCGCAAGCAAATCGCCCAGCTGCTTCTGATGGCGTCTATGTCCGACGACGGAGAAATGCTCTCGCGTTTCTTCGATGATGCGTACTCCAAGACTTCCATCTGCATCCGCTTCAGACACCGCGAACTCCACCGCATCGACCAGATGAACGGGCTCATTCGCTCGTACCTGCGTTCGGACCCGTACTTCCAGGCATCGACCAGGAGCTACTCCACGGGAACCACCATCATGTTTGCCAACACCATGGTTCCGATCGTCGATGGACTGAAGCAAAGCATCTTCATCGCCTCCATCGCGATCTTTGCGCTCATGATCCTTCTGTTCCGGTCACTACGGTTTGCCCTCATCAGCATGGTCCCGAACCTCGTCCCGATCGTTCTAACCCTGGGAACGATGGGGCTGCTGAAGATCCCCCTCAATATCGCGACGGCTCCGGTGGCCGCCATCGCTCTCGGCATCGCCATCGACGACACCATTCATTTCCTTGCCCGGTTCAGGCGAGAATTCAGGAGAGAACGGAACTACGAACGGGCCATTGAGAATACCCTTCATTCCGTGGGGAAACCGATCCTGATCACCTCGATCGTCCTGGCGGCGGGATTCTGCATCTTTCTCTTCTCCAACTTCCAGCCCAGCCAGAACCTTGGGATCCTCATTGGCTTTGCGGTCATCGGTGCGGTGTTTGCCGACCTGATCCTGCTGCCCGTCCTTCTGCTCGTCTTCAAGCCGCTGGGAAAGGAACCTGCGGTGGAGTGAAGCGGGAGGCCCGCGGGGGGCTACGGGTCGCTCGAGAACCGGTCGGCCCAGGGCTCCAAGTATTCCGTCGCCTCGGTGAGCAGGGGCTCCGGGACCTCGGCGGCCATCCGCTCCAGGACCCCTTCCACGGTCAGCTCCTCGGTGGACATCTCCAGGGCCGGGGCCTGGTCCGGGTCCACATCGAAGAGGATGCATTTCGGGCCGTCCGTCTCGTTCGACCAGGGGCTCCACAGGGGAAGCCCCGATCCCGGGGTATTCGGGTCCCCCGTGCGGGCGAACCGGGCCGCATACTGCATCATGGCCGCGGACAGGGCCTCCCGGCCCGGGCGGTTCGCCTCGGTGAAAAGAAGGTACTGGAGGGCCACGAAGAACTGGTCGTTTCCGAAGAAGAAGGGGATCTCGAGTCCGTGGAAGGCGCCCAGCACGAACCCGAACGGGTCCGGCAGCTGGCTGTGCCCGTTCTCGTCCAGGACTCCCCAGAGGAATTGATAGGCATACACATCCGGCTGGTCCGCATGGTTGGAGAGGGTTGCGGCCGGCTGGTCCACGCCGGTGGCCTTCCATACGTCGCTCCCGTAGGAGGTGACCACCTCGTAGAGGTCCTCCCGCCCGACGAAGGCCGGGTCCGGAAACATGAAGAGCTTCATCTCGTCCTTGTTGCTTCCCAGGATGACGGGCACCTTGTTCGGGTGGGTGCCGGCCGCGAGGGTTGCGTAGCCGGTCTCCGGGAGCACCGTGCCGTCGGTGAACACGTTCGGCAGGGTGAACATGCCGCCGAACCAGGGCTCGTAGGCCCTGAGCATCTGCCGGGTGGTCTTCGCCCTCAGGTAGGCCTCGATCTGCGGACCGGTCATGCCGTCGAGGTGATCCTCGGCAGAGGCGATGTCGGGCGCCGTCCCGTCGTTGACCAGGAGTCTGAGGATGGCGCCCCGGGCGCTCTCTTCCCCTTCCTCCACCGAACTGGCGATGGGGCCGCCGCTCTCGGCCATGGCCCTGTGAAAGAGCCCCTCCGCCCGGGGAGAGATGAGGAGAGCGAAGACATTCATCGCCCCGGCGGACTCCCCGGCGATCATCACCCGGTCCGGGTCCCCGCCGAAGGCCTCGATGTTGTCGCGAACCCACTCGAGGGCCTTGATCTGGTCCAGGGTGCCGAAGTTGCCCGAATCGTCCAGCTCGTTTCCCGGAATGCCCTGCCTCAGGGCGGGATGGGCGAACCAGCCGAAAGGCCCGATCCGGTAGTTCACGGTCACCACCACCAGGTTGGACCGGATGGCGAGGTTCGCGCCGTTGTAGTCCTCGGTGCATGCGGTGCCGAGCGTGTTGCCGCCGCCGTGGATCCAGAAGTAGACGGGCAGGCCCGTCTCCGGGGTGCGGGGCCGCCAGATGTTCAGGTACAGACAGTCCTCGCTCCCGTATGTCTCGGTGCCGATGAAGAAGAACTGGGCACAGGGCTCGCAGAAGCCGCTTCTCTCCCTCACTTCCGTCCACGGTTCGGGGTCCTGCGGCGCCCTCCAGCGCAGGTCGCCCACGGGCGGCCGGGCAAAGGGGATCGCCTTCCAGACCCAGGTCTCGGACTTTCCCTCGACGCCCCGGACAGGGCCCGACTCGGTTTCGGTGAGGGGGTCGCCGGTCCAGACCGGCCGGTCCGTTCCGCCCGGATCCTCCCCGTCGCCGCCGCAGCCGACGGCGAGGAACCCGACGAACCCTGCCATGCACACGACCAGCAGGCCGTGACCGAGGAGCCTGATTCGCCGGTCATCAAGGAAACGCGAGCACTGGGTGCGAAAGACGAATCGCAGGGGATCAGAATTCATAGAAAAATCCTCCGATGTTCGAGTCTGAACGCCTACCCCATGACCTCCACCCGGTGAAAGGCCTCGGCCAGTTCGAAATCCTCCCCCTCGGCCCATGACGCGCACAGGGGCCTCAGCCAGCCCTCCAAGTCCTCGGTGCCGAGGGCGCGGGCGATCTCGCCCATCTGGCTTGCGTGACACCGCAGGGCCGCCGCCTTCAGGTCAAAGGTGGCGGTGATGTCGGAGCGGTAGTTGATGTCATCCGTGTCCCAGAACAGAACCTCACGCACCTTGTGAGGCTCCAGGCCCTCGTCGATCAGGTCGGGGTAGGCGAGCGGGTCCCTGGCGTAGGGATAGACCGCATCCAGGACGACACGTCCCGTGACACGGTGATCGCGGTGGGAGATGTATCGTTTGTGTGGGTCTGAAGTCGCGACGGTGCGGGGCCGGTGGATCCGGATCTGCCGGACGATCTGCTTGCGGAAGGCGGCCGTGTCCTCGAGGCCCTGGTCCGGATACCGGAGAAAGACCACCTCGTGAACGCCGAGGGCCCGGGCAGCCTCCCGCTGCTCCCCCTCCCGGATCTCGGCCAGGCGGCCGGGCGCCATTTCACGGTCGGAGGTGCCCTTGTCTCCGTTGGTGCAGATCACGAAGACGACCTTCTTCCCCTGCTTCGTCCACGCCGCCACCGTTCCCCCTGCCCCGAATTCCACGTCATCCGGGTGGGCTGCGATCACCAGCAAGCCGGCCTGTTCTGTCACGTTCTTCTCCCCCGGTCTCCTGCACAAGGCTCACCCGATCAGCACCCGGCACCGGTACAGAGGCACCGGCTTTCCTCCCAGGCGTCGCTTGTACGCTTCCGGGCCTTTCAGGAAATCGAATCTCTTCTTCCCCGCCGCAAGGGCCTCCCGGATGCTGAACACCTTGCTGAGCATCCCGACACTCAGCGAACGGTACCGATTGTCGTACCCATTGTTGTAGAGATAGACCGTGGAAGGATCATGAAAGCACATTACAGCAGCGGCCGGCGTGGCATCAAGCTCGAGGATCGAGAGCCTGAGAAGGCCTGCCTCGGCCATGGCCTCTGCCAGGGCCCGGAAGAAGTCCGCCCTCCGGCGCGTCAGGAAGTCGGCCTTGTCCCGCCGGTTCGACTCGAAGAGCCGGAGGAACGTGTCGATCGCGTGCCCGAGTTCCTGAGAGCCGTTGCTCACCGTGCGGAATTCGATCCGGCCCGCCTCGTCGAGTCGTTTGAGCTTCCTCCTTATCTCGTGACGCTCGCTCCCCTTCAGCTGTCCGAGATATTCCTCCCAAGTGGGCGGCAGGACCATTTCGTACGAGACGTTTTCGCGCTTGAAGATGACTTCGCAGCCCATCCGCTTCGCGCCGGGCAGAAGCGCTCTCATCACAGTCGAGTCGTTGCGAAGGGGCGCCAGCTCCAGGAGGTGGACCGCCCGGCGCCTCAGCTCGGGGATCAGCACCCGGAAGAACTCGGGTTCCCTTCCCGGGGCCACGATGAAGTCGAGGTAGTCGCACAATTCGGGCGCACCGATGAAGGAGCCCTCGCCGTCCCTGACCTGTAAAGGCGCGACGCCGATCAGGCGGTCTTCGTGGCGAACGCCGAGGAGACAGCGCGCCTGTCCGGCACCGAAGATTTCCCACCAGACCCGCAGCCAGGCGGGAAGCACAAAGGGGCAGTTCATGTCCAGGGGTCGTGTCAGGGCAAGGGGATTGGAGGAAAGGCTGTCGAAGCTCTCCTCACGAACCGTGTAGCCGTCGACCATGTGAACCCCTCGGGATGCTTCCGGGAATCAGGAGACGGATCGCCAGCGCGGACCGGCCTCGGTGTCTTCCACGACGATGCCTGCGCGCTGGAGGCTGTCGCGAATCGCGTCCGCATCCCGCCATTGCCTCCTGTCCCGGAACGACTCCCGCAGTTCGAGCAGATCCTCAACCAGCGGTGCGATGCGATCCACAGGGTCCGGCACGGCGGACGCGAGCCTCACCCCGAGGGAAACGATCATCTCCCGCAGGATCTCCCGGGCCTGCGAAATGAACTCCTGGTCCTCCAGGGCCCGGTGCGCCTCCCAGATCGTCCGGTCGAGCTCGAGAAGGGCGTTCGTGGCCCTCTCGGCGTCGCCCCTTTCGAGACCCTGCTCAAAGGCGGCTTCGATGTCATGAATCCCTTCCCAGAAGGAATCCCGCGTTCTGTCTTCCTCCGCCCCTCTTTCGGCCGCCGCGGAAACCCCTTGCCTCCCGTGCTCACCGACGCTCCGCCCGCGCAGGACATCCAGGGGAATTCGTTCTCCCCTTTCAAAGGTCCTCTCGGCCCCACAGCGGCGAAGGGTCACACGGCCGATTCCCTTGATTGCGGCCTCCTCCCTGTCGAGGTCGAGAAGGCAGGCGGTGTGCTCGTCCAGGCCCAGGATGGAGGTTCCCTGCGGCAGCATCGATTCGAGCTTGCGGAACCTCGGCTCTCCCATGTAACAGAACCGGGTGTCGTGATTGCCCCCTTCCGCATTGTTCCAGTGGGGAATCACCACGAGGTCGAGCCGGAAACGACCGAGGACGTCCATTCCATCCACCCAGTGAAGTTCCTCGCCCACCTTGTAGACCTCGTAAACCGGCAGGGTGAAGCGTCCGACGGTCAGGGCGGCGGCACTCGCGGCCACCAGACACGCCCCTTCGTTGATCCGATCGGCCAGAATGTCCGGAATGGGCGTTTCGCGCCATTGGCGCACTGCATAAGAGGGGCTCCCGGGCCCGATCAGGACATAGTCGGCTTGGCGAAGGGTGTGGAAGGCCTGCTCCGCCTCGTAGGGAGTGGCGGTATCGGTCGACTTGAAAGAAGCGACCGACATGGGTTGCTGCACCCGTGTGCGGAAGTACTCCACAGCCCTCTGCGAGAGCTGGTCCACGTTGAGCTGGAAGCCTGCGGGCGTGTCCAGGAAGACCGCCTGCGGGTCCCCCCCGGTGGCGGCCAGGAGCTCCTTGTGAACCTCGACCATGGTAGCCGTCAGCTCACCCGAGCCCATCAAAGCGATCACGCCCTTCTTCGACGACATGAAGACCGTCCTCGAATCGTCGACCCTGAAGACCGGGTCCGGGCCTGCACGCGAGGAATCCACACGGCACGATTCAGCGGAGTCGCCAGACTAGCACAGTCGCTTCCGTCGTGCCAATGTGCGGGGACCAAGCGATCTCCGCCCGAAGACGAGAATCCTCTTGACAGAAACGGAATCTTTTCGCCATCTTGAAAAAACCCATCGGCTCGCCGGGGATCGGGTCCGTCAGCGGCGGGAAGGCGCCCCTCGAGCACGAGGAGGGCGTGCATTGGAAAAGAAGAAGATTCTCGTCATCGAACACGAACAGGACACCTCCCGTCACCTCACCACCCTTTTCGAGGAGAACGGTTACGATGCCCTGGCCGCCGAAGACGGAGAAGCAGGGGTGCAGATCGCCAGGGGCCGGAGACCGGACCTGATCACGCTGGACATCTCGATACCGGGGAAATCGGGTCTCGAGGCCTTGCGGGGACTCCAGGGGGACGCGGCCACCGCGGCGATCCCCGTCATCATGCTCAAAGAGCCGATCGACACGGACGACCTGCTCGGGCAGGTGAGGAGCCTTCTCGCCTGACCGCGACCTTTGCTCGCCGCGTTGAATCTACTGTCTTTATGGAACGGGTACTGGTCACAGGCGCAACAGGTTTCATCGGCTACGAAATCTCCCGACAGCTCGTGGCGAAAGGGCTTCGCCCGCGCCTCCTCGTAAGAAGGCCCATGCGCGCACCCCTGCTCGCCTCCCTCGACGCCGAGCTCATCCAGGGCGACCTGAGAAGCGAAATCAGCCTCGAGAGGGCCGTGCGGGGAATCGACACGATCCTTCATCTCGGGGCCCGCGCCACCTTCGAGCGCTACTCCGCAGTCCGACCTTCCATCGTCGACGGCTCCCAGGCACTGATGAAGGCGGCCTGCCGTGCCGATGTGAAGACCTTCGTCTATGCAAGCAGCCTCCTGGTGTATGAAGACCAGAAAGAGCCGATCGACAGGGACACGCCTGCCACCCCGCGGATCGCTTATGGACGGGCCAAACTGGAGTCGGAGAAGAGGCTCGACGAGCTGGCTCGCGACGGGGGCATCTGCTGCGCCGCCATCCGAATCCCCCACACTTACGGGGCACAGGATCTGCTCTTCGAGCGGATCCGGGCGGGGAGCGTCATCGCGCCCGGATACGGAAACAACCGGGTCGCCCACATCCACGTGGAGGACGTCTCCCGGGTCATGATCGCGGTGGCGGAGCAGCGCTGGTCCGGCGTAGTCCCGGTCTCGGACGGGCTCTCCACGTCCTGGAACGAGTTCTTCGAAGAGGTGGCGAAGTACTACCCGAGGTTCCGCCTCCTGCGGGTCCCCCCCTGGGTCGCGTACTCGGTCGCCTGGTGCCTCGACAAGCTGTGGGTATCCCGATCCCGGCCGAATCTGCACACCCCCGACGCGGTCAGGGGATGGAACCTGAATCTGCCCGTGAAGCCCGGCCTCCTGTGGGACGAGCTCGGCCTGGAGCCCAGGTTTTCAACCATCTACGAGGGAGTCCCCGCCGTGCTGGACGACTGCATCGCCTTCCGGTGGGTCCACCCGATCGCAGACCGGTCCTGACCGCAGGCGCCCTCCCGAACCTCAAGCCTTCTTGAAGGCCGTCTTGGGGAAGAAGCACGAGGGACACTCGTCGGGCGGCTCTTCCCCGTGATGCACGTAGCCGCACATGCGACACCGCCAGACCCCCTTGCCGGATTGAACTTGTTCGGGATCCATCTCCCTCTGCATGGGCAGATCCTCCAGGGGAGGCATGACTGGCTCGTAGGCGCCCAGTGCGAATCCGGAAATGATGACCCGCTGGATCTCGCTCGTCCCCTCGTAGATCTTGAAGAGCCGGGTATCCCGCATCAGCTTTTCGATGGGAAACCACTTGGTGTATCCGTAGCCCGCCAGGATCTGCAGGGCCTCGCCCAGGACCTCCTGTGCCACCTCGGAAGAGTACATCTTGGAAAGAGACGCGGTCAGGGTGGGGTCCATGCCCTGGTCCGCCTCCCAGGCCGCCTTCCAGACCAGCAGCCGGGCCGTTTCCACCTTCTGGTACATCTCCGCGATCTTGAACTGGATGGCCTGGTAATTGGCGATGGGAGCGCCGAAGGTCCGGCGCTTCTTCGCATAGTCGATCGCAAACTCCATGGCGGACCGGGAGGCACCCACCGCAAAGGCGCCGATGGCGGGCCGGGTCCGACCGAAGGTCTTCATGGCCAGGACGAACCCCTCTCCCGGAGGGGCGAGCACGTTCTCCTTCGGCACCTTCACGTTCTTGAAGTTCAGAGAGGACGTGTTGGAGGCCCGCTGGCCGATCTTCTGGATCGTCATGCCGGAGGAGACGCCCTCCCAGTCCCGCTCCACGAGGAAGGCGCAGATCCCCTTGTGCTTGGAATCCGGGTCCACCGTGGCGAAGACGGACATGTAATCGGCGATGCCTCCGTTCGTTATCCAGTATTTGGTTCCGTTCAGCACCCAGTGGTCCCCTTCCTCCCTGGCCTCGCAGCGGATGCCGGAGACGTCGGACCCCATGGTGGGCTCTGAAGTGGCAAAGCAGATCAGCTTGAATTCCTTGGCGATCTTCGGAAGGCACTTCTCCTTCAGGGCGTCATTCGAAGAGAGAATCAGCGGTTCCATGCCTAGGGAGTTGTCGAAGATCGATGTTGCCAGGCCGGGGCAGGCGGCGGCGAGCTCTTCGGTGACGATCACCCCGTCCAGGAGGCCGCACCCGGCTCCTCCGTACTCCACGGGGATGTCTCCGTTCATGATGCCCGCGTCAAAGGCCTTCCGGAGCACCTTCATCGGCGTTTCGTGCATCTCGTCGTAGTACCAGGCAACAGGCAGGATCTCTTTCAGGGCGAATTCACGAGCCTTCTTCTGCAGCGCCAACTGCTCCGGGGTCAGCGTGAAGTCCAGCATGGTCACCTCCCTTCGTCTTGTTCGGAGCCTCTCCTTATCCTACGCTGATCTCATCAGCATTTCATCTTCGCCGGTTTCGGAACGGCTTGCAACCGGACGGGCGGTGAGCATAATACCACGAATTGTGGTATGACACTGAAAAAAGGACCGATGATGAACCGCACGGGATGTAAAAATGCGATTACGGACGTGGACGGCCTGTGGGTGGGACACCACACGGAGCCGGAGTACGCTTCAGGCTTCACCGTGATCGTCTGTCCGGAGGGCGCCGTGGGAGGGGTGGATGTACGCGGCTCGGCACCCGGAACGCGGGAAACCGATCTGCTGGAGCCCCACAACCTGGTCGAGCGGGTGAACGCCGTGGGTCTGTGCGGGGGGTCGCTGTACGGCCTGGCGGCGGTGGAGGGGGTGGTGAGATGGCTCGCTGAAAAGGGATGGGGATTTCCCCTGGAGGCTGGGCATGTGGCGCCCATCGTACCGGCAGCCGCACTGTTCGACCTGGGCCGCGGCGCCGAGTTCGTCCCTCCCGTGTCCAGCGAATGGGGGTACGCCGCCTGCCGGGCCGCAGGGAAGCGCCCCCCGGCCCAGGGGTCGGTAGGGGCCGGGACCGGAGCGCTTGCGGGCGGCATCAAGGGCGGGCTCGGATCGGCCAGCGAAGTACTCGCCTCCGGGATCACCGTGGGAGCCATTGTGGCGGTCAATTCTCTCGGGACCGTTGTCGATCCGGAAACGGGCCTGCCCTGGGAGATGCGGCTCGAAAGGGATCAGGAGTTCGGCGAGCCGGGCAGGCGGGCCGCAAGAATCCCCACTCTCCCACCGGGCTTGCCGGCGGCCAACACCACGATCGGCGTCGTGGCCACCGACGCTTCGCTGACCAAGGCCCAGGCCAAGAAGCTGGCTCAGATGGCCCATGACGGCCTGGCCCGGGCCATACGCCCGGCCCACACCATGTTCGACGGCGACACCGTCTTCTGCCTGGGAACGTGCAAGAGGCCGCTTCCGGAAATGCCGGGCTTCTTCTCTGCTCCGCACGCGCAGTCGATCAATGAACTCGGAAGGGGTATGGCGGACTGCATGAGCCGCGCCGTCATCAAGGCGGTCCTGAAAGCGGAGACCATGGGAAACGTGAAGGCCTTCCGGGATCTGCCGGAAATGAGCTGACAAGGCGGCTGGGTCCAGCCCGCCGCGGTCAGGCGTTCCCCCCCGGGGACATGCCCTTCTTCTCGAGCTGCTCGATCGCCTCAGGGGTCTTCTCGAGCCCGTCCAGTCCCATACCGTGCAGGACGTAGGGGGCCTTTGTGAACTGGATGTCCCCGTACTCGATGATCTGAACCCGGTTGCCCCACGGATCGAGGAAGTCGAGAAATCGGCCGGGAAAGGGCGTCACGCCGACTTCCGCCAGTCGTCTCCGGACCGCTTCCCGATCATCCACCACGAGGCCGAAATGGCGCAGCTGGTCGGGCTTCTGGGTCCGCTTCTCCTCGATGGCGATGAACTGGTCCCCCATGTCGATAAAGGCCATGCCGTCCCCCCTTCCCCTCAAGGTGAAATCGAAGATGCTTCCGTAGAAGTCGAGGGCCGCCTCCACGTCATCCACCTCGATCGCCACGTGGTTGATGCCGACCATTCTTGCCTTCTTCATCTCCTGCTCCTGCACAAGCGCTGTCTGCTGCACGTTTATGTATCCTGTTGCGAACCACGATTACGAATCCCGTGATCCTTCGTCCTCCTCCATGATCCCGTCCTTGAGTGCCTTCAGGTTCGGCACCGGCATCGGCGTCAGGCTGCCGTTCTCGGGATTGAACATCTGTCGGTAGGACATGGAAGCATTTCCCTGGCGCGTCATGACGTCCCAGCCGCGGACAAGATAGGGACACTGGTCGTTGAAGCAGATGTACATGTACTCGTTCGTCCAGATGTTGAAGGGCGAATCCGGAATGAGCCATTTCTTCATCCGCTGGCCGCAGTGGGGACAGCACAGGGTCTTCTTGACTTCTTCTCTTTGAGCCTTCAGCTCTTCCGCGGTCAGGGGGCGCTTCTCCTCGCTCTCAACGGAAGGCCTTGCCTTTCGGTCTGCAGGCGCCCCCTTCTTCTCCGCGTATACGGCGTAGATCGGGTCGCTGGGGATGCCCCGGTCTGCGTACTTGTCGTCCCTGGGCCTCGGCTTTCCCTTGGAGCTGAAGGTCTCCGGCGCCTCGAACAGGTCGCATGCCTTGAAGAAGTCCTCCACGAGCATCACTCTTTCCGGTTCGCTCGACTCACGCCAGATCTTCACCGCCTTCTCGGGAAACATCCGGTTGGAGAAGATGACCAGAAACAGCCCGCCGGGCTTGAGAACTCTTGCCACCTCGCGGAACACCTCGAAGGGCCTTGTCAGATAGTCGACCGATACCGTATTCAAGACCACATCGAAGCGATCGTCCTCGAAGGGCAGGCTCGGATCCTTGTTCAGGTCGTGGAGAACGAATTCGGTAAGGTCCCGGTTTGTCGAAAGCTCGTTCTCGTTCAGGCCGAGCCCCACGACCTCGTTCGTTTCCAGTGTTCCGGGAATGTGAGAGTCCCATCCGGCCATCAGATCCAGGATGGAGGGCCGCTTGTCCACGACCAGGGTATCGATCAATTTCTCGACCGTACCGAGGGCGACCGTGTCCAGATGCTCTACGAACCGGTCGATCGCATAGAAGGAGCCGTCGTCCGTATCATCCTGCCTGGAAAACGCGTCTCCGCTGCTCAGGAAATCCTCCAGTCCACCGCGCAGAACTTCGTCCGTTTCGTTCGCGTTCATCGTATCTTTTCCTTTCGTTGGTCTCTGTAGGCATATAGTATTGTGATGCTTACTGGGGCGCAAAGGTTTGATTCTACAAGTAGTTTGTGCATCGTTCAGCTCATTGCAACGGCAGCGGATTGGCAGGTTAGTGGTAGCCACAACCTGCCAGAACGGGTGTCCTCCCATTGCGCTGCAGGTCATTGGATGGGTGGGTGCAGGGGACAAGCCGGTTGATCTCCCCCGTTGGATCGTGCATCGAAGACGTACAATCCCGGCGCGATACGACCGCTTGTGCAAGATCGAGTATCTCGAGGAGATCATCATTGGACTGGACAAGGCGGATGAGCGTCAGTTCCGCCACGCCCGGGAGTACTTCGCGCGACTGCCCCAGGACACCAGGATCCTCTGGCAGGACGGCCCCGGCATGAAGCAAATCGAGGAGAAGACCGTGGAGCTGTTTGCAGACAACCTCACGCGGGCTGGCGAGATGTTTCTGAACCTGAGTCCCGAACTGCCCTTCATGCCTTCCTGGAACCGCGTCCTCAGCGCGGTTCCGGAGATCTTCGCCCTGTTGCACGAAACCGTGGAAAGGGACAACCGGGACTGAACCCACTCAAAGGGTTACGTAGTGGGAATCCGCGATCCCATCGAGAAAGAGAAACGAGCCCGCCCGGACCGAGATGACCTCGGCCTCGGGGTTGCTGAGGAAATCCCCCATGTGGGGGTGGCGCTCACGGACCTGCGCGATGATTCTCGCCCTCGCCTCCGGATCCTCGACCGCGTGAAAGGTGCCGTGAACGGTCAGGGCCTTCAGATTGGACCGGTCGACGGAAACCCCTTCGCATCGGTTGTCCACCAGAATGCTTACCTGCTCGTTCGAGAGCAGGTTCGTGTATTTGGTCGTGCCCCTGTGGGTGACCATGTAGATCCACTCACCCTCCTCGTCCGTCATGTAGGCCATGAGCGAACAATGGGGCTTGCCTTCCAGGGTGGTGGCCAGGACGCACATGTCCTGGTCTCTGAGGAACGCCTTGATTCTTTCACGCATCTCCCTCGCCCTTCTGCGCCATTTCCTTCGGAATATGAACAGGATAGGGAATCGACCGGAGTGGGTCAACAAGGGAGCCCGGAGAAGGAGGAGACCGGCTGCCTTTGGGCAAGAAAGATAGAACAGTTTTTATTTAAACAAAACTTGACAGGTTTTTACGGCCGTTATAGAATTCTCGTCGTACCCGGAATCCCGAATCCCCCACTGACGAGAGCGAGGTCCCGGCCATGAAAAGCAGGCAACGTCTCTTCGACAGGAAGAATGTATCGCCCGTGGTGTTTTTTCTCGTGTCCCTGTTCCTCGTAGCTGCCCAGGGATGCACGCCTACGCCCATCCTCTATCCACCTCCCGAGAAGACCGCCTGGGTGCCCGAGGGGTGCCGGACCGTGCCGAGTGATGACGACGTCCTCGGACTTCCTGCAGAGCACTTCCGGGGGCTCCACGCCGACACGCTGAACAGCGACGAGGTCGCCATCGCCCTGGCGCCTGTCTACGAGTACGAATGGACCGCCGAGCCGCTCTTCTTCATCGCGGAAGGACCGGTCTTCGACAAGGAGGGGAACATCTACTTCAGCCCCCTCTTTCCCGGGGAGGGTGTGATTCTGGTCTCCCTGGAGCCGGAAGACGGTGCCCGTCGATGGACGATCGCGGGGACGACCCTCTACGGGGGAGGCGGCCCACTGGTCCTGAACGATCCCGCGAGCCCGGGTGAACAGGTCATCTACCAGTCCGTGTACGACAGGGCCGTGGCCGTGGGAACGGACGGGACCATCCTTTGGGACGTGCCCACCGGCCTGCCGACACCGCCCGCGCCTTCGGCATCGGCGAACCTGGCCAGTTATCACTGCTTCGGCCTGAACTACCACCCGCAGGCGGACGCCCTGGTCGGCGTGATGGGGGACGGCAGCCTCATTGTGCTGGATCGCACCACGGGCACGCAGCTCCTTTCGAGCCCCTTCGTGGTCCCCGGTTCTCCTTCCCCTCTGCCGCCCCCTTCGGCCCTTCCGGACGAGATCATCGAGAAGGCGAACGACGCCGTCAGGCCCCTGGTACCGGCCATTCCGCCGGAGTTGAACACCTTCAGCCTCCTCGGGGCCGTGCTTCTGGGATTCGACTCCAAGGTGGCCAACTACTTCGCCATCGACCCCCACACGGGCCACATGTTCGTGGCCGCCACCGCCCTGGACGGCGAGGACGGAACCGTGGACGGGATCTCCGAGCTCGGCGCCCTGTACTGCCTGGAAATGGTCACTGCCGGTGGACCGCCGTACAGCATTCAGGAGCTCTATCACACGAATTTCGTGGGAGGGTCGGCTTCCTCCCCGGCCCTGCGGGCGGACGGCACGAGGGTCTACCTGGGGGACAACCTGGGCAACCTGATCGCCCTGGACGCGTCCGACGGAAGCAAGATCTGGGAAATCAATGTGGGCACCCAGATCTACGGTTCCGTTGCGGTTGCATCGGACAACGACGAGATCTATACCTCCAATGCCGAGGCCGTCACCAAGCTGAGGGACAACGGGGCCACGGTCAGCCTGGAGTGGCGGGCCCTGCTCGCCGGGTACGACCCGGGCATCGGCCAGGAGCTCTTCAACCTGAATCTCGCCACCGTCGGCGCGAACGGCATCTTCGTGCAGTCGGGTGCCGGCGCGATCATTGGAACCACGACGCTGCCTCTCGAGCTCGGGGTCGGGATGGTGGACCGGGAGACCGGCGGTATGCGCTACTTCGCGGACGGTCGCGAGGAGACGGTTTCCGCGGTCAGCGTGGGCCCGGACGGGGCTGTCTATTTCGGCCACTCCCCTTTCAGGAGGGCCGCTGCCTATGCACTCTTCGATTTCCTTTCCACCCCCCCGGTTACGGGCGGGGTCGGCAAGTACGCACCCATGCGGCTCGACCTCCTGATCCGCGACGCTGCGTGCGCCGCCTCGGCCCGGGCGTCGAATGCCCACGCCTACAGAGGAGCCTGCCCCGACTCCGAGGCGGCGGACATCCGGCAGATCCAGGCGCTCATCGATCAGAGCAGGCGCTCTTCCGCCAAGGCGATTGGAGACGGGGACCTCGCAGCAGCCGACTGGACGACCCTGGAGGGCCATCTCTCCCTGGCAGAGGCAAGCCTGTCGCCGGGCACACTCGACGTGGCCGCGGGCCACCTCCAGGACGCTTGTGACTTCTTCTGAGAATCCCGAAGCCCGGCCCTTTCGAAGGGCTCTCACCTTGAACAGGTAGGGCTCGCCCTCTTCCAGCCCCTGCACCGTGTGCATCGGGAAGAGGTCGGTTGTCTCCCCGATCCAGCGCAACTCCCCTGCCTTCTTGTAGCAGACTTCGAATCCGGTGACGCAGGGGTCGTCGAGGAGGTCCCAGACAAGACGAACCGCCCTGCAACGCGATCTTCGAGACATCCTCCGGAAACGAAGGTAGAAAAGATGATGCCTCCGAATGCGGGAAGGGTCAAGAGCCTTCTGCCGGGGAGAACCCCCACAGCCCCCAGAGGAGCCCGGGGACGTAGCCATGCCCGTCCTCGGAAAGGGTCGTTCCGGTCGCCGACATGCCGAATCGGGGTGCGGGGACTCAGCGCCACATGTCGGGCGTCTTGAGGCCTTGGGCGGAAGCAAGCAGGGGCGAGTCTTCCGCATGGTAGACCGGCCGGCCCTCGAGGAGGGTCAGCAGGACCCGGGTCTCGAACAGCTCTTCCGGTTCACAGGCGAGGATGTTCCGGTCGAGAACGGCGAGGTCGGCGGACTTGCCTTCCTCAACCGACCCCGAAACCCTGTCCAGCCCCATGATCCTGGCCCCGTTGATGGTCAGCATGGGGACCAGCTCTTCCATGGTCAGCCGTTCCTCTTCGTTGAACACGCCCCGCTCCGGATAGAAGGGGTCGATCCGTGTGGAGGCCATGTAGAGGCCGGGAAAGGGGTTGACAGAGGCCGTCACGCACGGCCAGTCGCTGCCGATGCTCACGAGCGCCCCTTGCTTCATCAGGGTCTTGTAGGGGAAGGCCTTGCGCCATCGATCCTCTCCGATGAGCGGGGTCACGATGGATCCGTAGTCGAAATCGGTGCTGGCCCATGTCTGTATGCTGAGCGAAACCCCGAGCTCGGAATAACGGGGCAGGTCGTCGTCCGCATGGAAGAAGGCGTGGGTGATGCAGTGCTTGCGGCCGCTGTCGCCGTTCGCCTTCCGGGCGGCTTCCACAGCGTCCAGCGCCACGCGGGCCGCCCTGTCGCCGATGCAGTGCATCATGACGGGCAGACCGTTTCGATCGAGATCCGTGACCACCTGCTTCAGCTTCTCCGCAGAGATGGTCAGGTCGTCGTAAAGATAGGTCATTTCGAAGGGAACGCTGCGATCGAGGAACGCGACCGTGTCGTTCTGGGAGGAGCCGTCCACGTAGACCTTCGCCCCGAACGCATTCAGCCTGCCCTCGTTGTACTTCGCGGCCACCGATGCGATCTGCCCGGCCGAAACAAGCTCCTCTTCGATGGAACCGGCCTGGACCGCCAGGTTTCGGGCGAGAACCCTGGCGTTCAGACGGCCGTCCCTTGCCAGCCGGCTCAGCGCGGCAAGGTCCGCCTCCTCCGACCCGGCCTCGCTGAAGCCGATCACGCCGTGGGCGTTCATCTCCGCGATGCCCCGTTCGGCCAGTGCCATTCTCCGCGTCAGCGGCAGCTTCGGGATGTGCCGACCCACGAGCGCCATGGCGGAATACTCGACCAGGTAGCCGGTGGGCTCCCCGGTATCCGGGTCCCTGGCGATGACGCCGTATTGCGGGTCCGGCGTGTTCCGGTCGATTCCTGCGATCCGAAGTGCGGCCGAGTTCACCCAGACAGCGTGAAGGGTCATGTCCATCAAGTAGGCCGGGACGTCCCCCACGATTTCGTCCAGCATCTCCTTGCGGGGGCCCTCCAGCATGCCGAAGGTGAAGGGGGACCAGACCCCGCCCAGAAACCAGCCTCCGTCCATCCCGCTCCCGTCCTCGAAGGATTTCCGGATCGTGGACATGCAGTCCTCGATGCTCGGCAGGGTGGCGGGATCGGGAAGGCGACAGAAGGAACGGGCATACTGGACGGCGGGGATGAGATGCACATGCGTGTCGTAGATACCGGGCATCGCGAACCGCCCTTCGAGATCGACGACCTCCGTGCGCGGACCGATACAGGCTCGCACATCCGCTTCCGTACCGACCCGCACGAAACGACCCTCTTTGACGGCGACCGCCTCCGCCCACGGCTGCCTCGGGTTCACCGTGTAGAGTCGACCGTTTCGAAAGACGAGGTCACAGGCCCTTTCCGAAGGCTCCTGGCTCATGCCGGCTTCCCCCTCTTCGCTGACTGTGGATCCATCTTCTCGGAAGAACAGGTCACCTTCTTCCAACCCCTCCAGTCCGCTTCAAGCTCCTTCCCCGCAGGCATAGCAGGGATCCGTACGCCCGTCGAACGAAACGGGTCCATGGACGACCGGCTTTCCGACTCTCTTCGCGATGGACCGGAGCATGCCCCTGAAGAGCCAGACATGGAAAGGGTAGAAGAACCACCAGTACGCGATCCCGTAGAGTCCCCGGGGAAGGAAGGTGGAGATCTGCTGGAGTTCGGTTTCCCCCTCGGCCGTACGTTGCAGCCGGAACTGGAGCGTGGCCTCGCCCGGCATCTTCATTTCCGCCAGCAGGACGAGCCGGTTCGGGGCGTCCACCTCCAGGACCCTCCAGAAGTCGAGGGCGTCGCCAGGGTAGAGGTGTTCCGGATGCCGACGGCCGCGCCTTATGCCGCTGCCTCCGGAAAGCATGTCCATCCACCCCCGCGCGACCCAGAGGAAGTCACCGAAGTACCAACCGTTCTTCCCGCCGATCCTGCTGATGGGACCCCAGACCTCTGCCGGCTCGGCCCGCAGCCGGATCCGGTGGGCGCACCGGAGGACGGTGCCGCCCGCGTAAGGGGCATCCCCCTCCTGCAGCCATTCCGGAGGGGCCATGCCACCCGCATCGGACCAGCTCGTCTCCACACGCTGCTGTTCGACCCGGTCCAGGGCAAGCCGTATCGCCTCCCGGCAGGTCAGGCGCTCGCCCGGGATCATCTCCAGAATCCGGTGGTCCTTGCACAGGACCGGTGTCGACAGTCCTTCGGCCAGGGGCCTGGCGATCGAGGCGTGGACCGGTGTGACGAGGTGAATCCAGTAGGAGCTCAGCCTGGGCGTGAGGACGGGCACCGGAACGACCAGCCGCTCCCTCAGGCGGGCCTCCTCGGCATAGATATCCATGATCTCTCGGTAGGTGAGGATGTCGGGACCACCGATATCCAGGGTCTCTCCCCGGGTCGCGTCCTGCTCGAGGCACCCCTCGAGGTAGCGGAGAACGTCCCGGATGGCGATCGGCTGGCTGGGCGTTCGGACCCATTTGGGGGTCACCATGAAGGGGAGGCGGTCGACCAGATAGCGCAGGATTTCGAAGGACGCACTTCCTGAGCCCAGGACCATGCCGGCCCTCAGGTGGGTGGCCGGAACCGGCCCCGCCTGAAGAATGCGGGCCACCTCTCGACGGGAGCGAAGGTGTTCGCTCAGGCCGCCGTCCTCTTCTCCGAGCCCTCCCAGATAGATGACCCGATCGGCACCTGCCTGCTCCGCCGCCACGACCAGATTCTCCGCCGCCGCCCGATCCTTTTCTGCGAACTCCCTCTTCGGACCGCTCATGGAGTGAATGAGGTAGTAGATCGCCCAGCAACCCTCCGCCGCCCGGATCATGGATTCCCGGTCAAGCGCATCGCCGTGGACGATCTCGACCTTCGGGTGGCCGGCCCAGGGCCTGCACGTCAGTTTGTCCACACTGCGGGCCATGGCCCTCACGCGGTGGCCCGACTCGAGAAGCAGGGGAATCAGCCTCCCTCCCACATAGCCGGTTGCGCCGGTCACCAATACGGGCTGCGTCCTCTTCGCGTCCACGGTTTCTCCTTCCGTAAGCGTTCCCGATCAGGGCCTGTGCGACCCCTCTCTTCAAAGGCTTTCGCAGGAAAGGATGCGTGCATCACCGATAACGATCCATGCATCTCTACCGGGAGGGGGGTGGGCCTTTCCTCATGCAATCGTATACGGATCCACCAGAACCCGCAAACGAGAAGTCCATTGGCAGCCGTGCCTGAACTCCGCATTCGACGGGTCAACGACGAACCGGTGAATCCGAAGGGGGGCTTCGTCCTCTACTGGATGACATCGGCGAGGCGGACGAACAGGAACTTCGGCCTGCAGAGGACCGTCGAATGGGCCGTGGAGATGAACAAGCCCATCGTGGTGCTGGAGGCGCTCCGCTGCGGCTATCCCTGGGCCAGCGACAGGCTCCACAGGTTCATCATGGACGGGATGGCCGACAACATGTCCCGCCTGAAGGGGAAGCCGGCTCTTTACTACCCCTATCTCGAGCCGTCCCTCGGGGACGGCAAGGGCCTTCTCAAGGCCTTCGCCGACCTTTCCTGCACCGTCGTGACCGACGATTTTCCGGCCTTCTTCCTGCCCCGCATGCTCGAGGCCGCTCGCAAGCTCCTGCCCGTACGCCTGGAGGCGGTGGACTCCAACGGGATTCTTCCGCTGGCCGCCACCGACCAGGTCTTCCCGACCGCTTTCTCGTTCCGGAGATTCCTGCAGGGCGAACTCAGGGAACACCTCGAAGCGTTTCCGAAGAAGACCCCCCTTTCCCGCGTTTCCGTGCCCCCTCCGCCGACCTTGCCGGAGAAGCTCGTGAAGCGATGGCCGGCGGCGACCGAAGAGCTTCTCCGGAGCGACCGGGAAGGGCTCGCTGACTTTCCCATCGATCACGAGGTCGAGCCTGCAGCGCTGCGTGGCGGGGCCGAGCAGGCATCCACCGCACTGACCCGGTTCCTGAAGGACCGGGTCCGGCACTACGCCGAGGAGGGGAGCCACCCGGACAGCGAAGCGACCAGCGGGCTGTCCCCCTACCTTCACTTCGGACACATTTCCTCCCACGAGGTTTTCTCCAGGCTCACGAAACACGAGAACTGGTCTCCTCGCCGCCTGGGCGACAAGGCCACGGGGGGCCGGTCCGGTTGGTGGAGGATGAGCGAGGGGGCAGAAGCGTTCCTCGATCAGCTGGTCACCTGGCGGGAGCTCGGCTACAACATGTGCTCGAAGCGAACGGATTACGCGGAATACGACTCGCTTCCCGAGTGGGTCAGAGAGACGCTGGAGAAACACGAGAAGGATCCCCGCCCCTACATTTATCCCCTTGCCGCTTTCGAGGCCGCAGACACCCATGACCCGCTCTGGAACGCGGCCCAGCGGCAGCTGCTCCAGGAAGGGCGCATCCACAACTACCTTCGCATGATCTGGGGCAAGAAGATCCTCGAGTGGTCTCCCTCACCCCGGGAGGCTCTGGCCATCATGATCGAGCTGAACGACAAATATGCCCTGGATGGCCGGGACCCGAACTCCTACAGCGGAATCTTCTGGACCCTGGGCCGCTACGACCGCCCCTGGGGCCCGGAGCGGCCCATTTTCGGGAAGATTCGATACATGAGTTCGAAGAACACGGAGCGCAAACTGCGACTCCAAAGCTACCTCGAACGATACGGCGGGTGACCCGCCGGTGGGTGGGAAACGACCGAGGGCGGGAGCTTTCCCTCCCGCCCTGCAAACTTGACGGAATTCGATCGTCAGAAGCGACCCGCTATTCGTCCAGGAAGGACTTCAGGTCCGGCGTGACCGCCCAGTCCGGTTCTCTCTCTCCGCTCAGCTCTGCCATGACCTTGTCGAACTTGGTTCTCCATATGTTGTGATCGTCTGCAAAGCCCTGCAGGTTTGCTTCGCCGATGCGAGCCGCCATCTCCATGTCCTTGCCGGCCCGGTCCATGTCACCCAGCTCGGACATGGTGGTTCCCCGGCTGAAGTAGGCGATGCCGTACCGGTCGTCCAGCTCGATCGCCTTGTCGAAGTCTTTCTTCGCGCTCTCCCGATCCTCCTTCTGGAGATGGGCAAGGCCGCGGAAATGGTAAGCCTTTGCATCGTCCGGGTGCATCTCGATGACCTTGTTGAAGTCATCCATCGCCTTGTCGATGTTCCCGGCCTTTGCCCAGGCTGCGCCGCGGCTCATGTACGCAAGATGGAAGCGGGGATCCGCTTCGATGGCCTTGGTAAAGTGGCAAATGCTCTCTTCGTATTCCCCGCGTGCAAACAGGTTGGCACCCTGGGAGAACATGTCATATCCAGTCGAATTCGTGTTCATGGTCACAACTCCTTCTTGATTCGAGTTTCTTATGGCTGGTGGATTTGCTAAACCTGATTAGGAAGACGATGTCCAATCCCTATTTACATAGTAGGTTAATACCTCTTTCTTGGATGACAACCCCTGGGCACACGTTTCTTGCAAAGGCAGAGACCCGCCATGGTCATGGAAACCGACTCCTGGAAGACGAAACCGACCGACCGGTTCGTGTTGAAATGGATCAAGTGCCATCTCTCTGCAAGAGTGACCCTCAGGCTCCTGCGCCTGCGGCGGCTCCGACCCTGGATGATCACGGTCTCCTCCGCGGTCCTCGGGGTCACGTCGGGCATCCTCTTCGGCCTGGGGTGGGCTTTCACCGCCGGAGCGACGGCCGTCGTCTCCCAGGTGCTCGACGGGGTCGACGGACAATTTGCGCGGCTCACCGGCAGGCAGAGCCGCGCCGGGGCCTTGCTCGATTCTTCCCTGGATCGCTACGGAGACGCATCCCTGATGATCGGTATCACCGTCTACCTGTTCCGGCTGCCGGCACCGCTGCCGGCCTGGCAGGTCCTGTGCATCGCCTCCCTGGCGATCATGGGCGCCAACCTGGTCAGCTACTCGGCGGCCCGGTCGCAGGGCCTGCAGCTTCCTCTCCCCGGGCGGCCGACTCTAGCGAGCAAGGGCACCCGCACCATGGCGATGGCCTTGAGCGGCATCCTGACGCCCATCTGGCCGGCCCTGCCCCTCCTTGCGCTCTGTTACCTGGCGGTCCACACGAACCTCGTGGTGGCGAACCGGCTGGTCCACGCCGTCCGGCACGAAAGCAGAGGAGAGACCCATGATTGAGCTGGGGGTCATACACGGCCGTTTCCAGGTGCTTCACAACGATCATCTCCGTTATCTGATGGCCGGAAAGGCCCGATGCCGTCATCTCGTCGTGGGCATCACGAACCCGGACCCGTTCCTGACGGTCGCGGACGAGGCGGACCCGGAACGGCACGAGCCCCAGGCCAATCCACTGACCTATTTCGAGCGCTACGTCATGACCCGGGACGTATTGCTGGAGGCGGGCCTTTCGGACCGGGAATTCTCGATCGTCCCCTTCCCCGTGAACCGGCCGGATCTCTATCGGTTCTACGTTCCCGTGCAGGGAACGTTCTTCCTGACCATCTACGATGACTGGGGGCGGAGGAAGAAGGAGCTGTTTGCGTCCGAGGGGCTCCGGGTCGCGGTGCTCTGGGAAAGACCGCCGGAGGAGAAGGGATTGGTTGCCGCCGAAGTAAGGGAACGAATGGCCCGTGGCGAGACCTGGGAGGACCTGGTTCCTCCGTCCGTCGCCCGGAGAATGCTCGAATGGGACATCCCCGCACGGCTTCGCAACCCACCAAGTCCGTGCAAGGCCGCCCGCCGGCCGGACGCAGCACGAGGGGGAAGAGGACCGGAATGAGCAGGCTTTACCGAGACTATGCCATGCCCTACGGCATCTTCGGCTCCATCCCGCACCTTCTGCTGATCCGACGACAGCTCGAGGGCATCTTCGACTATTGGGAACGCATCTTAACAGAGCGTTTCGGGCAAGGGAGGTAGATCCATGACCATTCCACAGATGATCCTGTTCGGATGGCTTGGGATGGCCGTCATGATGGCCTCCCTGTACGTGGTTGCCCGAATCAAGAAGAACGCCGGCCTCGTGGACGCCGGCTGGGCAACGGGCCTCGCCCTTCTGGCGGTCTTCTACGCACTGGTCGCGGACGGTCTGGCCGAGAGACGGTTCCTCCTCGCTGCGCTGGGGGGATTCTGGGGGCTGAGGCTGGGTTCCTACCTGTTCTTCAACCGCTTCGTGGGCAAGCCCGAGGACAGTCGATACCAGGCATTGCGACAAGGATGGGGAGACCGGGCGGAAAGAAACCTTTTCTTCTTCTTCCAGTTCCAGGCCAGCTGGGATGTGCTCTTCTCCCTTCCCTTCCTGGCCGTTGCGTTCAATTCGAAACCGGCTCTCGGCGTCTGGGACCTGGCGGGAGTCCTCGTCTGGTTCACGGCTGTCATGGGAGAGACGGCCGCCGACCGGCAACTGTCCCGGTTCCGGGCTCAGCCCGAGAACAGGGGCAAGACGTGCAACCAGGGCCTCTGGCGCTATTCACGGCACCCGAACTACTTCTTCGAGTGGATCCACTGGTTTGCCTACATCTTTCTGGCCGTCGGCTCCTCCTACTGGTGGCTCACCCTGCTGGGGCCCGTTTTGATGGGGGTCTTTCTGCTCAAGATCACGGGTATTCCGTACACGGAGCAGCAGTCGCTGAAGAGCAAGGGAGAGTCGTATCGGGAGTACCAGCGCACCACCAGTGCCTTCATACCCTGGTTTCCAAAGCAACACTAGCCCAACTTCATCACTTTTGATACGAGATTCTTTTTATTTCAGCAGGTTATAGATTTTTCGTCACTATTTTTGTGTGTTTTCTTGGTGCCAGCTCCTTTTGGGACGGACGACTTCGGTTGAGATTTCCAGTAGTCGATACAGCTCCCTGTGTTCGGGTTCGGGGGTCGAAGCCTTTCGGATTCGAGAGTCGTGCTGTCATTGGGGACAGCCACCGATTTCCTTGCTGCGCCAACCGTCCATCCGGCCTGAGGAAATCGGTGGCTGTCCCCAATTACGCCCCGGCGTTGAAGTGCCCTGTCTGTGCACCCTTATTTCTGGGACACAACACTAGGAGGCTGCTGGGAAAAGTCCCGCCTGCGGCGCTTGTTGCGAACGAAGCGTGGCAATCACCTGGTCCGCTCTCGGGACGAAATGTCGCGCAACTGCGGGTCAGGACAGTGTTGCGTCGTCCGACAGCTTCGGCTGGGAGCTCGCGGCGCGGTCGAGGACCGAGGAGAGTGCGAACAGGGCGGGCACGGTGATGCCCCAGACGACTCCGAAGGCCACGCAACTGTGCAGAAAGCTCGGATTCATGCTTGCGGCACCCAGGCCCTCGCCGGCGGCGTAGGACATGGGCGCGGCAAGGCCACCCAGCACGCAAGCGTACAGGGGTCTTCCGTGGAGCCAGTAGAGGCTCCGGTGAAAGGTGCCCGTGAAGAGGACCCACAGGGCGATGATCCAGACCGGTGGAAGAGGCCAGGGCAGGATCTTCCGGACCGGATCGTAAACGCCTGCAAGCATCAAACCCGTGTCGACCAGGAGCCCCAAGGGAACCCCGATCAGCAGGAAGCGGACCTCTCTTCGGGTCATGTCCGCCAGGTATCCGGCCTGAAAGAGCAGGACCAGCGCCACGAAAAGGGGGCCCAGCCAAACCATCCCCTGCCCGGCACCCCAGACGCAGGCAAACCACCCTGCCTGGAAGGTCAAGTAATTCAGTACCTTTGCGTGCCTCCTGATCATCCCCCGCATCTGCCCGTCTCCAGATCCCTCCCATGGGTTTACGTTCTGATGCAGCCATGGAGACCGAGGTTCTGAGAGAACGGTACCGGCGAGAACCAATCTGCAGGCCGAGCCATCTATATCCGAAAGAAGCCAAGAAGGGGATTCAAATGAGAGGAAGGAACCGGTATAAAGGGGTCGGCCTGGTCTTGCTCATCCTGTTCCTCGCGGGCCCCGGGAACTCCCCGGCGGAGGAGCACGCCATGGGCAATCGTCTGCAGGAAATCGAAAGCCTTTTCAACAACTTCAACAAAGACACCCTGCACCTCGCCGACGATTTCTACGACCCGGATGTGGTGTTCCGGGACCCGATCGTGGCGTTGCAGGGAAGGGATGCCCTGAAGGCCTATTACGCAGACATGTACGAAGACGTCACCAGCGTGCGGTTCGATTTCACGGGCGGAATCCAGAAGGGTGACGAAGCGGTGGTCTTCTGGACCATGGAATTCCGCACCAAGGGGCTCAAGGGCGGCGACCCCGTGCTTCTGGACGGCTCCTCCCATATTCGCTTCGGGGGGGAGGCGGGCAAGGCGGTCTATCATCGGGACTACTTCGACATGGGGGCCCTTGTGTACGAGAACGTGCCCGTACTCGGGTCGCTGGTTCGCTACGTCAAGAACAGGTTGAGCAAACACGGGCAGGAATGACCCCCCTTCCCTCCTGACCAGCCAGCGAGGACGCGCCACCTCATGGTCGAATTGAACGTCATGAGCATCAATCTTCGCAAGGAAGACGAGGAAGACGGAACGAACAACTGGCCGGAGAGGATGGGCCTGGTGGTGCGCCTGCTCCGGGACCTCGCGCCCCATCTCTTCGGCACACAGGAAGGACGGAGGCCGCAGATCTACGAACTGCTGGACGCCATGGACGGCTACGGCATCGCGGACCTTCACCGGGACTGGGACCCGGAGCGTTTCTATCCGTGCATCTTCTACCGACGGGATTCGGTGGAAGTCCTGGAGAGCGGTGACCGGTGGCTTTCCGAGAGCCCGCACGTTCATGCGAGCAAGAGCTGGGGGAGCGCCTTCCCCCGGCTGGCCACATGGGCTCGGTGCCGATCCGGGGATCGCGGGACGCCCTTCTTCTTCGCCTGCACCCACATGGACCACGTGAGCGCGGAGGCAAGGTCCGGACAGGCCAAGGTTCTCATGGAACTTCTGAGGGAAACGAACAGGGACGATCTTCCCGTGATTCTTGTCGGCGACTTCAACGACGTACCCGGATCCGCTCCCCATCAGACCCTGACCACCTTCCTGCGGGATGTCTGGATGGATGCCCATCCCAGGGACGCAGGGGAAGGAACCTGGCACGGCTTCTCCGGAAAGGCGCAGAAAGGCCGTGTGGACTGGATTCTTGCCAGCCCGGGGATTCATGCCCGTGAGGTGAGCATCCTGCGAACGTCCTACCAGGGACGCTACCCCTCCGACCATTTTCCGGTCAGGGCCACCCTGGAGCTGGGGAAGCCTCCTTCTGACCGAAGGACAGAGACGCCTTCATGAAGCCGACACCCTTCGATCCGCAGACAGACCTTCCTCCGGTGCCGTTCGAGGCTCGCTGCCTTCGCCTTGCAGCGGCACTCAAGCAGTCCGGGCTCGAATGGAACCCGCACGTGGGCTGCTTCGTCTGGGATCCGGACCGTTCCATTCCGGTGGAATCCCCGTTCCCCGAGAGGGTGTACTTCGTGCTGAACCTGGGCCGGTTCCTGCAGATCTTCGAGTCCCTCGACGCGATGAAGCAGCGCCTCGTCTGGGTCCCCACCTGGTTTCAGGCCCGGCTCATCTGCCGGCGGCTGGGCATCCAGGTCGTGCCCCCCCCCACCCCCGCGTCCGAAGATGCGGAACCCGAAGCCGCGGACGAGCTGGCCCGCCTGTATGAGACGATCTTGACAGGACTGAGAGAGGGAAGGCCCGGTTTGTAGTCCCGGCTCGAGCTACCAGCCTCTCACCATGCGCAGCAGATAGCCGGGGTCCGGTCGGTAGTGGTACTCGCACTGCTCATCCGAGTACCGTGAGGGACGACCCACGGGGCATGCATCCCGCACCGCAAGCCAGAGCCTCCAGCTGCCCGCGACCTTTCTTCCCGTCGGGTTGTTCTTGGAGGTCTCCACGGCCGCCTCGAGGGCGGGCATGCAGGGTTTTTCACAGGGCGTACACGGGTCGGGCGCCGGGTCGGGAATCCCGGCCTTCCAGTCGAGGTCCAGCACGATGACCGCGCGCAGGCCGATCCACGGCCCGTGCTCGGGATGGATGCTCAGATAGCTCGGCGAGGTGTGTGCGAGCCCGGAGATCAGGGCAGCCCGCTGCATCGCGACCGGCCCGGGTTCGGAGGCATGGGCCCAGCGGACCTCCGAGGCCACGGACAAGGATTCGACAAGGCCGCCGATTCGGCTGGTTACGTACTCGTTGAGCGGGTGTGCGGATTCGCGCAGCGTCTCGGATGCCTTCAGCGCATCCAGGAACCTGGGCCACAAGGCACGGCTGTTTCCCAGGACGATGCCGGCCGGCCTTTCCCGGCCGAAGGTCGGCAGCGCATAGGGCTCCGGAACGGACCGGTTGTAGACCGCAACCGGCAGGGGAGCCCACAAGTCCAGCCCGGCCACGGCGGCCCTGCCCGCGATACTGTCCTGAATCTTCTCCAGACGGCCCCTGGGCATGCACGACCTCGCCCCGAAAGAGGGGACGTTGTTTCATTCGTCAACTTCCGAAAAAGAGGATGGAAGCGATGGTACGTTGTGCGGAACCGCCCCGTCAACAAGTTTCGATATTCGAGTGGCCCCGCTCAAGTCGATTCCAACGCCTGGAAGGATGCCTCGTTCCGGTAATCGAGACTGGAGGGAGTATGCGTGATGTTGTCTTCGTGGTTCCCGGGGCGCCCTGCCGGAAGGGCGCCCCGTCTGGGACAGGATGTACTGCGCTGCCAGCTCCGTCCATTCAGATCGGGTCCAGCTGTGCCACGCTCCCGTCTTGGAACTGGACGAGCAAAAAGACGTCATTGACCTGATTCACAGCAAAAATGTTCAGTATACTTCCAGCCGGTATCGGTCCGGTTGCGAAGGTCAGGTCAGGCACTGCGTCGTTGTTCGTGTCGAATCCCACCGTGTATTCCGCCGCAGGCAGGACCAGGTAGTCTCCGATATCGCGGAAGTTCACATCTTCATACAGAAGGATCGGATTCTGCAGATCGCTTACCTCCCAGATGTCCACCTGTCCCACGCCCGGTGCCGCATGAATGGGACGCAAACGGATGTTGCCCTCGCCGGGGTCGCTGTTGTTGTCCTCCATGGCCAGACCCTCGATCGGTGCGGCAAGGAGGTTGACGGCCGCCGCAGTGTGGTGAGCGCCTCCCAGCAGATCGAGCGGTCCGATGTCCAGCACGCTCTGAGAGGGCGGAAATCCGCTTGCAGAGACGTTGAATGTAAAGGTGCCTGCGTCGAGATCCAGGTAACCGGTCGCCTCCGTGAAGGCCAGGTTCTGAATGGCAGGCGGCGGATTCCCGTTCACGAATACGTCCACGCCGGGCGCCGTGGGCGACAGATGGATCACCCTTACCCGTGTGGGCGCAGGATCCAGTCGTACGGTGGTGCCGTCCAGGAACTGCACGATGAGAAAAACGTCCGGTCCATCGTTCACGGCAAAAATATTCAGGATACTTCCTGCGGGAATGTCTCCGGTTTCGAAACTGAGATCGGGCACTGCGTCATCATCCACATCGAAGCCGATGGTGTATGCCGCGGCCGGAACGACCGCATAGGCACCCACATCTCCGAAGTTCACATCGGTGTACAGTGGGGCCGGATTATCCGGATCGGTCACATCCCAGATGTCCACCTCACCCACGCCGGGTGCAGTGTGAATCGCCCTGAAGCGTATATTGCCCGTACCCGTGCTGCTGAGATCATCGACCAGGGCGAGCGCTTGGATCGAGGCAAGTTCGTTGAAGGCGACCGCCGTGTATGCTTGATTTCTCTGAAGCTGTAGTGGCCCGATGTCCAGCACGCTCGGGGGAGGTGGCGGCGACCCTGCGGCCGTGAGATTGAATGTGTACGTGCCCTCGTCCAGGTCGATGAAGGGTGTGGACTCGCCGAAGGCCAGATCCGCAACGGCCGGGGGAGGTTCCTCGTCCGCGTAGATGTCCACATTCGGTGCGTTCGCGGACAAGTGGATCGCGCGGATTCTCAGCGTGCCCACACTGAACTCGAGTTCGTCATCATCCCCGCATCCGGCACCCACCAGTGTGGTCATGCCGACTGCCAGCAGCATGACCAGCAGATGTTTGCTGGCTAGGTTTGTTCTTTTCATTTTTCTTTCCCTTCCTTCTTGCTCATGTTTCTGGGTTGGTGTCCGGATACTGCCGGACGCTTTTTTCACGCTTCACACCCGATTTAACTCGTTTGACGCCGAAGGGAAGAGTCCTGATACAGGCAAAACTCTATAGCGTATTGGCAGGCAAAAACTACTATTCAGACAGGGACATCAAATGCGAGCGGAGGTTGGCCTTCTTGCTCTTGAGGCCGAGCTTCTTGCGGATGTTCTTTCGGTGGAAATCGACTGCACTCGTGGAAACGTTCAGAATGTCGGCGATTTCCTTCGTCATCTTGCCTTCCTTCACCAGACCGGCCACCTGAATCTCCTGGGGGGTCAGGTCGAAGTAGCTCGAGGAAAGCCGCTGCAGGAAGGGAGAGACGATTTCCCCGAGGTTGGTCTCCAGAATCTGAAGGAACTCCATTCCCCGCGGCTCGAGCCTCGTTCCCCTGAGACGATCCAGGTAAGGGAGAACCCGTTGCTTCACGTTGCCCAGGACCTGCTCCTCGAGCTCCTTCCGGTCCGTCTCCCTGCGCTCGAGAAGCACCTTCAGGGCCGTGTTGATCTCTTCCAGGTTCCGGTTCTTCTCCTCCAGCTCCCTCTCGCGCTCTTGCAGCCGCTCCTGGGAGAGCTTGAGGGCGGTGATGTTCTCATGCGACACCATGACGCGAAGGGGCCCCGGTCCGTCGATTCGGACGGCCCGCATGAAGAACCAGCGATTCTCGGTCGGAGAGTGACAGGGATACTCCAGCGAGTATTCCTGAGCCTCGCCCGAAAGAACGGCTCGTATGCCTCTGGCCGCGTCGGCCGCTTCCTCCGAGTGCTCACCCTCGGCCGTATCGCACACGGTGAGGTAGTTCATGCCGATCGTGTCCATCGGCTCTCCCGGAGTATTCGCCTCGCCGTACTGCCTCCAGCCGAAGTTGTTCCCGATGATCGTGCCCTCGCCGTCCAGGAGCACAACATGCACGGACAGGGCACTCAGGACCGTGTTCTCGAGATTCTCAAGAAGGGTCTCCTCCTCCACCTTTGCCTCGGCGAGTCTCTTCTCCAGCCGTTCGACCTTCTGGAGCAAATCGTCCTGCCTGGAGGAACCCTTCATCTCGCCGTTTCTCCTCGGTCCGGCAGAATACAGGGAAGCAACCGATTCTGCAACGTTTTCCGGAACGCCTGCCTCTAAGATACAGAATACGCCCGATCGGAATCAAGAAGGCGCGGACATGCACGCCGGAACGTGAGCGTCCCAGAGCAAGAAGGAGCCCTTCCCGGAGGACTTCCCATGGAGTCGGACGAGCGACGCAGAGAAAGACTGAAGGCCCTCCTCGCTTCTCAAAAGCTGGCTGTCCTCGCCACCCACAGGGATGGGCAGCCCTACGGCAGTCTCGTTTCATACGTCTCCACCCCGGACATGAAGCAGATCCTTTTCGCAACGACACGGTCGACCCGAAAGTACGAGAACCTGACCGCAGACCCGCGCGTGGCCCTCCTCATCGACAATCGATCGCATCAGGATGCGGACATCTACGAGGCCACAGCGGCGACTGCCACGGGGCAGGCCGAGGAGTTGACCGGTGCGGAACGGGAGCGCCTTCAGAAGCTCTATCTGGACAGGCATCCGTATCTGGAGGATTTCGTTCGGTCCCCCACTTGCGCACTGCTGCGGGTGCGGGTTCGCACCTACTTCCTCGTGAACCGATTTCAGGATGTGACGGAACTGCACGCCGAAACATGGAAATGATCCTCACGCTGGACCACCTGCGCCCGGAAGACGGCCTCAGGGTCGGAGGCAAGTGTCTTGCCCTGGCCCGCATGCTGCAGCACGGTTTCCCGGTACCCGAGACCCTCTGCGTGAGCGCAGAGGCGTATGAATCCCATGTCGCGCGGAACGGGCTTCGGGAGCGAATCCTGCTCGAGCTGAATCGCAAGGATTTCCAGGATATGCGCTGGGAGGAGATCTGGGACGCTTCCCTTCGGATCCGAAACATGTTCCTGACCACCCCCATGAAAAAGCCTCTTGCCGAGGAAATCGGGGAAGCGATCCGCAGCCGATTCGGCGGACGGCCGGTGGTCGTAAGGTCCTCTGCGCCCGGAGAGGACTCGGCGGGGACCTCCTTCGCAGGCCTTCACGACTCCTACGTGAATGTACGGGGAATGGAATCCATCCTGGATCATGTCCGGAAAGTGTGGGCCTCGCTCTGGTCGGATGCGGCCCTTCTCTACCGGCAGGAACTCGGTCTGGACGTGGCCACCAGCTCGATGGCCGTGGCGATTCAGGAGATCGTCGTAGGCACGCGTTCCGGCGTGGCATTCGGTGTGAACCCGAACGATCCGTCCCAAGGGGTGATCGAGTCCGTGCACGGTCTGAATCAGGGCCTTGTGGATGGCGCCGTGGAGCCGGACCGCTGGATCCTGGACAGAGAGAAGCAGGTCGTGATCGAGCACCGGCCGGCCGCCAGGCAGTGGAGAATGGTCCCTGCCGGGGAAGGCATCTCCAGGGAAGCCCTCCCTCCGGACCTCTGCTCCGAGCCCCCCCTCGACGAGGACGAGGTCCTTCGGGTCTACGGGCTCACCCGGTCGCTCGAGAGATTGTTCGGAAGCCCACAGGACGTGGAATGGACCCTCCGGGAGAACCGGCTGGTCGTGCTTCAGTCGCGGCCCGTAACGGCCGGTCCAGGGACCGGGGAAGGGGATCAGCGCCCCTGGTACCTCAGCCTGCGGAAGAGCTACGAGAGCCTGCGGGCCATGCGCGACAGGATCGAGCAGCAGCTCATTCCGGAGATGATCCGGGTGGCGGACCTTCTCCGCGGAAAGCACCTGCCCGGGCTGTCGGACAAGGAGCTGGCCCGTGAAATCGAACGCAGGAAACGAATACTGGAGAAATGGAAGGAGATCTACTGGGCCGAGTTCATCCCCTTTGCACACGGGGCCCGGCTCTTCGGTCAGGTGTACAACGACACGGTCCGTCCATCCGATACCTACGAGTTCGTCGATCTCCTATCGGAGTCGGGCATGGTGAGTGTGGAACGGAACCGGATGCTCGAGGCCCTGGGCGACTCCATCCGGAGGGACCCCGATCTTCGCAAGGTCCTCGGCGCCGGCGAGGCCGTGCCGGACGAGCGATTTGGCGGGCTCCTGAAAAGTTTCATCGAGAAGTTCGGCCCCTTGACAACCGTGCCCTCCGTGAGGGAAAAGGCGGAGGTCGCGGTCGTCCGGCTTGCCCTGGAGATCGCTTCGAGGCCCCCTTCCGAGGCGAGGGCAACCGGCACAAACAGGAAGCGCCTCGAGGAGGGGTTTCTCGCCGGCTTCTCGGGTGAGCGCCGACAGGAAGCCGTGGAACTTCTGGACCTTGCCCGGGCGAGTTATCGCCTCAGAGACGATGACAACATCTATCTGGGCCGCATCGAGGCTCAGCTGCGAGCGGCCGCGGATCTGGGCAGGGACCGGCTTGCGGCCCGGGGCCTCTCCGATGCCCAGGCGCTGCCGGAGGAGGAGGTCGCATTGTCCCTCATCGACCCGGACCGCGTGCCGCGTCCCCGCGCCGTTGCCCCGGGAGCCGGAGAGGAGGCGCAGGCCTTCGCCCTCCGGGCGAGGCAGTTGATCGGACAGCCCGCAGGGCCGGGCATATCCCGGGGGCCCGCAAGGGTCATAGGCGATGCGTCGGACCTTCTGGCCTTCAAGTCGGGCGAGATCCTTGTGTGTGACGCAGTGGACCCGAACATGACCTTCGTCGTCCCCCTGGCGGCCGGGATCGTGGAGCGCAGGGGGGGGATGCTGATTCACGGTGCGATCATTGCACGGGAATACGGGCTTCCCTGCGTAACGGGCGTACCCGAAGCGACTCGGCGTATCCGGAACGGTGATTCCCTCACCGTGGACGGCTATCTGGGCATCGTGATCCTCGGAGAGAGCGCCGCAGAGTGAAAGAAGCCGTGGAAGGAGTCCCATGAACCAGCGGAAGACCAAGATCGTCTGCACCATCGGGCCGGCCAGTGCGTCCAAGGACATGCTCAAGAAGCTCATCCTGGCGGGTATGGACGTGGCCCGCCTGAATTTCTCGCACGGGACCCACGAAGAGCACGGCAAGGTCGTCTTAACCCTGCGTTCCCTGTCGGCGAGGCTGCGAAAGCCGGTCGCCATTCTCCAGGACCTGCAGGGACCCAAGATACGGACAGGCAGATTCGAAGGAGGGTCCGTGGTCCTGAAGGCGAGGGAGGAGTGGCTCGTCACGCCCAGGAAGATCGTCGGAACGCAAGGCATCATCCCAGTGAGTTACGGGCGGATCGCGGACGAACTCGGGAAAGGGGACCGAATCCTGCTTGCCGACGGTGAGATGGAACTCGAGGTCGTCTCCCGGAAGAAGGCGGATCTCCTTTGCCGTGTCATTGCAGGGGGAAGCCTGGGGGACAGGAAAGGGGTGAACCTGCCGGGGGTCAAGACCCGGCTGCCCAGCATGACGAAGAAGGACAGGGACGATCTGGTCTTCGGAATCGAAGCGGGGGTCGATTACGTCGCCCTCTCGTTCGTGCGGAGCGGTAAAGACGTCCTGGCCCTGAAGAGAGCATTGAAATCCAGGGGGGCAGACATTCCGGTCATCTCGAAGATCGAAAAGCCCCAGGCTCTGGATGACCTGGAGGCGATTCTGAACGCATCCGACGGCGTGATGGTGGCCCGGGGGGATCTCGGGGTCGAACTCTCGCCCGAGAAGGTTCCGATGGCGCAGAAGCAGATCATCCGCATGGCGAGCCTCGAGAAGAAATGGGTGATCACCGCCACACAGATGCTCGAATCGATGACCGAGAATCCCCGGCCGACCCGTGCCGAGGCCTCGGATGTGGCGAATGCCATCATCGACGGCACGGACGCGGTCATGCTTTCGGGCGAGACGTCCGTGGGCCGCTATCCGCTCGGCTCTGTGCGGATGATGGACCGGATCGCCCGTGAGACCGAGAAGGAATTCCCCGCCGGGGCACACACGGCCCCTTCCCGGCACCGCCCGTCCGCGGGCATCCCGGACGCGATCAGCCTTGCCGCGTGCACCGCCGCGGACAGCCTCGGGCTGAAAGCGATCTGCGCCTTTACCAAATCCGGATTCACCGCAGGCCTGGTATCCAAGCACAGGCCCACGGTTCCGATCATCGCGTTCACGCACGACCCGGCCGTGCAGAGACGGCTCTGCCTTTACTGGGGCGTCAGCGCCCGTATCGTGCCCATCAAGCGTCACGCCGAGGCGATGATCGAGGCGATGGAGGAACAGCTTCTCAAAGCACGGCTGGTCCGGAAAGAGGATCAGGTGGCCGTTGTGGCGGGAATCCCGCTGATGATCGGCGGCATCGCCAACCTGCTGAAGCTTCACACCATCGGAGAGCTGGGCTGAAAACCCGCATCACCAGAGAGATCCCCACCATGAACCCGGAACCCGACACCCGACGCTTCTACGGCTGGTGGCTGCTCTTCTTCCTGTGGATAATCTACACCCTTCCCATCGGGTTTGCCTTCTACAGCCCGGTCGTTCTGGCTCCGTTCATGATCGAGGACCTGGGGTGGTCACGAGGGGAGGTCATGGTGGGGGTCACCGCCATCATGATGCTCTTCGGTATCAGCTCACCTCTGACCGCGTGGTTGATCACGCGCATCGGGGCAAGGAAGACCATCGTCATCGGGGGCAGCGTCGCAGCAGCAGCCGCCTTCCTGATTAGCCGATGGGGCCACATGTACCCCCTCTTCGTGGCGCTCGGCGTGGTGCAGGGACTGGGGATTTCCATGTCCGCCATGATTCCGGTGCAGACCGTGGCGATCGCATGGTTTCACACGCGGCGGGCCATGGCCCTGGGACTCGTCCTGGGGGGCGGCGCGGTGGGTGGATTCCTGGCGCCGCAGCTCATCAACTGGGTCGCAGTGGGCACGGGAGGCGACTGGCGTATCGGATTCCTCCTCATCGCCGCCTCCTCCGTTGCCGGCGCCGTCGTAGCGCTCCTGGGCGTTCGCAACCGACCGGGAGATGTCGGTCAGCACCCGGACGGTATGGCTCCTGCAGAACGTTCCGAAACGACCGCGGAAAGGAAGGCGTTCTCCCGGACCTACCGCACCCAGGAGCCGTGGACCGCCAGAGAGGCCCTGAGGACGCGGGCCCTGTGGCTCCTCATCCTGGCGGTGACCGGCACCTTCTACATGTGGCAGATCGTGGTGACCCAGGGCCCGCTGCACTTGCAGGACCGCGGGTTCGAGCCCGCCATGAGCGCGTTCCTTTACAGCCTTGCCATCGGCTTGAGTATCGTGGGCCGCTTCACGATTGCCGGACTGGGAGACAGGATCGAGCCCAGAGTTCTCTTCGCCACAGGGTCGCTCTGCGTGTTCACGGGCGGCGTCCTGTTCTGGTTCGTCTCCCCCGACGCCATGTGGACCGCCTACCTCTACCCCCTGCTCGCAGGTTTCGGCTTCGGGGCCGCCTACGTCTGCATCCCGACGATCACGGGCAACTACTGGGGCCCGGAAGCCTTCCCCGGTGTGAGCGGGATCGTCTCCCCCATCGCCATGCTGATCCAGGGATCGGCGGCTCCCCTTGCGGGCCTGCTGTACGACCGCCAGGGCACGTACCTGACCGTCCTGATCCTTGCATGGGTGGCCGTGGCGGTCGGCTTCACCGCCATGCTCTTCTGCCGACCCCCGAGCCGGACGGAACGCGGTTAGAGAAAGCGCAGGATCATCAGCGAGCTGACCACGACCAGCACCAGGGTCAGGGGGAGGTTCTCCCCGCCTCCCTTGTCCTTGGCAAACATACCGTTCTGCAGAAAGTACGCGGTGTCGATCACGGTGAGAAACAGCAGCATGCCGCCGCACACGAGTGTCAAGCGCTCACCCAGAGGGTTTCCGAGCAACAGGAGGATGGCCGACACGACCAGGAGCACAGAGAGCACGGAATCAGGGTAAACGAAGCAGCGTTCGTGCTCCACGTAGCCCGTGGGCAGCCACGGTTCCGTGTGTTCGGTTCTCAACCAGGTCATCCAGAACCCGGCGATCCCGAGGGCCGTGAGGATCTGGACCGCAGCGATGATCCTTGGGTCGATGAAATCCAGCATTTGCATCCTCCTGTTCACGTTTGAGAATCCGGAAGAGGGAGACCGCCGGGTGTGTTTCTAGCACGATTCGGGCGACGGCTCAACGGAGGGACCGGAGCGCGGCGCCCGAGAAGTCAAGATCCGGTGGATTCGGGACGATCTTCCCTTGTGAAAACCGATAAGAAGGCCAAACCTCCCATTCCGGGGACCCATGCGCCGAAGACACATTGAAACGTGCGTCCTGTCGCTGCGCCTGCCTCGATGCATCTCTGTCCTCACGATCCTGGTCCTCCAGACCGTTGTTTCCACGGCGCAGACGGGCGGGGAGGCCCGACCCCGGCCTGCAGAGAACCCTGTCTGCGAGACAGGGGTGGAGAAGTCGGACGACGCCCTGAACAGGATTCTTTCCAGCGCAATCCGGAAGAGGGGGGGGAGGGAGAAGCTGAGTAGCCTTCGAGACGACTACTCGGCGACCCGTATCGTGTTCCAGGATGTCCACGGAACGGAGATCCTGCAGAGAACGTGGACGATGCGTCCCGACCTCTTCCGGCAGGACACGATTCAGAACGGGATCCTCGTCAAGTCCCAGCAGTACGACGGAAAGGCCTTTCTGGAGGCATACGGGCCGCGTGTGCGCTTCGGCCTGGAAAAAGACTTGAAAACGCTGCTCGAAAACCTGGAACTGAACCGGATCTTCTCTCTGCTGCCCATCGGCAGCGAGCCGTATCCTGCGACCCTGGGAGGGAGGAGCCGTCAAGGCGGAAGGTGGCTGCGGGAAATACGCGTCGAAGGCCCGTCCGGGTTGACCTACAGGCTGTTCCTCGATGAGGAAACCTGCCTGGTCGCCAGGCTGGAATACCTGGAACGGAGGCAATACGCCCAGGGTCTCGAGACCCATGCAATGGTCACCCACATTGATTCCTACACGGTCGTGGACGGCGTGCGGGTCGCGGACAGGCTGCGTCTGTTCTCCGGGGGCGTGCCGAAGGCGGCGGTACGGCTGGTGGAGCACAGGTTCAACGTGGGCCTGGACGCAGACTTCTTCAGCCGGGAACGGCTGCTGCAGGATCTGTCAGCGAGTCCCGTGATGGAGGAGAAGATCGCACCGGACCGGAGGCTGCAATGCGAATGGAAGGAGGCCGCATACCGCAAGATCGTGGAACGCCTCCGGACACACGGCGGCTGCCGTTTCAGAGAGGCGGCCTCCTACGGCGACCCCCGGAGGTACCGGGAACGTCTCTTTGAGTCGGGCCTTACGCTCCTGGTGGAACCGAACCGCCTCGGGGACGAAGACGTCCGGGCCTTCTATGCCGAACTCCTGCCCGGCCCTTCCGGCTTCCATCATGACTGCATCGTGCTGGCAGCACCTCCGGAAGACTCTTCCGTTTCCGGCGACCTTCTGCTGCACGAAATGACGCATGCCCTGCTCCGCCGAGGCCAGGAGGAGGCGCCGCTCGCGATCCGTGACGACGAATATTTCGCATACTTCCAGGGGAGTCTCTTCGGGGTCGGAAGCTTCCTCGAATCCTTCGAAAGAATTGCCTTCCGCGGGCAGCAAGAGAAGGGGGCGCAGGCGGAGGAACAGGCGACGCGTCTCTGGAGGGCCTTCAGGCGGAATCTCCACCAGGCCCGAACAAACCATCGAATGACCGACGAGGCGCTCGACCAGTTTCGGGAATGGTGCGGAGTCGATTTCGACCCGGAGAGGATCCGGCACCACTACCTGGACCTGGGCGTAGACCCGGACTGGTTGCCCACCGCCGGGGAGGTCAAACGCAAGGCCCTGTCTTCGGGGCCCCCTCCTCGCTGATCGGCCGAACCTTCCCGCGCAGTCCCCATCGCCTTTTTCTTTGACTCGGACCCCATGCGTGCTTACCTTGCATCCTAAAACAAACTCGATCCGACATGTTCTACGGAGTTGCAAATGTACAGTAACCCGCGGGGTTCGAAGACCGAAGACGATAACGTCCTGAACAAAATGAAGCCCTCCATCCCGCCCAAGGGAGACCCGAACCGGCGTAAGTTCCACTTTTCAATATGGTATTTCTTCCTGGCCATCCTCCTCTTCTCCCTGCTTCACGACTACATGGCCGAGAAGCAGGTCGAGACGATCCGTTACTCGGAATTCAAGCGATATGTCATGGAGAACCAGGTCAAGGAACTGGTCCTCAGGCCGGAGCAGATCACGGGAACGCTCCTCAAGGACGAGCAGGGGCGGGCAGACAGGCCTTTCGTGACGGTCCGTGTGGATGACCCGGAGCTGGTAAGGCTCCTGGACGAAAAGGGAATCACCTACACCGGCCGGCGCTCCAGCAAGTGGCTGACCGGCTTGCTCTCCTGGGTGTTTCCCCTCCTGCTCTTCATCCTCATCTGGAGGTTCCTGCTGGGCCGGATGGCAGGGGGCCCGCAGGGCGTGCTGTCGGTGGGGAAGTCCCGGGCCAAGATTTTCGCGGAACGAGAGGTGCCGGTCACCTTCAACGATGTGGCGGGCATCGACGAGGCGAAGCAGGAACTCTCGGAAATCGTCGAATTCCTCAAGACGCCCGAGAAGTTCACGCGCCTCGGGGGGAAGATCCCCAAGGGCGTTCTGCTGGTCGGCGCGCCGGGCACGGGGAAGACCCTGCTCGCCAAGGCGGTGGCAGGCGAATCCGGGGTTCCCTTCTTCAGCATCAGCGGGTCGGATTTCGTGGAGATGTTCGTGGGAGTGGGTGCGGCAAGGGTCCGGGACCTCTTTGCGCAGGCGAAGGAGAATGCGCCCTGCATCATCTTCATCGACGAGCTGGACGCGCTGGGCAAGGCGCGGGGCATCGGCACCTTTGGCGGCCATGACGAGCGTGAGCAGACCCTGAACCAGCTCCTCGTGGAAATGGACGGTTTCGATGCGAACGCCGGTGTGATCATCATGGCGGCGACCAACCGGCCCGAGATCCTGGATCCCGCCCTGCTCAGGCCCGGGCGGTTCGACCGTAACGTGGCCATCGACCGGCCGGACGTGGCAGGCCGGGAGTTCATCCTGAAGGTCCACACAGAGGGCGTTACGCTGGCCGCAGACGTGGATCTGGCAAGGGTTGCGGCGCTGACGCCCGGCTTTGTCGGTGCCGATCTGGCGAACCTGGTCAACGAAGCCGCCCTGCTCTCCGCAAGGCGGAACAAGGACAGCGTGGAAATGAAGGATTTCCAGGAAGCGATCGACCGGGTGATCGGCGGACTGGAAAAGAAGAATCGCGTGATCAACCAGAAGGAGAAGCGCATCGTAGCCTATCACGAGGCCGGTCACGCCCTTGTGGCGATGAATGTGCCCACGGCCGACCCTGTCAACAAGGTGAGCATCATTCCCCGGGGCATCGCCGCCCTGGGATACACGCAGCAGCTGCCCACCGAGGACCGCTATCTCATGACGCGGGAAGAGCTGCGTGACCGCCTCTGTGTTCTGCTGGGAGGCAGGGTGGCCGAGGAGATCGTCTTCGGCGACATCTCCACCGGCGCACAGAACGACTTGCAGCGAGCCACCGACATTGCACGGAGCATGGTCACCGAGTACGGGATGAGCGAAAGGCTGGGGGTCGTCACGTACGGCGAGCAGAAACGCCCTGCCTTTCTCAACACGGGTGGGGGTTCGGCGCCTTCGAGGGAATACAGCGAGGAAACCGCTCGGGCCATCGACGAGGAAATCCTGAGCCTGGTGAACGAGGCCCACGACCGGGTCAGAAGAATCCTGAACGACAAGCGCGATCAGCTGGAGACACTTTCCACAACGCTCCTGGAGAAGGAAACCCTGCAGGGAGAGGAGCTGAAGGAATTGCTCGAGAAGCCGCGACAGGAGAATCCATGAGCAGATCTTTGTATACAGGGTTGCTCGTCCTCTGCATAACCCTCGGAACGGGCTGCGGCGCCTCACGATCGAAACCGGCGCCCGAGCTGTCTGTGGTGCCTCACGTCGATATCGGACGCTACGTCGGAACCTGGTACGAGATCGCACGTTACCCGAATCGCTTTCAGAGGGAGTGCGTTGCCGTCACGGCAGACTATTCGTTGCGCGACGACGGCAGGATCCGGGTCGTGAACGCCTGCCGAAAAGGCGGCTTCGACGGACCGATCAAGCGCGTCGAGGGAAAAGCCTGGGTGGTGGACAGGGAAACGAATGCGAAGCTCAAGGTACAGTTCTTCTGGCCCTTCCGCGGCGCCTACTGGATCATCGACCTCGGGGAGGACTACGAGTACGCGGTCGTGGGCCACCCGAAACGAAAGTACCTCTGGATCCTGAGCCGCACCCCGGACCTGCCGGAGGAGACCTACCGGAGCATCACGGAACGGCTCGTGCGCAAGGATTATGATCCGGCCCGTCTCCGGAAGACCCCGCAACCCGCCCCCTGAATCTTCTTGCCATCAGCCCAACAGCAGCCCGACAGGAGCCCGACAGAGGAGCCCGACAGGGTCGGACCAGGCTATGTCCCTGGAACTGAAGGCAATCAGTCCTCAAAACGATCTGAGAAAGCGCTTAGAGACCCGATTTCAGCTCCAAAATTGGGCCTGTAAGAACTTCCATGTACCGGGAGAAACCGGATGCGTCACCTTCAAGATCTGTCTCTCCATCAGTTACAGCCGCATTTTCACTGCCGAAAATGCGGCTGTAAGCCCCTGATCACACCCGATTTCAGGCCATTCGGTTTCCGAATCGCATACTTAGCTTGGTCCGACCTGAAGATGAATGAAGATGACGCACAGGGATGAATGAGCTGAGTTGCATCCCGATCGCCTTGTGCGGAGAATGGGGGCTCCGAAGATCGCAACCCGCACCGGCTCGAAAGGGAGGCGCTCCATGGCGAAGGTCCGCATCTCGGCTGTCCCGTTCAAGGCAGGGCCCATCAGCTCGTTTGACGACTTTGCCGGGCACGTGACCCGAAAGGTGGACCAGGGTGCGACGGAGAGGCCGGACATCCTGGTCTTTCCGGAGCTTTTCACTATGGAGCTCCTGAACTTCTTCGAGGAACCGGACATCATCGACAAGTTCGCGCGCCTCACCACATACACCGGGGACTACGTAGCCCTCTTCAGCGGCCTGGCCCGGGAAAGGGGCTTCTACATCGTGGGCGGTTCGCATCTCAAGGAGGTGGAAGGCAGGTTCTACAACACGGCGCACCTGTTCACACCGGAGGGCAAGGTCTGGGAGCAGCAGAAATGTCATCTCGTCCCGCTCGAAACGGCCTGGACCGCCCCGGGAGACGAACTGAAGATCTTCGAGACGGAGAAGGTCAAATTCAGCATCCTGACCTGCTACGATCTCGAGTTCCCGGAAACGTCACGCCTCATGACCCTGCGGGGCGCCGACATCCTGATCTCGCCGTCGGCCACCTTCGACGAGCAGGGGTACTGGCGGGTCCGCCACTGCGGCCACGCCCGCTGCGTGGAAGACCAGGTCTTCGTGGTTCACTGCAGCCTTCTGGGTGAGGCGGCGGGCATTCCATTGTGGGGGATGGCCTCGATCCTGACCCCCTGCGACGCCGGGTTTCCCCTGAAGGGGATCGCCGCCGAATCCCCCGTGAACGAGGAGACCGTGACCACCGCCGACCTGGATACCGACCTGCTCTACGAGCATCGAGCCAAGGGCACGGTCACGACGCTCAAAGACCGAAGGTGGGACGTGCTCGAGGCCCTGCACGATTTCGAAAGCCGCGAGCCGACAGGGTCCAAGGCGAAGGACATGTAACCCGCATGTCGGACGAAGCCTTCTGCTGCGAGCGGTGCTATCTGCGGCAATCCAGGAACTTGGAGTCGAACACGGCACCGATCAGGAGGCGGTTCCCGTGGACCGCAGCCACCGTGGATGCGGAGATCTCCTCCCCCTTGTTGAGATAGACCTCCTCCACGTCGTATCCGCCTCCCTCCCGCGGTGTCAGGTGAAGCACCTGGGAGGGGGACAGGGTCCAGTTGTCTTCGAAGTGCTTCGCTGTGGTCAGCAGCTGCGGATGGGCTCCGATCCAGAGGCCTCCCTCGGAATCGACTTCGATGTTGTCCGCCCCTGTATCGAGATCGATCTTCTCACGGGGCTCCAGTCTTCCCGATGCCGGTTCGCGGTCGAAGACATGAAGGGCCCCCTCCGTAATGGAGCAGACGTAGATCGATCGCCCGTCCGGGCTCACGTTGATTCCGTTCGCGTACCCGATGCCGGACGCGGCTTCCACGAACTCCGCTCCGTCGTAATAGAGGACATTCGAGAGGGGAAGTTGCAGGTAGTCCTCCATCTTTCGCTTCCAGCCGGTTGGGTAGCGGTGGTCATTCGTCACGTAGAAAGCCCGAGAGCCTACCCCCACGACATCGTTCGGTGAGACGATCATCGGAGAGGTCAGGGTTTCCCTGTACATCAGGGCCCCGTCCTTCAGATCGAACACCTCGACGCCGTGGTCCCCTCCCTGGTGGTTGACGACGAAGAGCACTTCCCGGCCCGCCTGGCCGATGTACAGCCCGATCCCGTGGGGGCGGAAATCCGGGTCCGCATCGGGCGTGAGATTCACCGGCTCGGCGGCGTCCGCCTTCAGGTCGTAGGCGTAAATTGCGCCGCGGCCCGGCCGACCCGCCTGCAGGGCTCTCCGGTCGCAGCTGGACACATAGGCGACGCGGGTCCGCGGGTGGATCGTGATGTCCTCGGGTCCCATCACGCCTCCCACCGCCTTGCACCGGCCCGTAAAATGGGGCTCGATCGTCTTGAACTGACCGGCGCTCCAGTAGAGATATACGACCCAGCCCGCCACGAGGATGACCAGAAGCCCCAATGCAATCGTGATTCGCTTCGCCATGTTCGCCCCCTCTTCTTCCTCGGAGATGGTTGCCTCCCTCTATAACACAACCGGTTTGACTCGGCCAGGCTCAGGTTCTAACATCCTCGGGTTATGAAAACGGAACCCGGCACCCGGACCGACCCGGCCCACTCCGGGATCTCGCGCCTGAAGCTCTTCATGGCTCTTTCCAGGACACCCCACGGAATCCTGGACATGGCCACTCCCGGCCTGGCGGCCCTGCTCGCCTTCGGCGGCTTCCCGCCGTTCCCCGTCATCGTTCTGGGGCTCCTGACCGCCTTCGCCGGCTACACGTCGGTTTACGCACTCAACGATGTCGTCGATTACCGGGTGGACCTGGAAAAGGCCCGGCAGGGCTTTCTGCAGGAATCCGGCAGCGATCTGGACGCCGTGTACCTGCGCCACCCCGTCGCACAAGGCTACCTCAGCCTCAAGGAAGCCTTCGTCTGGACCGGGGGCTGGGCCCTCACGGCCCTGATCGGGGCTTACCTCCTGAATCCTGTCTGTGCCCTGATCTTCCTCCTCGGCGGGCTGCTCGAAGCCGTCTACTGCCTTCTTCTCAGGGTGACCTACCTTCGCGTGATCGTCAGCGGTGTGGTCAAGACCCTCGGCGCAGTCGCCGCCGTGTTCGCCGTCGATCCGGATCCGTCCCCGGCGTTTCTCGCCGTCCTGTTCCTCTGGATCTTCTTCTGGGAGATCGGCGGTCAGAACATCCCGAACGACTGGACCGACCTCCAGGAGGACCTTCGCCTCGAGGCGAAGACCGTTCCGGTCCGGTTCGGACCGGACGGATCGGTCCGGCTGATCGTGGCCTCCCTCGCCATCGCTTCTGGGCTGAGTATCGTTCTCTTCTGGATGACCCCGACCCGCCTGGGTCCTATCTACCTGGCGGGAAGCCTTGTTGCAGGCGCTTCTTTCCTTCTCCTGCCCGCCTACCGACTCCTGAAAGGGGCATCCCGGGAAGAAGCGATCGCCCTTTTCAACCGGGCGAGCTACTATCCACTGGCCATGCTCTTCGTGGTGATGGTCAGCTGGTAGGATCTTTCGAGAGGAAGCCTTCCGACATCCTGAGGGCGACCACCTCGCCACGGGCCGTTTCCCTGCCTTCGGCGAGAAGGGTGACCGAAATCACCATCTTGCGGCCTTTGCTCGCCTTCACCCGGCCTCTCAGCTCCAGGGTCGTATCGATCGGCGTCGGTGCCACGTAGTCCACGTGCAGGGAAGCGGTAATGAATCGACCCACTGTACCGATACCGAGCGCCTTCCCCTCTTCTCGAACCTTGGCGGAAGCGGCCGTGGCGGTAGCGTGGCAGTCGATCAAGGAAGCGATCAATCCGCCGTAGACGTACCCGGGAAAAGCCGTGTGATACGCTTTCGGTTGAAAGCGACAGACCGTCTCTTCGTCTTCCCAGTAGGTCTTGAGCTGATATCCATGCCGGTTCGATTTACCGCACCCGTAGCAGACGGCAATGTCATCCGGGTAGTAATCCTGTACCGCCTTCTCCGTCATCAAAGCGTTCTCCCTGGGTATGTATGCATCGATTCCTTCGGTCCGAGTTCGGCCTTCCATGGTAAACGGGTCCCGGGATTTCATCAAGCGGAGACAACAGAAACGACGGTTCGGCGGAACCGAACCCTTTACTTTTGATAGATTCTATCCAACCATACGGATGTCGATAAAAACGAGGGAACGGTGAAGACGATGCAAGAAGAGGTTGAAGGAGAGGTCTCTCAAACCGATTCGTAGGAGGTACGACCTTGTTGATGATACATTCATATTCAGCGCATCTTCCAGCAAGGCACGAACCGAGGCACCGGAACGGACGCTGGGGCGCCGACTGGAAAAGGCTCCGGCGGCCCAATAGGAGGGGCACGATCGATGAGAAAGAAGCGAGTTCTCATTGCCAACAGAGGAGAAATTGCTCTCCGAATCATTCGAGCCTGCGCCGAGAATGACATCGAAAGCGTGTTGGTCGTTTCAGAAGCCGACAGAGACAGCGTGCCGGCCAGACTGGCAGATCGGGTTGTCTGCATCGGCCCTCCCCAAGCCAACAAGAGTTATCTGGACATACCGAGCGTTATGACTGCGGCCATGGGGACCCAAGCCGATGCCATTCACCCGGGATATGGGTTCCTTGCCGAAAACGTGGAACTGCCTGAAGCATGTGAGAAGTATGGCATCATCTTCATCGGCCCCCGCTCGGAAACCATGCGACAGCTGGGTGACAAGATCAGGGCTCGAAACATCGCAAGGAAATGCGGTGTTCCTGTCGTCGAGGGCAGTGAAGGCATGGTCCGTTTCGAAGATGCAGAAGCGAAAGCCGAAGAGATAGGCTTCCCAATTCTCTTGAAAGCTTCTGCAGGTGGTGGTGGACGTGGGATGCGTATCGTAACGGAACGAAAGGAATTGAAGAATGCGTTCGATATGGCTGCCTATGAAGCAGGAACAGCTTTTGGGGATTCGACTCTATTCCTAGAGCGCTACGTTCAGAATGGGAGACATGTCGAGGTACAGATTCTTGGCGACAGTTTTGGTAAAGTGATTCACCTAGGAAAACGAGACTGTTCTTCTCAGCGGCGTTACCAAAAAGTAATCGAGGAGGCTCCTCCTCCCGGTCTTTCTCATGATTTGAGAAAGAACATCCTGGATTCGGCGGTCAGACTTGCTGCGTCTGTTCGTTACAACAATGCCGGCACAGTCGAGTTCCTGGTAGACAGAGATCGCGACCAATTCTATTTCATGGAAGTGAACAGCCGCATTCAAGTCGAACACCCGGTTACCGAGATGGTCACCGGCGTGGACATCGTGAGGGAACAGCTCCGCATCGCGTTCGGCGACCCTCTCCCGATGACGCAAGACGAAGTCCAATGCAAGGGCCATGCCATCGAATGTCGCGTAACAGCCGAAAATCCCAAGGATGATTTCATGCCGTCCCCTGGTCGCATCACACGCTTTGTTGTGCCCGACGGCAATCGTATCAGAGTGGATACTCACTGCTATCAGGGATACCTGATTCCCCCGTATTACGATTCGCTCATGGCAAAGGTAATTGCCGTAGGGGATCATCGCGATTCGGCACTGCAGAACTTGAAATCGGCGTTGTCGATCCTATCCATCTCCGGTGTAGAAACAAACATACGTTTTCTCCGCTTCTTGATTGATCAACCCCAATTTGCTACGGGAGATGTGAACATCAAATGGATAGAAGAGGTTTTGCCCAGGTTTCTGGCGACATGAGCGTCGGGATCAAGAGAAAAGAGGGAGGAAAGAAACGATGCGTGTGAGCGATGTAGTACAATTTCACGACACAACGTTGCGTGACGGAGTCCAGAGTCTGTGGGCGATGGGGCTGCGCTACGGCGCCATGGAAGCCGTACTGGACGAACTGGATCAGGGTGGGATGATCACGGTCGAGCCGAACATGGTTCATAATGTCTACTTCAAGAATGCCGTTTTCAATTTGAGAGAAGATCCCTGGGAAATCTGCCGGTTGTGGAAAAGAAAGATAAAGAATATGAGGGGCTGTGCCGGGGCCATCGGCCTGGCGCTGAACTCCGCCGAAATGGCTCAACCCAGAGAACTGACGAGGCTTTGGATTCAGACGACCAAGAAGAATCTTCCTTACGACATCTCGGGTCAGATCGTAAACACCCGTGACGAGACCGAGCGTGATTTTCCATGGCTGGTCCCCATGTTGAGGGAGGAGGGCATCGAGTTATATCCAATGATTACCTACGGGGTCTCGCCCCGGCATACCGACGAATATTATGCCCGCTTTACGAAGAAGCTTGTTGAGAAGTGGAAGCCGGATGGAATCGTCCTCAAAGACGTGATGGGGCTGCTGACGCCGGAACGTACGCGCACCTGGATTCCTGCCATTATGCAGCACGCGGGGGACCTGCCGATCATCATGCACTCTCACGGCATGAGTGGAAACCATGAGAAGAACTTCGTGGAAGCAATGAAGGCGGGGGTGAGAATATTCACCACCTGTGTTCCCCCGCTGGCATACGGTTCTTCGCACCCATCGATCTTCAATACGATTCACAACGCGCACGTCCTGGGTTTGAAAACGAATATCGACGAAAAACCGCTCCGAGTCGTTGAGCAGCGACTCAATGCAATCGCGAAGCAGGAAGGCTTCCCCATCGGCGCCCCACAGCCCTACGATCATGCGGTCTACAAGTATCAGATACCCGGCGGCGTGATCTCCAATACAGTGGCCCAGCTGAAGCAGTTGGGTATCGAGGACAAGCTGCATGAAGTCCTGGAGGACACCGCGCAGATCATCATAGATCTCGGGCACCCCATTATGATTACCCCGCACTCCCAGTTCATCGTGTCTCAGGCTGCCGTCAATGTGGCAACAGGAAAACGGTATGAGGAGCTCCTCGACTACATGATCGAGTTTGCCCTGGGTATCTGGGGGGACGAAGAGGCCGGCGTCCCGTATATGGATCAGAACCTCAAGGACAGGCTTCTCAGCCACCCGAATGCCAAGATCCTTGCCGACAGATGGGAACAGCGGAAGGAGCTTGCGGAAACCACGACGCTGGAGCAGATGCGCGCCGATTATGGCATGACCCATGCCTCTGACGAGGACTTCCTGCTGGCCTATGTCATGAGCGGCACGGAACAGATCGAAATCATGCGGAAAGCCGGACCCCCCAAGCGCTATTACACGGGGCAAGAGCCATTGGTGGTGTTGCTCAACGAATTGAAAAAACACAAAGACATAAGCCGATTGCAGTTGCGAAAAGGCAACAGCTTCTTCGACTTCATGCAGAAACAGGAGGGCGGCGCATGAGTTTTACAATCGAGGATGTCGAGCAAGTGTTGAGAATCATTCAAGAATGTGAAGACTGTGCGTTGTACATGGAAATCGGTGACCTGAAGTTGTCACTTGCCAGAGGAAATATTGGCGACGGCACAGGAAGCCCGCTGGACTTTTCGCGGGAACGTACAGCATCTCCCCCCATGCAGGTCGACCGAGAAGCTTCTGCAGCACCGACGACACCGGTCGAAAAGGAAGAGCCGGAAACGCCGGCAACAGCACCTGAGGCAGAAAAAGAAGAAGAGAGTGTAGAAGCGGGGCTCGTACCCATCAAAGCATCCGTTGTGAGTGTTTTCTATCGACGGCCGGCCCCGGATGCGCCTCCTTTTGTGGAGGTTGGCAGCGAGGTGAAGGAAGACACCGTTGTTTGTCTGCTTGAAGTCATGAAGTGTTTTCGCTCGGTCATGGCGGGTGTACAGGGTCGTATTGAAAAGATTTGCGTGGAGAATGCTCAGCTTGTGGAACCCGGGACAGCCCTGTTTCTCATCCGACCGTCCTGATCCTCTCGCCTCCCCTACGCGGCCGGGCCTTGAACAAGCGGGACAGGGGGAGGGAAGCGGTCCCGAGAGGAAGCAGATCGATCCCCCTTATGGATCGAGCGGGGCCTTTCCGGCGCGCCCGGCAAGGGACACGCCGTCTCACTCGTCTTCAGAGCGGGTACTGATCGCCAGGTGCAGGATACCCGCCTGCTTCGCCGCATCCATCAACACAACGACTTGTCCGTGCTCTGCTTTTCTGTCGGCTTCCAGGATGAACATGTCTACGGCTGACTCCTTCTGTCTCTCACGGAGAGTATCGGCCAAGTCGTCTATTTCGATGGACTTGCCGCCGATGAAGATCTCCCCTTCTGCCGTGAGGATCGCGGTAACCGACTTGTCTTCCTCCTGGATCGTTTCAGACTTCACACCGGGAAGATCTACAGAGATCCCGGGAAACACCTTGAATGTCGTGGAGACGGCAAAGAAGATCACCAGGAGAAACATGATGTCCATCAGGGGGGTCAGGTTCAGCGACGGCTCGTTCTCTTCCACGGAGAGGCTTTCCTCGAAGTCCATTATTCTCCCTCGCTCTCTTCCGGATGATCACCGGTAATCAGGTCGAGCAGATGGCCGGCATAGTCCTCCAGGCCGTGGATGAACTTCCCCGCCCGGTTGGAAAGATATCTCTGTCCCAGAAACGTGGGGATCGCGACACAGAGTCCCGCAGCCGTTGTAATCAGTGCCTCGGCGATTCCTGTGGCCAAACTTCCCGGATCGCCGACTCCCCCCATTGAGATCGCGTCGAATACCTTGATCATCCCTCCAACCGTCCCCAGCAGGCCCAGCAAGGGACTCACCGACGCGATCGTCTGCAACAGGCCGATCCCTTTTCTCAGTTCCATGGCCGACGCCTTACCCCTGCCTACCATCTTCTCCTGGATGACCCTTCTCGAGGCGGCCCTGTATTGAAGGGCAGCGTGTACAATCCGAGCCATGGGCGAGTCGTTCTTCCGGCAAATGGCGCGCGCTTCGGGGAACCGCTGCCCCTGAATCAGATCCTCGACTTCGTGCAGGTCTTCATAAGGCAGAACCTTACGCCTCCGTAGCATCCAGAGACGTTCCAGAAAGACGGTCACCGCCACGATCGAGAACAACAGGATGGGGATCATGAAGACTCCGCCCCTTGACAGCAGGTCCATAGCGATCTCCTAGGGATGAGAGGTGAGAGGAGCCGTATCCGCGGTCAGCGGCTCAATCCACGATCCGGCTCCTCTGATCTTGCCAGGGTTTCTGAAAGTAAGGGGAATAGACCATGTACCGAAAAGAGAACTCAATGTTTATCACGCCATTCTCGTCCAGCAGTCTCTCGGGAGGTTCCGGCAGAGGAAAAGAGTCCCTTATGGCCGTCACAGCCCTCCGGTCAAGCAGGACCCTGCCGGAAGACTTCGCGACCTCCAGGTACTGCAAGGAACCATCCTTCCCTACCGTGAACCAGACGACGGTGGTTGCGTCACGAACTTCCCTCAGGGAAGAGACGATCCACCTCTGCTTGACCCTTCGTTTGAGGATGCTCAGATACGCCTCGTACTGAACTCGAGCAGCCGTGTCTCCAACGCCGTCCTGCTCCAAAGGGGAACGATGTAACTTGCTTTCCCCTGTCTGCCAACGCATCAGGTCGCTCACGCTCGGAATCAAATCCTTGGCCGAAGGAAGTGTCCGTGGGGTTGCGTCGACAAACGTTTCCACTTCCGCAGGTGCTTCGACCGGTTTTTCAGGTTGCCCCTTGGAAGCTCTATTCCTTTCCGCCTTCCGTCGCCCGGGTTTGGCGGATTTCCCCCTCTTCGACCCGACGGAATCCCGCTGAGGGGGTATCGGCGGAGGGACTTCGGGTCGCAGACCCTGGGCCGGAGCGTTCTGTGCCATGGGTGCAGGAGACAGAGAGGCAGGATCCGGCGACAAGCCTTCCTTGTGCTCCATGAAATCAACAAGGATCGGTTCTCTGGGATGCTTCTTTTCGAGATGCGGGTGGGAAGTCCGTGAGAAGAGCGAAATCAGAAGAGCAAGATGAAGCAGGCAAGAAATGATCGCAAAGGGGACGATCCTCCTCCCGAAGTTTCCCGGGATGTAATCGAGTTTCCGAACTTTCAAGATGACTCTTTTCGTCCGCTACACACAAGCTACCCGAGTGGAACTCTCTAAAACTCTAAAGAGTCCACTTCGGGAAATCAAGGAATGCACACCTGCCCCAGTGACCGAGGCGGAAGGGCTCGGCAGGGGTAGTCGTCACAGCGGGTCAGAGCGGGTCGGACCAGGGTTCAGAGCGGGTCGGACCAGGCCAAGGCCCTGATTCGAATAATGAAAGCGCTCAAAGAGGCGCCATTTCTCGTCTTAGAGGGGCCATTCTGCCGCCGAAATCCTGCCTCTATGAGATCCTTTGGTCCGACCCCGCTGTTCGTGGTCCGACCCCGGTGTTCGGAATGTGCGCACAAGTTTCTCTTGACAGAGTTCTTTCAAAGTATTTTATGATAAGAAGGCCTTCGACGAAACACCCTCCTCTCCGGGTACGCTCATACAGAAGAAAAGGAACGCTGAAAATGCAGATGGCAGACAATCTCAAGAGCAATCTCGTGATCAAGGCTGTAAAAAATGTTCAGCGGGGTTTCACCAGGGAGGAAATAGAAGGAACCATGTTTCGTCCGGAAGTGACCCTCGATCTGCAGCGTTCTCGCCTGTTGACCGAGTCCTTCAAGAAGACGGACGGACAACCGATGATTCTTCGCCGCGCAAGAGCGCTCGCCCATGTTCTCAACAATATGAACATCTTGATCAAGGAATGGGAGCGCATCGTGGGATTTCAGACCGAGGAATATCAATCCCTGTTCCACCCTATCGATTTGAATTGGAAATCGGTCAAAAGGCTCGTTAATGACCCGATTGGCAAGAACCTGCTGGATGATCAAGGCAGAAAGGAGTTCGAAGAAATATGTGAGTACTGGAAGGGAAAATCCATGCACGACCGGGTGAAGGACCTGTTTACAGGCGACCTCCTCAAGTATTCCTCCTATGAGGGGACGTTTCTCTGGCTCGATGCATCGGAACTGGGCATTCCGGATTATGAGACCCTCTTCAAAGAAGGCTTACAGGGAAGAATCGCAAAGGCGAAGACGCGACTCGAGAACATAGACAGAACTATTCCAGGCGATTATGTTGAACAGAAGGAATTCCTCCGATCCGTGATGATCGTTCTAGAAGCCGTCATCAACTATTCCAGGCGATACGCTGCCGTCGCAGGGGAGATGGCCGTTTCCGAAAAAGATGAGGAGCGAAAGAAGAGGCTCGAAGCAATCGCTCGCACATGCGAAAGGGTCCCCGCGAAACCGCCACGAACATTGCTGGAAGCGCTCCAGTTCTTCTACTTCATTCACCTGGTTCGTTATCTTGAGTTCTCAACGATGGGAATCGGTGCCCGTTTCGACAAGATCTTCGGTCCCTATTACGAACAGGATCTCAAGAACAATCATATCACTCGCACGGAGGCCATCGAACTCATTCAACTGCTCTGGGCCAAATTCTTGGAGCTGGGGATGGTATATTCTCCCTTTATGTCTTCCGTCTATGGCGGGGTGGCCTCCTTGCAGTCCATTACGCTCGGCGGCATCGACGAAAAGGGTCAAGATGTAACCAATGACTTCACCTATATCGTTCTGGAAGCTTCGAGAATGATGAGGACGATTGAGCCCAGCATAGCGTTACGAGTTCACAACGACACACCGGATGAGCTTTTATCCGCCGCTGTCGACGCGATAAAAACCGGAATCGGATACCCGTCCCTACTGAATGATGAAGCGATCATTCCTCTCCTCGAGCAACTGGGTGCCACATCAGCGGAAGCCAGAGACTATGGAATATCGGGATGTGTATACCTCGAGCTTCCCGGGAAGAACATCACACGCAGGGCCGTCTGCTATTTCGTCCTCCCCAAGTGCCTCTGGTGGGCGCTGCACCAAGGGGTCCATCCGGAAACCGGCGAACAATGGGGTGCGCATACTCCCGATCCTTCTACCTTCAAATCATGGGAGGCTGTTCTCGAAGCATACCTTGAGCAGGTCAAGTTCTTCGGGGACAAGGTCATGCAAATCGAAAATACCTGCCGTAACCTATACGCCAAATACTGCCCCCGTCCCTTCTACTCGGCCATTCTGGAAGGATGCATCGAAAAAGGGAAGGAGTGCAAGCAGTGGGTTCACGATTCCAGCGTTTCGGAGCTCTTCGGTCCCCTCGGACAAACCAATGTCGCCGATTCCTTCACGGCGATCAAGAAAGTCGTCTTCGAGGACAACCTGATAACGCTCCAGGGATTGATAGCGCTCATGGACAGGAACTGGGAGGGAGGAGAGGGGATCCGGCAGAGGTGTCTGAACGCGCCCAAATTCGGAAACGACGATGACGATGCGGATTCCGTAGCCCGGGAAGTTCACTACCGCACGGAAGAAGTGATACGCACGCTCAAAGACCGATTCGGGCATCCGATCAAGAGCGATGGAAGCGGGTCGGTGACGGCTACCTACGGCCTTGCGAAGGACACCCCCGCAACGCCCGATGGCAGGAGAGATGGCCAGCCCTTCGCGGATTCCACAATCGCACCGCAACCGGGCATGGACAAAAATGGGCCGACTGCGGTGTTGAATTCGGCTGCCAAAATTGAAACGCTGAGGACCTACAATCATCTTCTGAATCAGAAGTTCCATCCACAATTCCTCGAGGGAGACATGAAGCAGGTCTTTATCAACTATCTCAAGACCTGGAGAGACAAGAAGATTTCCCACATACAGTTCAATATTGTGGATAAGAGGACCTTGATTGCCGCTCAGAAGAACCCTGAAGAGCATCGAGACCTTATCGTGCGGGTTGCGGGATTCAGCGCATATTTTGCGGATCTCTCGCGAGGGTTGCAGGACCACATCATCGCACGAACGGAGCAATCTCTAACCGGATAAAGAAGGGGGAGAGACGATGGGCCGAAAGATTCTCGAACCGATACAGATCAAGAACATGCAAATCAAGAACCGGATCGGCTTTCCTCCCTTTTTGGGGAATCCTCACGGTCCCCGATGCGAGGCGAACGAAGACACCATCGAGTGGTTCGTCCTCCGGGCGAAGGGCGGCGCCGGCTTTGCCCTGACCGGAACGATCAATCCGCTGCCCGATGTCTTTGAAGAGATGAACTCCGCCCTTCCCTCCGTGTTCCCCAACCCGTTGACCTTCCACGATGACAGTTACTTGCCCGGTTACAGGAAGCTGACGGAAGCCGTTCATGAATCTGGGATGAAGATCGGCGCGCAGATCGGGGCGGGGGGCGTGGCCAAAGGATCGTCCCCCTCCCCCTTCGGTCGGCTGAACTTTTTCGAGGCCATCCTCGGCGCGGATCTTCCATCCGAGGCGTTCACACTGGAAGAGCTCGAGGAGATCAAAGCGTTCTGTGTCCAGACCGCTGTGCGCTGCAAGACGGCGGGCTTCGATTTCGTGGAGCTGCACACGGCCCACGGGTACGTCTCCCTCTGGGGCGGGTTCATGTCCCCCTTTACGAATACGCGGACCGACAAGTACGGCGGAAGCTGGGAAAACCGGGTGCGCTTCCCCGCGGAGACCATCGAGGCCATCCGACAGGCGGTCGGTGAGGACTACCCTGTATTCATCCGCATCAGCGTGGACGAATTGCACGGACCGGACGGTGTCACCCTGGAGGACACGATCCGGCACACCGTACCGATCCTGGAAGAGGCGGGGGTGGACTGTTTCGATGTGACCATGGGCACGCAGCTGCACAACCCGAACAACATCCCCTCTCTTTACGTGCCCAGAGGGCATTACATGCGCTTTCCGGCCGCCATCCGAAAGGCGGTGAAGGTCCCGGTGATCGGGGTGGGGAGAATCCTGGAAATGGAGATGGCGGAGAAATACCTGGAGGCGGGATACGCGGATCTGATCTATCTGGGGCGCCAGCTGATCGCGGATCCCGAGACACCCAAGAAGTACTTCGAGGGGCGCTCCCGGGACATCCGGAAGTGCATCGGCGACCTCCCCCTGTTCGGCAACTGCGACAGGGGCTGTACGGTGAATCCCACGCCCCCTGCCATGGGAAACACGGACGATGTGGCGCCGGCCGAGACGCCGAAGAAAGTGGTGGTGCTGGGCGGGGGTGTGGCCGGGATGGAGGCGGCACGCATTGCCGCGCTGAGGGGTCATGAGGTGACGCTGATGGAAAAGGAGGGCAAACTGGGCGGTACGGTCGAGGCCCTGGCGCGGAATCCGCTGAATTCCGAGTTCGGGAATCTCGTGGAGTACCTGACGGGGCAGATGCAACGACTGAACATCGACGTGCGTGTCTGTAAGGAAGCCGGACCCGGGGATGTGAAGGCCATGAAGCCCGATGTGGCCATCATCGCGGTGGGGGCCACCATGAGCCTCCCCGAGCAGGCAAGAGGGAAGTTCGGCGTGGTCACGCACACCGAGGCGTTGGCCCAGCCGGAAAGGGTGGGACAAAAGGTCGTCGTTCAGGGATTGGGGTACGGCTGTGAGCTGGCCATTGCCCTGGCGGAAGAGGGCAAAGACGTCACGCTCTTCGGCAAGGGCACCGAGATTGCGCCGAACGTGTCCGTGCTGCGGAGGTTCTTCGTCCTGAAACGCCTGACCGACATGAACGTTTGCAGGGGAGACGGTGACATTCCCCTGACCTCTCCGGGGAATCCCAGGGTGCTGACCGGCAGAACTCTCAAGGCGATCACGCCGTCGGACGTGGTGGTCGTGGATGAACAGGGGGCTGAGGCGCCTCTGCCGTATGACACGTTCATCGTGTCCATGGGCAGGAGAAGCAACGACGATCTCTCTGAGGACCTCAAAGAAGCCGTCCCGGAAGTGCACGTGATCGGGGATGCGGGCAAGATCGGCGAGATGCTGGATGCCATGACGGCGGCCAACGAGGTCGCCCGCAAGATCTAACCGCGGGGCGGCGGTCAGTATTTCCCTGCCTCGGTCAGCCGAAACTGAACCGTGGGGCGTTGCTCCAGTGACGGCCCCGCGGCTTCGGACACCTCCTCGGCGGCGCCCTGTGCGAGGGCCAGCAATTCCGTTTCGTCCACGGTCCGGATTCTTCCGCTTTCGAAGACAACCCTGCCGTCAATGATCGACAGCACCACCTCGTCTCCCCGCGCGGACAGGACGAGATTCGGGACGATGTTTCGCACCGGCTTGCGAAGGACGGGCATCATGCTGGGACGGCCCAGATCGATGAGAATGACATCCGCCTTCTTGCCCGGCTCGAGGGAGCCCACTTCGTGGCCGAGACCGATGGCGCAGGCGCCTTCGATCGTTGCCATGCGCAGAACCTTCCAGCAGGGCATCTCCGTAAGATCCTGGTTCTTCATCTTCAAGAGCAGGGCGGCCAGCTTCATGTCGATGAAGAGGTTCGTTCCGTTGTTGGTGCAGGTCTCGTCCGTTCCCAAACACACCTGTCCGCCCGCCTTGGAGAAGACATCGGCCGGCGACACGATCCCGTCGCAAAGGACCTGGGAGGAGGGACAGAACGCCATGGATGCGCCCGAGCGCGCCACCTCCCGTACTTCCTCGTCGGTCAACCGGCTCATGTGTGCAGCATGCAGCCGTTCCCCCAGATAGCCGATCGACTTGAGGAACTCGACCGGCCGCTGGCCATAGCGCTTCTGAAGCTGAAGGATTTCCGGTTCGCTCTGGCCCACGTGATGGTGAATCTTCAAATCGTATTTCTCTGCGCTCTGCCGGATGCGGATGAGCAGTTCCCGGCTGCAGTACTCGGGTCCCTGCGGCCCGAACATGGTGGTGATGCGGCCGTCCGCGGCCCCCTCCCATTTTTCGACGAGTTCCAGATTCTCTCTGTAGGCCGCCTCTCCGAGGCCGGGCTCGAAGGGATAGAGTTCCCGGGGATCGAAGTCGCTGTCCGTGGGCGGCAGTTCGCTGATCAGGACACTCAGGGCCGCGCGGATTCCCAGTTTCCGGTAGAAGGGAGCCACCAGGGTAATGCCAGGGCCGTAATCGGCAAGGGTTGTGGTGCCGGCACGGATCGCCTCGATGGCGGCAAGCTGTGCGCCGGCGAGAAGAGCATCGGGCGTGGCGTGCTGAAAGTAGGGATCTACACCTTCGTGCCAGGTTGGGGCGTCCTGGGCCAAGCCCCGGGTAAGGGCGGCACAAGAATGAACGTGTCCGTCGATGAGCCCCGGCAAGACGGCCTTCCCGGTTGCGTCGACCGTGCGCCTGGCGGTGTATTCCTTTTCGACTTCCGAGGTCGGACCGACGGCAACGATCCTGCTGCCGTCGACGGCCACCGCCCCGTCCGCCAGGTAACCTGACCCCTCTCCCCGCATCGTGAAAAGATCACCGTGTGTGATCAACAGGTCTACCATCTGTGCCCACCTCGCGAGATCTTCGTATTGGGAGGACCACCCTTATCTACACGTAACACTGCCAGGAAAAATCGCAATGGTTTCGTTCTGTCACTTCTTCGTGCCGATGTGCACCACCGAGATGCCGTTGGTCAGCCTGCGGTAGGTCACACCGGTGAAGCCGATCTGTTCCAGCGTCGCCGACAACTCGTCCGGGAGCGGGAAGGTGCGGATCGACTCCGGCAGGTAGGTGTAGCTGGGCATGGATCGGCCGAGGGTGCGCATGACCAGCGGCATGTAGAGAAAGGAGTGCAGGTCGTAGAGCATCCGGAACCAGGCGGATGTGGGCCGCGAGAACTCCAGGCACATCAGCGTCCCACCGGGCTTCAGAACCCTGTGCATCTCCTCGAACCCCCGGTTCGGATCCGTCAGGTTCCGGATGCCGAAGCCGACCATGGCCGCGTCGAACCGCCCGTTCCCCAGGCCGATTTCCTGCGCGTCGCCCTGCACGTAACGGATTCGGTCGGCAAGGGAAGCCCTTGCCACCTTCGGCTTGCCCGCCTCCATCATGGCCCGGTTGAAATCGTAGAGGGTCACCCTGCCCTTCGGGCCGATGACTCTGCCGGCAAGGATGGCGAGGTCGGCGGTGCCCCCGCACAGGTCGAGGACATGGTCGCCCTCTTTCAGCCCCATCATCTTGACGGCCGTCCGCCTCCACCGGTGATGAACCCCCAGGCTCATGACGGTGTTCATCAGGTCGTACCGTCGCGCCGAGGCGGAAAAGTGATCCAACACCAGTTTCGGCTTCTCTTCGGCAGGCACCGTGGAATAGCCGAATACGGCCTGGGACCCGTTGGAAGGCGGACTTGCGTCTTCACGCCTCGGGGCGGTATTCTTCTTCCGATTCTGCTCCGGCAACGTTGTTCTCCGCGGAACGCTTCGCTAAGGGTTCGCGAAAAAATAATTTCACATTTTTCTTAGAGGACAGATAGAGT
>CAYZMM010000013.1:0-119738 GCA_964479535.1 uncultured Thermodesulfobacteriota bacterium
GATCATACAATATCCTCAAAGGAATGTCTACCCATGTGTCGCTGTAGTACTAAGCGACGGTGATCTCTTCGGACAGGTACACGTCCTGAATCGTGTTCAGCAGTTCGATCCCTTCCTTCATCGGCTTCTGGAAGGCTTTTCTTCCCGAGATGAGGCCCATGCCGCCGGCGCGCTTGTTGATCACCGCGGTCCTTGCAGCCTGCTGCAGATCGTTCTTCCCCGAGGCGCCCCCCGAGTTGATGAGTCCGGCCCGCCCCATGTAGCAGTTCATGACCTGGTAGCGGGTTAGGTCGATGGGGTGTTCGGAGGTGAGTTTGCTGTAGACCGCCTTGTGGGTCTTTCCGAACTCGAGCGCCGTGTACCCGCCGTTGTTCTCGGGAAGCTTCTGCTTGATGATGTCCGCTTCGATGGTGACCCCGAGATGGTTCGCCTGTCCGGTCAGGTCGGCTGCGACGTGGTAGTCCTGCTCCTGCTTGAACCCGTCGTTCCGAAGGTAGCACCAGAGGATGGTCACCATGCCCAGCTGGTGAGCATGGGCAAAGGCCTCCGAGATCTCCTCGATCTGCCTTCGGGAGTTCTCCGACCCGAAGTAGATGGTGGCGCCCACGGCGGCGCACCCCATGTCAAAGGCCTGATCGACGGACGCGAAGAGCCTCTGGTCGTAGGAGTTCGGGTAGGTGAGCAGCTCGTTGTGGTTGAGCTTGAGGATGAAAGGGATCTTGTGGGCGTACCTGCGGGCAACCGCCCCGAGGACTCCCAGCGTGGAGGCGACCCCGTTGCAGCCCCCCTCGATGGCCAGCTTCACGATGCTCTCCGGATCGAAATAGATCGGGTTCGGCGCAAACGAGGCGCCCCCCGAATGCTCGATTCCCTGGTCCACCGGGAGCAGGGACAGATAGCCGGTTCCGGCCAGCCGTCCCGTGGCGAACAGCCAGGACAGATTCCCGAGTACCTTGTTCGGGCGATCTGTCTGAATGAGGACCCTGTCCACGAAATCCGGGCCGGGCAGGTGAAGCTGGTTCTTCGGGAAGGTCTTGCTCTTGTGCTCGAGCAGAACCTTCGCCTCGTCTCCCAAAAGCTTGACGATACGGTCCATCTCGGTTTCCCCCTGATCCTGATAACGGTTTGAAACTTACTCAATTAGATGGCCAGGAGCCGGGGGGTGATTCAGAGTCCCAGATCGGCATGGATGGACTGCATCGCCTGTGGACTGCCTCGAGCCTACCCGGACCGGTCCGGTTCGGCCACGGCGAGGTACACGTGGTGAGATGTGGCGGAGCGAATCCGTTCGATTCTGCACTCCCGATCCAGGTGCCAGGTTCCACCCCACGGATCCTGCCCGAAGAATTCGATCCGCCGGGAGGGGAAGCCGGTCCGGAGTAGAGACTCGAATTCCTCGAAAGCCATCTCGCTCAAATGAAACGGGTTCTCCTGCCGATCCCCGTGCGCGCGGTTCGCCACCGAGACCACGAAGGTTCCCTGCGGCGCGAGAACGCCCTGCACCGATTCCATGAAGGCCGTCACCGACCGCCCCGGCAGGTGCTCCAGGACTTCCAGTGCGACCACACCATCGAAAGGGGGCTCCTCCAGGGTGTTCAGCCGCGTCACGTCTCCCACGGTGAACCGAACGTCCGGAGCGGCGAAGAGGGCTTCGGCGAGGCGTACCGCCTCCGGATCGCTGTCCACGCCCAGGCATTCCGCCGCCTCCTGGCCGAGAATGCGGGTCCCGTAGCCCGTTCCGCAGCCTGCGTCGAGCACCCGTTTGCCGCGACATCGCCTGGCGGCGAATCCGTAACGGCGCGCGTGCATCCAGTACGCGTGGAAAGGAGCGGTCCCGGGTACGACCCGTTCTCCGGAATAGGCCAGTTCTTCCTCGGAAAGGGGAGATTCGACCACCCGTGTCTGAAGCAACCTTTGAATCACCTGCTGCTCCAGGGTCCTCTTGATGTGGTTCGGAAGGACCTGCAGGTGGGGCGGGTAGCGAAAACGATTCTTCTGGAATTCGATGCCCTGCAGAAAGAGCCGTTCGCCCTCCGCGCGGAGGATGACCTCGCAGAGGTGATGCCCGAAGTCGTCCATGCTCCGCTCGATCTTGAGGTACGCGATTCGCACGCTTTCGTGTCGGGCGAAGAACCCTGAAATCTCCTGGCCCCTGTAGGGGTACAGGGGCCCATCGGACGGCTTGGGCGCATCCCGGGTGGTACGGTGCTTCTTGCTTCTCTCCTTCTTCATTCCTCTCCCAGGATCCCCTCGACCTCGCGGGCCAGGGCCGGCAGGATCTCTCCGGCTTCTCCCTGCAGGAAATAGTCGGTGACCCGGTCCGTGTAGAGGCTCTTCACCCGGTTCACCTCCACGATGACCGCCCCGTACTGCTTGGCGACCAGAGGGATTCGATTGACGGGTGCGATGTCTCCGTGTGTGCACGCCACGAGCATGACCTGCGCGTTCGCGGCGAGCACCTCGGCGGCGGAGGCGGCCTCGACGTTCACCGTGTCCCCGAAGAGCGGCACTTCCGGTTTGAGCACGAAGCCGCATCGGCAGGGGGGAGGGATCCTGCCCCCCTTCACCTCTTCCCACGTGTAGCGGGCCTCGCACTTGAGGCAGTGAAGCCGGCGCACGTTCCCGTGGAACTCGATCACGTTTTCCGAGCCGGCCGCCTGGTGCAGGCCGTCCACGTTCTGGGTGACGACCGCGGCCATGCGCCCGAGCCGTCCCAGCCTGGCCAGGGCCTTGTGGCCCTCGTTGGGGGCTACCCGTTCCATCAACCCGATGGCCTGGGAGAAGAAGCCCCAGACCTTCTCCGGGTTCTTCTCGAAGGCCGCACGGCTGTCTATCTCCACCTCGAAGGTGGCGGGATCGAAGCCCTGCCAGAACTCCCCCATGGTCCGGAAGTCGGGGATTCCACTCTCCGTGGAGATGCCCGCCCCCGTGTACCCGATCACCACGCTTGCATCGGCGATCGCCCTTGAAGCCTGCTCGATGAGATTCGACATGGATCCGGTCCTGCGAGAAGTTTGCCGATGGGAGGACACTCCGTACCGTTTGGATCCAGAGCTTACCAGGTTTCCCGAGACTTTGCATCGTTGCCTCGAGGGCACAAATCGAAGATAATACACGAAATCATGCACTTCGGGGAGATCATGGAGAAGGATCGAAGAGCCAACCTGGCCGGAATCCGGGAGTTCCTGACCACCGGGATCTGGAGCATTCCGGTCCGAGAGCTGTCCGGCATGAAGGCCTTCCTCATCCGGCAGGCAAGGATCCTGCTGCTGGCCGCACGGGGGTTCAATGATGACCGATGCCAGCTGCGGGCCTCTGCGCTGACCTACTACTCCCTGCTCTCCGTGGTTCCGATCGTGGCCATGGCCTTCGGGGTGTCCAAAGGGTTCGGCATCGAGAAGCGCCTGGAGAGGCAGATTCTCGAAGCCCTGCCGAACCAGCAGGAGGTGGCCGTCCGGATCATCGAATACGCCCGCTCCTTCCTGGAGAACACCCAGGGCGGACTCATCGCCGGCGTGGGCGTGGCCGTCCTGTTCTGGGCCGTGGTCAGGCTCATGGGAAACATCGAGAAGTCCTTCAACGACATCTGGGGAGTGCGCAAGGGACGCCCCCTCGTCAGGAAGTTCGCCGACTACCTCTCCTTCATGATCATCGCCCCCGTGCTTTTCGTCATGGCGAGCAGCGCAACGGTGCTCATTACGAGCCAGGTGACGCTCCTCACCGACAAGCTGGAGATCCTGGCGTCTGCAGGGCCGCTCGTGCCCGGCCTGTTGAAGCTGATCCCCTACGCAGCGCTCTGGATTCTGTTCACCCTCCTCTACATCCTCATGCCGTACACGACCGTCCGCTTCCGGTCGGGGTTCCTGGCCGGCATCGTGGCCGGCACCATGTATCAGGTGGTGCAGTGGGTCTACATCAAGTTTCAAGTGGGCATTTCGACCTATGGTGCGGTGTACGGAAGCTTTGCCGCTCTCCCTCTCTTCCTGCTGTGGCTCCAGACGAGCTGGCTGGTCGTTCTCCTCGGTGCGGAGATTTCTTTTGCAGAACAGAACGTGGATACCTACGAGTTCGAGCCGGATTGCGACAGGGTGAGCAACAACCTGAAGCGGATCGTCGCCCTCCGGCTCACGCAGCTCTGTGTGCAGGACTTCCTGGCGGGCGACCCTCCCCGCTCTGCGGAGCAGTTCTCCGCGCTCCTCGGAATTCCCATCCGGCTCATCCGGCTCGTGCTGTCCGACCTGACCGAGGCCCGGGTCCTCTCGGAGGTCGGTACCGATGCGGAGAAGACCGTTGCGTACCAGCCTGCCCGGGCCCTCGAATCTCTCACCGTCGGCGAGGTGATCCGCCTGCTGGACGAGAGCGGCCTGGACAACATCCCCTGGAAGGAGTCGGCCGAGTGGGAAGGGCTTGCCCGGAGGCTGGAACGGTTCAACGAACGGGTGAGTGAATCCCCGGCGAACGTCGCCATCCGTGACCTCTAGACCGCCATGTACGGCCGCGTCGTCGCATGCTATCATGCAGGTCAGTGCGCAGACGAACAGGGACGCGAAGGAACACCCGGAAACGAAAGGGGACAGGCATGGGTGCAGGTTATACGGGCAAGGTGCTGATGGTGGACTTGACGAAGCGAGAGACCGAGACCCTGGAACTCGAGGAGGACGTCTACAGGAATTTCCTGGGCGGGTACGGCCTGGGCGCGAGGGTCCTCTTCGCACACATACCGAAAGGCGCTGACCCCCTGGGTCCGGACAACGTGCTGGGACTCACGCCCGGCCTGCTCACGGGCACGCCGGCCCTGTTCAGCGGAAGATACATGGCGGTCGGCAAATCCCCCCTGACCGGCGGGTGGGGGGATGCAAACGGCGGCGGCACCTTCGGCCCGGCCGTGAAGCGGGCGGGATGGGACGGGCTGTTCTTCAAGGGCCAGGCGGACAGCCCTGTCTACGTCCTGGTGCAGGACGATCAGGTGGAGATCCGGGACGCAAGCGGCCTCTGGGGCAAGACGGTGAGCGAAACCGAGGCGGCCATCGATCAGGAGATCCAGGAGAAGAATCTCCACGTTGCCTGCATCGGTCCGGCAGGGGAGAGGCTCTCCCTGATTTCCGGCATCTTCAACGACGGCGGCCGCTGCGCGGCCCGGTCCGGGCTCGGCGCGGTCATGGGGTCGAAGAAGCTCAAGGCCGTTGTGGTGAAGGGAAGCAAGAAGGTGGAGGTCAAGGATGCGGAAGCCCTCAAGGCGGCCAACAAGGAGTTCCTGAAGCTCCTGAACGCAAGCCCCCAGGCGAAGATGTTCGACAAGCTTCCGGGCCTGGGCGGTGTGGCCCGGACCCTCGGGCGCTTCTTCGGAAAGGCGAAGTTCCACACGAAGACGCAGCCGCCCCTGCTGAAGAGCCTCCTCGAGCAGTACGGGACGCCCGGCTTCATGGGTTTCTACTGCGCCACCGGCGAGGCGCCCGTCAGGAACTGGGGCGGTGTTGCCGGCGAGTGTTTCCAGCCGGACAAGGCGGTCAAGATCTCCGACGACGCGGTCGTCTCCCTGGAGGTCAAGAAGTACCACTGCTCGAACTGCCCGGTCGGCTGCGGAGGGATCATCAAGGTGGAGGACGGCCCGTGGCCCATCGAAGAGTCCCACAAGCCGGAGTACGAGACCCTCGCCGCCTTCGGCAGCATGTGCCTGGTCGACGATCTTCGGGCCATCTGCCAGGCGAACCAGATGTGCAACATGGCGGGCATGGACACCATCTCCGCGGGATCCGCCATCGCCTTCGCCATGGAGTGCTACGAACACGGGATCCTCACCAAAGAGGACACCGGCGGAATCGATCTCCAGTGGGGCGATGAGAATGCGATGCTCGCCCTCCTCGAGAAGATGATTGCGAGGGAAGGACTGGGCGACATCCTGGCGGATGGGGTGAAAGTTGCCGCCGGGAAGATCGGGAAGGGGTCGGAGATGTACGCCATGCACGCCGGCGGCCAGGAGGTGGGCTACCACGACCCGCGCATGGATCCCGGTTTTGCGACCGCTTATATCTGCGAGCCGACGCCCGGCCGTCACACGATCGCAGCCTATGCCTACCAGGAGATCCTCGACCTTCACAAGATCTTCCCGGGCGAGGCGGTCAAGGCCGTTCCCCAGATCGTCAGCAAGGGGTGGAGCCAGAAGGTAAAGGGCAAGTCGAAGCTCCAGTCCCTGAACAGCAAGTACATGCAACTGGTCAACAGTGCAGGCCTGTGCGAATTCGGTATGCTGATGGGCGGGCCCAAGTTTCCCATCTTCAAGTGGCTGAACGCCGCCACGGGCTGGGACCTGTCGAACGAGAGCTACCTGGTCATCGGCGAGCGCATTCAGACCCTTCGGCAGGCCTTCAACGCCCGGGAGGGGGTGGGGCCTTTCCAGATGTCGGACCGGCTGAAGGGGAAGCCGCCTCTTTCCGCGGGGCCGCTCAAGGGCATCACCCTGAACACGGAAGACCTGAGCAGGGGATTCTACGAAGAGCTTCAGTGGGACCCGGAAACGGCCGTGCCTCGCAGGGAAGCCCTGGACAAGCTGGGCCTGGTGGATATTACGGAGTCACTGTAGTCGCGGCGGTCCACTTTGCCGAACGGGACGGTTCAGGACCCGGGCTTGTAGAGGATGAAGGCGACCAGCCCCGCCACTCCGAGCAAACCCGTTAGAACCACGGAGACAGGGAAGCTGTATCGGTGCCCTCTGAGCCCGAGCAGGTAGATGGCGAGGCCGACGGGCGTGCATGCGATCGCCGCGATCAGAACGGGACCGACGTAGCCGATGAGATCCATGTCCCAGGTCTGCCGCTGCGTCGTCTGGAAGATCTTGTCGGCGATGGTCGTCGATTGCGGCCTGGCCAGGCCGACCAGGCACCCCGCTACAATCAAGAGCACCCAGCCCGCCACCTGGGTGACCGCCAGCAGGACATGCCCGACGCCCTGATCCCCGGCCTTTTTCTTCTTCGTGTCCGGCATGAGTGCGCCCTTTTGGCGTTTGATGCCCTGAACTGGTGTTTGAATACCACGGTGCCTGAAGAAGATGCAAGCACCGATCGTTGACAAGGGCCTCAGCGGACTGGTAAATTTTCTGTAGAGACGTTCCCGAGGAAACCCTGGGAGGTTCGAAGGAATGAACGAAAAGGAAAGACTCAACGCCCTGGATACGGCGCTGAACAACGAGATGAAGGAAAGGGCCTTCTACCTGAGGCATGCTGCCCGGACAAAGAACCCCGTCGGCAAGGCGATGTTCAAGCAGATCGGGGACGAAGAGCTCGAGCATGCGGAAAGACTGAGGGAACTGCAGGCGAGATGGGAGAAGCAGGAGAAGTGGCCTGAAACCGTGCCTCTTCAGGTGAAGGACACGGTGGTGAAGAACCTCCTGATGGATTCGGTCAAGGGGGTGGACGTCAAGAGCGGCGGAGACGACGACGACCTGGAGGCGGTCCGGATCGCCATCGACTTCGAGGCGAAGGGCGCCGAAAGTTATGCGAAGCTGCGGGACAGCGTGACGAACCCGAAGGAAAAGGAGTTCTTCTCCCTGCTTGCGCAGATCGAGAACGAGCACTATCTTTCCCTGAAAGAAGTGGAAGAGTTCATGACCGACCCGGAGTCCTACTACCGCCGCGTGGAGCATCACGGTCTCGACGGGGCCTGAGGCCCGATTCCCCCCGAAAAAGCTAACCTTTTGAATCAGTTATGCCCTCCGCTTCATCTACCAAGTAAAGACCCCAACAGCACCGGAAGGAAGTCATGCCCAGAAAGCGACCCATCCGGGGAACTGCCCGGCTGCTGGCGTGTGTCCTGTTGGCCGCTTCCCTGCCGACCTCGAGCAGGCCGGTTCTCGCCGAAAACCGATCAGCCGGCAGGATCGAAGATCAGACGCTGCAGATCGACGGGTTCCGGCGAGCCTACGACAAGGTTCCTTCCTTTTTCAGGGGAGTGGCGGAGGAGCCGGAGCGGTTCTTCTACCTGGAACCTTTCCGCCTGAAAGAGCTTGCAACTACGGCCCTTGCGGAGAATCCGGAGCTCGAGCAGGCGGAAGCGGAGTGGCAGGCCCTTCTCAGGAAGGTTCGCAGGGTCTCTGCCTTGCCGGACCCGAACCTCACCGTCACCGCATTCCTGCAGAGCGTGGAGACGCGGGTGGGACCCCAGGAGGCGGTGCTCGCCTTCACGCAGAAGCTTCCCTGGTTCGGAAAGCTTTCCGCTGCGGGGCAGGCCGCCATGGAAGAGGCGCTGGAAAAGGCCTGGGAGTACCGAAGCCTCCAGAGGGCCGTGGTTCTCGACGTCAAGACGGCCTACTACGACCTCGTCTATCTGGCCGAAGCCCTCCAAGTCACCGGAGAGGACCTGGCCACGCTCCGCCGGTACGAGGAGATCGCACTCACGCGGTATGCAACGGGCAAGGGCATTCAACAGGACGTGTTGAAGGTCCAGAGTGAAATGACGCGACTCAACGAACGGGGAATCGTTCTCGGCCGCCAGCGGGAGGTCGCCCTGCGGAGACTGGCCCGAGTTGTGGGCCGGGTTCGGGAGGGCGTTGCGTTCGGGCCGGAGCCACAGGACCTGCCGGAGGTGAACCTCAGCCTCAAGGATCTCTACCGGAAAGTACACGCGGGCAGGGAGGAACTGCAGGCACGTCTGCACGCGCTCAGAGCGCGGCAGGAAGACGTGCGGCTGGCCAGGAAGCAGTACTGGCCCGACCTGACCCTGGGTTTCAACTACGTCGTCGTGGGCGATCGCAAGGATCCCGCCGGCATCCTGAATCCGCCGGAGGACGACGGCAAGGATGCGATCGGGGTTCTTGCGAGCATCAACCTGCCCATCTGGGTGCACAAGGTCCGCGCCGCCGTTGACGAGGCGCGGCTCAAGGAGATGGAGGCGAGGGCGGCGTATGCGAGGCAGGAAGACCGGGTCCTCTTCGAGGTCCAGGACGCCTACCTCCAGCTGGAGAGCCTACTGGAACAGTGGCGGCTCTACGAGGACACCCTGATCCCGCAGGCGGAGCAGGCGCGGGATTCCTCCGAGGCCGCCTACAGGACCGGGAAGATCACCTTCCTCGAGCTGCTGGACAGCGAGCGCTTTCTCCTGGGGGTACGGTACGGTTACGCAAAGGTGAAATCGGAATATCTGACCGCCCTGGCAGGCATGGAAAGGGCCCTGGGCCTGAAATTCCCCTCGTAGGACAGGGAGGCGTTGCTGCCGATGGCTCACGAAGAAGAATCCCGTCCCCAGGAGGATGCGTTCTCCCTGCCGCCCGCGAGCGGCAGGATGAAGGCCTTCTCCCTGGCCGTGTTCTTCTTCTTCGGCTTTGCCCTCGGAGCCTTCGTGTTCTGGAACCCCTTCTCTCTTTCGTGGCTGCCGGGCGGGTCCGGAGTGCGCGTGCAACAGGGGGCTGAACGGCATGGCGGGCAGGAGGCGCATGCGCATCTGTACACCTGCCCCATGCACCCGGAAGTCGTGGAGAAGGAGCCCGGGACCTGCCCGATCTGTCAGATGAAACTCGTTCCGCTGGAGCAGGAGCCGAAGGACCGTCCGAACGGGTCGGTCCAGGAGGCGTCCCGGCTCTGGACCTGCCCCATGCACCCGGAAGTCGTGGAGAAGGAGCCGGGGACGTGCCCGATCTGTCAGATGGAACTCGTTCCGCTGCGGCAGGAGACGGATGCGGAGGCTGAGGGGGGTGTGGTGCGGATCGATCCGGCGATCGTTCAGCAGATCGGAGTGCGCACGGAATCGGTCCGGATCGGTGCGCTGCGGTCCGTGGTCCGTACCGTGGGAATCCTCGACTACAACGAGAAGAAAATCTTTCTCGTGAACACGAAGTTCGACGGGTGGGTCGAGAAGGTCTACGTGAACTACATCGGTGAAAGAGTGAGGAAAAGGCAGAAGCTCTTCGAAATCTACAGCCCCGAGCTGGTCTCGACCCAGGAGGAATACCTCACGGCTCTGCGCTACCTGACAAAGGTCCGGGCGTCCGGGAGCGTGGAGGCCGTGGAGCGGGCGGAAGCCCTTCTCACGGCCACGCGCGATCGCCTCGCCTACTGGGATATCACCGAGGGACAGATCGACCGACTGGAGCGAACCGGAAGGATCGACAGACGTCTGGCCGTCGTGTCGCCCGTGGCCGGTGTCGTGATCGAGAAGACGAGTTCAGCCCTGGAGGGGATACGCGCAAGGGCGGGCATGAACCTGTACCGGATCGCCGACCTCTCCACGGTCTGGGTGCATGCGGACATCTACGAATCCGAGCTGCCCTGGGTTCGGCCGGGCCTCGAGGCGACCATCACGTTGCCCTACTTCCCGGGAGAGGAATTCCGGGGAGAGGTTTTGTTCCTGCAGCCCTTCTTCAGCGACAAGACCCGCACCGTGAAGGCCTGTATCGAAATCGAGAACCCGAAGGGGCGGCTGGATGCCGGCATGTATGCGGATGTGGAGATCCGGCCCGTGGCGTCCCTGCAGGCGGTGCAGGTTCCCGAAGACGCGGTCATCCGCACCGGGGAGACGGACGTGGTCTTCGTGGCCCTCGGTGAAGGCAGGTTCCTGCCCAGAGAGGTGGAACTCGGGGTGAAAGGGGAGGGGGTCTCCGGGGAGGAGGTGTACGAGGTGAAACGGGGACTTGGCGGCGACGAGAAGGTCGTCGTGAGCGCTCAGTTCCTCCTCGATTCGGAAAGCAGCCTTCAGGCTTTTCTCCGAAAGCTCACCACGGAACCGCAGGACGGTGCAGAGTGATCGAGAAGATCATCGAGTACTCGGTCCGGAACAAGTTCTTCGTGCTCCTGTTGACCGGAGTCGTGATCGCAGGAGGTGTCTATGCGATGCTCAACATTCCCCTCGACGCGATCCCGGACCTTTCGGATGTGCAGGTCATCGTCTACACGGAATACCCCGGTCAGGCCCCTCAGGTGGTGGAGGACCAGGTCACCTATCCGCTGACCACGACCCTGCTGGCCGTTCCGTACGCCAAATCGGTCCGCGGGTATTCGTTCTTCGGGTTCTCTCTCGTATACATCATCTTCGAGGACGGAACGGACCTCTACTGGGCTCGGAGCAGGGTCCTCGAAGCCCTCTCCGCCATTCAGGCCCGTCTTCCTGAAAAGGCCCGTCCCCAACTGGGGCCGGACGCAACCGGCATCGGCTGGGTCTACCAGTATGCGCTGGTTTCGGAAGATCACACGCTTCAGGAGCTCCGCTCGCTGCAGGACTGGTTTCTGCGGTACGAGCTGACAAGCGTGGAAGGGGTAGCCGAAGTGGCGAGCGTGGGAGGCTATGTCAAACAGTATCAGATCACCGTGGACCCGGTGAAGCTTCGGGCGTATTCCCTTCCGTTGCCTCGGATCCGGCAGGCCGTTCAACGGAGCAACATGGACGCAGGCGGCCGGCTGGTCGAGATGAGCGAGCACGAATTCATGGTGCGGGGGCGTGGATACATCCGGTCCGTGCAGGACATCGAGAGAATCCCGGTGGGTGTGAGCCGGCACGGCACGCCCGTCCTGATCCGGGACGTGGCGGAGGTCTCACTGGGGCCGGAGTTGCGCCGGGGCGTGGCCGAGCTCGACGGAAAAGGCGAGGTGGCGGGCGGTATCGTGGTGATGCGACTCGGCGAAAACGCCCTCGCCACCATAGAGAGAGTGAAGAGGAGGATCGAAGAGATTCAGAAGGGCCTTCCGGAGGGGGTGAAGATCGTGCCGGTGTATGACCGGTCCACCCTGATTCTCCGGGCCGTCGACACGCTCAGAGAGAAGCTGACCCAGGAGATGCTGGTCGTCGCCCTTGTGTGTATCGCCTTCCTCCTTCACTTCCGAAGTGCCTTCGTCTCCATCTTCACGCTGCCCGCCGGCATCCTGGTCTCCTTCATCATCATGTACCTGCTGGAGATCAACGCCAACATCATGAGTCTCGGCGGCATTGCGATCGCCATAGGCGTGATGGTGGACGCCTCGGTGGTGATGGTCGAGAACGCACACAAGCACCTGGAGCGTGCCGGTGAGGGAGACGCACCCGTCAAGGACCGCGACGAGATTGTCATCGAAGCGGCCCGCGAGGTCGGTCCGGCCCTGTTCTTCTCCCTTCTGATCATCACCCTGTCCTTTCTGCCGGTCTTCACCCTGCAGGAACAGGAGGGCAGGCTCTTTCGCCCCCTCGCCTTTACGAAGACCTTCGCCATGGCCGCAGCCTCCGTGCTGGCCATCACCGTCATCCCGGTGCTCGTGAGCCTCTTCGTACGGGGCAGGATCCCGCGGGAAGACGGAAACCCGATCAGCCGTTTCTTCATCCGGGTCTACCACCCCTGCATCGAATTCGTGCTGCGGTTTCCCAAGACCGTTCTGCTGGCGGCGGTGCTGGTCCTGGCGTTGACCTGGTTGCCCTTGAAGAGGCTGGGAAGCGAGTTCATGCCTCCCCTCTACGAGGGGGATTTCCTCTGGATGCCCACCACCGATCCCGGCATCTCGATCACCAAGGCGAGGGAGATCCTGCAGCAGACCGACAAGATCATTGCCACCTTTCCTGAGGTGCAGTCCGTTTTCGGCAAGATCGGCCGGGCGGAGACATCCACGGATCCCGCACCGCTGAGCATGATCGAAACGACCATCCAGCTCAGGCCCCCCGAGGAGTGGCCACGAAAGGAGCGGCCCCGCTGGTACTCGGCTCTGCCCTTGCCCGGTTGGGTGAGGGAGCAGCTGCGACGGGTCTGGCCCGACACCGAGCCCGCGAGGACCCCGGAGGAACTGGACCGTGCGATCAACGATGCCATCCGGTTCCCCGGCCTGACCAGTGCCGCCATGGAGGGACCCATCAAGATCCGGCTGGACATGCTCTCCACCGGGATCCGTTCCCCCGTGGGCGTCAAGATCGCCGGCCCTGATCTCGAGGCGCTCGAAGGACTTGCCTCCGAAGTGGCGGCGGTGCTGCGCAGCGTGCCCGGAACGGTCTCGGTCTACCCGGACAAGTCCTACGGAGGCCACTACCTGGACATCGAGATCGATCGGGACCGGGCGAGCCGATACGGCCTGCTGGTGCAGGACGTCCAGGACATCGTGCTTTCCGCCATCGGCGGAATGAACATCACGGAGACGGTGGAGGGGAGGAGGCGATACCCGGTGAATCTCCGTTACGGGCGGGCCTTCCGGGACGACCTGGACGCGCTGGGGGGCGTGCTGGTTCCCACGCCGGGTGGGCAGCACATACCGCTCCGACAGGTGGCCGCCTTGAAGCTCGTGCCGGGACCTCCGGTCATCAAGAGCGAGAACGGCCGGTTGAATGCGTGGATTCAGGTCAACATACGCAACGTGGATCTGGGAAGCTATGTGGAGGACGCCCGTGAAGCGGTTGCGGAACGGGTGGAGGTCCCCGAAGGGTACACCCTCCAGTGGAGCGGACGGTTCGAATACATGGAGCGGGCCCGGCAGAGGCTCCAGCTCCTGGTGCCCCTGACACTTGCCATCATCTTCGTCCTTCTGTACCTGCACTTTCGGAATGTGACCGAGACCCTGCTCCTCCTCGCGACGATCCCTTTCGCCGTCGTCGGCGGAGTGTGGCTCATGTACCTTCTCGGCTACAACATGAGCATCGCGGCAGGGGTGGGCTTCATCGCCCTGGCGGGGCTGGCCGTGGAGACGGGCGTCGTGATGCTGGTCTACCTGGACGAGGTCTACGAGCGGCGGAGCAAGGAGGGAAGGCTGAACTCGATCCGGGATCTCTACGAGGGCGTCATGGAGGGCGCGGTCATGCGGGTGCGGCCGAAGCTGATGGCCGTTTCCACCACGTTCATCGGGCTGCTGCCGATCATGATCGGCAACGTGTTCGAAAGCGGTTCCTCCGTGATGAAGCGTATCGCGGCCCCCATGGTAGGGGGCCTGATCACCGATTCGATCCTCACCCTTCTCATCCTGCCGGCCGTCTACATGATCTGGAAGCGCTGGGAACTGCGGCGGCGCATTTGCCGTCTTCAGGAAAAAGAGATAGAAGAGTCCGGTACATGATCCCAGGCGAAGGAGGGAGAGGCACATGTTCAATCCGGGACAGTACGTCGAGGCCCTTGGCCTGACCACCCTTTCACTGCTCGTCGTCACGTTCCTGTGCGGCTTCTTCATGAAGAAGAAGCCGAAGTTGCTGCACACATGGCACAAGCGCCTGGCATACGTCACGGTGATCGTGGCTCTCTGTCACGCTACGTTCGTGTTTCTCGCCCACAACCTCTGAGGCCTGCAGAAGGAAAGGGAGACCTGCAGACATGATCGGCAACCGAGTGAGTCCCTTTGCGAGGCCGACCCCCGGACTTCGAATCAAACAGGGGGGACCGCCCCTTCGACGGCCGGACCCCGCGGACGTAGCCGCCTTCCCGGACCGGGCGAAAGCTCTCGTGGAGGATACCTGGGCGGCGCAGTCGTCCTGTCTGGAGCGGGGTGCGTACCGGTTGGATTGGATGGAAGGCAGGCACTTCCTTCTGGTGGGCGCCACCGGATCGGGGGTCGGAGGGGCGCTGGCCACGGCCGTGCTCAACCTGCTCGGCGATGGGGGCACCCTGACCGTGGTGGCCCGGGACCTGAAGCGGTCTCTGGGATACCAGAGCGGCCTGGCACTCCAGGAAAAGGCGGAGCAGGCCGGGCTGGGGAAGCGGTTCCGGTTTCTGAACCGGGGGGCGGCTCTGGAAGGGGAGCGCTTCGAGGAGATCGTGCAGGCCGTGAAGGAGGCGGGGGCCGACCGGGTCGTCTATGTGAACACGGTGGCGGCCGCCATGTCCGGCCTGCTTCCGGGGTGTCCGCCCGTCTATGTGAAGGACGTGGACGAGGAAGGCCTGTTCGAGTGGGAACTGATGCCCCTGGACGACAGGAGCATCGAAGCGACGAAGTTCACCATGGGAACCATGGCGGTCGAGATGCCCGAGGCGCTCGAAAGGGCCGGTTTGCCGGTGGAGGCGGCGGTGTTCGCCGACTGGCGCGGAAGCGTGGATCGGAGCAGCCGGGATCCCGCCTCCCCCGACTACGGCCGACAGGGTGCCTATTCGACGAGCCTCTACCTGCCGAAGGAGATCATCCAGTCGGCGACCTCTTCCGCCTACCGTGCGGGCAAGAGACCCACCATCGACTGCTTCCTTCCCGTCATGAAGACGCAGGCCCTGAGCATGGTGCCCGGCGCGATGGCCATGGGCCGACTGTACGAGACCCTGATGGAGAAGGAAGGGATCCGCCCCGTGCATCCTCCCGAGCTTGCCCTCGGCATACTGGACCGCACCGGCAGGGCCGTGCTGGGCGAGAGCGAAAACCCCTTCCCCAGGCTCGATCTGCACGAGGCGTCCCTGGACCTCTGGTTCCTCGAGGTCCTCACCCGCCTGAACGAGGACGAGAACAGCGACTTCCACTTCAAGCGCTGGATGGGCGGGTGAAGTATTGAAGTGCCGCAATCACCCGGCGGAGGACGCCGTGGCCGTGTGCCAGAAGTTCGGGCACGGGTACTGCCCCCGATGCTGCCGGGAGACGGAACAAGGCAAGGGGTGCGCCTGTTCCGCTCCCGACGACCACTGCAGGTTCCGGCAGGAGTGCCTGGTCTACTTCACGGACAGGAGAAGAAGGAAGGGACTCAAGGGGCTGTAGGCGGCTACATCGCGTAGCGGGAGGGCAGGGCCGCGGCTTCCGGCTCCTCCTCCCCGAGCAGGTCCTCCAGGGAAACCCCCAGGCCGTAAGCGAGGCTTTCCAGGATTTCCTCGGGGGGCTCCTTCTCCATGCCGTATTCGATCTGCACGATGCGGTCGTGGGGAATGCCCGTAAGGTCGGAAAGCTCGGACACCGTGAGTTCCAGGAGGTTCCGCAGACCCCGCACCCGGTCCTTGAGCCTCCGGCAGGCCGCCAGAACGTCGACCTCGGCGATCTCGAGAATGTTCCGGGTCAGGTAGTCCCTGTCCTTGCTCGAAAGCCTCGTGAACTCGATGCCCAGCAGGTAGCCCTTGTCGCTCTTACGGAAATTGCGGACGATCCCGGAACACTTGATCGTTCTCTTGTCCGGGATGATGACGGCGAGCGCCAGCCGGTCGTCCGGCGCAAGGGTCGATTCACAGCAAAGGCTCAATCCCTTCGGCCCGATGTCGACCACCCTGGCCATCTCGGCCTTGCCCAGGCTGAAGGCAAAGCCCTTTCGCCTGATGGTGGCAGGAATGTCTCTGACCTTGACCCGCGGTGAAGATCTGCCTTCCATACCGATCCCTCTGTTCCATCGCCCCGAAGCGGGAAACGGCTCTCCCCAGATGATCAAGCAACGAACGTGCCATTGCTGCGGAACTTGAGGATTCCGATTTAACTATAGGATTTCGCTTGTTTTTGCAAGGGGGTCCCGAAAAAAAGATTTCCGGTCCCAGACGACCCTCTCCGGACATTCCTGAACTTTTTTCGCAGGATGACCTGAATCGAGCTGCGGGGGAACGGGCGTCCGTCTCAGGAGATGTCCAGGTTCCCTTCCTTGTCGAAGCGCCATTCCGCAGGTCCCCCGAGCACCTCAACCGGCTTGGTGGCCGTCTCGAGGAGGCTTTCGGAGACCAGCAGCGTCTCCAGATGCAGGCTGTTCCGAATCCTGGCGAGCCTCAGGGTCCGGAGGTCGGGGTGATGGCAGGTGGACGCAGCGGCCTCGATGGCGAGCCGGTCGGAGGGCAGGGCCATGGGCACGCGGGCCCGCTCCAGAAAGGTGCTCGTCATGGCGTTCGCGTGCATGCTCGCCGGGTCCATGGCCTGGACCAGGGCCTGTGTCGTCACGTCGGCAAGCCCTATGCCGTAGGCGTTTCCCTTGCTGCCGGGCGAGAGCCTGAGAGCCGCCACCCGCTTGATCCGCGGCCCCTGCGGTTCCGGTTCACAGGCGATGAAGCGGCGGCCGATCACATTCGTGTCCATGCCCGTGCCGGACAGGTCCTTGCCGAGGAAGTCCACGACCAGAACGTCCGCCTCGTCAAAGGGGAGCATCGGCCTGAGCCGCCTCGCTTCTTCCAGGAGCCCGGGTTCGCGGGCCATCATTTCCTCCGCGGGCATGACCTCCACCTTCTGCAACCGATCGAGCCCGTTCTCGACCAGGGCGATCCCTGCGGTCACCGGCGCCTTCCGAAGCACCACCCCGGCCATCTCCGGAAGGATGCTTGGGAGGGCCCTCGCGCCGCGGGAATGGACCAGGGTGGCGCCCGGCCGCAGGCCCAGGCCGACGGCCAGCATCTTCACCAGGCCGCTTTCATAGGGGCCGGAGTAGCTGGTGTGCGGCTTGATCCGGTTGACGACGATGATGCCGTCGGCGGCGGCGGCCGTGCGTGCGCAGTGGACCGGCACACCTTCCACCTGCCCCAGCACCACCGTTTCGGGGTCCTTTTCCAAGGGCGCGCCCACGGTTTCCTCCGTGATGCCGAGGGCGGCGAGGAGCTCTACGGGCCCGTCCGGGGGTTGCCCACCGTGCGACCCCATGGCGGGCACGATGAAGGGGCGGGCACCGCGGCCCTTCAACCAGGCCACGGTCAGGCGGAGCACCTCTGCGATCCGGTCGATGCCCCTGCTGCCCGCTGTGACCGCCACCCGCATGCCCGGGCGAAACCGGCCTGCCAGGGTCTCCTCGGACAGGGCGCGGTGCAGGGTCTCGGCCAGGTCCGCAATCGCCTCGGTCTCGAGGGCCTGTCGGATCCGAATCATGGGGGGCAGGTGCAACGGCTCGCTCATGGCGCTGCGGGATCCTCGGGTCGTTCCGCCTTTCGGTAGAAATGCATCACCCTGGGCCCTCCCTCCGGGTCGTCGTCGTACGCGGCCGCCAGGACGAGCAGCTGAAAGGGGCAAACCAGGAAATGGAGCAGCCCGGCAACGGGGAACACCGTGGAGAGGCCGAAGATCGCCAGGGGAGGCAGGATGAAGGCACACACGACGAAGCCGAGGTGGGGAAGGAAACCGCCCCGGGCCGTCACCATCTCCCTGCATTTGCGCATGGCCCCCCAGAGGCTCATTTGCCGGTCCACGATCAGGGCCGGAACATAGATCCACCAGGTGACCAGGGAGACGGCCAGAATGAGAAGGGGAATGTAAGCCCACCAGATGAAGACCATCAGGGCGGGAAGGACGACCCCCAGGCCCAGCCAGGCCGCCGCAAGGAGGAGGCTCAGCAGGAGAAGATGTCCCAGGTTCCGGAAGCCGGAGGCCAGGTCTCCCAGGCCCGGCGGGCTGCCGGTTCGCAGATGAATCAGGCCTGCGTTCACGAAACCGCCGATCAGGGGCCCGGCCAGCAGACCGAAGGTGAACAGGGACCCGTAGGCCACGACGGCTCCCATGACCAGGTAACGGATCACCCTGGAGGCGAAGAGCCTCATGGCTGTCCGAAGGTGCTTCCAGGTCTCCATTCCGGTTCGTTCCCTCCTTGCAAAATCGGTTGTCTGACCATTCTAATTCGGATAGAGTGAAAATCAACTCGGGCCGGTTTTCACGTGTGGCTGGAAAGGAGAAGCTGTGAGCGATCGGATCAGGATGGACTACGGCGGCGTCCTGCCCTTCGTCAAGGAGGAGGAGATCGAGGCGACGGAAGAGGAGGTGCACAGGGTGCTCGAGACCCTGCAGAAGGGCGAGGGGGCAGGGGGGGAGTTCACCGGCTGGATGCGCTATCCGGAGTCGATTCCGCCCTCGGAGCTGCGCGTGATGGAGACCCTTGCCGAAGAGGTGAGGGCCGAGGCGGACGCCTTCGTGGTCGTCGGCATCGGTGGCTCGTACCTCGGTGCCCGGGCGGTCATCGAGGGACTGAGCCATGCCTTTCCACCGCTCCTTTCTCCGGCCAGATCGCAGGGGCCTCTGGTGTTCTTCGCGGGACAGAACCTGAGCGGCGGATATCTGGAGGAGTTGCTCGAGGTGCTGGAGGACAGGAGCGTCTACGTGAACATGATCTCCAAGTCCGGAACCACCACCGAGCCGGGCCTTGCCTTTCGTGTCCTTCGGCAGCACCTGGTCGAACGTTACGGCCGGGAGGGAGCCGCGAAGCGCATCATCACGACAACCGACTCCGCCCGGGGAGCCCTTCGAAAGGTAACGGACGAGGAAGGGTACCGGAGCTTCGTGATCCCGGACGACATCGGAGGCCGTTTCTCCGTGCTGACCCCGGTGGGCCTCTTCCCGATCGCAGTGGCCGGGGTCCGGATCGACACGCTCGTCGAAGGGGCGGCGAGCATGGTGGCGCCGTGCGGTCTGCCCGGACTCTTTCAGAACCCCGCTGCCCTGTATGCGGCGACCCGGAACCTCCTCCTGGAGAAAGGGTACGCCACCGAGATCCTCGTTTCATACGATCCGAAGCTGCAGTACTTCGCCGAATGGTGGAAGCAGCTCTTCGGGGAGAGCGAAGGCAAGGACGGCAAGGGAATCTTCCCGGCCTCGGTCCTGTTCACCTCGGACCTGCACTCCATGGGGCAGTGGATCCAGGAGGGCCGACGAACGATCTTCGAAACCGTGATCCACCTCGAACGGGAGGAGGCGACGCTTCAGGTCCCGGCAGACGCTTCCGGGCTGGAAGACGGGCTGGGCTACCTGGAGGGGAGAACCTGGCCGGAGATCCAGGAGAAGGCGTACGTGGGAACGAAGCTGGCCCACCAGGAGGGCGGTGTGCCTGTCCTGGTCCTCGAGACGCCCGCACGGAACGCCTTCACCCTCGGCCAGATGATCCAGTTCTTCGAGACGGCCTGCGGGATCTCCGGGCACCTCCTCGGGGTGAACCCCTTCAACCAGCCGGGTGTGGAGGCGTACAAGCAGAACATGTTCGCCCTGCTCGGCAAGCCCGGTTTCGAAGGAAGGGCGGCCGAGTTACGGTCGTCGAGCCGGGGGGTGCCCGAAGACAAGGTTGTGTGATGCACCGCACCCCTGTATGTTTGACATTTCCTGCATGTCTTCCCGGACCCGATTCTGAAGAAAGGCGCACGCATGGAACGCGGACGGTCAGCAACGTCTCTCCTCTTGTGGGGTCTCTGTTTCGGACTGTGGGCGGCGGGATGTGCAACGAGTGACGATCCCGCGCAGCCCGGAGCACCGGGCAACCCCTGCGAGCCCGACCCTTGCGAGGATGCGGCGAATGCGATTGCCGGCACGTGTACCTCCGATGCGCCGACCGTCTTCTATTGCGACTGCCTGGCTGGATACGTCTGGAACCTGGGCGTGGAGGCGTGCGTGGAGGATCTCTGCGAACCGGACCCGTGCGTGCAGATCCCGGACGCGGTTCCGGACTCGTGCGAGATGATTGGTGGAACAAGCTTCCTGTGCGAATGCGAGGAGGGCACGTTCTGGCTCCAGGATGGGAGCGCCGGGACCTGTGAGGACCCCTGCTTCCCTGACCCGTGCAGAGGGATCCCGAACGCCGTCCGAGACACCTGCGAGGCCCTGAGCGCCACGGTCTTCACCTGCGAATGCGGGGCGGGGTACATGTGGGATTCGGGAACCTCGAGCTGCGTGGAGGACCTCTGTGACCCGGACCCGTGCGCGCAGATCGCGGATGCCGTCGCAGGCACGTGCACCATGCCCACCGCATCGACCTTCGCCTGTGAATGCGATACGGGTTTCTTCTGGGACGAGACCGCCGGGACGTGTGAAGACCCTTGCGACCCGGACCCGTGCGATTTGATCACGAACGCGGAAGCGGGCTCCTGCAACGGGTTCGGTGCCGGTGAGTTCACCTGCGATTGTGATGCCGGCTTCTTCTGGGAAGGTGCAACCGACGCGTGCGTGGATCCCTGCGATCCGGACCCGTGCGAGAGCATAGTCAATGCCCTGTCCGACACCTGCACGGGCAGCGGTGCCGACGCGTTCACGTGCGACTGCGACACGGGCTTTTCCTGGGACGTCATGACCGCCGCGTGCCTGGGTCCTTGTGACACGGACCCCTGTGCGGATATAGACGAAGCGGTTCCGGGAACCTGCGAGGTCGTGGGCGAAGACGGATTCTCTTGCGAATGCAGCTTCGGATTCGCATGGGACCCCGAGCTGGAGATCTGCACGGAGGGCGCGTGTGAGCCGGACCCGTGCGGGGCGATCGCCGGCGCGTTCGCGGATTCATGCACGCCGGAAGGGGGGAACTCCTTTCAGTGCGAGTGCTTGTCCGGGCTCGGCTGGGAGAGCGTGAGCCTGAGCTGCACGAGCTGCGAGAACTTCAGGCAGTGTCTGCTCGCATGCGATCCGCGCAACATCAATTTCAACCCGTGTCGGGCCTCGTGCAACGATGAGCACGACCTGAATTGCGACTGCGAGTTCAGCCTGCAGGATCCAGAGTTCGTGAGCTGCAACAACCGGTGCAGTCTGCCGCTGGATCCGCTCGGCCAGTGGCGGTGCGCGGTGGACTGCTTCTTCGACGCTTGCCTGGCGCCCGCAGACCCCTGATCTTTCCGGCAGTCCGTATCGTTTCACGCAGCGGTCGTGCTTGACATTGTATTCTTTTGTAGTACAATATCCGGCATGACGAAGAAGAGGCGACCTCCCCAGAAGAGACGGCGGGGACCGAAGCCGGAGAGGTTCCGGGAAGCGTCCCAGGAGCCTGAGCGCAAGGACCGCGTGCTCCAGGCCCGGGTGCCCCCGTCCCTTTACAACCGTCTGGTCGTGCAGGCGAGACGGCTTCGCGTGCCCGTATCCAACCTGGTCCGGAACATCCTCGAAGATTCCACCCGCATGGTGGAGAACATCGTGGACGGGGGAATCGAGATCGCCGAGGCGATCGGTCAGGGAATGAGCGAAGAGGACCTTTCTTCGGTCCTGGGCTGGCAGCCCATGATCGCCAACAAGAGGCTGTCCTGCTCCCGCTGTGGAGAAGCGATCTCCAAGGGGAGCGAGGCTTTCATGAGCGTGGGGCCCCCCGGTAGCCGCACCTTCGTGCTCTGTGAAGGGTGCAAATGCGAGATCTGACAGGAATCGAAGCGTTCGGAGGCGCTGCAAGGAAGCTGGGTGCGCGGCTTGGCGGCCTCCTGGAGAAGGTGAACCCGGACGTGTGGCGCGAGCTCGGATACGTGACCCTGTCCTCCTACTCCCTGCTCCTGCCCAGAAGGGAAGAGGTCGTGGACAGAGGGGACGACGGCCGGGCACCCGTCGTCCTCGTCCACGGGCTGGGCGGGAACCGGGGCTGCTGGTGGCCCCTTCGGCTCTTCCTGAAGATGAACGGCCACTCCCGCGTCTACGCCTTCGGGTACGAAGAGGGTACGATCGAGGAGCACGCGGAGGGGTTGGAGGCCTTCGTGCAGGACGTGCTTCGAGCCACGGGCGAAGAGCGTGTGGACATCGTGGCCCACTCCCTGGGCGGCGTAATCGCCCGCTACGCGATCCGGCGGCACGGGCTCAGCCCATCGGTGCGCACCCTGGTCACCATGGCGACCCCCCATCAGGGGACCTACGCCGCCCACTATGCAAATACCCCGCTGACCCGCTCGCTGCGACCCGGCAGTGAGATCGTGCGTGACCTCAACCGGGACGATACGGAAACGTCACCGGTTCGCTGCTTTGCGATCTTCTCCGACCGCGACGTGTACGTGGTGCCGGCCGAGAGGATGACCCAGCCGGGCGCGGAGAACGTCTTCCTCCCGGATGTGTCCCACACCCAGTATCTGGTCTCGCCCAAGGTCTTCCGGGTCGTGGCGTCCTGTCTTGCCGGCCGGAATGAGCGCGAAGAGAAGGGGCCACACCCGCTGAGTGTGGCCCCCGAGAACGACTTCTGAAGAACCCCTGGGTCAATCCGCCACCCCGGGGCAGACATCATCGACGCAGAACTCCTGGCCGCCGATGCTCAGGCTGGTAACGGTGCCCGTCAGGTAGAGGGTTCCCGTACCTCCTCCCGTGCAGCCGGGTCCGGCGCAGGAAAGAGCAACGCCCCCAACCGGGCTGACGACGCTGCCGAAATTCGACGCGTTCCGGAAATCCCCGTTTACCTCGATGTTGACATTTCCCCCGTACTCGCCGAAATGGATGACCACGCCTTCACTCAGCGTGGGGAAGGCGAACTGTACGTTGACGTTGTTCGTAACCAAGTTCTGACCCGTGCCGCCTGCATTGCACCAGCCGGGCGTCTCGACCTGGCCGTAGCCGCCGCTGTACCACGTGCCGTTCGACCACTGAAACTGCGTGAAGGTCAAGGTCTGTCCCGAATCCGCGAGGAAATCCCCGACGGCATAGAACGTTCCCGCTGCCGGGTCCTCGAAGTCCACGCACTCCACGGTGGTCTCAACCTGGTAGGAACACGTATTGTAAAGGATGTCCCAGTCGATGAGCCCCCACGCATTGTCCAGGGAGAGCCACAGGATAGGTGCGTTGTTCATCCTCCACATCATGTATCCGTAGTAGCCTGCCCCGGCCGGATTCACTGCGAGGACCTGGGTCGCATCGAGGTTGATCCGGTAGAGGTCCCCGATCTTGTGTCCATACGGGTAGAATTGAAGCATCGGGCTCGTGGCGTAGCCCTGGCAGTTGAACTCGCCGCAAGCTCCGCATTGCCAGACCTCGTAGTCTGCCCCTTGTGAAAGGCCGGGGGCCGCACCGAAGGCGCCTATGAACAAGAGCAAAGCCGTGACCCATCTGCATGTCTTTCTCATCGTTTCCCCCTTGTTTCTGTTTATGGTCCCTTTGGGCTTTCCTTCAGATTACCAGTCCACCCTGAATACCTCGGCCGGCGGGTCGAAGGGCTGTCCCAGGTAGGTGGTGCAGACGAGACGGTCGGCCAGGCCGTCGTCGGGGATCTCTCCGGAGCCTGTGTAGATGGAACCGCCGTCGTCGAGTCCCCGGCAGACGCACAGACCGCTGATCGGCGGGTCCCCGTTGTAAGGCGAGAACATGGCCTCGTCCTGATCGTTGATGACCCCGAAGATCGGGATTTCCACGTATTCCACGAGCACGTAGAGGGTGAAGGTGCCCGTGAAGGAGGGAGCCGGGAAGGAGGTGTCCACCTGGATCTCCGGATACCCGCTCCACGGGTAGTCCAGGGGGGCATAGGTGCCGCTCAGGTCGATGGTTGGCTGGCAGCCGCCTGCACCGCCGAAGAGGAGCAGGACGGCCGAAAGGGCTACGAGCTTCAGGCGGGGCGAAGTCCTAGGCAGATTTCCTGCCCGCATGAGCGGTCCACCAAGAAGGGGTTTCGACGACACGACCACCTACCTCCCTGCCGGTTTGTTGAGACATCTTACCAACACAAGAGAATCTATGTCAAAAGACAAAACGGCATGGTGAACGCAGTGGGGCGAGGGCTTCCTCCTTTCCGCAGAGGGGGGTCCCGCGGCATGCGTTTCCGCCCGGGATTTGCTACAATTCCACCGGCGTCGGGTGTCCGCGGAGAAGTCGTCCAAGGGCAGGATCTCAAAATCCCTTCCTTTCGGTTTCCGGACGAGGTGCAAACCATGAGCGAAGACATCTATGTCAAGCTGGGGGAACGGCTGAATCAGAACCTGTTCCAGCTGCCGCTGATCGAACCGCTTCTGACCTTCCTGCGGGACGTGTATACCGAGGAACAGGCGGCCCTGGGGGCGGCGTTTCCGACCGGGGCCCACAGCCTCGAGGCCCTGGCCGAAGCGATGAAACGTGATGAGGGCGACCTGGAGAGGCTGCTCGAGGGGATGGCGGACGAGGGCCTGATCTTCGTCGAGAAGAAGGAAGACGGGTCCAAGCGATACTCCCTCGCGCCCTTTGTGCCCGGCGTCTTCGAGTTTCAGTCCATGAAGGGGGAGGAGACGGACAAGGTCAGGAAGCGGCTGAGACTGCTCCGGGAAGTGCACGAGGGGCTCGAGGAGGCGGCAGGCGACCTTTTTCGCAACCCGGTGCTGGCGAACGAGCAGCTGGGCGCTCCCGGCCTGAGGACCCTGGCCGTGGAACAGGAACTGCCCGGCGGATCGGAGGTGGCTACGTGGGAACAGATATCCGCGATCCTGGACCGGGAGACCTCCTTTGCCGTGGGCGCCTGTGCGTGCCGCCAGGAGAAGAAGCTGGCCGGGACGCCCTGCAGGATCGATGCACCGAGGGACGCCTGCGTCTATTTCGGAAAGGCCGCTGACTTCATGATCGACCGTGGATTCGCCAAACGCAAGACCCGGGAGGAACTCGTCCAGCTCCTGAAAATGTGCGAGGAGTACGGCCTCGTCCACAACATCAACAACTTCGTGGGCGACAACATCGTGATGTGCAACTGTTGCGGGTGCTGCTGCAGTTTCCTCGTCCGGATGAAGAAGTACCGGGGGCTCAAACAGGTGGCCGGCTCCAATTTCCTGGCCGTGGTGGACCCGGGAACCTGCACCGGCTGCGGCGACTGCCTGGAGCGGTGCCAGATGGAGGCCCTGGAGATGGAGGGCGAAACGGCCAAGGTGACCGAGGAATACTGCATCGGTTGCGGCAACTGCGTCTCCGCCTGTCCCTCCGGCAGTCTGTCCCTCGAGCGTTCCCAGGAGGTTCGGCCGCCGGAGAAGCCGGGGGAGATCGTAGGGCTGGGCGTCTAGCACACCGGTGCGGGACGCTCATGGGCAGGGTTGTACGGAATCCGCCCAGGCGAAAGGGCAAGGGCGAAGGGCGAACGGGATGGATGACGGATTGAAGATGGAATCAGGTAGACTTCTTGAGCCCCTGTGAGTGCGTGTTGACAGGAGGTGCCGTTATGCGGGGAGCGTTTCTGCTGGCCGTCGGGATCGCGGTTGCGGGCTGGTTCGTTGGGGACGGGTTCGTAAAGGGTCGCTCGGCCGACCGGTTCGTCACGGTGAAGGGCGTGTCGGAAAGGGACGTTCAGGCGGACGTCGCCCTCTGGCCCATCCGTTTCGTGGCCACCGACGATGACCTGGGGAAGGCCCAGGCCGCGAGGAAGGAGAGCCACCGGCACGTGCTCTCCTTCCTCGAGAAACAGGGCATCGACCCGGCCGCGGCCGAGATCCGGAAGCTGGAGGTGAACGATCTGCTGGCGAACCCGTATCGGAGCGGGCCGACCCAGAGCCGGTACATCCTCACCGAGACCCTGATGGTCCGCACGGAAGACACGGGGACCATCGACAAGGCGAGCCAGGCCGTGGGCGAACTGGTCGACCTGGGTGTGGTGCTCTCCTCCACCGGAGGGCCGTCGACCGGCCCCACCTTTCTCTTCACCCGCCTGAACGACCTGAAGCCGGAGATGATCGCCGAGGCGACGGCCGAGGCTCGCCGCGCCGCCGAGCAGTTCGCCAAGGACTCCGGAAGCGGGATCGGTAGCATCCGCCGGGCCAACCAGGGTGTGTTCGTGATTCGTGCCCGCGACCGGGCACCCGGCATCACAGAGCAGGGACAGCTTCGGAAGACGGTCCGCGTGGTGTCGACCATCGAGTACTATCTCAAAGATTGACCGCTGGCTTTGAGACCGCGGAGAGAGGGAGGAGCCATGGGCGCAGATCTGAGCAGGATCGGAATCCTGACCCGCCGGGAGATCGAGGCGCGAATCGCGGGCCCGCTGATCAGGGCCTTCATGAAGGAGACCGGCGAGGAACGGGGCCGTGAGATCGTGGAGGAGGTGATCCTCGAGCTGGCCAGAGAGAGCGGGGAGCTGCTACACGCCTTCGTGGGCGGAGACAGCCTGGAGGACTTTGGCAAGGGAATGGACCTCTGGAGCCAGGACGATGCCGTCACCTTCGAGATCCTCGAAATGTCGTCCGAAAAGATCGCGATGAACGTGACCCGTTGCCGGTACGCCGAGATGTACAAGGAACTCGGCATGGAGGATCTGGGCTTCACCCTTTCCTGCGGTCGCGACTTCGCCCTGGTCGAGGGGTTCAACCCGGACATCAAGCTCGAGCGGACACAGACCATCATGGAAGGGGCGGATTACTGCGACTTTCGGTTCACCCACAAGAAGGTTTGACCAAGAAGCGTGGCATGAATGAGAAGACAACTTTTTCACGATCGCGAAGCCAAATAAGGATGTCAGCGAAAGAGTAGGACGAGCATTCGACTTTCAAACCGACATCGATGCCGGAACGGGGTGGACTGGACGTATGGCTGCCTGCCTAAGAGTGATAATTCCCGACCCATCTTGTAGGGTTAAAGAATTTCAACACAGATATTCTCCCCAGCTGCCAGGATCGCACTGTTCGCTACCTACATGATATGGAGTGATGTCTGGCCGAGCGCAGCCAGTTGATGCTTCCCCCCGCTTAGTTTGTTTTTTTTTGGCCATTACGTTCTGACCTGACAAACAGACATATCAAACGCTTTTTTATTCTTGCTTGACTGGCAGCAAGAAGTACGCTATTACTTAATTGACAGTCAAAAAATTGATCGGGATACTAGCGCGGCTCGGAACAAGGGGGGAGAGCCTATGCAGGAGCACCTCGCCAGAAGACGCTTTGATCTAAAGACCCTAAGGCTGTTGAGAGTAATACAGATAACTGCAATACTTCCCCTTGCCCTACTCGCCACCCTCATGCTCTATTTTGATCAAGTCTCCACATTCGGTATGGTCATTTTCTTCCTCATTCTTGTAGTCGGAGTAATCATCCCACAGATGCGCGGTGACCTGATCCTTTCTCACTTTGTCCTCACCAAAGAATTGGAGGCAAGAGTGAAGGAACTCGAAAAAAGGGTGTTACGAGCGCTGAATGAACGAGCTGAATGAACGGAAGCGAGTAAACCCGTGAAATGATGATCCGCACAAATACTGAAAGAGAAGAGGTGGAGTTTGCTGAGGATGACATCGACCACATGCCGCATCTGTGACGCAAGTCTTCGTAACGGGACATCCTCCGAGTCCGACGAAAAGCAGACGCTAGAAAGCTCAAAGCAACCGTACAAGGTTGAGTATGATGGCTCGAAGCGTTTCATAACATGTCCGCAATGTTCAGCGAAGAACATCGTCATCTTATCTACCGACCCAGACGGAAATTCTGTCATCACGATTACCAGGGCCATCATGGATGATGATTGACACCCCCCCCTCTCCCGAGTAAGGCATCCACTCCCGTTGACCTTCATTGGATTCCGTTATAAGATCTCAATTATATAGCGATTTCAAGACGATAGATTCCTGCTAGATAGAGCCTGTCCCAAATGGTGGTGTTTTTGCGTTTCCGAGGGCGGACCTCGGGTAGTGGTCCTCCCGTCATAACCCTTACTGGCATCCTTTCACGCTATGACGAACGTTGAACCCGTTGCGAGAGCAGGAATCAGGCGGACCTATCCTACGGATGCTCCGCTACGACCATCTACAAAGGATGGATCAGGCCGCCTGTTTCCATTCTGCTCTTCGTTCTTCCGCTCTCGGCAAGCGGGCAATGACCCACAGGTTGTGTGCGAGAACCGCCCAGCCGGTGTCTCGCTCCCGATTCAGGAACCCTTTGCTTCGCATGGGCCTGCCGAGAAAGCCGTTCTTGAAGATGGCCACCCTGGCCTCGGTCTGGGCTCGCCTGCGCTGGAGTTTGACAAACCGGTCGTCGGTCATCTTCAGCGCCTGGACCCGCGGGCTCTTCGGACAGATCCCGTTGTAGATCTTCTCCTGGTCCAACCACTCGCGGTTCCCCTGCGCGTCAAATCCTCGATCCGCTCCCAAGCCACCCGGATTGCGACCAAAGAGCTTGGAAAAACGTTTCACGGAGTCCTTCACGAGAACCCCATCCCCGGGAACCTGCTTCTGGAAAAGTCGCCAATCCACAATGACCCCTTCCCGGGTCTCTCCAAGGAGCAAGGTGTTGCCAAACTCCACGGCAACACTTGCCTTACCCCGGACGACGACGTGAAGATCGGGTTCGTAGAGGCTCAAGAGCTTCTGCGCATTGGCCACTTGCCTGCCTGCGATGATTCGCTCATGGGCCTGCCGGATCGCCCTCGGAAGAAGTTCCAGAACCCGGTCTATACGATCCAGCACCACGCAGGCCTGCCCCCAGCTCAAATTCGTGTCCGCCCACCGCTCGGCAAGCAGATCCCGATATCGGCTCGCATGCCTTCGAATCACCTGCATGTGCTCCTTCATCTGCCGGAGTACTCGCTTCCTCTCCCGCTTGCTGTCTTTTTTCTTGCGGGGGGTCTGGGTCATCTCGATCGACAATCGGTTCATCTCGCGCATCAACTCTTCGGGCTTCGGCATCCGGTGTCTCAGCCCGTGCTTGCGGATCAAACGGATCGCCTTGACGAGGGTCCGTGCCGCATCCCGCAAAAGCACCCAATCTGTGGGGAAGTGGATGTTCGCCTCCACACAGGTGGTGTCCAGAAAATAGGCTTCCAAATCCAAGGGCTTTTCCAATCCCAGGGGATGCCTGCCCCGCTTTACCGGCTCGGCTGCCGCGCGACTGACCTGATCGATGACCTTGCGAACCGCCTGCTCATCCACCAGCTTTGCGTACCGGTCGATCGTGCTCTTGCTCGGCACCCGGATCACGTCCAGCCGGGCAATGCCACAGAAGCTCTGCAGAAGAGGACTGTCCGCCAGCCGGGTGCTGAACCCGCGTGCGCTTTCTCCCAGCAACTGGCGAGTGATGTTGCACCGCAGCGCCTGGTTGGCCTGTTGAGCCACCTCGGCCAACTCGCCGGGACTCACGGCCTGTGCCTCTCGACCGTTCTCTTCGGCCGTCTGCCGGTAAGCAGCGATCCTCTCATCGATGAATTGCCTCTCGGCCCCGCTTCGCTTCAGAATCTCGTCGATCCGCAACAGCGTATCCCGGAATTCCTGGTAATCCACATTGCCGACCACCGTAGGAAGTGCTGGACTCAGTTCCTCTTGATACGATACAATCTCCATCGGTGTGCCCCCTCCAGTTTATTGTTGACTGTGCTACTGGAGCTTATAACACACCGCATTGAGCAAAGCATGGGTAGTTGCGTGCTTTGCTCATTTTTTTTCGTGGCTAACATATCAGAGTTGTTGAACAACACCATTTGGGACAGGCTCTAGTGGTCTGACACAGAAATCTCGCTATATTTTCTTCCATTTATAGGCACGCGGATTTTCATTCAGATACATCGTAGCACGCAAGAGTCCTTGTTCAATCTCATCCGGGCTTCTGTAATCGGTATTATGCAAACCTGTGCGTTGGAGTGTGGCAAAATAGGATTCGATCAGATTCAGCCACGAGGAATTGGTGGGCGTCCAGTAGACGTGAATGCGTCGCCGGATCCTGGCCGGCAGTTCCCGCAATGCCTTCTGATGGGCACCCAGATTGTCCATGACAAGGTGGATACCGCCCCTTGGCCAGAAGGGAAGCATGTGTTCCAGCCAGAACGCACGACAGCATTCTGCCGACTTCGTGGGGAATCCTTTTCCGATGGAAAGACCGGTCTGCGGGCAAAAGGCGGAGAACCACTGCAGTGTTCCGTTGCGTTTGTAACGATCTGGCCGAAGGCCACAACGCTTGCCCCAGGCCTTTCCCCCTCGCGGGATGGTTTGCAGGGGACCCATTTCGTCGAAACAGACAACCTGTCCCGAGCGAGGCGGATGGTGATAGAGATGAATTATAGCGTTTTTTTTACCTCGAATTCTGGATCGTTGCTTTCGCACCAGGTTTGGCCGGTCAGAAACCGAAGACCGTGACGGGATAGAATATGCCGTATCGTCTCGCGACTGATGGGGGCAATTCCACTGTATTGCTGAAAATATCTTTCGAGCTTGGCCAGCGACCATGTGGTGAAGCCCAAACCCAAATCTGCCGGGCGAGAGGTCGCCGTCTTGATGACCAATTCCTCTATGTCCCCGGCATAGACTCTCGGGCGGCCGGGTCGTCTCCGGTCGTGCAGACCGGCCAGGCCCTCGGATTGAAATCGCTTCACCCATTTGTGCGCGTTCGTGTAATGCAGGTTGGCGCTCTGGCCCGCTTCCCTGATGCTGTAACCCGCGGCCAGCTGCCAAATAAGAAGACACCGTCGGTAGAGTCCTGCCGAAGTCGTCGGTGCGCGAACCAGCCGCTGCAATTCCAGCAGTTCTTCTCCGGACAACGGTGGCAAAAGAAAGGCGCGGTTCATGGCCAAACATATTACTTCGGCCCTCAAAGAATGTCAAGTGAAATATAGCGATATTTATGTGTTAAGCGACTAGATAGGTAGAAAAAGAGGGAATTGTAGATGCCCGAGACCATTTTGCTGAACGAGGAGTTGAACATCATCGAGGTCGAATCCTACGGGGTGGTCGCAGAGCACAGATATGGCGCAAGTGGCTCGACCGCCGGTCGCACCACGCGAAGATGACGTGGGCCCGGTTTAAAGAACTGCTCAAGCGATACCCGCTGCCCCCCGTACGGGTTGTACACAGCATTTACCGAAGCGTAGCGAATCCGTAGTCTGAGGAACCGGATGCGGGAAATCCGCACGTCCGGATCTGTGGGAGCCTGGGGAGGGTAACCTCCCTAGGCCACCCGGCCGTCGGTTCGCCCCACACTGCTACAGCGCTGAGGGGTTCCCGCGTCCGCGGGAAGGACGGCGGATGACGGGTCCTCATCCGACCGTCCGACGCTCAGGGCATCCATGGCCGCGTCGAGGGCCTTCTGAAGAAGGGCCGCCACTTCCTGGGGCAGCCGGCCCCGGATGACCACCATGCCGTCGTCATCCGTGTACATGTCCAGATACCGTTCCTCCCGCTGCCGCCTCGCCTCCTCCCGGTCCTCTGCCCGGGTCGCACGCCGGTACTTCCGCACCAGGTTCTCCACGTGGCACGCCGTGCCGTTCTCCGCGGTGTAGAGCAGGTAGTGCTCGTTCTCGGGCGTGGCGACCCGGGTCATGGCCCGCACCTTGGAGTAGCTGAGCTTTCCCCGGCGGAAGGCCTCGCTGATCCGGGGCAGGTTCTCCAATGCCCGCGCCACGCGCACCTTCTGCCCGGCCGTGACCAGGTCGATGCCCACCCGCCAGCTCAGCCAGTGCGCCATCGTAGGGAATCCGGTCGCCCATTCCTCCCGGCGATCCAGCTCCCCGATGGCACGGAGCAGCCGGTACGTGGCCGCGTCGATGTGCGCGCAGAGTTCGGCGATCTCCTCCTCGAGTTCTTCGGCGGATTTCCGCTCCGCTTCGATCTCGACGAAGGCCTCCCGGCTTTCGTCGACCACGGCGGAAGAAGGAGTGTCCTGCATGATACCCTCCCGGTATCTTCGAGTGACGAGAATGGCCCTTTTCATGGGATGAAAAGTAATAGTATGGGTATGTATGGTGTGCTTTTGAACTACTGGCAGATAACAGATAACAGTATACAGAATTATTGAAAATATGTCAAGAAAAAGGTTTACGATAATTAGTTGCCGTTACTGCGGACCATGAGATGTTCATCTTCGATCCCGCATATGCGGAACCTGCGAACAATCAGGAGCGTTTCTGTTTCTTCTCGCAGACCAGGTCCCTGAGAACCCGTGTGGGAGAGGTCGGCTCCAGCGTCACGTCTCCCGTCACAGGGACCTGACAGAAGAGGCCGGCCTTGCCGTTGACCCTGCCCGTGCAGCGGGCGCAGATGCCCAGGCCGCACCCGGCATGGTCGTAGTATGCCAGGGTGCTGTCGAGGTTCTGGTAGATGTAGTCGAGCACGTCCATGGCCGACATGCCCTCCTCCAGGGGGACCTCGTAGTCCAGGTAGCGGGGCTCCCTGTCCACAGCGGGGTTCAGCCGAAAGACCCGAGCGGTGATCTTCCTTACAGACATTGCCGTCGCCTTCACGCTCAATGGTGGCCGCCGATCTCCGAGTGGGATTCCATCATCGCCTTGATCATGTCCAGGTAGGGCCTTGCGCCCCCCGGCGGGGTGAGCGAGGTTGTGGTCACCGGCCGGGTGGACCCCGTGGATCCGGTTTCTGTCTTTCCGACCACGGTCTCCGTGAGCCAGTTGTCGTTGTCCGTGTCCGGGTGGTCCTCGCGGAAATGCACGCCCCGGCTCTCGGTCCGCAGGAGGGCGCTCTCCGCCGCGAGCTCGAGCAGGGTGACGATATGCTCCAGCTCGAGGGCGTCCAGCCATTCCTTGTTGTATGCCCTTCCCTCCGTCGAGGTTGCGAGCAGGGGGAGTTCCTCCTGCTTCACGCGGCGCACCTCCTGCAGGAAGGCTGCCAGCTCCTTTCCGTTCCGGATCGGGCCGAGGTGCCTGTGGGCCAGCTCCTGCAGCTTTCTCCGGACCGGTGCAGGTGGCACACCGTTCCTTCGCTGGAGGGGCCGCTCTGCCTCGTGCTTCTTTGCGGCGAGCTGTTCCGTGTCCGGTGACGGGGTCTTCACGCGGCCGGCGTATGCGGCGGCGTTCGCTCCTGCGTCGGCGCCGTGGACGAGCATTTCGGTAATGGCCGAGAAGACGCGGTTCGCGCCGAAGAGACCCAGCGTACACTCCCCGGCGGCGAAGAGACCCGGGACCCCCGTCGAGAACGTCTGGTCCACCAGGATGCCTCCGTCGAAGTACTCGACCACCGGGCCCACCTCGATCGGCTCGTTCTCCTGGAACCTCCGGCCGAGATCGGCCAGATCGAGGGCCTTGTACTTCCACTTCGGGAAGACCACCGAGCAGTAGAGCTGGTAGTTCTCCCAGGGGATGTCGCCCCTGGCGAAATGAACGCCGCCCCTCGGGAACCCCCTGCCTTCACGAACCTCCTTTGACGATGCATAGGAGACGAAGCTCTTGTTCCACTCGGTGCTCGTCCCTTTGCTCACCGTGTACGGATCGTACGAGTCGAGGAACGGTGCCCCGAGGTTGTTCGTCAGTTCGTGGCCCGCGAGCATGCCGATGATGTAGGCGGCAAGGCTCCCCCGCCACATGGGCGGCTCGAGCAGCACGTTGCAGCAGAAGGTGATGAATTCCAGGTTTCCGAGGTCCGCACCGGCCCGATGGGCCAGGACCATGCCCTCCCCTGAGAGATCCCGCATTCCCGTGTTGGGCCAGAAGGCCTTGTGCCAGCCTCCTGTGGCCATGACCACGGCCCGGACCGCGACGTGGACGAACTGTCCCTGACGGATGTCCAGCACGAGGGCGCCGGTGACCATGCCCTCCTGGACGACCAGGTCGACGAGCATGGCGTCCTCGACCAGCTCGACACCCACCTCCCGGGCGCGCTTCAGGAGGACATCCATCAGCCCGAGGCCGCTCGTGAAGATGGCCCGCTCATCGGAGAGCGTGATCGTGAGCCCCCAGTCGAGCATTTCCTTCAGGCGGGCGGGGGCCTGCCGGGTGTACTGCTCCACCAGCTTCTGGTTGTTCAGGTAGAACCCCTGGGTCACGATGTCGTTGAAGACCTTCTCCATGCTGTCTTCCGGCTCGCCCGGCCGCCCCAGCTCACTCAGGGACCTGCCGTCCAGGGTGTAGTCGGCCCCGGCCATGGGACTCGCGCCGCAGCGGGCGAGGGGCCCCTTGCTCAGGAGGAGGGCGCTCGCCCCTTTCTCCCGTGCGGCGATGGCGGCCCGGAAGCCGGCGCCGCCCCCTCCGACCACGAGCACATCCGTCTGGATTCTCCGTTCTTGCATCGGGGCTCCCTATGTCTTTAAACCGCGTACGGGTGAGCTGGAACGGTCCGTACCTCGACGAGGCTACGTCCTGCCGCATTTTTCCACATCCGTGTGAATTGTCAATTGTGTCGAAGCCGAAGCAGGATCGCCGTGGCAAGCGTGGGAAGGAATACCAGCAGCAGGTTCACCAGGAGTCCTGCAGGCCGGTTGATGGTCAAGGTGGGTGTTGCCGGCATCGCGGTGGACCCCACGGTCCAAGACGGGGCTTCGTCCACATCGAGATATTTCACCGTGAGGATGTCATGGCCCCCTCTAATCCCATTTATCGTTCCTGTTACGAGGATGCTGTTCGCGGGGCCCAAAGCCAGAGCGGAGGCTCGATCCAACTGCGAAAGGGTGAGCCGTGTCGCCCAGACAGGATCCCCAAATGGATCGTACTTGAGGGTGACATAGTCTTTGCCTGATGTTGAGCCCTCGGAAGTCCCGGTGACATAGGCATTTCCCTCGCTGTCTGCTGCGATCGCGCTTCCGCCATCCCAGGAGTTTCCGTATCGGTTATATCTTGCGACCCAGAGCTGGGTTCCGTCCGTTCCGTATTTCACCGTGGCTACATCTGCCCACGTGCCGTCGCCGAGGCTTTCCCCGGTCACGAGGGCTTCCCCCCCATCCGTCAACACCAGGCCATGGGCCAGGTCATCGCCATTGCCCGACCCGTTGTAGGACATCGCCCAGAGTTCGCTTCCGTGTGAATTGTATTTCACGGTGACGTAGTCCAGTTCGCTACCTACCTCTCCGTAACAGGAACCGGTGACGTACACACCTCCCGCGCCGTCTACCGCGAGGGATGAAGGTTCGCAGGAGGTTCCGTCATATGTTGCAGCCCAGAGTTCCGTACCTTGGGAATCATACTTGATCGTCGTGTAGTCTCCATCATCGTCCTGTCCTGTGACATAGACGTTCCCCGGTTCATCGAGCGCCAAGGCGACGGCCCCTTCCGCGTAGTCGGAGTCCTGAGCGTACCTTGCGATCCATAGAATGTTCCCTTCCGGGTCATACTTGATCGTAGTATAGTCGTTCCTGGTCGTTTCAGTGTCGCTCGCCCCGGTCACGTAGACGTTCCCAAGGCGGTCTACGGTCATATCGGAGACCCTGCTGTCCATCCCGGTTACGCCGCCGTCGTACCTGCTGACCCAAAGCTGGTTCCCAGCCGGGTCGTACTTGACTGTGGCGTAGTCCCAGTCTGTTTCGTCTACTTCGCTCGAGCCGGCGGTGTAAACGTTTCCGAGGGTGTCCACATGGACCGACACAGGCAGGTCGCCCTTGTGTGCCGGGCCATCGTATCGGGCCGTCCAGAGGCCGTTGCCGGCGGTTCCATACTTGATGGTGAGAAAATCCATGTCCTCGACCAGGTTTTCGGCCGCCCCACAGACGTAGACGTTTCCGTCGTCATCCGTGGCAATGGAAGTGGCATTGTCCTCGGTTGCCCGTCCTTCGCCCGGGGGTCCGTCGTATTCAACGGCCCACATCTCATTCCCGTCCGGGTCGTACTTGATCGTCGCGATATCCGTGTTCTCTCCGTGATAGGCCGAAACTCGAACGTCCCCTGCGACATAAGGGCTTCCTGTCGGGCCCAGAGGGAGACAACGGTTCCCTGATCCGAGAGATTCCCAGGACCATTGTAGTGCCGCACCCAGAGATCGTTTCCGTCCGGGTCGAGCTTGAGGGTCACGCAGTCATGAGAGCTGCCTACCTCTCGGCTTCGTCCGGTCACGTAGACATGGCCCGTGCCGTCCGCTACGACGTCCGCTGCCGCGTCCTTCACGGGATCAGGGCTTGTATCCGAACCTCTGTACTGGGTCACCCAAACCTGGCTTCCGTCTGGATCATACTTCACGACCGCAAGATAGTCGCTGAGATCCTCGTAGACGATACCTCCCGCCACATACACGTTGCCTGACGGGTCCACCGTCATGGCGTTAGCCTCCACAAGGTACGGGTGCCTGGCGACCCAGAGGGTGTTCCCCTCCGGATCGTACTTGAGTGTGGAGGACAATTCGGTGCCCGTTCCTGTCGTTCCTGTCACATACACGTTGCCTATGTCATCCACCGCCAGGTCTCTTGGTGTGTCCGATTCGTTCTCAGGCCCGTTGTATTGGGCCGCCCAGATTTCGTTTCCCTCAGGATCATACTTTACCGTGGCAAAGTCATCGTTGTAGTCGGTACCCGTGCCTGCGCTTATAACACCTGTGACGATGACGTTTCCGGATTCATCCAATCTGATCTCTGTGGCGTAATCCTTCGGATAGTACTCGTTCGGCCCGTCGTACAGGGCCATCCAGATCTCCGCTCCATCCGAACCATACTTGATGGTTGTATAGGAATGGTCGTAGTGTCCCGAGTCGGCGACTCTCTGGCAACTGGTACCGGTGACGTATGCATTGCCCTCGTCGTCCAGGACGAGAGCTTTTCCTTCGTTGTTTCCCCCTTCTACAGGGCCGTCATAGCGGGCAACCCACAACTCCGTTCCGTTTGGGCTGTACTTGACGGTTGTCATGTACGTATTCGTGAAGTCTCTGGACGTACCGGTAACGTAGACGTTGCCAAGGGCGTCCACTGCCAAGGCGGCCGCATCTTGCTGTCCTGATGCGGGTGGGTCATAGTGCGCTGCCCACAAAAAGACGCCCTGGTCGTCGTACTTGACCGTCAACCAATGGCGGTCGTCACGGCCCGGTCTTGCTGACCCCGTCAAATAGAAGTTGCCGTTTGCATCGACTACGAGGTCGCTGACCGAATCCACGCTTGGGCTGGGTGAGTTGTGCCTGATGATCCAGCCGGTATGGGGCGCTGCTTCGGCAGATCCCCCCGCGTAGGCAACCAGTCCATGAAGGGATAGGACCAGGAGCAGTAAGGGCGCCATCTTTCGTGAGCCTTGCATGGTTGGTATTCCCAGAAAGACGAGTTCAACTGGAAGGGGTATCGACGAGCCTTCGCGCTGCTCGTTTTTATAAGCGTATTTATACAAGTAGCATAACTCGGTTGTCAAGTGAAGTTTCGGTTCATTCTGGACCTCTCCTCGTGACACTCCCACGTTTCCCGTCGCTCCGCGGCGACTCGAAGGGAGAGGAGACCCATGGTCCATCGTGGACGAATCCTCCGAATTTCAAGAACGTGATGGGGGCCCGAGGGTGGCGGCGAGAGGAATGGCGGGCCGCCCTTGAGGGGAAGCCCGGCCCTGGCAAAGCCTGGTTCCCCATTCCTGCCAGTGAGGGCCCGCTTCATATCAGGAAATCAAACAGAATAACATTCTGTATGGAGATTGATTTGGCTTTTCTCAAAATGGCTACGAATCTATCCCTCCAAGATATCGATTTATATATGTGTCTGTTTTTCTCTTCAGAACAAATAAAGTTTTATTATTTCTTGCACAAACCTTCACTTCGAAGTAACATGGATCCTGTACAAAGCATTCTTCACATGCTGAGAAAGAAGGAGACACCTGTGAAAAGCCACCCCGTGCTTCTTGGGATCCTCTGCCTCTTTCTGGCGGCGGGCTGCGGAGCGGACCTGATTCCCCTCGGGTTTCAGGCGCCGTCAACCGCGACGATCGGCGGGGACATCGCGAGCGCGGTGTCCGTGAACGTCTACAACGCGGGGAACGAGCCGGTCGAGGCGGACGACTGCACAGGCATATTCTGGGTCTACTTCATGATCTCCGAGGACGAGGAGATCGGGTTCGAGGATTTCGTTCTCACCAGCGTGGACTTCGCGGACTTCCCGCTTCAGCCTCGGAAGGCGAAGCCGGTGCTCTTCGACGATGAATTCGAAAAGCTCGAGATCCCGGAAGGAACCCCGCTGGGGCAGGGGTACCTCGGGGTCTATGTGGATGGCCACGGCTACTGCCTGGAACTGGACGAGCAGAACAACACCGACGCGCTTCCCATCGAAATTCTGCCCGCCCAGTAGTGAGGAAGGGGTGCCTGCCTACCGCTTCTTGAACCCCATGATCTCGCGCGCCTCGTCCGGGGTCGCGGGCTCCCTGCCCAGAATCTGAGCGACCTTCACCGCCCACTCGACCAGCTCGTAGCTCCCCTTTGCCAGTTCGCCCGACGGGACCCGCACGTTGTCTTCGAGGCCGACCCGCATGTGACCGCCCATGAGGCAGGACTGCATGATGGCCGGGAACTCGTCGTTGCCCACCCCGCAGGTCGTGAAGTTGGAGTCCGGGGGCAGCGCGTGCGCCAGGGTGACGAAGGCGTCGGGCCGGAACTTCTGCCCGCCGGCCACGCCCCAGACGAAATTGAAATTCATCGGCTTGGAAAAGAAGCCCTGTTTCATGATGAGCAGCACGTTGTCGAGGCCGCCGATATCGTAGACCTCGATCTCCGGCTTCACGCCGTTCTCTTCCATCGCCTTGCCGAAATCCTGCAGCATGGTGAAGGTGTTGTCGAAGACGTAGTCGATCAGAACGGCACCCGTCTTCCTGTCCACGATGCCGAAGTTCATGGTGTTCGTGTTCAGGGAGGCCATCTCCGGCTTGATCTCCACGATCTGGGTGATCCGCTGTTCCGGCGTCTTGTCGATGCCCACCGCGGAGCTGAGGTTCACGATCAGCTCGGGCGTCTTCTCCTTGATCGCATCATGGGTCGCCCGGATCTTGTCCACCTCGTGGGTGGGCATTCCGTCCTCGAGCCTCGCGTGGACGTGCACCATGGCCGCCCCCGCCTTGTAGCACTTGGCGGATTCCTCTGCGAACTCCTCGGCCGTGTAGGGAACGTTCGGGTTGTTGTTCTTGTAAGTGCCCGCCCCTGACAATGCTGCGGTGATGATGACCTTGTCTGCCATGGGTCTTCTTCTCCTCTCTGGTCGAAACGTCAATCGTCGAAATCGCCTGCCGGCCCCTTGTCGGCGTTGATCCTGGACGCCTTCTCCCTGATCTTCTCTTTCGTCCACTCGGCCGGGTCCTCGATTCGAGAGCTCTTGGGGCCCAGATCGTAGGAGCCCGCCTCCGCGATCGCCTCCAGGGCCAGCCTCGCGGTGCCCCGGGCGTTCAGAACCTTGGTCAGCATGTTGAAGACGAAATCCTCCACGCCCTGGACCATTCTCTCCCGGACGTCTGCCGATTGTCCCATCAGCTTGTTCTCGAAGGGGAGGTTGAGCTTCTTGTAGTCGCCCTTCTTGAGGCCCTTCGACTCCGCGTACTCGACCATCTCCTCCCACATCGCCTCGCCCACGCCCCTGCCGCTCATCTTGCGGAAGCTGCCGTCTTCGTCCAGGATCGCATTGCCGTAGTCGTTCACCTCGACGCCCCAGGAGATCATCTGAAGGGCGGTGGCAACGTTCGCCTTCGTGGTGAGGGTTTCCCTGGCGATCCTGCGCAGCCTTCGGGAGCTGTTCCCCGAAGTGCCGTGCTGGGCTCCGGAGACCTTGTACTTGGCCAGGGCCTTGTGGATCTCAGCGGTCAGCTCCACCTGGATGCCCGCGTCGCTCGCCTCGATGCCGTGGGTGGTGCCGTTGTTCAGGGCGATCCAGTCGGGGAAGATGTCGTGGGCGTTCAGCCCCTGCATGAGGAACACGGCCTCGTCCACCGTGGAGAGCCCCTCCTTGCCCTTGATCTCGCCCACTTCCGTCTCGAGTCCGGCCCACTTCGGCACGCAGGGGTTCAGCTCGATGCTGGCCAGCAGGTTCTGGTCGTCCGGCATGTGGGAGGCATCGATGGCGATGGAGGTCATGCCGGCATCGAAGAGGCTCGGGATTTCCACCTTCGCCTTCTCGACGTCTTTCTCGCCCTTGATTCCGTAATGGTCCGCATGGACCGCCACCGGGATGGTGATGCCCATTTCGTTGCAGAAGGCATCGACCATGCGGGCGATGTTCCAGTAGTTGACCGCGCAATAGGCCCCGGACCCGCCCTCCGATTTGGCGATCTCGATGATCAGGGCCGCCTTCGCCCTCTGGGCGGCCCGCAGGGCGCCCCGAATCGCGAACTGGTTTCTGCCGTTGGCCGCCATGGCGATCGCCTGCCCCTTGGCGAGCATCGCCCGGTCGATCACCTTGCCGCTCACGATGAGGGCCTTGGAATGGGGGAAGAGCTCGACCACGTTGGGCGGTCTCCCGATCTTGAGCGCCTTGTTGAAAAGTGTCTTGTACCCGGGTTTCTTCTGTGTCATGGCATCGCCCCCTTAGGCAGCGTGGGTTGAAGGCCAAAGAGACAAGCGCATTATAGCCGGAGAGAGTGGCACCTTCAAGTTGAATAATGCCGACAAGCAGTGTAGGAAAGCAGTATGCGGCCCGACATTCTTCCCCAGCTCGTGAACGGACCGGAAGGGGACCCGGCTGTCTACGCGAACTTCAAGTACGTTCGAAGGGCCATTCTCTTCGACATGGGCGACCTGCACCGGATGAGCGCCCGCAGTCTGCTCAAGCTGACCCATGTCTTCGTTTCCCACACCCACGTGGACCACTTCATCGGGTTCGACCAGGTCCTCCGGCTCCATCTGGGACGGGGAAAGACGCTCGCGGTGTACGGTCCGGCCGGGTTCACCGATCACGTGGAGGCGAAGCTGAGGGGCTACAGCTGGAACCTGGTCGAGAGCTACCCTCACGACTTCCGGCTCGACGCCTTCGAGGTGGGGAAGGGGCCTCTCGAGGCGGCGCGCTTCTCCTGCAGGGAGCGGTTCGCCCGTACCCGGCTCGCTCCGCCAGCACCCCTTGCCGAGACGCCCGTCATCCTGGACGAGCCGGGACTGCAGGTGAGCGCGATCCTGCTCGAGCACGACATCCCCTGCCTCGCCTTCGCCCTCGAAGAAAAGCAGCACATCAACGTGGACAAGGTCCGGCTGGAGGCCCTCGGCCTGACCGTGGGGCCCTGGATCCGCGCACTCAAGGATGCGGTCATGAGGGGAGAGCCGGAGCACACTCCCGTTCCCATCCCGGAAGCGGGCCGGGCCGGGGCCGTAGGTGAAATGTCCCTGGGAGAGCTTCGCGAGGAGATCCTCCGTGTCACGCGGGGCCAGAAGATCGGCTACGTCACGGACGCGGCCTTCAGCGACGAGAACGTGGAGGCCATCGTCCGGCTCGTGCGGAACGCGGACATCCTCTTCTGCGAGGCCGCCTTCTCGGAGGAGGAACGGAGCCGGGCGGACGAGCGGCGGCACCTGACCGCCCGTCAGGCCGGGTGGATCGCCCGGAAGGCGGGGGTCAGGCGTCTCGTGCCCTTCCACTTCTCCCCGAAGTACCACGGGCGGCTCCACGTGCTGTACGAAGAGGCGAGCAGGGCCTTCGGCCGGGAAGTCCCGCCCTGGCGAGGTTGAAGCGCCGGGCGGTCAGGCAGCAAAGCCCTCATGGTCGCGCGCTGCGGGCATCCCTACGCTCCAGACCCGCGGAGAACAGGGGCCCCTCGCTTGAAGAGGCGATGCATCGCCTCTATAATGGTGCGGTTACCTTGAAACCGAAGGATTCTCGAAACCTACCAGCTCGCGCTGCTCGAGGAGAACGTGGAATGCGGGTTCTGTCCGGGATTCAGCCCTCCGGATCGTTTCACATCGGCAACTACTTCGCCATGATGAAGAAGATGATCGAGTACCAGGAAGGCGAGGAGCTCTTCGCCTTCATCGCGAACCTGCACGCCATGACGTCGCTGCCGAGGGGGGATGTGCTGAGGACCAACACCCGGGAGGCGGCCGCGGGGTTCCTCGCCCTCGGCATCGACCCGGACAAGTCGGTCTTCTGGGTCCAGTCGGATGTGCTCGAAGTGACCGAGTTGACCTGGGTGCTCTCCAACCTGACGCCCATAGGCCTGCTCGAGCGCTGTCACTCCTACAAGGACAAGGTGGCCAAGGGAATCGGTGCGAACCACGGGCTCTTCGCCTACCCGGTCCTCATGGCCGCCGACATCCTGCTCTACCAGAGCGACCGGGTCCCGGTCGGCAAGGACCAGAAGCAGCACCTCGAGGTGGCCAGGGACATCGCCCTCAAGTTCAACAACGACTTCGGCGAGACCTTCGTGGTGCCGGAAGCGGAGATCGACGAAGACGTGGCGATCATCCCGGGTACGGACGGGCAGAAGATGAGCAAGTCTTACGGGAACACCATCGACATCTTTTGCAGCAAGAAGACCCTCAAGAAGCAGGTGATGGGCATCGTGACCGATTCGACCCCGGTGGAGGCGCCCAAGGATCCGGAAAGGTGCAACCTGTTTGCGGTGGCCGCCCTCTTCCTGTCCGAGGACGAGAAGAAGGATCTTGCCCAGCGGTACCGGGCCGGCGGCCTGGGGTACGGAGAGGTGAAGAAGGACCTGCTGGAGCGGGTCTGGGATTTCTTCGCCCCGTACCGGGAGGAGCGGGATGCACTCCTGGCCGATGAAGACCGGTTGAACGGGATTCTGCAGAAGGGTGCCGAAAAGGCCCGTGACGTGGCCCTGAAGACGATCGACGATGTCCGAAAGAGGACCGGTATTCGATACCGGCTCTAGGAGTGAACCATGCCCCTTCACGAATACGCATGCGAAGAGTGCGGCCGCAAGGACACCCGGCTCGTCCTGAAGCCGGGGGACGAAGAAGCCCTGCGGTGCAGGAAGTGCGGGTCGGACCAGCTCAGGAGACTCATTTCCCGCGTGGCCATCCACCGGACCGAAGCGGATCGGATGGCGGACATCCGGACGAGCGGTACGCCGGACGAGAGCTACTACCGCGACAACCGGAACATCGGACTTCGGGCCAAGAAGCGGATGAAGGAACTCGGCGTGGACCTGGGCGACGCCTTCGAGGAGAAACTCGAGAAGGCCCGGACCACCACCAACCTGGACGACCTGACGAGCGACTGATTCCTCCCCTGCGATCCGCCAAGGGGAAATCCGTTGACCCCTGTTCCGTTCTTCTGCCAGGAACCGACTTCACCCACGGACAGCTGGAAGGGAGGGGGCCATGAGACAGGTCGTTGTCGTGGAAGCCGTTCGCTCGCCCCCATTCCGGCGGCCGAGAAGGCCCTGGCCAGGGCGGGCAGGACCATGCGGGACATGGACGTGATCGAGCTGAACGGGCGCGGGGGCCGCTGGGGGCTCCAGCTGGTCTGCGGGGGAGGGGGTATCGGCATCGCCACCGTGGTGGAGCGGGAGGACTACTGACCGCCGGAACCCTGTTGAAATTTTACTTCAAGTATATATTCTAAATATTCGTTTTTAATGATATTTTTTCATAACTTTTGCTTCAAAACTTTCTGTACGAACGGCCTTCCTCCGCCTGCACCCGGTGATGCGTGCGGGCCTCCGGTGCCGGTAAAACTTCTCGATTCCGTGGCGGGAGTGTGCTATAAGAACGCGGGTGGGAAGCCCGGAAACGCTCGTCCGGGTCCAGGCCAAGAAACAGCGTGGGGGGATCGCATGCACGTCCTGGTCCTTTATTATTCACGTTCGGGGAACACGAAGAAGCTGGCCGAGGCGATCGTTCAGGGGGTGGGAGAGGTCGAGGGCGTTGACTGCCTGCTTCGTTCCACTGCCGAGGTCACGCGGGACGAATTCGAGGGAAGCGACGGCCTCATCGTCGGGTCTCCCGTGTACTTCGGCGGCATGGCCGCCCCCCTCAAGGACCTTCTGGACCGTTTCGTGGGAAGCCGGAAGAAGATGGAAGGGAAGGTCGGGGCCGCCTTTGCGACCGCCGGGGACGCCTCGGGCGGAAAAGAGACCACCATGCTGTCGATCCTTCAGGCCCTGCTGATCTACGGCATGATCATCGTGGGTGATCCCCTGGACGCGACGGGTCACTTCGGCACGGCCTGTGTGGGCGAGCCGGACGAGAAGACGGTGGAGAACGCCAGGAAGCTCGGGAAGAGGGTGGCCCGGCTGACCAAGATGCTCACGGCGTAGGAGGCGGTTCCCCTCCCTGTTCCTGCTGGATCAGGCCCTTGAGCAGGCGTGTCTCGGTGTCCCGCTCCACCTGATAGCTCAGAAACGCCTCGTACTGGTCTTCGTCGAGGACCGGCTTCATCTTGTCCGCGGTCTCCTTGTGCAGGGCGGTTCTCATCTCCAGGTGCTTCTCCAGCCTCTCTCCCGGTGAAGCGCCCGGTTCGAGGGTGGAAGCCGGCGATGTCTGTCCCATCCTCGCCTCCTGCTCGCTGAGGATTTCCCGTACCGGCCCCTCCTGCTCCTCTGAGAGCTGGAGCCGCCAGCGGAGTTCGAAGACCTGTCGTTCCAGGGGAGGGGATCCGGTCAGGTTCTTCTTCTGCTCGGTGTACTCCCGGTATCTCTCGAACTGCTCTGCCGTGAGGATGCCCTGAAGGGCCTCCTCCAGGCTGATCTCGGGCTCCTCCTCGTCCGCTCCGGAGGAAGGGCCTGCGAGGCCGGCGGGAAGAGCGCGCTTCCTCTTCCTCAGCTCCTGCTCCACCGAGGTGAGCTGCGGGTCCGTGAGGTCGAGAACGTCCGCCAGCTCTCCTGCCTCGCGCACCACCTGCGCCTCCATCAGGTCCTTCATGATCGGCTGGCTGAAGATCTTGGCGAAGATCTTGCGCAGCTCCTGTTTCGGCGGGCCCTTTGCCGTCGCCTCCGCGGCGGGCGATCCAGGGACGGGCAGGTCGGGGATCTCGCCCCCGGGGACCTTCACCGGACGCCTCGCCTTCGCCTCGAGCCTCGGAGCCGCATCCTCTCTGCCGTGCCAGGCCCGAAGCTCTTCCCGTTCCCGCTCGATCTCCGCATAGCTGAGTCGATGGAGCGTTCCGTCCGAATCCACCACCTCGAAGATGTCCGTCCGCTCCAGCCGCGGGATCGACGCCTTTTCGTCCAGGACGATGAGGCCGTACGCAACACCCATGCCCAGCAGAAAACTCAGAACCAGCCAGACGAATGTTCTCTGTTTCATGCCCGCGTCCTTTCAAAGAAAAGGAAGGTGCTCTACTGCCTGTTCGAATGTCGGATCAGGGCCCGGAGGGTATCCAGGGCCTTTCCCTCATCGATCGACTTTGCGGCGAGATCGATTCCCTCTTCGATCGTATCGGAAGCCCCTGCCGCGTACAGGGCGGCACCGGCATTCAACAGGACGATGTCCCGCTTCCCATCCTTCCTGCCTTCGAAGAGGTCGAGGATGATGCGGGCGTTCTCTTCTGCGACGCCTCCTCGCAGGTCGTCGATCGTGCCTGTGGGGATCCCGAGCTTGTCCGGGTGCAGGGTGTACTGGCGGACCTTGCCCTGCACCCACTCGGCGACATGGGTGCTCCCGGTGGTGGTGATCTCGTCCATACCGTCTTCGCCGTGGACGACCAGGGCCCGACGGCTCCCGAGTCTCCCCAGGACCTGGGCCATGACCGGGGGGAGGTCCCTGCGGAAGACCCCCAGAACCTGCACCTCCGCACCGGCCGGGTTGGTCAGGGGCCCGAGGATGTTGAAGATCGTACGGATGCCGATCTCCTTTCGAGGACCGATGGCGTGCTTCATGGTGCCGTGAAGGGCAGGGGCGAAGAGGAAGCCGATCCCGTTCTCCTCGACGGAGCGGGCCACCTCCGACGGGGCCAGGTTCAGGTTGATCCCCAGGGCTTCGCACACGTCTGCACTGCCGCAGGAGCTGGACACGCAGCGATTGCCGTGCTTGGCCACGCGGACCCCGGCCCCAGCCACCACGAAGGCGGTTGCCGTGGAGATGTTGAAGGTGTGGATACCGTCTCCGCCGGTGCCGCAGGTGTCGACCAGGACGGGCCCGTCCGCCCCCCTGGACACTTCGATCGGAACGGCCTTGTCCCGCATGACGCGGGCCGCCGCCGTGATCTCCTCGACCGTCTCCCCCTTGAGCCGGAGGGCGGTGATGAGGGAGGCGATCTGCGCGGCCGTGGCCCGGCCGGAGGTGATCTCATCCATGGTCAGGGACATCTCCTCCATGGAGAGATGCTGCCCTTCGACCACGCGCGCAATCGCTTCCCGGATCATGGAAGACCTGTCTGGCCCCTTTCGGAGGTTGCCCCGCGGCAGGGGTTTCGCTACCATGGGGTGTCTCGTCTTCGGATGCACTATCATGAAATGGAAGAGAGGCAAAAATCAAGGGAGAGAAGGGGATGACCAGGCTCAAGGTGGGGATCGCGGGTGCGGCGGGCTACGCGGGCTGTGAGCTGATCCGTCTGCTGGCGACCCATCCCCATGCGGACGTAAGCTGGCTCATGACGGGCAAGACGAACGAGGGCAAGCGACTCCACGAGGTGTTTCCCCATCTGCGGGGGGTCCCGGAACGGGTCTTCCAGCCCATGGAGGCTGCTGCTGCCGAGGGTGCGGACGCGGTCTTCATGTGCACGCCCCACGGTGTGGCCGTCTCGATGGTCCCCGAGTTCCTCGAGGCAGGCTGCAAGGTCATCGACGTGAGCGCGGACTTCCGGCTCAAGGACCCGAAGGCGTACGACAAGTGGTATCAGATGACGCACACGGCCCCGGATCTTCTCGAAGAGGCGGTCTACGGACTGACCGAGCTCAACCGCTCCCGGCTTCCGGGCGCACGGCTCGTGGCGAACCCGGGGTGTTACCCCACGGCTTCGATTCTCCCCCTGGCGCCCATCCTGCGGGAGGGACTCGCCCACCTCGATTCGATCGTGATCGACGCCAAGTCCGGCGTCTCCGGCGCGGGCCGGTCTCTCAACCTGCGCACCCACTTCTCCGAGACGACCGAGGACCTGCAGGCATACAGCCCCGCGCGACACCGCCACACGCCCGAGATCGAGCAGGAGCTCTCCATCCTGGCAGGGGAGAAGGTCCCGGTCACCTTCGTGCCGCACCTGATCCCAATGGTGCGGGGCATGCTCACCACGGTCTACTGCAAGCCCACCCGGGAGACGGATACGAAGGCGCTGACCCGGATCTACCGGGACTTCTACGACCAGGAACCCTTCGTGACCGTGCTTCCTGAAGACGAGCTTCCCCGCACCAAGGACGTGTGGGGCACGAACCGGTGCGAGATCGCGGTCCGCTACGACCCGCGCTCCTCCGCGGTCCTCGTCATCTCGGTAATCGACAACCTGGTGAAGGGCGCGTCCGGCCAGGCCGTCCAGAACATGAACGTGGTCTTCGAGCTCCCCGAGCCCTCCGGCCTCGAGTCGATCGCTCTTTATCCCTGAGGTGCCTGCCTGCTCCGAATCCTGCGCCATCTCCGGAGCAGGGCTCGTACCGTTCCAGCTGCCACTGGAATCACCTGCGCGATCATCCTGCCTGCACCGATCGACAAGGCAACCAGGAAGAGAAGCTGCAGCATTCGGTTCAAGATGCCGGCGACATCTCCTCGTGACCAGTCCTCGACAACGTTTTCCAGGAGTTTCCCGGCCTCCACTGGAAGCGCCTGCATACGGGCCGGCAACAGCCGCCACAGGAGAACTGCGACCAGGCCACCGAAGAGGTAGGTCCCTACCGCATACAGGGCCAGCCCCAGCCTTGGGCCGGTACGAATCTCGAGAAGGGGGGGGGTCGCTTCGGTACTTCTCCGAAGCAGCCGGCGGCACAGAGCCCTGAGCAGGAGGTGAGAGCGGGACCGAAGATTCGGCACCCCGAGCAGATCGGAACAGAGCCAGTACCCGTCGAAGCGGAGGAAGGGGTTCAGGGAGAACAGGACCATTGCGTCCAGCTGCAGGACGAGAAGGATCCACAGCCGATCACGGGTGTGCAGGAACAGAAGGGCCATCGGAAGGGTCAGGATGATTTGAAAGTACATCCCGGCGAGGTCCACGACGGCCCTCTCCCTGCGTTTCAGACGCCACGCGGGGGACACGTTCGCATAGAAGACGGGGAAGACCAGGTAGAGTCCCAGACGAATCTCGCCGTGGGGACACTTGAAATAGGTGCAGGCAGAAAGGTGCCCCAGCTCGTGAAACAGGACGGAAAGGAGCAGGAACAGGTATGCCGCCAGATGGACCGATGCGGGCAAAGGAGAGGAGACCACAGGTGCCGTTGACGAATGGAGAGAAAAATAGACGAGCCCGTGACAACCCGCGGACAACCAGAGGAGGGGAAGGGAGCAGAGGGGGTGAAAGAGAACCCGAAGGCGGCGGGTAAGGGGACGGGCGACGCTACTTGGAACGAGCATCACGCCTCTTGTGGATTTCGGTTCCGTCGATGGACGACGGACCGAGGACGGTGTTTCAGGGACAGTCGCGAGGAGATCGTGGGGTGCCACGTATCGATCGATCCAGTTCCGAACGTCCTCCGGACGGACGGGGTGCGCCCAGAGGCTTGCCAGGATTTCGGCGATTCCCTCGATGTTACGGGACCCGTCGAGCTGTCGGATCAACTCGTGCAGTCTTCGCGTGATCTGCAGGGATCGTCCGTCCGGGAGAAGGACCAGATACGTCTCCTCTCTTGCACTCGAGGAGAACGGTACGACGGAAACCCCGGGACGCAGCCTCGGCAAATCGGAAGCCTTACTCATAGCAGTATGGATCGCAACCGTGAAAGGGTTGGCAGTGCATGGCGCACGCGTCCGGACAGAGGTAGGTGGAGGCGAATTGCCAGCAGAAGGCACCGAAGCACGGCTCGAACTCCAGGCACGCCTGCTCGAGCCGTTTCTCCAGTTCTTCGATGATCGGGTCCAGATCGTTCTTCATGCCTCGCTCCCGTGCACGAGGAAACAGGCACACGCCCAGATGCACGCTTCCCCCGGGTGGAAGTCGGAGACCCCCGGGAGGGACGCCTCCAGTCGATGGTCGAGTTCCTCCAGGTCAGGGGGAGGAGAAAAGCGACGACGGAGTGGAGTGCACGTCTCGTCCTCCGCTCTCCTCCCCTTTCTTCCGCTTCTCTGCGCGTGCGACAATTCAACCTCCGGGGGGACAAACGTCCGTGCACGCAAACCAGACGCAGAGGGATGCGTCTGCGACGCAACCCTCGAGGGATTGCATCTGGAGGCGCTCTTCCATCCAGTCGAGACGCATGGGGCACTCCTCCGGTGTTTCCGTCAACCCCTGGACCTCCCCTTCCATGATCGCCCCCTGCACGCATCAGGCATAGTGGATCAGGCAGTGTGAACCGCATACTTCGACGCAGTCCCACCCGTCACATTGACAGAGTGTTTCCAGGCAATTGCAGGCCTCGAAGGCAGCCCCGTGCAACCGTGCGGCTTCCATGCGCTGCTCCAGTTCCTGAACGGAGAACAGAGAAGGATTCAGGGGGATTCGCGTGCAGGGGTGCCCCGGGTCCTTCTGCCGGTTTCTTCTCGTCACCATCCACCTCCATCCTGACAGTAGTCGAAACAGTAGTTGGAGCAGTCGCCGTGACAGAAACAGAGCACCCCGTCGCAGGCACAGAACCCTCCTGCACACCAGACACCCTCGGCGCAATCGCCCGTGCATACGTTCAGTGTGCAGTACTCCTCTTCCGAAGAGGGGAGCCGCTGCATCTCGAGTCTGTGCTCGAGCTCTTCCAGGGAGATGTCCTGCATGCCACCCTGGCGGAGAGGCTTTACCTTGTTCTGCTTCATCAAAGACCCTGTCAGACGATGTCTACCAGGCAGCTGTCTACAGCGCAGAGGGATCCGCACTCCGCCGCACACATGGTACCGTCGCAGGCACAAAGGTCGGTGCAGCCCGAATAGCCGGATCCGCAATAGGTGGTGCAATCACCGGGGCAGTAATCGGTATAGCAGGCTACCGCCGGTTCGATGGGCGCTGCTCTCTGCATCTCGAGCCGTTTCTCGAGTTCGTCCAGGGGAATCCCGTGGTGACGGGTTTGGGCGATGGGGCGGTATTCCTTCTTCTTCCTAGCGGACATCTGCAATCCCTCCCAGGTCCACGACGACGTCGCAGTGACAAAAGACAGGACATTTCGCTCCGTTGCAGCGGGTGGTACACAGATAGTACAGACAGTGGGCGTCGTCCAGAGTCGGCGGCAGCGCGGCCATCTGGCTTTCGAGACGGGCCTCCAGTTCCTCCAGCGTGAGGGACTCGCCCCGAAGCGGCAGGAGGGGAAGGATTTCAGGGCGGCTTCTTCGGTGATCGCTCATGCCTGGGCCCTACAGAAAGGAGTTCTCACCGCTTCCGAGCCCGGCTTTTCGACGAAAGGTGCGAAGAATATCGGGAAGGCCCTTTCCGAGAAGGTCGTTGACTCTCTCGAGGGGGTCGTCCTGACGATCCGGGTCTGCCAGAAGCTTCTCGCCGAGGAACAAGGCAGCGCCCTTCGGTATCGGCTGAAAGGACGAGGCAGGAGGATCGGGCAGCAGCCACTCGAATTCCGGTTTGCCGGGCAAGGGATGGAGAAGAAATCTCCTCAACTCCTGCCACAGAAAGGCCTCCTGCTCGCGACACCACGACCAGTCGAGTTTCCGCATGCCGAGCCTGCTCCACGGTGGCATCCCGGGCCAGAGCCTGCCGGAGACGGACAGGGCGAGCCCCGCGACGAAGATTCTTTCCAGTCGGTCTTTGAGGGGCCCATGCTCCAGGCAGCGGCGGGCCGAGAGGGTGGCCATCAGGATTTCGACCCTCAGGGGCCTGCTGCCGGTGGTGACGGGTTGTTTCCGCCTGTGGGAGAGGGTGTTTACCCCGGCAAGGAGGCCGTGCTCCGTTTTCAGCAGGAAGTGTGGCGGCATGCCGGCCCATGTTCCGATGCAGAGTGTGTGAGGCCAGGGTGGGGCGATGACCGTCTCGATTTCGTTCAGGACGGATCGAATCCACGGGCGAAGCCGAAGGGGCAGTTCTTTGTGCAGGACGATCTTCGTCGCGGGCGCCCGGTACTTGTGTGTCTCGGTGAGGCCGCGGCCGGGGGTCTGTCTCCCGGCCGCCGTGCGGTACAGGAAGAGGGCAAGGGTGCACCAGGCGGTGGTGAGTTCCCGACTGCCGTAGAAACCGTCCTTCCCCTCGTGCAATGCGTTCGGAGGCCAGGAACCGTCCGGTTCCTGTGTGCGCAGGAGGCGCTCGACCCCAGGTGCCAGTTCGGGGCCGTGGTAGCCCGTGCCGACGAGACAAAGGAGTCGCAGTGCGATTTCCGTAGGCTGGTTCCAGGAGCCCGTTGCCCGGTTGCGCCTGAGGAGGTAATCGTGTGCCGGCTCTTCTGGCAGATCGGGACCGAGAGCCTGGCAAAGGAGGAGAAGGATGAGCAAGGGGTGACAGAGGCTCTGGTCTTCGGAGGAGTCGTCGAGTTCGGCAGACGCAGAACGGGTCCAACGCCTGTAGTCACCCGACCGCACCGTAGCCCGGGCGATCCCTTCGAGGTTTCGGAGGCGGAGGTTCTGCCGGGATGCCGTAAGAAGGAGGTTGGCCCAGTAGAGGCCGTGGCGATGCAGGGGAAGCGTATCGTCCAGAGACGGGTCGGACTCGAGCAACGATCGGGTATCCCTCTCGTACAACGGAAAGGAATCCTCGAGACACGCCGGCAGGGCGGGGTCCTGGGGCGGACCGGAAGGGACCGGCGGCCACCGAGAAACTTTGCGCAGGAGCGTTGGCAAGCGGCAATCCATGTTCTGCAGCGGCGTAAGCGCCTGCAGGAAGAGGGATGTGGCGAACCGTGAGGGGGCTGCAGCAGTCGCCGGGTGGAGGTAAGGATTCGGGGATCGGGTCAGGGGTATCCCGCCGGCAGACGGTACCGACCGAACGAGGAAATCGAGGGCCTCTGCGAGAGATGTCTCGAGCCCTTTCCTCCTGGTTCCCTTCTCTGTTCTCCTGCGGATCTCCGTCAGATCGTGGCGCATGGTGCGGCAGTGACGCAGGAAGCCCCGCACGGTCTTTTTCCAGTCGGGAACATGAACGTTCTTCGCCGCATCGAGGGCTTCCCCGAAATACTGCTCCGCCAGCCGAAGCTGTTCTTCGGCAAAGCCCTGGTGATAGAGGGCCTCCCCGACTCTGTCCCGGCAGATCGGCTTGCCCTGGCAGGCCCCTCCCTGGCGGCGGCCGTCGACAAGCACCCGGGTCAGGAGAAAGGTCAAGTTGCCGTGTCGCAGGTCCTCTTTCCAGTCCCGAAGATCATCGAAGCATTGAAAGCCTGCGAGAAAGCGATCCTGGGCTTCCATGAGGGGCGGCAATGGGTCCATGTTTCCTGAGAGCAGCGCCATGGCGAGAAGGTTGGTCTTGAGGAGAGCGACCTTGCCGGTAGCGATCTCGTAGAACTCGTCCCGGGAATAAGAGGAGAACCGGTGACGGTGGCGGGCTTGTTCCTTGAGAACGGCGCGGCCGTGCTGGAGAAACCACTCCTGGGTCGTTTGCCAGAAACCGTGATCGAGAGGGAAGAGGGGCACGAGCAACGTCAGGGCCTGTTGGAAGTAACCGTCTACGAGACAGAAATCGACCGGAGCCCAGGGCCTGTTCTCGTCCACCTTCTGGTCCGTGAGAAGGATGGCTTCCAGGAGGATGCGGTTCGCCAGAGCGAGCGTACGCAGGTCCTCGACCCGAGCGGCCGGAAACGCTGTGGCGAAGAGAAAGGGATAATAGTAGAAGGGCGAGAAGCCGGCCCTCTGATCTCCTCTCTCGGGTCCCGGAGAGTTCCCGGGGGGCTCCGCCCTCACAGGGCTCTTCGAGGACCCGGAAAGCCGGCCCAGAAGCGCGCTCCGAAGCGAAGCCATTTCGCGGGCCACGCGGAACGCCTCCCTCTCAAGCATTTGAAGTGACGGTGCCGGTTTCTTCATTCCACCCTCGGGGATTCGGGGTGCGTTTCACGGTGTGCTCCCACCGCTTCCTGAATTCCGTGAGACTGCCTGGTGATAACGAAACAAGGCTTCCAGACACCACGCCGTTGTCAGAGCCCTGCTCCCGAAATAGGCTGTTCCCTCTCGATAGATCGCATTGGGCGGCCATGAGCCGTCCGACTCCTGAGACTCGGCGAGCTTGCGAATTGCCGACTCCGTCTCAGGCCCGTGATAGGCGGTGAGCTGCAGACAGAGCAGGGTCAAGGCTGTTGCGGTCGTGTCGCCCCAGGAACCGTTGGTGCGATACGGCTCGAGAAGCCAGTCCTGGAGCGTCTTCCGCGGGAGGCTCTCGCCCAGGGATCGGCAGAACACGAGCAGGGGCAGCACAGGTCTAGAGGTGTATCGGGTCCACTCGGGGGCGATCGGCCCGAAGGAAACGCCGTGACTCCAGGTCCTGTAGTCTGCCCGGACAACGCAGTTCTCCACATAAGCGGACAGTCTGGGCGGCTTCCACCCCAGTTCACAACAGGCGTACAACACGTTGGCCCAGAAAAGGCCGTCCGGGAGCGGTCCGTACCCGGGCGAGAAACGGGCATCCAGCCTCGAGAGCGCGCCTCGTTCCGCAGGCAACCCCTCGAAGGCACCCTCGAGCCCGGCAGGCAGTGTGGAAGGAAGGCACGAAGCGGCGGGTCTGGCGAGCCGTTCGCGTGCGGAGCCGAAGAGGGATTGCAGACCGGGATCCAGGGCCTGGAGGGGCAGGAGTGACCGGACGAGCAGAGTCGCGACCGACCGAGAGGGGGCAACGGGTTTCGAAGGTTGCAGGTAGGCATGCGGCGATCGGAGGAGACGGAAGGTGTTGTCCTGCCCGTGATGGATCACCAGGAACCGGATTCCCGCTCGGATCTGGAATTCCCGGGTACTGGAAGGGGACCGGCTACCGGTGCTTGGGGCCGTGCGGTTCAGCGAGCTCCGGCGACGCATACGGCCCTGCTCCCTGCGGCGGATCTCGGCGAGGTCGAAGCGCAGAGCCCGGCAGCGCTCTTCGAAGCCGCGGTTGAAGTCCTTCCACAGGGGGAGGGGCAGTGGGCCGAGAACCGTGTTCGATGCGCGGAAGAAGTGTTCCGCCCTTCCGATCTGTCTCTCCATCAGGCCGGATGCATAAAGGAGTCGGCCGATTCGGTCGGGCGAGACAGGGGCCCCGGAGGATATTTCGTCTGAAAGCCCTTCACTTCGGATGAGACATGACAGCAGGTATGTGAAGTTGCGGCTGAGGAAATCCTGGCGCCAGTCCTCCAGATCGTCGATCAGCACGAGCGCGATGTGATGCCGATCAAGGGAGGCGGACAGGCATGCTCCCTCCTGAGCCTTGTTTGCAAGAAAGGCGAGAGCCACGGAGAAGGGTTTCAAGAGAGCCGTCTTCCCCCTCGCCACCTTACAGAAACGTTGGAGAGACAGGTTTGTGATCCTGTGAGCGTGCCAGAGCTTCTCTTCCCGGGCGGCTTTCCAGGTTTCGAAATAACAGCCGTGGAAATAGTCCCAGAAGGGGTGCCCCGCGGGGAATCGCGTGAGGACCCGTTTCAGGCTCTGCATGTGCTGCAGCTGGGCCAGGAACAGTCCGGCCGTGTCGATCCGGTTCGGCCGGTCCAGGAAGCGGTCGTAGGAGAGCAGGTGTTCGGTGTAGAGCCTGTCTGCCAGGGCGAGTTCCCGAACGATCTCTACGGGCACCTCAGAAAAAAGGGTGTGAAAGAGGAACGGGTAATACGCGTGCAGGGGTGAAGGGAAGCGTCTGGAAGCGTCTGCAGAAGGGGTGCCGTCTTCGCCAGTGGGCACACCGTCGCACCCTTCGAGTTCGCGCGCCCATTCTGCTTTCCAGGTTCGGATGTCCCGGTGCAATGCGGCACCTTCGTAAAGGATCTCGTGAGGAAGGGATGTCGCCACGACTTCAGTTCTCCGTCAGTGAGGTCTCGTTCTTCCGCTGTGCACTCCATTCCCTGTACGCCTTCAGGGCGGCCGTATGAAAAAGACCGGGAAACTCCGAACAGCTCGGTTGATTCGGGTCTCCGGCCGTCCGGAAGGCAAATGCCTCGCATCCTCCTCCGCAGAAGAAGAGGTAGGCACAGGACCGGCATGCGGGAATCTGCACGACGCTCCGATGGTGCCATCGACGAACGGATTTCGGCTCGAGGTCAACGAATCCGGGACCATACCGGCCGATGCGGTATTCCGCATGGCCGATGACTTCCCAGCAGGGGTAGATGTCTCCATAGGGATCGAAGAGGTGCATGGCCACGTTGCTTCCGCAGAAGGCGGTCCTCCAGAACGGAAGTCCATGCTCTTGAGAGAGATGGGCCAGAATCCTCTTCTGAACCGAGTGGGTAACAGGGTCAATCTCAAAAGAGCGGGGCTCCTCCGGCTTCCTGCCCCGCTTGTCCTGTTCCCGGATGGCACGGCACATCTCCCGGTGAGAGGCGAAGCCATCCGTGGCATGATTCCCACAGACAGATCCGTGAACCGGCGAGCAGTATGCGCGAAACAGGGGGTGTCGTGTCCAGCTTTTCCTCTGAAAGAAATCCTCGAGCCATTTCACCCGATGGACGTTCGTCTTGTCCACGTTCACACGCAGGGAGACCCTGGTCCCCCGGTTCAATGCCAGGCCCACGTTCCGGGCGATGCGGTTGAATGTGTCACCGCCGTCCGGAAGGCGTCGCCGGGTGTTGTGGACCGAGGGGGGGCCGTCCAGGGTGATTTGCAGAAAGGAAAACCCTCTCTCTTGCCCCAGGATATCTGCGTAGTGGTGAAGATCGATCGCATTGGTGATTGCGGAGAAATGCCGGAAGCCTCTTGCACACGCCTTTTCGTGCAGCAACCGGACCACAGACTGATTCGACTTCTGAAGGGGTTCCCCACCGTAGAACGTCAGACATCGCTGACGGCGGGTGGATTCCTCTATCTTCTCCATGGCGTCGAACACAGCCTGTACCATCTCATCGGACATGCGCTGCTCCAGCCAGGACCGGTCTCTGGCCTGAAGGTCCTTTTCATAGCAGTAGGTGCAGCGCAGGTTGCATGAATACGTTGGAATGACCAGGAAGCCGGGAGATGCGTGCTTCCGCACGACTGCGTGCACCCGTTCGCCGAGTGCTTCAACGTACGCCTCTTCGGATTCCAAGGATCTGTCGGTCAGGTAGCCCCTTGACAGGAGGTGCCCGAGGGTGTCCGCGGGAAGCGTCCTCTCCAGGGATTTCTTGCCGGGATTGGACTCGGTGAGCAGCGCAGCGATTCGGGAGGAGACGAGGTCCACGGCCCCGGAGTAGCCGTGGAAGAGCAAGGTCGTGTCTGTGTTCGGTACGGGAACACGGATGATGTACGAGCTGGCTCTCATCGAGCAACTCCTAGGCTCTGGTCATGCATGCGGTCCGTTCCGGCGGCCGACGCATACAGCGGACGCTTGTCCTGCATTCTGCAGAAAAGTTTGAAACACAGGTCGCAGCCACTGTGGTACACGGTTTGACCCCAAGTTGCGGTGCCGGAGACCTTTCGTGCAGCGACAGGCAGCAGCGCGCCGGGACCGTGAGATCTCAGGGCGGCTAGGAGGGGATCCGCAGCACGCCTCCCCAGAAGGGTCGCAAGAGATTCCTCCCGGATGTTCCCCAGTACGAAGGGAAAGTCCTCGGCTCCCATTTCCCGTGCCGGGAGGTTGCAGCAGGTCAGCAGGTTTCCGTTTGGGAGCAACAGGGGTGGCGTCGCGCATCCGGGGGTGTTGAACCTCCAGAAAGGCCTCAGACGGACCGAACCCCGCAGGGAGGCGGCCCGCCCGAGAGGAGCGATGTCCTGCACCAGGATTCGGTCCGCCGTGTTCCGCAAGGCCCTGCAGAGCCCCTCCGCGATCGGGTCCCCGGCCAGGCGTGAAACCTTTACGGCGGCCCCGATGTGCAACTCCCTTGCCGCCTCGAGGGCCCATCGAAGGTGTTCGAGTGGGACGCCGGTCAGATGATACCTGTCTGTGCTCAAGGTCAGAGACCGGAGTCCGAGGGTCTTGAGTTCCGCAAGTGTATCCAGCGCGCGTCTTTCCGAGACGGCCCAGGATGCGTTTGACACGAGCGTGCACTCCAGTCCTCTTTCGGTCGCGTAGTGGATCAACACCCGGATTTCCCGGGCGTGGACGAGAGGTTCGCCGCCCGTGAGAACGATTCTCTGAATGCCGGCGCTCGCGGCCTGGTCGATGCCCTTCTTCGCCGGTCCGAGTCCCAGGGTTCGATGCTCGTCGGGGCCGGATTCGAAGATGCAGTGACCGCAGGAAAGATCACAAGCGAAAGAGTACGCAAGGTGCAGCGTCGACGCAGCGTCACATCCTCTTCCGGCCCGGGTCATTTGTGTTCCCATGTATTTTCTAGAAGACGACTCGTTGCAGGGGATTCCCCCGTTCATCAAACACCTTGAAGAAGACGCCTCCGCGGAATTCCTCGATGAGACCCTCGATGAGGAAGACATCACGTGTTCCAGAAAGCCGGAGATGGAGGGGCTGGCGGAGATGTTGTTGATATCGAATGCAGTGGATCGCTTCGTGTCCCTGTTCGACCCTGTCTTGCCAGACCATGGAGCCGTGCCCATCGCGCAGCTCGAGAGTCGCCTGAGAACGGAGACGCTCACAGGTCCATGCAACCAGGATGAAGGCATTGCCGGCATCCTCCGGAACCGCCCATGTCCACTGTCGGTTGCACCACAGGCAGTGGAAAGCTCCGCCCGTCACCGGCCAATCGAAGACGAGAGGTTCGAGCGATTCGCAGGATGGACTCTCCCCCGGGCGTTCTTCTGGACGGTCTTCCAGCGTGAAGTCCTCCGTGCCGCACGCGGAAAGGGAGAGCCAAAAACAGATGAACGAGATGGTAAGGATCCATCTACCCCCGGTGACCGTTCTCAGAGGCATCTCTTCTCTCCCAGGCGTGAGGGCTCTCCGCCTTTTTGTGTGCGCGGCGTGTTCTGTCTCAACACGTCCCAGGCGGCCTGCTCGAGGCAGGTCCTTTCCTCAGAGACCTGGAACGTGTGCAAAGAGGACACAGCCGTTTCCAACCGAGCTTGCGCTTGTCGAAGGGTGTACGAAAAGCCCCCGTAGTCCTCGACCAGAGCCGAGAACTCCCGGAGGCATTTCGCTCGCTGTGGATCCGAGAAGATCTGCCGCATCCTTTTCTTGTCTCTCGTGCCTGCCTGCCTGAAGGCGACCAGAGCAGGCAGGGTCACCTTTCCCTCCGCCAGGTCTCGGCCCGGCTCCTTGCCTGTCTCGAACCGATCCGAAAGGTAGTCCTGGAGGTCGTCGAATAGCTGGAAGGCAACGCCGAGGTGCAGACCAAACGTCTCGAGGGAAACGATCTGATCGGGCCTGCCCCCTCCGAGCAGACCACCCAATTTGCAGGCCATGGAGAACAGGGAAGCGGTCTTCCTTTCGATGATTGCAATGCTGGTCTGCTCCGTGAGCCTGAGGTTCCCCTGATTCTGGAGTTCCATCATCTGCCCTTCGACGAGTTTGATCAGGGTTTCCACTGCGATGGGGAGAATGGCAGGATCGTGGGTCCTGAGGGCAAGGTCCATCACGGATGCCAGGAGGTAGTCGCCTGCAAGGATGGCCACGCCGTCTCCCCAGAGACGGTTGACGGTGGGACGGTTTCTGCGGACCCTCGCGCGATCCATGACATCGTCATGCAGCAGGGTGCCGTTGTGAAGAGCCTCGACGAGTGTGGCGGCCTCTGCGAGGTGGGGTGGGGTGACGCCGAACATCCGGGCAGCGAGCAGCAGGAGGCGGGGGCGGAGTCGTTTGCCCTCGGAGTGAAAGACGAATCGAATGACCGGGAACAATCCCCGGCAAGGGGGGTGGAGGCGGGCGAGGATTTCTTCGGCGGTCAGGGTGGGTGAGGTTGCTGAGAAAGACGTTTCGGTCGGTTCCTTTTGAGGAAGCATCTGGATTCCGCAGCTCCTTTCTTTTGCGGTGCTCGGTCTTGTCGGGGAGCTTGCGCAAGAAAGGTGCCAGGCGAACGAAAACCGCCTGGATCCGCACGAAAATGCGGATCAGCTTGCCATGGCGAGTTCAGGGCGTGCGACGGAATGTGTACCGGCCACAACAGATCATGGGGGGAAATCGGGGGAAAGGGGTGTGACACCCAGGCACACCCCGGCCGTGCGGCTTCCGTCCTCGTTCTGCAGGTGCCACAGGGCCTGTGCGTAGGAATCTTCACAAGGGTGATCGGAAGATCCTCAAGTGGATGATCCCACCCAGCGGGATGAGAAGAAGAGCGGGTGCGTTGAATACCCCTGATCACCGCAGGGAGTTCCAGTCCAAGCCGGTGATCAGGGAAGAAGGGCAACGAAGTTGAGCCCCAGTTCCGGTGCCCGTTCCCGGAAAACCGTGTACTCCCTGCCGAACAGGTTGTGCGTGAACTCGAACTCGGACTTGAGCCGGGTCGAGAAGGAGGCCACCTCCTCGCTCTTGCCGTGATCGAGGTTCAGGGTTTCATAGACGAACTTCTTCTTCTGTTCCGTGGTCTGGGGGTCGAAACCGTTCAGGGGCTGGAACTTGCTCTTCTCGAACGTCTCGAGGGGAATCTCGGCTCCCGCCGCGGCGTTGAGGCCGATCAAGGTTGAATCGTCCTTTACGACCATCATCCGGACCGCGCTCTTCCCGACCGTGTTCGTCACGAGCCAGTCCAGGTTGTAGTGGATGCCCATGAGCCCGATCACTTCCTCGTGCTCTCCGTACCGGTTGTTGTACATCGGCGCCTTCAGGTGCATGATCCAGTCGTGCTCGACGGCGATGAAGGCCATGGGTGACCAGACGGCCCTTCGCGCGGGATTGCTCTCCAGGTCCACGGCCTTGAACCAGTCGTAGAAGGTCACGCCCGCGTCGTGGATGACGGTCATGTCGAGACCCGCCAGGTTGTAGAAGTCCTCTCCGAACAGGTATTCCGTTCGAAAGGACATGACATTCGATTTCGTATCGAAGAGGAAGACGCCGTCGATGTTCTCCACCTCGTCGTACATGCGCTGGATGCCGGGCTGCATGTGCTCGTAGATCTTGAGTTGCCGCATGACCTCAGGCGTGAGGGGCACCCGATCGCATCCGCAGGCGATGCTGTAGAACTCGCCGGACGCACAGGGGTCCACCTTGACGAGAAGCCTGTTTCCGGCGTCGTCTTCACGGGATTCGTAACGTGTATCCATATCCTCGATGGAAACGGAGGAACGATCGACAGACCGGTTCAGCTCTTCCGCCTCCAGGGCGAGGGCCGTGGCGTATCGCTCGGTCTTCCTTGCGGATTCATCGGCCACCCTCGCGTAGGCCCTCAGGTCCTCCTTCACATAGCCGGTATGGAGCTTCTTCATCCGGCCTTCGAGCCTCTCCACCTTCGTCCCCCCTTTTCCGGTCTTTCTATCGAACCCCTCGCGGTGCTGCCAACCACCGGGAAGGATAGAGGCGTTTGCCCGGTTGTGTCAACGGGTGCGTGGTCGGGAAAGTGAGAAACAGCACGGCAAGTTCTCGCATCCATTCTAGAAAACAGGTTTCGGGCGGGAGGAGACCGGATGGCATCGGAAAAAGGGCAGGAACGTGGCCGGCCGAGGATCGCCATCATCGGGTCCGGTTTCTCGGGCCTCTGTATGGGCATCCACCTGAAGAAGGCCGGTATGCGCGCCTTCACCATCTACGAGAAGGCGGACCGCCTGGGTGGAACGTGGCGGGAGAACACCTATCCGGGTGCCGCCTGTGACGTTCCGGCGTTCCTCTACTGCTTTTCCTTCGAGCAGAAGACCGACTGGACGCGCAAATGGGCGCCGCAGGAGGAGATTCTCGCCTACATGGACCATTGCGCCGAGAAGTACGGTATTCTGCCGCACGTTCGGTTCAACACGGAGATCGAATCGGCGATCTTCGACGCGGACGCCGCCCTCTGGCGGCTTCGTGCCCGGTCCGGGGAGGAGATCGAGGCGGAGGTTCTCGTTCCCGCCGTGGGGCAGTTGAGCCGCCCGAAGGTGCCGGACATCCCCGGTCTCGATGACTTCGGGGGCGAGGTCTTTCACTCCGCGCGCTGGAACCACGACGTCGACCTGAGAGGGAGGTGCGCCGCAGTGATCGGAAACGCCGCGAGCGCGATCCAGTTGATCCCGGAGGTCGCGAAGCAGGTGCGGCACCTCACCGTGTTTCAACGCAGCGCCAACTGGATGATCCCCCGCAAGGACCGCCCTTACTCGCCGAAACAGATCGAGCGCTTCACACGATGGCCCTGGCTGGCCAGGCTCTACCGCTGGTGGATCTGGGCCAGCTTCGAGCTGCGCTACCCCCTGGTCTTCCGCTCCGGCTCCTTCCTGGGACCTTTGTTCGAGGGGATGGCGAAGCGGTATATGCGGAGCATCCTCTCGGACCCGAAGCTGCAGGAGGCCATGGTTCCGGACTACCCGATCGGGGCCCGGCGCATCCTCATCTCCGACGACTACTACCCGGCGCTGGAGCGGGAGAACGTGGGCGTCGTGACAGCGGGGATCGATCGGGTCGTCGAGGAAGGCATCGTGGACCGGGACGGACGCACGCACCGGGTCGACGTGATCCTCCTTGCCACCGGCTTCCGGACCACCGAGTTCCTCGCGCCCATGGAAGTCAAAGGACTCGGAGGACGCTCCCTGGCCGACGAGTGGAAGGAGGGTGCGCAGGGCTACCTGGGGATCACGGTGCCCGGCTTTCCGAACTTCTTCATGATTTACGGTCCCAACACGAACCTGGGCCACAACTCGATTCTCTTCATGATCGAGTGCCAGGTCCGCTACATCCTGCAGTGCATCGAACGACTGCGAAAAGGGGATCTCGCCTACCTGGATCTGCGTCCCGAGGTTCAGGAAGCCTACAACGCGAGGATCCAGGCGGAGCTGAGAAGAACGGTGTGGGCGGAGACGGACCACAGCTGGTACAAAGACGAGGCCGGGCGGATCACGAACAACTGGTCCGGCACAACGACCCGGTACTGGTGGAAGACGCGCAAGGCCGACCTGGACTGTTACCGGCAGGTGGCACGTTAGACAGGATCACAGGTCATGTTGAAACGCGTGAGCTGCTTTTCATGATCCCCTCCGACGTACGAAATCACGCACTCTTCCTCGTCGGTCACCAGGGGAAGCTGGGTCCCCGGAGTCATCCGGTGTCTCTTTCCGTTGAGCTGCACCTCGATCCTCCGTGCATCCCGGTCATAGATCCTGTGCGTGGCGAAGACGTTCCCTCGTTCGGCCAGTGTGACGGCCTTGCCGGTCTTGAGCTCGAAGTCCGCCTGGGGCGCGACGCCCTTCAAGGCCTTGTCCTTGGCATTCTGTGCCTCTTCGTAGCTCGATGCGAGTCGGGCCCGAAGCTCCGCGACGTGTTGCTCCTGGTCGGCCAGCAGATCCGCGATTTCCTGCCGGAGCCGGCTGGTCCCGTCGGTGGTCGTTTCCGTGAGCTGTCCGAGCTTTTCGTGGATGGCGGTGAAGTTCTCATCAAACTGCTGCTGCTCGATCACTTCCTCGATGGACGGTCCGAAGAACTCCGGGTTGAGCGCTTCCGCGGCCTTCTCGACGTAGGCACCGGAAATACTGCCGGCCAGGAACAGGCCCAGGCTCAACAGCTGTCCCCTGGTGGAGCCGAAGAAGGCCCGGACCTTGCCTTTCTTTAGAGGCGAGGGAGGCGGCTTGCCCGGTTCGGGCCGCTTTTTCGGGTCCACTTCTGGTTCCATGGTTCCGTACTCCATGTCCTTACACTGCACCAACCGGCTCGCGATAAGAGTCCGATACCTCTTGTGATGAGGGACGCGTCCGGTAGGATTCGGGGAGCAGGAGCTCAGGCGGGGACGGATTGCGCCAGACGCTGCCGGAGCAGGGTGAACCGCTCCTGGGTCTTGTTGTTCCGGATGGCGATGCCCAGGGCCTTGCGGGTGCCCACGATCACCACCAGTTGCTTGCCGCGGGTGACGGCCGTGTAGACGAGGTTGCGCTGGAGGAGCATGTAGTGCTGTGTGAGGAGGGGCAGGACCACGGCGGGATACTCGTTGCCCTGGGACTTGTGAACCGAGATGGCGTAGGCGGGCACGAGTTCGTCCAGCTCGGCGGACTCGTACGGAATCGACCGGTCGTCGAAGAGCACCGCGACTTCGTTCTGTTCCTGTTCCACCGCGACGATCCGGCCGATGTCGCCGTTGAAGACTTCCTTGTCGTAGTTGTTCCGGAGCTGCATCACCTTGTCGTTGAGCCGGTAGATCCACCCCCCCCGGCGCAGTTCCGGGCCCTTCGGGTTCAGCTCGCTCTGGAGGAGGGCGTTCAGGTTCTCGGCGCCGGCGGACCCGCGGTGCATGGGGCTGATGACCTGCACCTGCTCGAATGGGTCGAAGCCGAACCGGGCCGGAATCCGCTCCGTGCACAACTCGAGAATCAGGCTTGCCACCCTTTCCGGATCCTCTTCCTCGATGAAGTAGAAGTCCCGGATCTCCTCTTTCGGGTCTTTGGTCGTTTCCGGGGACTTGCCCTGAAGGATCCGGTGTGCGTTGGTGACGATGAGGCTCTCCTGGGCCTGACGGAAGATGTGGGAGAGCCGCACGACGCCGATGCTCTCCGAGTCGATCAGATCCTCGAGGACCCTCCCCGGGCCCACCGAGGGGAGCTGGTTCACGTCGCCGATGAGTACAAAGGCCCCTTCCGGGGGAAGGGCCTTGACCAGATGGTGGAACAGGATCGCGTCGATCATGGAGGCCTCGTCCACGATCAGCAGCTTTCCGTCGAGAGGGTTCTTTGCATCCCTCTGGAAGCCTCCTTTCTGGAAGCTGTACTCGAGGAGACGGTGAAGGGTCTTGGCCGGCGCACCCGTGACTTCCTGGAGCCTCTTGGCTGCCCGGCCCGTGGGGGCCCCGAGGAGACAGCGGATACCCATGGCCTGGCAGATGGTCACCAGGGCGCGCACGAGGGTCGTCTTTCCCGTGCCGGGCCCGCCGGTGATGACGAGACACTTCTCTTTCAAGGCCTGCTCCACGGCCCGGCGCTGCTCGGTCACGAGTTCCATGCCGAGTTGCTGTTCCGCCCTTCTCAATGCGTCCCGCACCTCCAGGAGCGGGATCGGTGAGGGGGCCTGCAGAAAGGAGGTCAGGTTGTCGGCAATGCCCTTCTCCGCCTGATAGAAGGGCGGGAGGTAGACCGCCTTGTTGTTCGCTTCGTATGCATCCACATCGCTGTTCAGATCCTCGAAGAAGATCTCCTTTTCGGTGAACAGGTTGGCCACGGCCCGCTGCAGGATCTCCGCGTCCTCGATCTCCAGCAGCGCCTTGCCCCTTTCCATGAGTGTCGGGTAGGGGAGGAAAAGGTGTCCCTCGGAGGCGGCCTCCTGCAGGAGGTAGAGGAGCCCCGCCTCGGCCCGGCGGGTGGAGTTCGCCTCGACACCCATGGACCGCGCGATCCGGTCCGCGGTCTTGAATCCGATGCCGAATACGTCCGAGGCAAGGCGGTAAGGATTGTCCTTGAGCATGGGAATCGACTGCCCGCCGTAGCGCCGGTAGATCCGGACGGCAAGCCCCTGGCCGATCCCGTACTCCTGGAGAAAAAGGGTGATCTGCCGGACTTCCCGCTGTGCCTCCCAGGCGGACCGGATCTGGGAGATCTTTGCCTCACCGAAGCCCTCCACCTCCCGAAGACGCTCCGGTTCGTGTTCGATGACCTCCAGGGTTTCCTCTCCGAACCGGTCCGTGAGGCGCTTCGCCAGGACCGGCCCGATGCCCTTGACCAGGCTGCTGGACAGGTACCGCTGAATCCCGTCGAGAGTGGTCGGGGTGAGAACCGTGTAGGTGTCGACCTTGAACTGCCTGCCGAACTTCCTGTGGTTGACCCACTCGCCGGTGAGGAGGAGATTTTCTCCCGGATTCACGGAGAAGAGGTTTCCCACGACGGTGGTGAGCCCGGCTTCTCCCCTGCGCCGGATGCGGGCGACCGTGTAGCCGTTCTCCTCGTTGGTGAAGACGATGTTGGTCAGCTCCCCTTCGATCTGAAGGGGCGCCTCCTTCGCCTTTTCCTTCCCTTCATTCCCTGTCCGCATCGGTGGGTTGGCCTCTGTCCTGGCGGTTCGGGGTCCTCTCCGCGCTTCCTGAGCCTTCGTACGGGCATCCTCCGGGCGGCGGGCCGTGCGGTCCGGCCGGGGCCTGCCGGGGGCTGAAGGTCACATTGCCCATCCGTTGGAGTTCGTTGAGGGTTTCCACCCGGGACCTCCGAACGCTCGAGGCGAAGGTGGACACGACCTTCCTCGTCCTGCGCCGGCCGCACGCTTTGCACTTTCGAGGGAAGAGGCGCCACTCTCCCTGTCGTTCCAGGTACTCGCTCACGGCGCCGCATCTTCGGCACTTGTATTCATATATCGGCAAGATCTTCTCCGAGTCGGGTCGTCCTGACACGGTTCATGTTAGGATGATCGGTCCCGTGCGTCAAAACAGGCTGGTAACAGAAAGATGATCCCGCCATGAAACAGGGAGCCGCATTCGTGCTGTATACGTGGTGCCCCCAGGAGCCCGAAATTTTGTTTGACACGGCCGCTTCATTTCTGATAATAAAACAAAGGTAGATTGTTGACATTCTTGTCCATCACCCGGTCGTCCTGACGACCGCCGCCGGAGGAGTTGGACCCATGACGACCCGAAACGGACATCTCTGTGTGCTGGTTGCCCTGTGCATGGCGATTTGCGGGATCTGCGGTGCTGCAGAGGCGGAACCTCTTTTCAATCCGCAGGTTCCCCATTCGGTGGGAGACGGGCCGAGCTCGGTGGCGATCGGGGACCTGGACGCGAACGGAGATCTGGATCTGGCCGTGGCGAACGAGCTCTCGGATGACGTGACGATCCTGCTCGGCACGGGAGGGGGCGCCTTCCTGTTCTCGGCGAACTACACGGCAGGCGTCGAGCCGAGTTCGGTGGCCCTCGGGCTCCTGGACGCGGACACGACCCTTGACATGGCCGTGGCGAACAGGGATTCGGGGGACGTGTCCGTGTTCCTCGGTGCGGGGGACGGGACCTTCGGTACGGCTTCCGTGTATGGAGCCGGAAGTTCACCCGGTTCGATCGCTGTGGGGGATCTCAACGGGGACGGCGATCTGGATCTGGCTGTCAGCAATGCGAACAGTGATGACGTTTCCATCCTCCTCGGTAATGGGGATGGAACGTTTCAGACCGCCGCGGACTACCCGGCCGGAAGCAGCCCGATGGAAGTGGCCATCGGGTTGCTGAACGGCGATGCAAACCCGGATCTGGCCGTCGTGAACCAGTTCAGCTCCGACGTGTCCGTGCTGCTCGGTAATGGGGACGGCAGCTTTCAGGCACCGGACAATTACGCAGTCGGCACCTTGCAGTTTCCATCTGCAGTTGCCATCGGATACCTGGACGCGGACGCCGATGCGGACCTGGTTGCGGCGAGGGAAGGAGCCGGAGATGTGGCCGTGCTGCTGGGCAACGGGGACGGAACCTTCCAGACGCCGGATTACTACGATGCGGGGCTTACGCCCGTAGGGGTGGCGGTCGGTGATCTGGACCTGGACGCGGACGAGGACATTGCGGTGGCGGACTTCGCCAACTCGGGTCTCGTCTGGGTCCTGCTGGGCAACGGGGACGGGTCCTTCCAGACCGCAACCTCCTTTGCGGCCCAGAGCAAGGCCTCGAGCGTCGCCCTGGGGGACCTGGACAAGGCAGGCACACCGGACCTCGCGGTCACCAACTACGGAAGCGATACGATGTCCGTCTTCCTGAACACGAAAGAGACCTGCAAGGACGCGGACGGGGACGGGTACGGGCAGCCGGCCCATCCCAGCTGCGGGTTTCCGGAAGAGGACTGTGACGACAGCAACCCGGACATCCACCCCGGCGCGGAGGAGCTGTGCAACGACGTGGACGACGACTGCGACATCAACACGGCCGACGGAGCGGACGAGGAGTGGGTGGGAGCCCTCTGTGACGGCCCGGATTCGGACCTCTGTCTGGAAGGCAGCTATTCCTGCGAGAGTGCCCTGCAGGTCTGCTCCGACGAGACGGACGACGACGTTGAGATCTGCGACGGCGTGGACAACGACTGCGACGGAATGATCCCGACCTGGGAAACCGACGACGACGGCGACCACTACGTGGAATGCATCCTGTGGGAGGGAGACGATCCGGACATCTACGGCGGCGGAGACTGCAAGGACACGAACCCGGACCGGAGCCCCGGCCTGGAAGAGAACCACGACGTGGGCAACTGCGAGGACGGGCTGGACAACGACTGCGACGACCTCGCCGACATCGAGGACCCGGGTTGTCCTGCCATCGGGCCCTGCGCCGACATCCCGCCGGGCGGTTAGCCGGCCCGCTGTTCGAAGCCGGGCCGGGGCGAGCCTACTTGCAGAATCTCTGAAACCCCGCCAGGGAGAAATCGTTCACGTCCATCTCCGCGTAGAAGACCCAGGTGTTCCGTGGACTGCAGTCCTCGATGACACTCGAGCGCTCCGCCCGGTCATCGATCATCTGCTGGGAAGACAGGGTCAGGAGCCGGAGGGTTCGATCCTCGGTCTCGCATGCCGCTCCTGAAATGAACAGCGTCTTCCAGTATTCGCCTGCCTTGTTGTGGATGACCTTGTAGGAGCACCCGTACGTCTTCTCATCGATCCACAGATGCTGGGGGCCGTAGTTGTAGTAGCGGTCCTTCGCGTCCATTTCCAGCACAAACACCGACCGTTCGATCCAGCACAGGTTGGTGGGCGCCCACGCGGCACCCTGCCAACCCTCCTTTTCGTACCCGTAGACCACCGCCTTGATGCCGGCTGTGGTTTCCCATTCCCCCTGGCGGTTCTTCACGATCCGCACCGGATCCGCGTCCAGGATCGGAAGGATCGCATCCTGCTTTCTCAGGAGCCTCCAGTTGAAGGCCGTAACTTTTCCGTCGTAGCCGTTTGCATCGTCGATGGCGAGGTCCGTCCCGAACAGTGAGTCCGACCGGTTGGCGGGACTCATACGGCGCACCCTGCGGATAGCGGGCGAATAGGCGAAGCTGTTGTCCGGCTTGTTCGGAGCGAGGTAGCGCCACGTCATGAGGGCGGAGCCGGCCACGTCGTAGGGCGCCCGGACGACCCCGATGGCGTACTTCTCCACTCCTCTTGGGTTCTCGATGTCCAAAGCTCCGGGATGACCTGTCAGCGCCATCTGAAGCCAGACGGAAGCGGACTCCCTCTGGTAGCCGGAACGGTTCAGATAGAGGCCTCGAAAGGGTGCACGTATATGGCCGGGCAGGTACTGCATGTAGTGATTGTTCTGCATGAGCTTCTCGGCGATCCTCGGGTCGTCGCCCGGGATCTCAGGGAAGGGAAGTCCCACGACGTGGTTCGCGGGCCTTCCGGACTTCCTTTCGACGATGCCGCCTGCCTCGTCCAGGTCGTACTTCCCCGCATTGGTCCTGAATGCCTCGAGCTGAAAGGCGGGAAACACGTCCTCGTGCTCGAAGTTGGGTTCCCCAATGTTCAGAATGAAGTCTCCCTTCTTCACCCAGTCGAGGACGGGTTCAGGCAGGAGACCTTCGGCCTTCTGCCAGTTCGTCTTGTCGATCACATCCCCGGGGGATACATCGGCCGCTGCGGCAGGAGCCGGTAAGAGCAGGAGGAACAGTAACACCGTACACGATGCATATGGTAGTTCGTGGTTCACTCTTCGCCCTCCGCTCCCTCTCGAATACTCGAAGTGGAAACGCAAGGTCAATAGAAAAAATGGGAGCGAAGTTCAGCAACCGTCTGCGGCTTGACAGGAAGGGGCCCGAGGGGGATGATGAGGTCCGGCCGGCCAACCGACTGCAAACCACGGGACCATCGAAACATGAAGGATCGCCGGAAGAGCGACGTCACCCTCGATGAAGTTTTCTCCCCCAGGGGCATCGCCGTGGTGGGTGTTTCCGCCACCAAGTTCGCCTTTGCGGAGCTGGTTGTGCACGCATTGAAAGGGGCCGGCTATCCGGCCATCTACCCGGTCAATCCGAAGTACGAGGAGGTCCTGGATCTTCCCTGCTACCCGAGCGTCACGGCCGTTCCGGGTGTGGTCGATCATGTGGTCGTCAACATACCGGCCGAATCGGTGCTCAGGCTTCTCGACGAGTGTGCGGAGAAGGGAGTGCGATCCGTGCATTTCTTCACCGCCGGATTCGGGGAGAGCGGGTACCGGGAGCGGGCCGATTTGGAGCAGGAAATGCTGGCCAAGGCGAAGGCCGGCGGCTTTCGTATCATCGGCCCGAACTGTGTCGGCCTGTACGTACCGAAGAGCCGGGTGGTCAACCATTTTGACGATCCCCTGGAGCCCGGTCCGATCGGCTTCATTTCCCAGAGCGGAGGGCACGCACAGAACATCCCCCACTACAGTTGCGCGCGGGGCCTTCGATTCAGCAAGGTGGTGAGTTACGGCAACGCCCTGGACGTGAACGAGTGCGAGCTGCTGGATTATCTCGCCGAGGATCCGGAAACCGAGGTCATCGCCGCCTACATCGAGGGGGTGAAGGACGGCAAGCGCTTCATGGAGGCGCTGGAGCATGCGGCCTCCAGGAAGCCGGTCGTCATCTACAAGGGGGGCCGGACCGAGGCGGGCAGGCGCGCCGCCCACGGACACACGGCGAGCCTCACGAGCTCCGTTGCCATCTTCGATGCCCTGTGCCGCCAGATCAAGGCGATCCAGGTGGAGGATCTGGACGAGATGATCGACGTCCTCACGGTTTTCCGTTTCGTGAAACCGCTGCCGCGGGGGGGCGGCGTCGCCCTCATGGGCGCGGGCGGAGGGCCGAGCGTGCTGGCCGGTGACGGCATGGAGAAGGAGGGGCTCCGGCTTCCCGGCTTTTCGCACGAGGTCCAGGAGGAGCTGAAGACGGTGCTTCCCGTGCCCGGCAGCATCTTCATCAACCCTCTCGACACACCGAACCTCGCGACCGCGGATGCGCTCCGCGTCGCCGTGCAGGTCCTGGGCAGGATTCCGGAGATCGACCTGCTCGTCTATCACCTCGGATTCCACCCGATCAGCCGATGGGGCCTCGGGCGCCTCTCTACCGAGGAATTCCTGAATCCGGTAATCGAAGGGATGCGGGAGACCGTGGCGGCGAACGGGAAGCCGGTGGTGCTCGCCCTGCGCCCTCCTCAGGACCTGGACGGCATGAAGGAGTTTCTCGCCGTGCAGGAGGCCTTCGTACGGGCCGGTTTCCCCGTGTTCCATTCCATGCGCAAGCTCGCCCGGGCCGTGGCGCGTGTAATCGAGTGGAAGAAGGCCTCTTCGAACCACGGGTGATCATGGAATTCCTGAGGCGACACTACGTAACCCTGGGCACGCTTCTGTTCGATCTCTTCCTTGTTTACACCATCGTCTTCGTCATTCTGGGAGGATGGGGCAGGGCGGTACGAATATACTCCCCGATGCCCAGTCTGTGGGGTTGGATCATCCTGGCCCTGGCCGCGCTCACCCTCATCAAGAGCGATTTCAGAAACGACGTTCCGATGTATTTATCCGCCCTCGGCCTTGCCTACTGGCTCGAGTGGTGGGGCACGACGCGAGGCGTGTGGTCCTATTCGGGGAACCAGACGCCTCCCCTGGGCGAGATCTTCCTGTGGGGGATCTGTCTGCTGAGCGTGTTTCACGCGAGCCTTCTCGTGCCCGGGAAGTGGGAAGGGTGGAAAGGGAAGTACTCGACCCGGGCGATGGTTCTCGTGCTGGTCGTCCTGCCCGTCGTCGCTTTCATCCTGACGTGGAAGTTCATCATCAGCGTGGACTGGACGAAGTACTTCGACCTTCACTCCGTCGCGGCCGTCGTGTTCGCCTCTGTATTCATCCTCAAGGATTTCGACCTTAAGCAGACCTTTCTGGTTTTTGTGGGAGGGACCTTTCTGGGCGGGTTGCTCGAAACCCTGGGCACGGCATCGGGACGCTACGCATACCTCTCGGGAACGGGCGCGCCTCTGATGGTGGGGCCCATCTGGGGCGTGACCTGCGTGGTGATGGTCAAGTTCGGCTACCAGCTGAAGAAGGCTGCATCCAAGATGATCGTTCTCGTTGGCCGTCATGCCCGCGAAAGCGTTTCCCCGTGAAGACGGGTACCTCCCAGCTCCCGCCCATGCCTACATAGGCCTGCTCCGTTCCAGCCTCCGAATCGCCTCCGCCGCGCCTTCCGGGGGCACGTCGATGTGGGTGACCAGCCGGATCATCGTGTCGGACAGGGGCAGGGCCATGATCCCGAGCCGGTACCACAGGGTCAGCGTCTCCTCGGTCGTGGCCTGGCCGTCGGTGTGAACCATCAGGATGTTCGTCTCCGGCTCCTGCACCGTGTGCCGATCGTCGAGCTCGCGACGCAGGCCTTCGGCCAGCTCGGCGGCCTGTGCGTGCGTCTGCGCGAGGCGCGGGAGGTTGTGCTCGATCGCGTAGAGCCCGCACGCAGCGAGCACGCCGGCCTGACGCATGCCGCCGCCGAGCATCTTCCGGTACCACCTTGCCCGCTCGATGTCTGCGGCGTCGCCGATGACCATGGAGCCGACCGGGCAGCCCATGCCCTTGGACAGGCAACAGGAAAGCGTGTCGACGGCTGCCGCGTATTCGGAAAGGGGTGTTCCGCCGGCCACGGAGGCGTTCCAGATGCGGGCGCCGTCCATGTGGAGGCGCATGTTCCGTCCTCGAGTGAGCTGGTGAAAGGCCTGTACCTGCTCCAGGGGGACCACCCGGCCGCCGGCCAGGTTGATCGTGTTCTCCAGGACGACCAGCCGGCTGATCGGTTCGTGAACGTCGATGTGCCGGATCACGGCCCGGACCTGCGCGGGTGTGAGGATGCCGTCCGGGCTGTCGAGTACGTTGAACAGCACACCCAGCAAAGCTGCACCTCCGCCCACCTCGTGGGCAAAGGAGTGGGTGCGGCGCTCCATGATCACCTCGTCTCCGCGCCGGCAGTGAAGGGCGATGCCGATCAGGTTGGCCATCGTGCCGGAGGGCACGAGCATGGAGGCCTCCCGGCCGAAGAGCCCGGCAACCCGTTCCTCCAGTTCCTTCACCGTGGGGTCCTCTCGGAAGACGTCGTCTCCCACCTCTGCCCGGGCCATGGCCTCCCGCATGCCTGCCGAGGGCCTGGTGAACGTATCGGAGCGAAAGTCGAGGGCATCGTTTTCAAGAGACATGGCACACACCTCTTCGGTTGGATGCTTGTTTGGACTTGTACAGCGTGTCCTATATTATAGGCAATGCCGAGAACGATCCAGTGAGGAGCGACTGAACACTCTGCCGGAGCCGATCGACAGATGGGAATCCCTTTACTCGCCGACATCGTAATCATCTTCGGCATGTCCATCGGCGTGCTGTTCGTCTGCAGCCGGCTGCACATCCCGTCGATTGTGGGGTTCCTTCTGACCGGAGTGCTGGCCGGGCCTTACGGACTCGGTCTGATCAAGGCCGTGCACGAGGTGGAGGTGCTGGCCGAGGTCGGTGTGGTCCTGCTGCTCTTCACGATCGGAATCGAGTTTTCCCTCGAGTCGCTGGTCCGGATCCGAAAGTCGGCCCTTCTCGGCGGATCCCTCCAGGTGGTGCTCACGATCCTGGCCACGTCGTTCCTGGTGCACGTGCAGCTGGGCCGCACCCTGAGGGAGTCCGTCTTCATCGGCTTTCTCGTGTCCCTGAGCAGCACGGCGATCGTGTTGAGGATCCTGCAGGAGAGGGCGGAAATCGAATCCCCCCACGGCAGGACGTCGCTTGCCATTCTGATCTTTCAGGATCTGATCATCGTGCCCATGATGCTGTTCACGCCGCTGCTGGCCGGGGTCGGCGGCGAGCTCGGCCGGTCCCTGCTCCTTCTTCTGGCCAAGGGGATCGGCATCATTCTGCTGGTGGTCCTGAGCGCGAAGTGGATCATACCGCCGGTCTTGTATCAGATAGCCCGCACGCGCAGCCGGGAACTCTTCCTGCTGAGCGTGGTCGTGCTGTGCTTCGCGATTGCTTGGTTTACATCCAGCCTGGGGCTCTCCCTTGCTCTGGGGGCCTTCCTGGCAGGGCTCATCCTGTCCGAATCGGAATACAGCCACCAGGCCCTGGGGAGCATCCTTCCCTTTCGGGACGTCTTCACCAGCTTCTTCTTCCTCTCCGTTGGCATGTTGCTGGACGTGGGCTTTCTGCTCGAAAGGCCCGGCGCGATTCTTCTGATCGTACTGACCATTCTGGCCCTCAAGGCCTCCGTTGCGGGGCTGACGGCGATCCTTCTTCGGTTTCCCCTGCGCACCGCGATCCTGGTCGGATTGACCCTCGCCCAGGTCGGCGAATTCTCCTTCATACTGGCAGACGGCGGGGTGTCGCACGGTTTTCTCTCCGGCGACCAGTACCAGTGGTTTCTGGCCGTTTCGGTGCTCAGCATGGCCCTGGCACCCTTCATCATCGCCGCCGCGCCCCACGTGGCGGATGGAATGACACGGCTGCCGATCCCCGCCCGACTGAAATCGGGGCTCTCCCGTGCGGAGGAGGTGACAGACGAGAAGCTGAGTGACCATCTGGTGATCATCGGGTTCGGGGTGAACGGAAGGAACCTGGATCGGGCGGCCACAGCCGCAGGCATCCCGCACATCATCATCGAGATGAACCCGGAGTCGGTCCGGCAGGAGAAGGCCCGGGGAAAGCCGATCTTCTACGGGGATGCCACACAGGAAACCGTACTCCACTATGCAGGCATCACGGCGGCAAGAGTGGTGGTCGTGGCCATATCCGATGCGGCGGCGACCCGAAGGATCACCGAGACCGTACGGAGGCTGAACCCGAAGGTCCAGCTCATCGCCCGGACCCGCTTCGTCCAGGAAATGAAGCCCCTGTACGACCTCGGGGCGGATGAGGTGGTCCCGGAGGAATTCGAAACCTCGGTCGAGATCTTCACACGGGTCCTGCGTAGATATCTCATGCCCAGGGACGAGATCGAGAAGTTCGTCGCCGAGGTGCGTTCGGACGGCTATGAGATGTTTCGTACTCCTTCCAGGGATTCGATCACCTTTTCCGATCTGAGCTTCCACCTTCCGGACGTGGAAATCACCAGCCTCCGAGTCTTTGAAGGCTCCCCTGCGGACGGGAGGTCGCTGGCAGAGATCGAGCCGAGGAGACGGTACGGGGTCTCCGTGCTCGCCGTACGCCGGGGGGAGCAGACCCTTTCCAACCCGAATGCCGAGACGCGGCTCTTCGGCAGGGACATCGTCGTCCTCCTGGGCGCCCCCGATCGGATCCTCGAGGTCGTCCGGCTCTTCGAGGGCTCCGGGGAGCCTTTGCCGGACTCGTGATGTGCTTAACAGAATCTTACCACCCTTACAAGGAGACAAAGAGTGAAAGGAAGAAGGCTGCTTTCGGTGGGGTTCATGGTCACCGTATTCGGTTTGTTGGTGATACAATGTGGAGACGACGATCCCTGTGACCCGGATCCGTGCCTGGAGAGAAACGGGCTTCAGGGCACCTGCCAGTGGCTTGGCTTCGGGGACCATTGGTGGTGTGAGTGCATTGAGGGGGCCCAATGGAACTATGATTCCAAGGTGTGCGAAGGGGTCGTTGACCGTTGCGTACCGGATCCGTGCCGGCTCATTGCGCACGCACCCGCGGGCACCTGCGTGGACGAGGGAGACGGTGACTTCTCCTGTGATTGCGACCCCGGGTACGTTTGGGAGGATACTTCAAACAGTTGCGAGGACGATCCGTGTGATCCGGATCCCTGCGGCATCGACAACGCAGTCGCGGAGACCTGCGTGGACGAGGGAGGCGGTGACTTCTCCTGCACTTGTGAGTCAGGGTTCTTCTGGGAGGACGAGGGAAATACGTGCGAGGATCCGTGTGCTCCGGACCCGTGCGAAGGAATCCTGGATGCAACCCCCGACACCTGCACCGGAGTAACTTGGGACGACTTCACCTGTGACTGCGATGAAGGCTTCGAATGGGATGGCGGCACGAATACCTGCGCAGAGGTCATCGACGCGTGAGACCCGGACCCCGGCTACGGCACAGCCGCGTTGTATCTATGGGGAAGACTTCCGAAAGGCACGATCAGGGGAGGATCCAGTTCAGACTCCAATGATCCCATCCCTGGCAAACGTCGAGATCATTCCTGCGCAGTATCTCCCAGGCCGCGTGGACATGCTTCTCGTGAACCTGATCAAAGGCGGGGCCATGATCGTAGAGCCTCATAAGGCCGTGGTCCAGGGCTTCGTGGATATAGGTGTCAAAAAGGAAGTGCTCCCTCCATTTCGGGTAGACACCCACAAAAACGTAAGTCAACCGAAAGATGTACGCATCGTACCCCGCTTTTGGGGAAGGAATGTTCTCGATCCCCGGCAGGTCCCGCCAGACCGAGGCACAGCCATCGGGTGTGCATATCTCCGGGATCCGATCATCAGGTGAATGAAGGAATTGGACGAACTTGATGCGGGGGTAAAGGCCGGGGATGCCGTAGAGGTGTTCGGCTACGCGGTTTCCGACATGAATTGCGCATCTCTCCTTGTCGTTCAAGCTCGAATAGATCGGGATCCCATCCACGATCTCTGCGGGTGACCAACCTTCCGTGTCGATGGAATAGTCGTGCGTATCGACCTGACCGCACCCGAGAAGTATCCAACACAGAAGAAGAGTTCCTCGAAACGTCAAAGTTGCCTGTCCCCACTCCCGGAACGGGGCTCCCCCCGGCTGAAGACGCGGGTGAAAAGACCTGTGGATGGACCGTCCTTTCTGGTTGCTCAACGCTGGGGTCTATAAATCGGATGCCATCCGCCTCGAACCCGTTTTTTCAAATATACTAACGGGATAAAGATGGTTCCAGCGGCGAGGAGGGGCGGAGCTAGGCAACTCTTTTCTCAATTGTGGAGGGTATTTTCCCCTTGCTGAACGTTTCGATTCCGAGACGCCTCGGCCCGGTCCGCGTCGATGTGCGTACAGCCTTCGGCGATCTCCTCCTCCAGGAAACCACGGAAGCCGAGCTCTCGGTCACCGCCTGGCGGGACGCCGGGCCCCGTGAGGCGAGGCCAGGGGATCTCGTGACCGTCTCCGAGGAGGCCCGCGAATCCCTCGGGAAACGGCAGGTCGCCCTCGAGAGGCCGGAGAGGAAGACCCCGGGAGACGTGAAAACGCAGATCATCCGGCTGGTCATCGAGAAGATGACGGGCAGGAAGATCAAAATGGTCTCCCCGGAGGACCTGGTGTGCGCCAAGGAATGTGAAGGTGCGGGCGAGGGGGAAAGGCGCACCGAGAAAGGAAGCGCGGAGCCGCGGGAGGGAGATCCGTTTCGATGTGGAGGTCACCATGACGCGAACCTTCATGGAAGAGCAGAGCCTGCAGCTCCGGATGGGGGATGCCCTGAAGGATCCGCTGGTGATCCATTATGACGGGAATGGGTGGATCGACGAGAACGACTCGATCTATCACAGGCTGCGCATCTGGGCCCGGGATCGGGATGGCAACGAATCGCTGATGGCCCTGGGCCGGGTCGGCGTGGGGGCCATCTGCTTGAAGAGTGCGGAGACCCCCTTCGCACTCAAGGACTCGGGCAACCAGCTGCTCGGTCAGGTTCGTGCCACCGGGGTCTATGCGGAAGAAGACGGTACGGTGGGCACGGTCCAGCAGATCGACATCGCCTGCTGACCCGTACACGTCCTGCGGTTTCGCCTAAAGGTTGTACCGTAATGTTCCGATTTGTCTGCCGACTCGGAGAATCGCACAGGAACGGGCCGTTCTATGGGAAAACCGCCCCCGCCCGAAGAGCAGAAGAAAGAAGCCCTCCAGGAGAAAGCGGAGCGGTATGACGCACTCTTTTGCAGGAGCCTCGTCTGCATCTACGTGCACAATTTCCAAGGGAATTTCCTGGACGCAAACGAGGCCTGCCTGGACCTGGTCGGGTACTCGCGGGAAGAGCTGCGCTCCGTAACCTTCTCCGACCTGCTCGACGGGGAGCAATTGGAGGCTGCCCGGCAAATCCTGGAAGAAATCCTCCGAACCGGAAGTCAGCAGAAACTCTCCACGTACAAGTTGCAGAAGAAGGGCGGTGGTTCTGTCTGGGTGGAGACGGAGGGCACGATCCTCTACCGGAAGGGAGAGCCTTTTGCCGTCCAGGGGATTGCACGTGACGTCACCGAGCAGAAGCGTGTCGAGGAATCCCTGCGGGAAAGCGAGGCCAGGTACCGTCTGCTGGCCGACCATGCGACGGACGTCATCTGGACCCGGGACATGGATCTGAGGGTCACCTATGTGAGCCCTTCCATCACGAGTCTGCGCGGCTACACCGTTGAAGAGGTGATGGCGCAGACCCCGCAGGAGAACATGACGCCTGCGTCCGCCGAGCTTGCCACAAAGGTCTTTGCAGAGGAACTGGCCCTCGAAGCGAGCGGAGCGCCGACGGACCTATCCCGGTCTCGAACCATCGAGGTGGAGTTGAACTGCAAGGACGGCTCCACGGTCTGGACCGAGGTGAACATGCGTTTCCTGAGAGACGAGGGCCAGCAGCCCCTCGGGATCCTCGGGATCATCCGGGACATCTCGGAACGGAAGCGGGCGGAAGATGAGCTTCGGCGGTATCAGGAGCACCTGGAAGAACTGGTCGCGGAGCGAACCGCGAGGCTCGAGCACGAGATTGCGGAACGAAAGCGCATCGAGGACGGCATCCGCAAGTTGAATGCAGGGCTGGAACAGCGGGTACTCGAGCGGACCGCGGAACTGCGGCACGCCTTGGAGGAACTGAAGCGACTGGACGAGATGAAGGACGCCTTCCTTTCATCCGTGTCCCACGAGCTGCGAACCCCCCTCACGTCGATCCGGTCCTTTTCCGAGATTCTCCTTCAGTACGACCACGAGAGCCCGGAGACCCAGAGGGAGTTCCTGCAGATCATCAACATCGAGAGCGAGAGGCTCACGCGCCTCATCAACGATCTGCTCGACCTGAGCCGCATCCGTGCGGGCGGCATGGTCTGGCAGGACGTGCCTCTTTCCGTGGGAGAAGTCGTCGAGGATGCGGCCAAAGCGCTCCAACAGCTGCTGGCGGAGAAGTCCCTGCAGCTGTGCCTCGAGATTTCACCCTTGCTGCCGATCCTCCACGCGGACCGGGACCGGATTCAGCAGGTCCTCACGAATCTGCTGGGGAATGCCGTCAAGTTCTCTTTCGAAGGAGGCGAGATCCTTGTACGTGCAGAACCGGTGTCCGGAACGGGCCCGGGCGCAACGCCGGGAAAGATCCGCATTTGCGTTTCCGATCAGGGGATCGGGATCGAGAAGAAAGACCATGAGGCGATCTTCGAGAAATTCCACCAGATTCCCACCGAATCCTCACGGGACAAGCCGAAGGGCACCGGCCTCGGACTGCCCATCTGCAAAGAGGTGATCCGCCACTACGGGGGTGAAATCTGGGTCGAAAGTGAAAAGGGAAAGGGAAGCACCTTTTTCTTCTTGCTGCCCGTGGCGCCTCTGACCGACAGGGCTTCGTGCAATATGCGGGCTAGAGCCCACCCGACGTTCTGATCCAGATCGATCAACCCGATGAGGATGCGCGCGCTCCGTAGCCGCCTTCGAAGGCCCTCTGGTTGATTTCCAGGGTGCGGCCTTGAAACTGGTCCCGGATCGATCGGAGGTAGCTCTCCTTCTTCATGGGAAGGAGGCCTGCAGCCGCCAGCGCCCCGACCATGACCAGGTTCATGGCACGGATCTCGCCGGCTTCCTTGGCGATGTCCGTTGCCGGAAGGGTCTTCAAGTCGGCCACGTGCTGTTCCAGCAGCCCGAGGATCCTCTCGAGGGGCGGGTAGGTCAGATCGCCGGAGAGCACGCCGATCGGGTAGACGGGCCTCGGATTGAGGATGACGCGGATCCGCGGGCTGCCGAAATCCAGAGCCACCTGCAGGGTTTCGATCGGCTCGAAGCCGACCAGGAGATCGCCCGCCCCCTGGGGAATCAAGGGGCCCGCCGGTGTTCCGGCCGTGATGCGGAGGTGGCTCATGACCGAGCCGCCCCGTTGGGAGACCCCGTAGGTCTCGCCGATCGTGGCGTTCAGATTCTCCATCAGGGCCGCCTGTGCGACCACCTGGGAAGCGAGGATGTTTCCCTGCCCGCCCACGCCGGCGATGATCAGGTTGAAAGGGTCTTTCGGAAGATCCGTCATGGCCGGGGGTCCTCTTCGGTGATGCGGATTGCGCCTCCGGGGCAGAGCTCGGCGCAGAGGCCGCATCTCGAGCAGATGGTCTCGTCGATGGCGGCGATTTCCTTTTCTTCGTCCCAGATCAGGGCAGGACAGCCGAAGGCGGCCGAGCAGAAGCGGTTGCAGCCGCACTGCTCGCCCATGCATGTCTCCGGGTCCACCCAGACGCGCCGCTCGGGAAGGCCTTCCTCCCGGCCCTGAAGGACGGCGCATTTGTGACGCATGACCACCACCTGCAGCTCTTCTTTCTGAAGGGCGCGATAGAGCAGGCGGGTGGCCGCGGGAACGTCGAAGGGATCGACCACCTGCACCGGGATGTCCATGCCCGAACAGAGCGATTCGATGGAGAGCCTGGGGGCCTCCTCGCCGAGGGCGGTCTTGCCGGTGCCGGGGTGAGGCTGGAAGCCGGTCATGGCCGTTGCGCTGTTGTCCAGCACGACACACAAGAAAGCGGAGCGGTTGTAGCGGGCATTCACCAGTCCCGGCAGACAGGCGTGAAAGAACGTGGAGTCCCCGACCACGGCGATCGTGGGCTGGGAGAAGCCGAAGCGTTCCAGCTGGCCCATGCCCGAGCAGAAACCGATGGCAGAGCCCATGCAGTGCATCGTGCGGGACATGTAGTACCCGGTACGGCCGAATCCGAGGGTGTAGCAGCCGATGTCGCCGATCAGAAGGCCGTCCCTCCCGTCGAGGCGGAGCACGTTCTTCATGACCCAGTAGGAGGCGCGGTGCGGGCAGCCGGGGCAGAAGGCGACCTCCCTCTTCGGAATCTCGAAATCGATCTCGGACTGCAGGGTGGACCGCAGGCTCACCGGCAGAGAGGGGGCGTCGAGCTCCAATCCTCTGGCGATGGCGTCGGCGACCACGTTCGGGTTCATCTCCCCCACGCCGGGCCCGAACACGCCCTGCACGGTTCCGGTCACCTTGCCGAGGAGCCGGGAAGGCGCAACGGCCGGAAAGCCCTGCTTCGACACCAGGGCCTTCAGGTTGTACTCGAGCACCGGGTCCGACTCTTCGATGACGAGCACGGAGGATGCCTTCTCCAGATGCTTCTTGAGCAGCTCTTCGGGTAGCGGCCAGGTGGTTCCCAGCTTGAGCACGCCGACCCGGTCCGACACGCCGAGGATCTGGATCGCCTCGGCGCTGTACCACCAGCCGGTCCCGCAGGTCACGACGAGGAGTTCCGGCCTGTCGGGCCCGGCGTACCGGTTGAAGGAGGAGGTCTCGAAGATCTTGCGGGCCTTCTCGAGTTTCCCCTTCACCTCTGCGTGGTTCGGGCAGGGCGGAAGGGATCCGTACCGCTGCTCCGGAGCCATGACCGGCGTTCGTTCGACCCTTTCGATCGAGCCGAGCTCGACCACTCCCCGGGCATGGGAGATACGCGTCACGGAGCGGACCATGCAGAGCAGCTGCAGCTCCTCCGACAGGGAGAAGGCCCAGCGAACCATGTCCTTCGCTTCCTGGAAGTCGGAGGGCTCGAGGAGCGGGACATCGGCGAAGCGGGCGTAGTTGCGCGTGTCCACCTCGTTTGTGCTCGAGATGCCGCCCGGATCGTCGCAAACCATCAGAACGAGCCCGCCGGGGTTGCCGGCCAGCGACATGGCGGTCAGGATGTCGGCCGCCACGTTGACCCCGTTCTGCTTCATGGTCGCCATGGCCCGCAGGCCCGTGTAGGCGGCGCCGCAGGCCCCTTCGAGGGCCACCTTTTCGTTGGTGGACCACTCCGTGTAGTGGCCGAAGTGCGGTGCTACACGGGAGAGGGCGGCCATGATTTCCGACGAGGGCGAGCCCGGGTAGGCGGCGCAGAAGTGGAGGCCCGCCTCGATGGCGCCGCGGGCGATCGCCTCGTTTCCCATGAGGAGAACCTTGCGGCCCGGCTCGTCGATCTGAAGTGGGTCCATGCCTTACTCCTCGGTCGGCGGACCGTGGGCGCGCAGGATGAAGTCCTTCTCTTCCTGGGGGATTCTCAGGTAGGGTTCGACGCCCTTCCTTGCCGATTCCGCTTCGAGCTGCTCGAGGACACGCCGCTTCTTGTTGATGGAGGCCTCCCTGAGAAGCCGCAGCCTCTCCTCCGGTAAGGGCTCCACCTCGATCCGGCCCTGCTCGACAGCAGCCTCCAAAAAGGCACGACCCGCTTCGGTTCGAACGATCAGGGTGTTCCAGTCGTCCTTCCACTCGGTGGACCCCACGGAGAGATCGGCAAGCTCGGAAGTGAAATCGAAGCAGCTGCGGCATGCCTCCCTGGAACGGGATCGAACCGTATCGTGGTCGAGGTCGACGGTTTCGCGGTCCGTCTCCACCACGAAGCGCCCCTGCGGAACGTCGATCCGGTTCAGCTTGTTGTCCCCTGTCACGGGCCGGATCATCTTCTCGAATTCGCGGAACGAGAGGGACCACATGCAGAAGAGTCCCACCACCAGGCCGATCTGCTTCGCGGGGAAGGACGGGTCTTCGATCTGCATGCGCTTTCTCAGAGCCATAACCTGGCAGGGCCTGCCCACGACCAAGACCCTTCCGCCCTCCTCCTGCAGGATGCCGTCGAGGACCTTCAGGGTCGGGCCGGCCGTGTATTTGGACCCGGAGGCGGAAAGCACCTGCTCCCGGGTCTTCGCCACCAGGGGGGAGGTCCCGTGCGGCTCCTCCGGATCCTGTGACCAGGCGGTGAGCAGCGCCGTGTCGGCACGACCCGTTTCGATCGCAAAAAGGGCCAGGGCGGTCACGGTCCCGCCGTACTGGGCATTTGCGCGGATTTCCTCGTCCCTGGCCCGGGCCATCCAGACCGCCGCATGGGGACCGAGAACGAAGTCGGTCTGCCTGTCGGGAACGCTCAGCTTGCGCAGGGCATCCAGGTCCGTGGCGGTCCGGGGGCAGACCGCGTAACACCTTCCCTGATCCCCGCGGCAGTCGGAGATGAATGCGACGTTCTCGCCCATCTCCTCCAGATACGGGCAGAGACCGAGGCACATGCCGCAGACCGTGCAGAGCCCGGCATCCAGCACCTCCTCGCGAAGCTCCCCGGGACCTTTTCCGGACGGGCGGGAGGATCCGGATGCGGTGTTCTTGTCGGCCATGGGAATGCCTTTTCATTCGAAGGGTAAACACGAATCATAACCGCCGCAACCAAGGGTTGTCAAAAGAGGAGCATCGGAAACGCTTTGACATGACTAAGTTCTTCATTTTAGACTGGATCCGTTTCCGGTGCCGTAAGGCTCTCCCTTCACCCCTGGAAGAAAGGAGGGCGCCATGGGCCCCACACGGTACCCTTCCTCGCCTCTGAATAACGTTCTCTCCTGCATTGCCGGTTCGTTGCTGACTCTTCTTCCCCTTGCCGAAGCCTCGGCAGCATCGCCCGGCACGGCCTGGGTGGACCGGTACGACGGTCCGCCCAACGGCCCCGACGAGCCGATGGCCGTGGTCATGGATGACGCGGGGAATGTGGTTGTGGCCGGCAGCAGTCAGGGAGGCGGAGCCGGTTCCGACTGCTTGACCATCAAGTACGATGCTGCAGGCAACGAGCTCTGGGTCGCCCGATACGATGCCGGCTCTCACGAGACCGCTGCAGCCCTGGCCGTGGATGCAGCAGGCAATGTGTACGTGACGGGAGTGAGCGGTGCCTATCGTGCGGGCAACTTCCTTACCATCAAGTACGATGCGAACGGGAACCGACAGTGGGTGGCCGAGTACGACGGTCCTTCTCAAGGTCAAGACTACGCTCAGGCGCTTGCCGTGGATGGTGCCGGCAACGTGTACGTGACCGGAAGCAGCGAAGAGGAGATGAGCTACGATTACATCTATGCCACCGTGAAATACGATCCGAATGGAAAGGAGCTCTGGGCATCGCGGTACGAGGGGGGCGACTACCGCTACGCGGAGGACATTGCGGTGGGTCAAGACGGAAGCGTGTATGTGACCGGGTCGGATGGAACCGTCAAGTACGACGGCGAGGGCAATCAACTCTGGTCCGTCGAACGCGAGTGGGGGTGGTTTACACTGGGTGGCAGGACGATTGCACTGGACGGGGCCGGGGGTGTCTACGTAGGGAGTCCCTACAGGTACATGATGGACGACCTCGACTATGAAACCATCAAGTACGACACCGACGGGAAAGAGCTGTGGGTGGCCCGTTACGACGGTCTCGGGCAGGGTGACGACAGGCTCACAGGGCTTGCGCTGGACGCATCGGGCAACGTGTATGTGACCGGGCAGAGCGAGGGGGATGGAACGGGTGAGGATTATGCAACCGTCAAGTACGACACCGACGGGAAAGAGCTGTGGGTGGCCCGTCACGACGGACCGGACCATGGGACGGATGCTGCCGTAGCCATAGCGATCGATCCCGCCGGCGATCCTCTGGTCTCCGGGTATGTGTCGGTGGGCGGCAGGGATGACTTTGCCACCGTGAAGTACAATGCGGGCGGGACCCCCCTCTGGGTCAGGACCTACGACGGGCGAAGAGGAGGTGGCGACAAGGCGCGGGCGGTGGCGGTGAGTGCTTCGGGAAGGGTGGCGGTTACAGGAACGAGTCTCGCGTACTTCCTCTACGGCGGCCCTGAGCAGGCCGTTTCGGGCGACGACCCGGACATGACCACCGTGGTGTACGACACGGCGGGAACCCAACTCTGGGAGGTCGTCTACGGCGGAGAGGGGCCCGGGTACGACCGGGCGGAGAAGATCCTCATGGACGGCGCAGGCAATGTGTACGTGACCGGTCTGAGTGGAACGGTCAAGTACGATTCTTCGGGAGGCAGGCTCTGGACTGCAGTCGAAGGGGGCCTGTCCATGGCCCTGGAATCGGCGGGAGGCGTGGCCCTTGCAGGAACGAGCAAGGGCACGGCGAGACTCGACGGTGAGGGCCATCTGCTCTGGTCGGTACAGGATGGGTGTCGATCGGTTTCTGTGGATGGTGCGGGCAATGTCTACGGTGCCGGCTCCGGGGTACGATCCGGCCCGAAAACGGATATCCGTACGATCAAGTACGATCCTGCGGGGAACCCGCTTTGGGAGGCATGGTACGAAGGACCCTTGAGTGAATCAGAAGAGGCTGGGCACGTGGCGCTGGACGGTCAGGGAAACGTGATCGTGGCCGGAAACAGGATAACCGAGGACGAATATGGGGTTCATTACGGGGACTACATCGTGATCAAGTACGACTCCCAGGGGAACGAGTTGTGGGTAACCCGCTACGATGCGGGCGGTGAGTTGATCGATCTGGCGGTGGACGGAGAGGGAAACGTCATCGTTACCGGTTCGGAGTGGAACTATGTCACGGTCAAGTACGACCCGGACGGCAACGAGCTCTGGGTCGCCGAATACGACGGCCCTGGGGGTTCCTACGGGCCGGGGTCCGACAAGCCGGCTGCCTTGGCCGTAGACGCCGCCGGCAATGTATACGTGACCGGCACCAGTCTGAGTTTCTCGAGTCCGGGCGCCTTTGGCGGGTTTCCCAGGTGCGAGCAGAGAGTGGGTGAGCCCGTGCCGTACGACCCCTATCCGGTCGGCTCGGCGGGTGACTATCAGGCGGACACGGCCTTCTACACGGATGACTATGCCACTGTGAAGTACGACCCGCAAGGCAACCAGCTCTGGGTGGCCCGTTACACCGGCCCCCTCTTCTTCTCGGAGTGGGATGAAGGCGCAACGGACCTCGCGGTGGACCGTTCGGGGAATGTGTACGTGACGGGGTACCGGTCCTTTCTCTGGTTGCTCCTGCACGAAATCGTCACGATCAAGTACAGCCCCCACGGAACGGAGTTGTGGAAGGTTGCGTACGACGGCCTGGGACATTGTACGGATGAAGGCACGGCCATCGCCGTGAACGACGCGGGTGAAGTATTCGTGGCAGGGGGCAGTATCGGGAGGGGGACGAGAAAAGACTATGTGACGATCAAGTATTCCGAGTCGGTTGCTTCGCTCTGGAGCGTTCCGGCTTCCGCGGAGGCGGCCGGGCAGGGCTCCGGTGTATCCGTCTCGTCCAACCGAATCGGTGTTTTGCTGGTATGCATCGTTCCTTTGCTCGCTGTCGCTTTGCTGAGAAGACGGCGGCTCCTTTGACTTCCGCTTCGGTTCGTGGCATTCTTCGATGCTTCACGAAGGCTTCATGGGACGTAACGGAAACCAGCCTGTGCCGCCCTCCAACATCAGAACCAGAGACGGGTCGACCCTCCTTTTCCTCCTGCTGCTTGTCCTCCTCGGTGCTGCTTCCGGTGCACGCGCGGATCACGGGACCGATCCCTCCATGTTCCCCGAGTGGAGGGGCGGAATGCCCCCCGAGGCCTTCACGGGCGCCCTTTCCATTTACTTAGACAACGACTTCATGACCGGGAACGACAACAAGTACACGGGTGGCCTCGGCTTGGCATGGACGTCCGCCGCGACCGAGACCTACGGCAGGCGTAACCTACAGAGCAAGATCGCGAACGCCTTCTCCTTCCTGCCCACGGTGAATGAAGACGGCTATCGGACCTATGTGCAGTTCCGTCTGGGCATGGAGGCGTACACGCCCACCGACATCCGGGCGCTGGAGCCTCCCCCGGGGCAGCACCCCTACGCCGGGGTCATATATGTGGACAGCTCCCTGTTCTCCATGAGCGAGATCGCCGGTCATCAGTTCACCCTCCGGCTCGGGTTCGTCGGGCCCGTCACGGGAGCCGACGAGATTCAGAACTGGATCCACGAGAACATCGACTCGCCTCTGCCGAAGGGGTGGGACACCCAGCTCAAGAACGAGCCGATCGTGAATCTCTTCTACCAGTACAATCGAAGACTTGCACGGCGTGCCCCGCCGGACCGGTTCGGGGTCGATCTCTTCTGCAGCGGTGGCGCCGGGGCGGGCAACTATTACATCGGCGCCAACGTGGGCGTCACGGGTCGAATCGGCTTCCGGCTTCCGGCCAACTACGGGGTGACCCCGCTTCTGGGAGGGACCGAGTCCATGGTGGGCCTGGAGCCTCCACGGAAGAAGTTCCAGGCGTACGCCTTCATCGGAGCCCAGGGTTTCAGTGTCCTGCGGTGGCTGCCCACGGACGGGAACACCTTCGAGGACAGTCGAGAAGGGAACAGGGACGACTGGTTCCTTAGCCTGTCGGGGGGCGTCGTTCTGGGGTACAGCCGGGTGCTGCTTTCCTACCGCTACCACGGCCTCGCCGGCCTGCAGGACCCGGAGAACTTCAAGACAGAGAACCGGAGCGACTTCGGGACGATTCTGTTGACCGTCTTCTTCGGATGAGGGGAGCGTGCGGGTCAGCCGAGCTGCAGGGCCGGGATCGGCCTCACCTGCCTGTTTCCGTCCAGACAGACCATCTCGATCTTGGCTGTCACGGCAGGCTTCCTGCCGCCGGGTCTCCACGCTTCCTGATGAAACAGGAGCCGGTACTTCCCGTCCAGCTCGACGGTGGTTCGTATCTCCAGTCGATCCCCGAAGACCGCACCGTCAAAGAAGCCCATTTGGACTTTGTACACGGAGAACCCGAGCCCCTCTTCCCGCCAGAGCCTGACCAGCGGCTCGGTGCCGATCAGGTTCTCCCGGGCCCGTTCGAAGTACTTGAGATAGTTGGCGTGGTAGACCACGCCCGAGAAGTCCGTGTCCTCGTAGTAGACCTGCACCGAATAACGGTACGGGTCTCTGTTCGTCGCTTCCGGTACGCCCGGGCCCTGGTCAGACATCCCCCTTCTCCAGCCTTTCCAGTGCGATCATGGCGGCGCCGAGCGCGCCGGTGAGCTGCGGGTCCTCGGGAACGGCCACCTGCGAGCCGAGCCTCGACTCCAGGGCCCGCACCACGCCGCTGTTCATGGCCACACCCCCGGTGACCGCGGCCGGCAACTCGAGTCCGACCCGCAGGGCAAGGCTCGCGACCCGGTCGGCGATCGCCTGATGAATGCCGTGCAGGATGTCCTCCACCTTCTCGCCCTTTGCCACGAGAGAGACCACTTCGGACTCGGCAAAAACGGTGCACATGCTGCTCACACGGACATCCTTCTTCGCCTCCCCGGCCCGTTCGCCCATCGCGTTCAGAGGTACGCCCAGGCTCCGGCTCATGACCTCCAGGAAGCGTCCTGTTCCCGCTGCGCACTTGTCGTTCATGGCGAAATCCTGGACGCGGCCCTGTCCGTTGATCCGGATGGCCTTGCTGTCCTGGCCGCCGATATCGATGATGGTCCGTACCTGCTCCATCACTGCGTGCACGCCGCGGGCGTGACAGGTGATTTCCGTAACCGTCCCCCTTGCCTCGCTCGCGATTTCCCTGCCGTAGCCGGTGGCCACGACAAAGGCGAGGTCGGAGGGGTCGGCTCCGATCTCATCCAGTGCCGTGGACAGCGTGCGGCGGGAGGCGTCCCGGCTGTCCGCGCCGGTGGGCATGATCGCGAAGGCCGCAATCTTTCGGTTCCGGTCGAGAAGGACCGCCTTGGTCGTGGTGCTTCCCGAGTCAACGCCGGCCACGAGCGTCTCGCTGCGGCCTCTGCCTGGTTCCAGGTCCACGGCCCACCCTTTCCGATCACCATTAAAGTATTGAAATAGTTATGGAAAGAAGCCTCAAACTCTAGCATGCTGCGTCCTCCGCGTCAAACGCGCGCGCAGGGTGCGCGACCGGGTTGCATGTCTCTGTCTCCTTGACGGGAAGATTGAGGGGATGGTACCATATCGCGGTTGTTCGGGATTGTGCGTATAAGAAAAACGTGGGTGGACAACAAACGGCCCGAAAACGGTGCCACCAATGACAAGGAGGTGACTGGCAGAGCAGGATCATGATCCATGGGTGATGAAATCGGGGGTCTTCAAGGCGCACTGAATCGGGGGGGGGACATGAATCCACCTGTTAGCGATAGTGAGCGGGACTTCAGCGTTGGCGACAAAGCCGTCTACCCCGGACACGGGGTGGGCATCATCGAGGCGATCGAAAGGAAGGTCATCTCCGGTAACGAGCAAATCTTCTACGTCATGCGCATTCTGAACAACGGCATGACCATCATGATTCCGAAGAGCAATGTGAATTCAGTCGGCCTGCGGCAGGTCATCTCGGAAAAGGAAGTGACCAAGGTTTACACGATCCTGAAGCAGAAGGAGATGCCTCGGGAAAACAACCAGACCTGGAATCGAAGGTACCGGCAATACACCGAGAAGATCAAGACGGGATCTGTATTCGAGATCGCGGAGGTCCTACGGGTCCTGTTTCGCCTGAAACGGGTGAAGGAGCTGTCTTTCGGCGAGAAGAAGATCCTGGATACGGCGCAGAACCTCCTGATCAAGGAGATTTCGGTGGCAAAGGAACAGAAGGAAGAGACCACCCGCAAGGAGATGCAGAACCTGCTCAAGGGATGAAGTCCGCTTCGGGACGGGCGTCCCGGAGCCTCTCCGGTCCGACTCCCCGCCTTTTACTATTTTCAAGCGACATCGTAAGATCGTAGACAGCTGGACGCAGCCGCTTCGGCAGCCTGCCGGCGTACCCGCTTGCCATGAGGAGCGAGATCCATGCAGCCACCAGCAATGACCCTGTACAACACCCTCACCCGGACGAAGGAGACCTTCTCGCCCCTGGTCGAAGGGGAGGTGCGGATGTATGTCTGCGGTCCCACGGTCTATGACCTGAGTCACCTCGGTCATGCGAGAAAGGAGGTGGTTTTCGATGTCATGGTCCGCTATCTGCGGTTCCGGGGATTCCGGGTCCACTACATCCGGAACATCACCGACGTGGACGACAAGATCATCGTGCGGGCTCAGGAATCGGGCGTCTCCTGGGACCGCATCGCCCGGGAGTTCGAAGAGGCCTTTCACGAGGATATGGAATCGCTCGGGGTCTTGAAGCCGGACCACGAGCCGAGGGCCACGGAGACCATACCGGAGATGCTGGAGATGATTCAGAAGCTCCTGGACAAGGGGTTTGCCTACGTCTCCGAAGGGAGCGTCTACTTCTCGGTGGAGGCCATGGACGACTACGGGAAGCTCACCCACAGGAAGGCCGACGAGATGATGGCGGGCGCACGCGTCGAGGTGGACGAGTCGAAGAGAAATCCCCTGGATTTCGCCCTCTGGAAGGCGAGCAAGGCCGGCGAGCCCTCCTGGCCGAGCCCCTGGGGCGACGGAAGGCCCGGCTGGCACATCGAATGCTCCGCCATGAGCCGAAAGCTTCTCGGTGAGACCCTGGACATCCACGGCGGGGGCGTGGACCTGGTCTTCCCGCATCATGAGAACGAGATCGCCCAGTCCGAGGCGGCAACGGGCAAGCCCTTTGCACGTTGGTGGATCCACAACGGGCTGCTCACCGTGGAAAAGGAGAAGATGGCGAAGTCCCTCGGCAACTTCATCACGATTCGGGATGCCCTCGAGGAGCTGCACCCCGAGACACTTCGCATGTTCTTCCTCTCCCACCATTACAGGTCGCCTGTGGATTTCTCCGCGGAGAACGTGGCCAGAACCAGGAAGAACCTCGACTATTTCTACAACACCCTGCTCAGAATCGAGGAGATCTGCGGCAAGGACGAGCCGGCTCGCAACGAAGCGGCTGCGGGATCCGCACAGGCCCTGCCGGCGGGCATGGAAGCTGAGGACCTGGAGACCGTCCGAAAGGTGACGGGCCGGTTTCGGGCGGAAATGGACGATGATTTCAACACGGCCGGGGCCCTTGGCGAACTCTTCCGTGCCGCCACGGTGCTGAACCGCTGGCTCGACGGGGGAGACTCCGCACGTTCCGAAGAGGGAAAGGCCGTGCTGCAGGCCTTTCGGCGGTCCCTGAAGGAGATCGGCGGGGTGCTCGGGCTGTTCCACGAGGATCCGCTCCCGTGGTTTCAGAAGATCGGAGCGCCGGACCGTGCCGGAGACACGGCCTTGTCCGACGAAAGGATCGATGAGATGGTCGCGCAACGGGAGACGGCCCGAAAGGAGAAGAACTGGGCCGAGGCGGACCGGATTCGGGACGAGCTCGGCAGCCTGGGAATCGTGCTGGAGGACACACCCCACGGCACGCGTTGGAAGCGCTAACCTCGGTAAACTCGGCGTCAGGTCGTCATTCTACATTTTGTCCCCTGGTTCAAAAGACGGTTCCACCCAATCATGTAGAGTGACGACCTGACTCCCACGCCGCACAGGAGAGCAGTGGATCGATTCGAGCTTGTTTCCGAATTCGAGCCGAAGGGGGATCAGCCTCAGGCGATCGCGGATCTGGTGGAGGAGATCCACAGGGGCACCAAGCACCAGGTGCTCCTGGGCGTCACCGGCTCCGGCAAGACCTACACGATGGCCAACGTGGTGGCAAGGGTCAACCGGCCCGCCCTGGTCATCGCACCGAACAAGACCCTGGCGGGGCAGCTCTACAGCGAGTTCAAGGCCATCTTCCCGAAGAACGCGGTCGAGTATTTCGTCAGCTACTATGACTACTACCAGCCGGAAGCATACGTTCCTTCCACCGACACCTACATCGAGAAGGACGCCTCGATCAACGAAGAGATCGACAGGCTCCGCCACTCCGCGACCCGGTCCCTGTTCGAGCGACGGGACGTGATCATCGTCGCGAGCGTCTCTTGCATCTACGGGATCGGCTCCCCGGAGAACTACCACCGGATGCTCCTGTTCATCGAGAAGGGACAGAATCTATCGCGGGAAGACCTGCTGGACCGCCTCGTGGAGGTTCAGTACGCCCGAAACGATCACGACTTCTACCGCGGCACCTTCCGCGTGCGGGGCGACGTGGTCGATATCTTCCCTGCCGACGAGGACGAGCGGGCGGTGCGTGTCGAGTTCTTCGGCGACACCGTGGACGTGCTGAGCGAGATCGACCCTTTGCGGGGCAGGGCGATTCAGGAGGTCCGGAAGGTGGCCCTCTTCCCGGCCAGCCACTATGTGACCACCTCGGACCGTCTGGAGAATGCGATAGAAGGGATCGAGCAGGAACTCGAAGAACGTCTGACGGAACTGAAAACGGCGGGACAGCTCCTGGAGATGCAGCGTCTCGAGCAGCGCACTCGCTACGATCTGGAGATGTTGCGGGAGATGGGGTACTGCACCGGCATCGAGAACTACTCCCGGCATCTCGACGGACGGATCCCCGGAGAGCCTCCGTACACGCTGATCGATTACTTCCCAAAGGATTTCCTGATCTTTCTCGACGAGAGCCATCTGACCGTCCCTCAGCTGAACGGCATGTATCACGGGGACCAGTCCCGGAAACGGACCCTGGTGGAGTACGGGTTCCGTCTGCCCTGCGCTCTGGACAACCGTCCGATCAACTTCGGCGAGTTCGAGGATCGCGTCCACCAGGCCTGCTACGTGTCCGCCACGCCGGGGGATTACGAGTTGAAGCAGAGTGGTGGGGTGTTCGTCGAACAGGTCATCCGGCCGACCGGCCTGGTCGATCCGGAGGTGATCATCGAGAAGGCGACCCATCAGGTGGATCATCTGCAGGCGGAGATCCGAAGGACGGTGGATCAGGGCGGCAGGGTGCTCGTGACCACCCTCACCAAGAGGATGGCGGAGGATCTCACAGACTATTACAGCGAAACCGGGATCCGCGTCCGGTACCTTCACTCGGACATCAAGACGCTCGAGAGGATGGAGATTCTGCGGGATCTGCGGCTCGGCGAGTTCGATGTCCTCGTCGGGATCAACCTGCTGCGGGAGGGGCTCGATCTGCCGGAGGTGGCGCTGGTGGCGATTCTGGATGCGGACAAGGAGGGATTTCTACGGTCGGAACGGTCGCTCATCCAGACCTTCGGTCGTGCTGCCCGCAACGTCCGGGGGCGGGTCATCCTGTACGGGGATTCGGTGACCCCCTCCATGGCCCGTGCCCTGGAGGAGACGGAGCGGAGGAGGCAGAAGCAGCTCGCCTACAATCAGGAGATGGCGATCACACCGGAGAGCGTCGTGAAAGCGATCCGGGAGGTGAGGGCCTCGGTTTACGAGGCGGATTACGGTCCGATTCCGAGCGTCGAAGAGGAGGCGCCCGCCTATGGGAGCCTGGAGGACCTCCGGTCGCGCATCCGGTCGCTGACCGCGGAGATGCGGCAGAAGGCCGCCCGGCTCGAGTTCGAGAGGGCGGCGGAAATCCGGGATCAGCTCAAGGAGCTGCAGGAACTGGAGCTGAAATTGGCGTAGGAGCGAAGCATGCACCCCATCGAAGAGATCCTTCCCCGCCTTCCCGCGCAGCCCGGCGTGTACCTGATGAAGGGTGAGGAGGGGGAGGTTCTCTACGTGGGAAAGGCGAAGAACCTTCGGGCCCGGCTTCGGTCCTACGTCGGCTCCGGGGCGGGCGCGTATCCCAAGGTTCGCTTTCTCATGGCCAGGGTGAAGGAGCTGGATCACATCGTCACCAAGACCGAGAAAGAGGCTCTCCTTCTCGAGAACACCCTGATCAAGCGACATCGACCCCGGTACAACGTGGACCTCAGGGACGACAAGACCTACCTGCACATCATGATCGACCGGAACCATCCCTTTCCGCGCTTCGTGCCGGTCCGAAGGCCTCAGCCCAGGCCGGGGAGGCTCATCTTCGGGCCCTATTCCTCGGCGAGTGCCATGCGCGACACCCTGCGTCAGATCCACAGGATGTACCCCTTGCGGACCTGCAGTGACCGGGAGTTCCAGACGCGCAAGCGACCCTGCCTCCAGCACCAGATGGGGCGGTGCGCGGGCTCCTGCGCGCGCGGGATTTCGGCCGAGAAGTACAATGAAATGGTGGACCAGGCGATCCTCATCCTCCAGGGCAAGAGCCAGGAGGTCGTCGAGATCCTCGAGAAGGAGATGAAGGAGGCGGCGGACAGCATGCGCTTCGAAGAGGCGGCGCAGCTCCGGGACCGCATCGGGGGCATCCGGCTGACCATGGAACGCCAGCAGGTCGTGGGAAGCCGGGAGGAGGACCGCGATGTCATCGGTTTCTACGAGGAGGCCGGGCAGGTGGAGATATCCCTGCTTCTGATTCGCGAGGGAAGCCTCGTGGAGCGACGGGGGTTCCCTTTTGCCGAAGCCGTGATTCCTCCGGCCGAGCTTCTGCGTTCCTTCCTGCTGCAGTACTATGTGCAGCCCGGCCGGTCGATTCCCCCCGAGATCCTCCTTCCGATGGAGCTGGAGGACCGCGAAGCCGTGGAAGGGCTCTTCTGCGATCTGCGGGAAGGCCCCTGTGCCGTGAAGGCTCCGAAGAGAGGCGAAAAGAGGCAGCTCGTATCGCTGGCCGAGCTCAACGCGAAGTCCATGTACGAGGCCCATCTGCGGGACGACCGGCGGCGGCTCACGGTGCTCGGGGAGATCCAGAAGAAGCTCGCCATGGGAAAACCGCCGAACCGGATCGAGTGCTTCGACATCTCCAACCTTCGGGGGGAGCTGGCCGTTGGTTCCCGTGTGGTCTTCCAGGAAGGGCTGCCCCTGCAGGAGGGTTATCGGAGATACAAGATCCGTGTGCCGACAGGATCGGACGATTACGGTATGATGTACGAGATTCTCCGCCGACGGTTCGCCAGGGGGGAAGGTCCGTCGGAGTTTCCCGATCTGCTGCTCGTGGACGGAGGAAAGGGGCATCTCGGCGTCGCGCTCAAGGTCCTGGAGGATCTCGGCATTCAAGGTGTGGGTGTGGCGGCGATCGCAAAGGCGAGGAAACGCAGAACGGACGGCAAGGGCCCGGAGACCGGGGCGGATCCCTGGGTGGATCGGATCTTCCTGCCGGGCCGGGCGAACCCGGTGAGCTTCGCGGTTCATTCCAGGGGACTGCGCCTGCTGCAGCAGGTGCGGGACGAGGCGCACCGTTTTGCGGTCACCTATCACCGAAAGCTGCGGTCCCAAGCCATGTCCCGGTCCGCCCTCGACGGGATTCCGCAGATCGGTCCGAAGAGGAAGAAGGCGCTGCTGGATGCGATGGGCGACCTGGAGAGAATCCGGGAGGCCTCGCTGGAGGAACTGCGGGCCGTCGAGGGCATGAGCGAAAGGGCCGCACGGTCGCTCTGGGACCATCTCCACCCGGGGGACGTGACCGAAGGCTGACTTCAACCCGTTTCGACGGAAGGAGTCCGAAGATGTTCGAGCTGAACGAGACCCACCTGATGATCCAGGAAATGTTCCGCCAGTACATGATGAACGAGATCGAACCGGTCATCGATGACATCGAGGACGGCAAGGTCCCTTTGTTCGACCCGCTCCGAAAGATGGTCGACACCCTGGGGATCGGGTCGCAGGTGGACGCGCTGGACCTGTCCCGGCCCAGGAGGGCCGAACCGGGAGAGAAGCGTACCCCGAATTCGGACGACCCGATGGAGGGTATGGAGTTGATCGCCGGCAATCTTCTGGTCAAGGAGATGTCCCGTGTGAGCCCGGGAGCGGCCATGTCCTTCGGGGTGAGCACGGGCCTCGCGGGTGGAACGATTCTGGCCAAGGGTACGATGGAACAGAAGGAGACCTTCGGCCGGCCCCTCATGAAGCTCGACAAGATCGGCGCGTGGTGCCTCACCGAGCCGGGGGCAGGCTCGGACGCCCTGGGCAGCATGCGAACCTCAGCCGTCGAAGAGGGGGATCACTTCGTGCTGAACGGCTCGAAGACCTTTATCACGAACGGACCCGTGGCGGACGTGTTCGTGGTGTACGCCAAGCTGGACAGGGGCGACGCCGGCAAGGACATTCAGAACTTCATCGTGCTGCGGGAGGATACCGGCTTGTCGACGGGGACGGCATTTCAGAAGATGGGAATGAAAGCCTCTCAGACGAGCGAGGTGTTTTTCGACGAATGCCGCATCCCGAAAGACAGGCTCATCGGAGGGGAACAGCTTTCGAAGAGCCGGGACCATGTGAAAGAGGGGTTGAGCAACGAGCGGAGCGGGATCCCGTCCATGGCGCTTGGCATCATCGAGCGGTGCTTCGAGATCTCGGTCCGGTACGCGAAGGAGAGGGCGCAGTTCGGACGTCCCCTGATCGATTTCCAGTTGATCCAGAATCGCCTGGCCCGGATGTACGTTGCCCTGGGGAACGTGCGCAACCTGTTCCTTCAGACCCTTCAGCACGGCATCTACGGCGGCCAGACGAGGCTCGACGTCTGCATGGGCAAGCTCTACTGTTCCGAGATGGCCACGTGGGTGGCCAACGAGGCGATAGCGATCCTGGGAGGGTACGGGTATATGAGAGAGTACGTGGTGGAGCGACTCGCAAGGGATGCAAAGCTCCTCGAGATCGGTGCCGGGACGGCCGAAATGCAGATCATCACCATGGGCCAGGAGTTGGCCACCACCTGGAAGCCCTGAAATGCCCGGACGAGCCCAATTTCCCTCTCTCACCCCACGCCATAACAGGTGAATGAACGCGTTTCGATCGGTGCGGGAGGTTCGGGACCTCCTTCTCGGCGGTTTTTTCCGCTTTTCTCGAAGAATTTTTGAAACAATTTTAAAAATAGTATTGCAATATTTTCCAGGCATGGTAAAGATGCTTGCAGCAAAGCATCCATCACAACCGGAAATGGAGGAAAAAGGACGATGGCAACAGCGAAGAAACCGATGACCAAGTCGCAGATTATCGGACATTTTGCGGACAAGTTCGACCTGACGAGGAAGCAGGCCTCCGACGTGGTCAACGAATTTGCAGAACTCGCCGTGTCGCAGACCAAGAAGACCGGTGCGTTCGTCCTTCCCGGCATCGGCAAGATGACGAAAGTAAAACGCAAGGCCCGGATGGGGCGCAACCCCGCCACGGGTGAGGCGATCAAGATACCGGCCAAGACCGTCGTGAAGATGCGTCTTGCCAAGGCTTGCTCCGAGGCCGTCCTCGGCAAGAAGTAGGTCCTCTGTGCGGCTGAGGGGGCTGACCTCCTGCCCACGGCAGCCTCCTCGGCGCTTCTTCCATCCGATTCGGAACCGGTCTCCTTTCGGGTGAGGGCTCGTCGTCCGACGGGACAGGTGCCTTCACCGGACGTTCCTCCCCTCCTTCCGTCCCGCGTGTGGCGTTTCCTGCACATTCTTCACAGAGAAGTCCCTCCTCCAGAGGAACGCGGCCGGCCGGTTCGGCCCTGCGGATCCGCTGAGGTAAGGCCTTCTCCCGCGCTGGAGAGAGTGCTGGTCTTCTTCTTGCACGCAAGCCTGCTGAACATCGACGGGATCCTCCCACATGATCTGCCCCGCCGGTCCGCCCCTGGTTGCGTATGCAGCAGGCTCTCTGCTCGGGTATTGCCTGCCCGAGTGGCGGGACCTGTTCCGGCTGGGACTCCTGCTTCTTCTTCCACCGGCCCTGGCCTCCTTCCTGGGGTGCAGGCGTTCGCTCCCGCGAATTCTGCCCCTCCTGCTCTGTGTGACCCTGCTGGGTGGGTTGAGAACGGGTCTTCGGCTGAGGCCAATGCTTCCACCGGGCCACCTCCTGCACCGGGTAACGGCAAAGCCCTTGCTGCTCGAGGCCGTGCTGATCCGGGCCCCGGAGTTCCGTGCGGCTTACACGCGGCTCATGGTCCAGGCCCGGACGGTGCGCTCTTCGGAAGGAGCGGTGCCGGTGCAGGGCAGGGCGGAGCTGTGGGTGTCCGGAAGGGCGGCCGAGTTGCGGGTCGGAGACGTTCTGGCTGTGGAGGTGCAACTGAAGATCCCGAGGAACTACGGCAACCCGGGAGAAATCGACCGGAGGGCCCGCTCTCTGCTGCAGGGCATCTATGTGAGGGGCTCCGTGCGCGATGCCCGCCACATCTGTCGGTTGGGCGTGGCCCGGGGTTACCGGCTCGAACGGTGGCTGCAGGATGTACGGACCCGGCTGACCGCCTTCTTCGAAGAGGCGCGCGACCCTCGGGCACGAGGCCTCCTGCGGGCGTGGTTTCTCGGGGATCGATCCGGGTTGACCGAATCGTTGTCCGAGGCGTTCCGGTCCTCGGGCCTGGCGCACGTGCTGGCCATCTCCGGCCTCCATGTAGGTCTGGTGGGCCTCTTTGCGTACCGGAGCCTCAAGGCGGTGCTGAAGCGCTCCACGAGACTGCTGCTTCACTCCTCCGTGGAGAAGATCGCGGTGCTCGGTTGTCTCCCGGTCGTGTCCGGCTACGTACTGATCGCGGGCAGCCCGACGACTGCGGTGCGAGCCGCCACCATGTATGCCCTCTTCGTAGGGTCTCTTCTCCTCGACCGGGTCGCAGCCGTCTGGAACTCCCTGGCCCTTGCCGCACTTCTGATCCTTTTGGGGGACCCGGAGGCCCTCTTCTCTGCTTCCTTCCAGCTTTCCTTCACGGCGGTTGCCGGCCTGCTCGCGGTCGGCTCCTCCTGGAGCCGTCCTGCCCCCGGCAGTCCCCCCCAAGGGGCCGGCGGGTGGGCATGGCTCCGGCGGCGCGCGACGGCCTGGGTCTGGAGGCTCGTCTGCGCGACCTTTGCGGCCGGCATGGCAACGGCGCCGCTTGCAGCCTACCACTTCAACTGCATCACACCGCTTGCCGTTCTCTCGAATCTGGTCGTCCTCCCACTGGTCGGCTGCTTCGTGATTCCCCTGGGGCTCGTCACGACCGGGGCTGCCTTGATCTGCCCCGCGGCGGCCGTGCCCGTTCTGGGCGTGACGAGTGCGGGCGCCCGATGGGTAGGCGGGGCAGCGGAAGTCTTGGCCGCGGTCCCCTTTGCCAGCGTGAGGGTGGGGCGACCCTCGTTCATGGAAATGGGCCTCTTCTATCTCGCCTTCTTCGTTTGGTTTGGGGCCCGGCCGGGCCCGTGGCGGAAACGGATCCTGTGGGTTTGTGTGGCCCTCTTTTTCCTTTCCGTTTCCGGGAGCGTGCTTCGAAGCCGTGTCGCTTCCGAGCTTTCCGTCACCTTCCTTGCCGTGGGGCAGGGTGACGGCATCCTGGTCGAATTCCCGCGTGGCAGGCGCATGATCGTGGACGGGGGGTTGGCGAGAGCGGGTCACTACGACGCAGGCAGGAGCATCGTTTCACCCTTCCTGGGATATCGTCGAATCCGCCGCCTCGATTACATGGTTGCATCCCACGGCCAGGCGGATCACTACGGAGGGCTGCCCTTCCTTGCGGATCGATTCGATCCGGGCGAACTCTGGATAGGTCCGGAGCTCGGTTGTGAGCCCTCAGGTTACACGGAGTTTCTGGATCAGTGTCGCCGGAAGGGGATTCCGATCCGGAGACTCTGCCGGGGCAAGGGGCCTTTCTGGATAGAAGGTGTACAGGTGGAGGTGCTGAATCCGCCGTGTCCCGGCACTGGCGGGCGGCTGGACGCGGAGCCTGATGGGGGCGGGTTGAACGATCAATCCCTGGTCTTGCGTCTTACCCTGGGCCGTGTATCGGTGCTGCTTACGGGAGACATCGAGGGAGATGCCGAAGAAGCCCTTGCGGACCGCCCGGAACGCCTTCGGTCGGCCCTTCTCAAGGTGCCTCATCACGGCAGCTCCAGCTCGAGCCGACCGGTCTTTCTCGATGCCGTGGCTCCGGGGGCGGCCGTGGTCTCCTCGGGCTATGGCCGGCGTTTACGGTTTCCGACCGAAGAGGTCGTTTGCCGTTACCGGAAACGGGGGATCCCGCTCTATCGGACGGACCTGGATGGTGCCGTTCGCGTCAGGACGGACGGGTGCTCCATGTGGATAGAGACCTTTGGCGAGGGAGATCGCTGAGCAGAAGGGAGGTGAAAGGTAAAAGGTGAAAGGTAGAAGGGAAAGGGGTGTAGGCTGAGTGAGGGATCAGGGATCGGAGGTCAGGGGTCAGGCCCTGGCGATCCTCGCCTGGGCATCGTCATTCCAGCAGGCCTCGGTTCCGAAGCGAACGGAGGCCGATTGCGAAGAGTGCTGCGTCGAAAACGGCCAGGGACAGAAGGATCCAGGGCAGGGTTCGGGTCGAAAAGAGGACGAATCCGGTCGACTGCATCAGCATGACGCCCAGCACCGGAAAAGAGAGGAGCATGTTCAGGGCCGAGGCTCCCTTTACGGAAGACACGCGGGCGGAGATGAGGATCTCCGCCAAAACGGTTCCGATCAGAAACAGGGGCACCACCAGAGCGACCGAGGCGATCCAGACAGCGTCCGGGAACACGGGAGAAAGGAAGTGTGGATTGATGACGTTGGCGACCCCTTTGGTCAGAATGAGGAAGGAAGCCCACGTCACGAGCAGGGCCGGCACAAAGGGGGTGAGAATCTTGCCGAGAAGCAGTTCCCAGTCGCGGACCGGCGCCGTGAGAAGCGTCTCGAGGGTATTCCGCTCCCGTTCACCGGCAAAGCTGTCGGAGGTGACGATGCCGGACATGAGCAGGGGAATCAACAGGAAGAAGGGCAGCCCGATGATCTTGATCGGAAGAATCGCCACCTTCTGAATGTCCGAATAGCCGGCCAGCCCCTCGAGATAGGCCCTGGGCATGCTGGAAAGCATGAGCTGGATCTGGTCCAGGTTCCGGAGGAAATAGGTCATGTAGAAGTAGATCAGCACCACCAGGGTGCCCACCATGGCAAGGGGCAGGAAGACCAGAATGCCCAGCACGTAGAAATCCCGCAGGATTTCCTTCCACTCCTTCCGTGCGATGTACCAGGCTTTCTTCATTCCAACTCACCGATGAGCTTCAAGTAGGCTTCTTCGAGGCTCGCCCCTTCCACCTCGACGGAGACGATTTCGGCGCCTGCTGCCGCGAGCCGTCCGATGATGCCGGGGTTCGTCCCGGGAAGGTCCCCGGTTCGATAGGTCAGCAGGTTCCGGTCCGGGTGCACCGCTATCTCCGACGCCTCTTCTGTCTGCTTCACGAGGGCTCCGTGCTCCTCTCTCGCCTCCCGCAGCCGGATGAATACCCGGCCGCCTCCGGCATGCCTCTTCCGTAGTTCCTCCCAGGAACCCTGCTCGAGGATTCTGCCCCGGTGGATGAAGGCGACCTCGTCACAAACCCGCGCCGCTTCGTCCAGATTGTGGGTCGAGACCAGGATCGTCTTCCGTTCCCTCGGGGGCCCCCCCAGGAGGTATTCCCTCACCTTCCTCGTGATCAGCGGATCGAGGCCTGCAGTCGGCTCGTCCAGGAGCAGGATGGGGGGATCGTGGAGCAGGATTCTCGCCAGGGCCACCTTCTGCTTCATCCCAAGGGAAAACCCCTGGAGCCTCTCCCGGTTCTGAACGTCCAGATCGAGAAGGCCGCAGAGCTCCCTGATCCTGGCATGGGCCTTCTTCCGTTCGAGATCATAGAGGCGCGCGAAAAAGGCGAGGTACTCGGTCAGGGTCAGCTTCCCGTACAATCCAGGTTGCTCGATCAGGGCTCCCAGCATGCGGCGCGCCTCGGTCGGCCGCTCCAGGCCCAGGCCGTTCAGCAGCGCCCGGCCCGCATCCGGGCGGACGAGACCGGCCAGGATACGGATCGTGGTCGTCTTGCCGGCCCCGTTCGGGCCGATCAGGCCGAAAATCTTGCCGGCCGGCACCTCGAGGGACAGCCCGTCCAGGGCCTTGACCGGGCCGAAGCGCTTGTGGACATCCTCGATACGGATCATCAGGCCGGAATCCCGGAAGATCAAGGGAGAGGGAAGCGTGTTGACCGCAAGCCTAGGGTAACAGAGCACTTTTCGACTGTCGAATCGGGCCGGTGTCCCGGCCTGCCTGTCCCGGTCTGCCTTGACCAACGGCTCTCGGGTGCGCTATGATCCCTGCTTTATTTTTTTGCAATCCCCCCACAGAGGCCGTTGCGCTTACACCCTCGGCAAATGCGGCCGACTACGGACAACCACATCATGGATGCGCTGGACCCATTTCAAGGATTTCAGAGGACCCAACACTGCAGCGAAGTCTCCGAATCCGATCTCGGCAAGGAGGTCCGGCTCGTCGGCTGGGTGCACAGGAGGCGGGACCACGGCGGGGTGATCTTCGTGGACCTTCGGGACCGCGAGGGAACGGTTCAGGCGGTGTTTAACCCTCAATTCAGCCCCGAGTCGCACCGGAAGGCGGATGCCCTTAGGAACGAGTTCGTCATCGGCGTCCAGGGGGTCGTTTCGAAGCGGCCCGAGGGCATGGCGAACCCGAAGCTCAAGACAGGCGCCCTGGAAGTGATGGCCACGGAGCTGCTCGTATTCAACCGGTCCAAGGTGCTGCCCTTCAACCTGGACGAAGACCTGGAGGTGGACGAGTCGCTCCGCCTCCGCTATCGATACCTGGATCTTCGAAGGCCGGCCATGGCGGCCCATTTCGCTCTCCGCCACAAGGTGTCCAAGATGACACGGGACTACTTCGACCGGCATGGATTCTACGAAATCGAGACGCCTTATCTGACCCGTAGCACGCCGGAGGGGGCGCGGGACTACCTCGTGCCCAGCCGGATCACTCCGGGAAGCTTCTATGCCCTTCCTCAGTCGCCGCAGCTGTTGAAACAGATCCTGATGGTGGCCGGCATGGATCGCTACTTCCAGATTGTCCGTTGCTTTCGTGACGAGGACCTCCGGGCGGATCGACAACCCGAATTCACCCAGGTGGATCTGGAGATGTCCTTCGTCGATCAGGATCAGCTGATCGAGATCGTCGAGGGCTGGGTCGCTCTCCTCTTCGAAGAGCTTCTGGACAGGAAGCTTCCGAGGCCTTTCCCGCGCATGTCCTACGCGGACGCGATCGAGGCTTACGGCGTGGACAACCCGGACACCCGTTACGGTCTGAAGATGAAGGAAGTGACCGAAACCGTGCGGGGGAGCGAGTTCCAGGTTTTCCGCCAGGTGATCGAGAAGGGAGGGGTCGTCAAGGCCGTATGCTTCCCGGAGGGAGCTCGTCTCTCGAGGAGGGAGCTGGACAATCTGGACGGGATGGCGAAGGACTGGGGTGCCGGCGGGGTGATATGGGCGAAGTGCACGGCCGATGGAATTCAGTCTCCCATCGCCAAGTTCCTCTCCGACGAAGTCGTGCGTGGGACGCTCGAACGGATGAAGGCTCGGGAAGGGGACCTGCTGCTGATCATGGCAGGTGCACCCGAAGAGGTGAACCCCTGGATGGGCAGGCTGCGGGCCGAGCTGGCACAGGCCTACGATTTCATCGACCCGAACGAATTCGCTTTCACATGGATCATGGACTTCCCGCTTTTCGAGCGGAACAAGGAGGGGGAAATCGCCTCCAAGCATCACCCTTTCACCGCGCCCCGTGAAGAGGATTTCCCCCTGCTGGACAAGGATCCCGAGGCTTGCCGGTCCCTCGCCTACGATCTGGTCCTGAACGGGACCGAGATCGGTGGCGGGAGCATTCGTATCCATCAGGTCGAAACGCAGAAGCGGATCCTTTCGATTCTGGGCATTTCCGAGGCGGAGGCGGAAGAGAAGTTCGGGTTTCTCCTGGATGCCCTGGCGTACGGGGCGCCCCCGCACGGAGGGATTGCCTTTGGGCTGGACCGGCTCGTGATGATCCTGGCGGGTGCGAAGTCCTTGCGGGAAGTGATTGCGTTCCCGAAGACGCAGAAGGCTTCCTGCCTGCTGACCCAGAGCCCGGCTCCGGTGGACGCGGAGCAGCTGCGGGAACTGCACGTCCGAGCCGTTCTTCCCAAGAAGCCCGCATCCAACTGAGGGGCCCGATGTTTCGTTGGGCCAAGGGCCTCTGTTTTCGGTGGGTGCGACCCGTAGGTCGGTGCCGGAGGGCAGGGAGCCGTGAAAGAGAAAAGGGGGCGGAGAAATCGGGAAGGCCGCATCACCCTGGAGGCCGGCGGGGCACTGCGTGTGCCGAATCGGCCGATCGTTCCCTATGTCCGGGGCGACGGGACCGGCGTGGACATCTGGCCGGCCGGGCAGCGGGTGATGGATGCGGCCGTGGAAAAGGCGTACGGAGGAAAACGATCGATCGAATGGCTTCGGGTCTACGCGGGCGAGGAGGCGATGGACCGGTTCGGCTCGCCCCTGCCGGAGGAGACTCTGAAGGCCTTTCGGTTCTATCGGGTGGGCATCAAGGGGCCCCTGACCACGCCGGTCGGAGGGGGGATCCGGAGCGTGAACGTCGCCCTCCGCCAGGTCCTGGACCTGTACGCGTGCGTGAGGCCCGTCTACTACATTCCGGGGGTTCCCTCTCCCGTGCGCAATCCCGAGCGCGTCAACATGGTGATCTTCCGGGAGAATACGGAGGACGTCTACGCGGGAATCGAGTGGAGGAAGGGAAGCCCCGGCGCGAAGAAGCTGCTCCGGTTCCTGAACGAGGAGATGCTGGCCGACAGCGGAAAGCGGATTCGATCCGATTCCGGGCTGGGCGTGAAGCCTGTAAGCGTGCGGGGCACGCAGCGCATCGTGCGCATGGCCATCCAGTATGCTCTCCGGGAGAAGTGCCCGAGTGTCACCCTGGTGCACAAGGGCAACATCATGAAGTATACAGAGGGCGCCTTTCGGGAGTGGGGCTACCGCCTGGCGAGCAGGGAATTCGGAGGAAAGGTCGTCTTCGAGGAGGACCAGGGCCGGGCCGGATCCAGGCGTAAGGCCGCCAGGCTTCTGGTGAAGGACCGCATTGCGGATGCCATGTTCCAGCAGGTTCTGCTCCGGCCCGAGGATTACAGCGTGATCTGCACGCTGAATCTGAACGGGGACTACATCTCCGATGCCTGTGCCGCCATGGTGGGCGGCCTCGGGATGGCGCCGGGGGGGAACCTCGGAGACGGCCTGGCCGTGTTCGAGGCGACCCACGGGTCGGCGCCCCGATACGCGGGGCAGGACAAGGTGAACCCCTCCAGCCTGATCCTCTCCGGTGTGAGCATGCTCGAATACATGGGATGGCGCGAGGCGGGTAAATGCATACGGAAGGCGTTGACGAGGACCATCGAGCGGCGTACCGTGACGTATGACCTCGAGCGCCAGATGCGGTCCGAGGGGCTGAAGGGTGTCAAGCTGCTTCGGTGTTCCGAATTCGCCGATGCGATCTGCAAGAACATGACCTGACGAAGGAGAAGCAAGGGATGCGACGTAGCAAGATTTCGGTCATCGGAGCCGGCAATGTGGGGGCGACCTGTGCCCACTGGGCCGCCGTGAAGGAGCTTGGGGACATCGTTCTGTTCGACATCGTCGAGGACATGCCCCAGGGCAAGGCGCTCGATCTGGCGGAAGCCGGGCCTGTGGAGGGGTTCGACGGCCTCTTCCAGGGGACGAACGACTACAAGGACACGAAGGGCTCGGACGTCATCGTGATCACCTCCGGGATGCCCCGGAAGCCGGGCATGACCCGGGAGGATCTCTTCGAGGCGAACAAGCGGATCATCACCCAGGTGGTCACCGCCTGCGTGGAGCATTCTCCGGAGGCGTACATCGTCATGGTCACGAACCCGCTGGACACGATGACCTACCTTGCCAGGCACATCAGCGGGTGGCCCAAGCACCGGGTCATGGGCCAGGCGGGGGTGCTGGATGCGTCCCGCTTCCGCACCTTTGTGTCCATGGAACTCGACGTTTCGGTGGAAGACGTCCAGGCCCTGGTGATGGGGGGGCACGGGGATACCATGGTACCCCTGCCGAGGTACTGCACGGTTTCGGGGATTCCCCTGGAAGAGCTCATGGCCGAGGACCGTATCCAGGCGCTGATCGACAGGACCCGGGACGGAGGCGCGGAGATCGTCAAGCTCCTCAAATCCGGAAGCGCCTACTACGCTCCGTCCGCCTCCGTCATTCAGATGGTGGAGGCAATCGTGAGGGACAAGAAGCGAATCCTCCCCTGTTCCGCCTATCTGGAAGGGGAGTACGGACTGGACGGGATCTACTTCGGCGTGCCCTGCAAGCTGGGCAGGGACGGGGTGGAGAAAGTGATCGAGCTGTCCCTGAGCGAGAAGGAGCAGGAACTCGTCAAGGTATCGGCCGAGGCGGTCGGAAAGAGCATCGCTTCGTTGAACCTGTGATGGATGGCAGAAAGGAGAGGGAGGCAAGATGAACGTTCATGAATACCAGGCAAAGCAGATCTTCCGCGAGTTCGGGGTTCCGGTTCCGAACGGGAAGATGTGTACGCGGGACGACTCCGCCCGCGATGCGGCCCGGGAGCTTGGAGGGGACACCTGGGTCGTGAAGGCGCAGGTTCATGCCGGAGGCAGAGGAAAGGGCGGCGGCGTACGCGTGGTGCGCTCCCTGGAGGAGGTGGACAAGGCCGCGGACGATATGTTGAACATGAGGCTGGTGACGGCCCAGACAGGGGCGGAGGGTCGGGAGGTCCGGAAGGTGCTGATCGAGGAGGGGGTGGCGATCCAGAAGGAGCTCTACCTGAGCATGCTCGTGGACCGGGCCTCGAACGCCCCTGTGATCATCTGCAGCGAGGCAGGGGGCATGGAGATCGAAGAGGTCGCGGCCAAGACCCCGGAAAAGGTGCTTCGTGAGACGGTGGAGCCGAACCTGGGACTTCGCACGTACCAGACCCGGCGCATCGCCGAGGCCCTGGGCCTGAGCGGGCCCGCCGTCCGGCAGGCGGGCAGGATGCTGAGCAATCTGTACCGGCTCTTTCAGGAGAAGGACGCCTCGCTTTTGGAGATCAACCCGCTCGTCGTGACCGAGAGCGGCGACCTCATCGCCCTGGATGCGAAGCTGCAGTTCGATGACAACGCACTGTTCCGTCACGACGAGATCGTCGCTCTCCGGGACATCGACGAGGAGGACCCCCTCGAGGCGCAGGCGGGGGAGCTGAACCTGAGTTACATACGGCTCGACGGGAACATCGGCTGCATGGTGAACGGCGCCGGCCTCGCCATGGCCACCATGGACCTGATTCAGTATGTGGGCGGTTCGCCCGCGAACTTCCTGGATGTGGGCGGAGGCGCGAGCGCCGCTTCCGTGGAGAAGGCTTTTCGAATCATCCTGGCCGACCCGAGAGTCAAGGCGATCCTCATCAACATTTTCGGGGGCATCGTGCGTTGCGACCGTGTGGCGCAGGGAGTGGCGGAAGCGGCCGGAAACGTGGATTTGAAGGTTCCGGTGGTCGTGCGGCTGGAAGGGACCAACGCCGGAGAGGCGCGGGATATCCTGGAAGCCTCCACCATCGATTTCGTAGTGGCCGGCAACCTACGGGAGGCAGCGGAGAAGGTGGTGGCCGCCCTGTAGGGGACTGCGAGCCGCCCGCGAATCGAATCGACGCGTAACCAACAGACAGGAACAGGGAACGGACATGGGAATACTGGTTGACGAGAACACGCGTGTCGTGGTGCAGGGGATTACGGGAAAGGAAGGCTCTTTTCACGCTAAGGGATGCAAGGATTACGGGACCAAGGTCGTCGCCGGCGTGACACCCGGAAAAGGCGGGCAGGAGCAGGAAGGCGTGCCCGTCTTCGACAGTGTGAGAGAGGCGGTGGACAAGGAGGGGGCGAACACGTCGCTCATCTTCGTTCCCCCCCCGTTCGCGGCGGACGCCATCCTGGAGGCAGCCGATGCCGGGATCGGCCTGGTGGTGTGCATCACCGAGGGGATTCCGGTTCGGGACATGATTCCGGTGTACCATCACCTGAAGAGCAGATCGGTGAACCTGATCGGGCCGAACTGCCCGGGGGTGATCACCCCGGGCAAGGCGAAGGTGGGGATCATGCCGGGTTTCATCCACCTGCCCGGCTCCATCGGTCTCATTTCGAGAAGCGGCACCCTGACCTATGAAGCGGTCAAGCAGCTCACCGACCTCGAGCTGGGCCAGTCCACCTGTATCGGGATCGGAGGGGACCCGATCATCGGGCTCCGATTTGCGGATCTGCTCGCCATGTTCGCCGAGGACGATCAGACCAGGGCGGTCATGCTCATCGGCGAGATCGGAGGAACAGCGGAAGAAGAAGCCGCTCAGTACATCGTCGACAGCAAATACCCGAAGCCGGTCATCGGCTTCGTGGCCGGCAGGACGGCCCCTCCGGGCAGAAGGATGGGCCACGCCGGAGCCATCGTTTCCGGAGGCAAGGGTACGGCGGAGGAGAAGCAGAAAGTGATGGAAGAGGCGGGGATGGCGGTCTGCCCGAGCCCGGATGCGATCGGCAAGACGGTTCAGGAGGCGATCGCTTCCGCGGCTTAGTACTCCATCTCAACAATACGGTGACGCGCCGAGGATGCCGAGGCGCCCGGCAGGCAAGGCGCGAGGAGGGCGAATACCGGGAGTATTTAACCGACGAGCAACGCAGCCTGCCGGGATGGATCGGCATCCGAATGCCACCGTATTGTTGAGATGGAGTACTTAATCCTGCCTGCAGGGTTGCTGCGACCCATCAAGGCGGTTCCATGGAAGACCTGCTGTCATTGGACCTCCCGGAACTGGAGGGAAAGATCCACGAGCTGGGACAGCCCCGTTACCGTGCCCGCCAGATCTTCTCCTGGATTCACGGGCGAGGCGTTCTGCGCGCCGATCAGATGCACAATCTGCCGGGGGAGCTTCGGAAGAGGCTTGCATCCTACCTGTCTCCACTGCCCGTCGAGTTGGATCAGCGGTTCCAGGCAGAGGACGGGACCGAGAAGTTCCGTTTTCGCCTCAGGGACGGAAGCAGCATCGAATCCGTCAAGATGCCCGAGGAGAAGCGGACCACCCTTTGCATCTCGACGCAGGTGGGTTGCGCACAGGGATGCGTCTTCTGCCGGACCGGTCGAATGGGTCTGCAGCGGGACCTCCGCGTGGAGGAGATACTCGGGCAGTACTACGCGGTCCGGTCCTTGTCGGACGAGCCGGCGGATCTCACCCACGTGGTGCTCATGGGCATGGGCGAGCCCCTGGCGAACCCGGGTCCCACACGGCGGGCCCTGAAGATTCTCCACCATCCGCTCGGTTGCGGTCTCTCCACGAGGAGGCTGACGGTTTCGACGATCGGGATTCCCGGAGCCCTGGAGGATCTGTACCGCGAGATTCCCGTTTCCGTCACCCTTTCACTGAACGGGGCGGACAACGAGACCCGCTCCCGGCTCATGCCGATCAACCGGAAGCACCCGATCGAAGCGGTCCTCGCCACGTTGAAGCGGCTGCCCCTGGCACCGCGAAGGCGCTTCACCATAGCGTACGTGCTGATTCGTGGAGAGAACGACCGCCTCCAGGACGCCCGGCGGCTCGTCAGGTTGCTTCACGGGCTTCGTTGCAAGGTCAATCTGATTCCTTTCAACCCCTTTCCGGAGACCGAACTGAGAGCGCCGAAGGAGGAGGATGTGAGCGCCTTTCAGGCGTTGCTGCGTTCCAGGGGGGTATCCACCCACGTGCGGCGGAGCCGGGGAGGGGACGTGCTGGCCGCGTGCGGCCAGCTTGCTGGAGATGCCTTCTGAATTCAGAGGATTGCAGGGGAACAACCGGCGGGGGATTCAGCTAATCCGGTTTTCGGGCCGATAGGAAAGACATGTTCGGTGCGACCTCCACATCCCAGGGCCTCCCCGGCTTGGCAAGGCCGAGATCGGGTCCTGACCCCATGACCCGGCCCGGGCCCAGACTCGGGGTTCGGGCGGCGGCCGCCTTCTTCCTCGCCCTGCTCTTCCTGGCCCTGTGGCGAACGGGCCTGCTGCCGGCCGAGTCTGTTCAGGCCCTGATCGTTCTGTGCGCGGTCGAGGTCCTGAGCCTGCCGGTCTATCTCTATTTCTTCAGGCGGTTCAAGAAGAGGACCCTGCAGGCCTATCTGCACTGGGTGACCGACATCCTGCTCATTACGGTGGGCATCCATTTTTTGGGCGGCGAACAGGCCTTCATGTTCTCCTTCACCTACTGTCTTGTCATCCTGTCCACGAGCATGGTGGCCCGCAAGCGAGACAGCTTGCTGCTGGCGATCATGAGCACGCTTGCCTTCGGCAGCCTGGTCTATCTCGAGGTGACGGGTGCGATCGCGCAGCGAGAGGTCTGGAAGCTCGTGATCGGTCCGAGGGAACGGGTTCTGTTTCCCATCTGGAGCGTTTCCATGTTCTTTCTCACCGCCTACTTCTCCAGCCTGCTGTCCGACAGACTTCGAGAGCGGGGCAGAATCCTGGAGGTCGTGAACGCGATCAGCCGTGTTTCCGCCTCCTCCCTGGAGTTGGAGGCGATGCTCGGCCGAGTGCTGAGCTTCGTGCTGGAGCATCTCAGGGCGGAGTACGGCCTGATTCGGTTGACCAACCACTGGCCGGGACAGGGGGTGAACGCCAGAGAGACCCGGCGCGTTCCGGAGAATCTGTCCGAATCGGAACGGGAGACGCTCGAGAACCTGGTCGATACGCTTCTGAAGGAGAACGAGCCGGTCATCGTTCGAGACCTGAAGACCGATCCGAGGACCCGGGGGATGGGGATCGAATGGACCGGGTCTCTGATCGCCGTTCCGATCGTGCACAAAGGGGAAGGCGTCGGGGTCTTCGTCCTCTTCGGCAAGAAGCCGATCAAGGCGAACCGGAAGAGCCGGTTTCGACGAGGGGATTTGGGCCTCCTCATCATGATCGCGCGGCAGATCGCCGCCGCCATCGTGAACGCCCGCCTCTTCACGAACCTGGAGGAGGCGAACCTGAATATCCGTCGTGCCCAGGACGAGATCGTCAAGGCGGAGAAGTTCGAGGCCCTGGGAGAGATGGTGACGGGCCTGGGGCATCAATTCCGGAATCCACTTCTCGCCATCGGCGCCGCGGCGAAGCGCCTGGACAAGGGAAACAGGCTCCCGGAGGCGTCCCGCTTCTACGTTCAGATCATCCAGAAAGAGACGGAAAAGCTCGAGAAGATCCTCAAGGATGTGCCGGGCTTTCACATCGGAAGGGAGTGTCGAAGGCGGGAAGCGGATGTGAACGTACTGATCGAGAAGTCGCTCTCCCTCGTCTTCGAGCACGAAAGCAAGCGGGGCATCACCATCGACCGGGACTACGAAATGCCGAAGGATCCCCTTCCGAACGTGGACGCGGATCAGCTCGAAGTCGCACTGTACAACATCTTCAGCAACGCGAGCGAGGCTTTGGGCACCGAAGGGACCCTGAAGGTGAAGACACGGGTCATCTCCGGCACGGAAAGCAGGGTTCTGTGGATCGAGATCAGCGATACGGGGGGCGGCATCCCGGCCGAAGAGGTGGAGAACATCTTCAACCCCTTCTACACGACCAAGCACTGGGGAACGGGCCTCGGCCTGACCATGACCCACCGGATCGTTGAGAACCACGGCGGCGACATCCGCGTCCTCAATCATCCGGGGGAGGGGGTTACGTTCCAGATCACCATCCCCAACGCGTAGAGGCTTCCGATAAAGGGCCATCTGCTGCGTTGCACTCGCCCTTCGTCATTGCGGCGTACGATGTACGCCTCATTCCAAAGGGCTTCGTGCGCCTTGCATCTGACCCTTTCTCGAAAGCCTCTATCCAGGGTAGATCTTCATGAAGTAGAGGCTTCCGATAAAGGGCCATCTGCTGCGCTTGTTGCGAGCGAAGCGCGGCAATCCCCCGTCTTCCATGGTGGCGGCGTACCATCGCCTCCATATTGACATGGGCCCCCGCCTTCGCGGGGGCGAGCTTCGTGCGCCTTGCATCTGACCCTTTCTCGAAAGCCTCTATCCAGGGTAGGTTTCAACCAAATCGACTGCGTCGCTTCGTCTGCTTTGTCCTTTGCCCCTTGTCCCCACGAGGCCCTGTTCACACTTGGTGGTCTCTCGTGGCGTGGCCGGCGAGCGTGTGTGGCCGGCGAGCGTGTGTGCCCGGCGGATCGGTTCGGGCAGACGGCAGCGCCCGGTTGCCTGGAGGACCCAGTCGATCGATTCCTGCAGGGTGATCCTGTGGCCGGGGGAGACGTAGACCGGGTTGTGCAGGTCCCGCGTACAGAGGACGACCCCCTGCGGCTGCTCTCCAACAATGTGCAGCGGTTCGTGTTTCCCCCGTGTGTCCGGCGCGGGCAGCGCTGCGGTTCCTTTTCGGAGAGGCGGGGTTTTCGCGCAACCGATCGTGGGGACATCGAGCAGGATGCCCAGATGGCTGGCGAGTCCCATGTTGCGGGGGTGGAGCACTCCGTGGCCGTCGACGAAGATCAGGTCCGGGGCGCTCCCGAGCCTCGAAAAGGCGTGAACCAGGGGGAGCGCCTCGCGGAAGGCGAGCAGGCCGGAGACGTACGGGAAGGGGACGGTGTGCCGAACGACGGCCCGGTCGATCTCATCGCCGCACGGACCGTCCAGGACCACCATGGCCGCGAAGCAATCTGTTTCGCCCTCCAGGTAGGCCACATCAGCGCCGGCGATTCGGGTGGGCTTCCCATCGATCGGTCGGAGTTCCACCCGGGGGGCCAGGGCCCTCTGGATGGCGATCGCCTCTTCTTTGGTGGGGTGGCGCGGCCTGTCCCCTGATCCCTGATCCCTATTCCTCGTACCGCTTCTGTGGTGGCGCTCCTGAAGTCTCGGCAAACAGGTCGGGAGGGTCCTCGTCCGGTTCCTCGGGGAGTGCCTCCTGCGGCGGCAGACCTCCTTCAAAGGACTCCGGGATACGGAAGTAGCGCTGATGTACACGATGGAAGGCGGTCCACTGTTTGCCCGGTCCCGCCTCTTTCCGGAGATAATCGTGAATGCCCCAGAGCTTGGCGTCCAGATCGTCGAGACCGTGCAGGCAGACCGCCTCCAGGGTCATCGGCTCCTTGGGCGACCCGAAATCCATCTGGCCGTGGTGACTCAGCACGAGGTGCTTGATCTGGGTGGCGAGCGATGGAGGAAACTCGGGGATGCCGTCGATCTTCCTCTGCAGGGTTTCCAGCCCGAGCTGTATGTGGCCGACCAGCCTGCCCGCGTCGCTGTACTCGAACCCGGCATCGGCCCGAAGCTCCCACGCCTTTCCCAGGTCATGGAGAAGCGCGCCCGCGAGGAGCAGATCCTGATCCAGAAAAGGGTAGTGCTTCGCGACCAGCTGGACGAGCCGGGCAAGCGAAAGGCTGTGCTCCAGGAGTCCTCCCAGGTACGCATGGTGCATCATCTTCGCGGCCGGCGCGTTCCGATATGCCTCCCAGATCGGCGGGTCCCGGAACACCGTCTCCAGAAGCCGGCGCAGAAAGGGGTTGCGCACCTTTCGGATCGTCCCGTGCAGCTCCTCCGCCATCTCCTCCGGATCCCGGGCGGATGCGGGCAGGAAATCCTCGAGCCTTGCCGCATCTTCGGAAGCCGGAGCGATCGAGTGGAGTCGTATTCTTCGTTCCTGCTGGAAAAGAACCACCACGCCCTTTACATCGACCACCTTCTGGGGCGATTGCACGAGCATCTCGTGGGCCGCATCTGCATTGTTCCAGAGAACCGCCTCGATCGACCCTGACCGGTTCAGGAGCTGGAGCCTGAGGAAGGGCTTTCCATCCTTGGTGGTCTGGAGATGCTTTTCCGCAGCGAGCATCCGACCCTCGACCCGATCCTTCTCTTTCAGATTCGGTATGTTCAGCATAGCGGCTCACATTAGCACCCCGAGGCCCGGATTACAACGGCAGGGGCCTTTTCATTGACACCCCGGGCCCCTGCAGACTATTCTACCTCTTTTCCCCGAAGGGAGGCCCGGATGGCGACAACCCTGCGTACTTCGGCCGAAGCTCGCTCTCCGGGCCTTCTCGAGCTGGTGCTGGCGGTCGGGGTGCTGGGAGCGGCCTTTTTCCTGGAAAGCTGTTCGGTGGGCTACATCTTCCATGTTGGGACGGGGCAGCTCCACATCGTCTGCGGAAGCGAGAAAATCGAATCGGTTCTGAAGGACCCGGGGGTCCCGGAGGCGGACAAGGAGAAGATCCGGCTCGTTCAGGAGGCGAAGGCCTTCGGAGAAGAGGATCTGGGCCTCTCCCCATCGAAGAATTATACGCGCTTCTACCGGGTGGAGCGGCCGCCGGTGGCATACAACCTGACGGTGAGCCCTGGATTCGAGCTGGAAGCCTACACCTGGTGCTTTCCGATCGCCGGATGCCTGCCCTACAAGGGATTCTTCACGGCGGAGCGCGCCGAACAGGAGTCGAGGCGCATGGAAGAGCGAGGCTACGACACGTATGTGCGCCCCGTCGGGGCCTACAGTACCCTCGGATGGTTCAGGGACCCGATCTTCTCCACCATGCTGAAGTACCCGGATACGGCCCTCGTCGAGGTCGTTCTTCACGAAATGGTCCATGGAACGATCTTCTTCAAGGATCAGGGGGCCTTCAACGAGGGCGTCGCCACGTTCGTGGGCGTGAAGGGGGCCGAGGCCTTCTTCCGTCAACGGGGGGGGCTGCGCCCCGCACAGCGGGAGGCGATGGAGCGGAAGCAGGAGGCGAAGCGGCTCTTCCAGAAGACCATGTTCGATCTTGCCGACCGTTTGAGGGCCCACTACGATTCGGATCGTTCGGAGGAGGAGAAGCTTGCGGGAAGGGCCGCGATCTTCCAAGATGCGAAGCAGTCCCTTCGGCGAGCTCTAGAAGCCCTCGGGTCGGATCTCTATCAGGGAATCCTGAGAGCCGAGTGGAACAACGCCTTCGTCGTGTCCTACCTGACCTATCACGAGGATCCGGCTCTTTGGGAGGCGCTCTTCGAGCGCTTCGATTCGGACCTGGCCGCCATGGTGAGCTGGTTGAAGGGGCTGAGGGGCGGTGAAGACGCAATGAACCGCATCGAGCAATGGCTCGAACAAAGTGAAAAGGATTCCGATCATTGACTTCTGCCCGGGTTGAAAATATGGTCGTATGCTGCGGAGATGAAACGGGAAATGCGGTCATGCAAACTGCTTTCGAGTTTTGCGGAAACGGTTCCGGAACGGAGGTCCGGTAAGGGACAGGAAAAGGAGTGGTGAGATGTCAAAGGCGATGGAGCACGTTCGTTATCTCGTGGAAGTGGTGGGATACAGGGCGCCCACATCGGAAGGGGAGCGGTGGGCGTCGAAGTATATAGCCGGCGTCATGGAAAAGCTGGGGATCGAGCATCAGGTCGAGTCCTTCAACTCCTACCGGACCTTCTCGTTTCCCCTCATGATCGTCTGGGCCGTGAGTGTCCTGGGCGGCCTTCTGGCCTGCTCCCACGGGTTCCTTGGTTTTCTGCTGGTCACCCTCGGGGCCGTTGGCTTTTACAAGGAAGCGCACCTCCGTGGCTGGACCCCACGGTTTCTGCCTCAAGCGCCCTCCCAGAACGTGGTGGGCCGCATCCCTTCCAAGGGGGAGATGAAGCGAAGGGTGCTGATCACCGCCCACTACGACACATCCAGGAGCGGACTCTACTTCCACCCCCGGGTTGTAGGCGGATTTCGTACGATTCTTGTCCTCACCGCGGTCTCCTCCCTCGGATTGCCCGTCTTCGTCCTCCTGGAAGGTCTCTTCTGGTCCGGCCTTTTCGAACTGCTTCGGAATCTGGCGACACTCTGGCTCTTCCTGAACATCCTCGTGCTGCTGCATCGTGAGGTGTACGGGAAAAACGTGTACGGCGCGAGCGACAATGCCTCCGGCACGGGGGTGATGCTCGCTGTTGCCGAGGATCTCGCCAGGGAACCCCTGCAGAACACGGAGGTCTGGGTCGCCGCTACCGGATGCGAAGAGGCAGGGCTCGTGGGCATGCTCGACCTGCTGAAGCGCCATGGCCAGGAGTTGCAGGACGCCCTGATCGTGAACCTGGACAGCGTGGGGGCGGGAACACTCAAGTACATCACCGGGGAAGGGCTGATCAAGGCGCTGCCGGCCGACCCCGAGTTGCTCATGTTCTCCGCCGAGGTGGTCAGAGAGAACCCCGATCTGCCGCTCGGGCCCCGCGAACATCGGGGGCTGGCAAGCGACGCGACCGCCGCGCTGATCAACGGCTACCGGGCCATGTCCGTCATGGCTCTGGACGCGGACGGCGTGCTACCGAACTGGCACTGGGAGACCGATTTGCCGGAGAACCTGGACGAGAAGAACCTTCAGGATGCGGAGAGGTTTGTCGACCTTCTCCTGAGGAAGATCGATCACGAGAAATGAGCCGACACCGGGGAGGGGCAGGTCGCATCGAAACCGTGAAGCGGTGAACTCTGAACAAGGAGGGACGAGCATGGCGACGAGAATTGGTATCAATGGTTTTGGCCGAATCGGTCGGTGCATTCTTCGAGCCGGCTGGAAGAACCCGAACCTCGAGTTCGTTGGCATCAACGACCTGACCGATGCCGCCACACTGGCGCACCTGCTGAAGTACGACTCGGTTCACGGCACGTTCGGCGCCAAGGTCAAGGCCGTTGACGATGCGATCGTCGTGGGCAACAAGAAGATCAAGGTGCTGTCCGAGCGGGACCCTGCTGCGCTGCCCTGGAAGAAGCTGCGTGTCGACGTCGTGTTCGAATGCACAGGGCTCTTCCGCGAAAAGGCGAAGGCGGAGGCACACCGGAAGGCGGGTGCGAAGAAGGTCATCATCTCCGCCCCGGCCAAGGGAGAGGATCTGACGGTCGTGATGGGCGTGAACGACGACAAGTACGACCCGAAGAAGCACCACATCCTGTCGAACGCGTCCTGCACCACGAATTGTTTGGCGCCGGTGGCCAAGGTCCTGAACGACACCTTCGGCATCGAGAAGGGTTTGATGACGACCATCCATTCCTACACGAACGACCAGAGAATCCTGGACCTGCCGCACAAGGACCTTCGTCGTGCGCGGGCCGCCGCGGAGTCGATGATTCCCACCACTACGGGTGCCGCCAAGGCCGTGGGTCTGGTGCTGCCTGAACTGCAGGGCAAGCTGGACGGGATGGCGATCCGCGTTCCCACACCGAATGTTTCGGTGGTGGATCTCGTCGCAACACTCAAGAAGGAGGTGACGGCCGAGCAGGTGAACAAGGCCATGAAGAAGGCGGCTTCCGGTAAATTGAAGGGAATTCTCGTCTTCTGCGAAGAGCCCCTCGTCTCCGTGGACTTCAACGGAAGCAACGCTTCCTCAACGGTGGACGCAAGCCTGACCACGGTCATGGACGGCAACATGGTGAAGGTGATCTCCTGGTACGACAACGAGACGGGTTTCTCCCAACGCATGATCGACCTGGTTCTGAAGATGGCCAAAGATCTGTAAATGTGCGCGGGCCTCAGCCAGGAAAGGGGAGGGAACCACGGTGGCGATCCGAAGGATTGACGAACTCGACCTGAAGGGAAAGCGGGTCTTCATCCGGGTCGATTTCAACGTGCCGTTGGATCCTATGGGAAGGGTCACGGACGACACGCGGATTCAGGCGGCGCTGCCCACCATCGAGTTCGCGAAGGACAAGGGGGCCAAGGTCATCCTTGCCTCCCATTTGGGCCGACCCAAAGGAGAGCGCGTGCCCGAGATGAGCCTGGCACCGGTGGCGCAGCGCCTTTCCGACCTGCTGAACCAGCCCGTGCAGATCCTGGACGACTGCATCGGCTCGGAGGTGGAGGCGGCCGTCGAGTCCATGTCGGAGGGGGAGGTGCTCCTGCTCGAGAACCTCCGATACCACAAGGAGGAGACCGACAACGACCCCGGCTTTTCCGAATCGCTTGCCGGGCTCGCGGACGTCTATGTGAACGATGCCTTCGGCTCGGCCCACCGCGCCCACGCCTCGACGTGCGGCATGGTGGAGTTCGTGGGCGAGGCGGCCGCCGGATTCCTGATGAAGAAGGAGATCGCCTATCTGGAGGAGGCCCTGAAGGAACCGGAACGTCCCTTTCTTGCGATTCTCGGCGGGGCGAAGGTCTCGGACAAGATCGGCGTGGCCCGGAACCTGCTGAAGAAGGTGAACGGGCTGATCATCGGCGGGGGCATGGCGAACACCTTCCTGTGGGCTGCGGGACATTCTCTCGGTGCGTCACGGGTGGAGGAGGACAAGCGAGGAGATGCGGAAGGTGTACTGGCGGAGGGGAAACAGTCCTCGATCGATGTGCTCCTTCCGGATGATCTGGTCGTGGCGACGAAGATGACGCCCGAGGCGGAAACCCGCGTTGTCCCCGTTTCCGGGGTTCCGGACGGGTGGCTCGCGCTGGACATCGGTCCCGGCTCGGCGCGCAGGTTCTGTGATGCAATCCGGAAGGCGAAGACGATCGTGTGGAACGGCCCGATGGGCGTGTTCGAAATGCCTCCCTTTGCATCCGGAACACGCGAGGTCGCCAGGGCGGTGGCGGATTCGGATGCGGTTTCCATCGTGGGTGGAGGGGATTCGGTGGCAGCGCTGGAGAAGGAGGGCCTGAAGGATCGCGTGACACACGTGTCCACCGGCGGGGGGGCCTCTCTGGAGTACCTGGAAGGGAACGTACTGCCCGGGATAGCCATACTCGACAGGAACTGAAGGCGTGAGCCCATTGTCTGTCTGCGGAAAGAGAAAGAGGGGTGATCCATGAAGCGCAGGCCCATCATGGCAGGGAACTGGAAGATGAACTTGCTCGTGGCCGAGGCGGAAACCCTCGTAAGCGAGCTGAAGGCCGGCCTGGACGGCACCGAAGAAGTGGACGTTGTGGTGGCGCCCACGTATGTATCGCTCTATCCCGTGGCTCAGATCCTGCACGGATCGTCCATTGGTCTCGCCGCTCAAAACCTGCACTGGGAGGCGTCGGGGGCCTACACGGGAGAGCTTTCCGCTGCCATGCTGCTCGATGTGGGATGCACGTACGTGATCATCGGGCATTCCGAGAGGCGCCAGTACTTCGGGGAGACCGATGAGACCGTGAACAAGCGGCTCAAGGCCGCCCTCGCGGCCGGACTGATTCCGATCGTCTGTGTGGGAGAGGTCCTCGAGGAAAGGAAGTCGGGCCGCACGTGGGATGTGGTGGGCGGACAGATCCGGAACGGCCTTGGCGGTGTTTCGCGAGACGACGCGGCGAAGCTCATCCTTGCCTACGAACCGGTGTGGGCCATCGGCACCGGAGAGGTTGCGACCCCGGATCAGGCGCAGGAGGTCCACGCACAGATCAGGGGCCTCGTCGCCGAGCTCTACGACCAGGGGATTGCGGACGGTCTCCGCATCCAGTACGGCGGAAGCGTGAAGCCGGACAATGTGAAGGGCCTGATGGACCAGCCCGACGTGGACGGGGCGCTCGTCGGCGGAGCCAGCCTCAAGTCGGAGAGCTTCCTCGGAATCGTCAAGTTCTGACGCCTTCCCCGGTGCCCGGCGAATCGTTTGATTCGGGTGCGTTAAGATGCTATTCTTGCTTCAGATTCTTGTTTCAACCGGAAAGGTATAGAGATGAAGATCGTTGTGATCATACTGCACGTCCTGGCCTGTCTCGGCCTGATCATGATCGTGCTGCTCCAGCGGGGAAAGGGCGCCGACCTGGGGGCCGCCTTCGGCGGCTCTTCGCAGACCGTGTTCGGCAGCCAGGGGGCCGGCGGTTTCCTGACCAAGGCTACAACGGCCGTAGCGGTGCTCTTCATGCTGACCTCCCTGGGCCTGGCCTATCTTTCCTCGAGCCGTGTGCAGACCACGATCATGGGGGGGGCGGAACAGGCGCAGCAAGCCGAGGCGCCCGCACCCTCGGCCGGTGACCCCTTTGCCGAAGACGAGGAGGCCCCTGCGGCGCAGCCCTCGGCACCGGCAGAGACCCCTTTTGAAGACGCCCCGCAGGAGTGAGCGCCCATATGCCGAAGTGGTGGAATTGGTAGACACGCCATCTTGAGGGGGTGGTGCCCACCGGGTGTAGGGGTTCGAATCCCCTCTTCGGCACCAGAGTAGCAAAAGAGCCCGTACTCTCAATTGGTTACGGGCTCTTCGTTTGTGGCAGGGTGCTGTAGGGGTGTCGCAGGGTGCCGCGCTGCGGGCAGCCCTATCAGGTCGAGCTCGTTGATCATGTCGGCCGTCTTATCCGGGATCCAGTGCGAGTAGACCGTGGAGGTGATCTCCACCGAGGAGTGCCCGGCCTCTTTCGAGACCTGCTCGAGGGGATGCCCCAGGGAAAGCCGGTTCGTGACGTAGGTGTGCCGTAGAGAGTGAATCCGGACGCCGGAGTTGATCTTCGCCTCTCCCAGGATCTTCTTGAACCGGTTGCGTACTGTGTTCTGGTGCAGGGGGATCTTACCCTCCTTGTCGGCCGAGAAGACAAAGGTCTGCGGGTCGGCCCCATTCAGAACCTTGAGGCCCTTCAGGATCCCGATGGTCTCATGGGAGAGTCTGACAGGTCGTGGCCGGCCATTCTTCGGGACCCCGAAGGATCCCCTGCGGTACGTCTTCCGGATCCACGCAAGACCTTTCTCTAAATCCAGGTCCTCCCACTGCAGGGCAAGGGCCTCCCCCAGCCTGGGCCCGGCACGAAGCAGGAGCAGAAGGAGGGGATAGGTCGCCGGCGCCGTGTTCTTGGCAGTCTCGAGCAGCAGGATCTGTTCCTTTGCGTCGAGGACGCGGATCTCGTCTGGAGTCCCCTCCAGGTTCAAGGACCTGAGGACCCCCGTAACCGGATTCGCCGGAATGGTCTCGTCCTGGAAGGCCATCTCCAGGGGGCCATTCAATACCGCCCGGATGACCTGCAGGGTCTTCTTGGGGACCCCTTTCTTCGCCTGGGCCAGAAAGAATTCGCGGACGTCCTTTTTCTTGATCTCGTCCACAGGCTTCTTTCCGAAGTTGGGGAGAATGCGGTCACGCGCAAGCTGGTGGTACCGTTCATGTGTCCCTTTCTTCCGCGTGAGGGCTACAGAATCGAGCCACTTTTTTGAGAGATCTTTGAAGAGTGGCACGATCGGCCGCGGCTGCCCTATTTTGAAGTCCCCCAGGACGAGCTTTGCCTCAATGATCTGTGCGACTTCCCGAGCGGCCTCCTCACTGCCGACCCGTTTGCTCCCGCGCTTGTTGTTATGGCGCATGAACACCCACCAGACGCCTGAGCCTTTCGGCTTCTCACGGACTGTTACACCCATCATAGTTCTCCTTCTGGTTCCGGAAACAAGTTGGCCTCGCCCAGAGTGCCATGTTTTTGTCCTCCCGAGTCATTCAATTTCTGACTTCCTCTCGGCCCATTTCCTCGCTATCATGTAGGAATGGCCTCATACGCGGCGCTTGTACGAAAGCACATCCGGAAGGCGAAAGCGCCAGAACCGGCCGA
>CAYZMM010000014.1:0-118467 GCA_964479535.1 uncultured Thermodesulfobacteriota bacterium
TCGGCCGGTTCTGGCGCTTTCGCCTTCCGGATGTGCTTTCGTACAAGCGCCGCGTGCTGGCCGAGGAGGCCCGGGAGAGCGTGGGCAGGAAGGGGGTGCGGTATGGATCGAGATGACCGACGGGCCGAGCTCAAGAAGATCCGGACCCGGGCGGTGGTCGCGGTGGTGGTTGGGCTGGTCGCCCTGGGCGTGATCGTCACCTTATTCATTCTTGGAGGGAAGCCATGACCGGAGATGACCTGTCAGCGAAGTTGTACCTCATTACCTGCGAAGTGACCCGTTTGCTGCACTTGGCTGGGGCAGGGTCCGATCTTGCGGAGGATGAGCGGGAACAGGGTTTCCAAGCCCTCTTTGAGTCCATCGAGTTGGGGCTGAGGGGCACGGTGGAGGCCTTGAAAGAGCTCGACGTGAAACAGGGATGACCACACCCAACCCCCGGGGCGGCGCGGATCCGCTCGCGTCGGCCGGGGGACAACGGAGGTGAGAAATGGCGATCATAGCAAAGAGGCGCGGACGGTATGTGCTCGACTTCTACGACCACACCGGCGCAAGGCGATGGCATACAATGCCGAAGGGCTCAACGAAGAAGAAGGCCACGGAGAAGCTGAGAGAGTTTGAGGATCAGGTTGCGGGCGGTGTGTACATTCCGGCGAAAGAGGTCCCGAGCTTCGAGAAGGTTGCCGGGGATTGGCTCGAATACAAGAAACTGAATCTCAGGAAAAGCACCTATGACCTGTGGGCCGGATATGTGAAGAATCACTATGCCGAACTCAAAGAGCTTCCCGTGAACCGGATCACCTCGGCAACAGTGGAGAAGTACATCGTCAAGAGACAGAACGAGGGGATGCACATCGCCACGTTGAAAAAGGCCCTGATGCTCCTCGGACAAATCATGGCGTATTCGGTGCGGCACAGGTATCGAAACGACAACCCTGTGAGAGAGGTTCCTCGACCGAAGGGCATAGGCCAGGAGGAGGAGCCCCTGAGAATCCTGACCCCCGAGGAAATTCAGAAGCTACTCGATGCGGAGAAGAGCTTGAAGTACCAAACCATCTACCGGGTTGCGGTTCTGACAGGGATGCGGCAGGGGGAAATCCTCGGGTTGAAGTGGCCGGACCTGGACCTGAAGAACGGGCAGGTTCACGTTCAACGAACAACGAAGGGCGGAGAATTCTACACGCCGAAAACGCCCACTTCGATCCGGCGGGTGGATCTTGGCCCTTCCCTTGTGAAGAGCTTGAAGGCGTGGAAGTTGGCCTGTCCTGCAAATGACCTGGACCTGATGTTTCCGAACGAAAAAGGCGGACCCCTGGAGCACCACAACCTGATGAACCGGCATTTCCGACCGGCGATGAAGGCCGCCCGGTTGCCGGGGCTGAGGTTCCACGACCTTCGGCACACGAACGCATCCCTTCGGCTGGAGCAGGGCCAGAACATCAAGTACATATCCACGCAACTCGGCCACGCGAACCCGACCATCACGCTGAACGTCTACAGCCATCTCATCAAGGGGAGCGATCCAGAGGCGGCGAGCGGCTTGGAGGAGGCGATTTTTTCAACCGGTAGCAAAATGGTAGCAGAACGGGTTTCAGGGCATGAAAAAGGGGCTACGGAATGAACCGTAACCCCTTGATTTTATCCTGGAGCGGGAAACCGGGCTTGAACCGGCGACCCCCACCTTGGCAAGGTGGTGCTCTACCACTGAGCTATTCCCGCATAAAGGGTTTTACCAAGCCCTTTTCTTGTTTACGAACAAGACTTTCCATTGTATCCGATCCTCGCCCGTTGTCAAGGGACCCGAACACCCGCCGGCCTTCGAGCGACTGAATCCGCACCTGAACGAGCCTGCTCTGCAGGCTGTCGGGCCCTTCGAACAGGACGGGGATGTAGTTCCGCGTGACCCCTTTCAACATCCCCGTACGGGGGTCCCGCTTCGTCTCGACGAGGACTTCGCGCTCCTGGTGCAGGTGCCGGCCGTAGAAGTGGGTGCGCTTCTTCATTCCCATCTTTCTCAGCCCGGCCGCTCTCCTGCGAATCCGATCCGGAGCCACGGGATCGGGAAAGCCGGCAGCCGCGGTCCCGGGCCGCCTCGAGTAGGGAAACACATGAAGATAGGCGACCGGAAGACCCTCCAGCAGTCGAAGCGTGTTCCGGAACGCCTCCTCCGCTTCGCCCGGAAAACCCGCGATCACATCCACCCCGATCGCCGCATCGTCCATCCTGTCGTGGATCCTCTCCACCAGGGAAACGAAATGCTCCGGGCCGTAAGGTCGGTTCATGGCATCGAGGACCTCGGGATCCCCGCTCTGCAGCGGGAGGTGAAAGTGGGGGCACAGCCGCAGGGACCCGGCAAAGAGGTCCAGGAGCCCGTCGGTCAGCTCGTTCGGTTCGATCGAGCTGATCCGGATCCTTGGAATCCGCGTCCGTCCTTCGAGATCCTCGAGAAGATCGAGCAGGCTCTCGGCCGGTCGGAGGTCCTGTCCGTACATGCCCAGATGGATGCCGCAAAGAACCACCTCCTGAAAGCCCTGCTCTCCCAGAAGGTCGATCTTCTCCCGGACCCGTGCCTGGGGCAGGCTTCTGCTTCTCCCCCGCGCACGAGGGATGATGCAATACGAGCAGGCGTGATCGCATCCGTCCTGTATCTTCAGGAATGCCCGGGTGGTCCCGGAGTGGACCTCCTTCGGCTCCTGGCCCAGGGTCCGTGCCTCGGAGATCTCCCCCGTGCGGACGACGGCGGTTTTCTGCTTTTCGCTCTCGGAGACCCAGAGGGCGATCTCCTTCTTCTGCGCGTTGCCGAGCACGTAGTCCACACCGGGGATCGCGGCAAGCCGCTCCGCCTGCACCTCGGCGTAGCAGCCCGTCACGATGATCACCGCCGACGGATTCTGCTGAATCGACTTGCGCACCAGCTGGCGGCCCTTGTAGTCGGTGCGACCCGTGACGGTGCAGGTGTTGATCACGATCACGTCCGCTTCCGAAGACCCGTTCACGACCTGGTGGCCCTGCCGACGGAGAAAGGACACCATGGCATTCGTGTCGTACTGGTTGATCTTGCACCCGAGGGTCTGGAGCATGATCTTGCGTCGTGGGCCGTTCACCGGTTCATCCTCAAGCGTCTTCGTCCGTCGTGATACGTCCCTGAATCTTCTCGAGCAGCCTTCGGCCGATTCCGGGCACGCGGAGCAAATCCTCCGGGGAAGAGAAGGGCCCGGCGGCGGCACGGAGCTCGAGGATGCGTGCCGCGAGCCGCGGGCCGATCCCCGGGAGCAGTTCCATGGCCTCCGCGCCGGCCCGGTTCACGTTCAGGGGCATGCCGAGCAGATAGCGGCAGGGCTCCGGCAGCGGTGACACCGCACATCCGAGCTCCTCCGTACCGGGTCGCCCTTCGAGACGAATCCGGGTGCCCGCCTCCAGGGGTAGGGTACGGCACGGGCCGGTCAGCCCTTCGGCCTCCAGGGGACGTTCCTCCGCCAGAAGCGGTCCGAGGGTCTGTCCGGCCGTGAAGGTGCGAAACCGGGGTCCCGCTTCCGGGCCTGTCAGGCAAACCCACTCTTCGGGCGCAACAGGCGGTCCGGCCCGTTCCGAAGGCCCGGGGTCCCCGATCAGAAGGAGAAGCACGATCCCGACAAGGAGCAGCAGGAAGGCCCCGCTTGGATGCGACCCGACCGACTTCATGCCGTACACCTGTCTCGGCTCTTTCAAGCCTTCTTCGTGCGCCCGGGGCTCATGTGCAGCTTGTACTCGACCGCATCCACGAGGGCCTGCCAGCTCGCCTCGATGATGTTGTAGGAGACCCCCACCGTGGACCACTGCCGGGTCCCGTCCCCACTCTGAATGAGCACACGCACGTGGGAACCGGTCCCCTCGCCGGAGGGGAGCACCCGCACCTTGTAGTCCAGCAGCCGAACCGAACGCAGCCGGGGATAGAACTTCTCGAGGGCCTTCCGAAGGGCGTTGTCCAGGGCGTTGACCGGCCCCTCCCCCTCCGCAGCGGTGTGCTCCGCCCGGCCGTCCACCTCGATCATGACGGTCGCCTCGGAATAGGGAGGTTCCTTTTCTTCCCGCTTCTCGTCGATCACCCGAAACCCGACCAGGTTGAAGAACTTCCGCCGCTTGCCCAGGGCCTTTCTCATCAACAGCTCGAAGGAGGCGTCCGCCCCTTCGTAACGGTAGCCCTTCTTCTCCAACTCCTTCATGGTGTCCATGATCTCCTGCGCCGCCCCCTTCCTGCGCCTGAGATCCAGCCCGAACTGCTTCGCCTTCTCGCTGATGGTCGCCTTGCCTGAAACGTCGGACACCAGGAACCGCCGCTGGTTCCCCACGGCTTCCGGAGGAACGTGCTCGTACGTCCGCGGATTCTTCGTCACAGCGCTCACGTGGATCCCGCCCTTGTGCGAGAAAGCGTTCTCGCCCACGTACGGGCGCTGCCGGTCAGGGATCTGGTTCGCCAGCTCCGCAACAAAGAGGGAACACTCGCGAAGGCTTCTCAACCGCTCCCTGGGCACACACGGTACGTCCATCTTCAGCTGGAGATTCGGAATGACGGAACAGAGGTTGGCATTTCCGCACCGTTCCCCGTATCCGTTGATGGTTCCCTGGATCTGGACCGCCCCTTCGCCGACAGCGGCGAGGGAGTTCGCCACGGCCAGGTCCCCATCGTTGTGTGCGTGAACACCGAGAGGCGCCTTGATGACCGACTTCACCTCCCGGACGATCCTTCGCACCCGTTCCGGGATCATGCCTCCGTTCGTGTCGCAGAGAACGATGCAGTCGGCCCCGGCCTCCTCAGCGGCCTGGATGCACCGGAGGGCGTGGTTCGGGTTGGAGACATAGCCGTCAAAGAAGTGCTCTGCATCGAAGAAGACCTCATCGAGCCGCTTCTTCAGGAATGCGATCGAATCCCCGATCATCCGGAGGTTCTCTCCATAGGGAACGCACAGGGCCTCCTTCACGTGCAGATCCCATGTCTTGCCCACCAGCGTCGCCACCGGCGCACCGGAACGAAGGAGCGTCTGGAGGCCGGGGTCCCGGGAGGCGCTCCGCTCCGGACGTCTCGTCATTCCGAAGGCCGCCAGCCTCGCCTTCTTCAGCTTGAGGCGCACCGCCTCCTGGAAGAAGTCCGTATCCTTCGGATTCGCGCCCGGCCATCCCCCTTCTACGTAGTCCATTCCGAAGGCATCGAGCTTCTCCAGGATGCGCAGCTTGTCCTCCTTGGAGAAGTTGATGTGGGCGGACTGATCCCCCTCTCTCAAGGTGCTGTCGTAGAGGACGACCCGCTTGCCTGCCGGAATCCTTCGCTTCGCTTTCAAGCCTCTGCTTCCTCGTCCCCGAGTTCGAATGCGTCGTGCAGGGCACGAACGGCGAGCTCGGTGTATTTCGATTTGATCACACAGGAGATCTTGATCTCGGACGTACTGATCATCTCGATGTTGATCCCCTCGTCGAAGAGCACCTGAAACATCTTGGCGGCCACGCCCGCGTGGGTCTTCATGCCCACGCCGATGATCGAGACCTTGCTCACCTTCTCATCGGTCACGATCTCGGGCACTTCGAGCTCGTCGGCGGTGGGCTGAAGGATGTCGATCGCCTTCCTCAAGTCCGCCTTCGGCACGGTGAACGTCAGGTCGGTGAAGCCTTCGCGGCTGATGTTCTGGATGATCATATCCACCACGATGTTCGCCCTCGCCAGAGGGTTGAAGATCTTGGCCGCAACGCCCGGCCGGTCCGGAACCCGCCGGAGCGAGACCTTCGCCTCGTCTTTTTTGTAGGCCACGCTCGTAACCAGGACTTTTTCCATCGAAGGCTCCTCCTTGACCACGTAGGTGCCGCTCACTTCTCGAAAGCTCGAGAGGACGAGAATCGGAACATCGTGTTTCATCGCGAATTCCACGGACCGGGTCTGGAGCACCTTGGCACCCAGGCTGGCCATCTCCAGCATCTCCTCGTAGGAGATTCTCTCGATCTTCTTCGCGTTCGCGCACACGTTCGGATCCGTCGTGTAGACCCCGTCCACGTCCGTGTAGATCTCGCAGACCTCCGCCTTCAGGGCCGCCGCCACCGCAACGGCGGACAGGTCGGACCCTCCCCGTCCCAGGGTGGTCACGTTCCCCTTGGCGTCCAGGCCCTGGAAGCCGGCGACCACGGCGACCTTGCCCTGCTCGAGGACGCCCCTCAGCCGTGCGGGGTCGATGTCCAGAATCCTCGCCTTGCTGTGAGCGCTGTCGGTCATCACCTGGATCTGAAAGCCCAGGCAGGACTCGGCCGGCACCCCCAGCCCCTGCAGCGCGATGGACAGCAGTCCGACACTGACCTGCTCCCCCGTCGACACGATGACGTCGTATTCCCTCTCGCTCGGCTCCGGGGAGACCTCGTACACCAGGTCGATCAGCCGGTTCGTCTCCCCGGCCATGGCGGACACGATCACGGCCACCTGGTGACCCGCCTTCCAGGTCTTGGCCACCCGCTGGGCCACGTGCCGTATCCGTTCCACGGAGCCCACCGAAGTGCCCCCGTATTTCTGTACAACGCATCCCATCAGACTCTTCTCCTCGTGTCGGTGCCCCGTATCCTCACCCCTCTGCAAGACCGGCCAGAGCCCGGCGGAGGGCTTCCCGCCTCTGCCGGGGCAAGGTTCCGATCTCCTCCAGGGCGATCACCCGTCCCGTTTCGTTCCGGAAGTCCAGGGAAATCCGCAGGTGGTCGTCGGGCAAAAGATCTTCCATTTTATCAGCCCACTCGACGACGGTCACGCCCTCTCCGTAGAAAATCTCCCGCGTCCCGAGATCTTCGATCTCCTGAGGACTCTGGATCCTGTACAGGTCCAGGTGATGGAGATCGCAACGTCCCGTGTAGGTGTTGAGGATGACAAACGTGGGGGAGCGCACGTAGCAGGATTCCGGGACTTCGAGGCCCCGGGCAATCCCCTTGACGAGGCAGGTCTTGCCGGCGCCGAGTTCCCCGACCAGGGCCACCACGTCACCCGGGCCCAGGAGGTCCCCCATGCGCCTTCCGACCTCGATGGTCTCCTCGGGTCCGCTGGTGGTGAGGGTCAATCGGAGGGGCTGCATTCCGTCTCTTCCATCCACTCCCGGAAAACGAGCGGTAGGGACTGCATCACTTCCGATGCGAGAAAGCCGATCGGCCCGTACGCCTGTGCAGCCTGATCGCCTGCAGCCCCGTGAATCCACACGGCAAAAGAGGCGGCATCGTACGCCTCCATGCCCTGTACGAGGAAGGCCCCGATCATGCCGGTCAGCACGTCGCCCATGCCGCCCGCGGCCATGCCGGGATTTCCGGTGAGATTGATGCGCAGCCTCCCGTCCGGCGCGGCCGTCAGGGTCCGAGCCCCCTTCAGCACGGTGACGACCCCCCACTGCTCTGAAAAGGAGCGGGCTGCTTCCACGCGGTTCTCCTGTACCCAGGCGGCAGGCTTGCCCAGGAGGCGGCCCATCTCGCCGGGATGCGGGGTCACCACGATCTGCGCCGCCTGCCTGCCCCTGAGGTCCGGGTTCCGGGCAAGGAGGGTCAAGGCATCCGCATCCCAGACCATGGGCCGGTCCGTATCGACCCAGAGGGAACGAACGATGCGCTCTGTCTCCTCGTTGACCCCCATGCCCGGCCCGACGGCCAGTCCCCCCACCGACGAGGCGAACTCCTTGATCGACTCCAAGCCGGCCGCGGACAGGGTCCCGTCCTTTCCGTCCGGCAGGGGCACGGTCATGACCTCGGTGAGCTTCTGCTCCATGATCGGGTTCAGCCCGGCCGCCGTCCCGAGGGTGACCAGTCCGGCCCCGCAACGGAGGGCCGACTCGGAGCAGAGGCAGGCCGCCCCTGTCCGTCCCACGGACCCGGCGAGCACGAAGAGGTGGCCGTAAGTGCCCTTGTGCGTGTCGGAGGCGCGGCAGAGTCGATGGAAAAGGGGAAAGGGATCCAGGATCTCTTCCTGGATGCCGACTTCGTCCAAAAGCCTTTCAGGGATGCCGATGTCCACACAGGCAACCCGCCCCGCGTGGTCGGCGCCGGGATAGAGATAGAGGCCTCGCTTCGGCACCCCGAAGGTTGCAGTGCACTCGGCTCGCACGGCCACGCCCAGAACTCTTCCCGTATCCGCGCAGATACCGGAAGGCAGGTCCACGGCGAAGACGGGCCGGGCGGTCGCCTCGATCGCCTCGATCGCCTCCCGATAGAGCCCCTCTACCGGCCTGGCGAGACCGGTGCCGAAGATCGCGTCCACGATGCAGGATGCGCTCTGCCATCGGCGGAGGATCTCCCCGGAAACCCCCTCCTCCCGGAGCAGGCGGACCGGGATGTTCATCCCGTCGAGTGCATCCCGGTAGATCCGTGCGTCCCCGCCGATCCGGTCCGGCGCCGCAAGCAGGAACACCTCGGGTTGCAGCCCGGCTTCGTGCAGGTACCGCGCGATGACAAAGCCGTCCCCCCCGTTGTTGCCCCCTCCGCAGACAAGGGCGACCGGCCCCTGCTCGAGATCCGGGAAGTGCTCCATGAGGATCCGGGTCGCACCCCGACCCGCATTCTCCATCAGGACGGCTCCCGGGATCCCCACCTCCTCGATGGTGCGCCGGTCCAGTTCACGAATCAGGTCTGCCGTAGCGATCCGCATACCGCCCTCCCCCGCCGCAGGCATTTCATCTTCGCATCCTTGTCTTCCACGAAGGTAGTGGTTGTCTGTAATCAGCCGTCGAATGGCTGACAGCCGTCAATGGGAATGGGCGCGGAGCCTGGCCCCTGATCCCCGACCCTTGACCCTTCTATTCAGCGGAGTTCCCGGCGCGCCGTCTCCGCGATCTCTTCCGCATATCGCTGGATCCGGACCGGATCCGGACCTTCGATCATTACGCGCAGAAGGGGCTCGGTGCCCGAGTAGCGGACCAGCACGCGGCCGCTGCCCCCGAGTTCGTGCTCCACGCGATCAACGTCCTTCCGAACCACCGCAAGCTCTTCGAGAGGCGTCTTTCTCCCCACCTGCACATTCAGAAGAACCTGCGGGAACCTCGTCATCTGGGCGGCCAGATCCGAGATCCTCAGGCCCGCACGTTTGACCATGGCCAGAACCTGCAGGGCCGTGATGATCCCGTCTCCCGTCGTGGCGAACTCCCGGAAGACGAGGTGGCCGGACTGCTCCCCCCCGAGAAGAAAGCCGGCCCGCCTCATCTCCTCCACCACGTATCGGTCCCCGACGGCGGTTCGCACCAGTGTTCCCCCTGCTTCTTTGAGTGCGATTTCCAGCCCGATGTTGCTCATGACCGTGGCCACCACGGTGTTATGTGGGAGTTTTCCCGCACGGATCATTTCCCTTCCGCAGAAGGCCATCACCGCATCCCCGTCCACGATCCGACCCTGTTCGTCCGCGAGGATGACACGGTCCCCGTCTCCGTCCAGGGCGATCCCGAGATCCGCCCCGGCCTCTTTCGTCAGGGCGGCCATGCGATCCGCGTGCTGTGAACCGCAACCATCGTTGATGTTCTTCCCGTCCGGCTCCACGCCGACGGCCTTCACTTCCGCGCCCAGCTCGGAGAAGACGGTCGGCGCAACGCGATAGCCCGCACCGTTGGCGCAGTCGAGCAGGATATTCAATCCCTCCAGAGAGAGGTCCTTTGGAAAGGTCTCCTTGGCGAAGACGATGTACCGCCCCCTGGCGTCATCGATCCGAAAGGCCTTGCCCACGTTGTCCGCCGTAGGTTGAAGCTTGGAAAGGCGATCGGAAAAGATCAGTTCTTCCATCTCCTCCTCGTCCGCGTCCGGCAGCTTGTACCCGTCCCGGTGGAAAAACTTGATCCCGTTGTCCTGGAACAGGTTGTGGGAGGCGGAGATCATCACACCCGCGTCCGCCCGCATGCTCTGGGTGATGAAGGCGACCCCCGGGGTCGGAAGGGGTCCGATCACGAATGCGTCCACCCCCATGGAACAGATGCCCGCCACCATGGCGTTCTCGAGCATGTAGCCCGACAGGCGGGTGTCCTTGCCCACCACGATCCGATGACGACCCGCATGGGCACGGCACAAATAGGCGATCGCCCTTCCCAGCCGCATGGCGATATCCGCCGTCATCGGCTCCTTGTTCGCAACGCCTCGCACACCATCCGTCCCGAAAAGCTTTCCCATCACCTTTCTCCCACGTCCCTTAGCTCCCAGCAGGCAGCTGGACAAGTACCTGCCGGAGGCTGTTCAAAAAGTTCCAGATGCAAGGCAGGCGAAATCCCGAGGCGTACTTCCTGTACGTCGAATGACGAGGGATGAAGCCGAACGCCGCAGATGGGACTTTTTGGGCAGCCTCCTATTCTTTCTTCTCGATTGCCAGTACCCTGACGCCCACCCTTTCCGGACTGCTCGTCGCCCGAATCCCCTCGAGGGGCAGCCGGATCTCCACCGGAAGGCTCTCCGGCAGAGGGCCCTCCGCAGGGAGCCCCACGGATGCAACCACCTGCTCCGGACTGAGCGCCTCGATCCTGCTGGCCGGCCCCTCGAGGACGACATCGACCCGAGGCGGCTCCAGCCGAACCGGACCCCTGCCGTTTTCCACCTTCAGGGAGATGCGCTTCAGCAGCTTCCGCACCACTTCTTCCACAATGGAGACCCGCACCTCCACCTCCTCCTGCCCCTTCGAAGGCCAGACATGGGGCCGCTCGAGCACCACCTTCGCCTTCGTCTCGAAGCTCTCCCCTCGGCCCGTCAGATCAATCGCTTCGGTCTGAACCAGGGAGATGCCCTGCACCTCGCTCTGGGCCCCCACGATCTCGATCCGCTTCGGCAGGGCTTCCACCGCTTCCACGACATGCCCTTCCGCCGGCTTTCCCCGGAACCGGGGTCTCACCTCGACCCCTTTTGTGACCGTCAATTCGAACTTGAACTGAATCGTGTCGGGCGGCAGAACCGTGACCGACAAGCCGGGAGGAAGATCGATCATCTTCTCGTTGATCTGGTAGTTGCTCAGGCCCACTTTGGCGTCGGAAAGATCCAGGACCACCGGCAGCTTCTGCTGATCCAGGTGGGAGAGGATGCGGCGGGGCCCGGCCACACGAACCCGCACCGAATCGTTCACCTCGTTCGTGACGGCAAGGAAGCTGGGAAGATTCTCCCACCGAACCGGGATGTGGAGCGTACTCTCCGCCGTAGCCTTCAGGTTCACGAAGAGCCACAGGCTCACGGCAAAGAAGAAGGAGAGGATCTTCAGGCTGATGTTGCGGAAGAGCAAATCCTTCATCATAGGGCCTCTGTCTTATGCTTCCCCCTGGGCACATAGGGGGAAAAGAGGTCGGTCAAGGCCTCGCGCAAGGCCTTCGGGGTGAGTCCGTGCTGAAGGATGCCGTCCAGGGCCAGCGAAATGGAACCGTCTTCTTCCGAAACCACGATCACCACCGCGTCCGACCTTTCCGTGATCCCCAGGGCTGCCCTGTGCCGGGTCCCGAAAGATTTGTGAATATCCGTTCGCTTCGTAAGGGGCAGGAAGCAGCCTGCGGCATGAATCCGGCCTTCCCGGAGCACTGTGGCGCCGTCGTGGAGGGGTGACAGGGGAAAGAAGAGGCTCGTGAGAAGCTCCCTGCCCACCCTCGCGTCCAGGGAAGTGCCCCCTTCCAGGAAGTCGTCGAGCCTTGTCTCGCGCTCCAGAACGATGAGGGCGCCCACGTTTCTCTCCGACATGTTGACCGCCGCCACCGCGATTTCCTCCAGGAATCGGCTCTCTTCCTTTCGGCTCATGCCGGCGAACAGAGGATTTCTTCCCATCCGGGCCAGGGCTCGACGGATGTCTTCCTGAAAGAGGACCACAATGATCAGGATGATCGAGCTGAGGAAGCTGTTGATGATCCAGTGCAGGGTGTGCATCGGCAGGAGCCGGCTCACCACATAGGCGATGAACACGACCGCAAGTCCGGCAACCATGTGAACGGCCCGCGTACCCTTGATCAACAGGATGATCCAGTAGGTCACGAAGGTGACCACCAGGATGTCGAGCACATCCACCCAGGTAAGATCCAGCCAGTCCAGATCCTGAAACGCGACGAGGAAGGTCTGCAGGGCTTCCATGGTACTCAGACTTGTCCTTCGACTTCTTTGATGGCACGGACGATCGTCAGCACCTCACGCGTTTCCCCTACGTCGTGGACCCGAAGGACGTCCGCTCCGTTCCATGCGCCTATGGCGGCCGTTGCCAGAGTCCCCACGAGGCGATCCTCCACCTCCCGACCGCCGAGGAGGGTCCCGATGAAGCTCTTGCGGGAGGTGCCGAGCACGATCGGTCTGCCGAGCTTCCTGAATTCGTACAGATGCTTCAAGATGAGCAGATTGTGATCCACCGTCTTTCCGAAGCCGATGCCCGGGTCTACGAGGATCCTTTCCCTGGGGACCCCGGCATCTTCCCAAACGGCGATGCGTTCCGCAAGGGCCTCGATGATCTCCCGGACCACATTGCCGTAGGTCGGGTCCTTCTGCATCGTCCTCGGGGTGCCCTGCATGTGCATCAGAATGCAGGGCACCCCGAGATCCGCCGCCGCCTTCTTCATCTCCGGGTCCATCCGGCCGGCACTGATGTCGTTGATCAGGTCGGCGCCTCGATCTACGGCTGCACGGGCCACCTCGCTGGAACAGGTATCCACCGAAATCCATCCCTGCCAGCGCTCTCGTATCGCCTCGATGACAGGCAGGACCCGCTCCTTCTGGCGGGCCGGCGGGACCGGTTCCGCTCCAGGGCGTGTCGACTCACCCCCTACATCGAGGATGGAGGCCCCCTCCTCGATCATCTCCCATGCCCGTTCCACGGCCCGGTCTCGGGCGTCGTAACGACCTCCGTCGTAGAAGGAGTCGTGCGTTACGTTGAGTACGCCCATGACGGCCGGACCCCGGTCAAAACGGAGTTCTCTTCCGTGATGGGCGCCCGGAACCGGCGGGCCCTTCGGGCGTCTGTCAACCCGTTCGTTCATGATGAAGCTTTGTGGCGGAGAGTCTACCCGGACGTTGCCCGAGGGCAAAGGCGAGACCAGCTACCCCCCCTCCTCCTGGCTCTTCAGTCCCAGGGGAGGGATCGCGAGCTTCGTCTTCTCTTCTTCGTCCCTGTCCTCCGGGGTCTGGGGCTCCTTTTCAGGCTCGCCCTGATCAGGCGGACCCTCCGAGACGATATCGGCTTCCGCGTCCCGCGCCTCCGCAGCTTCTTCCTCCCGAAGAACGATCTTCTTGATCTCCTCACCGTCTAGGGATTCCCTTTCCAGGAGGGCGTGGGCGAGCCAATGGAGTTTGCCGATATTCTCGGTAAGGATTTCCCGGGCCCGGTCGTAGTTCTCCATCACGAGCCTTCGAATCTCTCCGTCGATTGCAACCGCGGTGGCCGGGCTGTAGTCCGAGGGATAGGACAATTCCTTGCCGAGGAAGATCTCGTGGTCCTTCTTGCCGAACGTCAGGGGTCCCATCTGTTCACTCATACCCCACTCGCAGACCATCTTGCGGGCCAGCTCCGTAGCCCGTTCGATATCGTTCCCTGCGCCGGTCGTCATTTCTCCGAGAACCAGTTCCTCGGCTACGCGACCTCCGAAGAGGATCGCCAGGTTGTTCATCAGGTAGTTCCTGGGGTAGGTATGCTTTTCGTCCAGAGGCAGCTGCTGGGTGAGGCCCAGTGCCATGCCGCGCGGGATGATCGAAACCTTGTGAATCGGATCCGTCCCGGGGAGGAGGCAGGCCACCAGGGCGTGTCCCGCCTCGTGGTAGGCGGTATTCCGTCTCTCTTCCTCGCTGATGATCATGCTCTTGCGTTCCACGCCCATCATGACCTTGTCCTTGGCCATCTCGAAGTCCTTGAGGCCGATGTGCTGCTTGTTCGCGCGGGCGGCCAGAAGGGCGGCCTCGTTGACGAGGTTCTCCAGGTCGGCGCCGGAGAATCCCGGCGTACCCCGGGCGAGCACTTCCAGTTCCACGTCCGGAGCCAGAGGCATCTTCCGGGTGTGCACCCGGAGGATCCCGAGCCGGCCTTTGATATCCGGCTTGGGCACCACGACCTGGCGGTCGAACCGACCCGGTCGGAGCAATGCCGGATCCAGGACATCCGGGCGGTTGGTGGCCGAGATGAGGATGACGCCCTCGTTCGTCTCGAAGCCGTCCATCTCGACAAGAAGCTGATTCAGGGTCTGCTCTCTTTCGTCGTGGCCTCCCCCCAACCCTGCCCCGCGATGGCGTCCCACTGCGTCGATCTCGTCGATGAAGATGATACAGGGCGCGTGCTTCTTCCCCTGAATGAAGAGATCTCTTACCCTGGAAGCCCCGACGCCGACGAACATCTCGACGAAATCCGAACCGCTGATCGTAAAGAAGGGCACCCCCGCTTCGCCTGCAATGGCCCTGGCAAGCAGGGTCTTCCCTGTTCCCGGCAGACCGACCAGCAGGACCCCCTTCGGGATCCGGCCGCCCAGGCGGGTGAACTTCTTCGGATCCTTCAGGAACTCGATGATCTCTTCGAGTTCCTCCTTCGCTTCGTCGATGCCGGCCACGTCCTCGAAGGTCACTCTCTGCTGGTTCTCAGTGAGCAGTCGGGCACGGCTCTTGCCGAAGCTCATCGCCTTGCCGCCCCCCGCCTGCATCTGCCGCATGAAGAAGATCCAGACACCGATCAGCAGGATCATGGGGAACCAGGAGACGAGAAGCGTCATGTACCACTTCGACTCCTCCTCCGGCTTGACAACGATCTCGACCCGGTTCTCCCGAAGGTTCTTCATCAGTTCGGGATCTTCCGGCATGTAGGTCTCGAAGACGCTTCCGCTCGCCGTCTGGCCGATGAGATGATTGCCCTGCAGGGTAACCTGCGTGACCCGCCCCTCCTCCACGTACCCCAAAAACTGGCTGTAGGACAGGCTGACCTTGCGTTCCTGCTGGTTTCGGACCGCGCTGTAAAGAAGCATGAACAGCAGGATGATGGTAAGCCAAAGGGCGAGGCTCTTGTAGAATTGATTCACTGTAGGTCTTCCCGGCTTTCCGTTTGGGGTAGGCCCCTTGTCCTCCGGCAGGGCCGCGTCCCACTTCCGCCGGCGTTGTCAACAAGAGGGGCAGACTCCATCTTACCATTTGGAATCGGCACAATTCAACAAAAACTGATGGGTTCTTTGCCTTATTACTTGATTTGACTCATTTTTCCTGCACATGTTCCGCAAGACCGGCCCTGGGAAATCACCTGGAGCCGAATCATGCTCCCCGTGGCGTCCGATACCCTGAATCGTTCGTCGATCCGGTAGCCGACCACCCACGCCACCCGTCCGCCTACCTCTAGGATGGCGATTCTGCGCCTCAGGCTTCTCGGAATCTTTTCATCGATGAAGAAATCCTTGATCTTCTTCTCCCCGCCCAGTCCCGCAGGTTGGAAGCGGTCGCCCGGGCGCACGTTCCGCACCACCATCGCGCCCCTTGCAAGATCCGCATCCAGGCAAGCGAAATCTCGACCCTTTTTGCCCTCGGGGCAGGCGGCCCCGGGGAACACCCGGTCCACACGGAGAACAATGCCGGCCTGGGGAACCTCCCTCTCGCCTCCCAACGGGAGGGGGATCTCGTAAGGTGCCACCTTCCACAATTCCCGACGGGTAAGATAGATGGCGTCGTATTCCACGAAGAGCCGAACCCCCCGGGGAAGGGAGAAGACCTTGTGGGTTCGGTCCTTCTGCATGCCGAGGGCATCGCAGACCCCTTCCAGGTGCGTGTAAGAGAGTCCCCGGGTGGATCCGTCGAGTCGCCCGTACGCCTGTCGAAGAACACGTCTCTGGATCGCCCTGGGCAGCCCCTCCATGGGATCGCGGCCCAGGATCAAATCACCGTCCTGGGCGGCTCGCATCGTGGCCCGGTCCAGGGCTTCCTCGGCAACCCGGTCCAGATAACGGCTCTCCTCCTGCTGAATCGAGGCGAGCTGGAGCAGGGATTCCACAAAGGACGGGTTCGCTTCCCGCTGAATCCAGGGGATGAAATCCTGCCGGACGCGGTTTCGAAGATAGGTTCTCTTCCGGTTCGAGGAGTCTTCACAGAAGGAGAGCCCTCTGTCCCGGGCGTAGTTCCGAATCTCCTCCCTGGACAACTCGATGAGTGGACGGATGTACCTGCCGTCTCGGACCGGCCGGATGCCAATCAGGCCGCCGGTTCCGCGAAACAGCTGCATCATCAAGGTCTCTGCGTGATCGTCTCGGTGGTGTCCCGTCGCGATGCGACCCGCCCCCCATTTCAGGGCCACCTCCTCGAAGAACCGAACGCGCGCTCTGCGGGCCCTGGCCTGCTTGTTGCCGGCCCCCTCATATTTCGAGGCTTCGATCCGTAGGCCCTCGAAAGGGGCCCCGGCCTCACGGGCCCTTTCCTGTACGAATTGAAACTCCCTTTCCCCTTCCTCGATGCGCAATCCGTGATGAACGTGGGCAACCACCAGGCACAGGCGGAGTTCACTCCGAAGAAGCGCGAGAATGTCGAGCAGACAGATCGAGTCGAGGCCTCCGCTCACCCCCAGAACCACGGTCTCGCCCGCGGTGACCATTTCGTGTCGAAGCAACGTGCCTCTGACACGCGCAAGAACGTCCCTGCGGGCCTTTCGCCTCCTTCCGACGGTCACCTGTACGCGCCTCCTTGACGCTTCCTGCCTCTGTATTATATTCTATCACATTGCTAAGGATTCCAAGGAACCGAGCGAATCAGGAGCTGCCGCATATGAAACTCTCCACAAGAGGACGATACGGAGCCCGTGCTCTTGTTGAACTGGCGAAGCACGACGGACAGGGGCCTCTGGCATTGAAAGAAATGGCGGAACGCCAGCAGATCCCGCTCAAGTATCTGGAACAGATCGCCATGGTATTGAAGAGCGCGAAGCTCATCAAGAGCGTGCGGGGTCCTTCCGGCGGATACACACTCGCGCGCCCGCCTGAGAAGATCCATCTGCTGGAGATCATCGAGACGCTGGAGGGCTCACTGAGTTTCGTGAGCTGCGTGAAGGACCCATCCACCTGCCGCCGGGTGGAATCATGCGCCTTCAACGACCTCTGGAGGAAGATCTCCGACGAGACGTCCAAGATCCTTCGTTCCGTAACCCTCGCCGATATGGTCCGGCAGGACTCGGAAAAAAAGGGTGGCTTGGCGAGTTGTTTCGGAGAGGAAGTGATGTCGGACGCGGCCGACTAGCCGGTCGCCCCGCTGCGGTGCCGTCCGTTCACCGGCCCTTCGCCTTCCGCGTCTTCGCCGCCGGTAACCTTGGGAAGGCAGTCCGTCGGCAGCCCTTTGATCGCATCTCTTGACGAAGTAATGGACCAACGCCGCTTCTTGCTCTGAAAAGCCCACTCCTCTCTCCACGAGACCTCCTTCACCACGAGTGAGTCCGGAGGGTGGACCGTCCACCGCACCCGTACGGATGCTTCGTTCGAATCCTCGCCGAATCTCACGTGTTCGACCCTGTATTCCAGGAGGCGAAGCTGCCGGAAAAGACAGGCAAAGGACTCGTCCCACGGATCTCTGTCGTCACCCGGAACGAACCGAAGGGCAACCGGGGCATCCTGCCTTATGAGCGCCCAGTGGAAACTCCTGACGTCCCGGCGGAGAATCTCCTCACGGCTCTGCTTCTTCGAGGAGGGCAGACTGCAGGCGAACAGAAACAGCAGGCACAGGAGAAACAGGAGACCGTCCAGGGCCCGCCTTCTTCCTCGGCCTTCGTGCACGGGCAAGACTCCCATGGGATCCCTGATCGCCTGATCCGAGGCGGTAGCGAGGATATGCGGGCCAGCCCTAGGCGGCCCTTTCGGCCATCTTCTTGTTCACGAAATCCACGATGTCCTGCATGGAGGTTCCGGGGGTGAAGATCTCGCTGATGCCCGCTTCTTTCAGGCCGGGCACATCGTCCTTCGGAATGATTCCGCCGCCGAAGACGATCTTGTCCCCTGCTCCCTGTTCCCGCAGAAGCTCCATCACGCGCGGAAACAGATGGTTGTGGGCACCGGAAAGGATGCTCATGCCCACGAAGTCCACATCTTCCTGAACGGCCGCGTTTACGATCATCTCCGGGGTCTGGTGCAGCCCGGTGTAGATCACCTCGAAGCCTGCGTCCCGCAGGGCCCTCGCAATGACTTTTGCCCCGCGATCATGTCCGTCCAAGCCGGGCTTGGCGACAAGGACTCGTACCTTTCGATCCGTCATCTTCTCTGTCTCCCGCATTCGGTTCCGGGCTCGCGGCAAAGCACCCGAGCTGCCTACTTCCCCTGAAAACTGGGCTTTCTCTTCTCCAGAAAGGCCTGAATTCCCTCTCTACGATCCTCTGATGCAAAGGTCATGGAAAATGCTTCCCTTTCCAGAACCGAGCCGGTTCGAAGATCCAGAGGCATCCCCTTTTCGATCGCCTTTTTCGCCTGGCCGAGAGCATAGGGGGGCTTGGATGCGAGCTTCTTCGCCACCGCCTCCACCTCCTCCATGAGCTTGTCCGGAGGAAAGACGGCGTTCACGAGCCCGAAGGCCTCGGCCGTCTTTGCGTCCACCATGTCTCCCGTGTAGATCCACTCCTTGGCGCGGCGGATTCCGATCACCTTTGCAAGCCTCTGGGTGCCCCCGAAGCCGGGGATGATGCCCAGGTTGATCTCGGGCTGGCCGAATCGCGCCTTTTCCGAGGCATATACGAGGTCGCAGGCCAGAGCGAGCTCGGTACCCCCGCCCAGTGCAAACCCGTTGACCGCGGCCAGGACGGGCTTTTCGATCTCCTCGATCCTCAGGAAGACCTCCTGCCCGAAACGGCAGAACCGTTCCGCCTCCAGAGGCGTCAGGTCCGCCATCTCGGCGATGTCCGCACCGGCAACGAAGGCCTTTTCGCCTGCCCCCGTAATCACACACACCTTGCCCGTCTCATCCTTCTCGAACTGTCCAAGTGCGTCGGCGAGATCCGCGAGCACCTGCTGATTCAGCGCATTGAGGGCCTTGGGCCTGTTGATCGTGATCAGGCAGAGCTCATCCTTCTGCGTCCGTTCAATCGTCTCGTAGGCCATGCTGGATCTCCCCGTACCTCGAAAAATGTGCTTCCGCAGGCATCATTCCAAAGCAAGAAGGTACAAACGGAAGAAAGAATTGTCAATGAAGGAATGGAAGCAGGAGACGGGAGTCGGGTCTCGTGGGTAACGGACCAGGCTGGATCAAGTCGCCCGCTTCCTCCACGCGAAGCTAGGGAGTCAGGCGGGACCGGCGGAGGGGGAAATGCGTTTCCGAAGCCACAGAGCGTACAGGGGAACGAGGATCCAGAAGAAGCCCCAACCCGCGGCGGCGGCCCGACCGTCGAAGTTTTCGTCTTCCGAAGGAGTCGCGGTCTGGCACCCGCCACCGCTCCCCGCGCTGTAGTTCGGCGGTGCGCCGGAGGGGGCTGCGACCTTCTTCTCGTTCGAGAAGGCGCTTTCGTTTCCGTTGTGATCGTAGGCTGTTATGGCGACCCAGTAGTTGAGGTTCTCATCCAGGCTGCTCAGCACGTAGTGCACCTCGGGGGCCCGGACATCGTAGTCCCCGGGCCTCAAGTTCTCCTCGTACAGGTACGCATCGAAGCCGCTGTCGTATCGTGAAACCGGTCCGTAGTGGACATTGTATCCGGCCACGTCCGGCTCGGGGGGAAGGGACCAGACCAGCGAAACGTCCCGGGTGGCGGATGCTGCGAGATAGGTCTGAACCTCCATGGCCAGACTGACCAGCAGGAAGATGGCGCAAATCACCGAAACCTTCTTCAACAGACTCCACAGGCGAAACGCTTCAAGATGCATGCCTACCACTCCTTCGGGTCCCCGGTCCGTGCCGCCGTCGCGAAGAGAACGCAAGATGCGATGTGCCGGCTTCTCCCACGGTTGAGACCTGCAAGTCTTCTGCCAGGTACAGAGCAGGAAGTTGTGACGACAACGTTAGAGCATATTTAATATTAAAAACAAAGCTTTATAGAAATAACTTTAAGCTTAACATTCATTTTGTGGGGCGTTCATTCGGCCCGGATTCGTAACCCTGGATCCGGTTTCGTCCCAGCCCGCGGCGGTCACTTGTTCTTCACCCAGTTCGGATTGCGAATACCGAACTTCTGAATCTTGTAGTGCATGACACGTCTGGAAACACCCAGGTACTGGGCGGCTTCCTTCTGCACCCAGTTCGCCTTCTCCAGGGCATCGAGAATGAGCTTCTTCTCCATCTCCACGAGGGGAATCCCGCCCTCCGGCATCTGGAACTTCTCCGCGTTGTTCAAAGGCTCCATGCCGTCCAAACCATGCAGGGAAAGATCGTCCGGCCGGATCCAGTCCTTCTCGCTCAGAAGAACCGACCGTTCGAGGGTGTTGCGAAGTTCCCGGATATTGCCCGGCCACTCGTACTCTCTGAGGAGGGACTCCGCCTCGGACGTGAACCCGGTCACCTTCTTGCTCATCTCGCCGGAGAAGCGGCGAAGGAAATACTTCGCCAGTGGAAGGATGTCCTCCCTCCGCTCGCGCAGGGGAGGGATGTATATATTCACCACGTTCAGCCGGTAGTAGAGATCGTCCCGGAAGGACTTGGCCGCGATCTCCTCCCGCAGGTCTTTGTTGGATGCGCTGATCACCCGCACATCGACCTTGATCGTCTTCGTGCCCCCCACTCTCTCGAACTCCTGTTCCTGAAGGACCCGCAGGACCTTGGCCTGTGTGCTCGGGCTCATGTCCCCGATCTCGTCCAGGAAGATGGTCCCGAAGTTCGCCTGTTCGAAGCGTCCGATTCTCTGCTTGTCCGCTCCTGTGAAGGCACCCTTTTCATGACCGAACAACTCGCTTTCGAGCAGGGTGTCCTGAAGGGCTGCGCAGTTGACCTTGATGAAGGGCTTCTCACTCCGGCCGCTGTTGTAGTGGACAGCACCCGCAATCAGCTCCTTGCCCGTGCCGGTTTCCCCTTCGATCAGGATGGAGGCATTGCTGTAGGCCACCTTCTTGACCACCGAGAGAACCTTCTTCAAGGCCTGGCTGTCCCCGATGATGTCGTCGAACCGATAGATCAAGTCCTGGGTACGTCGAAGGTAGAAATTGGCGCCCAGCAGGCTGCGGTACTCCTGAAGGCGCTGAAGAGCGATCTGGAGTTCCTTCTCCACGCAGGGCTTCTTTATGTAGCCGTCGGCCCCTTGCTCCATCGCCTCCAAAGCGATCGGCAGATGGTCCGGCTGGACGAGACAAATCACGATCCCGAAGGAGTGGGCCTTCTTCGCTTGCTGGACCAGTTCGACCGTCTGGCCCCCCTCCGGATTCACCTCCAGGATCAGGCCGTCGAAGATTTCCTGGTCCAGGCACTGTCGGCATCCTTCCTCGTCGGGGACCCATTTCACGGCGTGCTCCTGGCCCTCCAGGAACTCCTGAATCGCCTTGCCGACGGGTCCTTCCGGATGCATGAGCAGAATCTTTAGACTTGCCATTCCGATTCGCTTCCCCAGGTGGTGTTTTGTTTGGCCCTAAGAAGGCAACGGAGGTCTTCCGTCCGCAGCGACATCTCTTTTACCGACGTCACCTACTTCTTCGGATTTTACAGGGGATTTCTTAAGATCAGGGGGGAAGAAAATCCACGGGCCGCACGACGGGCAGAGCCCTACCTCTCCAGGCCGGTCTCTTTGATCTTGTACAGGAGGGCCTTGTAGCTGATTTGCAGGCGTTCTGCGGCCTCTTTCCGATTCCAGCAGGTCTGCTGCAGCACCTTCCCGATCACTTCCCTTTCCGCCCGCCGAATCGCCTCCTTGCTGAAGGCCTTGAGGGAATAACGATCCAGATTCTGTCGAATCAACTCATCCAGACCGGGCTCTTTCCCGGGTATTTCCGAATGCTTACCGTCACATTTCTTCAGAAGTTCCTGGCACACCGCCTCGTCGCTGTCGAGGATCACGATCTTCTTCATGCAATTCTCGAGTTCCCTCACATTGCCCGGCCAGTGGTAACGCTGAAATGCGTCGAGCAGATCGGTGGAGAGGTGGGGGGCCTTCCGCTTGAATTCCCGCGTGAACTGCTTCAGGAAGTACTCGACGAGAACCGGGATTTCCTCTTTTCGATCCCGAAGAGCCGGAACCTGGATGTTCACCACGTTGAGACGGTAGAACAGATCCTCCCGGAACGCACCCCGGGCAACGCTCTCCGAGAGGTTCTGGTTGGTGGCCGCGATGATGCGTACATCCACCTGGATGTCCTGCTTTCCACCGAGATGGGTGAACTGCTTGTCCTGCAGGACCTGCAGAAGCTTCGCCTGGAGGGGGGGCATCATCTCGCTGATTTCGTCGAGAAAGATGGTGCCGCCGTCCGCCTGCTCGAACCTGCCCGGCTTCCGGCTCGAGGCGTCGGTGAAGGCCCCTTTCTCATACCCGAACATCTCACTCTCCAGAAGCGGCTCGGGCAGGGCCGCACAGTTCACTTTCAGGAACGGCCTGTCCCGCCTCGCCGAGAGGGTGTAGATGGCACGGGCGACCAGCTCCTTTCCGGTCCCGCTCTCCCCCTGGACCAGCAGAGTGATGTCCGTGTCCGCCACCTGCTCCACGATGGCCTGGATCTCCCTCATCTTTTCGCTGTTCTGGAAGAGCCGGTTGAACTCCGCCTTGCGCTTGATCTCTTCCCTCAGGAATTTCGCTTCATCGATCAGGTCCCGCCGGTCCATCTGTTTTCCGACCGTGGCGAGCAGTTCCTCCTGGTCGAAGGGCTTGTGGAGGAAGTCCATGGCGCCCATCTTCATCGTGGTGACGACCGCCTTGGCAAGGCCGTCGCTGCTCATCATGACGATGTAGGTCTCCTCGCTGATCCGCTTCATCTGTTGAAGGGTCTCCAGGCCGTCCTTTCCCGGAAGGTGAAGATCGAGAAAGACGATGGCAGGACGGGCCGCCCGGAGCAGCCGAATCGCCTTCTCTCCCGTGTCCGCACAGAAGACCTCGTACCCGAAACGGGACAGCAGCTCGCGCATGTATACGAGCAGGCTGTTGTCGCCGTCGGCGATCAGAATCCGGCTGTTCTTCGTTGCGTCCGCTGCCGGCACGTCGGATCCGGCTTCTGCAATCCTTGTCACAACTGACATTCCTTGATCTTGTACAGGAGGGCCTTGTAGCTGATCTGCAGGATTTCGGCCGCCTTCCTCTTGTTTCCCTTCGTGTGCTGCAGAACCCTGGATATGAGCACCCCTTCCGCAAACTGGGCCACCTTCTTGTCGATCGCCTTCAGGGAAATCGGTTTCCCCTCTTCCACCATCCCGCTGAGATCCAGGTCGAGCTCCTCTTCCACCGGCAGGCTCGAGCCGTCCGCCAGTTCGTTCAGGATGATCTTCTCGTCGCGGAGGACCACGTACCGCTTGATCATGTTCTCCAGCTCCCGGACATTTCCCGGCCAGTCGTGACGAAGGAAGGAATCCATGAGGGCGTCGGGCAGCCGGGAGACCTTCTTGTTGAACTGACGGGAAAACCTCTTGGTGAAGAGGTCGGCGAAGATCGGAATCTCCTCCTTGCGCTCCCGCAGAGGCGGGATGTGCAGGCTGATCACGTTGAGCCGGTAGTAAAGATCCTCCCGGAAACGCTGCTGCGCCACCATCGCCTCCAGATCCTTGTTCGTGGCGACCAGAACCCGGAGCTGGACCCGGATGTTCTGCTGGCCTCCGAGGCGCGCGAACTCGCCGTCCTGCAGCACCTGGAGGAGCTTCGCCTGGGTGGCCAGGCTCATCTCGCCGATTTCGTCCAGGAAGATGGTCCCCCGCTGGGCCAGCTCGAACTTTCCGGGCTTGGACCGGGTCGCGCCGGTAAACGCCCCCTTCTCGTAGCCGAAGAGCTCGCTCTCGAGAAGCTCATGCGGAAGGGCCGCGCAGTTCACCTTGACGAAAGGGGCCTCCGACCGGGTAGACAGCCGGTGGACCCTTCGGGCCACCACCTCTTTTCCCACGCCGCTTTCCCCGTGGATGAGCACGGTCACATCCGTTTCGGCCACCTGCCGGACGACCTCGAGAACCTCCCTCATCTTCGCGCTGTGGAAGACACCGGTCTCCTGCTCCTCCTTGTGAAGGAGCGTGCGCAAACGCTTGATTTCGTCCACCAGATCCGCCTTCTCGAAGACGTTTCGTATGGCGATTTCCAGCTCCTCGGTCTCAAAGGGCTTCACCAGATAGTCGCTCGCCCCGAACCGCATCGCCTCCACGATGGTCTGGGTCTGGTCCACGCCGGTCAGCATGATGATCGGCAGTTCCTCCCGGATTCCTCTCACCTTCTTGAGCACCTCGATTCCGCTCATTCCCTCCATGATGATATCCAGAATGATCATGGAGGGGGCCAGGCCGCTCTCCAGGGCCGCAATCGCCTCCTCGCCGGAGGCAAAGCAGGTCACACGATAGCCGATCGCCTCGAGCAGGGTCGTCAGGTAGCTCCGAAAGCTCTTGTCGTCGTCGATGACCGCCAGATGGTTTCGGTTCATGCCGACAGATTCCTCTCGTCACGCACTTGTCCGCTCAACGAAAAGGGGATCGTGAACAGGAACGTCGCGCCCTCCCCCTTCCTGCTCTCCGCCCAGATCCGGCCTCCGTGGGCCTCCACGATCTTCTTGGAGATCGCCAGACCGAGCCCCGCTCCGTGGTGCTGAGAGGAGCCTTCCTCCTTGGACAGGAAGGGAGGGTCCTCCTTGAAGATCTTCCCCATCATCGAGGGGGACAGACCGACGCCGGTATCGGAAACGGCAACCTCCAGAAACCCGGAAACATTCTGCGCTCTCTCACGGGCGGACAGGGTGATGAACCCTCCCGCGGGAGTGAACTTGATCGCATTGCTGACCAGGTTCACCAGCACCTGTTCGATCCGATCCGGGTCGTGGATTACCGGGACCGGTGCATCCGGCACGTCCAAGATCAGTTCGATCTCTTCGCGGTCTGCAATGAGCTTCATCTGCCGGTAGACCCGCCTGAGGAGTCCGAGGACATCGCTCTGCTGGTTCTGTAGTTTGAGCTGACCGGACTCGATTCGGCTGAAATCGAGCATTTCGTTGACGATGTTGAGAAGCCTTTCACAGCTCTGAACCGACTCTTCCAGGATTCTCTTCTGTTCCGCGTTGAGGTCCCCCGTCCTCTCCTGAAGCAGGAACCGGTTGTACCCCATGATGATGTTCAGGGGAGTGCGGATCTCATGGGTCGCCACGGCCAGAAAACGGGTCTTTCTCCGGTTGATCCCATCCAGACGCTCGTTGGTTGCCAGAAGCTCTTCATTCCGGGTGAGCAGATCCGCACGTGCCTCCCGGAGGTGAAGGTTGATCGTCTTCAGCTCTTCAGCCTGTCGCTGCAGGTGTTCCTGCATCTGCTTCTCTTTGATCGCGTCCCGGAAGAAGATCAGCGTGTCTTCAGCATTTCCCGGAGCGGCATGGCGCTCCACCGAAAGCGCCCTCTGGCGTCCGGCAGGTGTCTGATAAGGGAAGTTGTATCGGCTCAGCCCCTCTTCCCGGGGAGACGTCTGCCTGCGCATGCTTCGGATCCGCTCGATCCACTCGTCCGGAACGATATCGCCGAAGCGGAGCGAGAGCAGCCTGTCCCGCTCCATACCGAGAAGCTCGACGGCCCGCGGGTTCGCCTCCCGGATCCTGTCCTTCTTGTCCAGCACCAGAACACCGATGGGCCCGGAGAGGAAGAGCGCTTCGTGCAGGTTCGCCCTGCGCCGGCTCTCCCGGGCCGGGCCGGTCTCCGTCTCAAGAGTGTCTCCGGCAGGTCGCCCCTGAAGTCCCGCACAAAACATCCTCTGCAGCACGCTGAGGACCATCCTGACAAGGAACTGGCAGATCCGGACCTCGCGGATCGTGAACCCCTCCTCGGACATATGCTTTCGGATCAGCAGCACGCCGAATACCAGCTCATGAAACACGAGCGGCAGGACCATGATGGACACGTCCTTGATTCGGCTCATCTGGTCCTTCTTGAGCGAGTGCATCAGGGGATCTTTGGAAGGATTCTTGACGACGGTGATCCCGCCCGTCTGCAGGGACCGGAGAATCTCCGGGTAGTCGGCCAGCGAGATGGTCACCCCTTCGAAATCCGGGTCCTCGTGTGAGACCGCCACGGTTCCGCTCTGAGCCTCGCGGTCGAGGAGGATCATGGAGCAGTGGGATACGTCAAGTATGTCCGTGATCTTCTTCACAAGGGAGTGGAGGGCGAGCCGGGGGCTGAGGATCATCGAAAAGGCTTGAATCATCTCGAGGACACGGATCAGGTCCCGCTTCTGAAGGCTGTAGAGGATGCTCTCGAAGGGCTCCAGGGGTCCGACCGAATCAGGCGGGTCTGCCGTAGCAAAGCTTTGAAACCGATCACCAAGAGACCGCGCGAGCGCACTCTGAATCAACCCGTCGTCCATGGATGCAAGCCGCCTTCTGCTCTTGATTGGGGGATCCCGCAGGATTCTACATGATCTATCGGCTCCACGTGGGAAAAAATTTACCATTTTTTCCGAAGAAAGAGAATGAAAAACCCTTCCTCGCGGATCGTATGGCGCAATGGGAGTAAACTTTTGGAGTGAGCCCCCGGCGGAGGAGGCAGGCGGCTGGGAAAGGCATGGATCTGCCGGATGGCTCCGGCTGAGATCGATCGACTCGGCGTGCGTCGAGGGCACCTACATCTTGTACTTGCCAAAGGCCTCGGGCGAGAGGTTTTCGAGGATCTCCGTCCACTTGTCCCGGTCCTCGGGGGTCACCATCCCCTCCTCCGCCTTGCCGGCATCGACATTGCGGGATTTGTTCAAGACCTCCTCATCCACGAAGATGGGGGACTCGGTCCTCAGGGCGAGGGCGATGGCGTCGCTCGGGCGTGAATCCACCGGGAGGACCTCGTCCCCGACCGCCAGGTGCAGGATGGCGAAGTAGGTGTTGTCCCGCAGGTCCGTGATCTCCACCTTGTCGAGGCCAACCTGCAGCTCGCCCAGTACGTTTCGCAGCAGATCGTGGGTCATGGGCCTTGCCAGATCGATCTTTTCCAGCTGGGTCGCAATGGCACTCGCCTCGGCAATTCCGATCCAGATGGGCAGTGCGTTCTCCCCGGAACTGTCCTTCAGGATGACGATCGGCATCTTGGTCATGGGATCGAGGGTGATCCCTGCAACCTTCATTTCGATGAACATGTCCTTTCTCCGGTCATCGAGGATAATCTCGACTCTCTTTCATTATTAGCCCCCCCTGTCATTCCTTGTCAAGGATCCTCTCAGGGAATTCTGGCAGCCCTCCAGGATGAAAACGGCGAGGGACCTCCCTTCCAGGCCTTCCGGTCCGCTGAAATTCACGATCTTGCCGGTCCGGGTCCTTCCCATCCATTGAGCGCCGTCCCGGCTCGCGCCTTCCACCAGCACTTCCAGGGTCTGTCCCTCCAGGCGCCTGTTCTTCTCGAGACCGATCCGCTTCTGCAAATCCTGCAGTACGTGAAGCCTTTGGAGCTTCTCCGCCTCGGGGACCCTGTCCTCGAGCTCGGCGGCCCGGGTCGAGGGGCGCGGAGAGAACTTGAACGAATAGAGGCTGTCGAACCGGACGATTCGGATGGCCTCCAGCGTGTCCTCGAAGTCGTCGATGCCCTCACCGGGGAATCCCACGATCATGTCCGAGGTGACCGCAACATCCGGGACCCGCTCTCTCAGGGCGGACACCTTCTCCAGGTATTCGGAGCGGGTGTAGCCGCGATTCATCCGTTCCAGTACCCGGTCACTTCCCGACTGCAGGGGAAGGTGAATGTGCTCACAGAGCGGGCCGAGGCTGCCGAAGCTCTGGATCAGTGCATCGGAAAGGTCTTTCGGGTGCGAGGTGGTGAAACGGAGCCGGCGGAGCCCGGGGAGATCGCTCAGGGCGGCCAGCAGATCCGGGAACCCGAAGCCCGGACGGTCCGGCGCACGGTAGGCATTTACGTTCTGTCCCAGCAGGGTCACCTCGCGGACCCCCTGCTCCGTGAGACGCCGGGCCTCCTCGAGGAGGGAATGACTGGGACGGCTCCTCTCCCGTCCCCGGACAAAGGGAACGACACAGTACGAGCAGAAGTTGTCGCACCCCTCCATGATCGTGACAAAGGCCTTCAGGCCCTTCGGGTCGGAGATCCCCGGGCAGTTCAGGTCATCGACGGAATCCGTGTGATGGGCAACGACGGCGAACCGCTCTCCACCGACCCGGCATCGCTCGACCAGCCGATCGATCTCCGGAACGTGATGGGGACCGAACACCACGTCCACGTGACCCATCCGCTCCAGAAGCCGGTCGCCCTCCTGCTGGGCCACACACCCTCCCACCGCGACCACGATCTCCGGTCGCTTCCGCTTCAGGGCACGGAATCGCCCGAGAAGGCTGTAGGCCTTCTCTTCGGCCTTTCTCCGAATGCTGCAGGTGTTCACGACGAGGATGTCCGCCTGCTCCGCAGAGAAGACCTGCCGACAGCCCGCCCGGGCGAGCTGATACCCCGCCCGCAGGGAGTCCTGCTCGTTCATCTGACACCCGAAGGTCTCTATGTAGAACCGAAGCCCCTTCATACAGAACCGCCCCGTTCCATAGAGGATCGTTGTTCTGAGAGTTCAACAAGAGGTTCCGATCTTCGTCGACCGAGAGATCCGGGGCTTCCGAGCTGTCCCGGGGTCCCTCGGAGATTTGCGCCGGGCGACTTTGCAGGGGGAGGGAGAGACGGAGCCCAAGCAAATCGGAGAGGGAGCCCGGGACAGCTCGGACCCATCAGGCTCCCGGAAGACCAGAACCCGACCTGGTCTCCAACAGCTACACGGCCTCTATGTTGGAAACAAGCAACTCCATTCCCTGGAGCACATCGATGTCCTCGTGCTCGCACTCCGGACACACGAACCGGTACTCCTCGACCATGAACTCGTGGCTGCAGCTCTTGCATTTTCCCTTGATGGGAAGCGTCTCGATCACCAGGTCCGCTCCCTCCACGACCGGGGACTCCTTCGCCACGAACCCGAAACAGAACTGAAGCTGCTCGGGAACGATGCCCCTCAGCTGTCCTGCCCGTACATGGATACGCATCACCTTGCCTACATGGTTCTGCTGCGCCGCTCTCAGGACGATGTCGAAGATGTTCTGGGCGAGCCCCATTTCGTGCATGAAGGTCCCTCCGGACAGGGTCTGCCGTGCGCACCCACCCTCGCACGGACTCCTGCTACCCGTTCATTTTGGTTTGCAGCCAGTCCGTCCACCGATCCAGACCCTCGCCCGTCTTGCAGGAAAGGGCCATGAAATTCAACTGAGGGTTGATCTGGCGCGCGTTCTCCATCGCCTCTTCCAGGGAGAAGTCGAGATGGGGAAGCAGGTCGATCTTGTTGAAGATGCAGACGGCAGCCTCCCGGAACATGAGCGGGTACTTGAGGGGCTTGTCCTCCCCCTCGGTGACGCTCAGGACCACGACCTTCGCATCTTCCCCCACACGGAACTCCGCAGGGCAGACCAGATTGCCCACGTTTTCGATCACCAGGAGCCGCACGCCGCTCAGGTCCAGGTCCGCGAGGGCATCATGAATCATCTTGCCATCCAGGTGGCAGGCGTTTCCCGTGCTGATCTGAACGATCTGGCAGCCGAAGCGCTCGAGCCGCTCCGCGTCCTTGGTGGTCTGCATGTCCCCCTCGATGATGGCAACCTGTGCCGGATCCACTCGCTCGAGCGTCTTTTCCAGGATCGTGGTCTTTCCCGAACCGGGCGAGCTCATCATGTTCATCACAAAGGACCTGTTCGCCTCGAATACGCTCCTGTTCTCGGCGGCAAAGGAGTCGTTCATCTCCAGGATGTTGTTCAGCACCTGAATCTTGATCGGCATCGTTCCTTCCTTTCCTTGCGGTATGTCGGCATCTTGTGGTCCACCTCCCGCCCCGTGGCTCACGAAGCGACGCGAGCGGAGGGAGATCACGGATCCAGGTCGAGCATGTGACCCATCTTCTGCTGTTTCGTCCTCAGGTACTGGATGTTCTTCTTGTTCGCCTCCACGATGATCGGCACCCGCTCGACCACTTCCAGGCCGTAGCCTTTCAGCCCGATGATCTTCTTCGGGTTGTTCGTCATCATCCTGAGCTTCCGGATGCCGAGATGGGCCAGGATCTGCGCCCCGATTCCGTAGTCTCGAAGATCCGGCAACAGGCCGAGCGCCTCGTTCGCCTCCACCGTGTCCTTTCCCTTCTCCTGGAGCGCGTAGGCCCTGATCTTGTTCGCAAGGCCGATTCCGCGACCTTCCTGGTGCATGTACACGAGCGCCCCTTTTCCCGCCTCGCCGATCATCTCCATGGCCCGGATGAGCTGGTCGCCGCAATCGCACCGGAGGGAATGAAACACGTCCCCTGTGAGGCATTCCGAGTGAACCCGCACGAGGACGCTCTCCTCGGGGTCGAATTCCCCCTTCACCATGGCGAGGTGCTCGGTGCGGTCCAGGATGCTGCGATACACCAGTGCGCGGAAATCCCCCCCAAAGGGGCAGGGAATGACCGCCTCGGCCACCTTCTCCACAAGGGATTCCTTCTGAAGGCGATACGCCACGAGGTCCTTGATCGCAACGATCTTCATGTTGTACTTCTCGGCGATCCCCTCCAGATCGGGCATTCGGGCCATGGTCCCGTCGTCCTTCATGATCTCGCAGATGACCGCCGCCGGCTTCAGCCCCGCCAGCCGGGCGAGGTCCACGGACCCCTCGGTCTGACCGGTTCGTACGAGCACGCCTCCCGGCTTCGCCCGCAGGGGAAAGATGTGCCCGGGACGCACGAAGTCCTCCGCGGTGGCATGGTCGTCGGTGGCGAGCCGGATCGTGTAGGCACGGTCATAGGCCGAGATCCCCGTCGTGATCCCCTTGCTCGCGTCGATGGAAACCGTGAAAGCGGTTTCGAAGCGGGAGGTGTTCTTCTCGACCATCATCGGGAAATCGAGCTTGCGGAGCCTGTCGTCCGTCATGCTCAGGCAGACGAGGCCCCTGCCGTGAATCGCCATGAAGTTGATCTTCTCCGGTGTTACGTGCTCGGCGGCAATACAGAAGTCGCCCTCGTTCTCGCGGTCTTCGTCGTCCACGAGAATCAGCATCTTTCCCTTGCGAATGTCCTCGATCGCATCCCTTACCTTGGCCAGCGGCATGGGGATTCTCCTTTCTCAAGCCTTCTCCCGTGATCCCTGGGCGAATGAAGTCAAAGGGCTCGTTCGGCGCCGGTCCCCAGGGGTCTCGGGGTCGGGCCGGCATCCAAAAATAGTGAAGAAAATAGAGTGATACGTCAAGGACGTGGGCCTCTGCCTCGAAGGGCGTGTCCGCCCGGGGCAAGCCCCGGGGTGCCGGGCCCCCTACATGACGCGGACCTTGTTCTGTGGTACATTGGATTCTTTAACCTACCGATAACATCCTAGAAGCACCCATAAGAGGGCCGGAACATTGAAACCAGGAACCACCCAGACCGTCGAGATCGAATCGCTCGCATACCGCGGCGAAGGCATTGGTCACGTCCAGAACAAGGTCATCTTCGTCCCCCTCACCGCCCCCGGCGACACGGTGGAACTGACCGTTTCAGAGAACCGGAAGAACTATCTTCGCGGAATGGTCAATCAGTTCAACAAGAGATCTTCCCACCGCGTCGTCCCCCTGTGCGACTATTTCGGGGAGTGCGGCGGGTGCCACTGGCAGCATCTGCAGTACGAGTACGAGTTGGAGGCGAAAAAGAAGATTCTGCAGGACATCCTGTCCCGCATCGGCAAGCTCAGCCCGGATTCGTACGAGTGCCTGTCTCCGATACCGTCGCCGAAACCATACGGATATCGATGCCGAATCCGCCTTCAAGGGATCACACAGCGGACGACCGAACTCGGCTTCTTCAGGTCCCACTCCAAGGAGATCATCCCGATCGACCGATGCGAGCTTGCCTCCGAGTTCCTGAACGAAACGATGAAGCGTCTCCACGGGTTCCTGAATTCACTGGACTACCTGATGGCCTTCACCGAGGTGCAGATCCTTGCCAGCCCGGACAGGGAGGAGGCAACGCTCGCTTTTTCCTGCCCCCAGAGAATGGATGACGAGGTCGTCAAGGATTTCCTCAAGGCCCTGAAATCGCACATCCCAAAGGTGTACGGCGTATCCTTCGAAACAGTCAGCAACGGAGAGACCCAACCGGAGCACTTCGGAAACTGCGCCCTCGAGGTCGACTACTCTTTCACCCCCCTGTCCGGAGAAGGGCGGGTTCCCCTGCGATACCGAACGCAGGTTCATGCCTTCAGCCAGGTCAACCCGGAGCAGAACCGCAATCTGCTGAAAACGGTCTATGATTGGGCAGAACCATCCGGAGAGAAGGTCGTGCTGGACCTCTTCTGCGGGGCGGGGAATCTAAGCATTCCGCTGGCGCGGAACGTGAAGAAGGTGATCGGCATGGAAAGCAGCCTCCCAGCCGTTGAGAACGCCCGCGAAAACGCGGACCTGAACGGGCTCGCCAACTGCGACTTCCGCCATGCGAACGTCTTCGAGGGACTGGATCAGCTCAAGGGGGAGGGTCGGGTGGATATCCTGCTGATCGATCCTCCCCGCAAAGGGGCCAAGGAGTGTATCGGCAACATCGTGGCACTGGACCCGTCGAAGATCCTCTACGTATCCTGTGACCCATCCACCCTGGCACGGGACCTGGGTCTTCTCTCCTATTCGAAGTACAGGCTCAGGAGGATCCAGCTCATCGACATGTTTCCCCAGACCTACCATGTCGAGTGTATCGCCGAATTCACCCCGCTGGGCTAGGCCCGTCCGTGCGATCGCTTGGAAGCCTTCAGGGGGTTGAGCTTCTTGGTGGAAGCGGACTGCTCTTCTTTTCCGTTACCGTTGGTCGACATATTGCAGGGGCCGGGGCTCCACTTCTGAGCCGGCTCTGCGTAGACACGGCAGAAGTTGCCCGTGGGGAAGCTCTCGATGTTCCCGCAGTCATGGCAGCTCTCCACGACCGGGTGACACTCGCCGCCGTTGTAGCCGCACCCGCTCTTCTTCATGAAGACGCATGCCTGGCCGGGCTTGTTCGTGCTGCAGGTGTGCATTGTCAGGTCCCTCCTCTGGTGGGGCGCCGCCATGGGCGCCTCAGTTTGGGTATAACAGCCCCTTAACATTCCCAAATATTCTAAAAAGTGAATCCATAATTTTATTGCCATCGGAAAAACGAGTCAACCGCTTGAACCGGAAAAAACAAAAAAAAGAAAGCGCCCTTCAACTCTCTTCTAAGAAGCGAATGACCTCCTTCACATCCTCCCACACCTGCCGTCGGACCGGCACGGTGTAGTTGCGAAGGACATAGGCCGGGTGAAAGGTGGGCATCACGGGAATCCCCTCGTAGCTGTGCCAGGTTCCCCGCAACCGATGCATGGGCTCGTCCACCCCGAGGAGTGCCCGGGCGGCCGGAAGCCCGAGGCTGACGATCACCCTCGGACGGACGGCGGAGATCTGCTTCTTCAGGAAGGTGAGGCAGGCCCGGACCTCCTCTTCCTGGGGGGTCCGATTCGAGGGCGGGCGACACTTGAGAACGTTGCAGATGTAGACTTCGGCCCGGGAAAGGCCCATGCCGTTTTCGAGGATCTGGTTCAACAGCTGCCCCGCCCTGCCGACGAAGGGAAGTCCGCTCCGATCCTCCTCGCCCCCGGGGGCCTCTCCCACGAAGAGGATGTCGGCCCCGGGGTTCCCCTCCCCGAAGACGATATTCCGTCTGGTTCGCGACAAGGAGCAGCGGGTGCATTCCCCGAGCTCGGCCCGGATCGCCTCCAGTCCTCCCGCCCGGCCGCGCTCCTCCCCCTTGGGGACGTCCCCTGTGGAAGGAGCCGCCGCGTGCGAAGACCGTGGCAGGTGGATCCACTCGACATCGCTCTCGATCAGGTATTCCAGGTACTCTCTCAAGGCCCTCAGGCCGGTCGCGTTCATCTCTGTTCGTCCCCCTCTCCTCCCCTTGGCTCCCGGATCAACGGATTCCTGAATCCCTGAGAAGGAAGTTTGCCACGTCCCGGGCGTGAACGAAAGCCCCTAGGAGGCACTTTTTCGACGGCCTGATAGAACGATCGCTGAAGAATGACCCGACCCGGGATGTGTGATAAGGTACCCCCTATCCGGACAGCACATCAGGAGGAACGCCCCATGAAAAGCTTTCGGCTCGCTCTTGCCCAGGTGAACCCGACTGTAGGCGACCTGAAGGGAAACGCCCGCCTGGTGCGCCGCTACCTCCGGAAGGCAAAAAGAGCAGGGGCCGATCTCGTCGCCTTTCCGGAACTCGTTCTCACCGGCTACCCCCCGGAGGACCTTCTCCTCAAGCCCTGCTTCACCGACCAGAACCTGAAAGCGCTGGAACAGATCATCCCGGAGACGAAAGACATCACGGCGATCATCGGATTCGTCGACAAACAGGACGACATTTACGACGCGGCCGCCGTGCTGCACAACGGAAAGTGGATGGGCACGTACCACAAGCATTACCTGCCCAACTACGGCGTTTTCGATGAATTCAGGTACTTTCAGAAGGGGGAACGCGTCCTGGTCTGTCACCGGTCCGGCTTCCGGGTGGGACTGTCCATCTGCGAGGACATCTGGCTGCCCACAGGACCTCTTTCCAGACAGGCCGTACACGGAGACGTGGACCTCGCCATCAACATCTCAGCCTCCCCCTTCTCCCGGGGAAAACGCAGGGCTCGGGAACAGATGCTTTCCACCCGGGCCAGGGACCACACAGTGGCCATAGCGTACGTGAACCTCGTCGGAGGCCAGGACGAGCTCATCTTCGACGGAAGCAGCCTCATTCTGGACGAGAAGGGCAGGATTCTGGCCATGGGAAAGGCCTTCTGCGAGGACCTGGTGGTGGCGGACCTGAACCTGCAGAACGTGTTCCGCGCGCGCCTGCTGGACACGAGGAGAAGGCTGGAGAAGAGAACCTCCGCACGAGAGGAGCAAGGGATCGACGAGATCCGGCTTCCCTCGATCCCGAAGGCCAAGGGGAAGCGCCCCGCCCTGTCCGACCGGAGCATGAAGGAGGTGTCCGAGATCGAGGAGATCCATCTCGCCCTCGTGCTGGGCATTCGGGACTACTTCCAGAAGAACGGCTTCGAGAAGGCCCTGATCGGCCTCAGCGGAGGCATCGACTCTTCCCTGACCGCTGCACTGGCCACCGAGGCCCTCGGCAACCCGAACGTACACGGCGTGTTCATGCCGAGCCGGTTCTCGTCCAAGCAGAGCCGGAAGGATGCAGAGACCCTCGCAGAGAACCTGGGCATCCCCTTTCAGGTTCTGCCCATCGATCCGATCCACGCGAGCTACCTGAAGGCCTTGCAGCCCCTGTTCCGCAACCTGTCGGCCGATGTTACGGAGGAGAACCTGCAGGCCAGGATCCGGGGAAACCTTCTCATGGCCCTGTCGAACAAGTTCGGCTGGCTGGTCCTCACAACGGGCAACAAGAGCGAGACCGGTGTCGGGTACAGCACCCTTTACGGAGACACGGCCGGCGGGCTCGCCGTGCTCAAGGATGTTCCGAAGGTCACCGTCTACGCTCTTGCACGGTATATCAACGAGATCAAAGGTGAAGAGAAGATCCCTGCGACGGTCCTGAAGAAGGAGCCTTCCGCCGAGCTCAGGCCGAATCAGCGTGACACCGACAGCCTCCCCCCATACGAGAGGCTGGACCCGATTCTGCATGCCTATGTGGAAGAGGATCTCAGCCTGGAGGAAATCGTTCAGCTCGGCTACCCGAGGAAACAGGTCCGGGAAGTGCTGGAGATGGTCGACCGAAACGAGTACAAGCGCAGACAGGCTCCGCCGGGACTGAAGATCACCCCGAAGGCCTTCGGCAGGGACCGACGGCTTCCGATCACCAATCGGTTCAACTCCTGAGGGGATGGCAAAAGGGGCCGCAGGGGCGGATACGGCTCATCCGCCGGCGGCTGCACCGCTCTGGAGGTAGGATTCGAGAACCTGTTTGCTCGATGACGCCAGCTCCGAGAAACGGATTCCCATTCCGCTCACGGAGTTGTCCTGCGTCTTCTTGCCCGCCCGGAGGGTGTGCACCACGATGCCGTCGGCGGTGATCGGATCGGCTATTTCCGGGAGGCAGAACTCGACCTTCAGCTTGGTATTCTTGGGCAGAGGCTTCTCCGTCTCGATGAAGATCCCCCCCAGGGAGAGGTTCCGAATGTAATCCTGAAAGAAACCGTCTGCCGACCTGTACTGAATCTGGATCTGGACGGGGACGCGGCGGTCCCTTCGCCTCTCGCGACTCGCTTTCGCCATCGTGCAGACCTCCTTTTGTAGGATAAAATGTTAACAAAGCAAAAAGACGGAAGTCAAGATTCCCGGGTCGTGTTCTGCTTCGACGCAGGAAGAGGGGCCCCGGGAGTGGATCGGCCGGCGCAAATCCCATAGAATGCAGACAAGGGGCCTGCACGATATGCCCCCCGAACAGGAATCCCTCTGCCCAAAGGAGGAAGCGAGCCGATGAACCCACTGGCAGAACAGTTGAACGAGCAGATCCGAAAGAACAACCCCCACGTGTTCGAGATGCTCTCCCCCTTCGGCAAGAGACTCTTTTTCCCCAAGGGCATTCTTTCGCAGAGCGCCGAGGCGAGAGAAAAGGCACACCGTTTCAACGCCACCATCGGCATTGCGCTGGAAAACGGGGAAGCCATGCATCTGGCCTGCATCCGGAACATGCTCCAGGGGATCCGGCCCGACGATGCATTCCCCTACGCGCCTGCAGCGGGCAAGCCCGCGCTCCGGGAGAAATGGAGAGAGAAGCAGCTCGCCGAGAGCCCTTCCCTGCAGGACAAGACCATCGGCAGGCCGATCGCCACGAACGCACTGACCCACGGCCTCACCCTGGTGGGGGACCTTTTCGTCGAGCCGGGGGACACGATCCTGCTCCCGGACAAGTTCTGGGGCAACTACCGCCTGATTCTCGAGGTGCGCAAGCAGGCCCGGATCGTCACCTACCCGTTCTACAGCGCCGCCGGGGGGTTCGACGTACAGGGGCTGGCAAGAGGGATCGAGGAACAGACCGCCGGGGGACGAAAGCTCATCGTGCTCCTCAATTTCCCGAACAACCCGACCGGCTATTCGATCAACCACGAGGAGGCGGACGCGATCTGCCGTGTGCTGATCGAGGCGGCCCGGAAGGGGGCCCGCCTCTTGGTCGTTCTGGATGAAGCCTATTACGGCCTGTTCTACGCCGACGACCTGTTCCGGGAGTCGCTGCTGGGCAAACTGGCGAACCAGGACGATCGGCTGGTGGTGGTCAAGCTCGACGGAGCCACCAAGGAGGAGTTCGTATGGGGGTTCCGGGTCGGCTTTCTCACCTTCGGGGTCGGACCCGCGGGCGATCCGGAAGCCGTCTACGAGGCATTGGAGAAGAAGACGATGGGCGCCATCCGGGGTTCCATTTCCAACAGCCCTCATCTGCCGCAGACCCTCGTCCTCAAAGCCCTCGAGTCGCCCGACTTTCGCAAACAGCAGGCGGAGAAATTCGCTCTGCTGGAGAGACGGGCCCGCAGGGTGATGGAGGTGCTCGAGAATCCGAAATACCAGGATGCCTGGACGGTCTACCCTTTCAACGCAGGCTACTTCATGTGCCTTGCGATCAAGGGAGTGGATGGCGAGACCCTGCGCAGACACCTTCTGGACGCCTACGGCGTAGGCCTCATCGCCGCTGGAGGCAACGATGTACGGGTCGCCTTCTCCTGCATCGAAGAGGAGGACGTGGAGGAGTTGTTCGAACGGATCTACCAAGGCATAATGGACCTCAAGTCCTGAAAAACCGAACGCACCTGGTCATGCGCCCACCCAATGGCAGACTCAGCGAATCCCAGACCCCGGAATGATCTCCCTCTGACCTGGCAGCGGCCGGATCTCTGGCTGGAGGAGAAGGCCGCGATCCGGCCCGACCGTCCTGCGATCATCTTCCGGGATCGCATCATCAACTACTGCGACCTCTGGGAGAGAGTGACAAGACTCGCGGACGCCTTTACCCGCTCGGGAGTGAGACCGGGCGACCGGATTGCCTGCCTGACCACCAACCATCCCGCGTTCCTGGAAACCTACTTCGCCTCTTCCCTGGCGGGATCGATCTTCGTGCCCTTGAATTTCCGTCTGGCGGAGGCCGAACTCCGGTGCCAGATCGAGGATTCCGAACCTTCGCTCCTCGTGCTCGGCTCCACCCAGGACGAGCACGGCGATCGCTTCGTGCGGGACCTGAACGAAAAGGCGATCCGGACCGTTCGGATCGAGGCGGGGCAATCCACGGCATCCCCGGACTACGAAGCGTTCATCGGGAAAGGGGAAGGCGCAAGACCCCGGCAATCGGTCCGCCCCTTCTCGCCGGAAGATCCGCAACTGATCATGTACACTTCAGGAACGACCGGGACGCCCAAGGGGGCACTCCTTCCGTACAGAAAGACCCTGTACAACAGCTTGAACGCGCAATGCTTCTTCGAGTTGACCGAGGAGGACCGTGTCCTGGTCTCCGTTCCGCTGTTCCACTCCCTCGGTCTGAATATCCTGAGCGTGCCGGTCCTGTTCCAGGGGGGCACGGTCGTCCTGCTCGAACGGTTCGAGCCCGCCGAGGCCCTTCGAGCGATCAACACGCACGGCGTTACCTTTCTCGGGGCGGTTCCGACGATCTACAAACGCCTGCTCGACCATGGTTTCGAAGGCACCGACCTTTCCGGCCTCCGGTTCGGTTTCACGGCGGGGGCTCCGATTCCGGTCCCGCTCATCGAGGCATACCATGAACGCGGGATTCTACTGAAGCAGGGTTTCGGTCAGACGGAATCCTCCATCCTCTGCTGTCTGGACGCCGGGGACGCGATCCGCAAGGCGGGCTCCGTTGGGAAACCGGTCGTCCACGCCGAGGTCCAGGTCGTGAACCAAAGGTTCGAGGAGGCTGCCGTCGGCGAAACAGGCGAAATCGTCGCGAGAGGCCCGATCGTCATGCTCGGTTACTGGAAGCGTGACGAGGCGACCGAGAAGGCCTTTCACGGCGATTGGCTCTGCACACAGGATCTGGCCGTCCGGGACCAGGAGGGCTTCATTACCCTGGTGGGCCGAAGCGGCGACATGTACATCAGCGGCGGGGAGAATGTCTACCCGGAAGAGATCGAGCAGGTCTATCGCGGGCATCCAGGCCTGGAGGAAATCGCGGTCATCGGCATGCCGGATGAGGACCTCGGGGAGGTGGGCCTCGCCTTCGTCATCCTCCGGCAAGGCGCCTTTCTGGACGAGGAGGCATTGAAGGCGTACGCACGCGGCAAGCTGTCCCGCTACAAGGTCCCCCGAAGTTTCGTACAGGTGGAATCCCTGCCGCTCACCGTTACGGGAAAGATTAAGAAGTATCGTCTCCGACAAGGCCTCTCGAAGGACACGTAGGCCCCTGCCTCCTCCTGAACATGATCCTCAGGGCAAGGCACTCCCTCCGCCTTCGTACGGGGCGCCCTGCTTCGTCAGTCAGGCGACCGTCCGTTCCCCATCATGCCCAGGGCATTGCGAACCTCGGCTGTGAACCTCTCCAGGAGAACGAACGGGCGGGTGTCCAGACCGCCCCTGAGGTCCTTCATCGATGCGGAAGCGGGGCCGGGACGGAAATCGGGAATCAGCTCCGCCAGAGGCACGATCCAGAAGGGTTGTACCGATATTTCCGGATCCGGGAGGGTGAGCCCCTCTGTCTCGACCTGAAGCTCCCCGTATACCAGAAGGTCCAGGTCGAGGGTGCGGGGAAGGTAACGGTCCCCTGTCCGCCTGCGCTGAAACCTCTCTTCGAGATGGCGGAGCACGTCGTACTTGAGTTCCACCGGCGGGAGGGGGGTCCGGATCTTCACCACACCATTCACAAAGGAGGGAAGCACACGAAGATCCGGGGACAGGGCCGGATTCCGGTAGAAGTTCGAGGTGGCAACGACCTGCACGCGGGACGCGAGAGGAGGCAATGCGGCCAGAATGTTCCCTTCAGGATCCACATTGGATCCCACACCGACAAAGGCCTCGACAAAGGCCGGAGACATACCGCCCATTCGCTGCAATCCACTGGCTCTTCGTCAACGGGGCTTCGTTCTGACGATCTCTACGCCGACCGTGCGCGCGGCCCGCAGGGCGCCCGGCTTCTCGAGACGAACCCTGACTCCCCGTACCCCGCGCTCCGCCAGGCAGGCCTCGGCGATCCTCTCTGCAAGCGCTTCAATGAGAAAGAAGCGGGACTCCGCCACAAGGGCCTCGATCCGGTCTCGAACCGCCTTGTAATCGACGGTGAGGGACAGATCGTCCTTCCGACCGGCCTGTGCAAGGTCCACGTCCAGGTCCAGGTCGATCGCGACCGTCTGTCGCACCTCCCGCTCCCAGTCGTTCACACCGATCGTGCATGCAAGGCGGAGGTCCCTGAGAAAGATCCGGTCCATGGAAAGGAAACCGCGCAGATTCCGGTTTACTTGGGAAGAGAATCGTCCGACTCCGGCACCGCACCCTCCTCGTCGAAGGGCTCGTCCCCGTAGGAATCCATGGGCGCCGGCTCATCGTAGCCTGTCTGGGCCCGCAGGGCGGCCAGCTCCTTTTCGAGATTTCGTACCTGTCTTCGGAGGCCCATTCTCGTCGACAGGTCGATCAGCCACATCAGGCCGAGGCCGATTATGAACGAGATGAGAATGACCGCATAGAGCGGGATCGGCTCCGTGCTCCAAGATCCCAGCTTCCAGACTTCATATCCAAGGGTGATTTCCGTTTCGATCAGGGGGGGGATGTTCTGCCAGGCCAGGGACAGCAGAATGACCAGAACAAGAATCCATAAAATGAGCTTCAAGCCTTTCATCGCGGGTCCCCCTTTCCCAAACGGTTCTGTTTCGTGTACAGCAGCCGGCCTGCCGGGTGCACTTCAGCGTGTCCTCTCCTCTCGAAAGATCGGTGACAAGGTCTTCCACGTGTCGGCCAGAGATTCGGAAATCACCCGCGTCTCGGCCAGCACCGCCATGAAGTTGTTGTCTCCGTTCCAGCGGGGCAAAAGGTGAAAATGCAGGTGTTCTTCGATCCCGGCGCCTGCCACCTTCCCGAGATTCATTCCCAGGTTGAGGCCTTCGGGGCCATACGCTTCCTTCAGGCGCCGGACGGAGTCCCGAACGGTCTCCATCAGCTCGGCCGTCTCTTCCCTGTCCAGATCTTCGAGTTGCGACACGTGCCGGCGAGGGGAGATGAGAAGGTGTCCACTGATGTATGGGAACTTGTTGAGCATGACGAAGCATCGCTCCCCTTGCAGGAGGAGCCCCGCTTCCTCGGGATCCATGCGGAGGGCGTCACAGAAGATGCAGGTCTTCGCTTTGGGCCCCAAGATGTATCCTCTCCTCCATGGTGCCCAGAGTCGTCGCAAGGTCGGATTCCCCTTCAAAGGGCCTCTCCCCCCTCCTGGATCGCACCCCCCGAGTCGTTCTCCTGGTTGATGCGCTCGTAGAGCTCCTTGCCGATCTTGAAGAAGGGCATCCTCTTTGCAGGGATTCGGACCGACTCCCCGGTCTTCGGGTTGCGCCCTTCCCGATCCCCCCGGTTCTTCACCTTGAAGCTGCCGAACCCGCGGATTTCGATCCTGTCCCCCTCGACCAGCGCATCCACCATGCTGTCGAAGATCGTGTTCACGATGATCTCTGCATCCTTTCGCGTCAGGTACGGGAGCCGCTCCGCCACACGGTTGATGAGTTCTGACTTCGTCATGTCATCTCCTCCCTGAAACTGAGAATCCTTCGGGATAAACGCTCACGAGCCCCACTCGTTCAAAGGCCGCACGGAGTAGACCCTCCATCGCCTCCGCAAGGCCCTGAACCAGGTATTCCCAAATCTTCTTCCGTTTCTCTTCCGGGTAAAGGATCACGGGTTTCCCCTCGATGCCCGCCAGTTCCGCAGCCCTGTCGAGGGCGTCCTGGAAATTCCCGAGTGAATCCACCAGCCCCTGTTCCTTCGCCTGCTCCCCCGTGAAGACCCTGCCGTCTGCGAGCGGCTTGATCTCCTCGACGGGCCTTCCTCTGCCGAGTGCAACGTCACGGATGAATTGTGCGTGGATGTTGTCGATCAGACTCTGGAGGACCTTCTTCTCTTCTTCTGTCATCTCCCGCGTGGGGTTTCCCAGATCCTTGAAGCGTCCGCTCTTGAGCACCTCGGACTTGAGACCCACCTTCTTCATCAGTTCTTCGAAGTTCGGGTACTCCGATATGACGCCGATGCTGCCCGTGATGGTCCCGGGATTGGCAAAGATCTCCTCGGCCGCGCAGGCGACATAATACCCCCCCGAGGCCGCAACGTTTCCCATGGAGGCGAGCACGACCTTGTCGCCCTTGAGCTTCCGAATCTCCGCGTAGATCTCCTGAGCGGCGACCACCGTCCCTCCCGGAGAATCGATCCGCAGGACGAGGGCCTTCACATCTTTCTTCTCTTCGTATTGCTTGAATTGACGGATCGTGTCCTCCGCGCTCATGAGGACACCCTGGATGGAAACGACAGCGATCTTGTCGTTCGAAAGCGAAATCCGGCTGCTTTCGAAAAGGCCCCACCGCCCCGCCAGGTAACTGACCACGAAGATCAATCCCAGTATCGAGACGAGGATGAAAATGCCCTTCCCTTTTCTCTGGCCCGGCATCTCTCTGTTCAACCCCTGCACCCTGGGCTGTTTCAAGGCAGAAGGCGATCTCAGGGCCCGGAACTCAACCTTCCGGCTTCTCCTCTTCTCCCGAGCCGCCGGAATCCTCCGTAGGGACCTCTTCCGTTTCGGCCGCCGGGGGCCCCGTCTCCTGGGTGGACGCTGAGGCCTCCGCCGGGGGCTCCGAACCCGCGGTTTCCGCGTCCGGCAGGTCGAGGGTCTTGGACAGGTCCCTGAGTTCCTGTTTCCAATCCTCTTCTACGCGATAGGGCTCCTCCTTCTGCGACAGGAAGGCGTCCATGTCCGCCTTCTCCATGTCCTTCTTCAAGGCCTTGATGCTCAGCCCGATCTTCCGCTCCCGGGAATCCAGATGGATGATCTTCGCCTCGAGCTCATCCCCTACGCCGGTGAAGTTGCGGATGTCCTCCACCCGCTCGTCGCTGAGTTCCGAGATATGGATCAGCCCCTCGATGCCCTTCTCGATCTCCAGGAAGATCCCGAAGTCGGTCACGTTCGTCACGTTCCCTTTCACCGGGTCACCGAGCCGGTAGCGATCCGGAATCTCGTCCCACGGATCCTTCTCCAGCTGCTTGATTCCGAGGGAGAACTTGTTGCTCTCCTCGTCGATGTTCAGCACAACCGCCTCGATCTCCTCCCCCTTCTTGTAGATCTCGCTCGGGTGTTTCACCTTGTGGGTCCAGGACAGGTCCGAGATGTGCACCAGCCCGTCGATACCCTCCTCGATCCCCACGAAGATACCGAAATCCGTGATGTTTCGAATCTGACCCGTGATGCGTGATCCCTTCGGATACCGATCCTTGAGCACCGCCCACGGGTTCGGCTCCGTCTGCTTCAGGCCGAGGGAGATCCTCTGGTTCTCCACATCCAGGTTCAGTACCACCGCCTCGATCGTGTCCTGCACCGAGAGGATCTGAGAGGGATGCCGGATCTTCTTGACCCAGGACATCTCCGAGATGTGGATCAAGCCTTCGATCCCCTCCTCCAGCTCGACAAAGGCGCCGTAATCGGTGAGGCTGACCACGCGCCCCTCCAGTCTCGTGCCCACGGGGTACTTCTCGGCCGCCTGTGTCCAGGGGTCCGGCTTCGTCTGCTTCAGGCCCAGCGAGACCCTCTCCCTTTCCCGATCGTATCGCAGCACCTTGACGTTGATCTCGTCTCCGATGGACAGAAGTTCCGAGGGGTGCCCGACCCTGCCCCAGGACATGTCGGTGATGTGAAGCAGGCCGTCCACGCCGCCCAGATCGATGAAGGCGCCGTAATCGGTGATGTTCTTCACGATTCCCTCGAGGATGACTCCCTCCTCCATTCGTTTGAGGGTTTCCTTCCGAAGGGCGTCCCGCTCCTTCTCCAGCAGGACCCTTCGTGAAAGGACGATGTTGCCCCGTTTCTTGTTGAACTTGAGGATCTTGAACTTGAAGCTCTTGCCGATCAGCTCGTCCAGGTTCTTCACGGGACGGAGGTCCACCTGGCTCCCGGGCAGAAAAGCGGGAACACCAATGTCCACCGACAGGCCCCCCTTCACGCGCTGCACGATTCTGCCCTCTACGACCGCCTCGTTGTTGTAGGCCTCCTGCAGGTCGTCCCATATCTTCAGCTGGTCAGCCTTCTCTTTCGACAGCCACACGAAGCCTTCTTCGTCCTCGACGGCCTCCAGGAAGACCTTGATGGAATCCCCCAGCTTCACAGAGTGGGATCCATCCGGCTGCCTGAATTCCGCCAGCGGAACCTCGCCCTCCGACTTGTAGCCGATGTCCACCGTCACGCTCTCCGACCCGACGTTGATCACCTCGCCGACCACGACCTCGCCCACCTCGACCTTCTGCTTCTCCATGGACTGATCGAGCAGTGTGGCAAAATCCTCCTCTTCATTGCCCGGTGTGGATGGTGTCTCTCCGTCCGTCATCTCTGCTGTGGGTTCTTCGGCTTCGGTTCTTTCCTCGGGTGTAGTTGTTGAACTCATTCCTCGTTCCTTCTCCTGCTGCCGTTCGTTTTCGGCGCCCTCCATGAACTCGGGCGCCCTGGGTTGCACTCCCCTTGGAGGACCCTACGCCCCTTTCGGGGCCGGAGAATCCCCGGCCTCAACCAATCTGAAATGCTGTGTAGAATTTTCTAATTATACCGGTACTTTACTAAAAGAGCAAGGCAAGTTCCAGACTATGTCGACAGACCCTTCTCTCCGAGCAGGTCCAGAACCCTCCCCAGCACCTGTTCCGGCGTCAGCTCGGTGGTGTCGATCACCACCGCGTCGTCCGCAGGCACCAGGGGCGCCACTTTGCGCGTCTTATCCCTTTGATCCCTCGCGACGATCTCCCGGGTGAGCTCTTCCTGAGCAACTTCGATCCCCTTCGCCTTCCACTGCAGGTATCTCCGCCGGGCCCGCTCCTCCGCCGCCGCCTCCAGGAATACTTTGAGGTCCGCGTCGGGCAGAACGACGGTGCCGATGTCGCGCCCCTCCATCACCACCCTTCCCCGCCTACCGAGCTCCCGCTGCTTCTCGACCAGGATCTCCCGAACCTCCGGAAACCGCGAAAGACGTGAAGCCTCTTCGCTGAGCCCCGGCAGCCGCAGGGAACGTGTGACGTCCGCTCCGTTCAGGGTGACTCCCGGGCCGTGGCCCGTGACGGTGAACTCGAGTTCCATGGTCCGGCCCAGGCTCGCGAGGCCCGCCGGGTCGTCCAGGGCCACCGCCTTTTCCCCGGCCAGCAGGGCCACCGCACGGTACATGGCCCCCGTGTCGATGTACGCGCAGCCGAGCCGCTCGGCAAGGGCCTGGGCAATGGTACTCTTCCCCACGCCCGAGGGCCCGTCGATGGCAATCACCAGCCCCAGCCCATGCTTGACTCGTCCTCCGCTCACTCCCGGCTCCTCCTCGCCACCAGATAGAGACACCCTTGTCCGGAGGCCGCCCCGCCCAAGGTCAAAGGTCCAAGGTCAAAGGTGAAAGGTCAGAGGTCAAAGCAACATCGCTGCGTCAACCCCAAGAATACCTCCCGGTACGGGAGAAGCTTCCAGCCGCCCTGACTCTCTTTCCCCTTTGTCCTTTGACCTTTTACCTTTTGCCTTTCTCTTCATTTTTCGATCAGAGGGGCGATCCGCTCCAGGAAGCCCGGAAAGGAGACATTCATGCAGTCGCCCCCGAAGACCCGGCTCGGGCCTTCCGCGGCCAGTGCGGCAACGATCAGGGAAAGGGCGATCCGGTGATCGTGCCAGCTTCTGCCGGAGAAGGCTTCTACGCGGCCCCTGCCCTCGATTTCCAGGCCCTCGGGCCGCTCCACGACATCGACCCCCATGCCGGAAAGGTTCGCTGCCATGGCCGCGATGCGATCCGACTCCTTCACGCGCAACTCTCCGGCCCCCGTGACGATCGTCCTGCCCCGGGCAAAGGCGGCGGCCACACAGAGAATCGGGATCTCGTCGATACACCCGGGGATCTCTTCCGGCCGGATCGTCGTGCCCCTGAGCGGACTCGACCGCACTACCAGGTCCGCCACCGGCTCACCGCAAACCTCTCTGGGGCGACCGAGCTCCAAGGAGGCACCCATCCGGTCCAGGATCCTCATGTACCCGACGCGCGTCGGGTTCACGCAGACCCCCCGTATCTCCAGCTCCGAACCGGGTGTGACCAGCGCGCCCACCACGAGAAAGGCCGCCGAGGAGGGGTCGCCCGGAACCAGGACGTCCCGGGCCTCGATCCGCCTCCCACCCCGGAGCAGGACCGTGTTGCTTTCGGAGACGAGATCCGCGCCCATGTACCGGAGCATCCTTTCGGTGTGATCCCGTGACAGGTGCGGTTCGACAAGGAAGGTTTCCCCCTCGAGGTGCAGGCCGGCCAGAAGCAGGGAGGTTTTCACCTGCGCACTGGCAATCGGGGAGTGGTACCGGATCGGGCGAAGCGCTCCGCCCTGAAGGGCGATCGGCGCGAAGCGCCCGTTCGCCCTTCCCCATATCCGGGCACCCATCTGCCGGAGCGGCTCCACGATCCGGTCCATGGGCCGTCTGCGCAGCGAGTCGTCTCCGGTCATGGCCGAGAAGATCGGCTGGGAGGACAGCAGGCCCGCCAGCAAACGGAAGGTCGTACCCGAGTTGCCCACATCCAGCACGTCTTGCGGTTCGCTGAAGGCCCCTTCCCCCTGCCCTCTCAGTCGCACGTCTTCCCCGCGACCTTCGATCGACACACCGAGACCCTCCAGGCATCTCCGAGTGCTCTGAACATCTTCCCCGGCAGAGAGGTTCTCGACCCTCATTTCACCGGAGGAGACAGCACCCAGGATCAGGGCCCGGTGGGAGATGGACTTGTCACCGGGCACGGCGGTCGATCCGCGGAAACCTCGCACAGGCTCCAGCTTGAGCGGCCATTCTTCTTCTGTGGGTGAACCTGCATGGAGTTTAGAGTCGTTTCGGGGAGGCTGTGTCAAGACCACCTTCCTGTTCTGAGAACCCTTCAATTCTTCCTCTTGAGCAGGCCCGCACGTACACGACGGCATTCGACGAAGTGCTCCTCGAGCCCCTTGCCGTCCTCGGCTGCGATCAGCTCCCTGAATCTGTCCAGGGTGCGGGCGAAGGAGTCGACCGCCGCGAGCAGGGCTTCCCGGTTCATCACGCAGATGTCTCTCCACATCTCCGGATGACTGGAAGCGATGCGCGTGAAGTCGAGGAACCCCCCTGCAGAAAACCGGGCGAGGTTGCCCTCGGGCTGATCCTCCCGGCAGATCGTGTGAACCAGTGCATAAGCCACGATGTGCGGCAAATGGCTGACATAGCCCATGACCCGGTCGTGATGGCCGGTATCCATGACGACCACATGGGAACCGACACCCTCCCACAGGCGGCGCACCCGGTCCAGTGCCCCGGGATCCGTTGCTTCCGTCGGGGTGAGAATGGTCTTGCGATCCGTGAACAGGGAGGGGAAGCTCGCCTCCACGCCCGAGTTCTCCGTACCCGCGATGGGGTGACCGCCGACGAAACGGCCCGGTTCCGGAAGCGTCCGCTCGCCCGCCTCGACGATCGCCCCTTTTACGCTTCCCACATCGGTCACGACGGCGTCTTTCCGGCAGAGGGCGGCAATCCTCGGAAACAGATCGACGATGGTCTCTACCGGCGTGGCCAGAACGACCAGATCCGCATCCCTGAGACCCTTCTCCCAGTCGGTCTCCATGGTATCGATGACGCCCAGGTCGAGCGCCTTGCGGAGGTTCTCCTCGCCCCTGCCGAGACCGACAAACCTCGAGACGAGGCCTTGCGCCCGCGCCGCTCTGGCGAGAGAGCCCCCGATCAGCCCGACACCGATGACGGCGGCGGTCCGAAACAGCGGCGTGCCGGGCGGCTGAGAAAAAACCCCGGGCTTCGAATTCGTTCGATTCATGAGGAACCGTTCCTTTCGAAAGGGGAGGCTTCCCGGGCGTGTTCCTGTCGTCCCTGCGGATAAGACCCAAGGAGCTTCAGATCGTTGCAGCCTTCCCGGAAGGCCTCGAGGGCAGCCGCCAGTTCGGCGTCCGTATGGTGACCTTCCAGGTCGACGAAGAAGATGTACTCCCACGGATGACCCTTGCTCGGCCTGGATTCGATCTTCGTGAGGTTCACCCCGTTCTCTGCAAAGGGTTTCAGAGCGTTGTACAAAGCGCCCACGTTGTCCTTCAACGAGAACATGAGTGAGGTCTTGTCCCGGCCCGTCGGGGCTTCGTCCTTCTTTCCGATCACCAGAAACCGGGTGTAGTTGTGAGGCACATCCTGGATTCTTCTCTCCAGAACGTTCAGGTCATAGAGCTTTGCCGCATAACTGCTCGCCACCGCCGCGCTGTGGGGCTCCGCGGAAGCGATCTCCGCTGCCTTGGCCGTGCTCGGCATGTCGATGATTTCCGCATCCTCGAGGCGATCCTCGAGCCACTTCCGGCATTGAGCGATTGCGTGGGGATGGGAATACACTCTGCGGATGTCGCCAAGGTTCTCCGATCGAGAGAGAAGATCGAGGCTGATCTCGATCATGATTTCCTCCGAGATCCTCACGTCGCACTCCATGAAAAGGTCGAGGGTATGGGCGATCACGCCCTCGGTGGAGTTCTCGATCGGGATGACCCCGTAATCCACTCGCTCTCTCTCCACACCTTCGAACACGTTCCGGATATTCTTCTCCGGGATGAACTGGCTGGATCGCCCGAAGAACTGCAGACAAGCCAGGTGCGTGAACGTGGCCCGGGGCCCGAGAAAGGACACCCGCAGGGGCTTCTCGAGCGAAAGGGAGGCGGACATGATTTCACGGAACACCGCCCGGAGAGCGTCGTTCGGAAAGGGGCCTTGGTTGTGCGCGGACAGCCTCTCGAAGATCGACCGTTCTCTTTCCGATGAGTAGAAATCAAGGTTTCGGCTCGCCTTTGCTCTGCCGATCTCGATGGCCAGTTCCGCCCGCTTGTTCAAGAGTTCAAGAATCACGTCATCGATTCGGTCGATCTCCTCTCGGAATGCACCGATATCGACGCCGGCGGGATCCTCTTTCTGCACGGCTTGTCGACCTGCCTTCCGTGTTGCCGGAGTCCTTTTCTTCTTCTTTTTCGCTTTGGTGGCCATGATTCCTAGAACCGCTGTGAAGGGTCCGCCCGTGTGCACTCCCTGAGAAACGTTAAAGAAATTATATGGATACGAATTCAAAAATCAAGAGAGTTATGAACGAACCCCTTGTCGTTAAAGTAATTTCTCCAAGATCACGGTTTCCGGACAAACTGCTTTTAGACCGCTTTCAAAAAGGCCCGAATTGTCTCAAGGATCCGCTCCTCCTGGAAGGGGGCCGTCATCCAGTCCGCCCTCTCCTGGTTACGAAACCAGGTGAACTGGCGCTTTGCGTAGCGACGGGTGTCCCGCTTGAAAAGGCGAATCGCGTCGACCCCTTCCAACTCACCCCGGAGGGCATCCGTCAGATGTCGGTACCCAAGGCTGCGCATCGACGGCAGATCCGCCGAATATCCCTTCGCCAGCAGAGTCCCCACCTCTTGCTCCAACCCGGAACGGACCATCGCATCCACCCGACGATTGATTCGATCGAAGAGCCGTTCCCGGTCCATGGAGAGGCCCAGGAGAAGCGCATCGTAACGGGTCCCCCGGAAACCGTGCTGCCTTTGCAGGGTGCTGATACGATGGCCCGTACGAAGGAACACCTCCAGTGCCCTGCGGGCGCGGACCTGATCGTTCGGGTGAATCCGCTCCGCCGCATCCGGATCCACGGACTCAAGTATCTTATAAGGGTCTTGGCCTAAAGATTCATAGTGATGGAGTTTTTCTTCCCACTTCTCGAACCTGTCGACGCCCGGGTCCTCGAACAGGCCGTGCAGCAGCACCTTCACGTACAGGCCCGTCCCCCCGACCACCATCGGGACCTTTCCGCGGGCCCGGATGTCCTGGATGGCGCGATCCGCACGCTCCTTGAACCGCACGGCATCAAACGACTCGTCCGGGTTCACGATGTCGATCAGGTGGTGACGAACCTGCTGCCTCTCTTCCGCCGTGGGCTTGCCGGTTCCTATGTCCATGCCCCGATAGATCTGCATGGAATCCGCGCTCACGATCTCGGCGTTCAACGCGGGAGCGATCCGCAGGGCAAGGGAGGTCTTTCCCACCGCCGTCGGCCCCACGAGTACGACGATCCTGTTCGGCTCCATGGCAGAGGCCTTCACGTCCTGTGGAATTTCTTCTCGATTTCCCGGAGAGACCAGAAGACCATCACGGGCCTTCCGTGGGGACAGCTGAGAAGACCCGGCTTCGCATCCAGTTGCTGCAGCAGGGCCTCCATTTCCCGCCAGTCCAGGGTTCGGCCGGCGCGGATGACGGAATGGCATGCGATGCGTGAGAGTACGTTGGTGCGAAGCAGGTCGAGCTGCTTGGTCCGCTCCAGGTCGGCCAGCTCTTCCGCGACATCCTGGAGGAGGGGCGCCGGGTCGGTCCTGCCGAGCAGGGCGGGCAGCGCCTTGACCACAAAGCTCCTCCCTCCGTAGAACTCCGCCTCCAGGCCGCATTCCGTAAGGGGCTCAAGGTGTCGCCTCAGGCAATCCGCTTCCCTTGGGGGCAGCTCGACCACATGAGGAACCAGCAGGGGCTGTCGCGGAACGCCCTCTTCTGCCGACGCCTCTTCGAGCTTCTCAAAGGCAATGCGCTCGTGCGCCGCATGCTGGTCGATCAAGACGAGACGGTCCTGGTACTCGCACACAAGATAGGCGTCCCTGTACTGACCGATGATACGGAAGTGCGCGAAGAGAGGCCCTGCCTCCTCGTCCTTCCCCGGAGTTGCCCTTCCCGCCGCCTTCGGTCCCGGTGAAGCAACGATCTCTTCCCGCACCGCGCGGCCTGCCGTGGGAGGGACCGACCGCTGCACCTCGTAGGGCCTGGCGGGCGAGGGCGCCGACGCGGGCGGATCGGGCGGTTGCGTCCGCCGTGGTTCTGTTGAGACGTCGGGCATGGGTTCCGGAGGGGACCCGCCATCTCGGACCGGACGACTTCCCCGCCAGGGAGTTCTGCGGACCGCTTCCGAAAGGGAGGAGACGAGCAGTTCACGGAGCCTTCCGGGGTGGGAGAAGTGAACCTCCATCTTCGTCGGATGAACGTTCACGTCCACCTCGTCGTAAGGAACCGTGAAGAACAGGACGGCCACCGGAAATCGCTCCCTGGGCACGAGCCCGCTGTAAGCAGAGCGGATGGCACGCTGAAGCTGCTGGTCCCGAACCGGCCTTCCGTTGACGAACAGATACAAGCCTCTCGAAGATACCCTGTGAAGTTCCGAGGGGCCCACGAGTCCCTCCAGGCGGTAGCCGTCTTTGCTCCCTGCAACCGGCTGCAGGCCCTCCCCGAACTCCCAGCCGAGAAGCTGTGCCACCCGCTGACGAAGGTCCTCGGCGCGAGGGGCGTTGAGCCAGAGCTTTCCGGAGCGTTTGACCTGGAACGATACATTCACTTGAGAAAGCGAAAGCCGGATCATCGTGTCGAGGATGTGCCCCTCCTCGGTCTGCTTCGAGCGGAGAAACTTGCGTCGGGCCGGCGTCGTTCGAAAGAGGTTTCGAACAATGACGCGCGTTCCCCTCGGCATACCGATTTCCTGATGGACCGGATCGCTTCCCGCCTTCATCTGCACACGCACGCCGAGAGGGACGTCCTCGGTCCTTGTCTCGATCTCCAAATCGGCGACCGCCGCTATGCTGGGCAGTGCCTCCCCACGAAACCCGAGCGAAGCGATCCGGGACAGGTCCTCGTACGAGGCGATCTTGCTCGTGGCGTGTCGCTGCAATGCAAGCGGGATCTCCTCCGGAAGCATGCCCGTCCCGTCATCCACGACCTCCAGGTGCTCGACCGAATCCTTTCCCATCACCACCTGGATGCTCGAGGCCTGAGCATCCAGCGCGTTCTCCACGAGCTCTTTGACGACCGACGCCGGCCTTTCCACCACCTCGCCGGCCGCGATCTTCTCCGTCAGGTCACGCGGAAGAATCCGGATCGGCATGGCACTCCTTTTCTCGGAGGTCACCTCTTCTCCTGCTCGATGAGATCCTTTCCCCTCTGGATTCCGTCCTGGATGACCACGTTGTCGGATCGCCACGTCCTCTGCTCGAAGGACCGGTCCCGCATACTCCGCAGGAAGCGTTCCTCCACCTCCGCGAGGTAGGAACCGTAGATGTGGTACGAATCCGTGATGTCCACGTATCGGCCTACCTCGACCCTTCTCCCAATCCGCTCCGCGATCTGCCCGGCGATGACACGCTGCAGGTCGGTCAGGGCGTAGATGTTCATGAAGGCGGCCTTGTAGGCGTCCCTGCTCCTCCAGTGGGTGTTCATGTTCAGGTGGAGCCGGCCGTCCTCGCCTTCTCCGAGACGGCACCAGATCCTCTGGAGACAGGGGGGGTCGTCGGTCTTCGGGTCGAGGGTCGGCATCCAGGTAATCGCCTGCGCCCGGCGGGAGTAGGGGACCCGGGCGAGCTTCTCGACAAGGGAGTCCATCTGGGCCACCCCGCCAAAGGGCGACTCTCCTCCGCTGGACAGGTCTTCCTGCACCCGGTAATCAAAGAGCCGTTTGTGGTATGTGTAGGTCCATTTGCCCTCCTCGGGCCGGATCCAGTGATCATGAACCCCTTCGACCACCTCCAGCCGGTACTTCTCCAGATCCTCGATCGCCCCGGGAAAGGCCCGGTGAAGGCGCGGCTCCTCAAAGGGGCGGTCGATGACCAGGGTCATGGTGGCATCGAGGCTCGGGGGTTCCCCTCGCCGGTCGTACTCCGTGGGATAGCGGGCCCCCTGCTCCCACACGGCCAGGACACTCTTCTCCCAGCCCTCCGGCAACGTGGTCCCACGAACGAACAACACCGGGATGTTCCCGTCTCCTGCCATCTCGTGCCCCCTTTTCCCATGCCGATCCATGTCGCCCTGCAACTCAGGTCTTTAGCACACGGGGAACGGGGCTGGCAATGACCGCGGCCTTTTGGCCGTTGTTGACCGGCAAATCCGCTTTCTCCTATGATGAAATTTCCGTTGCGAGGTTCGTCGACCGGCCATCACCCTCGCGGCTGGGCCGCTTCTTCAGGAAGGAACCGGGAAGAAACGATGGAGATGGAGCGAAGGCGCCACCTGGAAAAGGTCCACCGGATCGTTGTCAAGATCGGCAGCCAGGTCCTCACGGGGGACGAGGGAGGGCTGTCCACCGACATCTTCAACGCCATCGTGGACCAGGTCATCCAGGTTTCGGAACAGGGCAAGGAGGTCGTGCTCGTCTCATCGGGCGCCATCGCAGCAGGACGAACCCTGCTCGAGCCGACGCACTCGAACACCAGCATCCCGGAGAAGCAGGCCCTGGCCGCCATCGGGCAGACGCAGCTCATGAGCATGTACCAGCAGGCTCTCGACCGCTACCGCAGGCGGGCGGCCCAGGTGCTGCTGACCCGTGACGATCTGAGCCACCGAAGGCGCTACCTGAACGCGCGGAATACGCTTCTGAAGCTTCTCCAGTTCTCGGTCATTCCCATCGTGAACGAGAACGACACGGTCATGGTGGAAGAGATCAAGTTCGGGGACAACGACAGCCTTTCGGCGCGCGTGACCATCCTGGTGGATGCGGACCTTCTGATCCTCCTGACGAACGCGCCGGGACTCTGTACCTGGACCGACACGGAAGGGCCGGGGCGGGATCCGATCCCCTTCGTGAAGGAGGTGACCCCGGAGTTGCGCAACCTGGCTAAGGGACCGTCCGACCCCCTGGGCACAGGAGGCATGGCCACGAAGATCGAGGCAGCCCGAATCGCCACCGAGGCGGGACATCCGGCGGTGATCGCAGACGGCCGAAGACCGTCCGTGATCACGGGGATCCTGAAGGGAGAGCCGATCGGCACCTTCTTCGCGCCCATCAAGGATCGCCTGACCCACAAGAAACACTGGATCGCCTATTCCCTCCGGAAGAAGGGGGAGCTGATACTGGATGAAGGGGCGGTCAAGGCGATCGTCCACCGGGGAAAGAGCCTCCTCTCCTCCGGCGTCGTAGCCGTGCACGGCCGGTTCGACAACGGAGAGATGGTGGCCTGCCTCGACGAAGGCGGCACCGAGTGGGCAAGGGGGATCACGTGTTACTCTTCTCAGGAGATTCAAGAGATCGCGGGCCGAAAGAGCACGGAGATCGAGGCCGTTCTCGGGTACAGGATCCGCGATGAGATCATACACCGGGACGAACTGGTGGTCACGGGAAAGGGATCAGGGAGAGGCATATGGCCGATACGAAGATAGTCGAAATGGCGCGCAGAGCGCGCGCGGCCTCGCGCAGGCTCGCCAATATCCGGACCGACGACAAGAACCGGGCCCTCCTCGCGGCCGCCCGACTGATACGGGAAAACGCTGCCGACCTCCAGGCGGCGAACCGGAAGGATCTTACGGCTGCCAGGGAGAAGGGGCTGGCTTCGGCCATGGTCGATCGGCTCACGCTCACGGAAAAGACGCTTGCCCAGATCGGTACGAGCCTCGAAGAGGTGGCGGCCCTCCCGGACCCTGTGGGGGAGATCGTGAGCACCTGGACGCGGCCCAACGGGCTCGAGATCGGCCGTATGCGGATCCCTCTCGGCGTGATCGGGATCATCTATGAGTCGAGGCCGAACGTGACGGTGGACGCCGCCGCGCTCTGCCTCAAGTCGGGCAACGCGGTGATCCTGCGCGGGGGCTCCGAGGCGATCCACTCCAATGTGGCGCTGGCGGGGGTGCTGGCAGGGGCCTGCGAGGCCGCCTGCCTTCCCGCGGAAACCGTGCAACTGATCGAGACGACGGATCGGGCCGCTGTCCTGGAGATGCTCCAGCAGGAAGCGCTCATCGATCTCATCATTCCGAGGGGCGGGGAAGGCCTGATCCGGTTCGTGGTCGAGAACTCCAGGATCCCCGTGCTGAAACACTACAAGGGCGTGTGCCACGTATACGTGGACGAGGGGGCGGACCCGGACATGGCGGAGAAGATCTGCGTAAACGCAAAGGTGCAGCGGCCCGGCGTGTGCAATTCCATGGAGACCCTCCTCGTCCACGAGAAGGAGGCGGAAGACCTGCTGCCCAGGATTGCGGCCGCCCTGCAGGCGGAGGGCGTCGAGATTCGAGGCTGCCCGGCCACCGTCTCACGGGTGCCGCACGCGAAACCGGCCGCAGAGGAGGACTGGGGCACGGAGTACCTGGATCTCGTCCTGTCGGTCAAGGTCGTGGGCAGCATGGACGAGGCCATGGAACACATCGACCGCTACGGGTCCATGCACACCGAATCGATCGTGACCCGTGACGCCGCGCGGGCGGAACGCTTCTTGCGGGAGCTGCAATCCTCGACGGTCATGGTCAACGCCTCCACCCGGTTCAGTGACGGCTTCGAATTCGGCCTGGGCGCCGAGATCGGCATCAGCACGAGCAAGCTCCACGCATTCGGCCCCATGGGCCTGAAGGAGTTGACCACCACGAAATTCGTGGTCCGCGGCGAGGGCCAGATCCGAAGCTAAAGGACTTGTACCCACCCAACCCAGTTCCTCACCAAGGCTTGAACGCGTTTTTCGCCCCGGAAAAGCGGTCTCTAAGCGATATTTTCGGGGCTATGAGCGCCCGATTCTTCGTAGAATCAGGTGGTTAGCTTGGTCCGACCCCATTCGGGGGCCACGGGCCCCATTCGGGGGCCATTCGGGGGCGACCCCTCTCGGGGAGCTCACTCGGATCCGGCGTGTACGGATTGCCCCTGAGCGGAGTCTCAGCCTTTGACCACACCGATGGGTCGGAGACGGGCGACCTTCTTGCTGATCCCTGCGGAGTGCATCACGTCCACCACCCTCTCCACGTCCTTGTACGCCTCGGGCATCTCCTCTGCCATCGTGCTGCGGCCCTCCGCCATCACGTGAATCCCCCGGTCCTCCAGCTCTCGCGCGAGGCTCCGCCCCCTGGCGGCCTTCTTGGCCTGGGAGCGACTCATCACCCTGCCCGCCCCGTGGGACGTGGAGCCGAAGGTCTTCTCCATCGCCTTCTCCGTCCCGACGCACACGAAGGAGGCCCGCCCCATGTCGCCCGGAATCAGCACCGGTTGCCCCACATCCCGGTAGGGCGGAGGGACTTTCGGGTGGCCCCTGGAGAAGGCCCGGGTTGCGCCCTTTCGGTGCACGCAGACCTTCAATGGGCTGCCCTTCCAGACGTGCTCCTCCAGCTTGGCCATGTTGTGGCTCACGTCGTACACCAGGCGCGCCTTGAGCTCGGAGGGCTTGACCCGCATCGCATCTTCCAGGGCCTTCGTGGCCAGGGCCATGATGATCTGTCGGTTCGCCCAGGCGTAGTTCGCGGCGCAGGCCATGGCGGCCAGATAGTCCTTTCCCTCTTTCGAGTCGAGTGGGGCGCAGGCTAGCTGCCGGTCCGGCAGATCGATGCCATGCTTCCGGACCACCTGAAGCATCACCTTCAGGAAATCATCGCAGACCTGATAACCGAAGCCCCTGGAGCCCGTGTGAATCAGCATCGTCACCTGTCCGGGTTCCAGGCCGAGAACGCCGCCGAGCCGGGAATCGTAGACGGCATCCACCACACCCACCTCCAGGAAGTGATTGCCCGAACCGAGGGTTCCGAGCTGGCCGAGTCCGCGCTTGACCGCCCGCTCGCTCACCTTGGCGGGGTGGGCGCCCTCCATGCACCCCCCGTCCTCGGTCTTCTCCAGGTCTGCCTCGCTTCCGTAGCCCCTGTCCACGGCCCAGCGGCTGCCCTTCTCGAGGACTCGTCGCAGGGCCTTGTCGGAAAGCTTCTCGATCGCGCCGTGGGAGCCCAGGCCACAGGGAACGTTCCGATACAGGGCCTGGACGACGTCGCGGATCCGTTTGCGCACCTCCACTTCCGGAAGGTCCGTCGCGACGAGGCGCACGCCGCAATTGATGTCGTAGCCAACGCCCCCCGGCGAGATCACACCGTCTTCGAGTCGGGTGGCCGCCACGCCCCCGATGGGAAACCCGTAACCCCAGTGAATGTCCGGCATGGCGAGGCTGTAGCCGACGATCCCCGGCAACTCCGCCACGTGGGCGACCTGCGCGATGCTCCGGTCCTGCTGCCCGGCCCGTATGAGATCCTCGTCCGCATAGATCCTGCCCGGCACCCGCATCCGGCCGGTCGCGGGAATCTCCCAGAGGAATTCGTCTATCCGGCTCAATTCGATCGCTTGTTTTTGCATGTCAATCCATCCGTACGGGTACCCTCGTCTTACATTGATGACATCGCCCACGCTCGAGATGCATGGAGAGGACCTGGAACCCGTGCCGTCGAATCACGCACGTGCCGCACTGCGGACAGAACGTATGCTCCCCCTCGTCGCCCGGAACATTGCCCGTGTAGACGAACAGGAGGCCCTCTTCTCTGCCGATCTCCCAGGCGCGCCGGAGGGTCCTGACGGGCGTTCTCGGACGATCGGTCATCCTGTACGTGGGGTAGTAGGCGCTCACGTGCCACGGCACCTCTTCCCCCAGCTCGCGCAGGAATCGTGCGATGTCTCTGAGCTCCTCCTCCCCGTCGTTTCGGCCCGGGATCAGGAGCGTCGTCACCTCCAGCCAGATCCCCAGGGAACGCATGCGCTTCAGCGTCTCCAGCACGGGCGCGAGCCTCGCCCTGCATATTCTGCGGTAGAAGGAATCCCGGAAGGACTTCAGGTCGACGTTGGCACCGTGCAGCCAAGGCTGTATCGCCTCCAGAGGTTCGGCTTCGATGTATCCGTTGGTCACGAAGACGTTCTCCAGGCCCGCTTTCGCGGCCTTCCGGGCCGTGTCGCGGGCGTACTCGTAGTAGATCGTCGGCTCGGTGTACGTGAAGGAGATGGTCCGGCAGTTGCCCCGGAGTGCCGCGGAGACGGTCTCCTCGGGAGAAAGGTCTCTGCCGGCGATCTCGCCTCGGTCAAAGGGCATCTGGGATATTTCCGCATTCTGGCAGTGGAGGCAGTGCATGTTGCACCCCACGGTCGCGACCGAAAAGGACAAGGTCCCTGGATGAAAGTGGAAGAGCGGCTTCTTCTCGATGGGGTCGACATTGGCCGCCACCACCCTGGAATGCACCCGCGTCACCAGACGTCCCCCCCGATTCTCCCGCACCCCGCACGCCCCCCGCTTCCCGGTCCTGATGCGGCAGCCATGGGGGCAGAGCCGGCACGCCACGGTGTCTCCCGCAACCGGTTCGTAGAACATCGCCTCCTTCACGGTTCCCTCCTCATGCTGTTCCAGCGGAGCGCCCCACGCAGCGATCTTGTCAGCCGGCACCGCGGCGTCCAAAGGGGAGGCCGAACAAGGGAAGACGGCTCTCCCGCCCAGGACGACGAAGGGCCCGATCGGTCCCCGGGGCGAAGCTTCTTTGCGTGATCGTTGGAAGCTCGGCCGTGTCGAGTTCGGACGAAACTGCGAAGGGCGCAACCAAGGAATCCGCGGCTGTGCCGGATTCCTCTCGGTGCGGTCCTCAAGGGTGGCGTTGCATGGGGCGACTTCTCACGGGCGGGGAGCAACGGAACCGGGCTGCAGGACGGCTTGAGAGCGCCCCTACGGGTCTTCCGCCAGCAGGGGAATCGAGCCCGATTTCGGCCCGTTCTCGTTCTCCTTGGTGCTTTCCCGAATCTCGGTTTCCAGGATGGACAGGCACTCCGCACAGATCCCGTGACTCACCTTCTTCTCGGAGCCCTCATCGAAGGTCTTGCTGATCGTCTTCTTGCATCGGGAACATACGGTAATCACGGGATCCCCCGCCATCAAGCTCACGGCTCAGGGAGGAATCTGCAATTCTCTTGCCGCACAGACCGCCGTCGGCCCGCTTTTCCCGGCGGCCGGCCGCCGGCGCTTCCTTCGAAACGGAACGCCGCTCCGATTCACGCAGCCATACGGCCGATTCGTGCGAGCGCGGGATGCTCGGCGTTCGCGCACGGGGTTCTTCGGAGCGGCTCGCCGGGGCCCGTCCCAGCGAATCCAGGCCCCACCGGCCGGCTCCACCTGGGAAAACCCTTTCCCTTTTCTGACAATAGTTTTCCCAGAATCGCGGGGCCTGGGGACCGAAGTTGGCGTTATGAAGGTTCTTTTTGGAAAAGAAGATCCAGAATCCCGCTTCCATCCTCGAGGAGGAGTCCGCTCTGCTCCGCATCCTTCTCGCTGTAGCGCCTGCCGGAGGGCGGCCCGTGGGGATACAGGAGAAACGGCACAGGCGCCTCCGCGTGCGTTCGGATGCGCAGGGGCGTCAGATGGTCCGGCAGCACCATGAGCCGGTATTCGACCCCCAGCCTGGAAAGTCCCTTCCTAAGCACACCCAGCACCCCTTCATCGAACCGCTCGATCGCCTCCACCTTCTCCCCGAGGTTGCCGCGGTGACTCGCCTCGTCCGGGGCCTCCACATGCAGAAAGGCAAAATCGAATTCGCTCAGGGCCTTCACCACGGCAAAGGCCTTGCCCTGGTAATTCGTGTCCAGATCCCCGGTTGCCCCCGGAACATCGATCGTCTCCAGACCGGCGCATCTGCCCAGCCCCTTGATCAGATCCACGGCGGACACGGTCACGCCGCTGATCCCGTACCGTTCCCTCAGCGTGGGCATCCGCGGCTTGTGTCCCTCGCCCCAGAGCCATATGGCATTCGCAATTCCCTCGCGAGGCGGGTCGCCCTGCCCCCCCGCGTGCGACTGCAGCAAGTCCCTGGCCTGGTCCATCAATCGCCTCAACGGTTCGTCGCCCGCCCCGCGGGGCAGGTGGGATTCGACCGGCTGCCCGAGGATGTCGTGAGGGGGCGTGGTTTCCAGCCCGTCAAAGCGTCTCCTGCCGTCCCGCCAGAGAAGGATGTGCCGGTACGACACGCCCGGGTGGAACTGGAAATCCCGGCCCGCCAAGGCCTGGTTCAGGGCTTCGATACAGGTCTTCGCCCTCTCTGTGGAAATGCCTCCGCCGCTGTGGTCCGCCATGCAGCGTCCGGCAGGGCCCTCTTCGAGGGTGACCAGGTTGCAGCGGAAGGCCACGTCCTCCGGCCCCAGGTCCAGGCCCATGCTGGCAGCCTCGAGGGGCGCCCTTCCGGTGTAGTAGGCTCGAGGCGAGTAGCCCATCAAGGACATGTTGGCAACATCGCTGCCGGGAGGCATGCCCTCCGGGATGGTCCGCACCCGTCCCACCTGCCCGTTTCGTGCGAAGAAATCCATGTTGGGGGTACGGCTCGCCTCCAGAGGGGTGCGCCCCTGGAGTTCCTCGATCGGCTCGTCCGCCATACCGTCTCCCACGACCATGATGAACTTCAAGGATCCGCCCCCCCTGTGCCGCCCGTCCGGACTATAGTGATAAACGGGTTGAACAATTAGCTATAATTTATTATTATAATTGCAGATAATGGTCTATTGGCGGGTCAGGTCGCCTCCGAGTATTTCCGGAATACGAGCGAGCCGTTGGTCCCCCCGAAACCGAAGGAATTGGACATGGCCGTCCGGGCCGGCACCTCTCTGGCCTGGTTCGGCACGTAGTCCAGATCGCATTCCGGGTCCGGGTGGTCGTAGTTGATCGTAGGCGGGAGAACTCCGTGCTCCAGGGAGAGAAGGGTGTAGATCGCCTCGATGGCGCCCACAGCGCCCAGAAGGTGTCCTGTCATGGACTTGGTCGAGCTAACGAGCAGCTTCTCTGCGTGGGGTCCGAACACCTTCTTGACCGCCTGGGTTTCCACGAGGTCGTTGTAAGCCGTCCCGGTGCCGTGGGCATTCATGTAGTCCACCTCCTCGGGCACGATTCGCGCATCCCGCAGGGCGGCACGCATGCATTCGGCGGCGCCCTCCCCCTCCGGCGACGGAGCGGTGATGTGGTGGGCGTCCCCGTTCTGACCGTAACCGACGATCTCGCCCCGAATGCGGGCGCCCCTCTTCACGGCGTGCCCGTGCTCTTCCAGGATCAGGACACCGGCTCCCTCTCCCATGACGAAGCCGTCCCGATCCCTCTCGAAGGGACGGCAGGCCTTCTCGGGGTCGTCGTTTCGCCGTGAAAGGGCCCGCATGGCGGCAAAGGCGCTGACCGCAAGGCGCGTGACAGCCGCCTCCGCACCCCCTGCGATCACGATGTCCGCCTCTCCCCCGCGGATCATCCGGAAGGCATGGCCCACACTGTGTGTGCTGGCACTGCAGGCCGTGGAGAAGCACAGGTTCGGGCCCCTGGCGCCGAACCGGATGGCGATCTGTCCGGGCGCCAGGTTCGGGATGATCATGGGCACATAGAAGGGGGACATTCGACCCGGCCCCTTCTTCTCCAGAACGTGGTACGCACTCTCGCAGGTCTGCAGGCCGCCGAAACCGGTACCGAAGACGACCCCCACTCGATCGGCGTTCCCGTTGTGAAGGAAGGAGCCGGCCTCGGCCACAGCGAGCTCACTCGCCGCCATCCCGAAATGCACGAAGGGGTCGGTCCTGCGGACCTCCTTCCTGTCCATGAACTGCTCGGGATCGAAGTCCGTCACCAGGCCTGCGATCTGGCAGGCGAGATCCGACACGTCGAACCGCTCGATCTTCCTGATCCCCGAACAGCCCTCGCAGAGTGCTTCCCAGTTTCGCTCCACGCCCAAGCCAAGAGGGGTCACCAGGCCCATGCCGGTTACGACCACGCGCGTCTCGCTCACTCTAGAACCCCTTCACATACCGTTGTGTTCAAGGTAAAAAGGATTCGCAGTCCTTGTCAACCTTTGAACACGGCTGTGAGCTTCATCAAGTACTCCGTTATCCGGGTCAGATCGTCGGTCAACATCAGAAGGCCGACGCCGATCAAAAGCAGCCCACTCGTGATCCTGATCGCCTGGAAGTGCCTCTTGATCCAGGAGGAGACGTGTATGAACCGGTCAACCGCCGCAGCGGAAAGCAAGAAGGGAATGCCCAGCCCGGCCGAGTAGACCCCCAGGAGCCCGATTCCCTGGACAACCGTCTCCCGGGTGCTCGCCATGAAGAGGATGGCGGCCAGGATCGGACCGATGCACGGTGTCCAGCCGAAGGCAAAGGCCATCCCGACCAGAAAGGACCCGAAGGGGCCGAAGGTCTTCGTCTTCTGGTGGAAGCGCCTCTCCTGGTCCAGGAACCCGATGCGAAACACGCCGAGAACGAGCAGGCCGAGGACGATCACCAGGACGCCCGCGACCTTACGGAGAATTTCGAGCTCCGCAATCAGGAACTTGCCCAGAAACGTGGCGGAAGCCCCCATGGCTACGAAGACGAAGGAGAATCCGAGGACGAAGATCAGGGAGTTGGAAAGAACCCTCATCGAGGACTTTCGATTCGATTCCTCCCCGCGCATCTCGCTCAGGGACACACCCGAGACGAAGCTCAGATAGGCGGGAATCAACGGCAGGATGCAGGGGGAGAGGAAGGAGAGAAGGCCGGCGGTGAAGGCGGCGTACAAAGACGTGTTTTCCATCGAAGGCGACTCCCGTCGGAAGTATTTCCATGTTGATTCGAACCACACAATATAGCTGGTTTTTCCCCTCAAATCACCCCCAAATTGACAACCAGAAGGCGTGCTTCTACAGTCTAACCCTTAGAGCCGGGGAGAGCACACACGGATTCGTCGTTTCACAGGTGCTTTAGAGAGCCGGGGCAGCGCAACATGAACAGGTACAGGAGAGCCGGTTACCGCCCTTCCGCATGGCTCGTCCCGCTTCTTTCCCTGATGCTCGCGGCCTGCTCGGCCCTGACGAGATACCCGGTGGAGACACGGGGCCTCGTCAGCGACTTCGAGCAAGGCAGCTCGAGCAAGGCGTTCCGGCAGGCGGACAAACGTTCGAACAAGGGCCTGAACAGGTTGGCCTACCTTCTGGAGGGGGGGATGATTCTCCACACCCGGGGGGAGCTCGAACAGAGCAATGCCGCCTTCGACGAGGCCGAGGATGTGATCCGGCACCACGAGGAGAAGGCGGTTGTGAGCCTCTCCAAAGGGACGGCCCAGGTGGGGAGCGTCTTCCTCAACGAGAAGACGCTCCCTTACAGCGGCGAGCCTTTCGAAAAGGTGCTCGTCAACACCTTCAAGGCGGCGAACTACCTCTTTCTCCACGATTACGAAGGGGCCCGTGTGGAGATCATGAGAAGCTTCGCCCGACAGAGGGAGAATGAAAGAAGGCACCGGGAGGAGGTTGAGCAGATCCGGAACGAAGCCCGGAGCCGGGGGGTCTCTTCACGGGCGGTTCTTCGGGCAGTGGAGGCCCGGTATGCGGACCAGGAGCAAATCGTCCGGAGTGTGAAGAACCTGTACGAGGACGCCTTTGCCTACTACCTGTCGGCCCTGGTGTACGAGCTGAACCGAGAGTACAACGACGCCTACATCGACCTGAAGAAGGTGCAGGCCCTCCGGCCGGGGGTGCCTTGCGTGGAAAACGACCTTCTCAGGATGGCCAGCCTCTCGGGGTTCAGGGAGGAACTGGGAGAGTATTCGAAGCACCTGGGAAGAGGCCCGCGAACGCTGGATCGTCTGGAGGAGGGCGAGTTGGTCGTCATCTTCGGCTCTGGGATGGCACCTCGGAAGAGAGAGGTCAAGATATCGATCCCCATTCCGGATGTGGGAATCATCCCCCTGGCCTTTCCGAAGTACGAGACCCTTCCGAACCGGATCGGTTACGGGGCCGTCTACGACCGCGAAGGAAGATTTTACGGCAGGACCTTCATGCTCACCGACATCGAGGCGATCGCCATTCGGAACCTGCACGACCGGATGACCACCCTGGCCCTCAAACAGATACTCCGGTCCGCCGTCAAGGGCGCCGTGGTGAAGGTTGCCCGGGACGAAGGCGGAACGGCAGCGGAGGTGATCGCCAACCTCTACAATGTGTTCACCGAACAGGCCGACCTGCGCTGCTGGCAGACCCTGCCGCAGAACCTGCAGGTGGCCCGCATCCCCTTGTCCGCGGGCCGGCACGAACTCGTCTTCGCCCTTCATGCGAAGGCGGGGGGCAGGGCCCAGGAAAGGGAGTTCGTACTGGACGTTTCTCCGGGTGAGACGATCTTCCTCCACGCCCGTTCCGGACCCTGGGATATGATCGGCTTCCATGTCTTCCAGCCTGGTCAGCGGGCGGGTAACGGGATAGAATGAGGTGTGACCGCACGATCCGCGAACAACCATTGAGGAGATGAAGATGATGATCCGACCGGGAATACATCTGGCGGGGACACTGTTGATCCTTTCGTCTCTTATGGGGGCCATCCCCCTGGCTTCCTGTACTTCTCACACCACCTCCAACGTGGCGGTCGGAGAGGTCTGGGAAACCGACGGCACCGAGACGCTGGAAAAGGACTACATCATCAAGGACAAACCTCTGGCAAAGCAGATTCAGGTCCTGGACCTGAAGGCAAGATACATGGGGAACTTCCTGGAAGGCCTTGCCGTGGTACAGAACCAGCGAAAGTACACGGTCGATTTCGAATACCGGTTCGAGTGGTACGACGAGGCAGGCTACCCCGTAGAATCGAACGTGGTCCACTGGACCCCGAACCTCCTCTACGGGATGGAATCCAAGTGGATCAGGGCCCTCTGCCCGAAGCCGAACGCCAGGGGGTTCAAGGTCATGATTCGCAGACCGAACCCGGTCGAGGAATAGGAGAGGCGCGGCCCCGCGGCACCCGGGCCTCCCGCCGACGAAATGGAAAGAAAGGAGAGCATTCCCATGAGCCCCGGCACGAAATGGTTCCTGTTGCCAATCGTTCTTCTTGCCGTCTCCCTGGGCGCCTGCGGCACGAAGGTCCAGTATGGAGACCCCACCGCCGTGGAAACCCTGACCGTGGACTTCGGATCCACGGACCTGCAGATGATCGCGGAAGAGATGGTGCAGTCCCTCCTGTCCGCGCCCGTCATTCAGGAGCAGGACCGCCCCGTGCTTCAGGTCGCCACGGTCAAGAACAAGACGAGCGAGCACATCGACACCAAGTCGATCACGGACAAGATCCGCACGACCCTGCTCAACTCGAACGCGGTCCAGTTCACCGCCTCCGAGCTCCGCCCCGAGATCCTGGAGGAACTCGAATATCAGAGGCAGTCCGGGTACGTGGATCCGGAAACACGCAAGCCCGTGGGGAAACAGGTAGGCACGGATTATCTCCTTGCCGGAGAAATCGCCGCCATCAAGAAATCGCGGAGCGGCACGAGGGACGTCTATTACAAGATCACGCTCAACCTCGTGGACCTCGAAACCGGCCTGATCGCGTGGGCGGATGAGAAGGAGATCCGCAAACGGGAAGATTGAAGAAAGGGTTCAGGGATCAGGGGTCAGCCGCCCTCTTCCCAAACACTTCAACCGGCAAGGGAAGGGGGAACCGATCTGAGACCATTCTACTTGCGGGTGATGCGACGCGGCCTGATTGTTCTGATGTTCGTCTCCCTTTGCTTCCCGGCCTGTGGGAAGCGGGTTGACTACGGGGACCCGACTGCAACGGAAACCCTCACCATCGATTTCGGCTCGACGGACCTTCAGATGATCGCCGAGAAAATGGTCCGTTCCGTCCTCGCCTCCCCCGTGGTCCAGGAAGGCAACCGACCGGTCGTTCTGGTGAGCCGTGTTCGCAACAAGACCGACGAACACATCGACACGAAGACGATCACCGACAAGATCCGCACGACCCTGGTCCGTTCCGGAGCCGTCCGGTTCGCGGCCGACGAGGTCCGCGAGGAGGTCATGCAGGAACTGCGGTACCAGAACGAGACCGGCTTCGTCGACCCCGATAAACGGAAACGCATCGGAAAGCTCGTTGGCCCGGGCTACCTCCTCATGGGGGAGATCTCCTCGATCCGCAAGAAAGCCGGGCGCGAGACAGACCTGTATTTCAAGATGACCCTGAACCTGGTGGAGATCGAAACGGGCCTGATCCGGTGGGCCGAGGATGAGGAGATCCGTAAAGGCCAGAAGAGGCCGCTGATCGGTTGGTGAGCGGGAACCCGGAACACGAAAAAGGGGGGGGGCCGGGATGAGACCTCACGGCGGAAATCGGTTGTCCGTTGCCACGTTCCTCCTCGTACTTCTGACTGCCTGTGCCTTGACCCGGGCCGGGCTTTGCTTTGCAGAGGATACGGCCGCGAAGATCGGTCGAATCTGCTGTGGAGAGGATCCCTCGGGGATCGTGTGGCACGGATCCAGCCCGCGATTGACCTTTGAAGACCTGGCCCGCTATTGCGGCCCTATCCTGTGGTTCTCCCCGGACGAACCGCTCCTGGACTCGGCGCCCGGCGCCGCCATCCGGATTCCGGAGTCCGTGCCCTTCGAAGAGGCTGCCGAAACGCCCGTCGTCTACTATCGCGTCCGAAAGCTCCTGCTGGGGGAGGGCGTGTCGGGCGATGCCTATGAGAGCGACCCGAACGACACGAACGAATCGGTCCTGCACCTCGACCGGATCGGCGGTATCCTGCTGGACTATTTCTTCTACTACGCAAGTGAGGAGGGTCTCGGCCGTCACCCTCACGACGTGGAATCCGCCGAGTTCCTGCTGGAGGTCCTTCGCAATCCGGATTGCCCGGCCTGCAAGTACGCGATCGTGGTCAAACGCGTTGTCGCCAAGGCCCATGGACTGGAGTGGTACGACAACACACTGAACGTGGACGAGTGGGTCGACTTCCCCGTGACCCTTCTGGTGGAGGAAGGCAAGCACGCGAGCTGTACGGACAAGAACGGAGACGGCTATTACTCGCCCGGGTACGATGTGAACACACGAATCAACGACGCCTGGGGATGTCGTGACGTCATTCGCACCGGAGCGCTCTTCACCGCTTCCTACCAGGGCTGGATGACCAAGGTCAGAAGACCGGCCACGCTGGTCGTCCCCCCTCTGCCCGAGGACAGCCCCTATTACGACGATTTCCTTCGTGACGACCGTGAACTCGAAACCCGGGCGGTGTACGCCTTGCGGCCCTTCCCGAGGGCCGAGCCGGCCCGAGACGATCCGAAGCTCTTCAGCCTCATCGACACCAAGGGGTATCCTGAGTGGCCCCTGGAGGAACCGAACAGAGACCTTGACAGGCTGAGGCGCACCCTCCTGAACGAATCCTTCACCAAGTCGGTCGGCGTGGCCTACCGTTACGACGGAAGGCACGGCCTATCCTTCGTGTTTCCCCTGCTCTTCGTGAAGAACGTGGAGGAACCTCTTACGGGCGGATGGCTGGTCAATCGGGCCTATCTCCGAGCCAAGCCGGACAGGGACGACATCGGGTGGAACATCCTCTACACGCCTTCCGCATCGCGGTGGCTGGATCCCTACTTTTCGCTCGGATTCGAGCTCGAAAGAGAGAGGATCCAGGACCGGACGGATACGACCGCTCACTTCGCCTTCGAGACGGGGGTCAAGCTTCGTGGAAACCTGGCGCACTCGCCGCTGAAGTTCATGACCGTTCTGACGGATTTCTGGGGCCTGCGCGCCGGGATCAAGTACCTTGGTTTTGCCGCCATCGACGACCTGGCCTTCGTCGTCGAGTTCGGCGCGGGCGTGTGGTGAAGTTGCGCGGCAGAAGGGATGGATCAGTTCCCGAAGAGGCCGGCAATCGCGGCGAAGGGCGACAGCGCGAGATCCAGGGGGATCGCGGGAATGAAGAGGACCACCTTGCCCGCAGGATGCACGCTCGAGTCGCGAACCGCTCTGGAAATGGCGAAGAGATAGTCCGGATTGTAGGACCAGCCGGGCCCTCTCTCCGTTTCAGCGAGAGAGGTCGAAGACTCCACATTGCGGACATAGTCCTCCTCTCTCTCGGTCTCGTCCGCAAGGCAGGTTCCTACGAGGCCTGTTCCGGTCAGCATCGAGGCGACGATCAGAGCAACGAGAAAAGCCTTTCCCAAGTTTCCTCCCATCCCGTGCGGAATCCTCATTCTTCTCTCTCCTAGCGGTCTTTATTGCTTGGATGAACTCGACCCTCGCGGAGGTTCACTCTCTGGAGACTCATGCGGGAAGGTATCACAACCCCGAGGCCCGAGACAAGATTGCACGGTCAGGGGACGGGGGGATTCCGGGTTCTGCAGGAGAGCAGGCAGGAAAAAGGAAAGAAACGGCCCCGGGTGGAGTGAACTCCCCGGGACCGCTTCTTCAAACGTCTCACCGAGTCCGCGTTACTCGGCGAGTTCCTCCGGTTCGGCCAGGTATTCACCCAGCTCCACTGCAACGCCCTCTTTGCCGAAGTATCCCCATGGCTGATCCGGCGCATCACAGGGAGAGCGGTAGGCGCCGCGACCCATCAGCATGAGGATCCCGCTCCCTTCCACCTTCATGCGCAGACTCTGGCCCACGATCTGGCCGAAGATCTGCTCACCTCTCAGATGGACCCAGCCCTCGAACCCCTGGTACAGAACCCATCCGTTCGGAAAGCCGTGCCGGATCCCCTTGCCTCGAATCTCGACCACGGCACTCTCGTCGCTGATGATGAGTTGTCCCTTTTCGATCTGCGCGACCAGGTCACCCGTTCCGTGGAACTGGGCTACACCGTGGCCTGCCGCACAGACCGAACCCTCTCCTCGAATGATCTTGAACCCCTGCCCGGCGCTGCTCGCAATGTCCGCATCGGCCATCACGAAAAGGGCCACCAACCCGGCGAGCATCATGCAAGCGGTCTTTCCCTGTCGTCTCATGATCTTCTCCTTTGCTTACGTCTGAATCTGTGGTCTGCTGGTCGACTCCCTGGGCCCAGCCCCTGGAGGTCCTCCCTTCCCCTGCTGCGTGTGGTTGCGCACCCTTCGGTCCACTCGCGAGTGGTTCCATCCGGCTCTCCTTCCGCCCTGCGGCGGCCCGGGAATGCCGGATGGTTGTCTGGTTAAACCCGCGCTGCGGAGAAAGGTTGCGGAGAAAAGGGAAGAAAGGACAAAGGGCAAAGGACAAAGCAGAAGGAAACGGGGAAAGGGGGGCGAAAGGCGAAAGGGATAAAGGTGAAAGGGGAGGTTTACGATTTGAACGGGTTGTCGCTTTTCGCCTTTGCCCTTTCGCCTCTCACGGTGCTTGCGAGGCGGGACCTGGGTATCGTGGCGACAACCTACTTGTTGTTCTCCCGAATCCTCTGTCGGGCGGCCGGTGGAAGTCGCTGGTGACGCTTGTAGTACTCCCGCAATCGCCTCTTCTCTTCCGGGCTGAGGCGCTGAATGTACTTCTGGTATCGATTCCGAAGACGCTTCTTCTGCTCGGGGCTCAGGGACTGCCAGCGATCGTAGTTCTCGAGGATTTCCCTCTTCTGCTCGGGAGCAAGCGTCTGAAACCTGCGGTACCGTTCGCGGATTCGTTTCTTCTGCTCCGGGGAAAGGGAACGGAAGCGCTCCAGGTTGCGGCGAATCGTCTCTCGGCGCTCCGGAGGCATTTGGCTCCACCGCCGATACCGCCGAAGCAGTGTCTGCCTCTTTTCCGGGTCCAGTTCCTCCCATTGCCGTCGGAGCTCCTCCCTGCTCGACTCGGCCGGGGTGGGGCTCCCCGCGCCCTCCTCCGCAGAGAGGGCCCCTGGAAGAAGCGCTCCCCCCAGCACCGCCAGGAGAAAGCCCAGGGCCAACAGGCTGGTCACTCCTCTGGTCTGCCGCATGGTCTTCCCCTTCTTCGACTGTCGGGCGTTTCCGGTCGCCCGACCCGCCCTATTCGAATCGGTGGGAGGAGAACCGGTTCTCCCCGCTGAAAAGCTCCAGCTTCTCCAAAAGATCGAGGGATTCGAGCATCTCCCGGTTGTGCATGATCTCCGCAACCCATTCCATGGGCAGAGAATCCAGATCTTTCGGGTCGGCGGGCCGCGCCGTCTCGGCACCGCGCCGTCCCACCGGACCGGTGCCGACCGGCGCCGGTTCCGCGCCCGAGAGGCTCGCACACCAGAGGAAGGCCCCCCAGAGGGCGCCTCCGAACAATCCGCATCGCACAAGGGTTCCGTTGCCCACGTTTCTGTCTCCGCCCCTTCAGCTCAGTTCTCCGGCCTGCCCATCTTCCGGCTCCAGCCCCTCGAGAAGCGAGAGGTGACGGATCAGGTCGAGGTTCTCGAACAGCTCCATCTTCTCCACCATCAAGACATCCTGATCGGTCGGCAACGGAACCGACCGGAGGAAGGAAATCCCCCAGACGGCCGCCACGAGAAGAACGCCGGTCGCCACCGCAACGCCGGGCCGCAGCCCCACCGGCAGGTCCAGGACTCTCCAGCCCCGACCTTCTCTCTGCTTCGACCCGGAGGCGCGGCTTCCGGCCCGCGCCCGGTCGAGAATCGCCTCCGCGGACACGGGGAACCCGAGGGTGGGCGCTTCCACGCTTTCCATGGCGTCCCTGACCTTTTCCAGCGCCTCGCGTTCCCAGCGGCACGCACTGCAACCGGCGAGGTGCGCTTCGATCCCCGCCCGTGTCTTTTCGTCGAGCTCGCCGTCGAGAAAGGCGGTCAGGTCTTTCCTGGCCTTGTTACATCGCATGTCTCTCCTCCTCTGGAGGAAACTCGAGATGGGGAGTCAACTGCCTGCGCATCGACTCGGTCGCCCTGTGAATCAGGCTCTTCACGGCCCCCACCCTGAGGCCCATGGTGTCGGCGATCTCCTGGTAAGACAGGCCGTGATGTCGGCTGAGCAGCAGGGCAGCCCTCTGTTTCTCCGGCATGCGCCTGAGGGCCGTCTGCACCCTCTCCTCGGTTTGCCTCGCCTCGGCCAAGCCCTCCGGGGATGCGGCCGAGGGCTGCCCCCCGCCCTCCCCTGCAGCGGCCGGCCTCTGGGGCGTCAGGTCATGCAACGGTTCCTTCCGTACAGCGTACTCTCTTCTTCGCACCTCGTTCCTGCCCACATTCGTTGCGATCCGGTACAGCCAGGTTCGAAAGGTCGTCCTGGGCTCGTACCGCCTTGCTGCCCGGCACACCCGCAGGAAGGTCTCCTGCATCAGCTCCTCAGCGACGGCGCGATCTCCGGTGAAGCGAAACAGGTAGTGGGTCAGGGGCCCCTTGTACCGCTGGAAGATCCGATGGAATCCCTGCTCGTCGCCCCGCTGAAAGGAGAGCATGTCCTGGATGTCTTCGGGGTTCCCCATACTCCTAACAACCCAATTCGTTCCGGTTTGTTTCGCTCCGGACGTGCAGAGTGCACGGCCTCTCAGAAGAAAAGGTCCAGTCCTCCCATCAAGCGATAGGCGGGGTCCGGGTCCGGACGGCCGGCTCGCTCGAAAAAGCTTCCCGGGAGGAGGAGGTCCGCCTCCAGGCTCAGGCGGACGTGTTTCCCGATGTCCCAGGTCCCCATCAGGTCCGTTTCCCACCCGTACACCCTTCCGGAGGCCGCCTCCCGCGGTGACGCCACCGCGAACAGGTAAGCCCCCTTCCAGACAACCCGCACATCGTCCAGGAAATCGTAGCGCAGGGACACCCCGGGCACCCCGAACCCGCGAGCCGTATGCCCTGCCAGGCCCAGCGACCGGGTGGAAAGATTCTCGTTGATTCCACCACTGAAGAACAGGTTCAGCCTCGTCACGAAAGGCACGATGGCCAGATACGCATGCAGCGTACCCCCGCTGCTGATCTCTCCCCATGGATCGTCGTCTCCGCTCGCCATCAGGTAGAAGACCTCCAGGACGAGCCTTTCGGTCACGTTCCGGGCCAACTGCAAATCGAACAGGTATCCCAGGGCGGTCACGTCGACGCGGCCCGAACGGCCCTGATCGTCCGTACCGGTCAACGAAAGCCTTCCCGTGTTCAGGATCGCGACCGTCGATAAACGGAACTTCCCGAAGTACTTGTACGCCGACAAGGCCGCCCAGAAGAGCTCGCCGTGGGATCGAAAGGAGAGCGCGGCTTCCCGTGACCGAGGAATCTGCGAAAAGGCGTCTTCCAGTATCTGGGCCAAAAACCCTTCCCTGTCCTGCAGCCAGCCGAAGGAGAGCGTCAGCCTTTCGTAGGCCGTGAAGGGATGGACCGCTCTGAGTTGAACGTAGAGGCTGGACCCCTCGACACGGGTCACGCTCGCATACAACTCGAGCGGCAGGTCGAGCAGCTTGTGCAGATTCAGTCCCAGCTGTCCTGCCAGGAGGAAGTCATCCAGAATGTAGCTTTCGCCTGCAACGAAGTGCTGCTGTCCCACCTTGAAGGTGACCCCCTTCGAATCCAGGAAGTAGCTCTCGAAATACCCCTCCCGGAAGAAGGCGTCCTCGGACCGGCCGTTCTCGAGGCTCCCGTCCCGAATCGTTTCCTCCGAGAGCTCGCCGCTGTCCATGACGATCGAGACGGCCCCCAGGGAGTACCAGTCGAAATCAAGGGCCAGTACCACGTTCGCCTGGTAGAAGGTGCGGCTCGACCGCCCCTCCCGAAGGCTCAGATCCGTGGGAAGCTCCCGCTCCACCCGAACCCGCTGCCCCAGATAGAAGCCGGCCTGAAACCGATCCGGCTTCCAGGCGAACCCGTCCGCGCCCGCCGAAGGCAGGGCCGCAAGGCTCACAAAGAACAGGATACTACCGGCCAGAAGGCCGGGAAGTTGTCTCCAAAGGTACAAGATTCGCTTCCGCGCCTCGACTCTCTGCGGAGTGGCCGAAATCGGCCCCCCCCCGAAATTGGGGACAGCCACTAATTTCCCTAGGTTGCCGACTACAGGGACCGGGTCGGGAAATTAGTGGCTGTCCCCAATTTCGAGGGGGGGCAGGCGTTCCTGAAAGGCTTGCTCCTCTTATCGGCCTTTGGGCACAGAAAGGCAATAGGGTCGGGTTGTTGAAGGGGTCGCTACCGCCCGGAGCGCGGTTCGGCGGGAAAGGAAGTCTACCGTTCTTGCTCTGCAGGGGCTGGGCGTCGGTCGAGGACCCGCATCCGCACCAGGACCTTCTGATCCGGGCCGTAGGCACGTGCCTCGGATTTCCGGCCGGTCCGGTATCGGAGTTCCACGAGCCAGCCCACCCACAGGCTTCCGGGCCGCAGCCTGCGCCCCCTTTCGTCCACGATCGAGGTCTGATGCGTGACGACGAAGGGTTCGTCGTTCACGTAAAGCCTGTCTTCGTGCGACGTGAGGGACTTGACGATCACCTCCGCCTCGTTGAATCTCTCGCCCATGTACACAGGCCAGCGGGACGCTCGCTCGCTGCGCATGGCGTCCCGCTCACGGGCGGTCAGGTCGACCGCGCTCAGGGCGAGAAACAGCAGGGAAAAGGCGACAAACACCGTGATCTGTACCCACAGGTTTGCCGGCCGCTCGTCTCTGTACATCGTGCCTCTCCTTCTCTATTCCTCGTACCAGACCATGGCACCGCTCTTCATTCCGAAGGGGGCCTTCAAAACCATCTCTTCGATGGTCCCGGTGCTCTGCTGGATGTAGAGCTTGCCGCCTTTCTGCTGGCCCAGATGGATGGCCAGACCCGAGGGCCTCCCCTGGCCGAGATCCAGCGAACGGGCGAGCTTGGTCCCGATGCCCGGGTCCCAGAGGCTGAACACATCCCGTTTGTAAGCCGTGCCGGTCTCGTAGTAGAGCCCGTAGATCCTTCCGTCGCCGCCGTACTGGCAGATATCCACATTCGGCTTGAAGGAGCTGAACATGACCAGACCGCCCAGCACGCTCGGCTTCTCGAGGACCCTCTCGCCGGAGCCCGCGCCCGCTATGTCGACCAGGTCGAGCACCCATCCGTAGGTGGGCGTCACGTTGTCGCCCCGCATGGCCGCCAGCATGGCGTCCCAACTGCTGTCCGCCCCGACCACGGTGGACCCCGTGACGGTGCTCGGCTCTCCGTAGCTCACCTCCACGTTGGTCACGTCGATCAGGCTGGCGGGACCTTTCGCCTCAGCCGGGTTCCCCTCCGCCAGCGTCCGATCCTTGACCCCGTAGAAGCTCTGGGTCTGCAGGCTCGCCTTGTCCATGTCGTTGAAGAACCGGCCCGTACCGAAGTAGACCCAGGGGGTGTTCCTGTGGTCCGAGGCGATGGCGGGAGGCGCCACGATCGGCTGCTCCAGTTTAGTGTGGGCCAGCACCGAGACCTCCCAGTTCGCGGGCGGCGGATAGACGTCCATGTCCGGCGTGCCGATCAGGATCCGGTACATCTTGCTGTGGTTGACGATCCCGAGGACATCGTAACTCGCGCCGGCGTAGATCGCGTTCGTCTGGTAGTCCAGGTTCATGTCCATCGAAGCGAGTCCGCCGACCCAGCCGCGGGACTCGATGACCGGATTCGCCGGGAAGCCGTCCCCGCCGGGATTCGCGCCGAACCGCCGCTCGAGGGTGCCGGTGGCAAGATCGAGCACGAATCCGGAGGCCATCTGGTCGCTCCTCCCGTCGTAGTTGGTCGGACCGGAACCGAAGACCACGTACCAGTCGCCGCGCTGGTCGGCAGGGCCCACCCGGGCCACTGCGGGGTAGGAAGAGGTCAAGCCCAGATGGTCCGGGTCGTTGAACTCCCAGAGGAGTTTCGGATCCCCCGGATTGGTGATGTCCAGGGCAAAGTAGCAGGAGGAGAAGACGGCCGGATCGTCCGCAGTGCCGTCCTGGTTCCAGTCGTCGATTTCGTAGTTCTTGCCCCCGTAACGAAGACCGCCGATCAGCACCGTGCCCCAGCCCCCGGGGTGGTACGCGTCGTCCGGGAAGATCCGGGCATCCACGATCTTCGGCTTCAGGTCCACGTAGTACACGTGCGAGTAGTTCGGGTCGCCCAGCCACTGCAGGTGGGGCAGCAGGTTGTGGGGGATGAAGCTCCAGATCTCCTCGCCCAGCTCCGGCGCGTACCCGAGAGCGGCCGTGAAATAGGCTGGGTAATCCGTGGTGTAGCGGCCGTGTTCCGTGGTGCCGACGGTGGTTCTTTCGTCGCCGGCCTTGTACACCCCTGCGTTGATGGCGTGGAGCATGCCGTCGTTGGCCCCCACGTACACGATGGTGGGCCGGGGCCGGATCGTTGCGCCGCTCCCGCGCGTGTAGGCCCGCTCGAACTCCTCGTAGGACAAATCGCTGTAGATGTCGTCGTAGTTCTCCATGGGCCGTGCGACCACCGCGGGCGTGGAGTAGATGATGTCGCCGAGGCGCCAGACCCCTCGCTCGTCCGCCACGGTGTCGCCGTTCGTGTCCAGGAAGACGGTCCTGGAACGCATGCCGGGCAGGTCCTCGCCGCCGATGTACCGGATCAGGTCCTCGGTACTCGCAAGGTCCGGCGTCCGGAGGTAGTTCTGCAACGCGGGCGCATTGACCGGGTCGAATGCGACCAGGTTCTGCTCGTCCAGGGTCGTGTAGACCTTCCTCGGCTTTGCCGCCAGATCCCGGAGCGCAAGCTTCTTGCCCGCCTCCCACATGGAGCGAAGGTCGTTCATCGAGATGTTCGTCTGGTCCCAGTTGCCGTCCCCGTAGGGGTTCCCGTCCGAGACGTAGTCCCGCTGAATCCGCGTGCCGTTCGCATCGTCGAAATAGAACTGGATGATGTCGTCCTCTTCGTAGACCAGCTCGAAATCCCCGTTGTCCTCCCGCAGATTGCCATGGTCGTCCACCCAGAGCCCGTGCAGATACCCGAGCCAGTTCGCCTCCGCACTTTCACCGCCCATGGAGGCGATCTCCTGCGGCTTGAAATAGGCCTGGAACAGGGAGCCCTCGCCGTGGGCGCTGGTCGACAGGATGGATACGGCCGTGCCGGAGGCGCTTCTCCGCAGGATGTCGGTCAGGGCGAGAAGCATGGTGTGGGCGATCTCGTCCCCGTTCGGGGCCCAGTAGAAGGTGTCCGGGTCACCGTCGCAGTTCCGGTCCCACTCGTTGCAGAGCGCGTGTGCCGTGCAGGCCCCGGTGCCGTCCCGCGAGCCGCAGGAGCCTTCATAGAAACCCGTGCCCCAGTCACCGCAGTTCGTCTCGCAGAAGGGCTCTCCGTCCCCGTCCATGTCGGTGAAGGCGCCGGCCCGTGAGGCGCGTTTCAGGTAATTGGTGGCCGTGGCCATCTGGTTCGGCGCCTCGAAGGTGAAGATGGTGTAGAGGTGGATGTTCTGCAGGCCCGGAAGGTCGGTGCGCTGATCGGTGGTGTTCATTAGGAAACCGAGGTCGTCCAGCAGGCCCGCCCCGTCGCCGTCGAAGGTGTCGTCGAAGCCGCCGCAGGACTGGGCGCCGCTGTTCGTGTTCGGCTCGCCGTCCGTGATCAGGATGACGAAGGACTTGGCGCAGGGGACCCACTCGCCGAGACCGGGCCCGTAGTAATCGTTGAAGTAGTAGGGGTCCCAGTCGTCGTTCACTTCGAAGTCCACGTTGTTGTTCGGCGGGTTGTCCGGGTAGTCGGGCGTGTAGCAGGGAGCGTCCTGCCGGTAGTACCGGACCGCCTCGTTCAGGACCTCTTCCAGGGGGGTCCAGTTCTTGAACTGCTGCCGGTTGATGTTGTCCACGATCTGAAGGACCGTGTCGCCCTGAGCGGAGACGACCGTGGACGCGTCCCCGATGTAGTTCCGCACGCGTCCGCCGTCCGCAAAGCCCCGGTCCAGGTCCGTGAAGCCGTCCCCGTCGATGTCCCAGGAGTCGTAGTGGCCCGTGTGCCCTTCCGCAGGGCCGTAGCCCAGGTTGAACTGCATGTAGCCGAACCGGACCCGGTCCGCCATGCGCTGGATGATGCCCTCGGGGGGAAGGTCCGTGCCGACGGACCCCCGCTTCACGGCAACGTAATAGGACGCGTACGCATGTGGCGGCGAAGGCTCTCCCACGTTCCCGTAGAAAGGGTCGTTGGTGAGCACGTTCTCGATCGTGTCCATGTCCGGGTCCGTGTCCGCGCAGCCTGCGCTGCCCAGGTCCGAAGGGTCGTCGAACTCGGCCTCCACGATGTTGAACAGCATGGTGAACTCGCCGTTCCGCTGTGCGTTGTAGAAGTAGGAGTAGATGCCCTGCCGGAAGGGCGTGTAGTAGACGTTCTTGGTCACCACGCCGAAGGGGTCCGTGGCGGCGGTGTAATCGTTGAAGATCCTCCGGTAGTCCCGGTCCGCGTACACGCCCAGGAGCACGTAGTGGTTCGGATCGGCGGCAAGGCGGCCGCCGGTCAGAACCCGCTTGGCCACATCGAACCGGCGCGTGGTCCACCAGTTGAGCCAGTTGCCCGAGAACTTCCTGTCCGCCCCGTCGAAGCCGGCGGACCGCTCGACGACATTCGGCGTGGCCGGATCGTCCACGGTGGGGCCCACGGGGCAGAAGAAATGGTTCGTGTTGTCGTACTTGTAGCACAGGTCCGCGTCGAAGTAGCCGTAGTACTTGGTCCCCTCCTGATAGCCCGTATATGCGTCGGCGTTCGAGCAGATGTGCCCTCGAACTTCCTTGTAGGCGAACTCGCACATGCTCGTCGAGTTGTCGAGGATCACGAGAACGTTCGGCTGCACCGTGGCGGACATGAAGGGCGGAAAGGCCGCGTACTCCGCCAGGGTCGGCTCGGCTCCCGTGGCGATCCGGGGGGCGAAGGTCAGCGCGAGGATCGTGATGACACCGATGACGAGGATGGCGAGGACCGTTCTCGTTTCCCGGTCGCAGCGCGCTCGCTCGGTTTCCATGATCTGCAGGTCCTCCGCATCCAGAAGATTCTCCATCCGAAGGCCGTCCGTTGTTCTCATCTTTCCGTCCCCTCTCGATCTTTTGTCCATTCTGTTCCCTCATGGCTCCGTGGGAGGCCTTTCTTGCAAGATCATTACCAACCTGTTGCAGGCTTTCGGAAATACCCGTAATACACTGGAATCATGGAACATTTTTCTTTGGGCCGCGGGAACGGCGTGCCATCGGCCTCACCGGGATTTCTCAAAATGCAGGGGCGGGGTCGAGAAAATCTATCAATTTGAGAAAACGCCCCCATCTGGTATGTTGGTTCCGCAAGGAGGGGAGAGCGCCTGCGATGGGAACCGCCTTTCAGAGGACCCTGGAGATCAACGAAGGCTTCCTGAAGCCGATGATCGACGCCTTCAGGGACACACCGCCCGCGCCGTTCGAGCATCTCGGGCACCTGTACTCGGCAGCCGTGGCGGAAAACGTCGAGAGGTACGAGACGATCGCTGCGGCCATGAAGGACAAGAGCCGAAAGGTGGCCTTGTTCGAATTCGGACTGGTCCCGCAGCCCTTTCTCGCCTTCGGCTGCGCGGCCCTGTGCCTCGAAACCTATCCCTCCTTCTTCACGCGGACGAGCATGGAGACCGTGTACGCCTTCATCGAGGCCGCCGAGTCGGCGGGCGTCTCCTCCGAGACCTGCTCCACCGACCGGTTCATCATCGGCGCGGCCGTGGAAGGAGAGCTTCCGGACAATTCGTTCTTCGTCACTTCCTCCGCACCCTGCGACGGCACACGGATCACCTACCCGATCCTGGAACGCATGTACGGAGGCCCCATGCTCTACCTGGATGCCCCGTTCCGGTACGACCTTGAGGCGGTGCGATACTACGCACGGCAGCTGAAGACGGAGCTCCTCCCGTTCCTCGAGAGGGTCACGGGCAGGAAGTTCGATATCGATCGCCTCCGCGAGGTGGTCGAGGAGTCGAACAGGGCCTACGAGAGCCTGGTGACCCTTCAGGACACCCACAAAGTGCTTCCCGCCCCGCACAGCGGTTTCCTCCGGCTGGTCCCGTACCTGATCTACATCTCCGGCGCCGGTTACCCGGGGACCACCCGGACCCTCGAGCTCCTTTGTGAGGATGCAGTGCAGCGTGTGCGTGAAGGGCGTACGCAGGGGCCCTTCGAGGAGAAGCACAGGGCGCTCTGGGTGCACGTCACGCCCACCTTCGACGTGGAACTCTTCGAGTGGATGGAAGAGAAGTTCGGCGCCATGGTCGTATCGACCTCGCTCTCCAGCTCCGCGATCCTGGAGCCGATCGACACGACCCGGCTGGAGACGATGCTCGAGGGAATCGCCTGGCAGGGCCTCGACATGACCATGTCGATCATGCGGTACGACACCGAGAAGCTCATCCAGTTTTCCCTGAACACCTACGAGGACTACCGCTGCGACTGCATGATCGTCACCCAGCACGTGGGCTGTAACAGCATCTGCGGTGCTCAGGGCATGATCCGCAGGGCGTGCCGGGAGAGGGAGATCCCGGTTCTGTTCATCGAGCACGACTACAACGACGACCGGATCCTTTCCAGAGAGCTTCTGCGAGGCCGGATCGAGGACTTCTTCACCACCGTCATGGGCTAGGTCAGGGGAGAAGAAGAATGGAAGGCCTGCGCTATTTCGAGGAGATCGCCTCCCGCCTGGAGAACGATGAAGTGCGGGCCTGGAAAGGAGCGGGGAAACGGGTCGTCGGCAGCGTCTGCACGAGCATACCGGATGAGATCCTTCAGGCGGGCGGATTGCTCCCCCTGCGGCTCCGCGCGCCCGGCACGGAGGACACGGCCCAGGCGGACTCCCACATGCACCGCATCAATTGCTCCTACACGCGGTCGGTGCTCGAGCTGCTGCTCTCGGAGCGGCTCGACTTCCTGGACGGACTGGTGACCACGAACACGTGCGACCACATGCTGCGTCTCGCCGGCGAGATGGAGACGAACGGGCGCTTCCCCTTTGTCCATTCCTTCTCCATGTACCACGCCCTTGGGAAAGCCTCCATCGAGTGGTTCGTCCTGGAGATGCGGAAGATGATCGAGCACCTGGAATCGGCCTTCCACACCCGGGTCTCGGACCAGGATCTCTGCCAGGCCATGAACGCGGGGGATCACGTCCGGGCCCTGCTCGCCCGTCTCCACGAATTCAGGAAGACTGATCCGCCGCTTCTGAGCGGGGCCGAGTTCCTCAACATCGCCATCACCGGCATGTCCGTTCCGAAAGAAAGGTTCTGCGAGAAGCTGGAAGGGCTCCTGCCCGAGCTGGCGCAGCGGCAGGTCGGGGGCAAGGGCCGGCCGCGCCTCCTGCTCATCGGCGGGGCCTGCGACTCCCCCGGGTTCGTCCGTTTCCTCGAGGAGGGAGGCGCCTGGGTCGTGGCGGACGGTCTCTGTTTCGGCACACGCTACTACCAGGAGGACGCCGACCCGGAGGCGGAGGACCCGCTTCACGCGATCGCGGGGCGATACGCCCGTCGCATGGCCTGCCCTTCGGTCATGAACGCCTTCGACTGGACCCGTGACCTCCTCCTGCAGACGATCCGGGCCTTCCGGGTCGACGGCGTGGTTTGCGCACGCCTCAAGTTCTGCGATCACTGGGCCGGCTTTCGCAAGCTTCTCGCAGAGGACCTGAGCCTTCAGGAGATCCCCCTCCTCGATCTGGAACGGGAATACCCGACCACCCGGTCGGGCCAGATCCGCACCCGCCTGCAGGCATTCCTGGAAATGATCGATTCCTGAGAATTCCTGCAACATTTCCATAATATTTCTATAATATTGTATTATTCAAAAAAAGAGCTTGACAGAAAATCGCTCTTTATTCTAGTATCAAGTTGTTACTTTAAATATATCAGCGCATAAGGCAAACGGATCGTTTCGTTCCTTGCACCTTTGAAGGAGGGTTGAAGATGAGAAAGATGATCCTGGTTTTGACGATCACCCCGCTTTTCCTGCTCGCCTTGGTGGCGAACCAAGCCTTCGCCTGCTGCGTCGATAACGACGGGGACGGGTACGGTGTCCAGTATCTCAGCGAATGCCCCCACCCGGAATTCGACTGTGACGATGAAGATCCCGACATCAACCCGGGCGCAGCAGAGGCGGCCTATGGGGATCCGGCCTGCACGGACGGCGTGGACAACGATTGCGACGACCTCATCGACATGGCGGACCAAGGCTGCTACGAGTGCACCTCGACGCAGGATTGCGACGACGGGAACCCGTGCACCGACGACCTCTGCGTCGGCAATGTCTGCGAGTACGTGAACAACACCGCCTCCTGCGATGACGGTGATGCCTGCACGGTGAACGATGTCTGCGCCGGCGGCGTCTGTTCCGGCGACCCTCTCGATGCAGACCAGGACGGCTACGTGAGCGACCAGTGCGGAGGCCCCGACTGCGACGATTCGGACGCCGCCGTGAACCCGGGCGCGACCGAGGCGCCCTTCGGTGATCCGGTCTGTGCCGATCAGGTCGACAACGACTGTGACGACCTCATCGATCTGCAGGACAACGGGTGCCAGGAGTGCACCGTTCCGGCAGACTGCGATGACGCCAATCCGTGCACTGAGGACGACTGCGTGGACTACGAGTGCGTGCACGTGGACAACACGGACCAGGACGGCGACACCTTCCCGGCCGAGGCGTGCGGGGGCACCGACTGCAACGACTCCGACCCGAACATCCACCCCGGGGTGTTCGAGGCTCCGCCCGACGATCCGAAATGCTCCGACGGCATCGACAACAACTGCAACGGCGTAGCAGACCTGGATGATGCCGGTTGTGTCCCGGAGGAGGGGTGGGCGCCCGCCGAGCCGGCGAACGCCTCTGTCTACGGCGCAGCCTCCCGGGAGGAAAACAGGCTCTCCAACCTCCTGTTCTCCGTCCTGCTGCCCATCGGCGTTGTGGTCCTCTTCAGGAGGTTCATCCGCAAGAGGTAGGATCGCCACACCCACCCGCACACGCGAAAGGGCCGTGTCCTTTCCGGACACGGCCCTTTCGCTTCCGGACACCCCTGTACGGGTCAGGTCTTCCTCGTATCCTTCCTGCCGGCAAGCCACCAGTCCGTGGAATCCGTTTCCATGGCGAGGCGCGCGAGCTTGCGCGCCGTTTCGGTGGAAAGGCGCTGGTAGGCGTACTCGAGCCACGGCCCGGTCTGTCGATTTCCCGAATCCGCCTGCTCCTTGACGTGAAAGAGCAGATCCAGTTGATCCGCGTCGTTGGCCAGAATCGCCTCCCGGGTCTCCCTTTCGTTGAACTCGCGCACCAGGCAGGCGACCTCCTCTCCGAAGGGCAGCCGATCCGACAGCTCAGACAGGATCTTCTCCTCATTCGGTTCCACATACTGCTTCTGCACGTAGTTGAGATCGCCCATGCGCGCCTCCGGGAAATCGTGAAAAAGACACATCTTCAGCAACTTTCCCATGTCGACGTCCCCGGCGAGCTGGCCCAGGACGTACGCAACGAAGAGGGTACGACAGGTGTGGTCCGCAACGGATTCGTCGCCAGACCCCAGGAACGGGTATCCCGTCCGCGCGAGTCGTTTCAGGAAGCCTGCCTCATAGAGAAAGTCCACCAGGGCCTTCATTCCTGCTCGTCCTCCTTCCGGGGTTCGAAAACCCTTCACCTTATCCGCGCATCCAATGGCTTGGATTCGGAAATCGCCGTGTGCTAAACTGCCTGGGAAGACGGCTACGTTATCTAAGCATTCCACAGGTCGGAAAACAAGGAGCCCGCATCCATGAATCACCCTGGCCGATCCAAGAGCCCCGGTAAGCTGAACCTCATCGTGACTCTTGCCGCCCTTGCCTTCGCCTTCCTCCTCGTCCTTGTACTCAACGGGTTGCCCGGGGCGCTGGACCGATCCGGGCCCGGTCCGGTTCCGATCGCCGTGGCGGAGGAGTCGAAGCAGAAGGAGACCGCGTCCGGGAAGGAGGAGAAGCCGAAGAACGACGTCACGGTTTACGTCACCTCCTGGTGCCCCGCCTGCACGATGACCACGGACTACCTGAAGAGAAAGAAGATTCCCTTCGTCGTCAAGGATGTGGAGAAGAACGAGGACTACATGAAGGAAATGGTCAGGAAGGTGGGCGGATACAGGGGCGTTCCCGTGCTGGACATCAACGGCAGGATCCTCCTGGGCTTCAACCCGCAGGTCCTCGACCGGCTTGCCGATTAGACTTTCAATATTCTGCGCCTGCCCTTCATTCATCATACTTCAGCAGGCTGAAGACCTTCCGCGACCCGAGCTTGCCCCTCCCGTTCAGAAAGGACAGCTCGATCAGGAAACAGCACTCCACGACGCGGCCGCCCGCCTTTTCCACGAGCCGGCAGGCCGCCGCCGCCGTGCCGCCCGTGGCGAGGAGATCGTCCACGACCAGGATCCGCTGGCCCGCCTGCACGGCGTCTGCGTGCATCTCGATCGTGTCCTTACCGTATTCCAGATCGTAGGTCTCCTGGATCGTCTTGGCCGGGAGCTTTCCCGGCTTTCGCATGGGAACGAAGCCCACGCCGAGCCGGTAGGCCACGGCGGGGCCGAAGATATACCCCCGCGCCTCGATGGCCACCACGGCGTCGATTCCCTTCCCCTCGCAGCGATCGCAAAGCACGTCCACGGCCTTCGCAAAGGCCGGCCCATCCTTGAGCAGAGTCGTGATGTCGTAGAAGAGGATGCCTTCCTTCGGAAAATCCGGAACTTCTCGAATGATCTTCTTCAGCTCTTCCATCCTTCTCGCCCCTTTCCAGGTTCTTCCCGCTTTTACGGCAGATAGTGCATCGGGTCCACGGCCCGCTCGTTCTTTCGAATCTCGAAGTGCAGATGGTACCCCGAGGCCCTTCCGGTATTCCCCACCTCGGCGATCACCTGCGCCTTGCTCACCTGCTCGTCCACATCCACCCGGTTCCGGGAGTTGTGCCCGTACACCGTGTGAAACCCTCCGGGGTGCTCGATGATAATGAGGTTTCCGTATCCCGACAGCCCGTTGTCGCTGTAGATCACCCTGCCTGCTTCCGCGGCTCGCACGTGGGTGCCTTTCGGGGCGGCGATGTCGATTCCGTCGTGGGGCCGGCCCTTTCGCGGCCCGAACCAGGAGGTCACATTTCCTTTCACGGGCCATATGAAACGGAGGTTCTCCGCGGAGGCCGTCCGTTTGTGCCGGGACGGCTGCGGATCAACCGGCCGGGCCGCCGGCTTGCTTGCCTTCTTTTTGCCGGATGCAGCCGACTTCTTCTGCCGGGCGGCTCCTGAGGAACCGGTCTGTGCGGAAGACACCTCCACCCGGCGCACCGATTCCGCCCCGGGGATGAAGATCTTCTGCCCCACCACGACGTGTCCGGGATCCCTGATCCGGTTCAGCCTGCATACCTTCTTCATGTTCGCCTGATAGGTATAGCAGATTCTCCACAGGGTCTCTCCCTTGCGCACCTTGTGATAGACCCCCTTCCTCGTCTTGAAGGGGGAAAGGGCGCACCCCCCGAGGCCCACCCCGATGGCCATCACGAAAAAAAGAACGAGGGCCAGGGCTCGCCGTCGACTCGGCGTCAACAGGCGCGCCGTTCCCGGATCTTGTCCATGGCGCAACGGACTGCCTCCTCCGGCCCGTCCGTACGGACGACGCCCGGGTCCAGATCCCAGGTATGCAGCCCGACACACGGAACACCGACCTTCATCGCGATGGCGATCTCCGAAAGGGTGCCGTATCCCCCGGAGACGGCGATCACCGCATCCGCGGACCTCACAAGCACCACGTTCCGGGCATGTCCCATGTCGGTCACGACCTTCAGGTCTATGTACGGGTTCGCGTCCGAAGCGGAGGCCCCGGGCAGGATCCCCACGGTGAGCCCCCCGGCCTCCTTCGCCCCTCTCGACGCTGCCTCCATCACCCCTCCCAGTCCGCCACAGAGCAGAACCGCCCCCTGCCGGGCGATTTCCCTTCCGACCCTGTAGGCCGCCTCTTGGATGTCCGGGCCGCAGGATGAGGCCCCGAGGACGCCGATCTGGACCTTCTTGGACATCCGATCCCCCTCGTTCACGACGCCTCAGTGTGGCGTCACACCGAAGATAGCGGGCAACTGGATCACTCCGAGACACGCCAGGGTCACCACCGTACATGCGATCATCACCCCGCACAGGATCGCCGGGAGCGCCTGCCAGAAAGGTATCCGGAACATGAAGGCGGCCACCGAGCCGGTCCACGCGCCGGTCACCGGGAGCGGGATGGAAACGAACAGGACCAGGCCCAGCAGCTTGAGCCGTTCGATCACCCTCCCCTTCCTTCTCGTCCTCCGAAAGATCCATTCGAAGAAGCGATCAAAGGCCGGGTAACGCGACAGCAGGCGGTATGCGGGCTCGAAAAGAAGCAGAATGGGCAGAATCGGAGCCATGTTCCCCACGATGGAGTAGACCGCTGTCTGCGCCGGGGAGAGCTGGAGGAGGAGAATGCCCACCGGCACGGAACCTCGAAGCTCGAAGATCGGCAGCATGGCGAGCAGAAGCACCACCACCTCCGGCGAAAGGCCGAAGCCTTCGATGAACTGCAGTACGGTCTCGCGCATGTCTTCCTTCTTTCAGGGCCTCCGGCCCTCTCCCCCTCAGGGGGCGGAGCCGACAAGCGGCACGAAGCGGCAGGGTCCCAGGACCTCCTGCTTCCAGTCCGATCCGGTCTTATGCAGGCGTACGAGATGCTGGGACGCCCCCTGTTCCAGGGGAAGAACGAGCCGGCCTCCGTCTGTGATTTGATCCAGGAGCTTCTCGGGAATCGAGCTGGAAACAGCGCTCACGAGGATGGCGTCGAAGGGGGCTTCCTCCTTCCATCCGTACGTACCGTCCAGGATTCGGATGGCCACGTTGTGGCAGCCGAGCAGGTCGAGCACCTTTCGAGCCCGGCGGGCGAGCTGCGGGATCTTCTCCATGGAATAGACGTGATCCGCGATCTGCGCCAGGATGGCGGACTGGTACCCGGAGCCGGTTCCGATCTCGAGGATCTTCTCCCCTCCCTGCAGCTCCAGGGCCTGTGTGGTCCGGGCGATGATGTAGGGCTGGCTGATCGTCTGCTTGTCGCCGATCGGCAGGGCGTAGTCGCCGTAAGCCCGTTCACGCAGGGCCGCGTCCACGAAAAGGTGCCGAGGCACCTTCTCCATGGCTCGCAGGACGAGGGGATCCTGAATGCCCCGAGCCGCTACGTAGTCTTCAAGCATCCTTTTCCGAAGCCGTGTGAGCTCCGGGCTGTCGCGCGTGGGCATCCCCGTCATAGATCGCCTTCAGAGAGTGGAGAGCATCCTCGTCTGTGAAGTTCAAGCGGAGGGGCGTGACGGACACATATCCCTTCTGCACCGCCCTCCAATCGACGTCCTCGTCGTCGTCCTCGTCGTACTGCAGTGCGTCCCGGCCGAACCGGAAGCAGGGCCTGCCCTCGTCATCGGTACCTTCTTCGAGGAAATCACCGTAGAACTTGTGCCCCATCCGGGTCCACCGGATTTCGGGTGGGTGCCCGTCCACCAGATCGGGGAAATTCACGTTCAGGAAGACCTCGGGAGGAAGGCCCTTTACCAGCACCCATCGCGCCAGGCCGCAGGCCGAACGGGCGGCCGCATCATAGAAGAGGAGGTTCCGCGACATCAGGGAGAAGGCGATGGAAGGGATGCCGAGGAGCCGCGCCTCCCGGGCGGCACCGACCGTGCCCGAGTAGCCGATATCCCCCGCGAGGTTGGCGCCGTGGTTGATCCCGGAAACCACCAGATCCGGTCTTGCCGGAAGCAGCCGATGAACACCTATGTTCACGCAGTCCGCAGGCGTACCGGAAACGGAAAACCGCTTCTCTCCCTCCCGGCGCACGTAGATGGGCTGTCTCAGCGTGATCTTGTGGCTGGAGGCGTTCCGCTCTCCGTCCGGGGCGACCACGTAGAGGTCTCCGAGGGCCCGGACGTGCTTCTCCAGGGCTGCAAGCCCCTCGGCAGTGATTCCGTCGTCGTTCGAGAGTAGAATCAGAGGTCGTTTCGCTGTCATGTCCTCGTCCGGGCAAGGGTGTAGATGTTGAGCGAGATGGTATCAGAAGCTAGAATGCCTTTCAAGATCGAGGGCTTAATACCCCGTTCCTGAGGCAGGCCGTGAGAGGCGGGCGCGGGGATCGTTCGGAGGGTCCGGATATGAATCGTGGACGCGTCCTGGTCGCGATGAGCGGCGGTGTAGACTCGTCGGTCGCCGCCCTGATGCTCAAGGAGCAGGGTCACGAGGTTCAGGGCGTAACCTTCCGGTTCTCCCGCGCTGAGGAAGACGATCCTGTCACCGGCTCGGGCTGTGCTTCGGCGGATGCGGCGGAACGGGCCGGGCAGGCCTGCCGTCAACTCGGCATTCCACACCACGTCCTCGATCAGGTGGAGGCCTTCGGGAGACGGGTCGTCGGACCTTTCTGCGGGGAATACGAAGCCGGCCGCACACCGAACCCGTGCGTTCGGTGCAATGCATACGTCAAGTGGCCGGGCCTGCTCGAGGCGGCTTCCGCCCTGGACTGCTCGTTCGTCGCCACGGGCCACTACGCACGAAACCGACGGCGGGGCGGAAGGGTCCAGCTCCTGCGCGGAGAAGACCGGGCCAAGGACCAATCCTACGCGCTGTACGGTCTTGCCCAGTCCGCCCTCGACAGGACGATCTTCCCCCTCGGCTCCATGACCAAGGAGGAGGTCCGAAGGACAGCGGAACGGGCCTCCCTCCCCACTTCGGCTGTCGGAGAAAGCCAGGACATCTGTTTCATCTCCGACGGCGACTACCGCCGCTTCCTGGCCGGCAGGGTGTCCGCCCGTCCGGGTCCGATTCAGGACATGGAGGGCAACGTATTGGGCACCCACCAGGGACTGCCCTTCTATACGGTGGGCCAGCGAAAGGGGCTCGGCATCCCGGCGGGCATCCCTCTGTACGTGATCGAAAAGGACGCGGCGGAGAATCTTCTCCTGGTCGGACCCCGCGAAGCCCTCTGCAGGAGGGCCTTCGAGGCCGGCGGTGTGAACTGGGTTTCCGTGCCCTGCCCGGTTGCGGGCACGCGCCTGGACGTCGAGTTGGAGGTCCGCTACCGGACCCGGACCATCCATGCCAGACTTCACGTCCCGGGCGCCGACACGGTGCGCTTCGACCTGCCCGACCACGATCAGGCCGTCGCCCCCGGGCAATCCGCTGTGTGGTATGATGGCGATGTGCTCTTGGGGGGCGGGATCATACAGGGATCAGGGGTTCGGGGTCCGGGGTCAGGATAGAACAGACAAAAGGTCAAAGGTCAAAGGCAAAAGGCCCCACCCGCCGCCCGGGCGACGCCTCGGGAAACGGGTGGCATTCGGGAGTTGATCATGGAACCACGAAGAGCCTCATCTCAAGAATCAGGGGCGGATCTGGTCATTGTCAATGCGAAGGTCATCACCGTGGACAGGGACTTCAGCATCCGGCAGGCCGTAGCCGTGAAGGACGGCAGGATCGCAGCCGTGGGCACGGACGATGATGTGAAAGCCTTCCGAGGGCCGGGCACGCAGGTGCTGGATCTGAAGGGAAAGCCGGTCCTGCCCGGCATCAACGACTGCCACACGCACACCGCCTTCTTCGGGGCCACCCGCCCCCCCCTTTCCCTGGACCTGACCTACCCGACGGTGAAATCCATTCCGGACATGGTCGCTGCGCTCAGAGAGAAGGTCGCGCAGGCACCGCCCGGCGAGTGGATCCGGGGGTTCGGCTGGGACCAGGGCTCCCTCGAAGAGTGCAAGCGCGATCCCTCCCGGCTGCCCCGCAAAGAAGACCTGGACGCCGTGTCCCCCGAACATCCGGTCGCCTTCACGGACTTCTCCTGCCACACGCTGCTCGTGAACAGCAAGGCCCTCGGGATCGCCGGGGTCGACAAAGCCACGCCCGACCCTGTGTCCGGAGAAATGGAACGGGACGCCAACGGGGAGCCCACGGGCATCTTCAAGGAGGCGGGGGCGCAGGCCCTCGTGTCCGCCCACGTCCCCCTCCTGACGAGGGAGGAGAAGAAGACCGCCCTCGAGACCGCCATGCGCCACCTCCGTGCAAACGGGATCACCAGTTTCACCGACGCGGCCATCGGCCCGGGAGGTGAGTCGTACCTTTACGGTGTCATGGGCGCCGAGTGCATCGACCTCTACCAGGAACTGCTGGCCGAGGGCAGACGGACCGCCAGGGTGACCGCCCTGCTGCTCCTCGGGGAATACGGCGCGCTCACCTACGAGGATCTGAAGACCGGCCTGGAGACCTTCAAGCCGCCCGCAACTTCCGACCCTTCGTGGCTGCAGTTTCCAGGGGTCAAGATCTTCGCCGACGGCATCCCCCTGACCTACACTTCGTGGATGAACCAGGACTACGTGAGCGGCGACGCGGGACGCGGCCGATCCGTGCTTCCGGGAGACACGGACCAGGAACAGTGGGACACGCTCGTCCAGATGATCAAGCTCGTGCACAGGTACGGTTATCAGATCGGGCTGCACGCCACGGGCGACCGGGCCATCGATGCGGCGGTGGACGGCTTCGTCAAGGCCCTCGAGGAAAGGCCGGGCGGCGACCCGAGGCACTACATCATTCACGGGGGTCTCGTCAGCGCTGAAAAGGCGAAGACGCTGGCCCGGCACCGGTGCGGCATTGCCATGCAGCCCTACATCGGCTCCATGATCGCCGACATCGAGAAGGCGTTTGTGGGCGAGGCGCTTGCGGCCTACGAGTGGCCTGCCCGGACCGTGCTGGATGCCGGCCTCAACCTGACCAGCAGCTCGGACGCGCCCGTGACCTATCCGAACTGGAGGCTCGGGGTCCAGGCCGCCGTTCTCAGAGAAGCCCTGGTTTCGGGCGAAGTGAGCGGCCCGGAAGAACGCATCACCGTCGAAGAGGCCATCCGAACCTACACCATCAACGGCGCCTGGCAGGATCACATGGAACAGGTCAAAGGCTCCATCGAAGAGGGCAAGGTCGCCGACCTCTGCGTCATCGGCGAGGACATCCTGACCGTGGACCCTCACGAAATAGGCGCGATCCCCGTCCTGATGACCATCGTGGACGGCAGGATCGTCTATGAGGACTAATTCCACAAAACGCTGCTTCGGAGAAGAATGGAAGCGTTTCCTTCCTGAAATTTCCTTTCGTCGGGTCACCGTGCGAATCCTTGGATGGATGGTCCCACCCACATCGAATTCCTCCACGTCGACCTGAAAGCCGTATAGCTACATTTAGATATTCACTGGAAGGCCGACCGCGCAAACTGAAGGATTCACGCACGCCTCTACTTTCCCTCATCATCCGTTGGATCGTCCTCACAGTCCAGAAGTCCATCGACGGCCATGTGAATATCCATGACCTCCCCGTCCCAGAGGCTGTCGACCGCCGGGGGGCTGATCTCCAGCCCCGCTCTTCGGTTCGCCCCCCCGGGCCCAGTGTTCGATGTGGTGGGCCCGTAGGTGCCGCGTCTTCGAGCAACCCGGGAACCGGCAGGTCCGGTCCCGGCTCACCAGGGCCCGCCAGAGAGGAGCGGAAATCTTCTTGGCCTTGCGACCCACATGGAGGATATTGCCGTCGGCGTCCTCGGATACCGTCACCGCGGGTGCATCACATGCCAGGCGGCGGGCCGTTTCCGGAGGAATGCCCTCGAAATCCTCGAATTCACAGAGCCCATCCTCGCTTTGATCGGCGAGAACTGCCGAATCCACGTGGACCATGACCTGATACGGCTCGCCGCGCTCCGTCTGTCCCAGTCCCCGGCCGAGGGCTGCCTCCGCAAGCAGACCGAGGGCCTCCACCCGCCTCGCGCAGTAGTCCCCCACCACCCACGGCCGGGTGGCCTAGTGAGGTTACCCTCCCCAGGCTCCCACAGATCCGGACGTGCGGATTTCCCGCATCCGGTTCCTCAGACTACGGATTCGCTACGCTTCGGTAAATGCTGTGTACAACCCGTACGGGGGGCAGCGGGTATCGCTTGAGCAGTTCTTTAAACCGGGCCCACGTCATCTTCGCGTGGTGCGACCGGCGGTCGAGCCACTTGCGCCATATCCGTTCCACCCCATGTCGAAAGCGTGCCAGGGCGCGAGCGTTCCCCGTGATCCCGAAGTAGGCATCATGGCCCTGGATCTTACGCCATAGTTGTGCATGCTGCTCACGTACGGGCAGGTGTCTGTGCTGCCTGCACCAGCGCGCAATTTCCTTGAGCTTCCGGCTGAAGCGGCTCGCACTGGTCTTGCGTTTCACCACCGGCGTGCCCCGACGGGACTTTCCCCAATAGTGGGTGAAGCCCAACAGGTCGAAGGTTCCGAGCCGCCGCTTCCCTGTGTTCCCCTGTCCCGCTCCTCCGCGTGGCGGACGACGGAAATCGACTCTTCTGGTTTTCTCCGGGTGGATCGTCAAGCCGTACTTGCCAAACCTCTTCGGCAGGACCGCCATCACCCGATCTGCATCCTCCTGCTTCTCAAGCACCATGACGAGGTGAGTAGCCCGGGGGAATCTCACCCCCAGGCCCTCTCAGAACCCGGCGTGAACCTCTCAGCTCACCGGGCTCCCATCATCCAGCCGATGGCAGAATCCCCATCTGCCAGTGGGCAAAGAGTCGTGGCTCTCGGCGCGCAATCCGCCCAAGCCAGTATTCCGCCCGCCGACGATGTCGATTCAGCCTTTTGTATTTCCGTCGTGCCCAGTGGATCAGGGCACCGTTCATATGCCTGAGAACCGGATACAGTGCGGATTTGTAAAAGCGTCCGTAGTAGTTGATCCATCCGCGAAGAACGGGGTTGAACATCCTTGCGATGTCCTCCAACGACCGGTCCACTTTCAGATGGAATCGCCAACTCCGAATCGTCTGTCGCATGGCCTTACTGGCCTTGTTACTCACTGCAGGCGTGAAGTTGATGAAATGCTTGTTGTATCGATTCTTGGACCGTCGCGGCCGAAACGTGTATCCCAGAAAATCGAACTTCGTTTCAGGATGTTTGCCCCTTCGGTCATCATCCTTGCAGTAAATGATGCGCGTCTTATCCGGGTGGAGTTCGAGACCACACTCCCGCATCCGAGCTTCCAGATGGTAAAGAATGCCTTCGGCCTCTTCTTTTGTTCGGGCCTGGACTACTCCATCATCTGCGTATCTGGCCCATGGGTTCCCAGGAAATCTCCTCTCCATCCACTTGTCGAACGCGTAATGAAGAAAAAGATTTGCCAGAATCGGGCTGATAACGCCTCCCTGCGGAGTTCCTGCCCTCCGTTCGACGATCGTTCCATCTTCTGTCTGGAATGGTGCCGTAAGCCATCGCTCGATGTACAGCAGAACCCCTTTGCAGTCCGTATGGCAACGCACTGCTCGAAGCAACAATTCGTGATCAATGTTGTCGAATAGACCTTTGATGTCAAACTCGATCAACCAGTCATACCGCCAGCATCTTTCACGTGTGACCGCAATTGCATCGATAACTACGCACGAGCCATGCTCCCAGGTCGCTTCCTTGTGGCATCGATGTTCGATCGAAAGTTTGAAATTTCCGGCTTCCCGGATCTCATGTAGCTAGCCCACTCTGCCAGCCAGCCCACTGGGATGCATGTCTCATTTCCGAACCTTCAGTGTTGCGAGACTGGACGAGGAATGAAGGCTTTACGCAGAGTGGTCAATTCTCTGTCGGGTGGGTCCGGATTTCCGTGGGTGACCGCCCAATCCGAGAGGCTGGGACCACAAGGTATCGTAATTGTTTCATTGAATGGACAGGGCGGCACCCGAAATGGGTACCGCCCTCGGCGTCTCCCCCTTGACTCTCGGACTCGCTTCAAGCGACTTGCTTCAGCAAGCCTAACAAGTCCTTCTCGGTATCGAGTACAATCGGCTCGAGACTTCAATTGCCCGACGGCAGCGCCGAGTAGTGCGCATTCACGGCAAGCCACTTCCCGCCTGACTTGTTATAGACGACGGTGTATCGTCCAAAGATGGATCTGGCTCCACCGTCCTTCGGCTTCAGTGCGATGGCGTAATGTCCCCAGGCGAGACCCGTGCTGCCTATCACCCGGAACTGAGGATTGACAGCAGTGAATGTCGAGCTGTCCATGCTCGTCCACACGCCCCTCGTGTATTGCTCGTATGCCGTCTTCCCCTCAGCGGCAAACGGTACGGAAGGGCTGAAAACAACGCCCCGGTCATCCAGCAATGTGAAGAAAGCTTCATCCTTGCTGTTGTACGCCTTCACCCCTTTCTCAAAGATGGCCTCGAGGTCTTCGACGTCCCCGGCGAATACCGGAGTGGACACAAGCAAAGCCAGGACAACCAGCCATCCAAGAATCCCTCTTGCAGCGTAGATCATGACCTACCTCCTTACGGTTGTCTTTGTGCACTCCTTTGCATGAAAAAGGAAGATCTGTTAAGCCTCCAAGGGGCCAGTAGCCCCCTGGAGGTGACGTATAGGCACCTTCTGGCGGTCCCATTTCATGACGAACCCCGGACGTGGTTAACCTGTTGGTTCATTGATGGGACCAGGGGTGGTTCTCAAAGGAGCGTTCCGGACATGCTTCGAGGCTGGTGTGTTGATGCATTCGAGCCTGGACGGAATGACCGTTATCGATGTTAATGCCCAGTTCTAAATGATGTCAAGAAAAATTATGCATTTCATTTAGGCGTTTTACTATATTTCGTGCCGTTTGAAAGGCAGGCAATACAGCTGGAAGCCTTGCCTATATACGGCTACCTAATGTACAAACCCCGGCCCTGGCAAACCACGCAGAAACTCTGCCCGGTTGACATCCGGGCCCCCGTGGGAAATATTCTGTTTCCCAGTCCCTTTTCCAGACGGAAGGAGAAAGCGATGCTGGACCAGCCTTCCCTGAGCGTTTCCGATTTGCTCTCGACTCACGCCAAGTTCCGTTCCGGCCGAACCGCCTTCGTCTGCGGGCAACGGCGCGTCACCTGGGCGGAGTTCGACAGGCGCGTGAGCAAGGTGGCGAACACCCTCCTCGACAAGGGGCTCCGGAAAGGGGACAAGGTCGCGCTCCTTTCCCTCAGCAGCATCGAGGCCCTCGAGATCCTTTTCGGCACCATGCGCGCAGGGGGCGTGATCGTCCCCATTTCGGCCCTGCTCCAGCCGGAGATGATCGCCACGGTGATCGAGGACTCGGGGTCGAAGTTTCTCTTCGTCGCCTCACAGCTGCAGGCACTGGCTACGCCGATGCTCGGATCGCTTCCGTCCATACCGGACGGACATCGAATCGCCATCCATTTCGAGGAGGAGGCGTATCAGGCATACGAGGCCTTCATCGCGGCCGCGGCGGAAACCGAACCTCCGGTCACCCTTCTGAGCGAAGACGAGTGCAACATCATCTACTCCTCGGGGACCACCGGTGTGCCGAAGGGCATCGTCATCACCCACCAGGCCCGTTCCCTCATCGCCCTTGCAGCCGCGGTGGAATACCGCATCCACTCTGCATCGACCTCTCTGATCACGACACCTCCCTTCACGAATGCGACCTGGGTCATCCTCCTCCCTTCGGTGGCTGCGGGTGCGGTCACGGTGCTCCTGCCCTCTTTCTCAGCTGAAGGCTTCCTCGCGGCCGTCCAAAAGGAAAAGGCCTCCCACACGCTGATGGTGCCGACACAGTACCATGTGGTTCTCGAATCGCCCGAATTCGCAGGATCCGACCTATCGAGCCTGCGGATCATGATCTCCGTAGGGGCCATGCTGCCCCTGCAGCTCAAACGCCGGATCCTCGACAAGATGGGCCCCGGCCTCCTGGAAATCTACGGCCTCACCGAAGGAGTCGGCACGACCCTCAAGCCGGAGGACGTACAGGAGAAGACCGGCTCGGTGGGCACGCCGATCGGCTCCACGGACATGCGCATCATCGATGATGAAGGAAAAGAACTCCCCGTGGGCGAGGTGGGCGAGATCATCGGCTACAGCCCGATCATGATGAAAGGGTATCTGAATCGACCCGAAGCCACGGCGGAGATCATCTGGAGGGACGAGAGGGGCCGCACCTACATCCGCACAGGGGACATGGGCCGGTTCGACGAGGACGGTTTCCTGTACATCATGGACCGCAAGAGGGACATGATCGTGTCGGGCGGGCTCAATGTCTTCGCCAGTGACATCGAGGAGGTCTTTCTACAGCACCCGGAGGTTCTGGACGTGGCGGTGATCGCCGTCCCCCATGAGAAGTGGGGGGAAACGCCCCTCGCCCTGGTGCGGCCCCGCGAGGGGGCAACGGCCACCGGGGACGATCTGAAGGAATGGGCCAACAGCCGGCTGGCAAAGCACCAGCGGGTGAGCGCTGTGGAGCTTCGAGCGGAGGACTTCCCGCGGAACGCCCTGGGAAAGGTCCTCAAACGGGAGCTCCGCCAGACCTACTGGGCTGAAGGAGAATAGAAGAGCGCACGCCGAAGAAAAGGAGAGCAGATGATCGAGAACCTGAGCAGAGAGCAGATCAAGGCGATGTTCGACGCATTGCCCTTCCAGATGGTCTTCATCGATGAGAACGACAAGATCCGATGGTGGAACGACTCGAAGGCACGGCTCATGGAAGCACCGAAGGACCGTCTCGGCATGGATGTGAGGGGCTGCCACAAGCCGGAGAGCCTCCCCAGGCTGGAGAAGATGCTCGCCGATTTCAAGAGCGGGCGGGCGGACGAGGCGGAGTTCTGGGTCACGGTGGAGGAAATCGGGCTCAGGGCCCTGAACCGCTTCTTCGCCGTACGGGATTCGGAAGGCAAGTATCTGGGAACCATGGAGTACCTGCTCAACTTCGGCTACATCGAGCAGATCGCCGAAGAGAAGAAGGGTGCGCACGTCTTCCGGTCCAGCCCGGACAACTACACCCGGACAACCGGCTGACCCCTCGGCTACGTATCCCCTTCGGTGGGCAGCCCCGCTGCCCACCAGGCCTTCATCCCGCCCTTGAGCTGGCATGCCTTCGGAAAGCCGGTTTGCTTCAGGAGTCGCGCCGCGGCGATGCTCCGATGGGCCGAAAGGCAGACGGCGACCACGGGTCGGCTCTTGTCGAGGTTCAGATCGTCGAGTCGTCTCTTGAGGCTGAGCAGCGGCACGTGACGGGCATCCGGGATACGGCTCCGCCGCCACTCCATGCGGGTGCGAACATCCAGGATCTGAGGCGGATTCGAACCCTCACAACGGGCCTTCAGTTCCCGGGCTTCCATTTCGGGCACCCTGCCGAAGGGGACCCACCAGAAGGCCTTTTGCAGAAGTCCCGACATCATTCCTCGGCCAGGATCTCGAGCACCTTTTCCGCCGTCCGGCCGCAGATATTCGAACACTTCTCGACCATGGCCGGGTCAAGTGCGCTCAGCGCGGCCTCCGGCTGTGTGCTCAACAGATTCAGCATGTCCTCGTTCACCTCCATTCCGGAGATGTCCTTGCAGACCGTGGTGCCGTATTCCTTCTCGAACCATTTCACCAGCTTGTTCGCCGGCACCATGGCCTTCATCACATTCGCGAAGCCCTCTTTCAGGTCCCCGCGACCGAGCTTCATGCCCATCACCATCACACCCGCCGACAGGGCACCGCACGTGTTTCCGGACAGGGCGACGCCTCCACACATGGAACTGGCCGCCTTGAGGGCCAGCTCGTCCTCCAGGCCCAGTGCCTCCTGGAGGGCCAGCAGCGTCGCCTGGCTGCAGCAGTGGTGCTCCTTCTCGTATCCGATCGCCTTATCGGCCACATCCTTCTTCCGTCTTTCGAGATCCGTCTGTCCCATCCGTCTCACCTCCTTCTTCTGCTCCTCACGAGGTTCTCTGAAATCATCCACTTCCCGCGACATCTGCTTGCCTTCTCGGTGATGCCCATAAGGGAACGATTTGCGGATTCGTTGCGGGGCATTCCATTCCGGGGCTAGGTTGTATCCTCGATTGCTTCCGGATCAATCCCCCGTTGCTTCAGCCACATCGGCAAGAGCTCTTCGTCGACTTGGTGGGCGATTTCCGGGGCCTTTCCTGACATGTACTCGGCCAGCGAGGGGCTGAGGTTGATGTGGCCGAAACTGCCGTCGAAGAGGATGATCTTGTCGGTCCCTGCAATTCGGACCGCAAAATCCATGGCGCTCTCGAAATCTTCAGCCGTCACGATCTTCTTCACTCCAAAAGTGGGCGGCTCGTGCTTACCCACCATGATCGTGGGAACACGGAGTTCCAGGTCCCAAAAGGCCTGTCTCCAGGTATTGTTCACGACAAAAGCCTTGATCGCCGGATTGAAATCACTTCCGATTTCATTTTGCGAAGAGCCGACACGAAGATCCAGGAAATCCAGGGGCGCCTTGAACAGATTGCCGGACGTGATCCCCCCGGCATGCAGATACCATGGCCACTTTCCGCCATCCAATACCACGACGCATTCGTCTATTTCACAGATGAGACGGTAGATCTTTCCATAGGCCCGCAGGGCGGAAAGGATCAACCTGCGATTGAGTCGCCGGGTGTCATTGTCGGCTTCGACGCCCGTTATTCCCGCAGGGGAGGACATCTGGATGCAGCTGAAGGCGTATTTCTCCTGAACGAACGAGGAATTGAAGATGGCCCGGGGAATGAAATTGCCGCTGCGATTGCCGAAATTCGAGTGAAAAACCGATCGGGTTTCGAATCTTGCATAGCCCATTCCAAAGGGTTTGAGGGCTCTGTCGATGAATCTATGAAGATAGATCTCTCTTGGATCATCATAGTGAACGTGAATGATTCTATCCGCATCGTATGCTCGGGCAACGCCGTAGAGGGTGCCGATTTCGGTTTCGATCGGTACGCCTTTGTCGAGGGGAACGACTCCGGCGGTCTTCCCGTCGAAATATTCGTCGAACTTGTAGTGCTCGACCAGTTCCCCTGCTTCGTGAAACCCTACGCCTGTACCGATTCGAAGACGAATGTCCTCGCAACCGGTCCTCCCCCTGACCACATCTTTCGTGGTTCGGATGATCTCCGCATACGGCTCACCTTCGCAAATGATGAAGGAGTGTTCACAGCACAGGATATTCACTCTGTCGCCGGGGCGGATTGTGTCCATACGGACATTGGCCAAAGCCTTCTCCGTCGCCCTTCGCACCGGAGACAGATCGCCATCCTGCGCGTAGATCGCACCGGGAATGTCCGGGAAGAGCTCCCTCACATTCAAGGAAACGAACCTGGGTGAGAGGGCGGCGCGAGGGAGAAGCTCCCTTGCGTACACGGAAGGTACGAGTTCGGGTGGAGCGACCGCCTGATTGGTCATGGCTTCCTCCTTCCGACAATGACGGATGCAAAGGTTTCAACAGTGCCTTGACGAGAAAGCTCCGCGTCCTCTGCGAGAAAGTATTCGGGATACTTTCTCGCCACTTCTTCGGGGACGTCCCATACCGCCGGCTCTATGTCGTACATTCGGTATCCCTTGGGAAGCACCACCTCCGTATCGTTCGCCTTGATCAACCTCAGAACCGGTGTCGTACACCACATCGCGCATCCGACTCTGACTCCCGTCATGAGAGCGATGTCTTCCGGAGTCGCAGCTCCCTGCAGAACCGCTGCGGCAACCTCCTTTGCCAGGATTCCATTGCACAGACAAATGGATTCTTCCGGGTCGAGATTCGCCTTCGCGCACAGTTGGTCCAACGCCTCCTGATCAACCGTAGAGGGATCGATTCCTATGACCAGTGGCTCGGAACGGGGTGTGAGCGCAACGGCATGCTCCGGGCAGGCATCCACACACTTCATACAGGCGACGCACCTGTCTTCGTCAACGCGTGCTTTCTTGTGGATCACCTGGATGGCCCCGGTAGGGCACAGGTTTTCGCATATCCTGTCTCCGTTGCAGGACCCTTCGTCTACCTCGGCCAGGAACAGGATTTCCAGTCGACTCATACGCATCCCTCCAGGTCGCATCTCGTGGAAACTGTATCTCGAAACGACGGCTCTGCCCGATTCCATCCGATGCGGGAAGCATAGCACATCCCTGGGGCCTGACGCACGAAGGAATGATGATGGGGCGGCCGCTCGGGCGGTTGGAGGGCTATTCGTCAGAGGCGCTGTCCGAGTGCAACCGGAGTGGATGGAAACGGGTAAACGGAACGAAGAATGGGAAGGTGCTTCAAGCTGCTTCTCAGCCGGCTTGCTTATTCTCTGCAAAACGCAGAGCTAGTTCCTCGAAGCCGACGACTTGGACCGTCGCGCAAGCCTTCGCGCGATGGACCGTTTCAGATCCCTCTCCCCGTGCTCCATGGAGTAGGCCACGTCACACTCGACGCAGATCACATAGACCTGACCCTTGTAGAAATGCGGCACAGTGGGTCCCTGCTGCTTGCACATGATACAGCCGTCGAGCCAGGCCTTCTTGATCTTCTCCCGAGCCTTGATCCTGGGTATCTTCAGCTCCGTGGAAACCGTATCTGCGTGATCGTCCAGCCTCTGCTGGAGGTATTTCACTTCCTCTTGGACTCGATTGATCATAACCGTTTCTTCGCTTGTCTTGTCGGTTACGCTCCCGGCATCTGCACGATAGAAGATCGAATGGCATCGAGAGCTTCTGCTGCCGCGGGCGACTCTGCGTCAAGTAAGACCGAAAGGGGACGGGCTTGGTTCACGAAGTGACGTCAGACTCGGCATACTCGGAACTTCTTACTTCGAGGCGGGGTCACGCGTGGCCTTCTATTTTAGCGATAGATGCCCTATGCTGTCCATAGGGTTCCGGCCGGTATCTGCTGCGGGGCGAACCGTAAAGTTCTTGGTAATAAATATATAATTATTTAAGTATCTTACAATAAATTTGCAGAAATCACTTTATGTATGTGTCCGAAGGTTTCTCAATCCCGCGTGACGAGTAGCCTCGGCTCGTCCGTGCACGGGACGATCTCACCGATCGTCCCGTGGGCCGCCACCCCACGGTCCCGAAGGCCCTTCTTCAGCTCGTCTTCCCGCGCTTTCGGCACCGCGATCAGGAGCCCGCCCGAAGTCTGGGAATCCGCCAGAACGAGCCGGTCCGCATCCTCCACCCCCTCCTCCCAATCCACATACTTCCCGTAATAGGCGAGGTTCTTCTTCGTCCCGCCCGGGTAGATGCCCTCCTCGACGCGGGAACGGACCGTGGGAAGCACCGGCACGGTTTCCGCCCGGATTCTCGCACAGACGCCGGAGCCCTGCAGCATTTCGATCAAATGACCCAGGAGGCCGAACCCGGTCACATCCGTGCATGCGGACACACCCACCTCCACCATGACCTCGCAGGCATCGCGGTTGAGCCGGGTCATGATCTCCACGACCTCCCGAATCTCCTCCTCCGTGGCCTGGCCCTTCTTGATCGCATGCGTGAGCACGCCGCTGCCCAGCGGCTTGGTCAGGACGAGAACGTCTCCCGGCTGGGCAGAGCTGTTGCGCAGGATCCGTTCCGGATGGACCAGGCCCGTGACGCTCAGACCGAACTTCGGCTCGTTGTCCTCGAGGGAATGCCCCCCCACAACCTCGATTCCTGCCTCCCGCGCCTTGTCGATTCCGCCTCTCAGAATCTCCCGCATGTCGGAGATGGGCAGCTTGTCCACCGGAAAGGCGATGACCGACAGGGCGAGGATCGGCCGAGCGCCCATGGCATAGATGTCGGACAGCGAATTGGCCGCAGCCACCCGTCCGAAGGTGTACGGATCGTCCACAACCGGGGTGAACACGTCCACCGACTGGACCAGAGCGGTCTCGCCGTTCAGACGATACACCGCCGCGTCATCGCGGGTGCTCGTCCCGACGATCACGTGCGGATCTTCGATGGGAGGGAGTCCGCCAAGAACGTCGCCCAGGTCCCCCGGGCTGATCTTGCAGGCTCAACCTCCCTTGTGGCTCAGGGACGTGAGCGGAATCCTCTTACCGTCGGCCATTCTTCCTCTTCCCAGGGCATCACGCGGGCGCAGCGGCAGATACCTTTCCTTCCTTGTACTCTTTCCAGAAGGGGGAAATGGTACGGAGATTCTCGATGATGCCCGGCATGTGTTTCAGGACGTGATCGACCTCTTCGTCCGTGGTGTGTATGCTCAGGGTGAGCCGCACCGATCCGTGTGCAGCGGTGAAGGGCACACCCATGGCCCGCAGAACGTGGGAAGGTTCGAGGGAGCCGGAGGTACAGGCCGACCCTGAAGAGGCACAAACCCCGATCTCGTCGAGCATCATGAGGATCGACTCACCCTCCACGTACTCGAAACAGACACTGCTCGTATTCGGAAGCCGGTCCGCCTTGTCTCCGTTGACGATCGTGTTCGGGATGCTCTCCACGAGCCCCTTCTCCATTCGGTCCCGCAGCGCCCGCACCCCGGTGTTCTCCTCGTCCAGGTGGGCGAGGGCCAGTTCCGCCGCCTTGCCCAGCCCCATGATATACGGAACATTCTCGGTCCCGCCCCTTCGGCCCTTCTCCTGATGCCCCCCCTTCATGAGGGGCGAGAACTTGGTGCCCCTTCGCAGGTACAGCACACCGATCCCCTTGGGGGCGTGCAGCTTGTGCCCGGAAAGGGAGAGCATGTCGACCGGTTGCCTGCTCAGGTCGAGGGGGATCTTGCCCACCGCCTGCACGGCGTCCGTGTGGAAAGGCACACCGCGCGCCTTCAGGATCCGGCCGATTTCGTCGATGGGGAAGATCACACCGGTCTCGTTGTTCGCGTACATGATGCTGACCATCGCCGTATCGTCACCGACAGCGGCCTTGAGCTCCTCGAGATCCAGCCGGCCCTCGCCGTCCACCGAAAGCTCGGTAATCCGATAGTCCTTGCTTCGCAGGTACGGGCAGAGGTTCCAGACAGCCGGGTGTTCCACCCGGGTGGTCACGAAGTGACGTTTTTCCGGGTACCGTTCCAGGGTGCCCATGATCGCGGCGTTGTCGCTTTCGGTTCCGCAACTCGTGAAGATGATTTCATCCGGCTGCGCCCCAATCAGGGCGGCGACATTCTCCCGGGATTCCTCCACCTTCCGCTTCAACTTCCCGCCGAAGGAGTGCATGCTGGACGGATTGCCGTAGAGCTCATGGAAGTAGGGCTCCATCTCCTCAACGACTTCCGGTGCGACCTGCGTGGTGGCGTTGTTGTCAAGGTAAATCGTCTTCGTCATGGCGCTGTTTCCTCTACTTCGATTTCAGGGCTCACGAATTCACGCAGCTTCTCCTGCACGAAGCCCTTCAGGGTGAAATCAGAGCTCGGACAGGACGTGCAGGTTCCCCGGAACCCCACAAGAACCTTGTTCCCCTCCACATCGACCAGATCGATATCCCCGCCGTCCTGTTTCAGGGAAGGGCGTATTTCCCGGTCCATGGTCTCTTCGATCAGTTTGATCTTCTGCAGGTTCGTCAGCTTCCGTCCGGACTGGGCCTCGAGAGCCTTCTTTTCCCTCTCCGATGCTTCGGCCACCTCCCCCAGGATCAACTGGATCTCAGGGTGGCACGTGCTGCAGCCCCCACCCGCCTTCGTGTAGTGGGTCACCTGCTCCACCGTGTTCAGGTTGTTGAGCCTGGCCACTTCACGGATTTCGTTCCCGGTGATACCGAAGCACTTGCAAACAACGTCTTCCGCGTCTTCCCGCTTCGTCTCCCCCCTGTAAAAAGCGATGGCCGCGTCCAGGGCCTCCTTGCCCATCACCGAACAGTGCATCTTCTCTTCCGGAAGCCCTCCGAGGTAGTCGGCAATGTCCTGATTGGTGATCTTCTCCGCCTCTTCCAGAGTCTTGCCCTTGATCATCTCGGTCAATGCCGACGAGGAGGCGATGGCGCTGGCACACCCGAAGGTCTTGAACTTCGCGTCCTTGATTCGCTTGTTCTCGTCCAGCTTGAAGGTCAGGTGCAACGCATCCCCGCAGGCGAGAGAGCCCACGTCCCCCACGCCGTCCGGATCTTCCACCTCACCCACGTTCCGCGGGTTCTTGAAATGCTCGAATACCTTCTCCGTGTATTCCCACATGATCTTCCCTCTTCCTTGGTTGTTCCGACCTTGGTTCCCCCCTCAAGGAGCGGAATGACTCATATCTGAAAATCGATGACCGGTTCCTTCCTCTCCACGCGCCCTTCACGGACCTGGAGTCGAGGAGGTTCGATCACCACCTTGGTGCCGGCCGGGATCGTACCCGTGAGCCAGACATTTCCGCCGATGACGGACCCGGCACCGATGGTCGTCTCGCCACCCAGTATGGTGGCTCCCGCGTAAATCGTGACCTTGTCCTCGACGGTCGGATGTCGCTTGGTGCCCCGTACCAGCGCGCCCGACTCGTCCCGGGGCAGGCTCAACGCTCCGAGCGTCACTCCCTGGTAGATCTTCACATCATCACCGATCAGGCAGGTCTCTCCGATGACGACCCCGGTACCGTGGTCGATGAAGAACCGCTCGCCGATGTGCGCGCCCGGGTGGATGTCGATACCCGTCACGGTGTGTGCGTATTCGGTCATGATGCGGGGCAGGATGGGGATATCCTGGTGGAAGAGTTCGTGCGCAATCCGGTAAATCGTCATCGCCTTGATCCCCGGATAGCCGAAGATGACCTCCTCGAAACGGGAGACCGCGGGATCTCCCTCCATGGCCGCCTCTACGTCACCGCGCAACAGCCGCCGGATCTTCGGAACCTTCTTCATGAAATCGATCGTCTGTTCCCGTCCGCTCCGCATGCAACGATCGCAAACCCGGTGCGCGCCCACGCAGTTGTGGCGAAGGCTGCGGGCGATCTGCTGGCTGAATCCCTCGTAGATCTGGTTCATCTTGGTGCCGAGATAATACCGGTAGTTGATCCGGTCCGCCCGCCAGTTGCCGAAATAGCCGGGATAGAGCACTTCCTGAATCTCGTCCAGGATCCGAATGATCTCCTCGCGGGACGGCATGGGATAGTCGCCCACATTCGCCAGGATATCGTCCTGCACGTACGTCTCGGCTACCTCGTCGACGATCTGGATGATCTGCTCCTTCAGATCGAGATCCGACTCCCTGGACATGACCTCCTGCTCTTTGCCAGCCTGCATGCTCCGAGGTCCCCTCTTTACTAAGGACTGGGTTGAGGCTTACGGATCATTCGGTCCTACCAGATACCTCACTCCGGGTGAAAAGGCAAAGGCAGCCAGGAGTGCTTGCCGGGGCCCGAGCCCCCTTTCACACGGGGATTCACGGGTCGGAATCACTTCTTCCGTTTCTCCAGGGGCACGAATCTCCTCGGCAGCTTGCCCACGAACTGGGATTTGGGTCGCATCAGACGATTGTCCGCATGCTGCTCCATCACGTGGGCTGTCCAGCCTGCGGTGCGAGAGGCCGCGAACACGGTGGTGTAGTAATCGACCGGAATCCCGAGTGCGTGCTGAACCGTTGCCGAATAGAAGTCCACGTTCGGGTAGATCCCTTTCGACTTCTTGACCTGCTGCTCGATCCTGCGGCTGATAAGATAGTATGGATGGCAGGCCTCGTCGCTGCCGCAAACATCTTCCGAGTACTTGCGCAAATGCCGGGCTCGGGGATCTTCCGTCTTGTACACACGGTGCCCGAAGCCCATGATCCGCTCCTTCCGGGCCAGCAGGCCGTTGATGTAGTCCTCCACGTCGTCGGGTGACCCGATCCCCTCGAGCATCTCCATGACACGCTGGTTCGCGCCGCCGTGGAGGGGCCCCTTCAGCGCACCGATCGCCGCCGTAATCGCAGCATAGATGTCCGCCAGCGTGCTGGCCGTCACCCTTGCGGCAAAGGTGGAGGCATTGAAGCCGTGGTCCGCGTGAAGAACGAACATCAACTCGATCGCCTCCCGGGCCTTCTTGTCCGGCTCCTTTCCGGTGAACATTCTGAGAAAATTGACGGCAATGCTCTTCTTCGGATCCGGAGGGACCAGCTCCTGGCCGTGGTAGATCCGGTGGAACCCCGCGATGATCGACGGCACCTTTGCCACGAGCCGGGCCGCCTTGCGGCGATTCGCTTCGATGGAGTTGTCCTCGGTCTCCTTGTCGTAGAGGGCGAGGTCCGAAACAGCGGAGCGAAGCATGACCATCGGGTGAACGCCCCGGGGAACCCGTTTGAACCACTGGACGAGGGGACGCGGCAGGGTCATCTCCGGGATGAGCTCCGCCCTGAAATCATCCAGCTCCGCCTTCGTGGGCAGACGGTCGTTCCAGAGAAGGAAGACGCATTCCTCGTAAGAGCAGTGCTTCGCAAGGTCGTTGATGTCATAGCCGGCGTAGTACAGCTTGCCATTGTTTCCATCCACGTAGCCGATGCGGGTCTCAGCAGCGATGACGCCTTCCAAACCCCGTACGGCAACCCCTCTCGCTTCAGCTTCCATGACTTCCTCTCCCCCCTTTCTAAAATGTGGGTTGAAGGGCATTCGGTGTTTTATTAGCAGACTTTTTTACTATGCTTTGGATGCGGACGGCGCGGCTTCGGATTCTCGCCAGGGGGGCGACCGGCCGCCCCTGCCGGGACAGCATACCCGCAGAAAGAATCGTCTGGCAACCGTGTTTCCGGGACGTGGCCAGGGCAGAAAACGAAACTTGGTCGCCGGAGCGTGCATCGATATAGCAGAACACAGCGGAATCGGTAAGCTCGATCAATCCAATCTTTTTTTGGGGGCTTGACATGAAAGATCCGAAGAGCCTGCACCTCAAGCTGCAGGAGTACGCAGACTGTTACTCGGAAGCGGACGCGCACCAGGAGCTCGAATCGATCAGCAAGAAGGGAGTCGGGGACGAGGCAACCGGCGACACCTCCGAAATGGCACTCAAGTACCTGGCGAGCGCCATCTTTCACGCCATCGAGGAAGAGGCGGAAAAGATTCAGATTTCGCGGGTGGGCGCCGTGGAGGGGGAATGCAGGCTGATCGGGAAGCAAGAGACCACCCTGCCCAAACCACCGGCGGGCCTGGCCGCGGAGATGGTGGGCATCCTTCGATGTATCACGGACCTGGAGGGCGACTCGGGCGAGTCGAAGCTGGCCTACGGCTTCCGAAACGATCGCCTGGAAATCGACGTCACGGTCCACAAGTCCGGCGAAAAAGAAGTCATGGGGCTGGCACTGCCCAGAGTCAAGTGAACCGTGGGGACGGACACGGGAGAAACATGAAGGTCTTCGTCACCGGCGGCACGGGATTCGTGGGCACCACCGTAGTGGGCGCCCTCATTGAGAGCGGACATGAGGCGACTGTACTGACTCGGTCGCCGCCGCAAGATCAACCCCAGGGGAGCCGTGTCGCCTATCTGGAGGGGGACCCGAGGCGTCCGGGATCCTGGCAGGACAGGGTTCCGGAACACGAAGGCGTGATCAATCTGGCGGGGGCATCGATCTTTCGAAGGTGGAGCCCCGCAAACAAGCGTGAGATCCGGGCGAGCCGCATAGACACCACCCGCAATCTCGCGGAGGGGCTGTCGGGACGCAAGGGGCGGGAAACCGTTCTGGTGAGCGCCTCGGGCACAGGCTATTACGGGTTCCGGCAAGAGGAAGGCCTGGGCGAAGATGCATCGGCGGGCCGTGACTTTCTGGCGGAATTGTCTCTGGAGTGGGAGGCGGAGGCGGGGAAGGCCGCCGCGCACGGAGTCCGGGTCGCGGTCTGCCGCCTCGGGGTGGTACTCGGCCGGAATGGAGGCGCCCTCAAGAGCATGGCCCCGGCCTTTCGGGCAGGCCTCGGAAGCCCCCTGGGAAAAGGCGATCAGTGGTTCCCCTGGATCCACGAAACAGACCTTGCCCGGATCTTCCTCTTCGCGCTGACCCGGCCGGAGGCATCCGGGCCCTTCAACTGTACGGCCCCGCATCCGGTCCGGAACCGGGAATTCACAAAGGCCCTCGGCCGTGCCTTGAGGAGACCGACCTTTCTGCCCTCGGTGCCCGGACCCGTGCTCAAGATCGCCCTCGGGGAGTTCGCTCAGGTCCTTCTGGAGGGGCAATGCGCGATCCCGTCCCGCCTTCTCGAACTCGGATTCACCTTCCGCTATCCCGCCCTGGGCCAGGCCTTGGAGGATCTGCTTCCTTAAGAGGGGAGGCTACTTCTTTGCGGCTGCCTTGTCCCGAATCCACTTCGCGAAGACCTTCGCCTGATTCAGGTCCGTTGTGTCCGGATGGTTGCGGGCCGAGGCAGCCATCTCGGCCCACGCCTTGTGCTCGGGCATCTTCTCCAGTCTCTCCAGTACGCTGAACGGCACACGGCCGCGGCAGGTGAAGGTGCCGAGCACCTGGGCTCCGGAGGCGAGCACCGTGGCGTGCTCCAGCGCTTCCCTGGATAGCTGTGAGCCCGTCAGCGCGCCGTGGGTGGAAAAGAGCGCGATCTTCTTGTCTTTCGGTATCTTCTTCAGGAAGGCCTCCGCCGGCTTCGGTATGCTGTGACTGTGGATCGGAAAGCCGATGTAAATGAGATCAAAGGGATCGAGCGACTCGATCTCCGGAAAGGCGCTGATCTGCTTCTCTCCCGAGAGGGCCTCGTAGATGGATTCCGCAACCTTCAGTGTGTTCCCCGTCTGCGTGTAGTAGGCAACAAGCGTTTTTGACATCCTTCCACTCCTCTTTCTGACCTGCCGCTGTATCCCTGTTCGACTTCCGCCCGGCAAAACGCCCACATTCTTCCACAAACCGACAGAAATGGCCAGCCCCGGCGCGGGAGGGTTGGATGTGCTGCCCCTATTTTTTGAAGTAGTCCGGTTCGTTTCCGGGCCGCCATTTGATGTTGCAGCCCAGGCTCGGCCTCTGCTCGCGAATGCCGGGCCCGCCCCCAAGGAGGGCGTCCAGTGCCGCCCGGAGGTCCGTGCCGCTCACCGGCACGTCGTTGCCGGGCCGGCTGCCGTCGAGCTGCCCCCGGTAGGAGAGCTTCCGTTCGGAATCGAAAAGGTAGAAATCCGGCGTACAGGCCGCCCTGTAGGCCTTGGCCACCTCCTGGGTTTCATCGTAGAGGTAGGCGAAGGGGTATCCGTACTCCCGGGCCTCCTCTTCCATCCTTTCCGGCGAATCATCCGGGTATGCGGACCAGTCGTTCGAATTGATGGCCACCACCGCCACGCCCTTCTCCTTGTAGTCATCGGCAAGCCTAACCAGCTCGTCCCGTACGTGCTTGACGAAGGGGCAGTGGTTGCAGATGAACATGACCAGGAAGGCCCTGGCATGCGGATAGTCCTCGAGGGAAACCGTGCCCCCCGTGGCCGACGGAAGAGAGAAAGGGGGGGCCTCGGTCCCCAGTTCGAGCATGGTGGAATTCGTGGCAGCCATAGAGGTCTCCTTTTCGCTACTCGAGCTTATTGACGAGCTTGGCGACATCCCCGTTGCCGCCGATGATCCTCTTGATCTCCCGGGTCAGCCTTGCACGGTCGAGGATCTTGCGGAGCGCGTGCACACCCTTCTCCAGCCGGTCACGGGTGGAGGTCATCTCGAGAAACGCCTGCTTCTCCTCTACGGTGAACCCCTCACTCGATGCGATCAGGTAGGATGCCTCCTTCAAGCCCACCTGCTCCCCGATTTCCTCGGACAGCCTCCTGCCATCGATATCCTCGACCTGCATCATGAGATGGAGGCCCTCTGCAGCCAGGGCCTCCATCTGCTCGCTGGCGGCCTCCTCCACATCGTCGAAGAAGACGACACTGCCCTCCAGGAAGGACTTCTCTTCGTGAAGGTCCTCGATCTCGAAACGGCTTTCCCCCTTGGTCAGGATGTCCATCCTGCCGTCCGGGTACTTTTTCAGGACGCGAAGGACGCGCGCCGTGCAGCCGCTGGACTGCATCTCCGAGCCGTTGTAGTGAACCACGCCGAACTCCAGGTCCTGATCCAGACATTCGCCGATCATCTGCTTGTACCGCTCCTCGAAGATGTGAAGTGGCAGCAGTACTTCGGGAAGCAGCACCACCCCGAGAGGGAAGAGGGGGATCCTTGCCTTGGATTGCATGAGAGAGATTCCTTCGTTGCCCGCAGAGGCTTACACTCGGGGGAGTCCTTCACCGGTTTCTTCCTGTTTTTGATTCCTTCGGAACGGAAAAGGAATCACACCCACCGGCAGAGAGATTACGGTGCGATCAACCGTACGAACCGCGGCCAGTAGATCCGCAGATCACGCTTCAGGTCCTCCAGGTCCCAGGAGTTGACGGCATACGTTACGACCACCTCGTTGGCCCCTCCTGCGAGTTCAGGGTGTGCCTTGCCCGCGTAGCAGAAGTATTCCTCGTCCCACTCCATCTCCGGGCAGCGGTACAGGGTCACCGGCTCGCTCCAGGGCCCCTCCGGCCTGGGCGCCAGCCGCCCCAGGATCGCACGGCCCACCCCGCAATCCGTGTAGACCGCCAGGAATTGTTTCGTTCCCGGAAGAGAGGAAACGGACATCTCCGTGGCCGCTCCGTCGAACAGGGATTCGGCCCTGCCTGCGTCCGCCACCCAGCCCTCCGGGGAGAAGAAGCGCCAGCGGAAGAAATCGGTCTCCGCAAGAGATTCCAGGGGCACCCGTGCCACCAGAAGGCTCCGCCCCCGCACGCCCCGGGTCCAGTCCTCTCGAACGCCGTATACATACAGGAAACCCTGCTCGGACATGCACCCCACACCGAAGATGAGATCGCCCCGGTCGGTGTGCTCGAAGAAGGGCACCCGGAACCGCTCCACCTCCCACATCCCGGGCGGCCCGTCCGGGTTGGTGATCCGAAAGAGCCAGCTTCCCGCGGTCTCGAAACCAAGCACCGAGTCGTTCCGTACGAACCGGCCCAGGAAGACGTAGAGCGATTCCTTCACCCGTTCGCCGCTGAGTGGCCAGAGCCACCCGGATTCGCCTGGAAGCCGAAAGGGCGCCTGCGGCCCGCCGCTGCCCTGTCTCCAGAAGAAGGCGAGGTCTCCCGGCCCCCCCTTCCGAATGTCCTGCACAGCCACGCTGTTTCGGATCACCCAGCCCTCTTCCCGGCCCTTCGCGTCCGGGTCGGTAATCCAGGTGTCACCAAAGAGCCACAGGGTCTTGGAAGACGAAAGCGGCACGGAGTAGGCCCCGTCGGCGCCGCGCCAGCGCTCATCCCCACTCCGAAAGGCCTCTTCCCACGCCGGCATGGGCTCCGCCCGCCAGCGAGGTGCGTCCGTACTCCGCAACCGGCCCTTTCCCGCACAGCCTGCGAGGAAGAGGCACGCGGCAGCCAGGACCATCAGGCGGTTCGGTACTCTGGTCATTTCTTTGACCCCCTCTTCAGGGTTCCCTTATACTGTCCGGCAAATCGGTTGGCTCGGCCCGGTTTCGTCTCACTATAGGGCCAACCCCTACAGAAGGCCAGAAAGACCCGAGCATTTCAACGAGGGGGGATAGACATGGGATTCGATCTCGAGGGCGTCCGTGCGCTCGTAACCGGGGCCGGGGCCGGCATCGGACGGGCCGCGGCCAGAAGGCTCGCCGCGGGCGGCTGCCGCGTGGCCGTCGCGGACGTGAAGGAGGATCGGCTCGAGGAGGCGGCCCGCCTGATCCGCGACGAGGGAGGGGATGCCATCGCAATCGCCGCGGACGTAGCGCAACAGAAGGACGTGGAGCGCATGACCGCAGAGACGGTCTCGGCCTTCGGCGGCCTGGACGTGGTCGTCAACAACGCCGGCGTGGGGTATGCAGCCTTCATCGAGTCGGTGGAGGATTCGGAGATCGACCGGGTCTTCGGGGTGAACCTCCTCGGGGTCATCCGTATCACCCGGGCCGTTGCGCCGCACCTGAAGAATTCGGGCAGGGGCAGAATCGTCAACGTGGCCTCGGTCGAGGGGATCCGGGGATCCGGTCTCCTGCCGGTCTACAGCGCAACGAAGGCGGGTCTCATCGGCATGACGCGGTCGAACGCCGTGGAGCTCGCCCGCTTCGGGGTCACGGTCAACGCCGTTTGCCCGGGCCCGATTCAGACGGAGATGCTCAGCCCTCTGCTTGCGGATGAGAAGTACCTGGAGAAGCTGCTCAAGGGGGTCCCGATGCGCAGGCTCGGGGTGCCGGAGGACGTGGCCGGTGCGGTGGCGTTCTTCGCCTCGCAAGAGTCCTCCTTCATCACCGGGAACGTGCTCGTCATCGACGGCGGCATGACGGTCAAGGCCCTGTAGGAGCGCAGGGTAGTGGCAGATATCCTGAACTGCCCACGATTGCCGCTGTCAAAGGGGAAAGGTCAAAGGCACGGGAAGCCCTGTGATTCCCTCGTCAATACTTGATCCACCCCTTTCGCCCTTCCCTTCGTCATTGCCCTTTCGCCTGTGTGCCCTGACAAGCTATTTCCCGAGCAGGATGCGCACCTTGGACAGGACGTTTTCGATGGTGAAACCGTACTGCTCGTAGACGGTTCCTCCGGGTGCGGAGGCCCCGAACCGGTCCACCGCGATCACGTCGCCGTTGTGGCCGACCCAGCGATGCCAGCCCACCGGCGATCCGGCCTCGATGGCCAGGCGGGCACGACACTCGGGGGGCAGGACGCTGTCCTTGTATTCCTGGGTCTGCTCGGTGAACAGCTCCCAGGAGGGCATGGACACCACCCTCCCCTTGATGCCCTCCTCCTGGAGCCTCGCCTTGCCCTCCAGCGCCAGGTGGACCTCGGAACCGGTTGCGATCAGGATCACGTCGGGAACGCCGGTGCAATCGGACAGCACGTACCCGCCTTTCCGCACCCCCTCGATGAGGGGATGTTCATGCGCTCCCTTCGTGATGTCCAGCACAGGCACCTTCTGCCTCGTCAGGATGAGCGTGGTGGGCTTCGGACGCGAAACCGCCACCCGCCAGGCCTCCGCCGTTTCGTTTGCGTCCGCCGGCCGCAGAACGGTCATGTTCGGCATGGCCCGGAGGGAGGCGAGCTGCTCCACCGGCTGATGGGTGGGGCCGTCCTCCCCCACGGCAATGCTGTCGTGGGAGAAGATGAACAGGGAGTGGGTATCCATGAGCGCGGCCAGCCGCATGGACGGCCGCATGTAGTCCGAGAAGACGAGAAAGGTCGAGCCGTAGGGGATCACCCCGCCGAACAGGGCCATGCCGTTCACGATGGCGCCCATCCCGTGCTCACGGACGCCGAAGTGGATGTTCCGGTCGTCGTGGCCTGCGAGCAGCGTCTTGAGCGAGGCGGCCAGGTCCGAGGACCCGCCGAGCAGGTTCGGCAGCCGGTCCGCCATGGCGTTCATCACCTTGCCCGAGGCCGCGCGGGTGGCGAGCGGTCCCTCTCCCGACGTGAAGACGGGCAAGTCCCGGTCCCAGCCCTCGGGCAGCTCGGAGCGGAACTGGCGCTCGAACCGTTCGGCTTCCTCGGGGAAGGAGCGGCGGTAGTCTTCGAACATCTCGAGCCACTCTCCCTCCCGGCGCGCCCCTTCCTCCAGGGACCCGCGGAAGCGGGTCAGGGCTTCCTCCGGTATGTGAAAGGCCGGGTCCGCGGGCCACCCGGCCCGCTCCTTCGTCTCCCGGGCCGCGTCGGGCCCCAGAGGCTCACCGTGAGCCTTTGGGCTGTCCTGCTTCGGACTCCCGTACCCGATGTGGGTCCGCACGGCGATCAGGGAGGGTTTCCCCTCCTCGGCCTGGGCGGCACGGATCGCCTCCTCGATCGCGTCCAGATCGGAATCGTCGTCCAGCCTCTGTACGTGCCAGTCGTAGCCCTCGAACCTTCGGACCACGTCCTCCCGGAAACAGAGGCTCGTGTCTCCGTCGATGGTGATCCGGTTGTCGTCATACAGATAGACCAGGCGGCCGAGGCCGAGCGTACCGGCCAGAGAAGCCGCCTCCGAAGCGACCCCCTCCATCAGGTCCCCGTCGGAGACCAGCGCATAGATGAAGGGATCGAGGACCGTGTAGTCGGGCCGGTTGAAACAGGACCCGAGGAAACGGGCCGCCATGGCCATCCCCACACCCATGCCGAAGCCCTGGCCCAGGGGCCCGGTCGTCGCCTCCACGCCGGGCGTGAGGCCGTACTCCGGGTGCCCGGGGGTCCGGCTGCCCCACTGCCGGAAGTTCTTCAGCTCCTCCAGAGGCAGATCGTACCCGGTGAGATGAAGCAGGGCGTACAGCAGCGCAGAGCCGTGCCCTGCCGAGAGGATGAACCGGTCCCGGTTCGGCCAGGAGGGGTTGGCTGGATTGTGCCGCAGCGCCCGGGTCCAAAGGACGTACGCCGTGGCCGCCGCCCCCAGGGGCAGCCCGGGATGCCCTGACTTCGCCGCTTCCACCATGTCCACCGAGAGCATGCGCACGGCGCTGATGCACCGTTCGTCCAGCCCGCTGTCCTGCTCGTTCATGAAAGCCTCCCTCCCATTCAACAAGTCCAGGTTTGCAGCCGATCTACGTGATTTTCATCCTCCGCAGGCGGAGACTGTTGGTGACTACGGAAACCGAGCTGAAGGCCATGGCGGCGGCCGCGTACACCGGCTTCAGGGAAATCCCCCACCAGGGGACAAGGACACCGGCGGCGACCGGAATTCCGATGACATTGTAGACGAAGGCCCAGAAGAGGTTCTGCCGGATCGTTCGCAGGGTACGGCGCGAAAGCCGGATCGCCATGGGCACCCCCTTGAGCGAGGACCCCAGCAGGGCCACGTCCGCGCTCTCGATCGCAATGTCCGTGCCCGTGCCCATCGCAAGGCCGAGGTCCGCCTGCACCAGCGCCGGCGCATCGTTGATCCCGTCGCCCACCATGGCGACCCGCTTGCCCCTCTGTTGCAGATCGCGGATCCTGGCCGCCTTGTCCTGGGGGAGCACCTCGGCGATCACCCCGTCGAGCGCCAGCTTGGCGGCGACCGTCTCGGCCACCCGGGGGTTGTCTCCGGTCAACATGGAGACCTCCAGGCCGAGGGCCTTCAGCTCTCTCACAGACGCGGCGGTATCTTCTTTCAGGGCATCCGCAACGGCAAGCAGGCCCCAGACCGCTCCGTCGACCGCAAGGAACATGACGGTCCGGCCCTTCGAAAAAAGAGCCTGCACCCTGCCGAGCCATTCCGTGATCGAGACGCCGGCGTCCTCCATCAGGGCGCGGTTCCCGAGCAGCACTTCCCGCCCCCCGATCTCCCCCCGCAGGCCCCGCCCCGGGAGGTTCTCGAAGGAGTCCGTGGGCAGGGCCCGCAGGCCTCTCTGTTCGGCGCCGGCCACGACCGCCTTTCCGATCGGGTGCTCGGAGGCCCTCTCCAGGGACGCGGCATACTGCAGAAGCTCCTCACCCGAGACGTTGCCGGCCGGCTCGATTTCGGAAATCTCGGGCGTGCCCTTCGTCAAGGTACCTGTCTTGTCGAGCACGACCGACTCGACCTTTCCGGCCCGCTCGAGACTCTCGGCATTCTTGATCAGGATGCCCAGTTCGGCGCCCCTGCCGGTCCCCACCATGATCGCCGTCGGGGTCGCCAGCCCCAGGGCACAGGGGCAGGCGATGATCAGGACCGCGATCGCGTGCAGCATGGCGGTCAGGCCGGCCGGTTCCGGCCCCCAGGCCCACCAGATCAGAAACGTCCCGATGGCGGCCAGCAGCACCAGGGGCACGAACACCGCTGCCACCCTGTCGACGAGCCGCTGCACCGGCGCCTTGGAGGCCTGGGCTTCCTGGACGACCCGCACGATCTGCGCCAGGACGGTGTCGGCCCCCACCCTTTCCGCACGTACGCGAAGGGCCCCGTTGTGGTTGACGGTCGCCCCGATCACCCGCGAGCCGGCGGATTTCTCCACCGGAAGGCTCTCGCCCGTCAGCATCGACTCGTCCACCGAACTCGCCCCTTCCAGCACGACGCCGTCCACCGGGATCCTCTCGCCCGGACGCACGAGGACCTGGTCGTCCACGAGCACGCTCTGTGTGGGAACCTCCTCCTCCCTTCCGTTTCGGATCACCCTGGCCATCCTGGGCTGCAGACCCATGAGGCCTCGAATGGACTGCCTCGCCTTTCCCCGGGCCCGGGCCTCCAGGGTTCGACCGACCAGGATCAGGGTAATGATCATGGTCGCCGTATCGTAGTACACGAAGGAGTGAAATCTGTCCACCGTGAGCAGGCCCGGCCGCAGGGTCACCACCGCAGAGTAGATGAAGGCGGTTGCCGTGCCGATCGAAACCAGGGTGTTCATGTCCGCGGTCCGGTCCCGTATCGAGCGAACGAGCCCGGCATGGAAGGGGGCGCCGGCCCAGAAGAAGACCGGGCTGGCCAGCAACAGGAGCAGGAGGTTCCTCACCTCCCGGTCCGTGAGCTTCAGGAAGTGGATCAGCAGGTCCATGGAAAGGACCATCACCAGAGCGGTGAAGAACAGGGCCACCCACAGCCGCCTTCGCAATCCCCTGGCTTCCCTCTCCTCCGCCTCTTCGATTCTGTCTCTGAATTCCGAATCGTCCAGCCCGTGCTCCGGAAGGAGCGTGGCCTGGTAGCTGCCCGCCCCCTCCACGGCCCTTCGGATCTCCTCCCGGGCGGCCGGGGCGGCAACGTAGGTGACCGAGGCGCGCATGGTCGCCAGGTTCACCTGGGCCTCCTGAACAAACGGCAGGGCCTTTACCGCCTTCTCGACCTTCTGTACACAGGAGGCGCACCCCAACCCCTGAACGGCCAGATCGGCCCTCTGAATTGCCGGTTCCTTCATGCTTTCAGAGCCTCTTGCGCATTCCGATCGCGGTCTGCCCGCCCGCATAGTAGCCCGCCACCCTGTCCGTCTCCTCGAAACCGATCTTCCGGAAGAGCCTCAGGGCGGGCAGGTTCCCGGCCGCCGTCTTCAGGACCAGCACCTGCAGCCCCAGCTCCCCGGCGTCTTCCATCATGGCCTGCATGAGCTGTCTGCCGATTCCGCTGCCCTGCAGGAGCGGGTCCACCGCTATGGCAACCACTTCTCCCACCCCCTCGCCGATCGACAGCATACAGAAGCCTGCCGGACCTTCGACCCGATCGCTCACGAGCGTGTGAAACTCAGGGTCGATCAGGCAGGCAGGCAGGACCCTGTCGTACGCACCGTAGACAGAGAAGACCCGTCTCGCCAGGTCCGCCACGAAGGGCCGGTCCGTGGGCGTACCGCTCCGTATGCCGCCCTCCTCCATCATCCGCCCGCCGGTCTCTTCACGAAGAGGGCTGCGATCTGCTTTCCCCCCACATCCGGGTTCAGGACCTCCAGCCCGGCATAGGCGGGAAGCACGCTGTGGAAACCGTATACAAGGTACAGGGCGCCTTCCCGGGCGTCCCGGCAGATCTTCTCCGCAAAGGCGTCGTGAAGCGTGATGTAGGTGTAGAACAGATCCGTGTCCTCGAATCGCCGGCCGGTCTCCTCGTAGATGCTTCCGTGCACGGCATCGTCCAGGGAGCTTCCCTGAAAGAGAAGGATGTTGTCACGGGGCGGTTCGAGGCCCGCCTTCTCGATCTCCGCCAGAAGAGCCTTCCTGCGAGGTTCGTACTCGGACAGGATGTCCGGATCGATCTCGATCCCGATGGAGGCCTTGACGAAGTAGCTCATCATCACGTTCACCCGACCGTCGGCGCATCCCAAGTCGGTGAAGACGGTCCGGTCGGCGTCGAGGAGGCCTTCCCGCAGGAGCTCCCTTATGCACGCTTCGAATTTGCAGAGGTCCGTGGACTTCCGGTATCCCTCGTTCCCCTCGTACCCGAACTTGCGGGCGTTGTAGAACGATCCGATGAGGGCAAGGGTCCGTTCCAGCCGTTCATTCATCGCCGGCCAGGCGTCCCACTTCTCTTCGAAGAGCTTCATGAAGGGCAAATCCCGTTTCCAGTTCTTCCCCGACGGTCCTCTGAAGGGTGCCCAACTCCTCCGGGCTCAGGCGTTCCTCGAGCCGCTTGCAGAGGTAGTTGACGCAGAGGACGTGTCGGGCCTGCAGGCAGCATCCGTCGGTATCCAGAAAATAGCAGGAATCAGGGAACTTCTGCGTGTCCGGCAGAGAAACGTCCAGAAGCAGGTTGATCAGAAGCTGGATGGGGTCATAGCGGTTTTCAATGCCCGCGCCGCAGCAGCTTCCACCTTCCTGTTCCTCGCACCACTTGCAGGCCTGGACAATGCGGAGCGCCCACATGGTCCGCATGCTCGCCTGAACCCTTTCTTCCATGCGCTCCAGAAGGTCGCGAACCCTGGCGTCGCTCCAGAGCCGGTCCGACCAGGCCTGGTAAAGGGATCGGGCCTCCCCGATCTTCTCCTCGATCGAAAGGTGCTTCTGCGCTTCCATTACGGTTCCCGTTTCCGGGACGGACCGGTTTTCACCGCGTCCCTCACGGAGAATGGCGAGTCGTGCGAAGAATCCTCCATTTTAGACCGGCCGGCCGGTCCTGTCCAGATGCTGCGCCCTCCCGCTTCCGGCTCCGGCCCCGAATTCTTGACTGTTAACAGGGGGTTCTATACATTACCCCTCGAACCTCGCAAGGAGAGCTCCCGGCCTGATGACATCCTTGAATCGGACCCGCGCCCTGGTCGGCACGGCCGGGCTTCTGGCCCTGGCGGCCGCCACCCTCTTCAGGGACCCGGAACGTGTCGGAGCGCTGCCGTATCTCGCCGCATTCGAAGAGTTCCCGCCCGTTCTCGAGGCACTGACCGCGTCCGCTCGCTGGGGGTTCGTGGCGGTCGGCCTCTCCCTCCTCCTGGCATCGCTTTTCTGGAGGCGGATCTCGCAGCCGTGGCCGGATCCGGACGGGAGGGAAGCGGAGGCTCCCTCCCGGCGCACTTCCTGGATCCTCTTCTCGACGACCTTCTTCCTGTACGTCCTCGTGCAGCGTCTTGCCTTTCTCGACTACCCCCTCACTCCGGACGAGTACGCATACGTCTACCAGGCGAAGATCTTCGCCCGGGGGCAGTGGACGGTCCCGGCCCACCCCCTGCACGCGTTCTTCCGGTTCGCATTCCTTGCGGAGCACAACGGAAGGCTCTTCTCCATCATGCCCGTTGGCTGGTCCCTCATGCTGGCACCGGCCGTCCTGCTGGGCGTGCCGTGGGTCATGTCCCCCCTGTGCACCGCCCTCGGGGTTCTGCTGACCTATCGGGTCGGCCTCAGCCTCTACGGCCACCGGACCGGGCTGCTCGCCGCCACCCTGATGGCCGTCTCCCCCTTCGTGGTGTTTCACGCAGGCACCTATCTCCCCCACCAAGCGAACCTGGCGGCGTTCATGGCCTTCCTGCTGCTCTTCATCCGGCTCGAACACGGCGAGACGCGAACCGGCGCCTATGTTCTCCTCGGATGCCTCACGGCCGCGATTCCGATCATCCATCAGATCGAGCTGTTTCAGCTCGTGCCCTTCTTTCTGGTCTTCGCCGTCCGCTTCCTGAGAGGACGGGTCTACCCGAGGCACAAGCTCCTCTTGAGCGGTGTGGTCTGCATCCTCCTCTTCTTCTCCTTCACGGGTCTGCACCACCAGATCGTGAGCGGTTCCCCCACGCGGGTGCCCTTCAAGGTGTATGTGGACGACGGGAACTTCCTTTCAGAGAACTTCGTCAAGATGCGGCCCTTCGGTATTCACGACCTGTTCACCCTGAAACAGAGGGTCACCTGGACGGCCAACCGGCTCGTGGCGCTCAACTATTCTCTCTTTCCGCTCGCCCCGCTGCTCATGTTTCTGCCTCTTCTCCTCCGCGACCGAAACCGGTGGGACGTGCTGCTTCTGGGATCGGCCGTCTCGCTGTGGGCCGGGTACATGCTCTACAACAGCTGGGGCGGGGTGCAGTTCGGCCCGCGCTACTACCTTCCGTCCGTGGGGGTCGCCTACCTCATGATTGCGTCCGCCCTGCTGCGGCTGGCTCCACGGGCAAAGCGAACAGGGCGAACCGTGCTCGCCCTGTTCGTGGTGCTGGTCTTCGCATATTCCGTGGGGCTTTCCACCCTGATCGTCCGGTTTGCCCCGGACATGGTGCAGCAGATCCGCATCATCCAGAACGCGGGGCCCCACCTCGCCGAGCAGGGGATTCACAACAGCGTCCTCCTTCTGAGACCCTCCGGATCCGACCCGAGGGTGGACAGGGATTCGATCTTCCTGCGCACCCGGAACAACCTGGACTTCGACAACGACAACCTGATGGCGGTGGACATGGGGAAGAGGAACGGTGCGTTGATGGACTTCTACCCGGAGCGGCGCTTCTTCCTCTACACGATCAGTATGCGGGATCTTGTCCGAGGCAGGCCCATGGCCATCCGTGAAGTGAAGCGGGACGAGTATCCCTAGCCCGAGTTTACCGCCTTTTTAGCGGAGCACAGCCTATTTTCCAAAGAAT
>CAYZMM010000015.1:0-114287 GCA_964479535.1 uncultured Thermodesulfobacteriota bacterium
GTCATTATGAGACAGTTAGCCATAAATTATGTGAAATTATTTTTTCGCGAACCCTTAGTCGAACAGAGGGAACGGGCGGTGAACGAACCCGTCGTACACCGGTGTCATGCTCAGGAAGTGCGGGTGAAGGGTCCACTCGACCGGGTTGCCGAACACCATTCCGGACTCGCCCAGAGGAATCATGCTTTCGATCCTTACGGGTCCCGCAGGGCCGTATTCGATGCACTGACCGTAGGTGGATCGGGACGAAAGCGGCATCGTATGGACCAGACCGGCGCCGATGTTCGCCAGGACGGGGTGCACGAAGTTGATCACGCCCCGAGCACCGATTCCCCAGGGCTGCGGTCCGAGGGCGGCGATCGTGTTGTCCAGGGCCGCCAGGACGATGTCGTCCGCCGTCTGCGGGGCACCCGGGTCGGCCAGGTTCTGGAACCAGTCGTAGTTGTTCGTGAGCGCCGTCCCTGGCAGACCGTAGTTGCTCCAGGGAAGGCCGTGGAGCAGCACGTTGAACAGGGTGTAGCGGTCCTGACCGGACCCCAGCTCGTCTTCGAAGGTCAGTCGAATCGCCTCCCGTATCCAGGCGTCCATCAGGACCCACGCATCCGCACGGTCCGTGCCGAAGGCCCATTCGCTCGGCCCGCCGGCAACGAAGTGCCCGTCCCATCCGTTCATCACGGCGAGGGCCGCCAGACGCTCCGTGGTCGGGTTGGCGTTCACCACGGCAGAGAAGTACTCCTCCACAAAGGCCCAGGGATTGCCTCCGGTGCCGAGGGAATCGGTGGTGGCGATGTTCAGGGCCAGGTTTCTCACGTCATCGAAGGTGAGATCGTTGTTGGCCGAGAGGTAATCGTCGATCACCTGCGCCCTGTGGAAGAGGCCGTAAGGGGCGTCGTAGGTCTTGCTGGACCGGTTGTTCCATCCGCTGAAGTAGCCCTGAGCCGGATTGCGGGCCGTGGAGCGCGGGATCAGCACGTCCGCATCCCATTCCAGGGGGGGGCCCAGGAAGCCCTGCGGGAAGCGCCAGTCACCCGCCGGGTTCCGAACCGGGTCCCGGCCCGTCATCCAGTAGGCGATGTTCCCGTCCACGTCCGCGTAGAGCACGTGGAAGGAGGAAGGAAAGTACTCCATGGCGGCCCCGAACTCGTCCACGTTGGTGGCCCGCATGAATCCCAGGGCTGCCTGGGTGGTGGTGAATTCATCACCCCACTGAGCGTATTTCCATGCGATGAGCGGGTCTTCCGGAGAGGGGACGTACGTGGCAGGATCGTACGGCATGGGGTTGACCACCGGCCCGTGTGCCGACCGGTAGATCTTCAACTCCACCTCGTCCCCACCGAGGATCCGGATCGTCTCCGTCCTGTGGAGGAACACGTCCGCCGGGTCTTCGAGGTAGTAATCCTCGGTATTCGCGTGGCCCGTCATCATGGCCAGGGCGTGGTGGGGTGTTCTGCTGATGATCAGCGAGGGCAGGCCCGGAACGGTCATGCCGGAGATCTCGAACCCGCCCGCCCGGATCGACCCCTCGGTGACGATCGAGGGGACGTCGAAGCCCATCTGCGGGCCCGAGTAGAGGATCGGGTTGCCGGATGCGGTCTTGTCGCCCGACACGACCCAGGCGTAGCTGCCCATCTTAACATACGCATTGATGCTCTCCAGGCTCTCCTTCACGTTGCGGGTCGTCTCGGACATCCGGTCCGCCACCTGCCTCAGGTCCGGGAAGTCGGGGGTCGCTCCCGCAGTCACGGGCTGAGGCGCCGCCGCCGCCGTCATGGGGGCGAGAAGAATGCTCTCGCCTGGCGGGATGTAGGTCAGTGCGTCCGGGTCGTCCAGCCATCTCAGGTCATTGAACATGGCCATGAAGTCGGCTGGGAAATTCGCCTGCAGTTCCTGAAGAAGGGCCGCATTGTTGATTTCCGTCTGGCTCAGGGCGTTTCCGTCGAAGTTCCTCTGAAGCACGGTCATCCAGCCCATGAGATCCGATACGGTCCATGGCAGAAGCGTGGGAGAGAAGTCGAGGTTCGAGAGCTTGTTGATGTCGATGAGGGCGAACTCCAGGGGCAGGTGTTCCGGATTGGCCCGAAGGTCGGCGATCCTGCGGTTGATGCCGTCCACGTAGCCCTGGATGATCGCCTGCGACTCGGCATCCATGGCGGCGAAGAAATCCTGCAGTTCCTGATCCGAATAGCCTGTGGTCCGGAGATAGGTGTCGGTGCCGACGAAGCTCGCGCCCTGGATCTCGGAGAGCTTCCCGCGGCCGACCCGCCGGTTGAGCTCGAGCTGCCAGAGGCGGTCGGTGGCAACCGCATAGCCCATCGCCTCGTAGATTTCGTAGATGCTCGCGGTCTCCGGGCCGCTGATGAACCAGACCCCCTTGTCGTCGCGGTTCACGGCGACGCCCCCCTCGTCGACAAGGAACCGCAGGGCGTCCGTGTCCGTCATGGCGAAGCCCTGCGCCACTCCGCGCACCTTGGTGGCGAGCTCGTTCACCCCGATGACGAGGCCGTCACCCGTGCCCACCACGGCCTTCATCACATTGAGGTCCGGATCGTGGGTGAACTTGTCGGTGATGACGCTGGTGTTCAGGAAAGCCTGGAACGTGGCCGGCTCGGCGCCGTCCTCGAGGCGCACGAAGATGTCCACCGGTTCCGAGGAGTAGTACTGGCCGTCCAGGGGCTCGTCGAGGGTTGCCAGGTTGCATGCCAGCAGGCCGGTTGCTGCCGCGAGAAGCAGCAATCGGGCGCAGGCTCTTTGCAGGGTTTTCATCGTCTCTTCCCTCCCGTGGTGGTGGCGGCTTGCAGATCCATCCTTAGTACATTCTTGATAATAAATTAATATTATATACCATACGGGGTTGTCAACCGAAATCTATCTTTTCTTGTCGCAGGAAGACGCGATCTCCCGGGCATGTCTGTCCCGCCCCTCACTGGGCAGTCGTAAAAAAAGCCATCACGCAACGCGTCATCCGGATTGATCCCGCCGTGCTTTGCAGGTATGATGGGATTCTTGCCCCAGTCCGGAGACATGACCATGAAGAGGGAACTCAAGAGGCTTGCCCTGGACGAGGGGGCTGCCGCGGTCGGAACCGCATCGGCAGACCGGCTGGGCGGCCTTCCCTCCATGGATCCGAACTACCTGCTGACCGGGGCCCGTTCGATCGTTTCCATCATGCTTCCCCTCGACCCGGAGATCCTCCGCCGCTACCTGAGCAAGGAGGACCGCGATTCCCTGGAAAGCCACGAGGTGGAGGTGTACAGGGATCTCTATCGGATCGGGCAGCGGGTCGCCTCCCTGCTTCACGCGAACGGCTACCGGGCGGTTGCGGCCGAACCGAATCTGGACTATCGCTACAAGGAGAAACCGGAGTACACCCGCACTCCGCCCCGGGTGAGGCAGGCGATCATGGACTGGTTCGCCTCGGAGAGCGGCGTATGGGTCACCCGGTTCAAGGAGAAACTCTTCAAGCCTCTTTACCTACGGGATGTGGGCACCACGGACTGGAACCTCACGCCGAGCTTCTCCCACCGCTACGGGGCGGTCGCCGCGGGTATCGGCAGTATCGGCTGGAGCGGCAACGTCCTGCATCCGGATCACGGTGCACGGGTGCTCTACAACACGGTCATCACGGATGCGCCCCTGAAGTCGGATCCCTACATGAAGGAGACGCCCTGTGACGGATGTCGGTTCTGCGCCCGTGTGTGCCAGTCCGGCATGATCCGAATGAAGGAGGAGGACCGTGTACGGATCGGCAGAAAGACCTTCACCCACAACAAGAAGGCGCACAACCTCCGCTGCATCCTGGTCTGCGGAGGGCTCTCGGGCCAGAGCATGCACAAGGGGTGGTCCACCTGGTCACCCGGCAGGATCCGGGTGCCGGAGACGGACGAGCACATCGAGGCGTTCTGGGACGAATTCGTCCTCGAGAACGGCTGGCGGCACAACTACTATTCGAAGGTACTGACGGATCTCGTCTACCACGCCGAGCACGGTTTCATTCGAAGGGAAGAGGATCGGTTCCGGACCACCTGCGGTTTCTGTCAGTTCGTCTGCTCGAGCACCCGCGAGGATAGGAAAGAGAACTACGAGGCGATTCTGGCGAGCGGGGAGGTCGAGGAAGGGCCCGGCTTCTCGTTTCGTGTGGTGAAGAACGGATAACCCCTCAGAAAGGAGTACGGCCTATGATCAGTTTTCAACCGAGTGAAGAGCAGGGACAGATCCTCGACATGGTCCGGCGCTTTGCCGCGGACGTGGTCCGGCCGAAGGCGCGCGACTGCGAAGAGGAGAAGGTGATTCCGGACGATCTGCTGGCCAAGTTCTGGGAGCTGGGACTGATCGCCAACTCCATCCCGGAGGAATGCGGCGGCTACGGCTACGAGCGTTCCGCGGTGACCGGCGCGCTCATCGCGGAGGAGCTCGCTTACGGCGACCTGGGGCTGGCCCTGGCCATGTTGAGCCCCACCCTGTTCGCCTACCCGGTCCTGGAGATGGGGACGGAAGAACAGAAGAAGCAGTACCTGCCCCGGTTCTGCGAAGAGGCCTTCAAGTTCGCCACCGCCGCCCTGATGGAGGCCCGGGTCACCTTCGATCCGACGCTGCTCAAGACCACGGCGAGAAGGGAAGGGGAGGAGTACGTCCTGAACGGTGAGAAGTGCCTGGTCCCGTACGCGGACCGCGCGGACCTGTTCCTGGTCTTTGCCGCCGCCTCTCCGGGTGCGGGCGCAGCCGGAATCGAGGGCTACATCGTGGAGAAGGGCACCGAGGGGCTTCAGGTCGGCGAGCGGGAGAAGTACATGGGCCTGAACGCGCTGCCGCTCCACAAGGTCACCCTGGCCGAGTGCAAGGTTCCGGTGGCCAATCGCCTGGGCGGAAGCCGGGGGTGCGACTACCAGCGCATCCTGAACCTCTCCCGGATTTCCTGGTCCGCCATGGCGGCTGGGGTGTGCAACGCCACCAAGGACTACGCGGTGGACTACGCCAAGGAGCGCGTTCAGTTCGGAGAGCCGATCGCGAGCCGCCAGGCCGTCGCCTTCATGCTGGCCGACATGGCCACGGAGACGGACGCGATGCGGTTTCTGGCCTGGAAGGCGGCCTGGCTCGCCGACCGACAGGAGGACTGCACCCGCGAGGCCTACCTCGCCAAGCTCTACGCGGGCGAGTACGCCGCCCGGATCACGGACAACGGCGTGCAGGTTCTCGGGGGACACGGATACATCCGCGAGCACCCGGCGGAGTTGTGGTTCCGCAACGGCAGGGGCATCGAGATCATCGACGGGCTGACCCTCGTTTGATCTCCCGGCCGGAGAGTTCTTCCGCCCTACGGGAACAGCCGACGACGCGTACACATTTCGAATTACGAGGAGAATCGTCATGATCGACTTTGAACTCCCTCCCCCACTGAAGATGATCAAGGATTTCGCGCACGGGGTGGCCCGTGACACCTTCCGGCCCATCGCGCGCAAGTACGACGAGGAGGAGCACTCCACAGCAGAGGAAATCGCCTTCATGGGCCCGATCATGGCCCAGCGATCGGCCGAACGCCGGAAGAAGCCGAAGAAGGACCCGGAAAAGCCGAAGGAGCCGAGGGCGGAGACGGAAGACCGGGTGGGTGCCACCCTTTCCGCCTGCGTGGGCAGCGAGGAGTTCTGCTGGGGCGATTCGGGCCTGCTTCTCGCCATCCCCGGGAACGGGCTGGGCAACGCCGCCATCGCGGCGGTGGCCACGCCGGAGCAGGACGAGCGGTTCGGGGGCCGGTTCGCCGCCATGGCGATCACCGAGCCGGGCTCCGGCTCCGATTCCGGTTCCATCTCCACCACGGCCGTGCTGGACGGCGACGAGTGGGTGATCAACGGCGAGAAGATCTTCGTGACGGACGGAAAGCAGTGCGACATCGTGGTGGTGTGGGCCACGGTGGACAAGACCGCCGGCAAGGCCGGCATCAAGAGCTTCGTGGTCGAGAAGGACCGCCCCGGCGTCACGGTGACCAAGCTGGAGCACAAGCTGGGCATCCGCGCCTCGGACACGGCCTCCATCGTCTTCGAGGACGTCCGTATCCCCAAGGACAACATCCTCGGATCCCCCGAGGTGAAGACCAAGACCGAGGGCTTCAAGGGTGTGATGAAGACGTTTGACAACACCCGCCCCATCGTCGGGTCCATGGCGCTGGGGGTGGCCCGGGCCGCCCTGGAGTTCACCAAGGAGAAGCTCGAGGAGGAGGGCTTCCAGTTCCGCTACGGCCTGAACAAGCACCAGCTCGGCGCCGTCGAGCGGGAGGTCCTGATGATGGAGGCGGAGCTGGAGGCGATGCGGGTGCTCATCTGGCGGGCGGCCTGGATGGGTGACAACGGCCGGGCCAACGCGCTGGAGGCTTCCATGTCCAAGGCGAAGGCGGGGCGGATGGGCTCGGAGATCACCCGCAGGTGCGTCGCCCTCCTCGGCCCGATGGGCTACTCCCGCGAGTGGCTCGTGGAGAAATGGGCCCGCGACTGCAAGATCAACGACATCTACGAGGGCACCCAGCAGATCCAGCAGCTCGTGGTGGCCCGAAACCTCCTCGGCTACTCCCGCGCCGAACTGAAGTAAAGCTCGGGTGGACGGGGCCGGGGGCCTGAACCCCGGCCCCAGCTCCCCGACCCCCCAGCATGCCTGCTTCGCTCATGCAAGGAGCCCCTTGGCCACCACTGTCGTGAACCAGACGAGAAGGACGAAGAGGGCGAGGGGAAAGACGAGGCAATCGAACAGGTAACCAGCGATCAACTTCAGGACCCAGACCGTGATCTCCGTGGTCCTGTCTTTGAGATAGGATGCCATCTGAGCGAGGTGTTCCTTCGTGCGGGTCCATCGTGACCGCAGGCCGTGGTCGGACCCGTCGCCCTCCGGAAAGAGCTCCTCTCCCAGGGCGGACAGCCCGGATTCCGCCTCCTCCATGGAGGGGGCGGTGATCCTGCTCGACAGATACGCACTGCCTGCGATCGAGAAGGGCAGGATGAGATAGCAGGCCACTGTGAGGACGGTCAGGAAGAGCGCCCCTTCGCGGAGCATTCGAGGGGTCCGGCCGAGCCCGGGCCTCGCCGCTTGTGTCAGGATCGTCAGCGCCACCGCCCCAAGCGTGAAGGCCAGAAGCCAGTGGTTGAACAGGGAAACGGCCTCGAGCAGGGTTCGTGTCGCCAGGAGGATCACACCCGCGGCGAGAACGGTTTTCCAGGCGATGTCCACGTAGTCGTAGGCGGCCTGCACCACGTCTCCCACCTGGATCCCGAACCCGACACCGATCTCCGCGCCCTCCACCACGGCAAGGCCCACCTTGATGGTCGAAAGGACTGCGAAGGTTCGCAGCGACCGCTCGAAGGAAGCTTCGAGGTAGGCGTCGTTCCTGGAAGCAAGCCCGTCCAGACCGCACGCCCCGATGATTCGTTCGGTGACCCCCAGAGCCGTGAGAAGGACGCCCGCCAGAAGCAGGGTGAGGACCACCAACCGTCGCACTGGAATCCGTTCCATCCAAGTTCCGGCCATATCTCATGCGCTCTGCGTGTTGTTGTAGCAACGGACATTGCGAGGGCGCGAAGCCCCCGCGGCAATCCCACTCGTGCTTTGGCTCATTGAGCCGGGGGGCTGCCGCGCTTCGCTCGCAGTCTCCGGCGTCGCTTGCAAGGCCCAAGCAAATCGGAGAGGGAGCCGGCAACAGCACCCAATCGCAAAGCTCCACTGAAAGACAAACGTTCTTGAAAGTCAACAAGCTAGCCGACAAGGCCCACCGAAAAGGCGAGCAGAAACTGGCCCGCGTAATACAGAGGCAACCCGATCGCTCTGTTCAGATGATGCTGCGTCACGAACCGATGCCGGGCCACAAACAGATCGGACAGATAGAAGCAGAGGGCCCCCGTCAGGATCGTCCACCTGCCCGGCGACCCCAGGTCGGATACGCGAAAGACGGCCACGGACCCAGCCAGCATCAGCGTGATGACGACGAGGTAGACGACCACCGGTAGCATCATTCTGCCCACGTGGGGCCGGAGCCACCGGAGGGCGCCGATGCTCGCGGCAAGGAGTGCCAGCTGGACCGGGGAGGCCCAGTCCCCGGGCTGCGTCAGCTCGGCAAAGGCCCAGACGTAGAGGATGTGGCCGCCCAGGAACGCGAAGAGGCCGACCCGGAAGGCCCGGTTTCCCGGCAGTGCGAGGCAGACGTCACCGACCAGGCCGAAGACGAGCCCGAGGAGGATGGGGTGATAGTAGTCGGGAACCGGGTGGGGCTGCAGCAGGGCGGTAACGATGAAGAGGGCGGACACGGATCCCTTGATGTACACGCCCCGGCGGGTACGACCCTGCTTCTCGTAGGAGAGAAGCAGGATGAGGAGAACCAGGGCAAGAAGAACCACCAGAAGGTCCATCGTGTTCATCAGCCTTCCCCTCCCATTCGGTTCACACGGCCCCTTTTCGTGAGATCACCGATCGAATCGGACCCGGTAGACGTTCTGCCGGGATCTTCGGCGTTTCGGAAGGAGGCGGACCAGCACCACGCCCCCGAGGAATCCCCCCACATGGGCCCACCAGGCCACCCCGCCGGTAACGTTCGTGCTCGCCCCGAGGGCGAGGGCCCCGTTGAGGAGCTGCAGGATGAACCAGAAGAAGAGCACGAAGGCGGCCGGCACGGTGATGATCTCGATGAAGAAGAAGATGAAGATCAGTATGTCCACACGGGCTCTTGGAAAACAGAGGAAGTAGGCTCCCAGAACGCCGGCCACCGCGCCGCTGGCCCCGATGGTCGGCAGCTTGGAGTCGGGATTCAGCCCGAAGTGAACAAGGCCGGCTACCAGCCCGCAGGCAAGGTAGAAGGCGAGGAACCGGCCGTGGCCCAGTCGATCCTCCACGTTGTCGCCGAAGATCCAGAGATACCACATGTTGCCGAGAATGTGGAACCAGCCTCCGTGGAGGAACATGGAGGTCCCAAAGGTCTTCGCCACGTCCAGGAAACCGATTTCCGGGATCCTGTGGAAGTTGGACACGAGGATCGGAACGAGGCCGTAACGAAGCAGAAATTGTTCCAGGGCAGGCCCGAGGGACAGTTCATACAGGAAGGCGACCGCATTGACGGCAATCAGAGCCACCGTCACATACGGGTAGGTGCCCGAACGATTGTGATCGCGAATGGGAAACAAGGCTCAACCCTCGATCCATCCTGACCCCAACGTACTAGAGGAAGCCCCAGAGGCCCTGCAGGGCCTGGCGCGTGAAATGGTTCAGCCACCCCGGCCAGATGCCGAGCAGAAGGATGGAGAGCGCGCAGACCCAGACGGAAACCGTGACGCCCGCACCCACGCCGGCACCCCAGGGTCCGGCCGAATAGCCCCCCGCCGCTTCCGGCTCTCTCATGTACATGACCACGAGCACGCGCAGGTAGAAGTAGGCCGAGACCGCGCTCATCAGGACGCCGATCACCGCCAGCCAGACGTAGCCCGCCCGAACCGCGGCACTGAAGACGTACCACTTCCCGATGAACCCGGCGGTGGGCGGAATGCCTGCCAGTGAGAACATGAACACCGCCATCGCGAGGGCGTAGAGCGGGCGTTCCCGGGCGATGCCGGAGAAGTCCTGTACGTCGACCCCCTGATCCCCTTCTCGGCTCATGGCGATGATCACGCCGAAGGCCCCCAGGTTCATCAGCGCGTAAATGAAGAGGTAGACCAGGGTGGCCTGCACGCCGAGTTGCGTGCCCGTCGTCAGCGCGACCATCACGTAGCCCGCGTGCGCGATGCTCGAGTAGGCGAGCATGCGTTTGATGTTCTCCTGAACAAGGGCGACCACGTTTCCGAGGACCATGGTCACGACGGCGAGCCACCAGAAGATCTGGGACCAGTCGAGCGCCATGGGACGGAGGGTGAGAACGATGACACGGATCAGGACCGCGAAACCGGCCGCCTTGACCGCTACGGACATGAAGGCCGTCACCGAAGTAGGAGCCCCTTCGTATGCGTCCGGCGTCCACATGTGGAAGGGAACGAGGGAGACCTTGAATCCCAGGCCGACCATGAGGAAACCGACACCCGCCAGGAAGAGCGGATCCGAGACCGCGATCGCCCTGGGGGCGTGGGACAGGATGTCGGAAAGGAGGGTGGTGCCTGCAGCGCCGTAAACGAAGGCGATGCCGAAAAGGAGGATGGCCGAGGCGAATGCGCCGAGCAGCAGGTACTTCAAACCGGCCTCGGGGCTCTTCGGGCTCGTCCGCATCATCGCCACGAGCACGTAGACCGGGATGGACATCATTTCGATCCCGAGATAGACGGTCATCAAGTCGTTCGCCTGGGCCATGAAGAGCATGCCGGTCATGCTGACCAGGAGCAGGGTGCAGTATTCCCCGGCAAGCATCCTTTCCCGCTGCACATAACCGCCGGACAGGCACAGCGTGATGAGTCCGGCCATCAGGAAGACCACGGCGAAGAAGTTGGAAAGGTTGTCCATGCGCACGAGCCTGGAGAAGGCCTCCTGCTCGGTCCCCCAGGCCCCGATGGTGGCGACCAGGGCGGCCAGGCAGCCGAGGAAGGCGATGGCCCAGCAGGGCATCTTGTCCGTCGGCTTGTACACAAGATCCGCGATGATGCACAGCAGGGCCGTTCCGGCCAGGATCAGCTCCGGCCGGATGACGCTCAAAGCGATAGACAGGTCGTCAATCCCCATGACCCTGCCCCCAGAACTCTTGCTCAGATTTGCTTTCCGTCATGAACAGGGTTTCCCTTTCGAGCGGCTGGACCGCGGGCGCGCTGTTTTCTCCCGTCCGGACCAGAAAGGCTTCCACGGAACGGTCCATCTTCCTCAGAAAGGTCTGCGGATAGACTCCGATCCAGACGATCATAACGACGATGGGAACCAGGACTGCGATCTCTCTCAGGTCCAGGTCCTTCAGGGATTTGTTCTCTTCCTTGTCCAGGGGGCCGAACATGGCGCGCTTGAACATCCAGAGCATGTAGACCGCGGCGAGGATCACGCCCGAGGCGGCCAGCACGGCGAGGGCCGTGTTCTTCTTGAATGCGCCGAGCAGGATGAGGAACTCACCCACGAACCCGTTCAGGCCCGGCAGCCCGATGGAGGACAGCGTGACGATCATGAAGAAGGTGGCGAAGATCGGCATCGATTTGGAGATCCCACCGAAATCGCTGATCAACCGCGTGTGCCTGCGGTCATAGAGCATGCCGACGATGATAAAGAGGGCGCCTGTGGAAAGCCCGTGGTTGACCATCTGGATGACGCTTCCTTCCACCCCCTGAACGTTCAGCACCACCAGGCCGAGCATCACGAAGCCCAGGTGGCTCACCGAGGAGTAGGCGACCAGCTTCTTCACGTCCGGCTGCACCATGGCGACGAGAGCGCCGTAGATGATGCCGATGACGGCCAGCACCGCAATGTGCGGGTAGAAGAATGCGGTGGCCGCCGGGAACAGGGGCATGGAGAAACGGAGGAATCCGTAGGTTCCCATCTTCAGCAGGACGCCGGCAAGGATGACGCTGCCCGCGGTGGGGGCCTCCACGTGGGCGTCCGGGAGCCAGGTGTGGAAGGGGAACATGGGGACCTTGATGGCAAAGGAAAGGGCAAAGGCGAGAAAGAGCAGCCGTTCCGGGTCCGTGGCGAGCTGGACCCGGTACAGGTCGAACAGGTCGAAGGAGTAGAAGCCGAATTGCTTCACGTGCACGAAGTAGAGGTACAGAATCGCGACCAGCATCAACAGGCTGCCGAAGAGCGTGTAGAGGAAGAACTTGACGGCCGCGTAGACCCTTCTCGGGCCGCCCCAGATGCCGATGATGAAGTACATCGGGATCAGCATGGCCTCCCAGAAGATGTAGAAGAGGAAGAGGTTCAGGGAGACGAAGGCCCCGAGCATGGCGGTCTGCAGCAGGAGCATGGAGATGTGGAAGGCCTTGACGCGGTCTTCGATGGACCGCCAGGAGGAGAGAATGACCAGGGGGCCGAGGAAGGTCGTCATCATGAACAGCAGAAGGCTCATCCCGTCGATGCCCACCTTGTAGACGATCCCGTACTCGGTCAGCCAGGGCGCGGACTCGATGAACTGCATGGTCTGTGCCGAGTCGGCGTCGTAGCCGATGAAGAGCCTGAGCGAGATCAGGAATCCAGCCAGCATGGTGAGGAAGGTGACCCACCGGACCGCTTCCTTCTGTTCCGAACGCAGGAAGAGCAATACGAACAGGCCGCCGGCCAAGGGCAGAAAAACAAGAATCGACAGCAGATGTTGATCAAGAATTTCCATGGGCTATGCGGCCCCTCCTACAGCAAGAGAAAGCCGACGATCGCAAGGATCCCGACAACCATGGCGAAAGCATAACTCTGCACATCCCCGACCTGGAGCCTGCGGAGGGACTGGGCAGAACGCTGGAAGAAGCGGGCCGTTCCGTTGACCATCCCGTCATCGATGACGCCTGCATCGAAGATCTTCCAGAGAATCCTGTCGGAGAGACGCCGTATGGGGTTCACAAGGAGCGCGTCGTAGATCTCATCCACGTAGTACTTGTTGTAAACGAGGTCGTAGAGCCGGTGGTACTGCTGCGCCATGCGAACCGGAAGCTCCCTGGCCCTGAGGTAGAGCCACCAGGCCAGCAGGATGCCCGCGGCCGCCACACCGACGGAAAGGGCCATGAAGATGTATTCGGTGGCATGGGAACCGTGGTGGTCTCCATGGGGCAACGCCCCGACGACCGGCTCCAGGAAGTGCTCGAAGTGATTCGTGAGGCCGAGGGATGCCGGACCGCCGACGAAACCGATCAGGGCCGCCCCCACGGCGAGCAGGGCCAGCGGTACGTACATGACCGGCGGTGATTCGTGGGCGTGGTCGTGCAGGTGATGGTCCCGCGGCTCGCCGAAGAAGGTGAGGAAGACGAGCCTGGACATGTAGAAGGCGGTCACCGCGGCCCCGACCCAGAGCACGAGCCACAGGGCGGTCGAGCCTTGGCTGGACGAGTAGGCCAGCCACAGGATCTCGTCCTTGGAAAAGAACCCGCTGAAGGGGGGGATGCCGCAGATGGCCACCGTGGCGATGATGAAGGTCCAGAAGGTCCAGGGCATCTTCTTGCGCAGGCCGCCCATCTTCTGGATGTCCGTCTCGTTGCCCATGGCGTGCATCACGCTGCCGGCGCCGAGAAAGAGCAGGGCCTTGAAGAAGGCGTGGGTCATCAGGTGGAAGATGCCGGCCGCGTAAGCCCCGATACCGACCCCGACGAACATGTATCCGAGCTGGCTCACCGTGGAGTAGGCCAGGACCTTCTTGATGTCGTTCTGGCAGATGCCGATGGTGGCTGCGAACAGGGCGGTGATCGCGCCGACCCAGGCCACCCACTGCATGGCCAGGTCGGAGGCGATGAACAGGAAGTGCATCCGGGCGACCATGTAGACGCCGGCGGTCACCATGGTCGCCGCATGGATCAGGGCGCTGACGGGCGTGGGTCCGGCCATGGCGTCCGGGAGCCAGACATAGAGCGGGATCTGGGCCGACTTGCCCATGGCGCCCATGAAGAGCAACAGGCAGACGGCCGTGATGATGACCGGGCTGAGCAGGTGTACGTGCTCCTGAATGGAGCCGAAATCGATGGTCCAGACGCCGTGCTGCCCCAGGCCCCAGAAGAGCAGGAAGAGGCCGAGGAGGAAGCCGAAATCCCCGATCCGGTTGACCACGAAGGCCTTCAGGCCGCAGTAGGCCTTTTCCGGGTCCTCGTACCAGAAGCCGATGAGGAAATAGGAGCAGAGGCCCACGCCCTCCCAGCCGAGGAACAGGAGGAGCAGGTTGTCGCCCAGCACGAGGACGAGCATCATGGCCGTGAACAGGTTCAGATAGGCGAAGTAACGGGAATAACCCCTGTCGCCGTGCATGTACCCGATGGAGTAGACATGGATCAGGAAACCGACACCCGTGACGACCAGCGTCATGACCGAGCTCAGCGGATCGATGCTGAAGGTGAGCTTCGCCGTGAACTCCCCGGCCGATATCCAGGTGAACACCGTGTCCGTGAGGAGCCTTCCCTCGGCCGGCAGGCCGAGAAGCTTGACGAAAGCGGCGGCCGAGATGAGAAAGGAGCCGAAAGGCGCCAGGCAGGCGACCCAGTGTACCCTCCGGGTCCCGGCGGGGCCCAGATCGGCCCTAGCGCCCAGGCCGTTGATCAGGAAACCGATCAGCGGCAGAAGCGGGATCCATCGGATGTACGAAAAGACGATTGCCTCTTCCAAGAGGGCTACCCTTTCATCAGATTGATCTCATCCAGATTCACGACCCGCCGGGTCCGGAAGATCTGGACCACGATGGCCAGCGCCACCGCCGCCTCGGCGGCGGCCACGGTCATGATCATGAACACGTAGATGTGACCGGTCGCGTCCATGTGCTGCCGGGCGAAGTCGACAAAGGCGAGGTTCGCAGCGTTGAGCATCAGCTCCACGGACATGAGAACGACGATCGCGTTCCTGCGCACCACGAAGCCGGTGGCGCCGATGGCGAACAGAATCATGCTGAGAACGAGCGTTTCACTCGTCATTTCCCATCCCCTCTTTCCCTCCTCGTCAGGACGACCGCTCCGATGATGGCCGCCAGCAGGAGGAGAGAGACCATTTCAAAAGGAAGGAGATACTTCGTATACAGCACGGTTCCCACCTCCTGGATCGTCCCGAAATCCGGGTCGAGAGTGGGGGTGGGCGCCCAGAGGTGCTTCGTAACCCGGATGATCAGTATGGTGGCGAGGGCTCCGACCAGGTACGCGGCCGTTACCCTTCGGCCCGTGATACGCCTCTCCCCCAGTTCCCGGGGGGAAAGGTTCAGGAGCATGAGGACGAACAGGATCAGCACCATGATCGCCCCTGCATACACCAGGACCTGCAGGAGGGCCATGAGGTGGGCCGACTGAAGCGCAAAGATGCAGGCCACGGAAAGGAGGCAGCCGATCAGCGCGAGGGCGCTGTAGACGGGGTTCCTGGCGGAAACGACCGTGAGGGCCATGGCCACCGCAGAAGCTGCGAAAACATAGAAGAAGATCGCCTGGGTCATGATGCGGGCTCCTCCCTGTCCGCAAGGAGAAAGTCCCGGTCGTAGACGGCTCGGGCCGATTCCCCCATCTCGGAGACTTCCGTCATCTCGATCGCGTCTTTCGGGCAGGCCTCCACGCAGAAGCCGCAGAAGATGCAGCGCGTGATGTCGATCTCGTAGCGCTTCGGATAGTTGCCCTTGCTCGGGTCCGGGTAGGCGTCCGGCTCGACGAAGATGCAGTGGGAGGGGCAGTTCTCCACGCAGAGCTTGCAGGCCACGCAACGCATCGACCCGTCCGGGTTCCTCTTCAGCCGGTGCCTGCCCCGGAAGCGGGGCGAGTAGTCCCGCTTCTCTTCCGGGTACTGGATCGTCGCGACGGTGCGGTTCCGGGTCGGATACGTGGCCACGTTCCGGACCAGATGCTTCAGGGTAAGCCCCATCCCCTTCAGGATCTCGACGAGGTAAACCCTCTCGGAGACCGGCGTTCGCTTTCCAGCGGGGGGGGAAACGGGCTTCGTCTTGATCATTCTCTAGTACACTCCAAGCACGAAGGGCACGATGGACGTAACGAATATGTTCAGCAGGGCCAGAGGCAGCATGACCCGCCAGCCCAGGCCCATCAGCTGATCGTAACGGAAGCGGGGCAGGGTCCAGCGAAGCCAGACGAAGAGCCACATGACGAACCAGAGCTTGGCCGCAAAGGTGCCGATCTGAAGGGCGGCCGTTACGAGAGGTCCCAACTTTCCGACCAGCACCTCCGTGGGGAGCCATGGGATCTGCCACCCGCCCAGGAAAAGGCTGACGATGAAGCCGGAGGCGACCATCATGTTCACATATTCGGCCATGAAGAACATGGAGAACTTGAAGCTCGAGTACTCCAGGTGATAGCCCGCGACGATCTCCGCTTCCGCCTCCGGGAGATCGAAGGGGATCCGGTTCGTTTCCGCCAGGGACGCGATGAAGAAGAGCAGGAAGCCGAGGGGTTGCACCACGATGCCCCACCGGGGAAGGAATCCGAAGAGAAGGTCTCCCTGCATCCGTACGATGTCGTTCAGCCGGACCGACTCGAACACGATCAGGATGCCGACGATCGAAAGGCCCATGGCGATCTCGTAGCTGATCATCTGTGCCGAAGAGCGGAGCCCGCCGAGAATCGAGTACTTGTTGTCCGGTGACCAGCCCCCGAACACGATTCCGAACACGCCGAGGGAGGCGACGGCAAAGATGAAAAGGACGCCCACGTTCAGGTCGGCCACCTGCAGAGGGATCTCGTACTTGCCGAGGACCAGCACGTCGCCGAAGGGGATGACCATGAAGGTCAGGAGGGCCGGGATCATCGAGAGGGCCGGGGCCAGATAGAAGAGGAACCGGTCCGCCTTGTCGGGGATGAAGTCCTCCTTCACGAGGAGCTTGAGCGCGTCCGCGATGGGTTGCATCAGGCCGGCATTTCGAAAGCCGAAGAGGGTGACCCGGTTCGGTCCCACCCGATCCTGGATGAAGCCGGCGCCCCTCCGCTCGATCCACACGGCCAGGATGATTCCGGTGAGAAGCACCACCGGCACCACCACGGGAAAGAGCAGATTCTGTACGGTCCAGACCAGATAATCAAGCCACATTTCTTGTCGAATGCCTTCCGCCTACCTGTCCAGTTCGCCCGCGATGATGTTCAGGCTCCCGATGATGGCGATCAGATCCGCGATCATCTCGCCCTCGGTCAGCTGCGGGAGCGCCTGATAGATTGCAAAACAGGGCGGCCTCACCTTGATCCGATAGGGATTCTTCGTTCCATCGCTCACGATGTAGAAGCCCAGCACGCCGTTCGCCGCCTCGGTGACCGAGTAGATCTCCCCCGTGGGGGGAAGGATTCCGTCCACGATCAGTTTGATGTGCTGGACCAGAGAGCCGAACTTCGAGTAGACCGCGTCCTTTTCCGGAAGGGTGACCCGTCTGTCCTCGACGGAGACGGGCCCCTCGGGCAGGCCGTCCAGGGCCTGCTCGATGATGCGCAGGCTCTGCCGCATCTCCTCCATGCGCACCAGGTACCGGTCGTAGGTGTCGCCGTTGCTTCCCACCGGAATCTCGAAGTCGAACTTGTCGTAGTCGTAGTATGGATTCGCCTTCCGCACGTCGAAGGGAACCCCGCTGGCCCGCAGACAGGGGCCGGTGAATCCCCAGTTGAGCGCGTCGTCCGCGGAGATCGCGCCCACGCCCATGGTCCGGTCCACGAAGATGCGGTTCTTGGTGATCAGGGTCTCGGTCTCGTCGATCGCTCGCGGGACCCGTTCCCGGATATAGGCCCGGCACTTGTCCACCCAGCCTTCGGGCAGGTCGTAGGCGAGGCCCCCGATGCGGGTGTAAGAGGTCGTGAGCCTGGCGCCGCACAGGGCCTCGATGAGCTCGTAGACGTTCTCCCGCTCCCGGAAGCAGTACCAGTACGGGGTCAGCGCACCGATGTCCACCAGGTTGGCCGCTATGCAGACGAAATGGTCGATGATGCGCGACAGTTCGCTCACGATCACCCGGATGTATTGGGTCCGCTTGGGAACCTCGATCCCGAGGAGCTTCTCCACCGCCCGGCAGTAGCCCACGTTGTTCATCATGGCGGAGACGTAGTTCAGGCGGTCCGTCAAAGGGATCACCTGCTGGTACATGAGGTTCTCCGAGCCCTTTTCGAAGCCCCGGTGGAGATAGCCGATCTCCGGAGCGGCCTCGAGGATCGTCTCGCCCGCGAGCCGGGCCAGGATGCGCAGGGTGCCGTGCATGGTCGGGTGGGCCGGCCCGATGTTCAGGACCATCCAGTCCGGCTCCTCCCCTCCGCCCGCCGTTCCGTCCCCGTTGCCCCCGGACCGGCCCTCATCCCAGCCCAGGTTGGTCGGCTGAGTGAGCTTCTGCCGCTTCTTGATCGGGTAGTCCTTGCGCAGGGGGTGCCCCACGAATTCCTCGTGGTTCAGGATCCTTCGGAGATTCGGATGTCCCTCGAACCGGATGCCGTACTGATCGAAGGCCTCCCTCTCGAACCAGTCGGCTCCCTTCCAGATCCCCGTCACCGTGGGCAGGGTCGGATCCTCCTCTGCAAGCCCTACCTTGAGGCGAACGTGGCCTCCCGTCTTCAGGGAGTAGAGGTGATAGACCACCTCGAACCGCTTCTCCCGTCCCGGGTAGTCGACGCCGCAGATGTCCTCGAGGAGCGTGAATTCCGCGTCCGGGTTGCTGTAGAGGAAGCGGAGCACCTGTATGATGCTCTCCCGGGCTACGACCACCGCTTCTTCGTCGCGGAAGTCCGGGGCCGGCGAGACGGCCTCGGGGAACTTCTCGAGAAGAGTCTGTGCGACTTGTGCTGCCAAAACCTGAAGGACTCCTATTCTCCGCAGTACTTCGGGTCCCGGACCGATTCGCCCTGGATGATCTTCTGGATCTGGATCAGGCCGTCGAGGAACGCCTCCGGCGTGGGCGGGCATCCCGGTATGTAAACATCCACCGGGACGATCGTGTCGATCCCCTGAACCGTGCAGTAGTTGTCATAGATCCCCCCGGAGCACGCGCAGGCTCCGTGGGCGATGACCCACTTCGGCTCGCATATCTGATCGTAGATCTTCTTCAGGACCGGTGCCATCTTCTCGCTGATCGTCCCGGAGACCACGAGAAGGTCCGCCTGCCTGGGCGAGAACCGGATCACCTCTGCGCCGAACCGGGAGATGTCGTAGTGGCTCGCCGCCACGGCCATGAACTCGATGGCGCAGCACGCGGTGCCGAAGGCGTAAGGCCAACAGGAGTACTCGCGGCACCAGTTCAGGATCGCGTCAACAGGCTTTACGAGCGGGCTGTTTCGCAGGATACGGGAGGATTCTATTCCCAATTCAAGGCACCCTTCTTCCAGACGTATACAAAGGCCACGACGAGAACCAGCAGAAACGTCATCATCTCGATCAACCCGAGGAGGCCGAGCTTCCGGAGAAGGATGGCCCACGGGTACATGAACACCACTTCAACGTCGAACAGGAGGAACAGAACGGCGACTACGTAAAACTTGATGGAAAAACGCGCCCTTGCGTCCCCGATCATCGGGTCGATACCGCACTCGTAGGTGGAACCCTTCTCGGGGGTCGGTCGTTTGGGGCCGAAGAGAAGAGAGACGCCGATCAGGACAGCGGCAAGGAATGCGGCCCAGAGAACACCGACGATGACGGGAATGTACTGTGATAGCATGAGCTTCTGTTTGCTGTCCGCGTGTTTCCGGGGACCGGGAGCGCCTTCGACAAGCTGAGCGAAGTCCTTTTGATATCACACATCCTGAGAGAAAACAAGGGCATCGGGATGGGTAAGGAACTCCCCGAACGCGATGATCTTGCCGGGCGGACGCTCTTTCTGCACGGAGATGCGAACGGTAAGGGGGGGACTCCGGGGAACCCGTTTGGGAGTGGAAAGTCCTCGTTATGTGTACTCCCTCGAGTAGCGGGCTTCGACGTGGAAGGTCCGGAACAGTCCGGAAAGGCTTTGTTTTTATCCTCGTTGCTGGTACAGTTCATGAATCTGCACGAAACTTGGAGGACGAATCGATGCAAGGCTTCCCCTTTTACGCTCCTTCTGCAGGACCTTTCCCCCGACGGGCCGCAACGCTTCCTTTGGTCGCCCCTCTGCTGCTGTGTCTGGCCGTCATCGGTTGCGGAGATTTCACGCTCTTCGGGAACGACGAAGTCAATCAGGCCCCGGTGGCGGATGCCGGTGCGGACAACACGGCGCCGTTGGCATGTGGTAAGGACACGGTGAATCTGGACGGCACGGGGAGTTCCGACCCGGACGGGGATTCGCTGAGCTATCAGTGGGAGATAACGAGCAGCCCGTCGGGAAGCACGGCCTCCGTTCAGGACGCAACCGAATCCCAGGCAGCTTTCCAGCCTGACCAGCCGGGATCGTATGAGATCGACCTCACCGTCGAAGACGGCAGGGGTGGCTCCAATACGGCCAGCGTGACGGTTACGGCGAGCTCGGACCCGGTGGTGGACGCTGGCGACGACCAGCAGGTTTCGTTCGACGAAACCGTATTGCTGGACGGCGGCGACAGCGTGAACCCGGAGCAGGACTGCACAGCAGAGGACCTCGCCTACAGCTGGACCCTCAGCGAACCGGACGATGAGGAAACGGACCTTGGCTCGAATGTGCAGGCGGAGTTCGTCGCGGAGAAGGAAGGGGCCTACACGGCTACGCTGGAAGTGACGAACGACTCGGGTACCGATTCGGATACAGTGAACGTGGTGGTGGGCGGGGCTACCCTGGAGACCTTGGAGGGCGGCCCGTACGTCTTCACCGTAGAAGAGGTGACCGATACGGTCTTTGCAGGGGTCGTGGCCGGTGTCCTGCCGCCTGGCACAGTACTCGATGACACGGTGGACATCCCTTCTCTGGATGAGGTCCCACAACTGGACCGAACGATCCCCCTGAGTCATGCCGGCGGCTCCTTCGGTGAAGCAGTGGTTGACATCGATCGGCTGAACCCAACGGACAATTTCTACACCGTCACTGGAACGGCGTCCGGGGCCGCTATTGCCTTTGGCGTCCAGTGTGAGATACAGGCCGATTCCGATGGAGAGATCACCCCGACATCAACGAACACAGTGAGCGTTGCTCTCACCATCTCGAACCCTGTAGTGACCGGAGATCCCCTCTGTTCCCTTGCGGACACCTCGGGTAGGATCGAGCTCACCCTCAGCGGAGAACTGGAGCAGTAGCGGCCAGGTTCCTGGGATCGCTCGAGGGTAGCGTGGCAAGGCTGGACGGGTCTTTGAGCGCGCCTCGCCGCGAGAACTGGCGCGGAGGGTTGCAAAGGGCCGAATCTTTCGCGGACGGTGCGCGTCCCGTTGGGTGCTTTCCCCGGTTCCCTCGGAGGATTCGCGCGGGGCGGCTACCCCTGATCCACCTTCCCCGCGTACCAGTCCATCTGGCGGAGGATTCCGCGCAGAATCGTGACCTCGCGGGCGTCCGGCCCGGCCCGGCCCAGAAGCCTCCGGAGCACGCGCAGGATGCGGTCCGGGTTCTGGCGGTCCAGGAAGCCGACGCGCAGCAGGACCTCGCGCGCGTGCTGATAGAGCTCTTCCAGTTCCTCGGAGGTGGCCGGTGCGTCGGGCGGAGGCGTGTGCGAATCTCCCGCCGCAGAGCCGCCTCTCAGCTCGTAGCAGATCAGCAGCACCGCCTGGGCCAGGTTCAGTGAAGGGTGTTCCGGAGAGGTGGGTACGGTCACCACGAGGTGGCACAGATCCATCTCCGCGTTGGTCAGGCCCCGGTCCTCTCTTCCGAAGACGACCCCGAACCGGGTTTCAGGGCCGTGCCTGGCCGCACGCTCTCGGAGACCCCCGGGGTCGAGCAGGGGGCTGCGACCCTTGCCCTGCCTGGCGGTGCACCCCGCCACCAGATGCAACTCCGCCAGGGCCTCGCCCAGCGAAGGGAAGACACGGGCCCGTTCCAGAATGTCCTCGGAGCCGGCGGACATGCGGCGGGCCGGATCGGACAGATGCTCCGATCCCCCGTCCGGGCAGACGATGCGCAGCGCGGAGAACCCCATGTTCTTCATGGCCCGGGCCACGGCCCCCACGTTCGCCGCCAGGCTCGGCTCGACCAGGATGATGGATGCGGACTGTGCGCAGTTCACGGGGGCCCTTCCTCCCGCCGGCATTCTACCCTCGATCCTCGTAAAGGATAAAGGGCACCGAACAGAAGGACAAAGGGCAAAGCGGATGCAGAGATGCTGAGTGGGGGGTCAGGGGTCAGGGATCAGGCCCCACCCCGCTCCCACCAAGTGTACATCGAGGGCTCGGAGCTGGACGATCGGGGAGGGTGTGCGGCATAATCCACACAGGCGGATCTTGCGAACGGAGCAAGGTATGGAGCGAATCGAGCCGCGTGATGCCCTGATTCTCGTGGATGTGCAGAACGATTTCTGCCCGGGCGGCGCTCTGGCCGTGCCGGACGGGGACGCCGTGGTGCCGGTGATCAACCGGATCGTGCGGGTCTTCCCGGTGGCGGTTGCCACACAGGACTGGCACCCGGAAGGGCACATCTCCTTTGCGAGCCGGCACGAGGGAACGGAACCGTTCCAGGTCTTGGAAATCGAAGGGACGGAGCAGGTGCTCTGGCCCGATCACTGCGTTCAGGGTACGCCCGGGGCCGGGCTTCACCCGGACCTGGACCATGCGGCCCTCCGCCTGGTCCTCCGAAAGGGGACGAATCCGGAGGTCGATTCCTACTCCGCGTTCATGGAGAACGACCGCAGGACCCGAACGGGGTTGGCCGGCCTGCTCCGGGAACTGGGCGTGGAGCGGGTCTTTTTGAGCGGCCTGGCAACCGACGTCTGCGTGCGGGCCACGGCCCTGGACGGCCGAAGTGCAGGGTTCCGGGTGGTCCTCCTGGAGGACGCCTGCCGGGCCGTGGACGTGCCTCCCGGGAACCTGGTGAGCGCGCTTCAGGAAATGAGAGGCAGGGGCGTGCGCACCCTCCGCACGGATGATCTGCGGGTATGAGCGACCGCCTGACGGACATCGAGCGGCGTTTCGGCTTCTTCATTCGATCCCACCGGATCGGGGGCCTCGAACTGCGTGTCGACCAGGTGGACCGCGTGGACGACATGGTGCGGGAGGTCTATCCGGAAGCGGTGAGCGAGCATGGCGACGCGCCTGTCTGGATGATCACCTGGCCCGCAGCCCTCGGCCTGGCGGAATACCTGGTTCTGAACGAAGAGGTTCAGGGCAGACGGGTCCTGGAGCTCGGGTGCGGCACCGCGGCACCGGGCATCGCTCTGGAAAGATCCGGGGCCCACGTGATCGCCAGCGACTACGACCCCCTGGCTCTATCCATGGCCGCCCACAATGCAGCCGTCAACGGCTGCCGCTCCCTCGAGACCCACTTGCTCGACTGGTACTGCCCGGACCTGAGCGGGCAATTCGATCTCCTGGTCGGCTCCGAGATCGTCTATTTCGAGAAGAGCTTCGCTCCCCTGCTTTCCGTACTCTGCAGGTACGCCGCACCCCGAGGGCGCATCGTGCTTTCCGATCAGGGGCGCCCCCAGATGAAGCCCTTCCTCGAAATGTGCGAGCGGGAAGGCTTCCGGCACGAACAGCACCTCCGCGTCGTACACCTAACCGAAGGGAGCCAGCAGGTTCGGATCACAACGCTCCGGCGAGCGGGTTGACCGGTTCCTGGCCCCAGGGCGCGCTCAGGGTTTCCCGTCCGTGGGGAGCCAACAGGCCCAGCTCCGGGCCCATCGGGACGATTCCGGTCGGGTTGATCGTCTTGTGGCTCTCGTAGTAGTGGCGCTTGATGTGCTGGAAATCGACGGTCTGCGCCACGCCCGGCACGTGATAGAGATCCCTGAGGTAGTTCGAAAGGTTCGGGTAGTCGGCGATCCTCCTCAGGTTGCACTTGAAGTGCCCCACATACACCGCGTCGAACCGCACCAGGGTCGTGAACAGCCTCCAGTCCGCCTCGGTGATGCTCGGTCCCACCAGGTAGCGCTGCCTTCCCAGCCTCTCCTCCAGCATGTCCAGGGTCGCAAACAGGGCGACGAAGGCCTCCCGGTAGGCCTCCTGTGTGGTGGCGAACCCGCATCTGTACACGCCGTTGTTCACGTCCTGGTAGACCCTCTCGTTGACTGCGTCGATCTCGTCACGAAGTCCCTCCGGACAGAAGTCCAGTGCCGCCTCGCCGAAGGCATCGAACGCGCTGTTGAACATCCGGATGATCTCGGAAGACTCGTTGCTCACGATCGTCCCCTTCTGCTTGTCCCAGAGGACGGGAACGGTCACACGGCCCGTGTAGTCCGGTTTGGCCGTCGTGTAGACCTCATGGAGGTACCGGGCATGATTCACCGTGTCCGGTACGCATCCCGGACCCTCGCTGAAGGTCCAGCCGTGCTCTGCCATGAGGGGATCCACCACGGAAAGGGAGATCACATTCTCGAGCTTCTTCAGCTTGCGGAAGATCAGCGTCCTGTGGGCCCAGGGGCATGCAAGGGATACGTATAAATGATACCGGTCCGGCTCGGCCTTGAACCCGGACGACCCGTCCGCCGTGACCCAGTTGCGGAAAGCCGCGTCATGCCGCACAAAACGTCCACCCGTGGATTTCGTGTCGTACCACTGGTCGTGCCATTTACCATCGACGAGAAGTCCCATACTCAACTCCCGGCTTGTTGTCTGCTCCCGAATTTCCGTTTGCCACCCATACAACTCTAAGATGCCCGGATCGTCGCAGGGGTTTTCGTTCGGGGGCTCGCCTTTTGTCACTGAAACGGTTGAAAAGGTTGACAAACCGGTTCCTGTGTACTATTTGAGCGGGAGTTTTTTCCAACGCGGCAGCCAAACATTCGACAGGAGGGGGAGGACATGGAACGGACCAGAAGACGGGCGTATCTTTTCTCGATCGTCGCCACGGCAGCGGTGCTGGGCCTGTGCCCGCCCCAGGCCGGGGCCTTCAATAATCCACCCTACAATCTGGGGCTGACCAATGCCCTGGACGGCGCCATCCCCGGCCCGGGGGTTTACGGGATGTTCTATGCCCAGTTCTACTTCGGGAACAAGATCGAGGTGAACGACGATGTGCCGGAGCCGGTGAACTCCATCCTCACCGACACGGATGTCACCACCATGGCCGCCGTCTGGCAGATCGCGTACATCTCCAAGCTCGAGATCCCGGGGGGCGGTTTCTTCGGCTGGAACACGGTGATCCCGGTGGTGGTCATCAACACGAAGGGACCCATCAATGCGCTGACCACCAAGGGACAGATCGAAAACACGGGCAGCATCGGGGACATCATCACGGGCCCGGTGTTCCAGTGGTCGGGCAAGAGCCTGTTCGGAAAGCCTTACTTCCACCGGGTCGAGCTGGATGTCATCTTCCCCACGGGCAAGTACTCGGAGGAGTACCTGATCAACCCGGGCGCCAACATCGTGACGATCAACCCCTACTACGCCTTCACGATGTTCCCCACGCCGAAGACGGATTTCAGCATGCGGATCCACTACGCCTGGAACTCCACGAACAAGGATCCCTACGTCGACCTCTACGGTCCGAACGCGGAGCTGAAGCCGGGCCAGAACATCCACTTCAACTACACCCTGCAGCACAACGTGTACAAGACCCTCTGGGCCGGGGTCTCGGGCTACTGCATGTTCCAGCTGAACGAGGACGATCTGGAGAATGCCGGCGGGCTCGCGCAGGTCTTCGCCATGGAAGACGCGCTGGTCCAGAAGGAGAGGGTCTTCTCCATCGGCCCGATCCTGAGCATGACGCCGCTCAAGAACCTTCTCGTCAGCTGGGCTTCGGTCTGGGAGATGGGCGCAAAGAACCGGGCGGAAGGGTTCAAGACCACCTTCAAGGTCCTGTACGGGTTCTAGCAAGGAAATCCGCGAACCTGCGCCCGATCTCGTCCCTGCCGGCCAGATCGGGCGCAGTGAGCCGGATCGGTGTGACCGGGATGTCCCCTTTTCCCAGTCTCATTCGCTCCACCCCGGTTCCTTTGCAGCAAACCACTAGCCACCGGCCACCGGTGGGAACAGGTTGACCCTCTCTCCTCCCTTCAGCGGCTGGTCCCAGGATCCGTGCAGTCCGTCGATGAAGACCAATTTCACCTTTTCCGCGGGGATCCCCAGATGCCGGCAGAGATCCCTGACGGTCCACCCTTCCTGGATGCTCACACGCATCCCCTTGGCCGGGTCGAAGTCGTTCAAGTATTCCCGAAGGTGCGCGCTCAGAAACAGGTCGATGTGCATTCTTTGCGGTACCCTCTTGCTGCCTCGAATTCTCTCATGGGCTCCTCTCCGCTCCGTGTTCCTTTCCTGCCTTCCATGATCCTAGCCCAAAGCGTGGTGGCTTTCCACCGAACCTTCGTTTCCGGACTTCTTAAGAATCGAACCTGTTGACAGGGGGACGGAGAATTCATAGCCTGAAACGATGGGAATGCCTCTGCCGCCACCTTTCTGGAGCGCATAACATGCTCGTCAAGGTGCAGATCCCGAGAACCCCCCGATTTCGCAAGTGGGAGCAGTTCACCAAGACGGGCAGGCTCACGCGATCCCTTGACGACCCTGTCGCCTCCTCCTGGTCCCGCTGCATGCAAGCCGGTATGGACGCCCGCGGGATGAACCTGTCCCAGGCCCTTGCCGCAGGACAGATCGACGACCTCTTCCGAAAGAATTCCCAGCTGCTGGCCGCATCGACGTCCAGCCTCGAAATCGTCGAGAAGACACTCTACAGGGCGCCGTACGCCCTCCTGCTGAGCGATCCGAAAGGAAACATCCTTTATCAGTCCGGCTCCGGAGTGGTTTCGGACTGCTTCGAGCAGGCAAAGCTCGTCGTGGGCGGGAACTGCAGCGAGGGAGTGATCGGTACGGCGGCTCCCGGAATCGTGCTCGTCGAAGAGAAGCCGAGTGTCGTCCTGCGGGAAGAGCACTACAGCGAGATCTATCATTGGTGCTGCTGCTCCGCTTCGCCCATCTTCGACATCGAGGGACGGCTGACCGGTTGCCTGGATTTCACGCTCTTTCACGACCAGGCGAACCACATCGATTTCCTCTTCGGACTCAACGTGGCCACGGCCAAGTCGATCCAGTCCTCCCTCCACATACAGCAGCTCCTCGAACGGATGGAGGATGCAAAAGAGTTCATCGACAGCACGTCCAATCTGACCAAGGAGAGGCTCCTCATCCTCGAGAAGACGGGCAGGATCCTTCATGCGAACGAGAAGGCGGCCGAACTCCTCGGCCTTCCGGTCCACAGACTGCTCGGTGAGCACTACCACCAGATCATGGAGTCCGAAGCCGTCGCGGCCAATCTGTCCACTCGAATCCCGAAACGGGGCAGGGCTGCCGCCAGGGGGCTTGTCGCAAGGCCGGGATCCTATTCCGTGCAGGCCCGGCCCCTTCACAACCGGGAAGGGGAATTTCTCGGGAGTCTCCTCATCCTGGAGGAAGAGAGGAAGACGTGGAGCTTCCCGTCGTGGAAGGGGCACGAGGTCTGTCACGAATTCCAGGCCGTCATCGGGAATTCACCCGCAATCCGGCGTGCCGTGAGGCTGGGGCGGAAGTTCGCAGGCAGTGATGCCTCCATCCTGCTCCAGGGGGATACGGGTACGGGGAAGGAGATGTTCGCGCAGTCGATTCACAAGCACAGCTCGAGGCGTGCAGGGCCCTTCGTTCCGGTCAACTGTGCTGCGATTCCTCGGGACCTGGTGGAAAGTGAGCTTTTCGGCTACAAAAAGGGGGCCTTTACCGGGGCTTCGCGCGAGGGGAAGAAGGGCAAGTTCGAGCTGGCAGAAGGGGGGACGCTTTTCCTGGACGAGATCAACTCCATGTCCGTCGGTCTCCAGGCAAAGTTGCTGCGGGCCGTGGAAGACGGGGAGATCGTCCCGCTGGGGGATCATGCCTACAAGCACGTCGACGTCCGGATCATTGCGGCTTCGAGCGTGGTACTGGAGGACGAACTGCGCAGCGGACGCTTCCGCAAGGACCTCTTCTACCGTCTGAGTTTCGTGCGCATCTACCTGCCTCCCCTGGTCGAGCGAATGGAGGATTTGGATCTGCTGGCCCACTCCATCTTGACGAAATGCTGCCAGAAGCATGGAAGGGAACTCCGGCGGATCCATCCGGACACCATGGAAAGCCTTTACGGTCACGACTGGCCGGGCAACATTCGAGAACTCGGGAATTGCATCGAGTTCGCTGTTCTCCTTGCCGAGGGAGACCAGTTGATGCCGGAGCATCTGCCCGACTACTTTCGTCGGGAGGGACCGCGGGAGAGTAATGGCCTGTCGAGCGGCCAGGAGAGCCTTGAGAGGGCCAGGATCCTCCGTGCCCTGGAAGATGCAAAAGGAAACATGGGCGAGGCAGCGAGGCGTTTGGGCATTTCGCGAAGCACTCTTTTCCGCAAACGCAGGCAATTCAGGATTCCTTGAAAGAAGACAGGAGTCAGGCGTCCGCCTTGTGTCATGACCCGTCCAATGTGAATCACCCGTGTTGCATCCCTGAACCAGACAAACTTCCCCTCGTAGCATCGATCCCCTGGCATAAAGTGGCAGAACGATGATTTCTTCTTCTTTTTCGACCCTTTCGCGGCTACGGAGCCGTTGCGCCGGCCCGTTCGCGTTCCTGGTACGCTTCTTGCTCGTGCCGATGCAGTTCAAGCCGTAAACGTGAAGAGCGGGCTAGTGTCCTGTCCCCAATTACGCCCCAGCGTTGAAGTGGCCTATCTGTGCACCTTCATTTCTGGGAGAGGACACTTAGGGAGCAGCAGGATCGTATCAGGAAAGGAGCATCAGACAATGGAAAGGAAAATCTTACGCGTAAACATGACCAGCGGCCAGGTGCAGATCGAGGCCCTGCCTGCCCCGTACGGGGATCTGGGGGGAAGAGGGCTTACATCGAACCTCATCTTGGACGAAGTCCCTCCGGATTGTCATCCTCTCTCCGCGGAAAACAAGCTCGTGTTCGCACCGGGTCTCCTTTCGGGCACCCCGGCTCCCTGTTCCGGCAGGCTCTCGGTCGGTGGAAAGAGCCCGCTCACGGGCGGTATCAAGGAGGCGAACGTGGGGGGGACCGCCGCGCAGAAGATCGCGCGTCTGGGTTACGCGGCGATCGTGATCGAGGGAGCCGCCGAACCGTGGAAGCTCTACGGCCTGAAGATCCAAAAGGACGGTGCCTCGCTCTTCCCGGCGGATGCCTGGAAGGGGCTCGACAACTACCCGCTTGCCGACAGGATTCACGAAACCCACGGCGACAAGGTCACGGCCATATCGATCGGGACGGCCGGGGAGCGCAGGTTCTCCATGGCAAGTGTTGCGGTGACCGACATGGAAGGCCGGCCGGCCCGGCACGCGGGCAGAGGAGGCCTTGGAGCGGTCATGGGCGCGAAAGGCCTGAAAGCGATCGTCCTGGACGATGCCGGAACGGAGAGGATCAAAGTGAAAGACGCGGAGGCCTTCCGGGCAGGGGCGAAAAAACTGGTGGACGCGCTCCGGGAGCATCCGGTAACGAACGAGAGCCTGAAAGGGTTCGGGACCGCCATCGTGGTGAACATCATAAACGAAGCCGGAGGCCTGCCGACACGCAACTTCAGCAACGGCCGGTTCGAGGGCGCCCACAAGATCAGCGGGGAGCTGATGACGGAGATCATCAACGAACGTAAGGGCGTTCCTTCCCATCCCTGCCACCCGGGCTGCGTGATCAGCTGCTCGAACACCTACCTCGACAAACAGGGCAACTACCTGACCTCAGCGCTGGAATACGAGACGATCGTCATGAACGGCTCCAACCTGGGGATCGACGACTTGGACGTCATCGCACAGATCGACCGGCTCTGCGACGACATCGGAATCGATACGATCGAAGCGGGCGTGACCCTCGGGGTGGCCATGGAGGCGGGCCTGAAGTCCTTCGGGGACGGCGAGGGTGCGATCGAGCTTCTCCGGGAAATCGGCAAAGGAACCCATCTGGGGCAGATCCTCGGTAACGGCGCTGCCGTTGCGGGCCAGGTCCTCGGGGTCGTCCGGGTTCCCGTGGTCAAGCGGCAGGGCCTGCCCGCCTACGATCCGCGGGCGGTGAAGGGAATCGGGGTAACCTACTGCACGTCCACGATGGGCGCGGATCACACGGCCGGCTACGCGGTGGCAACGAACGTGATGAACGTGGGCGGCGAGATCAATCCGCTGGGCAAGGAGAACCAGGTGGATCTATCCCGGAATCTCCAGGTCGCCACCGCCGTCCTGGACACGGCGGGGCTCTGCATCTTCATCGCATTTGCGGTGCTCGACATACCGAAGGGTCTCGAGGGCGTGATGGACATGCTGGGCGTCGCCCTCGATCGGCCCATCACGGAGGACGAATTCGGCGCCATAGGGGTGAAGGTTCTGCAGCAGGAGAGGGCGTTCAACGACCGGGCGGGCTTCTCCAAGCAGGACGACCGGCTTCCGGCGTTCTTCACCCGTGAAAAACTGCAGCCTCATGACGCCGTGTTCGATATAGACGAACAGGAAATCGACGGCTTCTTCAGTTTCTAGTGACGCGGATTGTTCTTACATGCTGCAGAGGTGGGAAGAATGAAAACGCTGGGTGAGCTCCCCGGGGTGTGTGCGCAACAATACGGGAAGAAGACCGCACTGGTCTTCAAAGACCGGGAGTTCTCCTTCCTGGAGATCGACCGGCTGTCGAACAAGCTGGGGAACGGCCTGCGAAGCCTCGGTGTCGGAAGGGGAGACCGGGTCTCCATCTATTCCCAGAATCGCTGGGAGTGGCTGATCGGATACTACGGCGCCCTGAAGATCGGGGCGGTGGTCAACCCCGTCAACGTGATGCTCACCCCGGAAGAGGTCCTCTATGTGGTCAACGATTGTGGTGCTTCCGTACTGCTGACCGCTCCGGACAAGGCCGGGGACGTGATCGGGATCATGGATAGTGCCCGAACGCTCGACCATCTCGTCGTCTACGGGGACGAAGCGCCCTCGCCGGCGATTTCCTTCAACCGTCTTCTGAAAGAGGGGGATCACGATTTGAAGCTCGAGGAAGTCGATCCCCTGGATCTCTCCACCATCGGTTACACGTCGGGGACCACCGGACACCCGAAGGGGGCCATGCTGACCCACCGGGGCGTCATGCTCAACTCCAGGCTCACGGCGAACTACCACATGAAGACCCACGAGGACGTGGTGGTCACGAGCCTTCCCACGGCGCATGTCTACGGGAACGTGGTCATGAACGGAACCTTTCTCACCGGGGGAACCCTCGTCCTGATCGAGCGTTTCAACGAGGAGGAGGTTCTCGAGGCGATCGAGACGAGAAGGGCAACCATGTACGAGGGCGTCCCGGCCATGTACATCATTTTGCTGAACCATCCCGGCGTAGACCGTTGCGATTTCAGCACCATGAGGAAGTGTACGGTGGGGGGGCAGACGATTGGGGTGAACGTCATGGAAGAGGTGGAGGCGCGGTTCGGGTGCCCGCTGCTGGAGCTCTGGGGCATGACAGAGATCTCGGGGCTGGGGACCACGCATCCGCTCTACGGCGAGAACCGCCATGGTTCGATCGGGGTTCCCTTGCCCTACTGCTCCGTGCGCATCGTGGATGCGGAGGATCCCGGGAAGGTTCTGGGTCCGAACGAGCCGGGAGAGATGATGATCAGGGGCCCGATCCTGATGACCGGCTATTACGGAAACGAGAAGGCGACCCGGGAAACGATCGAGCCGGACGGGTGGCTGCACACAGGGGACATCGCACGACTGGATGAAGACGGCTACATGTACGTGGTCGATCGATTGAAGGACATGATCCTCACCGGGGGCTACAACATCTACCCGGCCGAAATCGAACGGGTCCTGCAGCAGCACCCGGAGGTTGCCATGGTCGCCGTAGGTGGGGTGCGGGACTCGGTGAAAGGGGAACTGGCGAAGGCGTACATCGTCCCGAAGGAGGGCGCAGCACCCTCCGAGGACGAGGTCATCGCATACTGCAAAGAGCACCTGGCGCCCTACAAGGTACCGCGAATGGTGCGCTTCGTCGCAGGGCTTCCCCAGACGAGCACGGGGAAGATCATGCGCCGTGAACTGGGCAAACTGGATGTCTGAGTCCCGGGAGCGGGGCTTGGGGAAAAGGAGGACGATATGCCGCTCATGAAAGATTCCACAAAGGCCATGTGGAAGACCCAGGGGGAGGGTGCGAAAGGGATCCTGCGCGTCTTCAACATGATCCACGGCTACCTCTACTACACGATCTACGACCACTACGTGATGGCCGCCAGCACGATCCTGCGATGGCTCGGGAGGCACCCGAACTGGGCGCTCTCCCGGAAATTCTACACCTACGTTCTGGACCGGTACCACTGCAAGGTCATGATCCCCGAGCACGCGAAGAAGCTGCCCGTGGCGGAAGACATCACGGTCCCCATGGACATCGCGAAGAAGGTCGCCCCCTTCGAAAGGGCCCAGAAGATCATCATCAAGAACTACGACAAGCTCGCCTTCGTGGACTGCCCCTGCCGCCTCGAGAAGGCCGCCATGGGCAAGGACCCGTGCGAGCCGATCAACACCTGCCTCTTCTTCGGGGATATGGGCGTGGACTTCGTGACGACCCACATGCCCCGCATGAACGCCCGGCGCGTCACGCCGGACGAGGCCACCCAGCGGCTGCAGGAAAACTACGAAAAAGGGTACGCCCTTTCCATCTGGTACAAGGATGCGACCGGCTACCGGGCCGGAGTGCTCTGCTCCTGCTGCAGCTGCTGCTGTTTCGGGACCGAGGTGGAGCGCATGGCACGGCGGATCCCCGGCATGCGGGACCTGAAGATCACGGCCCCTTCCGGGTATTCGGTGGTGACGGACATGGAGAAGTGCAATCTGGACGGCGCCTGCACGGCCTGTCCTTATGAGGCGAGGGAGATCGTGACGGGGGCGGACGGCAAGAAGGAGTTGAAATACCACTACGACTTGTGCATGGGGTGCGGCGCCTGTATCAGCAAGTGCCCGGAAGGCGCCATCAGCCTGAAGCGGGACGAGAACAAGGGGGTGCCTTTTGACATCGACGCCATCCGGGAGGAGATGGAGGGGCAGAGGACGGCCCCCGTCCCTGCGACGCCGTCTGCGAGTTGATCCATTCTGGAAAATACCGCCTCGAAGGCAAAATCGATAAGGAGTCTCCCCATGGCCGAAAAGAAGATGTACTACTACAACAAGAAGAACATCAAGCTGAAACGATTTCTACTCACCGAGATTTGGGCCGTCCCGCTTCTCTTTGTCGCCGTGAACCTGGGAAGGTTGATTTCCTTCTTGTTTGATGGCCGTCTCCTCAAGCCCGGCCTTCCGGAGCAAGAAGCGTAAATCGTTGTCGCCGGAGGCCGGAAGGGATTCTCTCTTGCACGAACTCGGCGTTGCACAGAGCATCATCGACATAGCACTCCGCGTGGTGAATGAGCATGGAGGAGGAAAAATCGCAAGGATCACCATCCAGGCGGGCGAACTGCGTTCGATCATCAAGGAACAGCTCCAGTTCTGTTTTTCCTTCGCAGCCAAGGATACCCCTGCGGAAGGTGCTGAACTGGAAGTGGAGGTGATTCCCCTGATCGCCTCCTGCCGGAGGTGCAGAAAGGAATTCCGGGTGCGCAACCTGAATTTCCACTGTCCGGAGTGCAAGGGCGCCTCAACCGAGATCCTCCAGGGCAAGGAGTTGCGTGTCCTGGACCTGGAGTTGGCGTGAAGGTGGGACATGTGGAGGAAGGAAATAGAAAGCGTTTTAGAGACAGGATGTTTCAAATCTGTGCATTATGTCCTCTTGGACTCACATTGAAGAGAAGGAGGGAACTATGGGATCTGCTCAGGCTGTAGGGGAAAGGGCGTCGAGTGCCTTCGAAGAGCTCACATCGTTGCCTCTTCGAGGCGAGAACCCGTATATCCGGGACTGGAAGGCCACGGGACGGGTTTTCGGATTCATATGCAGTTATGTCCCCGAGGAACTCCTGTACTCGGAGGATAAACGGATGCTTCCGGTGAGAGTGGGGGCGGCCGGATGCACAAGTACCGACGAAGGCGACATATACTTTCACAGGTTCAATTGCTCGTACGCAAGGTGCGTTCTTCAGTTGGGGTTGACAGGGGAATACGACTTCCTGGACGGCTTCGTCTTCATGAATGGATGTGAACAGCTCCGACGTGTTTACGAGGTCTGGCGAGACAAGGTGAAACCCTCCTTTGTGGGGATGATATCGGTCCCTCACACAACGGAGGGGGAGGGCCGGTTCCAGTGGTACCTGGAAGACCTGGTGAAGCTGCGCGAGGAACTCGGGTCGCAATATGGTCTCACCAATTCCGACCAGGATCTTCGCAATGCGATCGGGCACTACAACAGATTCCGTCAGCTCATGGGAGAGTTGTACGCGCTTCGCACGAGAGAGAACCCTCCCCTGAGCGGTGCAGAGGCGATGCAGATCACGAACGCCGCCTACAGCATGCCGAAGAAGGCCTTCAACGAAAGACTGGAGGTGGCCTTGAAGGAGCTTGAGGGGAGAGAGGGGAACTCGGATTACCGAGCGAGGATCATGGTTTGTGGAAGCTACATGGACGATACGTTCCTCATCGAGTTGATCGAGGATACGGGGGCCCTCGTGGTCACGGACAACCTCTGTTTCGGGAGAAGGCACATCGAGGGGCTCGTCGAGGACAATGGAGACCCCCTCGTGGCCATCGCCAAACGATACTTTCACCACAACCCGTGCCCGAGGATGCTTGGAACCTACAAGCAGCGGCTGGATTTGACAAAGAGGATTGCTCGGGAAGCGGGTGTTGACGGGATCATCTTTCAGAGCATACCGTTCTGCGATACCCACGGCGCTGAATCCCCGATGCAGGCATCCGACTTGGGAGAGATCGGCATGCCCACGCTGATACTGGACAGGGAGTACATCCCCTCCGATCAGGGCCGACTAAAGACCAGAATTCAGGCGTTCCTCGAAAAGATGGGGAAGTGAAGCGAGGTCGAAGGGAACCTTTGACGGAAACCTTTCCATGCTGCATGCAAGCTTACGAAAGGGGGATTGGATAGATGGAGACTTCAAGTCGCACGAAATATGAATGGTTGAGGAAGATCGATGCAACCACAGATCTTGTTGGCGGTGTTCTGTCCACGGGAGCGACGAGCCCGGACCAACTGGACCTCCCGGCACTTCTCAGTCAAGTGCCCGAGTACCATGCCTCTTTAGTCCCTCAGATCTGGCCCGATGTGCTCGCGGCAGTCATGAAGCCCAAGAACTCCGGAGCCGTTGCTACATGCTCACAGGCAATCAAAGCGTACATGAACGATTTGTTCCAAATGATGGACGAGGGGAAACCGGTGGTGTACCACTACTTCCTCATGACGCCGGAGATATTCCTGGGCATGGACATGGCGCCGATCTGCTTCGAGATCTTCCCCGCGCTGCTGTGTGCTTTCTTTCAGAAGGGGGTGGAGGAGGAGATCGACCACATAGAGGAGAAGGGGTATCCCGGCCATCTCTGTTCTGCACAGAAAGGCCAGACAGGGGCGTTTGAACTGAAAAGGATGCCTTTGCCGACGATCATGGTCAAGCACGGGACGCCCTGTGATCCCAGCAACATGCTGTATCAGTACACGATGGAGAAGTTCAATGTTCCAATGATCGTGGTGGATTCCCCCTATTACTCGAATCAGCGAGCCTTTCGGTACTATCTGGACGAATGGAAGCGGATGATCGAGGACCTCGAGAAGAGCACAGGGCATACGATCGATGAAGACCGACTTCGAAAACACGTAGCGTGGGGCAACAAGCAGGTCGAGTATCTCTACGGACTCCAGATGATGCGGCGCGCGATCCCGAATCCGGATCCGGGCATGCACAGGGTCCTTGACACGGCGGCCCTGTTTCTCTGCGGTTCGAACGAGGAGATGGCCGTTTACATGAAGACCTGCCACGACGAGGCGAAGGAACGGTTCGACCAGGGAAAGAGTTTTCTTCCCGAGGGAAAGGACGAAATACGGACCCTGTGGAGCTGGGCTTGGACGGGCCACTACCTTTCGATGTACGACTGGCTCGAAGAGGAATTCGGCATGAGCTACCTGGAGTGTGGGCTCTCCATGCTTCCCGGTGAGATCGTGGGCTTCGTGGATACCTCCACCGTAGACTCTATGATCGAGGGGCTTGCCTGGAGATCCTTCAACATGCCCATGGCCCGGCAGGTCTTCAGCTTCTCCGACATCTGGATCAATGATTTCGTGAACGTGGCCAAATCCTATCATGCCGATGCTGCGGTGTTCTCCGGGCACATGGCCTGCAAGCATGCCTGGGCACTCAACAAGCTCCTCAGCGACTCGCTCCGGGAGGAAGCCGGTATTCCCTCCTTCCGGTGGGAGGTCGACATTATCGACGCTCGATTCACGCCCCACGAGTCGGCCAAGAACATGTTGACCGAGTTCTTCAGTACCCTCCGGTAAGCAACCGGTGATGACATTCGTGCCTCTTGGCGGAGGTCGGAGGTTTTGCAGATGATATTAGGATGCGATGTGGGCACCGCGAATACCAAGGCGGTTCTGATGGAGAACGGAACGATCAAGTTCCAAAGCGTAGTCTCCACAGAGGCCAACCCCGATGAGGCCATGGACAAGGTGCTCTCGAATCTGTGGGAAGACGAAGGGCTCAGAATCGATGACCTGGAGGAAGTGCGTGTTACCGGGTGGGGTCAACAGAAAGTAACGCTGAATCACAAAGGGGAAAGCCTCATGAACTGCATTGGCAGGGCTGCGGTCTGGGCTCTGCCGTCCTGCCGAAGTGTCCTCTGCATGGGCTGTCAGCAGAGCGTGGTTCTCGCCGTGAGCCCCGCGGGTCGGGTGCTGGAGTTCAGGGCAAACGACAAGTGTGCCGCCGGGGCGGGCAGATTCCTGGACAGGATTTCCGCTGCACTGGAGATCGATGTGGAAAAGGTGGCAGAGGTGGCAGACACGGCAGACAAGGAGCTCAATATGAGCACACAGTGCGCGGTGTTTGCGGAAAGTGAGGTTGTGACCCTGGTGAATGCAGGCGAGTCTGTTGCCAATATACTGTCCGCAATCCTGAACGCCTTGGGCCGGAGTGTTGCAACGCTGGCGAAGCGAATCACCCCGCAACCGGACTGCCTGGTTGCAGGGGGGCTTGCGAACAACGATACACTCGTCCGGTGTCTGCAAGGCCACCTGAAGAAAGACCTTCGAGTTTTTCAACCGAGGCCGGATCTCATTGCCGCTGTGGGAGCCGCCTTGCCTGCCGTGGGAGCGAATCGATGATCTTTGCCGGAGTAGATGTCGGGTCACTGAGCGCGGAAGCCGTTCTGCTCGAAGAAGGCGAGATGCTGTCTTATGACATCATCGTTGTGAAGCCGGATCCTGTTCTATCCGCGACCCTCGTGATGGACTCCGTGCTGAAACAGGCGGGGCTCAAGAAGGATGATGTCGCCTTCTGCGTCAGCACGGGATACGGGCGTGAGCGTATCCCCTTCGCCCAGCACAATCTCTCAGAGATCTCGTGTCACGGCAGGGGAGCCCACTGGGCCAATGCCGAGGTTCGGACGATTATCGACGTGGGAGGACAGGACTCAAAGGTCATCCGGATCGATGAGGAAGGTCATCTGGAAGATTTCATCATGAACGACAAGTGCGCCGCTGGGACGGGAAGGTTCCTGGAAGGAATCGCGAGTACGTTGCGTGTGGACATGTCAGAGTTGGGGCCCTTGGCGCTCGGAGGCGACGATCCGATTCCGATCAGCAGTATCTGTACGGTCTTCACGGAATTCGATGTGATGTGTTTCCTTGCCGAGGGAAGGCGACGTGAAGATATCGCACTCGGAGTGACCGACGCCTTGGCCCATCGAATCAACCGGCTTGTGAACAGCGTTGGTGTGCGGGATGCACTCTGCGTCACCGGAGGCGTGGCGAAGAATGCTTCTGTGGTGGAGCAGTTGCGAGAGGTGACGGGGCACGACGTGGTGGATCTGGGGATAGATCCCCAGATTGTGGGCGCTCTGGGGGCAGCGCTGTTTGCGCGGGACCGGTTTCTCAAGTCGGGAGGGGAGGGGGCAGCGAAATTATGAGGCCCGGATCAAAACCCGGACACGAAGTCGTGGCTGTAGGCGGAAAGGGTGGTGTCGGGAAGACCGCTGTCTCCGCAATTTCAACCAAGCTGATGGTTCAGAACGCCGTGCGTTGCCTTGTGATCGATGCTGATCCTGTGATCAGTCTCACGCATGCACTTGGCGAGACGCCTCGACACACGATCGGTGGATTTCGGGAGAACGTGATCGAGATACCTGAAGAGAAGAGGGCGGTTCGAGAGAGGCCGATCAAAGATTCCATACGGGATTTGCTTCAGGAAACGGGCCGGGGGTACGACCTGCTCGTTATGGGTCGTGCGGAAGGGCCGGGTTGCTTCTGTGGTCTCAATGACCTTCTCCGCTACGGCATCGAGACCGTTGCAAAGGAATATGAAGTTTCGCTTGTCGACTGCGAGGCTGGGATCGAACAGGTGAACCGAAGATCGGTGCACAAGATCGACAAACTCCTGCTGGTTACGGACACATCACGGCGTGGGTTGGAGACCATCAGACAAGTGCGGGCTGTTGCAGAGAAGTACACTGACGGCTCGCCCGTGCAAGCGTTTCTTCTCGTCAATCGGATAACGAGTGAAGACGAGAAGGAACGCATCAAAGGGTTGATGGAGGCATCGGATCCGGAAGTGATCGGGTGGCTGCCGGAAGATTCGAACATCCGTGAATTCAATCTTGCGGGCACCCCGCTGTTGGATCTGCCGGATTCCTCGCCCAGCGTTGTGGCAATGAGAGATATCCTCAGGCGGATTGCCCTGGTTCCGTAAGCTTCGAGATCTCAACTGCGTATGAATGGCTGCTCATGTTCGGAAGCCGGCAAGGAAAGCAGAAAGGATTGGGAACAATTCTGAAAGGCAGTGGATGTGGCGGGGACTTTGGGTAGTCCTCAAGGGACCATCGTCTTGATGTGTGGGAAAAGAGAAGTTGGACAGGATCATCTCTCGGAAAAAGGGGGGAAAAATGAGAAAGGGAGTTTTTGGAGTGCTCCTCTGTTGCTGGATGCTTTTGATTGCAGGTCCGGTGCACGCAAGCGGGCTCAACGGCACGGCCGCGTGGGGCATAGGTGCGATTTCTTCTCAGATGGGAGGAACCGGGACTGCCAGGCCTCTGGACGCGAACTCGAGCGTCATGCGAAACCCTGCCGGCGTGTGCCTGCAGGAGCGGCCGACAGCCAATCTGGATTTCACGTGGTTGCGCACGAATACGGATGGAGACTATGTGTATCCCCCGGAGTTGGGGGGACCGTGGTCTGGAAAGTCGGATGAAAGAGATTACCCTCTTTTCGGAACGGCCATCGTGTATCCCCTGAAGAACACGAAGGAGCTGGACGGTATTCCCCTGAGCCTGGGAGCAGGGCTTGCCGTTACGGCAGGGGCAGGGACGGACTGGGTTGAAGTGATGCCACTCCAACTGAGCAGCCTGTACCTGGTCTTTTCCGGTGCGGTGGTTGTTGGTTACCAGGTCGGCAACCTCTCCATCGGTGTGGGGCCGCGGATCAATTTTGGTGTCGCGGACTTGGGCGACGGACACCACGTGGACAGCGGGCTGGGAGCGCAGGTCGGTCTCATCTATTCCCTCCACGACGTGTCTTTCGGTTTGTCGTACATCAGTGCAGTCAAGAACACCTACTCGCGACTCTGCGACATCGATTTGGACGGGCAGCTGGATGATGTTACGATCACAGAACCTCACCAGATCTACCTGGGTGTATCGTACGCCGGAATCGACAAGTTGATTCTCAATCTAGAGGGCCGGTGGCTGAACTACGGTGGTGCCGCTTTCTACGAAGATATCAACTGGGATGACCTGTGGGGGGTCAACTTCGGGGTTCAGTATTCACTTCTGTCCTGGCTCGATCTGCGTGTGGGATATCTCTACCACAACAATGTGGTGAACGAAAACGAAGGTTTTGAGATGTTTGGGACCAAGCCCTTTCAGAACACACAGGTGCTGAACGGAGTCTGCGAGCTTTTCCATAATTCTTTGCTCCCCCTCTATCCTCAACACCACATCGGCGGTGGAGTCGGAATCAAGGTGGTGGACGGCCTGTCTGTGAACCTGGGCGCTACCTATGATTTCACGAATGAGAACGAGTACAAAGATTCGACGGGGACGTACTCCGTGAAGCAGGATCTGAGCATTGTGACGTTCGAGGCTGGACTGCAGTTCGTCTTTTGATGCTCGAGACGCCGAAACGAAGGATGCCGCCTTAGAAAGGGGATGAAAATGGAAAAGCAATACGATGTGATCGTGGTGGGTACGGGCCCTGCGGGAGGGACCATAGCCGCCAAGATGGCACGGGCCGGCCAGAAGGTCCTCATGCTTGAAAGGGGTGCGTATCATCCGAAATGGTTGCTTGGGAAACAGATCCCGACCCTCCTTCACTTCGACAAGCTTGGACTTCTGTCCACCAAGGAGGGCCTAATGGTCGCACGCTGTCTCACAGTGGGCGGTTCGGCCCTTATGAGTTGCGGGTCTGCGACCCCTCCGTATCCGGACATGTTCGAGAATGCCGGAGTGGACCTGTCACAAGAAGTGAAGGAAGCACACGAATACATGAAAGTCGAGAACGATTTTCCGGACCGCCTGATCGGACAGAATCAGATGCGCCTGATGGAGGTCGCAAACGGTCTCGGGCACGACTTCAAGAAGATGCCCAAATTCATTGATCCCGCGAAGTGCGAGGGGGGCGCCTGCATGAAAGGGTGCAGCACGGGGGCCAAGTGGTCGGGAAGGGTTCCCGTGGAGGAGGCCCGGAGATATGGGGCTGAGCTGGTGACGCGTGCGGAAGTGGTGCGAGCGATCGTAGAAGGCGGCGAAGTATCGGGCGTAGAAACGAAGAAGGGAGACAAGTATCACGCAAAGACAGTCATTGTCTGCGCAGGGGGGCTTGCCTCTCCGCTCATCCTGCGGAAGTCGGGGATCAAGGGTGCGGGAGACAAGTTCGGGTTTGACGCCCTCTGGTTCACTTACGGTTTCCACAAGGAGAACCCCACGGCCCGAGACATCGACATGGGTATCTACGACGACAGCCATCTCGTGAGTGACGGATTCGTTTTGTCTCCGGTGATGCACACCTGGGGGATGTACCTTGCTTCGGCCACGGTCGGCGGCGGTTGGTCCTATTTGCCGAAGTTTCCGAAATTCGGTCAAGCCGTGAGTGTCATGACAAAAATCAAGGACGATCTGGGAGGCAGGATTAACGACGACGGAAGCTTTTCGAAACCCCTCACGGACAAGGATTGGCAGAAACTCAGGAAAGGAGAGGAGATCGCCACCGAGATTCTCAAAGCGGCCGGATGCGACGATATCTTCTCGTGCAAGCCCTTTGCCGCTCATCCTTGTGCCTCCGTCCGGATCGGGGACCACATCGATACGAACTTCGAGACGGAGATCAAGAACCTGTTCGTATGTGACACCAGTTCATTTCCCGAATCCATGGGCTTGCCCTGCGTGTGGACCTGCACGGCCCTGGGTCTGAAGATGTCGAAGATACTCATGGAGCGGCTCGGCGTGGGTCAAGAGGCTGCTGCACCGATACCGAAACCGGTGTGAGGTTGAGCGATCGAGAGAAATGAACTGATTCAAGAAGCCCGTGTGCGCCGGTTGTGAGCTTGGCCTCCTAGGAGTGGTCAGGGTTCATGCCTTTGCCTCTCATTGCGTTGCCGACAAACCTCCGCAGCCAGCAAGTGCCAGGATATGCGATGCGCATTGCGGATCAGGAGCACTCGCTGGTTTTTGGGAATCCACTTTTTCTGCACTCGGATGCTTTTCAGGAGCAATTGCCCGTAATTCCCAGCAGGAATGGCCGGAGGAGAGGTCTGGTGTTTGCTCAGAGACTTGATCCTGTCCGGCCGGGTCTGCCCACTTGACAGTACTCCACACCGCAGGAATTCTATGGGGGTGGGTTGCCACCGCAGGAGCCGGAACGGAGGACCTCGTGTGATAGAGAATGCGAATGAAGGGGTCGCGAACATCCGCTTCTTCGGCTCTCTCCGGTCCTTCGTGAAAGAGCGTGGGCTGCCGGAGCGGATCGAAGAAGGCCTGCCCCCGGAAGGCAAGTCCGGGCGCGAGCTGGCGACGGCGATGGGTTTGCCCACGGACAGGATCGAGGCGGTCTTCCGCAACGGCGTGATTCAGCGCCTCGACGACACGGTCTATCCCGGAGATCGTGTCGCCTTTGTTCCGCCCGGAACGCCCGGGCCGTACCGCGTTCTTCTGGGAATGGTCGGTGGGGGCGAAGAAGAGACGCCGGAATAAGGCGATGCCCCCCCGGCCGGCCGTTGTCAACACCAGGAACTGGACAGGGATATGAGCAAGAAGACCTATTCGCTGCGCGTTGTTGAAGCCCTCAAGAAGGACGTGGGCCTCCATGTCGTACGGATCGACAAGCACGACATGAGCAGGCTCGGGATCAAGCCGGGCGATATCGTACTGATAAAGGGGAAGCAGAAGACGCTTGCCCGGGCCATGCATTCCCTCATGTACGACCGCGGCAACTCGCAGATCCAGATGGACGGTGTGCTTCGGGAGAACGCGGGAATCGGCCTGGACGAAAAGGTGGAGGTGACCCGGGCATCTCCCCAAAACGCAACGCAGATCCGGCTCTCCCTCGTCCACCCCGACACGGCCACGAGGACGCAGGATCCGGAGTACATCCGGCGGGTGATTCAGGGAATGCCCCTGGTGGTGGGGAACCAGTTCCGAGTGCGCTTCATGGGCTCGGGCTTCCGGCTCTACCGGCTCGTCGAGGCCCAGTCCTACCAGGAGATCGTCATCGGGCCACAGACCGAAATCCAGATCGAGCAGAGGGGCCCGACGGAGGGGGTGGACAAGCGCAAGACGGGGATCACCTACGAGGACATCGGCGGTCTCTGGGAGGAGATCCAGCGAATCCGGGAGATGATCGAGCTGCCCTTGAAGCACCCCCAGGTCTTTCAGCGGCTCGGGATCGATCCGCCGAAGGGCGTTCTTCTGCACGGTCCGCCCGGCACGGGCAAGACCCTGATCGCAAAGGCGGTGGCGAACGAGGCGAACATCCACTTCATCAGCGTGAACGGCCCCGAAATCGTCAACAAGTTCTATGGGGAGAGCGAGGCGCAGATCCGGGGGCTTTTCGAAGAGGCTGCGGAGAAGGCTCCCAGCATCCTGTTCATCGATGAAATCGACGCCATCTCGCCGAAGCGGACCGAGGTGACCGGGGAGGTGGAAAAGCGGATCGTGGCCCAGCTGCTCGCCCTGATGGACGGCCTGAAGTCCCGGGGAGAGGTGATCGTGATCGGAGCCACGAACATCCCGAACGTGATCGATCCGGCCCTGCGACGGCCGGGTCGTTTCGATCGAGAGATCGCCACCAAGATCCCCGACAAGCAGGCCCGTCTGGAGATTCTCCAGATCCACACGCTGGGCATGCCCCTGGGCGAGGACGTGGGCCTCGAAAAGCTCGCGGAGATCACCCACGGCTTCGTCGGGGCGGACCTGGAGGCGCTGTGCCGGGAGGCGGCTTTGTACCGGCTTCGTACCCTCATGGAGACCACCGACATGCTTCAGGAGGGGCTTCCCATGGAACGGATGGAGGAGTTGACCCTCACGATGGACGATTTCCTGAGCGCCCTGAAGATGGTCGACCCTTCGGCCATCCGGGAGATCTTCGTCGAGATCCCGGAAGTTCGGTGGGAGGACATCGGCGGCCTGGAGGAGGTCAAGGCCAGGCTTCAGCAGATCGTCGAGTGGCCCATTCAGTATCGGGAGCTCTTCAAGGAGATGGATTGCCCCCCTCCCACGGGCATCCTGCTGACGGGACCGCCCGGCACCGGCAAGACCATGCTCGGGAAGGCGCTGGCCACCGAGACCCAGCGGAACTTCATTGCCATCAAGGGGCCGGAACTCATATCGAAGTGGGTGGGGGAGAGCGAAAAAGGGGTCCGGGAGGTCTTCCGTAAGGCGAGGCTGGCTGCCCCCAGTATCCTGTTCTTCGACGAGGTCGATGCGCTTCTCCCGGTCCGTGGCCCCGGAGACTCGGACGCCCGGGTTACCGAGAAGGTGATCAGCCAGTTCCTGACGGAGATGGACGGAATCGAGGTGGTGGGGGACGTCATCGTGCTTGCTGCCACGAACCGGGCGGACCTGCTCGATCCCGCGATCCTGCGGGCAGGCAGGTTCGATGTGATCCTCGAGCTCGACGTGCCTGGCCTGGAGGCTCGCAAGAAGATTCTTGCCGTGCAGAACGAAGGACGCCCCGTGAGCGGCAAGGTGGACCTGGACGAGATCGCCCTGCTGACCGAAGGCTTCGTGGGCTCGGAAATCGCCTGGGTATGCGACCGCGCTCTGGGACTCGCCATCGGGGATTACATTCGAGACCATCCGGACCGATGCGAGGAACCGCCCTTCGAGGTGAAGATGCGAAAGCGGCACTTCCTCGAGGCACTGGACGAGTATAAGAGCAGAAAGAAGGATTGGTTGCCCCAGTGATCCCCGCAACCCCTGTGCCGCTGCGGGATCTTTTCCCTACAGACCCGTCCCTGTGAAGGGCTCGAATCGTTCCGCTCATTCCATGAGCGGGAAGGAGGAGGATCATGACGAATGCACGAGATCCGCAGGGGCCTCAGGTCCCGGATACAATTCGAAAGAGGCTCCGGTTGCCGGCCACCAGCCAGCTCGGGTTCGTGGTCCGCGACACGGACGAGACGGCCCGCTACTACGAGCAGGTCTTCGGTCTGGGCCCATGGTCGATCATGGACGGCGAAACGGCTTCCTGTACGAACCGCGGCAAGCCGGTCACGATTCGCGGAAAAATCGGTGTCGCGCAGGTGGGCCCGGTTCAGTTCGAGCTGATACAGATCCTGGAGGGGGAGAGCATCCACTCGGAATTTTTCGAGGAACGCGGCGAAGGGCTCCATCATGTCGGGTTCCACGTCCGGGATCTCGATGCGCGGCTCGCCGCCTGCAGGGAAGCGGGCATCGAGGTCCTCCAGCGCGGAACCATCAAGCAGGGCCCCATCACCATCGACTACGCCTACCTGGACACCGTCTCGATCGGAGGGGTCGTCTTCGAGTATATCCAGTACAGCCTGGGTCCGGTTCCGGTCGTATTTCCGCCCCTGCTGATGAAAGGGCTCTCCATCCTCGGCGCCAGGGCGATGAAATAGCCATAAGTTCAAAGTTCAAAGGTTAAAGGTCAAAGGAAAAAAGGAAGCTGTCCGAGGACTCGCCAAATCGGGCATCGCGCGGGATTCTTGCGCTCAATCTTGTGCCCTATCCATCATCCTTGTCTCTTTCACCTTTTACCTTATACCTGCGGCTATGCCGCCTTAAGGTATCCGCTTCCGCTGGCCAACCGAGAATGCATGCAACGGAAGCAGGATGTCCGCCATCTCCCTGAAGCGCTGGATCGAGTCGTAGGCTGCCAGCGCATCCGTGTGCACCCCCGGGGCCACGGCAGGCCCCTTCTCGGGGAAGTTTCCCTCGTTGCAGCAGAAGCCGGCGATACCCACCTTGCCCTGGCTCGTCTGGATCAGAACGGACTGGGTTCCCGGCGTGTGTCCCGGCGATGGGACGACCCGGATGCCGTCGGCGATCTCCGACTCGCCCTCCAGCGTGACCACCTCCACGTCGTCGAGCAAGTCCGGATAGTACCGGTGGTCGATCGGGTGGGGTTCCTCGAAGAAGTCCAGTTCGGCCTTCTGTACATACACTCTGGCGTTCGTGCACTTGTAGTCGTTTTCGCAGTGGTCGTTGTGAAGGTGGGTGTGGATGATGACATCGATCTCTTCCGGCTCCAGGTCTACGCTCGCGAGGGCGTCCTCGAAGTCGAGGATCTCCACACCGTGCTCTGCGCCGATTTCGGGGGGCACGACGAACTGCTCCAGTCCTGTGTCGACGAGGATCCTCTGTTCGCCTCCCTCCAGGTAGAAGACGTAGATGGGGATCCATATCCTTCGACCGTAGCCTTTCAGGTAGGTCATGACCCCCTGGTCCGTTTCGTTGGCTCCGACGATGAGGGGATGAATCGTGTAATCCGCCATGCTCGACTCCTTGCTCTATCGCTGTCGTTCCCGACCCACGGGCATCACGATGAGGGGTTCATGCGCAGGAGGCAGCTGAAGGGCCCCGGCCAGCACGTCGTCGTCGAAGGCGCCAACGATCCCGGCAGCCAGCCCGAGGGCCTCGGCCTGTAGGAATATGTTCTGCCCCGCGTGGCCGGCCTCCATGACCCCGTACCTTCGGCCCCGGGACCCATACTTCCCCTCGATCCGCCCATACTCCACGGTGAGGACCAGGGAGACGGGGGCATCGGCCATCCACATCTGTTTCAGGCTGGCCCTCGCCGTTTCCTTTCTGCGATCCCCGGAAGCGACCCGCTCCAGGCCATGACGCGAGGGCAGGTAGTGGTAGATGCCTGCGTCCAGACCCTGCACCGAACCTTCACCCACCACCGCGTAGAGGTCCAGGGGATAGAGAGCGCCTGCCGAGGGGGCCGAACGGAAGCGGCCTCCGGCACCGGTAATCCCCTGCGCCGCCCACAGAAGCTGGGCCAGTTGCTCCAGGAGGATCGGGTCTGGCTGAAAGGCCCGACAGGTCCTCCTCGAGGCAATCGCTTCTTCCAGCGAGACCGAACCCTCGGTCTTCGGATCGGGCAAGGGAAGCATGCCCTTCTCCCCGTGAAGATGGACCGGCACGGCGAGGAGGAGCATCGTGCAGGCGAGTTTCCGTAGGGTGGGCAGGTTCACGGCTCGACCTCGTCATCACCGCGGAGCTTGCGGGCGATCTCCCGGACGTGATGACCGGCATGGCAGGCGGAGGCTCCCGAAGGACCAGGGCTCAGTGGTAATCGTGCGTGCCTTCGACCACCTCGACACCGAACTTGTCCTCGAGCATCGCCCGGAGATCTTCAACCTTGCGATTGGGGCAATCCGGTTTCGCGTTGACCATGCACGAGCTCAGATAGATCTTGTCCGGCTTGATCTCCGAGAGCTTCATGGCCATGCCCATGTTCGGGACCGTGGGCCTCCCGGGGCACTCGCACTTCACGAAGGCCACGACCTGAGAAGGTTCCTCGAACTTGCCTTCTCCAAGAGCGGCCGCCTTCAGGCATCTCCACTCGCCCGGGCAACCGTAGCCCGCGTCCATATAGGAACCGCAACCGATGATCGCAATCTTCTTCATCCTTATGAGCCTCCTTCCTTGTATCGAACCGATCTTCGCTCAGGGTCCTCTCGAGCTTTCCCTACCCTATGGGTCTGATTCCACAGAACAATCTCAGGCTCAGGATAGCCGGGCAACCGGCCAAAAGCAACCGAGCACGCAGGTCTGCGAGAGGATTCGATCGACTGGAAAAAAGTTCATACCCGACAATTATTTCGTATCCGGTCCGAGGGAGGTGCTTCCTACAGCAGAGGAAGCAAAGCCGACTGACCGATGAAAGCGAAACAAAAACAGTGAGTTCGGAGGAGGCCCCCCTTGCCCCCTCTGCGGCACTGATCTTGCACATTCCCAGGCTTCGCAAACATCGCGACGACCACCGGAAACCGCCAGACGTTGTGCAGGGACCCATGTCACAAGCAGAATCGACCGTCAGACACCTTCCGTGCGAGGCGCAACCGGCTGCCCATTCCGGTCCGAATCCCTCCTCCGGAGCTACGCAGCGGCAGTATCAGTACCTGCGCAGCCGGACGGTCCAGCTCTCCACCCTGGCCAATGTGCTCATATTGGTCCTGACGGGATTCGTGGCCGGGTTCGTTCTGTTATCCAATTCCTCCACCATGGATTCCCGTTTCTCATCCGAACTGGGCATTCCCGTGCGCTACCTGCTGCTCGGGTTCTGGATCCTGGCCTGTCTCTCCGTGGCCTACATCATGCGCAGTCAAATCCATCTCGAGAGGATGAAGGAAGACGTGTTTCAGCGGCAGGCGCACCTTCATCACACGGAACGGTATGTCCGGGAGTTGGACAAGCTTCTCGAGGCTTGCCGGGCCATCCATGAGGAGAAGGATCCGGAGAGGATCCTCCAGGGCATCCTGGATACGACGATACGCGCGTTTCAACTCGACGAGTGCTCCATCCTTCTTTCAGATCCCACCACGAACCGGTTCCGTGTCTACAACCTGAGCACCCTGCAAACCGGCACGTCCGGGACGGAAGCGTACACGAGCGATGGAAAGCCCATGGAGACGGCCCTGACCGAAGAAGAGGAGGTTCTTTCGGGCCGTTTCGACCCTTCGGCCCAAGCTCCGGTCGGGGAGGGGGGCCGAGCCGTTTCCACGGCCATCTCCGTGCCTCTCTATCTGCGAAACGAGATGATCGGCGTGCTCAATGCGGACAAGCGTCGCTCGGGAGGAAGGTTCGACGCCCATCAGTTGAAGCTCCTCTACATCTTCGCCAGCCAGGTGGCCGTTTCGGTGGAGAACGTCCGTCTCCACGAGAATCTCAAGGAGAAGCTCCTCAACGCCGTGTCCACTCTGGCCATGGCCCTGGAAGCAAAGGACGCGTATACCCGGGGTCATTCCCAGCGTGTGAGCCACTATTCGGTACAGATTGCCCGGGAGATGGGACTCGAGGATCGGGAGATCGAGAACATACGCCTCGCCGGGATCCTGCACGATATCGGCAAGATCGGGATTCGAGACGAGATCCTTCACAAGAAGGGCAAGCTCACGGAAGAGGAGTGGAAGCAGATCCGAAAGCACCCGGAGGTTTCGGTAAGCATCCTGTCCCGCATTCCGGATCTGAAGGGGATCATGAAGATCATCCGCCACCACCACGAGCACTACAACGGGAAGGGCTATCCGAGCGGGCTGTCCGGGGAGCAAATTCCCCTGGGTGCCCGCATCCTCGCCGTCAGCGACATGCTGGACGCGCTGATCAGTGATCGGCCCTATCGAGAGAAGATCACCTTTATGGAGGCATTGGAGGAGATCCGGAAGGTGTCCGGCACCCAGCTGGACCCTCGAATCGTGGAGGCCCTCGAAAGGATCGTGGAAAGCCTTTCCCTCGACCCCTCCGACATTCTCGTGCCCGCCGCAGTCGCCTGACGGGCACGAACGTAAACGGGCGCCATCACCGATGGCGCCCGTTCGCCTGAAGCGCACCCCTCGACATCCGGAAGAGGGGCGCAAGCCTATTCCTTGCCGATGTACTTGAAGGACACCTTTACCCTTGCTCGGTAGGCGGCAACCTTCCCCTCCTCGAGCTTCATGTCGAGTTCCGAGATCTCTGCGATCCGAAGATCCTTGAGGCTCTTTGACGCCGTCTCCACGGCCGTCTTCGCTGCGTCTTCCCAGGACTTCGTGCTGGTGCCGACGAGTTCGATGATCTTGTAGGTGCTCTCCGCCATGATTCCTCTCCTTTTCTCCTGAGTTTACCGATTTTTGCCCGTCCTTTACCCCTTGCTCCTCTTTCTCAGGGACTTGCAGACTCTTTGGTGAAACTCCCGTCGAGGATGCCGGTACTCTAACAGCATTGTATTCCTGGCACAAGCATTTTCTTCAGGCTTCAAGCATGCTTACAAGGTGTTTGTGCCGTTGCCGGCCTTCCGCGTCTTCTCCCTCACTGTTGCATCGCGCCCCCACGCTGGATACAGGATAGATGCACGGCAAATAGGGAATGTTCCTGATGAAGAGGTCCCTTCAAGCTCGGCGGAGAGATGCTGCGAGGTGTGACGGAATTCCGCAACCACCAAGGGCGGACTCTTCATCGTCCGGGTCCTCGTAGGAGAAGATCTCCCCTGCGTGGTTGCGCAGGAATACCCGGGTCCCCTCTCGGGACACAAAGGAGTCGGCCTGGAGAGAGACTTTTCCCCCTCTGCCCGGCAGGTCGACCATGAACCTCGGGACGGCCAGGCCCGTCGTGGTTCCCTGGAGGCCTGAGAGGATCTCGACACCCCTGGACAGCGGGGTTCGGAAGTGACCCGTGCCGGCCACCGGATCGCACTGGTGCAGGTAGTAAGGACGGACCCGGATGCGCAGAAGTCCGCGGCACAGATTCCTCATCGTCTCCACCCGATCGTTTACGCGCCTGAGAAGGACCGTCTGGTTGTTGACCGGAACACCGGATCTCAAGATCCTCTCGCAGGCCCGAGCCGCCTCCGGCGTGATCTCCCGGGGGTGATTGAACTGGGTGACCAGCCAGAGGGGCCCGTGCTTCTCGAGGATTTGGCAGAGGCCGGGCGTGACGCGTTGAGGCATCGCCACCGGAACCCGGCTTCCGATGCGGACGATCTCGACGTGCCGAACCTTGCGGATCCTCGCAAGGATCTCCTCCAGTCGATGGTCCGGCAGGATGAGCGGATCTCCCCCGGAGAGCAGAACGTCCCTCACCTCCTCGTGTCGTTCCAGATAGTCGATCACCTTCGTCCATCGGCGGTCGTCATCTTCCGGGGGCTTCCCCTTCCAGAGTCTCTTGCGAAAACAGTGCCTGCAGTGGACGGCACAACGATGGGTTGCCAGCACCACCGCCCGGTCCCGGTACCGGTGGATCAGGCCCGAGGCCACGGTGTGCGAATGCTCGCAGAGAGGGTCCAGCGAACCCGAATCGGAGGAACGGATTTCCGCCGGGTCCGGAAGCACCTGGATGCGGACGGGGTCCTCCGGGTCGTCCCACCGGATCAGGGAGAGGAAGTACGGTGTCACGACAAAGGGATAGGTGCGGGCAATTCCCGCCATCCGGTCCACTTCGTCCCTGGCGAGCCATGGGATCCGCTCCAGGTGCGCCGGCCGGTGCAGGCAGTGCGTGTACTGCCATTCCCAGGCGTTCCACTCGGCCGCGGACGCCCCGAAGTCGGCCGGTCCGAGGCGAAGGCGTCCCCTGGAAGAGGCGGCTTGTGTCGTCATCAGTAACCCCTCCTTCCCCATGGATTATGAGGCATCCCGGCGGGGCGATCCTTCACGACCTGGCCCTGAGGGGTTTCGAGGCGGTCCTGGTGGAGAGGGGCGAGCTGACTTCCGGCACGACGGGAAGACATCACGGCCAACGCCACAGCGGGGCGCGTTACGCCTTCAACGACCCCGAATCCGCTGCGGAATGTGCGGCGGAAAACGGGATTCTCCGACGGATCGCCCGCCCGGCCCTGGAGCTGAATGACGGCCTCTTTGTCGCCCTCTCCGAAGAAGAGCAGACCTTCAGTGGACCGTGCCCTGCTGTGCAGCAGGGTGTGCCCCACCGGGGTCTACCCGGCAGGTCACATCGACCGGCTTCGCAAGCGTCTGAGCAGGCGGGGAGAGCCCTGATGGATCGAAGTTCGTTGCAGGATTCGGCCTAGACGCGTCCGAGCTCGATCGCTTCGATCGCCTCCCTCGCTTCCTGGAAGTTCGCGTCCAGTGACAGGGCCTTCTCGAAATTCGTCTTCGCCTGGTCCAGGTCCTTCAGGTCCACGTGGAGGCGCCCGATGTTGTAATACAGCTTCGGCTGGTCGGGATGGATCTTCAGCGCCTTCTGATACTGGTTCAGGGCCGCCTGATAGTCCCCCCTTCTCCGATACAGGACACCGAGCGTGTTGTAGACGTTGATGGTGTCCGGATTCTCCTCGAGGATTTCGTTCAGGATCCCCTCCGCCTGCTCCTCCTTCTCGCTGCTCATGTAGATTTCCGCAGCCTTCTTCAAGCTCGCCGCCGCCTCCTGATCCTTCCCCATGGCCTTCAAGGCGCGGCCCATGGCCTCGTACGCCTTGGCGAAGTACCGGTCCAGCTTGGTCGCCTTGCGGAACGCCTCGATCGCCCCGGCGTATTCCCCCTTTACCGTTTTGATGTAGCCGATGTTGTAGTAGATTTCCGCGTTCTCCCCCTGTTGGAGCATCTGCTCGAACCGCTCGAGTGCTTCTTCGTACCTGTCGTTTTCGAGCAGCTTCATGCCCTCGAGGAAGGGGAGGCGCACCTCCTCCGGAACGCAGATCTCCATGACCTGCGACATGGTTTCGACCTTCTTCTTCAAGGTCTCCACCTGGAAGGGCTTCACGATCAGGCCGGTGACCCCCGCACGGCCCGCATCGATGACCTTGGCCTGTGTAAATGCGTGGTCGGTCAGAAAGAAGGGCAGATTGATGTACCGGTCGTCGTTCCTCAGGATCTTCAACAACGCGAGCCCGGACATCTCGGGCATGTCCCATGCGGAAATCACACAGTCGTAGTTCCGAATCTTGAGGACGCTCCAGGCCTCGCCGCCGTTTCGTGCTTCGTGGACATCCGGGTATCCCAGGTAATGGAGGCTGTCGGTGAGTTCGCGGAGAGCGATGGAATTGCTGTCGACCACAAGAAACGAGAGCTTGGTCATGGCACGGGCTTTCCGGAGTCATCGGGAAGAGGGGACTCGATGAACTCTGCGATATTCTTCGCGGCCTGGGTGCTCTCGATCGTGCGGGAATGATGAATCCTGTACTCCAGTCCAACAGCCGCGGCCCCCCCCTGGTATTGCCGCACCCGAGTAGCTATTTCATAGCATCTGATCAGATTGTTTTCAAATGGGTCCAGATCCAGGGGAACGTGGAACAGGTCCCCCCACGTATCCTGGATGAGGAGATCCGCGGAGGAGAGGTCCTGCCGGTTGCGGCCGAGGTCGGCCAGCAGAATGACCATGAGCTTCTCCCAGGCATGCTCGGAGTGCAGAACCTCCTCAGAGGCACGCAGAGAAAAGAAGCTTTGCAGGTCCTCGAGGAAGGTCTCGGCCCGCTTCGCGAAGGTGACGCTCCGGGCCTGGGTGAAGATCACGGAGGTTCGTTTCGGATCGTACAGGCCGTTCAGCACGATCCAGCCCAGCACACGGACCAGGTGGGCGTCCGAAAAGAGGGTGGCGCCTTCTTTTCGTGAAGCCGGCCCCCAGTGCTCGTAGACGAACCAGCGATCCCCGCCCGCAGAATCCTTTCCGGGCTCGACGCGTACGGTGAGAGAGCCCCGTCCCGCGCGGAGGTGGACCGAGGCGTATCGGATCCGGTCCGGGCTGTCACCCAGCTTGCGCTGCAGCCTCTTTCGCGTTCGTTTCAGGTCTCGGAGCCCGGCCCATGCTTCTTCTTCTTGTCCCTTCGAAGCCTCGTCCACCAGGTCGAAGAGGAACCAGAGCTTCTGAAGGATGCGGTTTTCCAGGCCGAGTCTCTCCGCCTCGGTCCAGTCCGCATACGCCTCGTTTCGGTGCGCCTCGTACAGGGACCAGGCCCACTTCTTTCGGAGCCGATCCAGGGCCTCCCGACCCGGATGCCTGTCCTCTTGCAGGGGCGGCCCCGGGTAGCCGGACGCGCGGAGATAGATGCACTCCCTGACCAGCTGGGCCCCCTCTTCGTCATGAATGCTTTCGTGGAACCGGACCGCGCGCTCGAATGCACAGGTGGAGGGATCCGGCGAGGCACCGACCGATTGCGGCGTGCTGAAGGCACGCTTGACGTCGTCGCAAAGCAGGCCTTCCTCATCGCCGGAGAAGAAGTGGCAGGCCACCATCGACGCCTTGATCATGGATCGGACCGGGTCTTCCCGAAACCGGTAGATGTGGGAAAGCAGTGCGGGGGCGCACTCCTCCCCGGGGATGGTGCTCAGGGGCCCTAGATCGGCGTAGTCGTCTGCGGAGAAATCAGGATCGGACAGTCGGCGGATCTCTTCTGTCCATCGGCTGTGAGCGTCACCCCCCAGCCCGGTCGGCAGCACCGCCCAGAGAGGGATCTGCCCGCCGATGAGCAGGAAGGTTCGATAGAACTCCTCCTTCAGCAGGCTCCCATGGGGAAGCACCCTGTAGGGGGACTCCAGGGCGGAGAAGTCGTTGTTGCGAATCCGGTCGAAATCCAGAACCAGAAAGGTGAGGGCCTGGCCGTGGTTTTCGAGTGCCCAGTCCCGGATCCCTTCGAGCTTCTTCTGCAGGAGCTCGCTCTGCTGTTCGTCGACGGATTCCGGATCCAGGACGATCCAGTAGTTGAGGTCGGAAATCGCCGTCTGCCCGAGGGTTCCGGCACTGCCGGCGAGGTACATTCCGCGAACATAGTACCTCTTCAGCAGAAAGGCCGGTTTCGTCGTCTCATCGATCCCGACCCGTTGTCTGCCGACCTTCCAGAAGCCGGACTCGTAGAAGCGGTAGATACCGTGTGGAGTGCGGGGATCGTCCACGTAACCGGGCAGGCCCTCGGTGTTCAGATGAACCAGGACGGGTACTGTCTCGAATGCCTCCCTCCCCTCGGGCGAGAGGCGTCGGATCAGCTCTCCCAGCCGAGCCACATTGTAGCTTCCGAAGGCACCCCGCCTGTCCTGGATCAGCTTCTTGAGGGAGGGGGCATCGGGTATTTTCTGGCCTGTGTCCGATTTCATGGATCAAGAGTTGGTTTCAAGCGGCGGCCTTGGTTCCGAGAGCGAAGGGCGGGCACATGGGCCACCACGAACACTGGGCAAAGTACCATTTCGAGTGTAGAATGTGAAGCGGGCTTCCGACGAGGCCCGTTATTCCGGGAGATCCGATGAAGGAAGAAAGAGAAGAGCCGGTCGCCGGGGAGACGGAACAGGAAGAGCCCCATCTCGAGGTTGTGGACGAGGACGAGGCGGTTGGGGAACCGGAACAGGCGGACGTCGATGGCCGCCTCGAGCTGGACCGGATGGAGGTCAGAGGGGAGGAAGAGCCGAAAGCGCAGCCGGTGGAGCCGCCGGAACCGGAGCCTGCACCGGTGGAACCGGAGGCGCCCGAGGAAAGGCCGCCGGCCGGTCCTGGGCTGCTTGCGCGTCTGGCCGGCCGGTGGGTCTGGATCCTCGGCACACTGGCGTGTCTGGCGGTCCTGTCGGCCGTCCTCCTGTTCGTCCTGGTTCCCGAACGAAAGGTACGGCAGGAAGCGAAGCTGGGAAAACGGGTGCACGTGGTCAATGCCTCCCTCGGCGGCGAGCACTACGTTCTTTTCAATCTCTACGGCCCGTTTCGTCATCCGAAGGGGCTGGCCGCCCTCCAACGGGGCATGCCGAAGATCCGGAACGATCTGATCGTATCGGGAGGGGACCCGCGCGTGTCGCTGGCGATCAAGGAGCGGGATCTGTACTTCCTGGAGGGTCACATCCTCGAGATCGTCGGTGAGGCGACCGGAATCCCGGTTGAGAAGATGGACCTGAAGGGGTTGTCCATCACCCGCTATTCGGATGAGACAGAGGTCGAGGACGAGGGTTGATGCCGGACTGTGAACGGGCCGTAGAGGCCGTAGACCTGGTGAAGCATTTCGGACCCATAAAGGCCGTGGATGGCATCTCCTGCCAGGTGCCGAAGGGGGTCTCCTTCGGGTTTCTCGGGCCGAACGGGGCGGGAAAGACGACGTTCATGAGGATGATCTGCTGCCTGTCCATCCCGACCCGTGGTTCGCTGCGGGTCCTTGGAATGGACCCGGCCCGGCATGAGAGGAAGATCAAGGAGAGCATCGGAATCGTGCCGCAGCACAGCAGCCTCGACGAGGACCTCACCGTCCTGGAGAATCTCATGCTCTTTGCGCGGTATCACGCGATCCCGCGGGCCGAGGCGAAGAGGCGGGCGGAAGAGCTTCTCGATTTCGTCAAGCTGGCGGACCGGAAGGGCGCAAGGGTGCCGGAGCTTTCCGGGGGGATGCAGCGTCGTCTGCTCATTGCCCGCGCCCTGATCAACGGCCCCCGCATCCTGGTGCTCGACGAACCGACCACCGGGCTCGATCCCCAGGTGCGACATCTGATCTGGAGACGGCTCCGGGCGTTGAAGAGGCAGGGCATCACGCTTCTGATGACCACGCACTACATGGATGAGGCGGAGAGCCTGTGCGACGAGATCGTGATCATGAACGCGGGGAAGATCATCGAGAGGGGCGCGCCCCAGGATCTGGTGAGGCACCACATCGGACGATTCACCCTCGAGGTCCCGGTGAACGGGGGCGACGCGGAAGGGGCGGTCCGGAGGGGCTTCGACGATTCGAACTGCAGAGTAGAGCGATACGGAGACCGGGTCTACGTGCACGCGGACCGGAGCGAGACCCTGACCGGCGGCATCGAGACCGTAGCGGCATACGATCCGATCCTGCGGCCTTCCACACTCGAGGACGTCTTCCTGAAACTTACCGGCAGGGAATTGTCGCACGAGGAGTGAACGGGAAAGATGCGACGGGGCCGTTTGAGGGGGTCAGGGAATGCATATCGTCAGGATGAAGCGGTCATGGGTGTACGTCTGGCTGCGAAACTTCACGGTGTACAGGCGGGGGTGGAAAACGAACGTGCTGCCCCCCTTCGTTCAGCCCATCAGCCTGCTGCTCATCATGGGACTCGGCGTGGGCCACTACGTGGGGGAGATCGACGGGATGCCCTATCTGATCTTCGTTACGGCGGGCATTCTGGTCACCGAATCCATGCTGCGGGCGGCCTTCGAGTGCACCTATTCCAGCTTCTACAGGATGAAGTACCAGAAGACATTCGATGCCATTATCAGCACGCCGGTTACGCCGGATGAGGTCGCCTTCGGCGAGGTGATGTGGGGCGCCACCAAGTCCCTGATCAGCTCCGCGGTGCTGTTCGTCGTGATGTTCCTCATCGGCGTCTTCGATCACGCCCTTGCCCTGGCCGCGTTCCCGATCATCGTGGTCGGCGGGGTCAACTTCGCAGCGGCATCGCTGATCGTTTCCTCCCGGGCGCGGGAGTTCGAGCACTTCCAGTTCTTCTTCGCGGTCCTTTTTCCGCTCGTCTTCCTTTGCGGCACCTACTTTCCCCTCGACCGGCTTCCCTTTGCCATGCAGTGTGTCCTCTGGCTGATTCCGCTCACTTCGGTCGTGGATGTCATACGAGCCATCGTTTCCGGTACGGGTTCGCCTTACTTCGTCTGGAAGCTCTTCTACGTTCTGGCCACGACGATCCTCCTCGTCGAGATCGCCATGCGCTCCCTCACCAGAAGGCTGGTCGATTAGGAGGTTGGTTCTTTTTTCGTTTCTTGTGTAGAATAGAATGATGTGTGATTCACGTCCCGTCCCGATCTTTCTCGCCGTGGCCCTGTGCGTGATGTGCCTGACCGCCACAGCCTGCGTACCCCCCCCTCCTACCTACGCGGGTTACGGCTACCTGATCATCGCGCCCCGCAGCGCCATGCCGGAGGTGCGGGAATTCGCGGAGTACAAGGCTTCGCGGGGGTTTCTCGTCCAGGAGGTCGTCCTGGAGGAGGTCCTCGCAGACACGCCCGGCAGGGACGATGCGGAGAGGATCCGCAACTATCTGCAGGGCTACGCCACGCTCACCCCGGAGAGGGAATTCGTCCTGCTGGTCGGGTCCGTCGACACGATGCCGATGCGCATCACCCATCCCATGTATTTCGATCACAGCGAGTCGACGCAGGTGCCCACCGACTTCTATTACGAGGAGCTCACTGCGGAGTGGGACGGGGACGGAGACGGCTTCTTCGGCGAGTACGGGGACGACATGACGGCCGAGACGGAGGACTACGACGCGGAGCTCTACGTGGGGAGGATTCCGTGGGACGGTCCCGAGGAGATCCGTGCCATATTGGACACGATCATGCGGTACGAGGAAGACCGGTCCGTGCGGATGAGCAGGGCTCTGCTTGGGGCGGCTACCATCATCGAGGACTGTGACACCTCCTTCCTTGCGACCCTCGGGGACGAGATCCTCTTCACGCCTCTGGGCTATGACACAACCCGGCTCTGCGAGTCGTGTCCCGGCGTCAACCCGGACTTCGAACTCACCCAGACGAGCTTCGTGGAGCAGTGGGAGGCGATCGAGCCCGCCTTTGCACTCACGTTGTCCCACGGGGTGCCGGGCGCGGTGGTGATGGGCGACAAGGAGACCCCTTTTCTCGGTACGGATCGTGTGCCGCAGGGCGTTGAGCCGGCGGTGATGACGTCCACGGCCTGCTCGATCGGTTCACCCGACTCGCCCGACCCGAGTCTGGGGCGGGTTCTGGTGCGGGAGGGCGTCTGCGCCGGTGCGCTGGTGGCGACCCGGTGGACCTGGTACGGGGCGGACCCCTGGCCGGTTCTGCTCGCCGGGGTGAGACTCGTCACGGTGCTGGTCGCGGAGAAGCGTTGCCTTGCAGAGGCGAAGATGAGCTTCGTGGAGTACTACCGTCACAACGAGCGGGTTCCCGAGAACATGCCGGGCCACTACTTCCACCAGGACCTGTTCATGTTCGTGCTCTACGGCGACCCTTCTATTCAGATCCCCTGACCTTCTCCGTCAGCTCCTTGACCGCGTCCATGTACGGCTCGATGCCGCGAGCGAAAATGTCGTTGTGGTTCGCCTTCGGAATCATGAGCAGCCGCTTGTCGTCGGCCGGGCAGGCTTCGTACAGGGCACGACCGTCGCGGAAGGGAATGATGTGGTCGTGCTCCGCGTGGATGATGAGCGTGGGCTTCGGGAAGGTCCGGATCTTGTCCACATTCCGGAAGCCCTCCTCCTCCGTGACGCCGAGGGCCTTCATGTCGATGCCGAGAAGCTGCAAGAGAGGCTCCGCATAGGCGAATCCGCTCTCTATGATCAGCCCGTCGATCTCCCGGGCGTAGCAGGAGATCAGCTCCAGGACCGAAGCGCTGCCGAGAGATCTGCCCATCACGATGAAGGGCCCGGTATAGCCGTTCTCCGCCAGCCAGTTCCTCGTGTACTCGAAGAGGACGTGGCAGTCCTTCATCATGGCCGACACGGTGGGCCTTCCGGTGGACCGGCCGTACCCCCTGTAGTCGACGGGCAGGAAGTTGATTCCCCTCACCATGTAAAGGGGCGCCAGGTCCTCGTAATCCGCCACGATCTCTCCGTTGCCGTGGAAGAAGAGGATGTTCGGCGCCTCCTTGCCGGCGAGGTAGTAGCGGGCGCCGATGAACACATCCTCCTCGACCGGGATCTGAATGTCCACCGCCCCTTCCACGGGGCGCGGTTCGCCCCACTCCGGTCGTGGGTGGAAGAGAAACATCAGGATCTCGGGCCGGTCGAGCGGGGAGTAATCGGTTCTGTTCGCGCTGGCCATGGGGTGGTCTCCGGTAAAGGGTTCAGGGATCAGGGGAGCAGCCCCTTTCCACAAGCTAGTCGGCACACCCGCATTTGTAAAGGGAAGCCATTGAACGTCTGGTCAGAACGGGTAGAATGAGAGCGATGAAGCGAGAAACGATCTGATCTTCCGTGACCTGGTCCGTGCGGTCGAACGGGGCCGGTCGCCCTTGCTCCTTTCGGAACGAACGGACCATGTGGAGGAATTCGCCAGGAGGTGCGAGGGCGTGATAAGACATGTGGTGGTCCTCCGGGGAGGCATGAGCAAGACCCGGCGCCGGGTCCTGGCGGGGCACACTGCAGCAGTACGCCGGGCGCCTACACCGCCTTCATGATGCGAAATCGATGGTTCAGATCTATGATTACGTGGACGGCCGCGTGCCGATGCTGATGCGCATGCATGAACGAAGGCTTGCCGGGTACCGGTCCATCGGATACCGGAGCGGTGAGGCCACAGCCAGTGAAGAAGGAGCCGCAGCGTGATGAGCGCAACCGAAAGAGACCGTGCCGCCGATTTCATTCGAGCCATTGTTGCCGAGGACAATCGCACGAACAAGTGGGGCGAGCGTGTGGTGACCCGATTCCCGCCGGAGCCGAACGGCTATCTCCACATCGGGCACGCCAAGTCGATCTGCCTGAACTTCGGCATCGCCGCCGAGAACGAAGGGGGCGTCTGCCACCTGCGCTTCGACGACACGAACCCGAGCAAGGAGGACGTGGAGTACATCGAGTCGATTCAGGAAGACGTCAGGTGGCTCGGCTTCGACTGGGGCGAGAACCTCTTCTACGCCTCCGACTACTTCGACCGTCTCTACGAGTATGCTGTGGAGCTGATCAGGCTGGGCAAGGCGTATGTCTGCGACCTGAGTCAGGAAGAGATCCGGGCGTACCGGGGCACCCTCACCGAGCCGGGAAGGGAGAGTCCCTACCGGAACCGGTCCGTGGAGGAGAACCTGGATCTGTTCGAACGCATGCGGGCCGGGGAGTTCCCGGACGGCTCCAGGGTCCTGCGGGCGAAGATCGACATGGCCGCCGGCAACCTGAACATGCGCGATCCGGTTCTCTACCGGATCCTGAGGGCCGCGCACCACCGGACGGGCGACAAATGGTGCATCTATCCCATGTACGACTACACCCACTGCCTTTCCGACTCCATCGAGGGCATTACCCACTCGATCTGCACCCTGGAATTCGAGGATCACCGCCCTCTGTACGACTGGGTACTGGACCAGCTGAATGTCTACCATCCACAGCAGATCGAGTTCGCGCGCCTGAACCTGACCTACACGGTGATGAGCAAACGAAAGCTTCTGGAGCTGGTCGACGCAGGTCGGGTCGGCGGCTGGGACGACCCGCGGATGCCGACCCTCTCCGGTTTCAGGAGAAGGGGGTACACGCCGGAGGCGATCCGCAGCTTCTGCGAACGCATCGGCGTGGCCAAGCGGGACAGCACGGTCGATCTCGCGCTCCTGGAGCACACCCTCCGGGAAGACCTGAACAAGCGTGCGCCCCGGGTGATGGCGGTCCTGCGGCCCCTCCGGGTCGTGATCGAGAACTATCCCGAGGATCGGGTCGAAGAGATGGAATGCGTGAACAATCCGGAGGACCCGGCCATGGGCTCGCGGAAGGTCCCCTTCTCCCGGGTGATCTACATCGAACAGGAGGATTTCCGCGAGGATCCGCCCAGGAAGTTCTTCCGCCTCGCGCCCGGTCGGGAGGTGCGGCTTCGGTACGCGTATTTCATCAAGTGCGTGGGCGTGGTCAGGGACGAAACGACCGGCCAAGTGATCGAACTCCGGTGCACCTACGACCCGCAGACGAGAGGCGGGGACGCGCCGGACGGCCGCAAGGTGAAGGCGACCCTGCACTGGGTGTCGGCCGGTCAGTGCATCGAGGCGGAGGTGAGACTGTACGATCATCTGTTCACCAAACCGGACCCGCTTGAAGACAGAGACGGTACGGATTTCAAGGCTCACCTGAACCCGAACTCACTGGAAACACTGACCGGCTGCCGTGTGGAGCCGAGCCTGAGGGAGGCTGCACCCGGCAGCCGGTACCAGTTCGAGCGGCAGGGCTACTTCTGCGTCGATGCCCGGGACACGAAGCCCGGAGCCCCCGTGTTCAACCGAACGGTCACCCTGCGGGACACCTGGGCCAGGATCGAGAAGGCGTCGAAACGGCAGAATTAGAGAGTCCGGACGGTTTCTCGAGCCGGGTCGCCCTCGGAGGAGAAGAAATGGATCGGGATCTCGTCAGAATCGATCGTGCGGGTGAGACCGCAACCGTGACGCTGGACAAGCCGCCGGTGAACGCCCTGTTCATCGATCTCTTCGACGCCCTCGGCGGGGCACTCGAGGAACTCGAACAGGACGATCGTATCCGGGCGGTCATCCTGGCGGGCCACGAGAAGACCTTCAGCGCAGGGATGGACCTGAAGGCGGTGGGGCGGGCGGACCCGGAAGACCTTCTCCGTCTGATGGAAGTCGGGTACGCCTTCTTTCAGGCTCTGGAGAAATATCCGAAACCGACCATCGCCGCGGTTCGGGGCCATGCCCTCGGCGGCGGATTGGCCCTCGCGATTGCCTGCGATTTCCGCATCGCCGGCGAAAGCGTGGTTTTCGGGCTGCCCGAGGCAAGGATCGGATTTCCGCTGATGTGGGGGGTCACCAGCCTCTACATGCGGGCCATGAACCGCGGCCCTGCTCTCGATCTCCTGCTCACCGGGAGGAACATCGATGCAGCGGAAGCTCTGGGGATGAACATCGTCGGGTGCGTGGTCCCCGACGAGAAGGTGCTGGACGAGGCGTCCGCCCTGGCCGAGAGGGTCATCCGAAACGTGCCTCCCTTCGCGCCCAGGAACATCAAGGCAATCCTGTACGAGGCCTCCAGGGAAACGTCCCCTCGGAAGATCTTCGACATCGAGAACAAGTATATCGCCGAAACCGTGTCCGGGATCGATCTCGCGTCCTGGTTGAAGGAGTACCTCGGCAGGAAGTAGGGGCGGGCCGTCCCATAACGCCCATCTGCGGCGTTGCACTCATCCTTCGTCACTGCGGCGTACGGTGTACGCCTCGTTCCTCAGGATTTCGTGCGCCTTGCATCTGGGCATTCTTGAACGGCCCGCGCAAGGGCCGTCCCATAACGCCCATGGAACCTACTGGACAGCCTCCGGCAGGTATCCTTTCAACTGGGCTACCCCCAGATTTCGCGGTCGCTCACCTCGACCGGCCTCGCCGTGAGAAGGTTCGCGATCATCCGGAGATAGCGCTCCGCCCGCCAGAAGGCCACGGCCGCCAGGCCATGGGCAAGCACGGAGAAGGGGGGAGGGGTCTGGCCCGTGTAGTAGTTCCAGCATTGCCGTGTGGTCCCCCAGACCTCGAAGAAGTAGCCCAGTCCGGTGCCGGCGATGAAGATGAGAACGGCCAGCCGGTAATTCGTGGGCGTCAGCATGATGAACGTGACCGCCATCAGGGCGAGCACGGTGAAGGACTTGTCCAGTGTCGGCGAAACGAAGTGGATCATCATCGCGAAGAAGCCGGTGAAGATGACCCAGTAGAGGCCGCGATACAGGAGCGGACGGTCCTCCGGGGCCAGGGCGCTCAGGAATTTCACCAGCCGGAAGATCGACAGGTTCGCGAGCCCCCAGGCGGGGATGATCCAGAGGGGCGGCCGCTCATGGGTGAAATAGGTCCAGATCTGCGTCTGTGTTCCCCAGCCCTCGATCACGAGCCCGCCGGCGAGCCCCACGCCGAAGAGGACCGCGTCCTTTCGCAGATCCGCGCCGAGCATGATGAGAAAGGAGATGAACGAGAAGATTCCGATGAGCAGCCAGTCCATCCTGGCCCAGATGTTCCCACCCGCCGCCAGATAGGAGAAGTAGTTCTTTGCCAGCGGCCACCAGACGTATCCGATGACCAGTGCCAGCAGCGCGAAGGCGCTGATCAAGTATCCGCTCGAGCTGGTGAAGCGCATGCTGTTGAGCAGCGCACGCCATCGGTTCGGCTTGGCGTCCATCGACGCGGTCTCCAGAGGGGAATCTCAGATCAAACGATGGCCTGACTGAATATTATAACCAGACAAACGCAATCTGGTCAACAGCCGACTCCTGACAACGATGACAACGGCACAGGGTTCATGAACCGACCCGCCAACCAACTCTTAACTTGACAGGCCGGGCGTCCTGTTGATAGAAATCCCGTTGTAAATGGTACCTTTTCGGGTAGGGGGGCTTCTGGATCCCTTCGGGTTGTAGTCCATCCAAGGGTAAGAAGCCCTTTCCTTGATCAGGAGACCGGCGAATGAGCAGAGCAGGGCGCATTGCACTTTTCGTCGTGGTGACCATCCTTGCGACCGCTTGCAGACCGCAGGTCGCGAAGGTTGTGCCGGACAGGGCGATGGGGGAGCACGTGATCGACCTCCGGGACCCGATGGGGGGAAGCCTCCGTGTGGAGGGGACCGTGCACTTCGGAGAGGTGAAGGCACCGATCATCCTGAGCTGGGAGCCTGAGGACGTGTTCGTGGAGGTGCCGCCCGGCCTCTCGGGAGAGATCCCCGTCTACGTAAAGATCCTCGGTGTCAGGAGCAACACGGAGAAGCTCAAGATTCTTCAGAGCGAACCTCTCCTGAAGGTCATGTGGTTCGGGGACTCGATCGTCTACCAGGGAGCACCGGAGACCCTGCAGCTCCGCCTCGACTACGACCCGTACCTCGGCGGACTCGAGCCCGTGGTGATGAATCACGGCAAGGCGATGGAGCTTCTCTCCCGCCAGGCAACAAGGAACCGATGGTCGAATGCGATCGATTACCACGACCCGACCCTGGCGATACTCATGGAAGCCACGAACGATGTGAGCGACAACGAGCACATGACGCTGGGAGCGATCCAGGACAGCGCGATTGAGATGATCGACGAGGCGATGTTCAAGGGGGTCGACCTGATTCTCTGTACGCTTCTGCCCCGCGTCGGCGAGTGTGGAGACGATGAATCGCCCACCACCGAGGAGTACAACGTCTGGTTGAGAGGCTACGCCCACAGCCGCGGCATCCCCCTGGTTGACCTCTATCAGGGGTTCGCGTCCACTCCGGGCTGGGAGACGCTCTATTTCAACGATACGGACTGCGCTCACCCGAACGCGAAGGGGAATGGAAAGATCGCGGAAATGGTGGCCGCCGAGATGGAAAGGATGTACCTGGCCTCCTGTTCCGACCTGGACGGGGACGGGTTCGGGGACCCGACGGCGGCATCCTGTGAGCACTTCGGCCGGGACTGCGACGACGGAGACCCGAACGTGTATCCCGCCCCGGTGGAGGAGGACTGCGCGAACGGCCTGGACGACGACTGCGACGGACTGGCAGACGCCCTGGATCGGGACTGCGCAGGAGGGTCGTGCGCCGACCCGGCCGAGGCCTCGATGGTCGCTTCGAGCCGCGTCTACGGAGGTTCGGATCTGCTCGGCCACCTCGCCTTCTTGCTGCTCCCGGTGGGGGTCGCCCATCTCTGGACGCACCTGCGGCGCAAGCGAAGGAGGAGACCATGATCGAAGTGGGGAGCGAGGCTCCCGATTTCACCCTCGACAGCCATCTCGGCGTGCCCTTCCGGTTGTCCGACTACCGGGGAAAGCGGCACGTCATGCTCGTCTTCTACCCCCTTGACTGGACGCCCACCTGAAGCCTGGAAATCCCCTCGCTGGAAGCGAGACTCGAGGATTTCCGTAAGGCGAATACCCAGGTCTTCGGCATCAGCGTCGACAGCGTCTACTGCCACACCAATTGGGCGGCACGCGACCTCGAAGGCGTGAGCCTTCCCCTGCTCGCCGATTTCAATCCGAAGGGGGCCGTGGCCAGGCTCTACGGCGTCTACCTGGAGGAGGCAGGCATTACGGACCGGGCAACCATTGTCGTCGACAAGGACGGCGTCGTGCGGCACGCATCCTCCGTCACGCCTTCGGGCCATCGAAAGGCGGAAGATCTGCTCGCCCTGTGCGTGGAGGTGGATCGGAAGCACGGATTCGACGGCGAGGCGCCCGCCATGGTGGGCCCTCCCAGGCCGGGCCGGCTCGATCTGTACTTCCATCACAACTGCGCGTTCAGCAGAAACGTTCTCGGCGCCATCAAGAATATGCGGCTGGAGGGTGAGGTCCAGCTGCACGACGTCCTCTCCGACCCTACGGAGATGGACGCCCTGGTCGAGCTTGCCGGAAAGAAACAGGTTCCCTGCCTGGTGGTGGACGGCAAGCCGATGCACGAATCGAAAGACATCAACCGTTTCCTGTACCAGGCCTTCTGCGGCTAGCCTCCAGCAGTGTCCGGTTGTCCGTGGCGGCACAAGGCTGACCAGAATGCGCCGTGTGATGCCTGGTTGACCGGGCTACGCCAGCCGGAACAGGAACTCCTTGAACTCCTCGTAATCGGCCGAAAGCTCGAAGAAGTTCGGCTTCTTCCGGTCCAGGCCCTTCATGCTTTCCGGAAGCTCCGGTTCCACTCCGATCGCCTGGAGCGCTTCCGGAAACTTCCCGGGGTGAGCGGTCTCGGTAGCGATCGAAAGCGGCTCTTCCTCACGTAGCGTGCAGTACCTGTGCAAGGCAGCCCAGCTCACCGCACCGTGAGGCTCCAGAAGGACGCCGTGCTTCTCGTACACACTCTGGATCGTGATGTGCGTCAGGGCGTCCGATACGGTCATCCCCACCGCGTCCCTTCGGAGTGCGTCGAGGTCCGGCATCTCGAGCATCGTTCCCTGCCGGTCGATCCGTCCCCCGTAGAGATCGAAGAGGCGGCGCATATTGGATGGGTTGCCCACGTTCATGGCGTTCGAGATGCACGCCTTGGACGGGTGTATGGGGCGGTAGATCCCGGTTTCCATGAATCCGGGGAACTCGTCGTTTTCGTTCGTGGCAACCAGGATCCTTTTGACCGGCTTGCCCATGCGGAGGGTGATGAAATCGGCGGTCACGTTGCCGAAGTTGCCGGAGGAGACCGCATCCACGATGGGCTCGTCCTTTTCCGGCTCGAGGGCTGTGTAGCCGTAGAAGTGGTAGCCGATCTGGGGCATGAGCCGGCACCAGTTGATGGAATTCGCGGACGTGAGACGCAGCCCCGCAAGATCCTCGTCCTCAAAGGCCCGGATGGCATTCGCCTGAAGCTGATCGAACTTCGCCTCGCAGGCAACGGCGACCACGTTCCTTCCCAGCGTGTTCATCTGCCGCGCCTGCCGCTCGCTCACTTCGTGTTTCGGGTAGAGAACCACGACGCGGAAGCCTTCCACGCGCCAGAAGGCATTGGCGATAGCGCTCCCCGTGTCGCCCGACGTAGCGACCAGGATGATCCGCTCCGAATCCTCCGACCTCTGGTAGAACTGCATGGTGCGCGCCATGAAGCGCGCGGCGAAGTCCTTGAACGAGGCGGTCGGCCCCCGGTCCAGCCGGATGATGTGCCTTCGGTCGTGGACCCTCTCGACCGGGACCTCGAAATTGTATGCCTCGGCGGTGATCCGGTCGAGCTCCTGCTCGGGCATCTCGTCGCAGAGGAATTTCCACAGGACGGCCCGCGCCACATCCCGGTACGGTTGCCCCTTCAGGTCCTCGATTTCCGAAGGATCCAGCTTCGGGATCCGGGTGGGCATGTAGAGCCCGCCGTCCGGGGGCTGTCCCTGGAACAGGGCCTCGGGGAACTCCACCACCGCAGCCTTGCCCATTGTACTGTAGTAGCGAATTCTGTCCGGCATCTCGTCTTCCGCCCTCTGTGCTTCCGCCGCTTCGTCAAGGAGTTTCTTGCAATGTGCGGGCTAGAGAAGCCGGGCCGCCTTCCGAAGCCGGTTGGCCGTGGAGGTCGGGCCCAGGGTCGCCAGGATATCGAACAGGCCCGCTCCGGCCAGCTGCCCGGTCACGGCCGCCCGGACCGCGTTGATGATCAGCCCTGCCTTCACCTCTTTCTCCTCTGCGAAGTCCCGCACGGCGGCTTCCGTCGACTCCAGGGTGAAGGGGTCGATCGCCTCCATGCGATCGGCGAGCTCCGGCAACCACTGCTTGAGCCTTTCGTCCTTCTGGAGGTTCTTCTTCATCGCTTTCGGCTCGATCTCGAAATCCTCGCTGAAGTAGGGGCGTCCCAGCTCGGCGAAGTCCTTCAGCGTGTGGTACCGGGCTCGGATCATGTCGAGCGTACGCAGGTACCACGCCTTCCGGTCGGCCTCGTACGCGGGATCCCAGAGACCGGCCGCCTGCAGCTCCGGCGTCACCATCTCGGCGAGTTCTTCGATGTCCATGGTGCGGATGTACTCCGCATTGATCGCAATCGCCTTCGGGTCGGTGAAGAACTTTGGATCGCCTTTGCGATAATCGAAGACCGAGTTCGATCGGCCCGCCCGGTCCAGGGTGAAATCCCGGATCGCCTCCTCCCGGGTGACGATCTCCCGGTCGTCCTTGGTGGACCAGCCGAGGAGGAGCAGGAAATTGCACAGCGCCCAGGGCAGGAAGCCCCTTTCCCTGTAGAACCCCACGGTCACGACCTCTCCGTGCTTCCTCTTCGAGATCTTCGCGCGATTCGGGTCCAGGGTGAGGTTCATGTGCGCAAACACGGGCAGGGGCTTCCCAAGGGCTCGGTAGATCAGGATCTGCCGGGGCGTGTTGCCGAGCCCGTCCTGGCCCCGGATGACGTGGGTGATGCCGTCCCGGATATCGTCCACCGCGTTCGACAGCAGATAGAGGGGCAGGCCGTCGGACCGGACGATGACAAAGTCCTCGATGTCCTCGATACGCTTCTCCACGGTACCGTAGACCTTGTCCTCGAACCCGACCGATTCCATCGCCTCGCTCTCGGGCACGTCGCCCTGGGACGGGTCCGGCACCTTGAATCGAATGACGTACGGCAACCCTTTCGCCTCGCGGGATGCGATTTCCTCGGCCGAAAGCCTCCGGCACGTCCGGTCGTAGCCGTAGGACCTCTTCTCCCGCTCCGCCTCGAGCCGCCTCTCCTTGAGCTCCTCCTGGGTGCAGAAGCACTTGTAGGCCCGTCCCGACGCGAGAAGCGCGCGGGCCGCCTCCTGTTGGTGCGGCCGGTTCTCGGACTGAAAGACAGGGCCCTCGTCCCAGTCCAGGCCAAGCCACGTGAGGCCGTCCAGGATGGCCTGGATCGAGTCCTCGGTGGAGCGCTCCACGTCCGTGTCCTCGATCCTGAGGACAAAGGTTCCCCGATGCTGTTTCGCGAACAGCCAGTTGTACAGGGCGGTGCGGGCTCCCCCGATGTGCAGGTAACCGGTGGGGGAGGGGGCGAATCGGACCCGAACGTCTTTGTCCGTCATGGAACGTACCCGTAATCTTCAAGTGGGATAGCCATTTATGGAAAACCTTTCAAAACTATCATTCCGAAGGGCCAAACACAAGAAGCGGGCCGTTGCACGACCCCGAGCCGCTGTGCTATGTAGCGGGGCACGCCCCCATCTAGGAGGACTGGACCCGTCCCTTGGAATTCATCGCCGACTTCCACATCCACTCCCGTTTTTCGCGGGCCACGAGTCGCGACCTGACCCTCGAGTCCCTCCATGGGGCTGCCATGGAAAAGGGCGTCGCCGTCGTCGGGACCGGGGACTTCACGCACCCGGGCTGGATGAGGGAGATCCGGGAGAAGCTGGTGCCGGCCGAAGACGGCCTCTTTCGGCTTCGGAAGGATCTCGCGAAGGTGGCGGAAGAGCGGGTTCCGCCGGCCTGCAGCGGCCCGGTGCGGTTCCTGCTCACCACCGAGATCAGCAACATCTACAAGAAGGACGAGGGGACCCGGAAGGTCCACAACCTGATCTTCTGCCCGTCCCTGGACACGGCCCTCCGGATCACGGGAAGACTCGAGGCGATCGGCAACACCGCTTCCGACGGCAGGCCGATCCTCGGGCTGGACAGCCGGGATCTTCTGGAAATCGTCCTGGAGAGCTCTTCGGATGCCTTCCTCGTCCCCGCCCACATCTGGACCCCCTGGTTCTCGGTCCTCGGCTCCAAATCCGGCTTCGATTCGCTCGAGTCCTGTTTCGACGATCTCGTTGGCGAGATCTTCTCGGTGGAGACCGGGTTGAGCTCCGATCCGGACATGAACTGGAGGCTGTCCGCCCTGGACAAGTTCACCCTGATGTCGAATTCGGATGCCCACTCGGCAGGCAAGGTCGGCAGGGAGGCGAACCGCTTCGATTGCGACCTGTCCTTCTTCTCGATCAAGGAAGCCTTGAGGAAGGGGTCGGGCAAGGGATTTCTCGGGACGATCGAGTTCTTTCCGGAGCAGGGCAAGTATCATCTCGACGGCCATCGGAAGTGCCGGTGCAGGATGGATCCCCGACAAACGATCGAAAGCGGCGGCCTCTGCCCGGTGTGCGGCAAGAAGGTGACCGTGGGGGTCATGAACCGCGTGGAGGCCCTGGCGGACCGGCCGGAAGGCGCGAGGCCTGAGGCGGCGTTCCCCTATGAACGGCTCGTTTCACTGGCAGAGGTGGTGGGCGAAGTGAGGGGCGCAGGCCCGCAGACCAAAGGGGTTCAGAAGGTCTGCCGGCAAATGCTCCAGCGACTCGGGCCCGAGATCGGCATCCTGACACGGGTTCCTGTGGAGGAGATCGAGCGGGTCGGGGGCAGGGTGATTGCGGAAGGGCTCCGGAGGATGCGGAAGGCGGACGTGCGGGTCGAGGCGGGCTACGACGGGGAATTCGGGGTCGTCCGGCTGTTCCGCGAAGAGGAGAAGGCGGAGCTGGAGGGGCAGGGGATCCTCGCCGGGATGCCCGGGCCGGAAACGGGATCGGGACGGCCGGAAAGAGGTCCGAGGAAGGGCGGAAAGAAACGGACGAGCCTTCTGGAGATACTGCATGGCGGCGTGGTGGACCGGAATTCCGCGGCAGGCCGGGCCGGGAAGGACGGCACGGAACCTGCCCGGATGGACTTCGCTTCCCAGCCTCTCTTCTCCCGGAAGAGGCGTTCCCTCTGGTCGGCCGAGCATCTGGAAACCCTGAATCCGGAACAGAGGCAGGCGGTGCTCTCCCGGGAGGGACCGGTCCTCGTCATCGCGGGGCCGGGTACCGGCAAGACGCTCACGTTGACCTACAGAATCGCCTACCTCATCCGGGATCGAGGAGTTTCGGCCGAGCGCATCCTTGCCGTCACCTTCACACAGCGGGCGGCCCGGGAGATGGCGGAACGGCTGGAAGCGCTTCTGGGCGGTTCGGAAGGCAGGATTCCGGTCCGGATCCGTACCTTTCATGGCCTGGGCGCAGATCTCCTCAGGGAGGCCGGCCCCGCCTTCGGCGTTCCAGAGGATTTCTTCATCCTCGGAAGGGAGGATTCGGCCGGGCTGCTCGAGCGAGCCGCGCCTTCCCTGGGCCGTCAGGAAAGGGACGCTCTTCTGGAGAAGATATCCCAGGCGAAACGGGACCTCATCTACCCGGAAGACGAAGAGGCGGAAACCCGCCTCGCTTCTTTTCGGGAGGACTACCGGCGCTATCAACAGGCTCTGGAGGAATACCGGGCACTCGATTACGACGATCTGGTCGCCAGGACCGTCCGGCTCATGGCCCGGCATTCCGAATTTGCCGGAAAGTCGGCGGCCCGGTTGTCGGCCATCTGCGTGGACGAGTATCAGGACGTCAATCTGGCCCAGTACAGGCTGCTCCGGCTCCTGTCGGAGGAGGTGACGGACCTCTGCGCCATCGGCGACCCCCACCAGGCGATCTACGGGTTTCGCGGGGCGACGCCGGCCTACTTCCTCAAGTTCGAGGAGGACTACCCCCGGGGACGCATCGTTCGGCTGGCCCGCAACTATCGGTCCTCCGAGAACGTTCTGGGCGCTTCCGTGGAGATGCTTTCGAAAGGCATCGACAAGGAGCAGAAACCGCTCCTCGTGACGACCGAGAAGGCCGGTTTTCGGGTGCAGTTGGCCGACCTCGCCACGGAGAAGGCGGAGGCGATCTTCCTTGCCCACACCATCGAGCGTCTCATGGGCGGCACCGACTCCCTGTCCCTTTACGCGGACCGGGTTGCCGGCGACGAGGGGTCCGTCTGCAGCAGCTTCGGGGATATTGCGATACTCGTCCGCCTCAAGGCCCTGTCGCCGGGAATCGAACACGCCCTCGCCCGCCAGGGGATCCCCTATCAGAGCGCCGGACAGGGAGATCGCCTGCGCGGCCGAGCGGGCCGGGCGATCCTGGCGACGCTTCGGTGTCTCAGAAACCCTGAAGACCGGATCGCCTGCGAGTTTGTCCAGAGGGAGTTCAACAAGCCCTGCCGGGAGTTGCAGGAGAGACTGGCAACCTGCAGGCGGGAACTGAGCGAGAGGGATGCATCTCTGCGGGAGTGGATCGAGGGTATGCGAGGGCTCGAGTGGCTCCACCTCGAAGACGAACCAGGGAAGGAAGCCTGGGAGATCCTGCTGCGGAAGTCGGCCTCCTTTGGGGACGACTGGAACGACTTCCTGCGGGCCCTTGCTCTTTCCCAGGATACGGACTTCATGGAAAGACGGGCGGAGAGGGTCACGGTGGCCACCCTTCACGCGGCGAAGGGGCTGGAGTTCCCGGTGGTCTTCGTGGCGGGGTGCGAGGATCTGCTCATGCCCTGTCACGTCGGCTCCCGGGAGAGCGATCTCGAGGAGGAGCGGCGGCTCTTCTACGTGGGGATGACCCGGGCGTGCCGGCTGCTGGTTCTCACGAGGGCCCGGTCGCGGTTTCTTTACGGGGAGCGGAAGTCGTCCCCCCCTTCCCGTTTCCTCGAGGACATCCCGAAGAGGCTGGCGAAACACATACGGCCGAGGATCGGGGAGGGAAGGAAGAAGGGGGAAGATCCGCAGATGTCGCTGTTCAAGATGCCTTCCTAGCGGGGCGACATGAAGCTGCGCGGTGCGTCAACAGAGGGGTCGTGTCTGGCCACGTTGGGGGGTCCGTCTCCGATTTGCTTGGGCTCCGTCTCCCGCTCCCCCTAAAAAGCATGTCCCCGCGAAGGCGGGGATCGCCCGGCGCAAATCTCCGACGGACCCCCCAACGTGGCCAGCCGCTTCGAGCCCATGGTGAACAGCCTGGAGACAGGGTCATGTCGACCCGAAGGAAAGAGGCAGACCGGCCGAAACGGAATTTGGGCGTCAGAAGCACGCAGGTCTGGCTGGTGCTGGGACCGGTGTTCCTGGTGCTTGCCCTTGTTCTGCCGGTGCCGGAGGGCATGGCCCCGGAGGCGATGAGGCTCGTGGGGGTAACCGCCCTCATGGCGGTCTGGTGGCTGGCGGAGGTGGTCAACCTTGCCGTAGTCGCTATGGTCCCTCTGGTCCTGTTCCCCCTTTTCGGCATCCAGCCGGCGCAACCGACCGCACAGGCATATGCGGACCAGAACATCTTCCTCTTCATGGGCGGGCTCCTCCTGGCCGCCGCCATGCAGAGATGGGGGTTGCACAGGCGGATGGCGGTCCACGTCCTGGCCCGGCTCGGCTCCAACCCCAGGGGACTGGTTCTCGGGTTCATGGCGGCCACCGGATTCCTCTCCATGTGGATCTCCAACACGGCCACCGCCGTGATGATGCTTCCCATCGCGATCTCGGTGGTCGTCTATGTGACAGGCCGAAAGCCGGAAGAGGTTCGAGGGCGCGAAGGGGAGGAGAGGAACTTCAGTGTGGCCCTGATGCTCGGCATCGCCTACGGGGCCAGTATCGGCGGAATGGCGACCCTTGTCGGCACGCCTCCGAACATCGTGCTTGTGGGCCAGTTGGACCAGCTCTTTCCGGATGCACCCGGGATCAGCTTCGCCCGGTGGATGGCCCTGGGCCTTCCCCTTGCCGCGGTCTTCCTGCCGGCGGTCTGGGTCTATCTCTGCTGGGTCGCCTTTCCGGTCCGGGCCCTTCGAGCGGGCGGGGGAAGGGACTTCTTGCGGCGGGAGCGGGATGCCCTGGGACCCATGGCAGGGGGGGAGAAGGCGACCCTGGTCGCCTTCCTGGCGGCCGCCTTCCTGTGGATGACGCGGCAGCCCGTGGACTTGGGAGCCTTCCAGGTGCCCGGATGGTCTGCCCTTCTGCCCTGGCCCGGCCTGATCAAAGACTCCACGGTCGCGATGGCCGTTGCGCTGAGCCTCTTCTTCATACCGGCGGACAGGAAGGAGGGGGCGCGCGTTCTGAACTGGGAATGGGCCTCCCGGATCCCCTGGGACGTCCTGCTGCTGCTGGGAGGGGGCTTTGCGCTGGCCGGCGCCTTCCGCACGACCGGCCTGTCCGCCTGGTTCGGGCAGACCTTGAGCGGGATCGGCTCGCTTGCGCCGCCGGTCATGGTCCCGCTGGTCTGCGCGATGATGACCCTGCTCACCGAGTTGACCTCCAACACGGCGACTGCGGCCGTGATGCTCCCCATTCTCGCCGCCACGGCCCTGGAGATCGGAATCCATCCGCTCGTTCTGATGATCCCCGCGACCCTGAGCGCTTCCTGCGCTTTCATGCTCCCCGTGGCAACGCCGCCCAATGCGATCATGTTCGGAAGCGGCTGCCTGGACATCCCGACCATGGCAAGGACCGGGATCGCCGTGAACCTCCTCGGCCTGATTCTGATCACCCTGTTCCTGTTCACGGTCGGGGTTCACGTCCTGGAGATCTCACCCGGCATCGTTCCTGCCTGGGCCCTGCCGTGAAGAGGGGCTCCCGGCCCCTCTTTTCAGGCCCCCTGGCCGGATTTCACAGGCCCTTAACAAAAATCGGTTCCTTTCTTAACAGCGATGGGCTATACCTGTCCCGCTCCTCATGGAACGATTTCCAACTGAGAAGAGGACCACCACTCGACCACGGGCGGCACCTTCTACTACCACGCACAGGACGTGAAGTGGAAGGGCTGGAGCAACTCGGGCATCCCGAATCACTTCATGGTCGACATCGAGACGGGCTCCCTCGTCACCTGCCCGGTTCCGTGGAGGCTCGTCCAGGTCGGCAACCAGCAGATGACCGTCCAGAGCCACCGCATCACATCCATACCGAGCCATCCGACCGACTTCGAGGCCTTCGCCCTCGATTTCGTGATCCAGGGGACCATCCTGATCGCGAACGAAACGCTGGCCGGATACGGGGTTCCGGCCTCAGACCAGGCCATCCTGAGCCCGCAAATCGCCGAGGCCTATGTGACTCACCTTCAGGGGGATGAGGTGGCTCCCGTCCCGCTGATCGACACCACAGGCATCAGCCTGATGGGTCATCTCGTCATCGCGGTGCAGGGGAGCCTGATCGAGGGGTGGTATTTCGACCCCTACCCGGGCGACAACGATGTCGTACTCGACATGCGTACGGGGTTCGACGTAACCCCCTGAGCCCCGAGACCCTGCGGGCGGGCGGGTCAGGCGCTCTGCGCCTGATGTTTCGGCAGGACGATGGACTTGGCGCGGTCAACAGATGCCCGGCACGCTTCTGCCCCGTCGGGCATCAGAGGGTTCCGCCATCCCGGGTCAGCTCTTCCGGCTCTTCAACGCGCAGGGACTTCATCTTCATGAACTCCCTGTAACCGATCACCCTTTCTCCGCCGTACTCCATGTGGACCGCCTGAACGGGGCAGTTGTTGATGCACCCGAAGCAGAGCACACAGGCCTCCCGGTCGATCCGCGGGGCGGCAAGGTGGATCGCATCAGCCGGACACTTCTCCACACATGTGCCGCACTCGATGCACCGGTCCCTCAGGATGGAATGTTTCTTGACGAGCTTCTTGGTCCACCAGACGGGGTTGAACCGGATGGAGGTCTCTCTGAGGGTAACCCGCTTTGCGAATTCCGCCCCTTTGCCCTCCTTCACCTGAAGGGCCAGGTGGACCGCATATTCCCTTATCCGGTCGTAGGTTCCTTCGTTCGGAAGATGCCGGCTCATCCAGGTCTTGTCGTGAACCTCCTCCCCGGACCAGGACAGCGGGAAGGAGCTCATGTTCATGAATGCGGTCTGGGCGACCGGCACGCCTCCCTTTTCCACCAGGCACTGAAGGATGGAACAGGCGGCGTTGTGCTGATTCCCCTCCGGACCGCCGAAGGTCACGTAAGCGGCAACCGGCGTTCCTCTCAGGTCGGGCATGGTCCCTATCCAGTTCTTGACGTAGGCCGGCGTGTCATAATAGAAGGTCGGAGAGCCGACCACCACCAGGTCGAAGTCCCCCATCCCCTTCACGTCGAACCGCCGGATCTCGGACGCGGTCACCTTCATGCCGAGCCTGGCAAGCCGATAGGCGAGCAGCTTGCCGCTCCTTTCGGTGTACCCCGTCTGGCTGAACCAGAGAACCAGCGCCTTTCCGGTTCGGGCGGTCTTCATGGCGACCTTGCCGCGAATCGGACGCGTGTCCACACATCCGGCGGTCGACGGAAACGACAGCAGGGCCGCAGCCGCCGCACCCTTCTTGATGAGATCCCTCCTGCTTTCCAAGCTCCTTTTCCCCTCTCACCCGGGTCGGCACGCACCTGCGGGTGTCACAGTGGGCCCATTCTATCCGTTAAAGACAGACTTCGTCATTATTCTGCGCAAAATTTAGACGGGCTGTGGACTTCCCATTCGCTTTCACATGGCGAGGTGTCCGTCTCTGCCTCGCTCTTTTCTGCTGTTGAAGCGTGAGACCCCGGAGCGCCCGTTGTGTGAAACGATCCAGAGGGAAATCCGCGCTCTTTTTCATTGTGGCTGCCATCTCATGTATGATACAGGCGATTCGAACCGAGACCTTCCTTTCACGCGGGGAGACGAGCGGTGTCATACGAGGTGATGGACAAGGGAGCATTCGACGCTGTGGTCCTGGATTCGCGACTGGCAGACCTTCGCAGTCGGCTGCTCCTTTACCGCATCTTCCCGTCCCCGCTCGGCAACATCCTGATCGCTCGGTCCGAGCTGGGAATTTGCGCGGTCGAGTATCTGGAGAAGAGAAGATCCGTCCAGGGCTCGCGCTCGATTCGCCGCTTCGGACCGGGGGCCGAGCTGGCAGAGGGCGGAAAAGAGCTCGAGGCGGCCTTCAGGGATCTCGTGCAGTACCTGGAGGGTCGAACGACGAGGCTCGAGTGGCCCCTGGACCTTCGCCTGGTGAAGACGGACTTCCAGCGGTCCGTTCTCCAGGCGACCGCGGCCGTACCTTACGGGGCCGTGGTCTCTTATTCGGGTCTCGCTCAAGAGATCGGAAGGCCCTCGGCGCCGCGGGCCGTGGCCCAGGCGCTGCGCTGGAACCCCCTCCCGATCGTGATCCCATGCCACCGCGTGATCGGAAGCTCGGGTGCATTGACCGGTTACGCCGGGAAGAAGCTGGGGCTGAAGAGGCGGCTTCTCGAGCTGGAGGGCGTGCCCACGACCCGCCGTGCCGAAAACCCGGCGGTCCGGTCTCGCACGATGTACGTCGCATATCCGGGGATGGGCGCCTACTGCCTGCCTACGTGCGAATTCATCCAGGAGGCCCCGCCTGCGCCCGTTACCCGCTTCGCAACGCGCCGGGACGCCGAGAGGGCCGGGAAGGCACCTTGCCGGGTCTGTCGGCCGGACATGCACCCCATCGCGCACTGAGCCCGCAAGGGTGTCAGGAGGGTTTCCGCGCCTCATCCCCTCGGCTTCAGCAGATCCGCCATGCCCAGTGCGCCGTAGACCCCTTGCGTCATCTGTTCGAGCTGGTCGTTGTAAGCGCTGACCAGGTCGCCCATGCCCAGTTTGTCAACGGTCGATTCTTCTTCCGGCCGAACAAACGGCAGGCCTCATCCTCTGGCTCGCAGAGTGGAGCGGCCTCCGTCGACGCTCAGGATCTGTCCTGTGATCCAGTCTGCTTCAGGAGAAAGCAGAAAGGCGGTGAGCGAGGCCATGTCCTCGGCGGTTCCGAGCCGCGGCAACGCATGCAGACCGGAGATCGCAGTGGCGATCTTTTCGTTCGGAACGATCCCGGCTGCGAGGGTTGTTCGCGTGAGAGAAGGGGCGATGGCATTGACACGCACCTTGGGTGCCAGCTCAGCCGCCATAGAGAGGGTCAACCCGTTCACGGCCCCCTTCGCCATGCCCATGGAGGCATGCGACCGGAACCCTTGCAGGGCCGCGACGCTGGAGAAAAGGACCACCGAGGCCCCTTTCTTGCTCTTCTTGAGAGCGGGCAGGGCGGCCTGAATGGCCATAGCGGCACCCATTGCATTCACCTTGAAATCGTTCAGGAAATCCTCTTCGGTGAGCCGTTGGAGCATCCGCAGATTGATGGTGCCCACGGCGTAGACGAGGCCGTCCAGGGTCTCTCCCGCCTCTTCCGCCACTCGGGGGAAGAGAGCTCCTTCCGTTACGTCCCCTGCCGTGAATCCGGCCCCGAGCTCAGCCGCCTCGTTGGCCAGCCTGTCCTGGTCTCTTCCTACCAGGTGAAGCTCGCATCCACGGGCCAGGAGAAACCTGGCTGTGGTCGACCCGATACCGCCGTAGCCGCCGTATATGAGGACTTTTCGTTCCACACTTCCTCCTCCTGAACTGTTTCCGTATTCCGATGAGCGACCCTCCGCAAACGTTTCAAAGGTGCAGGCCGAAAGTGTCCATTTTCCTTGACTGCCCGGAGGCACTTTTGTTAACGTCCGCTCTGTGTCGGGACTCCAACCGGGGAGGTGCCTCATGAAGCGTTTGCTCTGCTGCCTGTTCCTGTCGGCCCTTGTCCTGTCTTTCGGCTGTATTCCGCCTCAGGACTTCACCAAGCGGACCCACCAGGTGCCCATGCGGGACGGCACCCTGATCGCGGTGGACGTTTTCCTTCCCACGAAATGCGCCGAGCCGTGCGAACCGCCCTTCCCTGTGGTCTGGGAGTACACGCCCTACCAGCGCTCCACCGCAGATCCGTACGTAGATTTCCTCGTCGGTGAGCTGGCGGGGGAGACGAGCGATGCATCCGACTCCGAGGTCGTGCAGGTCCTGCTTTCGAACGGCTATGCCTTTGCCCGGGCCGACATGCGCGGCTCAGGCGCTTCGACCGGCTGGCGAATGGACTTCATGCCGGAAATCATGGACGACGGCAAGGAAATCGTGGACTGGATGGCGGCACAGTCCTGGTGCGACGGAAACATCGGCATGATGGGGGGATCCTACCTCGGATGGTCCCAGTTGGCCGTTGCGTCCAGGGCGCCTGAAGCGCTCAAGTGTATTGTTCCGAGTGTCGTCCCCTTTGACGGGTTCTCGAACGAAGTCTATCCCGGGGGGATCTACTCCTATGCGTTCATACAGCTCTGGGGTGCGGGGATGTTCGTTACGGACAGGAACCTATTCATTCCGGGCAGTTTCGAGCCCACCATCCCTGCTCTTGACGAGGACGGAGACGGTCTCTACGTGGACGAGATTCCCCTGGATCAGGACTTCAGCGGCACCTTCATGGATGATTATCCATGGCCCGTGGAACCCGCCGATCCCCCGCAATACCTGGACGGGGTGGCGCGGACCGTCCATTCCTATTTCAACGCCACCATGGAACACGCCGAACATCCGGCCGGCGCTCCGGGGGATTATGACATGCACGAGGTGGCGAAGGATATGTACTTCATCAATGCCCCTCTGCCCGTGGGCGGCCTGACCGCGTACGATCTTCTGAACAACCTGATTCCCCTGATCATGGATTCCGGGATCCCGGTGTACAACAACGGCGGTTGGTTCGACGGTTTCTGCAAGGGAACCATGAAGCTCTACGCAACCATGGAGGTTTCGAATCCTTCGAAGCTCATCGTACAGCCCAACTATCACGGAGCCATGTCGCAGGGTTTCGCGGATTACTTCGGTGTCGATCGAAACGATTTCCACCGTTATTCCGAAACGGTCCAACAGGAAATGCTGCGCTGGTACGACCACTGGCTGAAGGGGATCGAAAACGGGATAGAAGACGAGGCGCCGATCAAGATCTACGTCATGAATGGGGAAGGGTGGCGTGAGGAGAACGAGTGGCCGCTGGCAAGGCAGGTGGTGACGAGTTACTTCTTCGAGCCGAACGGCGCTCTTGCCAGAAGTCGGACGTCGGACGGTACGGACTTGTATGCCGCGGACTTCACGCACAACTCGGGCTTCGACCTCTTTGATGCGAGCTTCTTCGAGCTCCTGGGCAGGCCCATCGTGACGGACACCTTCACCCTGAATCGCTACACCGCCCTGTCCGGGTATACACCGACCGAGCTTCCCGTGAGGACCGAGAAGGATCTGAAGTGCCTGACGTACACATCCGATCCGTTGGCGGAGGATACCGAAGTGACCGGCCATCCGATCGTGCATCTCTGGGTGAGTTCGACGATGGACCATGGAGATCTTTTCTTCTACCTGGAGGACGTGGACGAAACCGGGGAAGCCGTTCTCGTCACAGAGAATCCTTTGAGGATCGGCTTTGCGGCCCTGTACGACGACGATGAACAGATCAAGCCGAATCCAGGCGTTGAGGTGCTGCCGGACCTTCCCTGGCACGGCTTCGAAGACGCACAGTATGTGGATGGAATCCTGGCAGGCGGGAACATCGTGGAGGTCGTGAACGACCTGCATCCCACCTCCTGGGTCTTCCGGCAGGGACATCGGATCCGCGTTTCGATTGCGTGCTCCGACTGGCCCACCTTTCGGTTGAACCCGCACCTGTACGCAGGAGAAGGGGAGCCGACGAACATCCCGGAGGACTACACGGCGCCCACGATTACGGTGCACAGGAGCGCCGTGCGGCCTTCCAGGATCGAATTGCCCGTGATCCCGTAGCCTCAGCGAGGCGAAGCCGGGGTGCCGGCCGGGTCTCGTCGGCTTCGGCGCTTCCGCCCGTGTGGCGATCCAGGTGGCCGTGCCTCAGGGGCTGGAGGTCTACGTACTGACCCGGTCGCAGGGGCATGGCAGGCTCGCCGAGGACCTCGACGCGGTCTGGACCGGCACACCGGATCAGGCGCCCCCGAAGAGCCTCGGCGCCGCCATCCGGATCCACATCCACGTTCGGACCTTTCCCTTGAACCGGGCGAACGAGGCCTCCTTGGTCGCCCTGAAACAAAGCCGGATCGACGGAGCCGGCGTCCTCGTGCCCTGGCGCCTAGGGCGCACATTGAACGCAACTTCTTCGCGGGAGGAGAAGAGAGGACGGAGAACAGGGGACGTTGTTTACTTTGTTAACTTTCCGCCGAAAGTTAACAAAGTAAACAACGTCCCCTAAATCCGGGGGTTGTCTTGACACCGGAAAGGGGCGACTTTATCATTTCGCTTCTATCCGTCGGACAGACAACGGAGTGCCCATGCTGGAGGTGGAAGGGCTCACCAAGTACTACGGCCGGAACAGGGCCGTTAACCAGGTGAGCTTCTGCATCGAACAGGGAGAGATCATCGGGCTGCTGGGCCTGAACGGGTCCGGCAAGACCACCCTGCTTCGCATTTTGGCCGGCAACCTTCTGCCCACGGCAGGGCGGGTCACGGTCGGCGGGGTGGATCTCCTTCAGGAGCCCTGCGCGGTCAAGAAGCACCTGAGCTTCCTTCCGGAGTCCCCGCCCCTTTACGGGGACATGAAGGTGAGATCGTATCTCCGGTTCGTGGGGCGCCTGAAGGGGATGGACCGGGCGGCCGTGCGCGAACGCCTGCCCGTTGTCGAAGAGCAGACCGCGATCGCCCACGTCGCTGACGAGATCATCGGCCACCTTTCCTTCGGATACAGGCAGCGCGTGGCCATCGCGATGGCCCTGCTCCACGATCCGCAGCTCCTGCTGCTCGATGAGCCCGCCTCGGGCCTCGACCCGGTGCAGATCGTGGAGATGCGTCAGCTCATCCGTTCCCTGCGGGGCAACCACACGGTGATCCTGTCCAGCCATCTCCTGCCGGAAATCAGCCAGATCTGCGACCGCATCCTGATGATTCAGGAGGGCGAGATCATCGGCGAGGGCCCGGAGGAGCAGCTGGCCCGGCGGTTCACCCGGAAGATACGGGTCCGCATGCAGGTGCGGGGCGCGCGGCCCGAGATCGAGGAAGTCCTCCGGGACCTGCCGCAGGTGGAAGAGATCGAATGGAGCCGGGAGGAGAACGGCTGCCTCAGCTTCGTGGTGGGTCTTTCCGGAGACGTGCGCGAGTCGATCAGCCTGAAGCTGGCGAGCCGGGGCCTGGGCCTGCTCGAAATGGCACGGACCGACCTCGATCTGGAGAACACCTTCCTGCGCCTCATGATGAACGAGGAGGAGCCTTCGTGAGAGTCGTCTGGCTCGTTATGGCGAGGGAGTTCGGGGCCTATTTCCGGTCTTATATGGGGTACATCATCCTTGCGGCCGTTCTGCTCGTGGACGGCCTGCTTTTCAACGTATACGCCCTCGGCGGCGGGTCCAAGTTCTCGGCCGAGGTCCTGCGGCAGTTCTTCTACTTCTCGAGCGGCACCACCATGATCGCCAGCATCTTCCTCACCATGCGCCTTCTCGCCGAAGAGAGGCAGATGGGCACGATGGTCCTGTACACCACCTCTCCGGTGAAGGACTCCCAGGTCGTGCTCGGCAAGTTCCTGTCCGCGTTCCTGTTCCTCTGTCTGCTCACCCTGCTCACCCTGTACATGCCCCTTCTGATCTTCGTGAACGGAAAGGTCTCGGTGGGGCATATCTTCGCCGGCTACCTGGGGCTTCTGTGCCTCGGCTCGGCCGCTCTGGCCATCGGGATGTTCGGCTCCTCGCTCGCTTCGAGCCAGATCGTGGCCGCCATCGTCTCCGCGGCCATCCTGATTTCGATCCTTCTTTTCTGGCTCCTGGCGAGTGTCACGGAGCCGCCCCTGTCCGCCGTCTTCAGCTACCTGGCGCTGCACAACAAGCATTTCTTCCCTTTCATGAAAGGAACGATCAACACGCGCGACCTGATCTACTATCTTTCGGTGACATGGTTCTTCATCATGGTCTCCACGAAGGTCATCGAGGCACGGCGATGGCGGTAGAAGCGAGCCGAATCGAGGGCGGCCGGCGCATTCCGGCCATGGCGTGCACGGTGCCTTTCCTCGTGGGCATGGTCCTGATCTATGTGGGCGAGCGTCTGGTCGGGTCCCCGCCGAGCGCACGGCTCATCCTCGACGGACTGGGGACTGCCGGCGTCCTTTGGGCCGTGCTGGGCCGTTCCGTGAACCGGGCACGAAGCGAGGGGGAACGGCGGTCCGTGGAAGGGATGATTCTGGCGAGCTACCTCGGCGGGGTCGCGTCTCTCCTCCTCTATGCAGTGGGCCTGGAGCCGTTCCGGGACCCCCTGTTGCCCCGGGTCGGCGAAGGGCCCGCCATGGACCGGATTCTGGTCATGGTGCGTGCGGCGTGGCCGATTGTCTGGTTGAGCTCGGTCCTTCCCCTCCTCTTCATGGAGATCTCCGCAGCGTCCATGTTCCGGGCGCCGCGTATCGAGGGCCGACGGGTCGCCTTTTCCGCCGGAAGCGGCCTGGCCGTGGCCTGGCTGCTGGCGAGCCTGTTCCTTCTCAACTACGCGGGCAACGCTCACAACCGAAAGTGGGACATGTCCTTCCAGCGGACCGCAAGCCCGAGCGAAGACGCCCTGAGGCTCGTGGAAAACCTGACCCGGCCCTTCGAGGTCTTTCTCTTCTATCCGGAGGCGAACGAGGTCCTCGAGGAGTTGTTCGGATACTTCGAGGTGCTTTCCCGCCGTTCCGAGCTGCTCCATGTCCGGGTCGTGGATCACGTCATGGAGCCGAAGCTGGCACAGGAGCTGGGCGCCCGAAACAACGGTACTGTGGTGTACCGATACGGCGACAGGAAGGAAGTGGTGCGCATCGGCGAAGAGATCGGGCCGGCCCGCGGCAGACTCCCCAAGGTGGATGAGGAGTTCCAGAACAAGTTCCTCCAGCTCGTGGCCGAGGAGAGGATCGCCTATTTCACGACCGGCCACGGTGAACGGGCTTACGAGTTCAAGGGCGCGCAGGAGCCCCGGCATCCGGTGACGGGCCTCAGGAAGATCCTGAAGAAGCAGAACTTCGACGTGAAACCCCTGGGAATCGGGCAAGGCCTGGGCGCCGAAGTGCCCGAGGACGCCGCCCTGCTCCTGACCGTCGACCCTTCCGAGGACTTCCTTCCCGAAGAGCTGGACGCCCTTCGGCGCTACCTGGAAGGGGGGGGAAGGATGTGGATGGCCCTGGACCCGGAGCACGCCACCAACCTCCACGGCCTTCTCGAGGAGTTCGGGCTCCGCTTTCAGCCGGTTCCCCTGGCCAGCGAGCGGTACTTCATGCGCGCCTCGTACAACAAGGCGGACCGGTACAACATCTTCACGAACCGGACTTCCTCCCATCCCTCTGTGACGACGCTGAGTCAGAACGCCTCCAGGCTCGCCGTGGTATTCCTGGGGTCGGGCTATCTGGAAAAGGTCGAGGAAGCGGGGCCGGCGTCCAGGATCGTGATGACCCTGCGCAGCATGCCGGACACGTGGGCCGACCGGAACGGGAACATGGAGCCGGACAGCGGGGAAGACAGGAAGAAGACCTACAACATGGGCGGGGCGGTCACCGCGTACGTCGGCCGGGAGGACTCCAGCCCTGCCCAGGGCGCCGACGAGCTGGAGATCGAGGAAGAGGCCGAGGAGGAGATGCGCATGATCGTGCTCGCCGACGCGGATGCCCTGTCGGATCAGGTGATCGGAAACCTCGGCAACTACTTCCTGTTCGAAGACGGCCTGAAATGGCTCTTCGAGGAGGAACCGCTGATCGGGTCGGTGGGGGCGGAAGAGGACGTGCGGATCATGCACACCCGGCAAGAGGATGTGGTCTGGTTCTACACCACGATCTTCGCCGTTCCTCTGTTCGTTCTGGGGGTCGGTGTCCTGTACAACTACTCTCGTCTGAGACACAAACGAAAGGGGAAGACGGGATGAAGCGTGTTTCCCTCCTTCTCTATTTCGGCATCCTGGTGGCAAGCCTCGCCCTTGCCTATTTCACCTGGGTGCAGAAGCCGAAGAAGGCGGGCGAAGAGGTCCCTCTGCACACCTGCAAGCCGGGCGATATCGTCAAGGTCGTTTACGAAGCCGAGAGCCAGACCGTGACCGTCTCGCGGAAGAAGAGCCGGTATTCCGGGGAGAGGGCCTGGTGGATCGAGGTGGTCCGTGACGAGGGTGATCAGGACGCCGGGGAAAAGCCCGGAATCGAGGCCTTCAAGGCGAACGACAGGCTGCAGACCCTGCTGGACAAATTCTGTCCCTGGCAGGCACTGCGTTCCCTGGGCAAGGTGGGGGAGGGGAAGCTAGCCGAATTCGGTCTGGCCGAATCGGCCGAATCTCTCGTCGTCGAGGGGGACGGCGGGCCGCGCATCTTCCGTATCGGAAAAACGACCTTCGGGCCCAAGGACAGATACGTGGCCGACGACCGTACGGGGGAGGTCTTTCTGGTGTCGGGGCAGACCCTCCGGGATTTGAAGCGTTCCAAGATCCGGTTCATGGAGCGGTCTCTTCACGCATTCAAGACTCGTGACGTGGCCCGGATACGGCTCCGTGCGGATCAGAGGGAAAAGGAACTCGTGCAAAAGAGGTCGGAAGACGGCAAAGAGGTGTGGGCGGACAGCCGTTCCCCTGAGGAGGAGAAGGCCCTCTACCGAAACTGGGTCCGCAGGCTTTCCACCCTTCGTCCCACCGACTACGTAGGTGTGCCGGGCCAAGGCGGAGATGCGGGCTGTGCCGCTCCCGACGGCTCTTCACAGGAGCTGAGTCTCACCTTCTTCGACCCGTCCCGGGAGATCGGCTTCCTGACCCTGTACAAAGAGGAAGGTAAGGACGAGAGAGAAGAGGCGACCTACTACGCCTGCTCCGAGCACACCGAAATCTTGGTGAAGGTTCCGAAAACCCAGGCGGAGGCGATCCTCAAAGACCTGGAAGACGTGCTGGCCGAATAAGGGACTTCCTGCCCCGGTGCTCAGACATGGGCCTCGACAGCCGCGTTCTCACGAGCAGGAACGACGATGGGAAGGGTGAAGAAGAAGGTTGTGCCCAGGCCTTTCGCACTCTCCACCCAGATATTGCCGCCGTAGTGAGTGATGATTTCCTTGCAGATGGGAAGGCCCAGGCCAGCTCCTTTCGGCTTGTCCCGCAGCGTGTCGGCGTTCCCCGGGGTGTACTTCTCGAAAATGACATCGAAGTCCTTTTCGTCGATCCCGACGCCCTGATCCGACACGGATACCCGGACCCACGCCGTGGGATCGCAGGGGTCCGTTTCTTCCAGGATCTCTGCGCTGATGATGATTTCCCCTTCGTTCGGTGAGAAGCTGATCGCGTTGTGCAGGAGGTTGGCGATCACCTGCTTGATGCGGTCCCGGTCCGCCATGATGTCGGGAAGGTCCGGGGGGAACTCGAGGTGCAGCCGGAGAGACTTCTGACAGAGAGACTGGAATTGAATGCGTGCGGTCTCCCGGACCGCCTCCTCCAGTTCCATGGGGGCGTCCCGGTACACCATCCTGCCCGCCTCGATCTGGGAGAGATCCAGAAGGTCGTTTACCAGCCGTGAGAGCCGCTCGCTCTCCGAGTTGATGATGTGAAGGAACTCCCGCTGCATCGCCGGATCCTCGTTCTCGTACTGCAGAAGAATCTCCGAGAAGGATCGGATCGAGGTAAGAGGTGCCCGGAACTCGTGGGAGACGGAAGAAAGAAAGGAATCCTTCATGGCGTCCAGCTTCCTCTGCTCCTCGATCGACCTCTCCAGGTCGGCGGTTCTCTCCGACACCCTGCGTTCGAGCTCCGCCTTCAACTCCTTGATCTGCTTTTCCGTCCGCCTGCGAGCGAGGATCTCTTTCCGGAGTTTGGCGGTCTGCTCCTCCATGAGGGCGCGCCATTTCTGCTCGAACTCGAGGAGAGCGGCCTCCAGCCCCTCCCGCTTCAGGCCTTCCGACTCCAGGTCCTTTACCTTCTTGTCGAGTTCTTCGTAGGACAGTTTGTTATGCACTTGATAACGCTCCGTTCTGGATGGATGGTAAGGGCCGTACGGTTCATCTGTTTCTTTCGGAAGATTCTCGAAGAATCCTTACCTCTTTGTGGAGTGGGCCTCGAGACCCATGATCTGCCCGGTTTCCGCCTGGCTGTCGCCCAGCCTGTAGGGGATGAAGGCGATGAATCCGATGAGGCAGGACAGGGCGCACACGACCCATATGACGCGGACGCCCAGGGGATTCTCCGCGCTGTAGCCGAAGGCTTCGTAGACACCGGCCAGGATGAGAGAGGACAGGGCCCATCCGGATTTTCGGACGGTACCGTAGATCCCGTAATAGATCGCCTCCCTTCGCGTTCCGTACTTCAGCTCGTCGTAGTCGGTCAGGTCGGCGATCACGGAGATGGAGGCTGCAAACATGCCGCCCATGGGGATGGCGGCCACCGGGAAGATCAGCATGGCCTGCAGGAACACGGGAAGGACTTCGGTGGTTCCGATGAAGAAACTCAGCGTGAAGCCGGTGACCATGGCCGCGATCACGCCCCGGAAGACGGATCGTTTCCTGTATTTCCTCAACAGCCAGAATGCGAGCGGGGTCGAGAGGGCCATGAGGATGATCACCTCCCCCACGAGTAGGGACGCATCCGTTTCTCTGCGCCCCAGAATCAATGTGGTCATGTACGGGACGTTCATCAGCATGAGCTGATAGGTGAGCTGCACAAAGAGGATCATGACGGAGAAGGAGAGGACCTGCCGATCGGCGAAGACCTCCTTCAAGGTGCGGAAGAACCCGGCGCCCGACGGGATCTCCCGGAGCGTTCGATTCTCTTTGATGCCGAGGAGGGACAGCTCGCACGTGAAGAATGCGAAGCCCCCGAGGACGAGCGCCATGGAGAGGGGCCCCATGTGCTCGAAGAGGGGGCCGGAAAGCCCCCCGCCGAAAAGGGCGCCCAGGATGCCGATGGCGACGCCCACGGAGGCGATCTTCACCCGTTGATCGTTGTCCGGGCTCATCTCGGGCAGCACGGCGAACCAGGGTACGAGAACACCCGTGTAGGCCCAGTAGTAGACGAACAGGATCGCTGCAAGATAGACGCCGTTGAGCATGCTCACCGCATCCACGGGCGGAGACCAGATGGCGAGGAAAGCGAGGAAGAGCATCGGCGTCGACACGATGATGTACGGTCTCCTGCGGCCCCAGCGGGACTTCGTGTGATCGCTCAGGTAGCCGATCAGGGGGTCGGTTACGGCGTCTAGGATTCGACCGCCGGCAAGGATCAGGCCCACGGCACCGATCGTGATGTAGCCCCGGCGCCCTGAATCGACCGGAGGTGCAAAGAAGTAGATGAGCCAGGCATACAGGATGGTGTCGTAGGCGTTGAGCGAGAAGCCGGCCAGATTGTACAGAAGGATTTGCCCCAGGGAGAGAGGCGCGTCGCTCGTCGCATCGGATCTGGGTGGTTGCGGCATGTTCCGACTTGGCTCGAGAGGGTGCGAAGGCCCATGAAGGGGGTGGCGGCATCGTGGGGTCAAGCCGCCCCTCCACATTCTAGACAGATCGACGGAGGGGTCAAGAACCTCGGTCACGTCGCAGTCTGTAGCCGACTCGGTGGGCTGCAGGCAGCGCTCCGGCCGGTCGAATTCGACCGCAGGCGGATATGGATGGAAAGGGGCAGGGGGGTCTCAGAGCAGGCGCTTCTCTTCGATCAGCTCGATTTCCCGGATCTTCCAGGCGTCGCCGTCCCGGATGAACGAAACGAGGCCGTGGCTCCTGTTCCGTCGGTAGTGGGTGTGCCCGAAATGGTCGACCGAGCCGCTCACGGTCCAAACCGCGTCGGCGATGAAGCCGCCGCCTTCGGACGGGGTCACTTCTTGGACGGCCAGCACCTCGACTTCATCGACCTTCGCCCTCGCGCCGCCGCGGTTCTCCAGTTCCAGGGACTGCCTGTTCTCCAGGTAGACCTGTGCGAGCTGATCACCTGTCACGCTCGTGGCCAGACGGTCGTAGACCCGGACTTCGTCGCGCACGTCGAAGGCCCGGTACACGTTCGTCAACAGGCCGTCGAGGATGACGGACGTGCGTTCGATCGACGGCTTCCACGGATCGACCCAGGGGAGGTCGAGAGGAATGCGGAGGAAGGGGTACGTCAGGAATCCCAGGGCGGCGATGAGCCGCACCGGCCTGCCCGTGAGAAAGGTACGCTTCCGCACCGAGAGGAGCGGCAGAGCGAGAGCAACCAGAAAGAGGATGGCGGAGACGACGGGGAGCCTCGGCCTCTGGACCGTGATTTCCTCGATGACCGGCACCCGGTACCCGCTGAGACGGCGCCTCCAGTGGAGCGCGTTGTTCTCTGCAGACAGCAACATGGTTGCGACGCCGAAGGGGTCCGTGGCGGTCGCCTCGATGGTCCGCACCTCACCCGAGAACAATCGCCAGTCGATCCGGACCTCATCCGCCATTCCCGTTGTTTCGTACACGAGGGTGAGACCGATGACGCCATGGTCCAGGCTCTCCGGAACCGGCCCGGGTCGCACGGTCACCCCCGAAGGACCGAGGGTCACGAAGTCGGCACGGGCCAGGTCCGGTTCCGCAGGCTTCCCGTCGATGGAGATGCTGTTCGCCTTCCGGACAAGGGCCAGGATGCCCTGTTTGACCCGGTCCAGGGATTCGACGGGGATGCCCTCCACACCCCGATCTTCCGGCCCCAGAAGACGTACGGCTTCCCCTGCCCGGATCAGGACCTCCTGCCTCACCTCATACGGCTCCACGGCGAGATAGATCATCACCGGACCGGTGAGCCCTCTCGCTGGTGCGGGCTTCCGGATGCCGCTCAGGGCCTCTTGCGATGGGGGCAGGGCGTATTGCGCGGCCATCCGGGACCCTCGGAGGCCCACCACGTCGGTCTTGCCCTGGATGACGTGTTCCTGGAAGAGGGCTGCGAGCAGAGCAACGGACCAGACGCCCACGGTGTAGCAGGCGATCGTTCTCGAATGGGGCAGTCGTCCCAGGGCCTTCGCGGCTGCCATGAGCAGGATCCCGAAGGCGAAGTGACCCAGGTCGACCGCGATATTGAACATGAAGAGGGGGGGGATCTTCCGTCCCATCCCCAGATCCAGGTGCGAACACTCCTGGGCGTAAGCGAGGCCGTGGAGAAGGCCGAAGAGAAGGAGGAGGGGAAGATAGGGCCGGTGGGACCGGCCCCTGACGGCGCCGTAGGCCATCATGAGCATGAGAAGCCCGCCGAGGATATCGACGAAGATAAGGTCGAAGCCGGGCACCCCGGCCTCCGCCAGGACGAGGGAGCTGGCCTGGCCGAAGGCGTAGTACGTGAGGGCTCCGAGGATCGCACCGGCGGGTGCCAGCAATGCCAGAGCCCACACGAAGAGAAAGTGGACCCATTTGAAGGTCAGATGCTTCAGCCCGATCGTGAAGTGCTCCGTACAGAGTTCGCGGAGCGACTGGGTGGCGGGCATGAGCATCCGCAGCGGAATGCGTATGCCCTCGGCAGATCGTAAAAACAGCCCCTGATGGACCGAGCCGTCCAGCCATTGCACGGTGACCGCCGCGCCGTTTCTCATCCAGGGCAGCAGGATGTCGTCCCGGGCGGACAGGGGCTCCCCTTTGGTCGTGGCCGTGGCCTTCGCCACGATCCACCCGGCCTGGCGGACGTACTCGAGCCTGGAAACGTGAAACCGGTCGGGAAAGACAGGCGTCTTGATCGCCCAGACCTGCATCTGGGTCACATCCGCTTCGAGGACGTAGCTCCTTTCCGCCTTCTGGATGAGCCGGGCCTTGGTGACGCCCACATCGTCGGCCGAAGCCTCCGATGCACCGGCGACCACGATCAGGACGCAGGCCAGGATCCAGAACTCGCGAACCGACATGAAGATCGTCTCTGTTTCCGAATGGTTCCTCTTCTCAACGGAACGCGGCCTCGAGGTTCTTCACATTCTGCCTCATCACGCTCAGGAAGTCGCCCTTGTCCGGCGTGTTGCCGCAGGGGTCGAAGACGAGGCTCTTGATGCCCGCGGAGGCGAGCTTGTCCACGGACGCCTGCACGGGCTCGCCCTCCCAGATCATCCACGTGGCCGGGTGCTCCTTCAGAAGGGCCTGAAGCTCTGCCCACTGAGCGTCGGTCGGGATTTCGTCCGGTTCCCAGTGCACGCTCTTCATGTTCAGTCCGTACCTACCGGCGAAATATTCGTAGACGGGATGGGACCCGATGAGAGGCTGGGCGGGCTTCCTCGAGACGGTCTCCTTGATGGACCGGTCGATTTCCTGCAGATCCCCGGCAAGCAGGGCGAAATTGCCCTTGAACGCCTCCTCCAGGTCGGGCCGGAGGCGGCTCGCCGCCTCGTACACCGCCCCGGCCTGCCGGCCGGCGAGGTCGAAATCGATCCAGGTCGTGAAGGCGACTTTCTCGTGGGCATGTTCGCCGGCAGGGCCGTGGCTGTGCGTGACAGAGCCTTCCGTTCGGATGTACCGGTCCTTGAAGCTTGCCGAGGTGTCCACCATCTTGGAACGGGGCAGGGAGACCTTCTTTGCCCACTTCGCGTATCCGGCGCCGTTCAGCAGAATCAGGTCCGCCTTCTGATAGGCCGAAACCGTATCCGGACCCGGGGTCCAGAAAGCCGGATCTTCGTCCGGCGGTGCAGGGAACACGACCTTCGAATGCTGCCCGGTGATCCGTTCTGCGAAATACTTCAACGGGTAGTTGACAACATAGATGGTGAGCGGATCCTCGCCACGCACGTCATCGAGAACGCCGGTCACGACGAACACGCCACTCAGGAAGATTGCGGCCAGCCTTTTGCCTGAAAGATTGCCTCCTCCTTTCCATTTCATCTCACGCCTCCTCTCATCGTATGAACAGTGCACGGACCAGGTCCTTCGAGATCGGATCGACCGCGAGGATCATCATGGCGCAGAGAACCGCACTCGCGAGTACGATGATGAGGATCTCCGCGCTCATCAGCTTGGCAATGGTCAGGCGACTGCAGCCCAGCCTGAAGATCGTTTGGATCTCTCGCTCCCGCAGACGGAGGGACAGGGCAAAGACGAGGACCAGGGCGAGGAGCGTTGCCAGGGCCACCACGGATACCACGGCGTCGAGAACGTTCTTGATCCGGAAGATGTTCTGGAGCAGGCTGTCGATCACATCGGCCGGCCTGACGATCTGGAGGGGCTCTTCCATGGCGAGGTACCGTCCCCTGAGGATCGTGCCGGATTTGGTATCGTGCGGTTCCGCGATCACCGCGGTGATCGGGTAGGAGGAGAGATCGCCGTGGAAGTGAAAAGAGTCCAGGTTCTTCTCGGTGATTTCCGTGTAGTGGAAAAGCTTGGCGCTGGCCGCTACGTTCGTTTCCGTGCGTTTCAGGATCACGGTCTCGTCCCCGGTCCGGGTCACGTCCTCGTGACCGTGTCCCAGCCCCTGGATGACCCAGGCCGTCTTCAGGTCCACGAACACGGCGAGATCGTCCGATGTGTGGGCCCTGGCCAGCACGCCCACGACCCTCATCTTCAAAGGATACACGCCGGCGAGGTCAAACAGCGTCTCGGGCGACGAGACCAGGCTGTCCTCCGGTGTGAGGCCGAGTTGTTCGGCTACAGCCGCTCCCAGCACACACTCCCCGAGCAGAGCGAGATTCCTGCCCCGTTCGATCTCGAGGCCGCGGAAGTCGAAATACTCGAGGGTCGTCCCCACGATCGGGTGTCCCCGAGCCTGGAACCGGACATAGACCGGAATCGGGACGGCCAGGCCTGACTGCCAAACCCGCTCAGAGGCCTCCATGTCGATCAGCTCGGGCACCGCGTCGGCGAAATAAAGTGTGTTCATGATCAGATCCAGGGAACTGCCCTTTGCCCCGATGACAAGGGGTGTGACCACTGCCCGTGAAAGCAGCTGCCGCTCGCTCTCGTCCAGAAGAAGCTGGAGGGAGAGGGGGAGGCACGAAATGAGCGTGATACAGGCCACCAGGGTGGCGGACCTCCCCTTGTGGTAGACCACATACCTCCAGGCGATGTAGAGCGTGTCGATCACCCGGCCCCTCCGCCCCGGAAATCGTGAAAGTCCACGACCCGGTCGAAATCCCCGAGAAGCTCGTGGTCGTGGGTCACGGCGAGCAACGTGGCGTCCTGCTCCTCCACACTCCGGAAGAGCAGATCCAGAATGCGGGTCTTGTTGGCCGGATCGAGGTTCCCCGTGGCCTCGTCGGCAAGGATGAGCCTGGGCCGCGGCAACAATGCGCGGCAGATGGCGGTCCGCTGCCTTTCCCCGTGAGAGAGGTCGGTGGACAGACGCCGCATCTTGTCCCCGATTCCCATCTCCCGGGCGAGCGTCGCGGCCCGGGCGCGCACGTCCCTGTCCAGCCGGAGGGCCCCGGTGATTCGGTAGGGATGGAGGATGTTGTCGAGGACGTTCAGGTAGTCGATCAGCTCGAAGTCCTGGAAAACGAACCCCACGTTCGTGATGCGGAAGTTCCTTCGTTCGCGATCGCTCAGGCTGCTGACGGGCACATCGGCGACCCTGATTTCCCCCTGCTGCGGAGTCATGATTCCGGCGACCAGATGGAGAAGGGTCGTCTTTCCCGAACCGCTCGGGCCGATGACCGCCACCTTCTCCGACCGGGCGACCTCGAAGGCGGGTATCTTCAGACGAAACCCGTCCTTCCCATAGGCGAAGTTCAAGGCATGAATCCGAATCATGGGGTGGTCCGCCTCGACGGATGGGTTCGGAACTCGAGGGAGTCGATTCTTTCCCGAATACGCCCTTGTGTCAACAGCGGAGGAATCCTTGGCCGGAGGCACCGGGGAAGAGTATACGGGACGTTCAGCCGGAAGTTCCGGAGAGAACGGAATCGAGGCGCCGAAGTTTCTGTCTCGAGATCAGGCGACGGGCCACTGCGTCTTGGATGATGGATTCGAGATCGGCATCCGGCTCCTGCGTGCTGTCGAGGAGGGCGTCCCGGCACTGACGGACGGTGTCCTGGTCCAGCAGGCCGAGGGCGAAGAGGGCTAGGCTGAGCTGAAAGCCGCCCCGCACCGGGGCAACGAGAGGAGCGAAAGGCTCGAATTGCTCGGGGGGTGTTCGCTTTTCGAGATGAATGAAGATCTTCTTCACCCTTCCCCGTCTTCTGGGAAGGCGGTTCAATAGGGCGAGGGCGCATTTCCGGTTGTCTTCCAGCATCCCGGTCCCGGCCATCCGGTCCGCAGCCTCCTCCGCGGACCATGTCTCGTGCAGGAGCCCCGCATACAAGGAGAATGCGGCCGCATCCCTTTCCGCATCGTCGCCGAAGAGATACTCTTTTCCGAGGGGGCGCCTCAGCCTTCCGTCCAGAAGGGCGCAGACCTTGAACCCCACCTGGTCCATGAACCGCCGGGGACGCCCTTTCTTCAACAGCTTCCACCAGTCTTTGAACGTGATGCCGTCGAACTCCACGCCGTCCAGCATCATCTTCTGCTCCAGGACGCCGCGGAGCTGCGGAGGACTCGCCGTGACGAAATAGAGGGGGAGGCAACCGTAGCCCGGCCCCGGTCCTCTTCGAATCCCCCGCAGCACCTCGGGCATTCCGGTGATCGCCTCCTTGTCCACGGCGAACTCCAGAGGGATGCGGCTCAGTCCCTGCAGGGAAGAGAAATGGGTGGACAGGTAGGTCTTGTCGATGTCCCAGATGAAGACCGGGCCGGTGTACTTCTCAGGAAGCGTCCGCTGATCGTGAACCTGCAGAGGGTATGCCTCGGGCATGGAGGGGCTCAACGGTAACGAAGGGCAGCGAGTTCGTCTCCCACCGGGAGATGCATCAGCTGCACGAGGGCGTCTTCCACCTTCCAGCCCTCGAAGAGAAGCCTGTGTACGGCCTGCACGATGGGCAGGTCCAGTCCGACCGAGTCCGCGTACAGCTTCACCGCCTTGGTAGTGGGGACCCCCTCGGCCACCTGCGTCATGCTGTCCAGGATCTCCTCCAGAGTCTCACCCTTTGCGAGCCGCTCCCCGACCTGGTGATTGCGGCTGAGAGGCGATCCGCACGTGCACATCAGGTCGCCCACGCCCGTGAGCCCTCCGAAGGTAAAGACGTCCCCGCCCATGGCAACGCCCACGCGGGCCATCTCACCCAGACCCCGGGTGAGCAGCAGGGATTTCGTGTTGTCCCCGAATCCCATGCCGTCCGACATGCCGGCGGCCAGGGCGATGATGTTCTTGAAGGCGCTGCCCACCTCGGTGCCCACCACGTCGTGCCCCCCGTAGACCCGGATGTACCCGCTCTCCTTGAACAGGGCCTGCATCACCTGGATCACCTCGTCGTAGTGGGAAGCCACCGTCGCGCCGGCCGGATGCCTGGCCATGATCTCGCCCGCCAGATTCGGGCCGGAGAACACCCCGGTCTTCAGCGTGCACGTCTCCTCCCGAAGGATCGTGGACATCCTCTTGAAGGTCTCGATTTCGAAGCCCTTGGTCGTGTGGACCAGGATCTGGTCGCCCTGGATCGTGTCTCCCACGGCCCTGGCGACCTCGCGGAAGGACTTGGAAGGAACCGCCATCAGGATCGCGGGCGCCCGCCTGACCCCCTCCGCCAGATCCGTGGTCGCCCGAACCCCTTCCGGGAGGGTGTGGCCCTTCGCGTACCGGGAGTTGGTGCGGTGGGTGTTGATCTCATCCGCCAGCTCTTTGCGGCGTACCCACATCTCGAGAGACTTGCCCGTCTCGCTCAGGAGGGTGGCGATGGCGGTGCCGAAGCTGCCTCCCCCCACGATCAGAACATCCAGATCTTTCTTCTTCACTGGGGCTTCTCCCTCGTCGGCAGCCCGAATCCCGTGAGCCGGTTGTTGTAGTAGAGGAGCAGGTTCCGGTCTTCGTGGAACAGGCGGTCCCCGCGTCGGATCAGCGCCGGACGCCGATGGTAGGACTGCAGGTGAGCGAGCGCGTCTCCCACGATGGCGCCCGTGTCCTTGTTCCGTAGTGCGTCGTCCAGTTTCACCCGGCCTTTCTGTGCGAGCTCCCGCAGGCGCTCGAGCGTGCGGTCCACCCGGGAGTAGGCCTCCTTCATGGGCAGGCTTTCTTCCGTGCCCCCCGTTCTGAGCACCCGGTAGAAATCCATGCCCGGACACTTCTCCCAGAGCCAGCCGAGGACCGAGTAGGAGACCAGGTGGGTGGGCTTGATGACCGTGTCCCGGTGGAAGGCGTCGGTGATGCTGCGGGCAAGCTCGCGGGTGTACTCCTCGTCGCGCTGGTCGTCGAAGGCGGGTGACCCGTTCCGGTACACATACCGCTTCCGATCCACGGCCCTGCCGCGATGGTCCCGCGAGTTCCCCTCCCCGTCCACCTCGTTGCCGAAGACATCGAGGGGCTTGGAAACGACCATGTGGATCCGCGAGTCGAGCGAGAAGAGCTTGGAAACGAAGTCGGCGACCCTTTTCGGCTTGGAGAACTCGTCGTCCTCGATGATGAAGCGGCTCTTGCCCACCTCTTTCAAGTAGTCCTCGATCAGGGTTTCCGCCTCGAGGACGAGCTGGTAGTTCAGGGTGCAGGGCACCACGAAGACGTCGGGACGGGCCTTCTTCTCCATGAGGTTGTGGACATATGCGTTCAGGGCCATTCCGAGGAGGCCCATCTTGAGCTTGTCTTCCACCGAACCGCTCCGGCTGCGGGTGCCGCCGGGAAAGAACATGTTGTGGTAGCCGAGCTCCATGGTGCAGCCCGCATACGTCTTCAGCACATCCTTGTAGACCTCCGCCTTCTTCCGGCGATCCACCTTGTAGGCTCCCAGGTTGTGCATGAAGAAGCCGATCATCTTGTTCGAGAAGAGGTTCAGGCCGGCCCCGTAGGTGTAAGGGGGGAGGCCCAGGCGATAGAGGGCGTACCCGAGGATGATGCTGTCCAGGTTGCTCAGGTGGGTGGACACGAGGACCGTGGTCCCCATGCGGGCTGCCGCCTTGAAGGCTTCCGTCTCCCCCTCGATCACGATCTGGTCGTCCAGGGTGGCCATGCCGGTGGGTATGGCGGTCAGCAGGCGCAGGGGACTGAGAGCGTTGAGCAGAACACTCAACGCGGGGGGGGCCACCCGGGTGGCAAGGGCGAAGACCCGCGGATCGAAATGCCCGGCAACTTCCTCTGCAAAGGCCTCGATCACCTCCTTGAGCAGATCGGCCTGACGGTTCGGTGAGGCCCGGAGCGCCTCACGCCGGATCCTCTGGTAGAAGGCCCGCTGCTTCCTGGCCTTGGAACGGTCCCGTTCCGTGTCCAGCCTGATTCGCTCCTCGTACAGGGTGTCGAACAGGGCCTGTTCCGTGATCTTCGGGTCCCGGGTGTACTGGGCGAAGACCCGGTGGGCGACCTCGACGAGAACCCTCTCCTTGTCATGCTCTCTCACGAGAGAACCTCCTTGTCACGAAGGCAGGGCGGGCGGCTCCGAAACGCCCGACCGAGGCGTTGCACACGGGCATCCTGAAAGGCCCGCCGGCCATGAGCAGGCTCCCATGGACGCTCCGGGGGGAATTATCGTAGCACACCTCCCGGAAGGGAACAAAGAAAAAGCCTGCAAGGAGAAGCCTGCAAGCATGGGTGGAACCCGGTCAGGGCTTTCTCTCCATCCGTCCCGGCTCGTTTCGGACGAAAGACGTTTCCGACAACTCTCCCGCTTCGTTGCTTCTGCCCCGCCGGATGGCCCGGGCCGCCTCCCTCACAAGAACGCCTGCAAGGCCGAAGAGCAGGATGGCGAGACCCGCGAGCACGTGGTGGCCCTGTTCGAGGTTCTTCCAAGCCTGCAGACCGAGAGCGCTCAGGCTGACAGCGAACATGAAGTACATGGGGTATCGCACGAATGCGTTGTTGCCCCCCCGGCGCGCGATCCAGACCGAGACGGCCAGCAGCGCCAGGGCCGCCAGGAGCTGATTGGCCGATCCGAACAGGGGCCAGACCCGGTCCGTGCTTCCGCTCTCGAAGAGGAGGAGGCAGCAGGTCAGCGTCACCAGAGTGGCCACGAGACGATTCGTGAGGACGGCGCTCGCCCGGCCGGGGGTGGAGGACTGGAAGAACTCCTGGAAGGCGAAGCGTGCCAGCCGCGTGGCCGTGTCGAGGGTCGTCAGGCAGAAGGCGGACACGGCCAGGGCGGCGAAGCCCTGCCCTGTCTCCCGCGAGATGCCCAGGGAAGCCATGAAGGAGCCGACGCCGTACGAGAAGATGTGCACGGGGCCTCCCTCCGCCTTCAGAGCGGCATACGCACCCTGATGGACATGTACGGCCGCCAGAAGGGCCAGCACGGCCAGGAGGGCCTCGATGAGCATGCCCCCGTATCCGATGGCTCGGGCGTCGGTCTCGGAATCGAGCTGCTTCGCCGTGGTGCCGGAGGCCACGAGGCTGTGGAACCCGCTGACGGCGCCGCAGGCGACGGTGACGAAGAGGATCGGAAACATGGGGCCCAGCTCGCTCTCGAAGCGGGTGAACATGGGGAACTGGATCGTGGGCCGGAACAGGAAGACACCCGCGAGGCCGGCCGCCAGCACCGCATAGAGCAGGAAGGAGTTCAGGTAGTCTCTCGGCTGGAGCAGTATCCAGACCGGGGTGACCGAGGCGACGGCGCAATAGACGAAGAGGACCCAGATCCATGTTTCCGAGGAGAGATGGAACGGGATCCTGTTCACGAAGGGGACGGCAACGAACATGACGAGCAGGGTGATCGCAGTGGAAAAGGCGAGGGGAAGCCGGGTGCGGTAATGGATCCACCCGAAGATCAGGGCCAGGAGGATGAACAGACCGGATGCGGGCGCGACGCCCGGGTTGGCCACAAAGGTCTTGGTGACCACCTTTGCGAAGACGGCGACCACCAGGACGAGGGCGGACCAGGAGAAGAGAAGGAAGAGGATCTTCCCGGTTCCTCCGATCTGTTCCTCGATGATCCGGCCGATCGACCTCCCACGATGTCGAAGCGAGGCGACCAGGGCCGAGAAGTCGTGCACGGCGCCGATGAAGATGCTCCCGAGAAGGATCCATAGCAGGGCGGGGACCCATCCGAAGACGGCACCGAGCACCGGGCCCACGATCGGTCCGGCGCCCGCGATGGAGGCGAAGTGATGGCCCAGGAGAACCTGCTTCCGGGCGGGCACGTAGTCGACCCCGTCCTTTTCCCCATGGGCGGGTGTGATTCGCTCCGGGTCGATGCCCAGCCTTCGGGAGAGGAATCCCCCGTAGAGCAGGTAAGCCGCGACGAGAAGAAGGCCGCTCACGGATATGAGTAGAATGCCGCTCATGCCCCCGCTTTCGCGTGAATCAGCGGGCTTCATTCTATCATCCCCCTCGGAAAGTTGCATAGCCTGCTGGATCCCTATAAAATAGGGAACTTTGGACGAAAACCGGCCAAAGAGGAACCAGGGACATGAAAGGGGCAGGCAAGTTCGGTCGCTACGGGGGCATCTTCGTTCCCGAGGTGCTGATGCCCACGCTGGAAGAGCTGGAGCAGGCCTTTCTCACCTACCGGAACGACCCCGCCTTCCGAGCCGAGCTCAAGGTGCTCCTGGAGAAGTACGCAGGACGCCCCACGCCGCTCACGCCGGCAACGAACCTGAGCGGGCGCGCCGGTTGCCGTATCTACCTGAAGCGAGAGGACCTCCTGCACGGAGGCGCCCACAAGACGAACAACTGTTTGGGCCAGGCGCTTCTGGCCACATACATGGGCAAGAAGCGCATCATCGCCGAGACGGGTGCGGGTCAACACGGCTTTGCCACGGCCATGGTGGGCGCCCTGTTCGGCTTGAAGACCGTCATCTTCATGGGCGAGGAGGACGTTCGCAGGCAGGCGATGAATGTGCTCCGTATGGAGCTGTGCGGGGCAGAAGTGGTGCCCGTGACAACCGGATCGAGGACCCTCAAGGATGCGGTCAACGAGGCGATGCGGGATTGGATCACCAACATACGGGATACCTTCTACGTCTTCGGGACCACGGCCGGACCCCATCCCTTTCCACGGATGGTCAAGCACTTTCAGCGCGTCATCGGACAGGAGACGGTGCGGCAGGTCCGGGCCGCCGAGGGGCGCCTGCCGGACGCTGTGGTGGCATGCGTGGGTGGAGGCAGCAATGCCCTCGGGATCTTTCAGCCCTTCCTGAAGAAGGAGGAGGTCAGCCTCTACGGCGTCGAGGGAGCAGGCCTGGGCCTGTCCGGAGCCAAGCACAGCGCCCCCCTGTGCCGCGGATCGGACGGTGTGCTCCACGGGACCTACACCCGCATTCTTCAGGACCGGGACGGGCAGATCCGGGAGGCACACTCCGTTTCCGCAGGCCTCGACTATCCGGGTGTGGGCCCGGAGCACAGCCACCTGAACGAGTCGGGTCGCGTGAAGTACGTCGGAATCACGGATCGTGAAGCCCTGGACGCCTTTGTCCTGTTGAGCCGGACCGAGGGCATCATCCCGGCCCTCGAGTCGGCGCACGCGATCGCCTACTCCCTGAAGCTGGCAAAGAAGATGCGTGCGAAGGACGTGATCGTCGTCAACCTTTCCGGAAGGGGCGACAAGGATCTGGAACAGGCGAACGAGACCCTCGAGCGACTGGGGCGGAGGAAGAAGGCATGAGCCGCTACGGGGCCTGTTTCGAGTCTCTGAAAGCCCGAGGCGAGAAGGCCTTCATTCCCTTCTTCGTGATCGGCGATCCGAATTACAGGCTCTCCCTCGAGGCGGTGAAGGCGGCACTCGACGCGGGCGCGGACATGCTCGAACTGGGCATCGGCTTTTCCGATCCGATCGCGGACGGCCCTTCGATTCAGGCAGCCGACCTGCGCGCCCTGAAGGCGGGCGCCACTGTGGACCGTGCCTTTCAGTTCATCCGGGAGGTGAGGAAGTTCAGCCAGGTTCCGATCGGGCTGCTGGTCTACTACAACCTGGTCCTCCGAAGAGGGGTGGCCCGGTTCTGCCGACAGGCGGGAAAGGCGGGCGTTGACGGCATCCTGGCGGCGGACTTGCCCGTCGAGGAGGCAGGCCTCCTCGTCGAAGGCTGCGGGGCCTCGGGGGTGGACCCGATTTTCATGGTGACGCCGAACACCACGCGGGAGAGGCTGGACAGAATTCTGGTGCACGCCGACGGGTTTCTCTACCTGGTGGCCCTTCTGGGCGTGACCGGGGCGCGGGGCGACCTGCACCCGGACGCCCTCCATTTGATCCGGAAGGTTCGCGCGCGGACCGGCCTGCCCCTGTGTGTCGGATTCGGGATTTCCCGTCCGGAACACGTCCGGGCACTGAGCCGGGCCGGAGCGGACGGGGCGATCGTGGGCAGCGCCATCGTCAACCTGATCGCCCGGAACCTCGGAACAGAGGAGAAGCTGCCCGGCGCCTTGCGACGCTACGTCCGAAGCATGAAGAAGCAGACCCTGCCTACAGGGCCCCCCTGACCATCCCTGCCCGGCCATCGGGGACAGCCACCGGTTTCTGCGGACTAGACCCTCTGGCTGAGATGGAGCCCCACGACGCCGACGGCGATCAGTAAGATCGAAACGACCTTCAGCAGGCTCACCGATTCCTGGAACCATGCGATGCCGATGATCGCAATCAAGGCGGTGCCCAGCCCGGACCAGATCGCATAGGCGACGCTCAACTCGATCCTCTTGAGGGCGAGAATCATGAAGGAAAAGCTCACCCCGTAAAGGGCAAAGACCAGGATGGAGGGGACGAGCTTCGAGAATCCCTGCGACAGCTTCATGCAGCTCGTGCCGATCACCTCGAAGACGATGGCCAGGGCGAGCAACAGCCAGTACATGCCTTCTCCTCCCTTTCAGGTCGAGAGCCTCTGACGCATGCGATGGAGCAGCATAGAAGGCCGGGTCGCGGCGTGTCAACCGGGCGCCCTCGAAGAGGCTCGTTTCAAAGGGAAAAATTGTCTATAATAACCGCATGACCTCGAGATCGACGCGACCGAAGGGGTTTCCGGGAAGGGGCCTGGCCCTGCTGGCGGCTGCCTGCGCCTGCTCTTTGCTGCTTTCGGCCTGTGAGACACCGAAACCTTCCTATGAGGGCTACGGATATCTCATCATCGGTCCCGAGGCGGTCCTGCCCTCCGTGACGGCATTTGCGGACCACAAGCAGTCGAAGGGGTTGCTGGTAGACGTGATCTCCCTGGAGGGGATCCTCGGCAGCACACCCGGAGCCGACGCCCCGGAGAAGATCCGGAATTACCTGAAGGGCTATGCCTCTTCGACCCCGCAAAGGGAGTTCGTCCTGCTGGTTGGATCCATGGATGCGCTGCCCATGCGGATGGCCTATCCGGATCCCATGGATCACGAATGGCGCGACGTCCCTACGGACTTCTACTACGAGGAGCTGACCGGTGAATGGGACGCCGATGGGGACGGGTATTACGGCGAGTACGGGGAAGACATGAGCCAGGAGAGCGACGACTACGGCGCCGAGCTCTTCGTCGGAAGGATTCCCTGGGACCCGCCGGAGCTGATCGAGGGTACCCTCGAAAGGGTCATGCTGTTCGAGGAGGATGAGACGCTCCGGATGAAGCGCGCCATCGGTGCGGCTGCAACCATCTCCACGCCTTGCGACGCAGCCGTATGGCTCGAACAGGCGAAGAACGTCGTCATGATACCGGCCGGCTACGACACGACAACCCTGTACGAGGACTGCCCCAGCGTGAACCCTGATTTCGAGCTGACCCGCTACAACTTTCTCGGCCAGTGGGAGTTCCTGGAGCCCGGCCTGGTGGCCTGGTTTTCCCACGGCAATCCACACGGATCCTACTACGGCGAGGAGCCCTACACCTTCATCGACGTCGACCACCTACCCAGGGAGGTTGCCCCGGCGGTCTGCCTGACATCAGGGTGCACGGTCGGGGCGCCGGACGAAGCGAGCCTGGGGCGCGTGGTACTGCGGGAAGGGGCGTGTGCCGCCTTTCTGGGGTCCAGTCGCAGTACCTTCTACGGCACGAACCCGTTGCCCGCCTTCACCGCACAATTCAAGATCGCCGGCAGCCTCATTTCGGATCGGCGGGCCCTGGGCGAAGCGAAGATCCTTTCCATCGAGTACTATGCGGATGCGGAGTCCGTTCCCGACAACATCGACGGGCCATCCTTTCACCAGGATCTTTTCCAGTTCATGGTCTTCGGGGACCCCTCGATCCAACTCCGATAGGACAAGCGCCGCAGATGGGGCTTTTTCAACAGCCCGTATATCGCACGGAACTTAGCTGCGAGAGCGGTGGAAGTTCGGAAGCTTCGGCCCCGAGAGGGCGAAGTTTATTCTCTGGAAGTCTGTGCCGGAGGCTGTTCAAAAAGCCCCAGATGCAAGGCAGGCGAAGTCCCGAGGAGTGAGGCGTACTTCCGGTACGTTGAACGACGAGGGATGAAGCCGAACGCCGCAGATGGGGCTTTTTCAACAGCCTCCTAGACTTTTTCGGTCACGGAATCGTAGAAAGCAACGATATCCTTCGGGCCGTCCTGCTCGTTGAAGGCGATGGCGGGACGGGGATGCTGATTCATCTGGCCCGTGATCATGTAGGGAAGGTCATAACCCCACCTCAGATCCTTGCGCAGCGGCTCGATGTGTTCCTGGATGCACGCCAGAAGGGGCCGGATCTTGAATTTCGGATTGTGCAGAAAACCGATCAGGAGCTCGGTCTGGCAGTTGCCGGCACCGCGTCCCAGCCCTGCGAGGCTGCCGTCCAGGCGGTTGGCCCCCTGGATGATCGCCTCTATGGTGTTCGCGTAAGCAAGCTGCTGGTTGTTGTGGGTGTGGATCCCCACCTCCTTGCCTGCGGCCTTCACGTAGCTCAGGTATTTCCGGGTCAGATACTGGACCTGCTCGCTGTAGAGGGCGCCGAAGCTGTCCACGAGGTAGACGACATCCACCTCCGTCTTCGCCAGGGCGTCAAGGGCCTGGTCCAGTTCCCACTCCTGAACCGTGGACACGGCCATCAAGTTGCAGGTCGTCTCATAACCCTTCTCGTGGGCGTCTTTGATCATGTCGACGGCGGTGGGTATCTGGTGGATGTAGGTGGCGACCCGGACCACGTCCAGGACGCTTTCGCTCTTCGGCAGGATGTCGGACCGGTAGTCGGTCTTCTCCGCATCCGCCATGACCGAGAGCTTGAGGGGGGTTTCATTGTCACCCACGATGCGCCGTACGTCGTCCTCGTCGCAGAATTTCCAGTCGCCGAACTTGTCACGGGCGAAGATCTTCTTCGAGGCCTTGTAGCCCAGCTCGAGGTAGTCGATTCCGGCCGAGACGCAGGCGTCGTAGATCGCCTGGATCACCTCGGAGTCGAACATGTGGTCGTTCATCAGGCCGCCGTCACGGATCGTGCAATCCAACACCCGGATCTCGGGCCTGTAGCCCAACCAACGCTGGGCAGCGCTCGTGCCGTTCCCACTATCCTCTTTCGTGGTCATGGTCCCCTCCCGAAAAGGTGCGATGATTCCGTAAACCATCAAGGATACAGGAAGAAACCGTATGCGTCCAGAGGTTCTCCCGGCTGCTGTGGTAGCAACGGGAATATGTCCTGCAGTTGAAGCGATGGCACCTGCTTAAGTTGGAGCAGGAGAGACCCGGCGTTCCCTCTCCACGGAGATTCGGAAGGGGCGGTCGCCTCTTTCAGGTTTGCCGATCTCCGAATCAGGCGACATCGAGGGCATGACGGGTCAGGTCCTCGAGCGAAACGCGGTCCAATGCCGACTCGTGGGTGGCCGCCAGGATCACAGGGGGAGCTGCCCCCGCATTCAGGGCTTCCTTCCACCTGTCGGCACAGAGACACCACCTGTCTCCCGGTTTGAGCCCGGGAAAGCCGGATGCCGGCGAGGGGCTGCTCAGATCATTGCCCCTTCTGCGAGTGAACTCGAGGAAACCTTCGGTCACCTCTGCGCAGATCACGTGAGAGCCACGGTCCTGAGGGCCTGTCTCGCAGCATCCGGTGCGGAAGAAGCCGGTTTTCGGTGATTCCCCGCAAACCTCCAGTCTTCCGCCAAGTACATTTCTTCCAGGTCTCAAAAGATCTTCTCCGTACAGAAACGGTCCGCAACTCGATGGGTGACATCTTCGAGCAGCCCGCGCTTCGAAGGGAGCGCTCAGGCAGACGCGTCGTCGGGATGCGCGTGCTTGTGCCTGTAGGGACACTTGCAGCCGTGTCCGCAACCGTAGTCACCGCCGTGACCGTATGCCAGAACACCGTGCCAGCATCCGGCAGGGATCTGACGAAGCTGATCGTCGGTCATCTCTGCCCGTATCCTGAGTCGGAAGTCCATCGCCATGGCCTCCAGCTTCTCCTTGATTCCGGCCAGCGACTTCCGCTTCTCCATGATATTCTCCGGCGATGCTTCCGGGTCCCTGAAAAGGGTGTCCAAATCGGCCGCGGTCTTCCGGATGCTCTCCTTCAGATCCGCGCTTTCCTCCAAAAATTCACCTTGAATTTCGCGGACTTTACTCATTTGATCTTCGCCCAGCTTCAGGCTGTACTTGAGGGCGTGGAGGCAGCCCTTCGCCTCCGCCATGTAAGGGCATCCGGAGCCTTTGGAAGCAGCCATGTAGGGGCAGCCGGAAGCATGTTCCCCTGTGGTTCCCATCTTCGGGATGAGCAGCAGGAGGCTCAGAAGAGTGCCGAAGAGAAACAAAGACGTGACGATAGGGTGCCGCTGAGCAACAGATATCGCGAGACGCTTATTCATCGTGATCTCCTTGCGTTCGATGGGTGATTCGTTTGTAAGTGAGATGCTTTTTCGAGAATTTGGGTTCGTGGCACTTTAGAGTCGAGGGCGACCGGTGGATTCTAGTGTCAGCGAGGTCCAGGGGAAGCTGGGGAAGAACCAGGAATCGTGCCTGCTATTGTCAGAAATTACCAATCAGAATCGGTGACTTGCATGTCTCTGGGCTGTGCCCCGACCGCCCCTGGCCACCCTCTGGCCAAGCCGCCTGCAGCCCGAAGCGATCACTCGCCTCCTCGCGAAGTTGACGGAGGGCTTGGTCCGTTATAGCTCGGGCAGCTCTGCTCATCCTCGATCAGCGGCTTGATGTCCAGGATGGGCGTTCCGTCCAGCATGTCCACCCCTTTTACAAGAATGAGATTCTTTTCGACACCGAGGACTTCGAGCACCGAGAGTCCGATCGGGTTGGGCCGAATCGGCGAGCAGATGCTGAACACGCCGAGAGGGACCTTGCGGTGGGGAGGCTTCTGGATCAGGGAGTGCGAGGTGAAAGCAGGACTCTTGTGAAAGTGAAAGATGACCACGATGCGCTGGCCGGCTCTGATGTCCTTCAGTCCCTGCAGATACTCTTCCAGGATGTTGAGCGTTCCTTCCTTGTCGGAGAAGACCCAGTGCCGGGGAACGTCCCCGGGGTCCGTCCGAACAGAGCCAATCGGCTTCAGGAGGACGGCCTCATCGAATCTCGGCATGTCCGTATTCCGCACCCGTCTTTTAGAGGCCGGGTGGATGTGTCAGAGGTTCCCATGAATGTACGTGCACAGGTCGGCGAGGCGATTCGTATAGCTCCCGTACTCGTTGTCATACCATCCGAAGATCTTCGCATGAGTGACGGGAACCCGCAAGAGGGTTTCCGGTAGGCTCTCCAATACCTCTCCGGGCAACCCCGGGACTTCTCTCAAATCAACCGACAGGAATCCGGTTCGGGTGTGCGTCTCGGATGCCTCGATGATGACCGCCGCCGTATCCCCAACGAAATCGGCGCTCACATTCTGCTCCAGGGGGAACAGGATAGCCAAAGGATCGAAGGCACTTGAGGAAATAGCCTTTGTTCCCGAGATAGATCTGGGTGTCCAGGGTGTAGTCACTGGATTCGAAGGGGACGAAGCATCGTTCGGGATTGTAGCTCAACAGGAGTGTACGGGTCCTGCGATCCAGGCTCTGGCTCTCCTGGGCGAGACTCGCGACGACCTTGCCGACGAAATTATCCAGACTCTGGATGCAGAAGCGGCTAGCCAGGTGGTCCCGAATGAACCATTCCCAGGCCTGGTGGCCGATCTGCTCCGCCGTGGAGCCCGCTGCCGGCGTGAAAGGTAAAGGATGGTTGCCCTGGAGGAGTTGGGAGATCACGGTTTGTAGCGTCCCTTCGTGGATCCCGATGTACTGTGTCTGGATGATTTCTTTCACTGTGCGTGCGATGATTTGAAAGATGTTCAAGTACTGGTCCACGGTAATCCGTCTGCTTTCCAGCGCATGTTGAAGCAAGTCCAGGTTGGAGGCGAGAGCTTCCACAGAGATGCCGTCCAGCGCATCCAGGAAGGATTGGAGGCGCTGGGGCGACACCGAGAGGAGGAGATGTTGATAGTCCCTGCCTCCAAAGAGGCGGTCACGCTCGGACAAGAACCATTCCGTGAGGTCCCCTTGCGAGAGCCAGGTTTCGTGGTTCTTTTCCAGGCAGTGGAGATGGAGAGCGGCGAGCCTTTGCAGGCCGTATGCGGGTTCCGCTTCGAGCAGCGTCCGGGCGACTTTCGTGATCTTGGTCGTCCCCTTCGCTGCGGGCAGTGGCTCCTTCAGGAGCCATGCCTGGAGCCTCGAGAGGACCTGCTCGATCACCGCCTGGTTTCGTTCGGGTGCTGATTTCGCTTCGAGTACGATCAACTCCAGAAGGTCGAAGAGAGTCGCAAAAACCCGTATCCGTCTCTCTTCGGAAGAACAGCTTTCGAGACTTCGCAGAAGAAGCGAGAAGAAAATGGAAAAGGCTTCCGGCCCTTTTTCATGCTCGTCATAGTCGTAGAAGTCGCCCAGTGCACGAGCTCGAAGGGGCTCGACGATTTCATCCCAGTCGACGTAAGGATGGTTGACTTCACGCAGTAATGACTCGGTGTGTTCCCGGATGCCGACCTTTTCCTTGACGATTTCCAGGAGAAGCTCCTGTTCGGGTGGAATGCGCACGGGGGCCACGGTCCGCTGCAAGTTCGTATGCAGCGCATCCGATGGAATCGGCAGACGCCCCCCTACAGGGGTTGTGGGCTCGCACTTTACGCTATGCATGGATTCCGAGTCGTTGCGTGCTTCGGTTCCCCTGGTGGTCCGTCCTGCCAGGGCCGATGGGCTCGACGAGCTCGATCAGGCCACCTCCGCCTCGAGCTGCCTTCTCGCTTCCATGTCGAACAAGACCCGATCACGGGCTTTGTCAATCCCCAGTTCCTTGCGCTTCTTGTCGATGTGCTCGATCATCTTCCGGGCGATCTCATACGGATCGGCGGATACATCCCACGTGCCACCCAAGTCCTTTTCGAGCCCCTTGAAGAGATAATCCTGAAACACCGGGGCCCCGGTGACCGGCAGGCCTATGCCGAACACCGTGTAGACTCCCGAGGCCACGAAGTAGTGACCAATGCTGATCGCCTTCTCGCTCATCCATTCCGGAGCGGCGCCGGCAGCCGGAAGGTCGCTGATGTCGTTACCGAGGCCGCCTGCCTTGACCACCCCGGTAGCCGCCATCAGGATGCGGCTGTTGTCTACACAGGAGCCCATGTGAAGGACCGGCGGAATGCCGACCGTTTCACACACCTCGGCAAGCCCGGGCCCGCAAAATTCACGGGCCGCTTCGGGGGTGAGAAGCCCGGCCTTGCCGCACGCCATGGCATTGCAACCCGTGGTCAGCACGATGACGTCGTTCTTCAGGAGTTCCTTGACAACAATGAGATGGTCGCTGTCATGGGCGGTTCGGGCGTTGTTGCAGCCTACCACTCCCCCAATCCCCCGGATGCGTCCGTTGATGATGTTGTCGTTCAGTGTGTAATAGGTGCCTCGGAAGGAGCCGCCAAGATGGTATTCGATCGACTCATAGGTGAATCCGGCCACCATGGGCTGTCTCGCGTCCGGAACGAGGACCTCCGCCCTTCGCCTTGGAAAGTTCTCTACACCCGTCCTGACGATCTCTTTGGCGATCTCCAGTGCCTTGTGTTCCTCGAATTCTATGTGGACGGCGTTGGACTCCTCCATCTTGGCTCGCGGGTTGGTGGTGATCACCTTGGTGTGGAAGCACTTTGCCACATTCGCCACATTCTCCATGATGCACTGCACATCCACGACCATTGCATCCACCGCGCCGGTGATGATGGCCAGTTCCTGTTGAAGGTAGTTACCCGCTACGGGCATTCCGTGCCGCATGAGGATCTCGTTGGCCGTACAGCACATTCCAGCCAGGTTGATGCCCTTTGCGCCCTTGCCCTTGGCCAGCTCGAGCATTTCGGGCGTCCGGGCGGCTACGACGATCATCTCGGAAAGGAGGGGCTCGTGTCCGTGAATGATGATGTTGACCTGGTCTTCTTCGAGCACGCCGAGATTGATGGTTCCGTGAATCGGCACCGGAGAGCCGAACAGGATGTCCTGGAGGTCCGTGGCGATCATGGACCCTCCCCAGCCGTCTGCCAGGGCGGCTCGGGAGCACTGCTTCAGTATGTTCTTGTAGTCCTGATCCACGCCCATGTGTGTGCGGTGCATGATCTCCACGATCTCGCGATCGATCCCGCGGGGCACGATCCCGGCCTTCTTCCAGGACTCGTAACGTTGTTTCGGGGCCCTTTTGGCGAAAAGGAGCTCGCCTTCCTGCTTGCCCCACTCGGCAATCGCCTTCTCTGCCAACTCGACGGCGATTTCCCGGGTGTCACGGGGTTTTTCCGCCCCCCCCTCCTGTACCGTTACGGGAATGTCGAAGTCTGTGGCCACCTCGATGAGCTTCTTGGTGTCTTGGATGCAGTAGTCCTCCGTCTCACCGCGGGCGGCTGCGAGAAAGACCTCCGCAACCGCGCGACCGTGATCCGAGTGGGCGGCCGCCCCGCCTGCAACCATGCGGGCGAAGTTGCGGGCGGCGATCGTATTGGCCGTAGCCCCGCAGAGGCCCATTCGTGTGTCCTCCCCTTTGAGGCCTCCTTTCGGCAGGGGGAGTCGGCAGGGGCCCTGTGAACAGATCCTGCAGCAGGTTCCCTGTATCCCGATGTTGCAGGGCTTCATCTTGTCGGCGCGGTCGAAAATGGTGGAGATGTTTTCCCTTTGTGCCTTCTCGATCATTTGCCTGGAAGCCGGGTCTACGCTTTTCACTTTTTCTTCTACGTCTGCCATGTTGTGCTCCCTCCCCTGTAGAGTGCCAGCAGCTGTTCCCGATCTCGTTCCGTAATCTCGGGTTCCTGCTTCACATGAATGGAACAAGAAGCATGCCAAGCCGGTGGCAACAGAGAAAAACGAATGGGGGCAGGGTTTTATGAATAGTTCAAGGAAGGATGGATCGTCAGAAACATTGCAATTTGAAAGAGTCGGTCGGCCTTATCACTGCATAATAGGACCCCTACTTGTTCTTTCGTTGCCGTCCATCATGTTCAGGAACCTCGATCCTCAGCGACTTGATCTTTCGGAACAGGGTGCTCGGGTTGATGCCCAGTTCCCGGGCAGACAGTGTGCGATTCCCGGCGTGCCTGTGAAGAGACTTCTCGATCAGTACCTTCTCCATGGATTTCAGGCTTGCTCCGCTCAATCCATCGAGCATTTCATGATGGGGATGGTCCCAGAGATACTCCGGCAGGTGCTGCAATTGAATCAGGCCGCTCTTGCAGAGGACAAAGGCATGTTCGATGATGTTCTGGAGTTCCCGAATGTTGCCGGGATAGTCGTGCTTCATGAGAATGACGAGTGCTTCTTCAGCCAGCCCGGGAATTTCTTTGTCCTGGAGCCGGTTGTATCTGTCGATGAAATGGTCGATGAGGAGCGGGATGTCCTCCCGACGCTCCCGCAAGCCGGGCATATCGATATGTATTACATGAATTCGGTAGAACAGATCCTCCCGGAACTTCCCTTCCCTGACGAGCCTTCGTAGGTTCTTGTTCGTGGCGGCAACCACTCTCATATTTGTCCGTACGGTCTCCACCGAGCCGAGTGGCTCGAAGGTCTTCTCCTGAAGTACCCGCAGGAGACGCATTTGCATGGCCGGTGAGATATCGCCGATCTCATCCAAAAAGAGGGTGCCCCCGTCTGCGAGCGCAAACCTCCCCGGCTTGTCCCGCTTCGCATCTGTGAAGGCACCGCGCTTGTAACCAAACAACTCCGATTCCAGGAGCGTATCCGGAAGGGACCCGCAGTTGACCGCTACGAACCGTTTCCTTCTTCGGTCCGACAGGTTGTGGATGGCCCGCGCAACAAGCTCTTTTCCTGTACCGCTCGCCCCTTCGATCAGCACGCTGCTTTGACTGTCGGCAATCTGAGGCAGGAGATCGAAGAGGTGCGTAATGGCGGGAGATTGTCCCACAATGTCGCTAACGGTGTGACTCTTCTGCAGCTTCTTCCGGAGTTCTTCGATTTGCCTGAGATCCTGAAAGGTTTCTACGCCTCCGATGACATGGCCCTGCTCATCTTGCAGAACAGCGGCAGAGATCTTGATCGGAATACGCTGGTCAGCCGCGTTGATGATATAGACGGTCCTCGCCACCGTCGGCTTGCCTGTTGAGAGAGTCTTTCTCAGCGTGCAGTCGTTTTCGCAGATGCTGGCTCGAAACACATCGCTGCACTGCTGCCCTATTGCAACCTGGCTCTCGACGCCCGTGATCCGCTCCGCTGCCCGGTTGAAAGACGTGATCCGCCAGTTGAGGTCCACCGTGAAGACCCCTTCGTTAATCGAATCCAGGATCACGTCTCGGCATTCCTGCCATTCGATTCCATTCATCTTACGCTCCGCGCCGACACCCTCGAGTATCCCCATCTGCAAACTACAGATACCAAATCGTAGTGTGCCCAGAAACAATGCAACTTGCAAGGAAATTTGTTCGACGTTACTGCGACATGCATGAAAACAAGGGAGATCGTAGCCACGCCTAGCATCATAAAATATTGGATTGACTATATATTCTTCTCTTTCCCCTGCTTGGCACACGGCTTGAAATCTCTTCTCATCGCAGGCAAGGGTGCGGGAGCAAGGCCCTCCCGGAGAGAGCCAATGGAAAGAACCAGAAAGGAGAGAGAAATGGTCCAGGGCATATCGATTCGAGATCTAAAGGAGAAGTTCGACAGAGAGGAGTCTTTCATCTTGGTGAATGCGGCAGACAACGTCGCGGTTTGCGCAATGGATGCGATTACGGGCACGTACTGCATTCCGAGAAGACAACTCCTGGGTCAACTGGGAGCCTTGTTTTCCAAGTCCGTCCATTTCGTCCTCTACTGCATCACCCCTCAATGCGCAAAGGAAGCGGCAGAAGAGTTGGATGAGCATGGGTACACGAACGTGGAGTATGTGAAGGGTACCCTGGTCGAATGGAAGGACAAGGGGTACCCCACGGAATCCCTGTGGCCGGCATATGATTGGCATGACTGACCCGCTGCGCCCTCTGAGCATTCGGAAACCCTGAATCGTGACAGAGGAAAACAACCCTTCCCAAGGGGGAGAAATGTTCAAGACCGTATTGACGGCGACAGACCTTCTGAAGACCTCTGACGGCGCAGTGATGACTGCCATAGAGGTGTGCCGTCGAAATCAGGCCAGGCTCCCGGCGATCCATGTGCTCGAATCTTCGTACTCCGGTATTTTTCGGCGCTTTGTCAAGGACTCGAGGACCGGCGAAGAAATGGTGGTCACCAAGGAATATGAGGAGACAAAGAAGTCACTCCCTTTGCCCGGCATTTCCATACAAGGCTTCAAGGGGAAGTGGATAGCATGAAGCAGAAGCTGGAGAAGTACCGCAAGGATCTGGCCCGAAGATCGGAATGTCATTGCCAGGTATGGGAGGGCGCGCTCCCGTATCAGGGTATATTGCATTACGCCCGCCGAAACAACGTAGACTTGATCGTTATGGGCTCTCATACAAGTACGAGTGACGAGAAATGGTACGCAGGTAGCACAGTTCATGAAGTGAGTGCCAGCGCGGATTGTCCCGTCGCGGTTGTCACGCATCCTCAGGACGTATTGAGAATAGACGAAAGCATACCATGAAAGCCGGGAAAGGGGGACGGAGTGAAAATCGGCAACATCCTGAAAGGGCATGAATTCTTCATGAGAGTCTTGGTCCCGATATTGCGAGGCGGAGTTTCTACCCTCCTGAGCGTAGGCAAGCGCTTTCCTCTGGTGAGTGTGCAGGGAGGCAGAGAAATGGGGCGTCGTGGGGTCATCATCGATGAGGAGGCGAAGAAAGGAGAATGGGTGTGGAAAAGCATGATTTGGTGATCGTTGGAGGCAGTGCGGCCGGGACGCAGGCAGCGATTTGCGCGCAGAAGCATCATCAATTGAAAGACATCATTGTGATCCGCCGGGAGAAGAAAGTCATGGTACCATGCGGCATACCGTACATCTACGGCACGTTAGGGACGGTGGAGAAGAATATCATGCCGGACAAGCTGCTCGGGGCTGCAGGATTGAAGCTGGGGGAGGCTGTCTCGATTGACCGCAAAGTCAAGTCCGTTGCGTTACGGAGCGGTGAAGTAATTGGCTACGAAAAGCTTGTACTGGCCACCGGTTCGAGTCCCGTAAGCCCTCCTATTCAAGGCATCGAACGGAAGAACGTTTACCTCGTCAGAAAAGATCCGGACTATCTTCATACCCTGGCCGATGGAATGAAGAAAGCAAGGCACATCGTGGTTATAGGCGGAGGCTTCATCGGTGTAGAATTTGCGGACGAATGCCGGAAGCGGGGTCTTGACGTTACGATCGTCGAGTTGCTAGACCATTGTCTTGAGCTGGTCTGCCCCGAGGAACTGTGCGTTCGAGCAGAGGAGGTCCTGAATGAGCGAGGGATCAACTTGATTACGGGCAATGCAGTGAAGTCGATCGGCGGCAACGATGAGGTGGAATTCGTCGAACTGGATAGTGGAGAACGGATCAAGTGTGACATGGTAATCATTGGGATAGGGGTCTATCCGAATGCGAAGCTGGCGTCCGAGGCGGGCCTCGAGATCGGGCCAACGCGCGGCATCCGAGTCGATGCGTTCCAACGTACGAATGATCCGGACGTCTTCGCCGTCGGGGACTGTGCCGAAAAGTATTCCTTCTTCAACGGCCAGCCTGTTCCCGTGAGGCTGGCATCGGTGGCGACGCGAGAAGGAAAGATTGCTGCAGCAAACCTCCTTTCTGATCGTTGGCGAAATGTGGGTACCATCGGAGCATTTTCGACCATCATTGGTGATACGGCCATAGCCATGGCCGGCCTAACGGACGGCCAAGCAGAAAAGATGGGGTACAACGTTTTGGTCGGTGAAGCGGAGGCGGTCTCCAAGCATCCTGGAACGCTTCCGGATGCCAAGCCAATGAAGGTCAGGCTGATCTTTGATCGAAGTTCCGGTACGTTGCTCGGCGGCTGCGCCTGCTGCACGCCAGCGGTGGGCGAGGTGGGTAATCTGATATCAGCATGTACGGTGAATGGCATGACAATGGAACAAGTAGCGCTCTTTCCTATGGGGACACACCCTTGGCTGACGGCTTCTCCACTTGCGTACCCGTTGACAGATGCGGCCAGCAATGCGTTGCACAAGATCAACTAGCCAGAGGTCTTTTTGGCCGAGCGCCTCGTTGTTTCACCATGCAAGGTGAAAGAAAGGGAAAAAAGGCAATATGAATCCAAGTATTTTGCACTTCCATATCACCTCCCTGTGCCCTTATAGCTGCAGGCATTGCTGCTCAGATTCCGGACTTCAGAGTCGTTACGAGGAACTCGACCTGAAGACCATTCGAAAGATGCTGGACGAGGCAGTGCTTCTTGGAATGCAAGAGATCGACCTGAGCGGAGGAGAGCCGCTCGTCGTCGGAAGGGATACGATCCTCGAAATCATACGTCATTCGTCTCGCGAAGGATTGTTGACGACGCTCAATACGAACACGTGGTTTCTCGATGAAGGCTATATTGCGGAACTGAAGGATGCCGGCCTGGACAGGGTGAAATCGTCTCTCTACGGGACTTCGTCCGGAACGCACGACGAATTCACGAGAAAGGAAGGGGCCTTTGAGCAGGTGAGAACCGCGCTGGAGTGCTTGCGAAAGCAGGAGATCGAGGCCTGGATCAACTATGTGGTGACGCCCAGGAACATGGGCGAGACTTCCGTTCTATGGAGTCTTCTTCAGCCCTATGGGCTGGATACGATTCAAGTCAGTTCCATCGTTCGGTCAGGAAGAGGGAAGACGGCTCAGGATTATGTCTTCGAAGAGAGTGAACTTGCGAAGGTGCTCGGAACACTTGAGAGGATGTTTCCAGAGACGAAGACCCCGAACATCTCCTACACGATAACTCTATGGAGAGATCCAGAGAGCTATCCCTTCCTGGACAGGTATTGCGACTACCTGAAGGAAAGGCTCGTTGTTGATCCGTCCGGGCATCTGATCCCGTGCTGTATTCTTCCGAGCGGCCTGAGGAGCCAAGCTGGAAGTATCGTGAATGAAGGTCTGGAATGTATCCTCTCTTCGCAGAGACTGGTGGACGACCCCGTGTTCTACTGGCTCGGAAGAGGGCACAGGGCAATGCGTGAAAGGTTGGGATTCGAAGAAGTTTCCAATAATCTTTGCTCAACCTGCACAAAGATGCTTACCGCCTTACGGAACGGGAAGAACACATGCATTCAAGAAGGACGCTCTGATTCAGGGGCGGCGATCTGATTGGAAACGAGAAGCGTATGCAAGAACGGGTTGTAGGATGTCCCAACCCTGGAAGACGGAACCACGCAGAGAGGAGGAAAGAAGAATGCCCAGGGGTAATGGAACAGGCCCGAGAGGCGAAGGGCCCGGTACGGGTCGAGGCATGGGTAGAGGTGGGGGCGGGGGACGGGGAGGGGGATCCGGGGCGGGTCCCGGGGGTACCTGTGTCTGCCCGAACTGCGGACACAGAGAGCCCCACCAGACGGGAGTGCCCTGCTTTGATCGGACGTGTCCGAAGTGTGGGAAGGCCATGACGCGGAGGGGGTAGCATGGGTGCTCGCAGGCGGTATTACAACCTCTTCTCTTCCTTCTACGATGCCTTCGTGCGCCTGCATTCAAGGGATGCTGGTGTTGATTACCTCGCAGATTTAGCGAGTTTTTGAGGTGGTAATCTGACCGGAA
>CAYZMM010000016.1:0-106651 GCA_964479535.1 uncultured Thermodesulfobacteriota bacterium
TTCAGGAGGAGTATACCACAAGAATGTGTTAAGTGAACAGTATTACATTTAGGGGCCGTTGTTTCATTCATGAACTTTCGGAGTAAGTTAGCCAAGTAAACAACGTCCCCTATCTTCGCCCCTCTTCTTTTCGTGCAAGGGAAGAGACCTTTCGAAAGAACGAACAGGCCTTTTCGCGGATTCACGAGGCCATGTTTCCTGATGAGGCATGGACGGGTCTCGGCCCAAGACCCTGTTAATTTAATTAAAACAATATAAAATCCGCCATAATTTCGTTGACTTGTTATTGCTGCCGTGATAGAATGAACGGCGGCAACACAAGGAACAGAGATCATGCATCTCAGTCTCTTGTCTTCCGCACCGTTTGCGCTCCCCCTTCAAGGGAACGCTCCGCAGGAAGATCCTGGTTTTCTTTCGAGGACCACCACCACAAGAGTACCCTTGGGGTCGTCGATTCCACTCGACATTTTGGGGAGGGGGGAACCATGACTGCTTCCCACGTGAATGCCATGGCTGTTCTGATCAGTGTTCTGGGACTCGCACTGTTGCAGAAGGCGCCCGCTGCGGCGCAGGAATACGAGATCGTGAATCTGGGGACTCTGGGCCGTTCGAGCTCCGCAGAGGGGATCAACAACCAGGGCGTCGTGGTGGGCTGGTCGGAGGCGGAATCCGGGTCGGGCCGGTTCGTCTACCATGCCTTTGTCTGGCAGGGAGGCGGGATGAGCGACCTGGGAGGCCTTCCGTGCAGCGAATTCCAGGACAACGCCCGGGCCTACGCGATCAACGACGCTGGACAGATCGCGGGCCATTCCCGCGCCAACGCGGAGTGCGAGGGCTGCAGCGGGTGTCCCGGCCACGGCCGATACGTCGATCGTAACGGAGACCGGCCCGCCCTCTGGTCCGGGCCCGCAGACATCGGCCTGCCGGAATGCAAGGTGATCTGCATCGGGATCAACTGCAGCTGCGACTTGTACTGGGGGCAGGCGCTGGGGCTCAACAATGCGGGGACCGCGGTGGGCTATTCCTTTTTCCCCGGGTTTACCGATATCGGCCGCTACCACGCCTTCCGATGGTCCGGAGGCATGACCGACCTCGGAACGCTGCCGGATCACATCAACAGCCAGGCCCATGACATCAACGACCTGGGGGATGCCGTGGGCTACTCGGGAAGCGATGTCGCCTCGTTCGCCGTCATCTGGAGGGGCGGGGGCGCACCCCAGGGCCTTCCGTCTCTGGACAGCAGTGTCTACGGTCGCCAGAGCAGGGCCTTTGCAGTCAACAACAGCGGGGTCGTGGTGGGAGAGGCCTGGGACGGGCAGTACTGGTGCGGCGTCTACTGGGACGAGAGCGGCCAGATCCACAATCTCGGCTGGGGAACCGCCAGGGACGTGAACGAACACGGCGACATCGTGGGTGCCACCGTCAACGGAACGCTATACAAGGATGGGACGTTCCATGACCTCATGTCCATGATCCCGGCCGGCACGGACTGGGTGAGCCTCTACCCCACGGCCATCAACGATTGGGGCCAGATCGTCGGGCAGGGCAATCTGAACGGCCAGACCCGGGCTTTCTTGCTGAATCCTTTGGGGATGCACAGGATTTCCGGGCAGGTGATGGACATGGAGGGCGGCCCCGTGGCCGACGTGACCCTTTCCACCGATTCCGGCGACAGCGCAGCCACGGATGCGGCCGGCAACTATACGGTTACGGTATCTGAAGACGGTTCGTACACGATCACACCCGGCAAGGCAGGCTACTCCTTCGAGCCGCCGTCACGGGAGGTCACCGTGCCGCCCGACGCGGAGGGGCAGGACTTCACCGCCCTTGCCGAGCCGCTCACCTATTCCATCTCCGGCCAGGTGCTCGATCAGGACGGCGCTCCAGTGGCGGATGTGTTCATAGGATGCGACTCCGGGGACAGCGCGGTCACGGACGCCAGCGGCACCTACAGCCTGGCCGTGGATGAGGAAGGCATCTACTCGATCACCCCGAGCAAAGACGGGTACACCTTTTCTCCGCCTTCACGCACGGTCACCGTGCCTCCCGACGCAGCGAGCCAGGACTTCACGGCTTTCGCAGTGCCCGAGGAATACACCATCTCCGGGTGGGTGACCGAAGAGGACGGCAGCCCCGTGGCCGACGTGACCGTCTCGACCGACACCGGGGAAACCGCTGTTACGGATGGGGGTGGAGCACTCTCCCTCACGGTTCCCACCGAAGGCACGTACACACTCACCCCGGACAAGCCGGGCTACATCTTCGAGCCGTCGGAGCGCATTGTAACGGTTCCTCCTGACGCGGAGGGCGAGGACTTCGAGGCTTCCGCGGTCGGTCTGGAGGTTATCGGGATCGATGTGAATCAGGCGGTGCAGGACTGGAGCAACAGCGTTCCCCTGGTGGAATCGAAAACAACCGTTGTCAATGTGGCCATTCGGCACCTCGGATCGGAGCCCTCCAAAGCCCTTGCCTGTCTCCGGGGATTTCGTGATGGACAGGAGTTGTCGCCCTCGCCCCTCCACATTGGGAACAAAGGGGCATACATATCTCATAAAGAAGACGCGGCAAGCTGGCGTGGAGCCGACGGCGTATTCGCCTTCCTCCCTCCCAAGGATTGGCGTAGCGGAAAGGTGAAGTTTGTCATCGACCGCGTGGCGATCGAGGGTGTGAGCGAGGAACTGACCTGTGGGGCGGCGGATCCCAATCTCCTTGTCTGCAATGAAGCAGCCGGCCCGGTTCCGGGTGATTGCGGCGTGGAGGTCTCCTTCGAGCCGGTGCCCACGCTCAAGGTGAAGCTCTTGAGCGTGAAGCTTGTCCGGGCGGACGGTAAGGTGGCGAGCGGTCCGAGCGACGCAGATGTGACCGAAGCGGCCAAACGCCTCAGGGCCATCTACCCCGTACCCAACGTACGCCTGCAAAGAGGCTCTCTCCTGTGGGAGGGAGACGTTCCGCCCGAGTGTACAGCCCTGAACAAGCGCATCGAGGACATGGCCGCACAGGACGACTCGGATTTCTTTCACGTGGGGCTTCTCTGGGAAACCGGCTGTGTTGACGATGGTAGGGAGTGGGGCGGGATGGCGAACCATATACCCGGAACGGCTGCCACGGCCACGATTTATGCAGATCCTGACTGCTTCCTGCGCAATGGCGTGGCACACGAGCTGGGCCACCTGTTTGGCCTGCATCACGTGGCCCATTCTGAGAACAGCACAGCACCCGGGTGCCGCGACAATCCTGACCTCAAGTGCGGCTGGTGCGGCGAAGTGGCGATGTCATATACAAACGAGTGGCCGTACTACGGTCCCGTGCCCGATTGGCCTTACGGTTATGCCTATATCGGGCCCATGACCGAAGAGGGCGCGGATGTGAACGACGAGGTATGGGGTGAGGAAACCAATCTGAAGCATACTGTCTCCCCATCCCACTACGCACTAATGAGCTACTGCAAGCCGCCGATCAATAATCCGTGGACATGGATCTCCAAGATCAACTACGAGCTCCTCAGGACGAGGATCATGGAGACCGGGGGCGGCAATCCACGACGGCCGGGAGTGGCAAGCGCGGTCCCGTCTGACGAAGGGTACCGGGCCGTGCGAGGGATCGCGGACCTGGACGGGGACACCGCCGAACTGCTGCCCGTCGGCTGGAGCCAGGTGCCCCTCCAGGCGCCCCCGCCGGGCGAGTATGTTCTCCAGCTCCTGGACGCCTCGTCGAATGTGGTCGAGGAGGTGACGTTCCAGCCGAATGAAAACATGGGGGATCCTTTCGAGGAGAGCGATGTCTCTGCGACATTCCCCCGTATAGGTACGTTCTTCATCCCCGTATCTGCGGACCCTGACATCACTGCGTTATCGATCCTCCACGAGGGATCCCAGATCGCTTATCTCTCTGCAAGTCCCAACCCGCCCACGGTGGAGGTGCTATATCCGAACGGCGGGGAGACCTTGGAGGATGCAACGGTTCTCATGGGATGGACCGGGAACGACCCAGACGGAGATGCGCTCACGTATACCCTGCGCTACAGTAGTGATGGCGGCGCCACGTGGGAGACCCTGGCCGTGGACTGGCCTGAAGAGAGCTATGAGATCGAACGTAGCTTTCTCACAGGAACCAGTACAGGCGTCATCCGTGTCACGGCGAGCGATGGATTCCACACAGCGACCTACGATTCCGACGCCCCTTTCACCGTGGCGAACAACGCGCCGAACGTGTACATCTCTCAGCCTGAGAACGGAAGACTCTATGTGAGCCGTCAGCTTATCCTGTTCGAGGCCCTGGCGCCTGACCGCGAGGACGGGGATCTCACGGGGGAGGCGATCGAGTGGACCTCCAGCCTGGACGGCGTGCTGGGTAATGGTACCGATCTCGCGATTGAGGCGGACGAACTCTCCCAAGGCGAACACGTAATCACGGCAACGGGAACGGACAGTGGGGGACTCCAGGCAAGCGATTCGGTCACGATCCGTGTGATGGAGGAGGCCCCGTCCGACCTGGCGGACCTCACCGTCTCCAAGACAGGTTCCTCGGACTCTGTCTATGTGGGCGATCCCGTTACCTACACGATTACCGTGACGAACCAGGGCCCTGAGGACGCGGATGGAGTCGCCGTGGTCGACATGCTTCCGGAAGGGCTCACCTTCGAGGATGCGACGCCGGACCTCGGGGTGTGCCAAGAGGACGAGGGGGAGATCGCCTGCGACCTGGGTCACCTGGCGAAGGGGGAGACCGCATCGGTTGCTGTGGGGGTGACGGTGTCGGTTGCCGGGACTTTCGAAAATACGGCCCACGTGTTCGGGCAAGGAACGGATCCTGCGCTTGGCAACAACGAGGGCGCGGCCTTCACGTTGGTGCTCCCCCCGGATGGGGACCGTGACGGAGTACCGGACGAAGAAGACAACTGCCCCCTGGTAAGAAACCCGGACCAGTCGGATGGGGATGGTGACGGGGCGGGAGATGTCTGTGACGGTTGCCCCGAAGATCCCGAAAAGGTGGATCCGGGAGTATGTGGGTGCAATGTTCCGGACGTTGACACGGACGAAGATGGGACGCCGGATTGCCTCGATGACTGCCCTGAGGACCCGGCCAAGACCGAACCCGGCATCTGCGGGTGCGGCGAACCCGAGACAGACTCGGATGACGACGGCACCCCCGACTGTATCGATCTGTGCCCCTTCGATCCGGCCAAGACCGAGCCCGGCGTCTGCGGGTGCGGGGAACCGGATATCGACAATGACGGTGACGGGCCCCTGGACTGCGAAGACAATTGCCCGGACACGCCGAACCCGGACCAGGCGGACACAGACGGAAACGGCGTCGGTGACGCGTGTGAGGTCTTGGCCGGAGACCTGGACGGCGACGGAGACGTGGACCGAAATGACCTCTTGGTCATTCTCAGCTTCAGAAATCAGTCGGCCGAGGTTTGTCTGGAATGCGACCTGGACGGCGACGGGAGGATTACGGTCCTCGATGCCCGGGTCTGTGTGCTGATGTGCACGAGGCCCAGGTGTGCTCCTTAGCCGGCATGTTGCACGAAGCTATCGGGTGTGAGGTCGGCTAGTCCCAGGTGATGAGCCCCTCTGCCCGAAGGTTGGCCGCAAAGGTCTCGCCCGCTTGCGAGCCCTGCCTGTAGAAGACGCCGGGCTGTCCCATTGGTGCCGCTACGTTTTCGTGCCAGCGGCCCTCCGGTTCGGACGCGTAGACGTCTCCTGTTCAGACGTGCACCCACTCGCCGGCCGGAAGGTAGGCGTTCACGTCGTTGTCTCCCTCGTCCACCACCGGCACCACCATGATCTTGGACCCCACGAGCCACTGGTACTTCAAGCCATACACATTCGGATCCTCAGGGTAGTGAAGCATGGGGTGCCGGACGACAGGATAGCCGTGCCGGGCGGCCTCCTGCATCAGCTCCGTGCGGTAGAAGGCCAAGGCCCGGAAGACCTTGGCAAACCGTGCGAAGTGGGCGCAGGTCTCGGAATCCGTGTAGAACTGAACGTTCTTGTCCGGCTGCACGCCCTCGTGGGTACGGTACACCGAAGTGAAGGCGCTCAGTTCCATCCAACGGAGGAGCAGCTCTTTGGACCGGTGCACGTTGATGACCATGGAGATGGTGGTGAACCCGCCGATGTCGCTGTGGTTCAAACTCCAGCCCGACAGGCCGCCGGAGAGCATGCCCTTGATGGCGGACTTCATGCCGTCGTCGCCGTCAAAGGTGACGAGTTGGTCACCGAGCCAGAACAGGGTGCTCCGGCCGGGGCTCCGCGCGTTCCCGGCCCGTGAGAAGAATACCACCTCTCCCTCCAGGCCCTCCTCCTGCAGGACTTCCCGGTTCAGTCGGGCCCACTCCTCGGGGTAGCGGTTGTGGTAGACCGCTTACACTGCCGGAACGATTCGCAAAAGGGAGAAGGCTTCTTTGAGCAGGAGGACAGCGAAGGCGCCGAGCAGGCACCCCAGGAAACGCATGGTCCAGAGGTATGCCTTTCCTGTCAGAAAGGCCCGGGACTTGCCCACCAGGATTGCCAGAACCACCTTGGAACCCACGAGGAAGAGGTAGAATCCGAGCAAGAACAGCAGCGGCGCCCTGAGCCCTTCTTGGCCGGTTCTCAGAAGGAACGGGGCCCCCACGGTTGCCCAGAAGAGGTATGGGGGGGTCAGGGCATTGATGATCGCCCCTTTTCGAATGGATCGGGGCTGGTCTTCCGGCTCTTCCAGGGTCACAGGACCCGTGCGGATGCTCTCCCAGGCGAGGTAGAGGACATAGCCGGCGCCCACGAGTGAAATCAGACCCAGGAGTCGATCGAAATCGCTCAGTCGAGCCAGCAGGAACAGGGTGGCCAGGATGATGGGCACGTCCGTGATCAGGGGGGCCATGGCAACCTTTACCCCCTCTCGCATGTTGTGCCGGAGGGTCTGGGTGATCACGAGGGTAAGCAGCGGACCGGGTGCAAACCCGGCCGACAGGCCGAGAACGATTCCTGCTGCCAGGGAAGAAAGGGTTTCCGTGGGCATCTTCCATGTCCCTGTTGTGGAGGGGTCAGCTTCCTTTAGCCCAATTGCGGAATCAAATCAACTGGGAAGAGACGAAGTTCGTGCGCCTTCGGGTACGAGAACGGGCACGCACACGGGCGCGGGCACGCGCACGGGACCGAGGGCGACTGGACTTTCATGGGCAAAAGATACAAGATTGCCCTCTCTGGGATAAGGGGATTCAAGGAAGTCTGTGTAGCCCCGCGTGTGGGATGTGCCTTCTGCCGGAACGGATGCCATGGAATCAAGAGACGCGAAACCTCGAACCCTGTACGACAAGATCTGGGACGACCACCTGGTAGTTGACGATGGGGTTCAGGCACCCCTGATCTACGTGGACCGTAGTGTCCAGCATGAAGAGGTCGTTTCATGCCAGTCGCACCGCTTGCGAATGTGAACTTCCCTTCACGTTTTTGGCCCAGGCTTCCTTCATCTTCTGATCCCCGCGAGCGGATCCCCCTGCCGAAGGGCAGAAGTCCGGCGGCTCGGACGGATCGATACCCCTTTTACCTCTCCCTGGCACGCTGTTTGCCCGCCTCAGGATCCCAGGCGCGTACTGGGTCCTTTTCACCCTTCTTCTTTTGCACAACCCCATGCCCGAAGATTGTCCGGCCTACCGGCCTCGAATGCCCCATCTCACCCCTTACTACCAGTGCGACACAACGGTTTCGCCAGGATTCGGTGCGATCGGTGCGGAACCGAGCGGCTCCTGGCATTCTCTTGCCGCATGAGGGGGGTCTGTCCGAGCTGCTCGACCAAGCGCTCCATCCTGTTCGGCGAGAAGATCCGTGAACTGGTCAGGCCCATCTGTCATCTCCATGTCACCTTTACGATCCCGAAGCTCCTGCGGGCCTGGTTCCGAAGGAACCGCAAACTCTTGAAGCTCATGGTCCAAAGCGCAAACGGGGCGATGCGCATCTACTTCCGTGAGACCCTGGGCATAGCCGACGGCTCGACGGGCGGCGTCTACTGTGTTCATTCCCATGTTGGTGGATGAAGGGGTAATCAGCCAACAGATCGCCCACCTGCTGCTCTCGTGGAATCACCACTCGGGGTTCAATGTGTAGGCCCGGGGCCGTATCCACGGCGCCGATCGGAAGGCAATCGAGAATGTGGCCAGGTACATGAGCCGGGCGGCCCTGTCCGTGGAAAGAGTCAGGTACAATCGGGCCGAGGACACCGTCACGGTCTCCAAGAAACCCTTCGGCGCCTCCCCGGAAGAGGCACCAGGAAGAGTCCTTGCCGGCCTCTCGCTCGAACACGGAGTCTTTCTGATGCGCCTTCAGGTAGTCCTCGAGGCCTGCGAGCGGATCCTGCTCTTCGTCCTGCCTCTGTCTCTCCTGCCTCCCCATAGCAAGCACCCCACGGATGGTGTCCCGTCCCGGAAACAGCATTGCACACAGTCGTGGACAGACCTCACCCTTCGGTATCGGTAGTCCGTAAGAAGACCAAAATTCCTCCGACCTGTCAGCGAAGAGGGGCCCTGCCGGGCGAGACGAATTCACCGGAAGGCGTCGCTTGCTTCTGTCCTCTCTCTTCTTCATTCGAATTCTCCGATAAACCTAGATGTTGCAGATGAGGTGTGCCGAAAGGTCTACGGTTTAAGGTCTTTTGACAGGTCCACTTATAGGTGCTATTATTTGTACTGTTAAAAGCACTTATCGGAGGTTCCATGATGGCAAATGTAAAATACTCAGAAGATGTCGTTCCGATCAGCGACCTCAAGGTCAACCCCGGCAGGGTTGTCAGCCAGGTGGACAAGACCAACCGGCCCGTGCTCTTGACCAGCCGCGGGAGGGGGGTTGCCGTTGTGCAATCCCTCAAAGACTATGAGGCAAGATCGGAAGAGCAGTCCTTCTTGCGTGCGGTGGTTCAGGGTCTGGTGGATCTGGAAGAGGGGAGGGAATTGGATCTGGCGGCGGTCAAGAAACGACTGGCGCTGAGCGACTAGCCATGCCGCGGAAACGCAAGATCACTTTCGCGGGCTCGGCGGTCAGTGACCTCGAGGAAATCCTCTCCTGGTATGCCGATCAGCAGATCCCCACAGTGGGAGAGAGCCTGCTCAAGGAGATCATGGCCGAGGTGGAAAGGCTGGCCGATTTTCCCGAAAGCGGCCGCGTGGTGCCGGAATTTGGGATTGCAGATCTGCGGGAGATTATCCATGCCCCCTTCCGCATCGTATATCGCCTCGGGCGGAGCCGGGTTAGAATTGTCAGGGTCTGGCGCGGCGAAAGACTGCTCGAGATGCCGTAATCCAGCTTTCTGTCATCCCGATATTCGCAACCGCGCGCTGAGGGAAGATCTCCAGGTTTCCCATCAGTCCGTCTCGCGGTGGATCGCCATGCTGGAAAACCTCAGACCTGGTGACAAAAGAGGACATACGGATTGCCCCGGCCTCCCGGTTTCTCTCAGAACTCGTATAGGCGGCTTCTCGTCTTTCGGGACAATTTGTGGGGCCCGGTCTATGATGGTTGTCTCGAGCGAAATATCGACAGCCGCCCGGATGCGGGCGGGCAAGTCGAGGCGTCGGGCACGGGGGGAGCGACAGGCGACACAATGAAAACCGGGAGCAAGGCGCACAAGTGGCAGTTCAAGGCGCGGTTCCGCCGGCACGCGTTTGGGTGGAAGCCGCAGCCCGCCATCAAGCGGGTCCGGGAAGCCGTGACCGAAATCAGAAAGGCAGCCCGCAAGGACAAGTTGCTGGCGGCCGAGGGCGCCGTTTCGTTCCTGGAAAGGGTCTCCCCTGCGCTGGAGCACGTGGACAGTTCGTCGGGCGCAATCGGCACGGCAGTAAACCGTGCCGTCATCGACCTCGTAGAGATTATCGCATCCGCACCGGCCGACGCGAATACTCGCGGGGTGTGGCTGGAACGGCTGTTCGCTGCCCATGCTGAAGATCGGATCCCTTACATCGAGCGGCTCGCCGACTGCTGGGGCGGACTTTGCGCTTCACCGGAGACGGCATCACACTGGGCGGACGAACTCATCGGCATCACGCGTATGGCGCTCAGCCCGGATAAGACCCTGCGCGGCCATTTTCACGGCACCACGGCGTGCCTCAGTGCGCTCTACGCCGCCGGCCGTTACGATGAGCTGATCGATCTGCTCAAGGCGGAGCGCTTCTGGCCCTACCGGCGATGGGCCGTGAAGGCCCTGGCCGCGCAGGGCAGGAAGGCCGAGGCCATTCGCTATGCAGAGAGCTGCCGGGACCCATGGGCGAGCGATCTCGACATTGACGGTCTCTGCGAGGAAATTCTCCTGTCGTCCGGCCTCCTCGACGAGGCGTATCGGCAGTATGGCCTCACGGCGAACCGCGCCGGCACCTACCTCGCGTGGTTCCGGGCGGTCGCCAAGAAGTATCCGCACAAGAAGGCGGCCGAGATCCTGGCCGATCTCGTCGAGCAAACGCCCGGCGAAGAAGGCAAATGGTTCGCGGCGGCCAAGGACGCGAAGCTTTTTGACGAGGCGGTCGCGCTCGCGAACCGCACCCCGTGCTCACCGCAAACGCTGACGCGGGCCGCCCGCGACTTCGCCGAGAAGAATCCCGCCTTCGCGCTCGAGGCGGGCATGGCGGCACTGCGCTGGCTGGTCGAGGGGTACGGCTACGAGATTACGAGCATCGACGTGCTGAACGCCTACTCGTTCACCATGAAGGCGGCCGAGAACGCGGGTCGAGTGGAGGAAACCCGCAACCGGATTCGCGGCCTCGTGATGAAGGAGACCTTTGGCGAACGCTTCGTGACCCGGGTTCTCGGGTCCCGGCTCGGGCTGTCCTTATGAAGTCTCTCGATCGGAAACTACCTTTTTCTAGATGAACGAGTTCATCACATCCGTGCATGAGAGGCGTCTCGCCTGGCGACCCGCCGTATCGTAACCGGAGAACATTGCTTCGGCTGTACGGTCGGTCACGGCTCTTCCTGTGGGGGCTCATTGGCGTAGGTGACCAACTTGATCTTCAGGGCTCGACCTTTTCAGCGCCCTGCACGGAATCCTGCCGAACGATCCCGGTGTTAGGATAGAAGGTGCTCCAGGCAAACCAGAAGGCAGCCGTCACACGCAAGGACTCAAGTTTCCTTCCCTGCAACTGCCCCTCGACGCAGACGCCCCGGGCGAGATCCCACGTGGAACCTGTTTGCTGATCCACGTAACTGTCGAAATCCTGCCCTCGATGAAACTTGAGCGTTTCCCCTCCCTTGGAAGCAAAGTAGCCGCGAACCCCGTTATCGGAGGTTCGCACCACGATGACACCCTTGTCGCCCAGGTTCGCATGCAAGAGATCCCCTCTTTTCAGCGTCTTGTCCCGGACGGCAAGACCGTGGGGCCCGTCTGCGACGTCATGTACGAGTTCCTTGCCCGGCATTTGTCCCATGAGCCATTCCGTCCGGAACAGGCCGTTCTTCGACGGATCCTTGAAATAGGCCTCGTATACGGGGGAGCGAGCTTCCCTATCCTTCTTGAGCACCTTTGTATCGGGTTGGCTCCGGAGCCAATCCGAAAAGGCTGTCTGCACGACAGGAACCGTGCGGAGAGTTCGTCCTTTGAATTTCCCCGCGAGTCCCTCTCCGGTGATTTGGCTCCAATAGGTTCCTGTCTCCAGATCTTCCATGACGAGGCCGTTGCGCCAGAGGGCACCCGAGACCGTCATGGTCAGTCTCTGATCCTCTATCTTTCGGATGTAGACCACGCCCGTGTGGCAAAGAGGTCACCAAGTCACAGCGATGGGTACCCTGGCCTTCTCGCATCGCGTCAGTATTTGTATGACGAAAGAGACCCGTTTGCAGAAGGGCTGGTCTACATCCGGCATACCTGGGAGTCCGGGCTGGACAACTCACCTCTGAAGAAGGACATACCCCGTCGGCAACGTCCGTCGGACGAGGAGTATGACCGATGTGTCTACCTGGTGGACCTCTTTCGTAGACTCGACTACGACGAAGCCGCCATCTTTCAGGAGTCTCCCTTCCTTATGCAGGATCCGCTGTTCAACAGCGTCTTGTCCAGGGCGAACGAAGACCTCGCGGAACTCGGGGACCGGCTCGGAGAGGATACAGCCAAGATCCGGGAGTGGCACGAGCAGACCAACCGGACTCTCCGCGAGAAACTCTGGCATGAGGAGCACGGGGCGTTTGATGTCTACGATCTACGCGCGAACGTGAGGCTGGACATACTGACGGCATCGGGGTTCATGCCGGCTTCGGAATCCGGCCGAACCCACGTGGAAAGGATCGGAGGAAGAACCGGCTGAATCCAGGAAATACAGGATGCGGGCGGCGACTTCATCCGGTCTTTCTTCTTGAGGCGAGTGCCCCGCGCGCGGGATGATCTCGAGGGTCGCGTTCGGCACGTTCCGGAGCAGCCGCCGGGCATCCGCTACCGGACCCGCCGGACCGTGTACTCACCTGGAGAGGTGTTCCCGCACGATGCCGGCGATTCGGTCGGCCCGGATGTCTTCCAGGCGGTAATAGGCCGCGCCCAGCGCCTCGGCGATCCGCTCCATGTTGCCGGTGCGGGCCCACCCGCTCTCCGTGTCGATGACCACGGCCGGGATGCCTTGTGCCCTCATCTTCCGGGCCAGGCCGCAGACCTCCTCGAGCGGGTCCGCGCTCCTCTCCAAACTGACATTGGCATGGCCGTCCGACACGAGGATCAGCAGGGGGCGGGCGTCCCGGTTGCGCTCCCGGTCGGCCCAGATCATCCGGTAGGCCGCGAGCAGCCCTTTGGCCAGAGGTGTCTTCCCGCCGGTGGGAAGCTCTTCCAGGTTCTTCCGGGCCAGCTCCACGCTCGAGGTGATGTTCAGCAGCACCTCGGCATCGTTTCCGCGGAAGGCGAGCAGCCCGGCCCTGTCCCGCCTCTGGTAGGCGTCGAGCAGGAGGGACAGGAGGGCCCCCTTGGTCTCGGTCATGCGTCTGCGGGCCCCCATGGACCCGGAGGCATCCACGGCAAAGAAGAGGGTGTTTCCCACCTTCTTCTCGCGGACCTTGTGGCGGATGTCCCGGTTCTCGATGGCCAAGGCCGTGCCGCGAGGCTTCCTTCCTGCCTGGCGGGGGGCCGCCGCGCGCAGGGTGGCGTCCAGGGCCACGTCCCGGGAAGATCGTTTCGGGTCGGGAAGCGTGCTCCTCACGTAGCGGCCGTTCTTGACGGCCCCCCGCACCTTGCTTCGCCTGCCGGTCGACCCGTCGAAAAAGGGCACTGAGGGGGCCGAAATCCTCCGGACCGGATAGAGATCGGAGGGCCGAAAGCAGGCCTCCGCGCTTCCCGGGGCCTGTCCTCCGTCGGGCTCCCGGGTCGAGGGGTCGTCACCGGGCTTCTCCACAGGATGCGTCTCCGCCGCCCGGTCCCCTTCCGGCTTCGGTCCGCTCCTGTTCATATCCTCCGGTGGCCGGGAGCGGCTGTCAAAGGCATTGTCAAGCTCCTGCTGCTGCAGGCGTGGCTCGTCAAAGGGCCTGCGCCGCATCCGGTGAGGGAGGACGAGTTCCGCGGCCTCCCTGATGTCCTCCCCCTTCACCTCCTGCCTGCCGTGGTTGGCGGCCAGCGTGCGTGCCGTCTTGATCATCGCGATGTCCCCACGGTGCCCGTCCAGGCCCATGTCGATGGCGAGGCCGGCGACCAGGGCGAGCATCTCGTGGGAGCAGGTGACCCGATCCAGGGATTGCTGCGCCGAAACGATGCGTTCCGCCAGGTTCGCCTCCTCCTGCGCCCACCGTGCCTCGAAGGCCTCCCGCTCGGTTTCGAAGGCGAGCCTCCGGCGGATCACCTCGACCCTCTCCGCCGGATCCGTCAGCCCCTTCACCTCGACACACAAATCGAACCGGTCCAGAAGCTGGGGCCGCAGCTCCCCCTCCTCCGGGTTCATGGTTCCCACGAGAATGAAACGCGCCGGGTGCGTAACGGAGATCCCCTCCCGCTCCACCGTGTTCACGCCCATGGCGGCCGAGTCGAGCAGGACGTCCACCAGGTGGTCGTCCAGGAGGTTCACCTCGTCCACGTAGAGAATGCCGCGGTTGGCAAATGCGAGGAGCCCGGGCTCGAACTGGAACTTGCCCTTCTGAATGGCATCCTCCATGTTCAGGCTGCCGATGACCCGGTCTTCGGTGGACCCCAGCGGGAGGTCCACGACGTGCATCCGCCTGGACACGACCTGCAGCGCCCCGCCACGCTCTCTTCTCTCGGCGCACGTGGCGCACATGAGGCGGATGTCGCGGGGGTGACAGTGAAAGGGGCAGTCCTCCACGACCTCGATCTCGGGCAGCAGCTGCGCCAGCCCGCGGGCCGCCAGGGACTTGGCCGTCCCCTTCTGCCCCCGGATCAGCACACCCGAGAGGGCCGGGTTGACGGCATTCAGAACGAGGGCCTTCTTCATCCGTTCCTGGCCCACGATGGCGGTGAAGGGAAAGAGAATGTGATGCGACATCCTGCCTGCTCCTTTTCGTTTTTACGCTTGCACGGACGCCTCGATCAGGCCTTCCAGCTCCAGATAGCGCTGCTTCAGGGACTCCCTTTCTTCCGGGGAAGGTCTCCAGTAGCCGCGGCCCTCGGCCTCGAACAGGCGCCGGAGCATGGCCTCGGCCGCGAACCGGTTGTTTTCCACGAGGCGGCGGAACATCTCTTCATCGACCACGTACCGTTCCGTGATCGAGGACCAGACCCAGTTCTCCACGGCGTGCGTGGTGGCGGCAAAGCCGATCAGGTGTCCGACCCGGTCGCTGATCTTCTGCGCGCCGTGCACCTCGTGTTCCAGCATTCCCTCGATCCACTTCGGGTTGAGCAGCCGGGTGCGGAGCCCCCTGGCCAGGGATTCCCCCACGGTTTCGGTCCGGACCCGCTCGCCGGTCGTGTCGGTGATGAGCTGGACGGGCGGGCGGCCGCGGATGGATTCGACGGTCCTGGCCAGGCCGCCGAAGAATTCATAGTAATGGTCCAGGTCCGCGATCTCGAAGTCGAGGGTGTCGCGGATCTGGCTCACCATCTCGACCCGGCCCAGCCGTTCCGCGTACACGTCGGAGACCCGGCGGCCGTGGACGTTGTCCGCATAGAGGTGATTCATGCTCTCCGTGAAGGCCCGCACCAGTTCCTCCTCGGATTTCCAGGAGCCGGCCTCGACCAGGGCGGTCATGGGGGTGCCGTATTCGCCCGGCCTGGGACCGAAGATGCGGGAGGCGGCCACCTTGCGTGCCAGGGACGGTCCCATCTCCTCCTGGAGACTCTTGTGTGCGGCGTCGGTGTGGGGTCGCACGAAGTTGTCCGAGGGGGCCTCGTCCAGGTCGGAGACGACCGCGAAGGCATGGTTGATGAGCTGCACGACGTTCATGAACATGTCCCGGAAGAACCCGCAGATGTTCACCGTGACGTCCACGCGGGGCCGTCCCAGCTCCCCCAGGGGGATCACCCGGATCTCGGTCTTCCAGGGCGTTTTCCGGACCGGCCGCACGCCCAGGTACCCGAACACCTGGCCCACGGTCTCCCCGCGGGTCTTGGCGGTCTCAAAGCCCCAGAGGATCACGCCCACGCTCTGCGGGTACCGCCCGTGAAGGGTCCGGTAGTGCTCCAGGGTGTTCTCCGCGATTTCCTTCCCCCGCTCGTAAGCGGCCTCTGAAGGCACCAGCCGGGGATCGAACTGGTAGGAGTTCCGGCCCGTGGGAAGCACGTCCGGGTCCCGGCAGGGCTCCCCCCCGATTCCGGGCTCGGTGTACCGCCCTTCCAGGGCCTCCAGCAGACCGGGGATCTCCCGGCGCGCCTGCAGGCGGCGGGCGAGGTCGAGGGCCAGGCGAAGGGGCGGCTGCAGCTTCCCGTCTCCCGCCGGCTTGCGGGCAGCAAGGGTCTCACGCACCAGCGCTGTCGCACGGTCTTCGATTCGCTCGAGGTGACGGGCCCCGGTCGCTTCTCCGAGAACCTCGGAAGGCGCCTCCAGGAGCCTGTCGTAATCCAGCCCGTCCGACTCGGCCAGCAGGCGGTGCAGCGAGGGCGTCTCCACCCGGTCGTAGCGCAGGAAGCCGGTCACGGTCTCCGCCAGCTCTCCGTCCGTGCGTTCTTCGTCGAGGACATGCAGCCCTCTGGGGATCAGGGTGCGTTTGAGCCGGGCGATCTCCTCCTGAATCCCGGGGACCGAACCCTGCCGGAGGTTGAGTTCGCGGGCCAGATCCCCGATCTTGCGCTCCACCCGACCCGCACGGCCCGGGTCGGTGAACCGCGCCTCCTGATACTCGTTGACGAGATCCTCCAGGTCCACGTACTGCTCGTACAGCCCGGAGACGGTCAGGGGCGGGGAATTGTGGTTGATCAGGGTGGCGAGGCTGCGGCGTTTGGCGATCACCGCCTCCGAGGCGTTGACCACGTGGTAGATGTAGAAGTGCGGGACCGATCCCAGGAGCACCAGGGGGTAGCAGGACGCGGACATGCCCGCTTCCTTGCCCTTGAGAAACTCGATCGTTCCGTGGGTGCCCACGTGGACCACGGCATCGGCCTTCCAGTCTTCCTCGACCCACCGGTAGAAGGCAACGTACTGGTGGTGAGGGGGAAGCGTCTTGTCATGGGTGACGGCCTCCGGGTCGGCGAAGAGGCCCCGGCTCGGCTGCAGGCCCACCAGGACGTTGCCCAGTTCCACCACCGGCAGGATGACCCTGCCCCGGCCCGCCATGATCTCGCCCGGAGGGTCTCCGAAGGCGGAGACGACCTCCCCGGGGTCCGGAAGCCTCCCCCAGATTTCCCTGTAACGGTCCTCGTCGAGGGTGACCGCCCCTTCCAGGGATTTCCCCTCCGGGACCCAGCGCGCCTGGTTGACCGCGCCGGTGGCGATGAGGCGCTCGCACAGGGCCTTGCCGTCCGGCATTTCGCCTGCCGCGTACCCGCGCTCCCTCATGCCGCCCAGGACCCGCCGCAGGCTGGCGAACACGTCCAGGCAGGAAGCGTTGCCGATGTTGTCCTCTCCGGGAGGCTGATTGTAGAGGATAAAGGCGACCCGTTTCTCGCCGTTGGGCTTGCGCCGCAGGGCCACCCGGCGCCGGATCCTGGCGGCCGTGAAGTCGATCTGCGGCTCGATGGCCGTCGCCGCCTTGAGGAGCTGGCCCGTGGCCGGGTGTTCCCTCTCGGACATGCCGATGAGGGGAACCGGCTCGATCATTCCGTCCAGCTCGGGCAGGATCACGGCGGTCATGATCTCCACCGGGGAGAGCCCCTGCTCGCTCGCTCGCCAGGCCTCGATCTCGCGGCCGAACATGGGCGTGGCGTCGAAGAGCGGAGCGTCCAGCTGCTTCAGGAGCTCTACGGTGCCGCCCGCAGGTTCTCCGGAGAAGGTGGCCAGTTGAAACCACTGAAAATAGACGAGGGCGTCCAGGAGCGGCCCATCCTCGCCCAGGAGCAGGTCCCGGGCCGCCTCCAGGTTGTTTCCCGCACCGGCATAGAGGGGCAGGAGGTTGCAGCTGCCCCGAAGCCGCTCGGCCAGGGCCCTTGCGCCGGCAAGGGACTGCCCCATGTGCATCCCGCCGTAGAAGAGGAGACCCACCGTGGGCCGGGAAGGGTCGTGTCCAACCTGGTCCCTGTAGGCAGAGGGCCCGTGGAAGAACGTGCCGGACAGGGGGTCGAAGATCCCGAACGCAGCCTGCTCGACCGGGGCCGGCGCTCTGGGCAGCCGAAGGCCCAGGTATTCCCGGCCCAGGAACGTGAAGAGGTTCTTCACGTTCTCCGTGCCGCCCTGCGTCCAGTAGCGCATGGCCCGGTTCCAGTTGCGGATGTGGCGGAGCCTGCCCATGGGCAGCACGCTCCCGGCCCGCTCGACCCACCGCAGGATGCCCTGCACCCGCTGGACATCGAAGTCGCCCGAAGAGGATTCCCTTTCCTGCCGGCGCTGCAGGATTTCGCGCATGGAAAAGGCACCCATCCGAACCAGCGCGAGGACCTCGAGGCTGCCTCCCATGAGCACCACCACGTCCCCGGTTGTGCCGGCGAGCGCGGAGGATGCGAGCGTGGCCGCCCTGCCGGTCCCGCGTATGTCGAGCAGGACGAGGTCCGCGGTCTCCAGATCGCTTCGGACCGCCTCCGGACAGACCCGCTCCTCCTCCACCTCGTGCGCGTAGGCGACAGAGGTCCGAAACCGCCGTCCGAATTCCTTCTGGAAGGCGGCGAGCCCCTCCAGGAGCATCTCGGAGCCGGCTGCGTTGATCAGGCATGCGACCGATTTCATTTTCAAGGGACCCGAGGCTCCTCCGGGGTGCTGTCTTTGTCGCTAGAAGGCGAACTGCACCGCGCCGCCGATGAAGTGGTTTCGCATGGGCAGGTAGCTCGCCTCGTTGTTGACGAAATCCTGCTCGTTCGTCACGTTGAACACCTCGCCGAAGACCCGGAACCGCTGCCTCCAGAAGTCCACGGCGACCCTCGTGTCGACGAGGGTGTATCCGTTGAGCTCGGCGCGGCCGGGACCGAACAGCTCGTCCGCGCAGTAGTCCGAGGTGGTCCGCACCACCACGCCGGCCTCCAGGCCGACGAAGTCGTGCACGTGCCGGCTGTACCAGGTCGCCCCCGCCCGGGCCAGATGGTTCGGGTAATTGACGAGCTGCTCCCCGCTCCCCCGGTCCGTGGCGTCCTGGTACTGGTAGTTGGCAAAGATCGTGATCTCGTCGATGGGCTTTGCCGAGACATCGATTTCGACCCCCTTGATCTCCACGTCCTGGATGTTCTCGTTCCGGTTCAGCAGGCCGAAGGCGAAGAAGGGGGGAACCGGGTCCGGCGCCGTCACCGTGGGTTCGATCCAGTCCTCCCCCCGCACCCAGAAGGGGGTCACCCGGGTCCGCAGCCGGCTCTCGAAGAACTCGTTCTCCAGGCTCAGCTCGAAGCTGTCGACCGTCTCGGGGCCGAGGTCCTCGTTCCCGATGAAGGTGGTCGTGAAGAGGTAGAGGTTCGGAATGAGAGGAACCACGTTCATCGACCAGGGCGGGCTCTCCTTCTCCTGTATGTTCGTCGCCCGGAAGGCGCGGGCCGCCGAGACCCGAACGCGCCCGGCATCCAGGTAGCGCCAGATCAGCGCGCCCTTGGGTGACCACCGGCTCGCGTACCCCTGTTTGTGGTCGTAGCGGACGCCGGCCACCACCTCCAGCCTTCCGTCGAAGAAGAGCCAGTCGTCCTGCACATACACGCCGAAGTTCAGCTTTTTCCGATCCAGATTGAACCCGGGGTGGTAGAACACCTGCGGGACCAGGGCGCCGGTCCCTGCGTCGGTCACGCTCCGGAACCCGCGGTCGCGGTAGACCTCGCCGCCGAGGGTCAGTGTGTTGCCTTCAAAGACATTCCAGTGAAACCCGGCCACGCCCCGCACCCGGTCTCCCCCGTACCGGTTGTTGCTCGCCACCACGTTGAGAGGCAGGAAGTCGACCGCCGTCTCGCCGAAGTAGATGATCTCCTCCGAGAAATAGTCCACGGCGAAATAGACCTCCCATGCCTCGGAGGGAATCCAGGTCCCGTGGAAATTGAGGTACTCGTTCCGCACGTCGTTGCGGTTCTTCAGCTCCTTGATCAGGGAGACCCCGATCTTCGTCCCGCTGTCGAAGAAGCCCCCGGAGAGGTGAAGCTCCAGCTGCTCCACGGGGTAGGCCCGTGCGTGAACGTGAAACCGGTCGTCCGTGTATCCGGTGCTGCCGCCGGCAATGAAGGGGCTCACGAATTCCGTGTTCAGCAGGTAGTCATCGGTCCGGTAGTGGTTGTGGGACGCGAAGATCGAGAACCTCTTCCCGTCCGTCCCGTGAACCGTTTCGGTGTTCACGGCCTTTCCGAAATCGCCCGCCTTGTACTGCCCGGAGAACCCAAAGGAAGGGCTGTTCGCCCACCCGTCCCTGGTGATGACGTGGATGACCCCTCCCTCGGCGTTCGAGCCGTACAGCGCGGAGACCGGCCCCCGTACGATCTCGATGCGCTCGATCGCCTCCACCGGAACGGAGGAGAAGAACCAGTAGTCCTGAAAGGGGCTGTTCCAGGGCTGCCCGTCCACCAGGAGCAGGACCCGCTCCGTGCCCCGGGTGCCCCGTATCCGGACGTCCTGCGGGAAGCCGGTTCCAACGCCCTGGAAGGAGAAGGTCGTGATCCCGAGCTGAAACTCGATGATGTCCTGGAAGTTCTGCCAGGGGAGCCGCCGGATCTCCTCGGAGGTGATGACCTTGACCACCGAGGGGGCATTCGCCCGGTCGACGGCCCTGCGGGTGGCCGTCACCACGACCTCGTCCAGCTTGTACGTGCCGGGTTGGTCCTGCGGGGACGCTTCGCCGGCAAGGTCCTGGCTTAGGTCCGCGTTCATTGGCTGTGCGGCACTGTCTTGTGCCGAAAGGCTCCCGGTGGGGAAAAGGAGCCCCCAGAGAAGACCTCCCGCAAGAGCGATCGAAAGATACTGATTCTTCATGGCTTTTCCGATTCGTTTTATCCGAGGAAATCCAAAAGAGTTGAAGGGAATCACACAAGCGCAGATACGAATCCAATTCTAGTATTTGTTTAATGCTACGGATATCATTGCGGTAGCACAAAACTCCGAGTCTTTCAAAAGAGAAACGGTCGCAGAACGCCGGGCAACGACTCGCCCTAGTCTCCTTTACGGCCGCGCGGGCTATGGTGTTCATACCGGTGAGGCAGGAGCGAATGCGGCACCTCCAGGTTACAGGATTCCATCAGATCCTCATCGGCCAGAACCCTTGCGGGATCGCCCTGAGCCACGAGTCGGCCGCAATCCAGAACCAGCACGCGTGAGCAGAGGTCCAGGACCATCTCGAGGTCGTGGGTGGCGAGAACCCGGGCATTGTCGAGCCCGTGAAGGTGCCGGATGAGGCTGCGGCGCGACTTCGGGTCCAGGTTGGACGAAGGTTCGTCCAGGAGCAGGATCCCCGGCTCCGTGACGAGGACCCCCGCAAGAGATGCCAGCCTCTTCTGCCCCGCGGAAAGATGGCCTGGGAACTTGTCCTCCATTCCGCTCAGTCCACGGTCTGCAATGGCTCTGCGCACCGCCCGGTCCAGCTCTTCTCCCTTCATTCCGCTATTCATCGCGCCGAAGGCAACGTCTTCGTAGAGCGTCGGCATGAAGAGCTGATCGTCCGCATTCTGGAAGAGCATTCCCACCTCCCTGCGAACCTTGCGGAGCGTCTTCTTTTCCACCCGGAGACCCTGCACGGTGATTTCACCCCCTTCAAGTTGAAGGAAACCGACGACACAGAGCATGAGCGTCGTCTTTCCCGCACCGGATGGGCCCACGAGGCCGACCGCCTCGGTCGGACCCACCGAAAAGGTCACGCCCTCGATCGCATGGGTCCCGTCGGGATATCTGTAGGAGGCGTCTCGAACGTCCAGAGTGTGAGGGTTCATCTCGTCAAGACCCATTCGCCCAGCCGGTCCGTGACGGGGAGCACCCTCAATCCCAGGCTGTATGTGCTGACAAGGACGAGAAACACGGTGTCTGAAAAGCCCCAGGAAACGCGTCTGGGGCTTCGAACCCGGCCGTCGAAGCCCCTGGCGAGCATGGCGCGCCAGATGCCTTCACTCCGTTCGACGGTGCGCAGGAGAAGCACGGAAAGCATGCCTGCGGCCTCCCGCGGAGAGGTCCGGGAAGTTCCCGCCCGCAGAGCCCGGGCGCGGCGCATCCTGCCTGCCTCGTCCACAAGGACGAACAGGTACCGATACAGCAGAAGCAGCTGGACCACCAGAGCCCGGGGAAGGCGCAGCGCCCCCAATGCCTCCGCAACCCTGGGCACGGGGGTCGTGGCGATCAGGACCATGGCGGCGCCGACGCAGAGGAGGCCCCGCAGGAGGATGGAGGCGAAGCTCACCCAACCGCCCGTGATGCGTAAGCCCTCGAATTCGATCATGATGGCTCGATCGAGGAGCGGATTGAAGATGCCGACCAACAGGATGAAGGGAAGGGCGACGGCGAGCCGCCGGACGATCAGGCCGAAGGGAACGAAGGCCAGGACGGCAATGCACACAGGAAAGGCCAGAAAGGGCAGAAGCCCGCTCAGCGCGTATCGATCGAAGCTCACGACCGAGAGGATGAAGACCAGGGTGGCCAGCACCTTGGCCCTAGGGTCCAGGCGATGAACGACACTGTCCAGATAGGCATGGCGATCGAGACGGCTCGCATCGAGGAAGCTCAACGGGACCCCTCTCCTCCCTTCCGCAATCCTCTGCCGCGAATCCTGGAGAGGATGAAGGCGATGAAACAGACAAGGGCGAGCACGACCAAGGATCCGACGACGCCGGACAGGCTTCTGCCGGCGGACACCTCCGGCCATGCCTCTTCTTCCGTTTGGGCGGCCGCTTCCCCGCCCGGTTCTCTGGTCTCGGGTTGCACCGCGCCGATGTCGTAACCGGCAAGGGGCGCGGTCTTCTCCTGAATCTTTGAGAGTCGACCGCTCAGTCCCTCCGAGGCCCCCGGCAGTTCTTCCGATCCGACGATCTTCCGGATGCTCCACTCAAGTCCGTCGGGATGGGCCGAGGCGAACCAGGCGATCAGCCCTCCGATCACGAGACTCGCCGTGAAGAGGATCCCTACGAGGGGCCGGAAGGAAGGCTTGCTCTGTTTGAAGGCCCGGCCGATGCCGAGACTGTCCTGCACGATCTCCGGCCGGATCCTGTTTATGAGATTCACAACGGTCAGGGTGACGAATCCCTCGACGAGGGCAATGGGCAGGTGGATCCCGAGCATGGCGATCGAGAATTCCTTCAGGGGCAGCTCGCTCTTCCCCGAGAGCACCGTCTGGACGGCAACGCTGAAGGCCCCCAATTCGAGGGAGACCAGGATGCCGAGCATGGCGGCAAGGCTCAGTCTTGCATAGGTGGGGTTTCCTCCCACGAGGAGCCGGTAGATCCACCAGCCGAGCAGGCACGGATAGAGACCGAGATTCCAGACGTTCGTCCCGAGCGCCAGGATCCCTCCGTCCGCGAAGAGAAGGGCCTGCACGATGAGGACGGAGGCGATCGTGATGAAGGCCGCATAAGGCCCGAGGAGCATGGCCAGGAGCATACCGCCTCCGATGTGCCCCGACGAGCCCGTACCGGGAATCGTGAAGTTGATCATCTGGGCGGCAAAGACGAAGGCGCCCAGGACCCCCATCAGGGGAATCTTCCGATCATCGGGCCCCTGTCCGATCCGTCTCGCGCTGTATGCGAGTACGCCGCCGCTGGCGGCCAGGAACCCCAAGCCGACAGCGGGTGACAGAAGTGCATCCGCCATGTGCATGACAAAGGCCTCCTCGACCCGGAACGGCCCCGTTTTTCCGGACGTTAAGTAAAATCGTCTTTTTCTAGCCTGTGCACGTAACGGTGGCACAGACCGGGGGGATGCACAGGGTCATCCCCCCACCGGAAAACCTTCAGCCTGACAGCCGCCCCGGAGGGGCGGCGCTCTCTTTCACCCTCACGAAGGCGGTCTCAGTGCAGGCAGTGCCCTTCCCCGCAGTGGCCGAGTGTGCCCAGGGAGTAAACCAGCATCCCGTAGGCATACTGCAGCTCGGGGTAGGTGGCCGACAGATCGCCCCACTGTTCGCGAAGCTCCTCCTGCGTGGCCGTGATGCAGAAGTCCTCACCTGCATTGCAACCGTCCGCCACAGCCAGTTTGTTGAAGGGCTCGAACCCGGGCGCGAAATCGTCCAGGTCCGGGTCGGGTTCCTCTCCGTTGCCGAAGATGTGGTCGGAGTGAAAGGTCATCTCCACCCATCCGGTGCCCCCGGCCGTCACCAGGCCCGGTTGTTCCGGGTCTCCTTCCCAGGTGCACGAAGACCAGGCAAGGCCCGATGCCTCCGGATCTCCATCCAGGACGGGAAGCAGCCGGATGTCGAACCCGACCGTCTCCACGCCATCCGAGGCCGTTCCCACCATGCGCAGCCCGTAGCCCTCCATCGCTTCGGCCGCCTCCTCGCAATCCCCTGCGTCCATGGCCGGGCAGGTGCCGGTGTAGGCCCCCAGCTCCCTTTCCACGGGCTTGATGTTGAAATTGACGGAATTGTAATCTCCCGTCTCTGCAACGTTGTCCAGCGCGTCGCTGTCCTCCACTACGCCGACCAGCGTGCGATCCTCTCCCTGTCCGGCGAGCGGGGTCTGGTGCAGGTCGACCAGATAGTCTCCGACGAGCGCAACGTGCACCTCGCCCGCGGTGATCCCGGTGTGGGGATGCCCCGCGTGCATCGGTTTCACCACGGCCTGTGCAGTCCTGAAGCCCGCCCCCTGCGCGTTACCGTTATCGCCCTCCACGGTGCCCTGAAGGGCCGTGGGCCCGAAGAGGTTGACGAAGAAGTGGTCAAAGGCGACCGTCCAGCCGTCCTTGGAGACAAAGGGCTCGCGGATGAAGTCCTCTCCGTTTGCCATGAACTCGACCGTGCCCGTCTGCACGGATTCGTCCCCCGCTCCGTTGTAGTCATCGCTGCTGCAGGCGGTGAGCCCGAGCAGGAGGCCCATGACGAGCAGCGGGCATATCCGATATTTCCCTTTCTGAAGCATCCAACGCATTTTCCATCCTCCTTCTTCTTCGAGTGGTCGTTTTTCCCGGTCCGCGACCGCTTCCCGGGTCCGGTTCGTTCCGTAAGGCTGCTAGAACTTCAGGGTCACCTCTCCCCGGATGGCGAAAGGCGTCCCCGGTGTAATGTACTTTCCTTGGTAGGTGGCCGTTCCCGCCGGACGGGTCGTGCTCGGTTCCGGGCTGGAGGGGTAGGCAAAGGACGTGTCGTCCCATTCCGTGTCGAACAGGTTCTCGATCGCGATCAAGACCGCCCACCGGCTTCTTTCGTAGCCCGCCAGGAGGTCCATCACGTAGTAGGCATCCGAATAGAGGGTCGAAAAGGGCCTTTCTCTCGGAAGAGGCCTTTCCCCCACGTACCGTCCACGGAGGGACCCGTGGATTCCGGTCGGATGACGCACGGAGACCACGTGCTGGAAGATGAATTCGGGCGTTCCCGGGATCTCGTCGCTGCTCATGCCCGCCTGCTCGTCTTTGAACTCCGCCTCGGTGTGAAAGACATCGAAGGTGAGGTAGACCCAGTCCAGCGGCTCGATGCGAAGCTCCACCTCCTGGCCGACCCTGCGGCTCGCGCCCCGAGGGATGGAGATTCCGGTCTCGGGCTCGAACACGAGTTCCTCCTCCTTGTCGGCCCACCAGATCGTTGCGGCCAGGGAGGCCTTTCGGTCCCAGAAGTGCAGGCGGAAGGCGCCCTCCGCGCCCCTGGCCTTGGGAATCTCGTGTTGCAGTCCCGGGTACCGGGTGGGCAGCTCGACGCAGGATGAGTCGGGATAGCCGGAAACGTCGGGCGCCTCCTGGTTGGCGATCAGGGGCGCCCGGGTCGTGTAAAACCCCTCCCCGTAGTTCAGGAAGAGGTCCAGGGAGTTGAAGTATCTCCCGGGCCAGTCGAAAGGCGTGATGACGACCGAGGCCTTCGGGCTGTACGTCCACTGGTAGGTGTCGACGGATACGGGGACATCCTGGAGTGTGTCGGCCCGGTTCTCGCAGAGGTTCTTGAAGTCCACGTCCTGCGTCCCGTCCACGTCGTAGATGACCGCATCGAGCCGCAGCCCGGCCATGACCTGCAGGTACCTGTTGAGAAACAGGGTCTCCTTGAGATAGCCCCCCAGGTTGGTTTCCAGAAAGTCATAATCGGTGGTCTTGTTGAATCTCTCTCTCTTGTGCGTGTTCCACTGCATCTGGTGGACCTGGTCGACCCGGGCGTCGAGCCCGACCTTTGTCTGGAGGTCCAGGCCGAACAGGGGCGAGAGCAGGCTGTAGGAGGACCTCACGCCCCCGTAGTGCCTCTGCTCCCAGAGTTCGTACTGGTCCCCCTCGCTCGGGTCCGGGTTGAGCAGAAAATAGGTGTAGTTGGTGAAGAGCACGGTCTTGCGGTAGTTGTAGTATCCGACGATGCTGAAGGCCCGTTCCCCCCGGTGCCAGTCATACGAGAGACCCAGCAGGTGCCGGATCGATTCGCCCCCTCCGGAATCGTCCACCGAATCGAACCTCCCCACCGGGTTCCGCTGTACGAAGGCGTAGTTCGTGGGCACGACGTCGGCCGAATCGAAGTCCGAGTGGTAATGGCTCGTCAGGAGGCGGAAGTCCCCATCCGTCCCGACAGGGATGAGAGCGCTGAAAAGGCCCCGGACACCCCACCACTCTCCCGGGTTCGTAAACCCGTCGCTGCGGTCTCCTTCGGCGGTGAAATAGATCTCGCGGCCGTCGAGGTTCACCCCAACCTGCCCGAGGCCCCGGAAGGTGTTGAAGCTCCCGTAGCTCATGCTCAACCGGTTTTCAGGTAGGTAGGGCCGTGTGAGGAAGTCCACGGCCCCGGCCACGGCAAAGTTGCCGTACTCGGGAAGGTAGGGTCCCTTGACCACCCGTATGCGCTGGAGGGTTTCCGGAATCAGGAAATGAAGGTCCAGGTACCCCTGGCCGTGCACCTGTGAGGTTTCATTCAAGGGAATTCCGTCGAGGAAGCCTGCGAGGTCCTGGCCGTGTTCGGCGTCGAAGCCTCGGAGAAAGATCTGGTGGGCCTTGCCCCCGCCGGTGTGCTGGTTGATGAAGATGCCGGGCATGATCCGGAGCAGATCCGACGGCGTCTGGTTCGGGAAGTTGAGGAAATCCTTGTCCCGGATGAGCTGATCGGAGGCAGCGGTCGCCGGTTTCTCGGCCCGCACCTCCGTGGACTCGATCTCATAGACCTTCAAGCCTTGTTCCGACGCCGCCGGATCTTCCGCGGCGTAGGTGTTTGGGCCGACCAGGCAGAGAGCCGGCAGGCAACAGGCGAGAAGGAGCCTGCCGGTTCCCGAAGTGCGGGGAAGAAGTGAGATCGCTTGACGTAACCATCCGGCTGAGTTGTTTTGCATTTGCAGATGCCTCCATTCGGTCAGGAGCAGGCGAGCCGGTTCGAAACCACGTGCACGAGTGCCCAGACCACATCCAGGGGGAAGTGCTCCGTCAGGGACGCGTCGAAGGCCACGGTGAGCCGGGGAGGGAACTCCTCGTCTTCCTTCCAGAGGACGTAGTTCACCGGCACACGCGGAAGCACCTGGAGGCGGAGGGCGGCGTCGCCGGCCGGAAGGCTCTCTCCGCCGAGGAGACGGCCCGCCTCCAGCAGACCCCCGGGGTCCCTGCCGTAGCGCTCCAGGACCGGCTCTGTGGGGAGCTTGTGGGGGCCGCGGAAGAACCTCTCCCCTCCGGGCAGGTCTTTTTCGGTCACCCACCTCTGCAGAAGGGGAACCTCTTTTGCCCGTAGGAGGTAATGCAAGAGCACCAGTGCCTCGCCGAAGGGGATGCGCTCCCGGCGGTAGGGTGCATTCGCCCCCCGCTTTCCCGCCCGCGCGAGTTTTCGCATATAGGGGTAGACCTTGCACGTTCGGCCGAGAAAGCGCAGCGTGTACGCCTCGCTCTCCTTGCTGAAGGAGACCATGGCCCTGCGGCACACATCTTCGGGGTCCGAGAAGATGAGTCTCTGCCAGTAGCCCGGGTCGACCTCATCGGATTCCCAGGCGGCCATCTGTTCGAGGTTCAGGGATGGGGGGCGAACCGCCGTTCTCATGCCTTTCTGGATTCGCAGGAAGGCGTCGCTGAAGGGGGCCGGCCCCTGCACGAAGGTCCTGCACGGGAATCTGCGGCAGTCCCGGAGACAGACGGCCACGTGATGATCCCGGGCGCACGCCAGGATCGGGCAGCACTGCCCGAATAGGCGGTTCTGCGCATCGAGCTTTCTGCCGGCGATCCTGCCCGTGCCGGCGCCGCAGCCCATGCACAGGCCCCGGATCTTCAGACGGCAGGCGTTACAGTCGATTCCACAGGCTCCGGTAGCCATGCAGCACCCTCCATGGAAAGCTCATCAAGACCGCTATCCCTGGAAATCAAACTCAGAAAACAAAAAGGCCACGAGGCCGCACCGGTGATTCCGGTCCTGGCCTTCGTGGCCTTGTTATACGAACAGAAGAAAGTGGAACGATTCTAAAGAGTCAAGCAGGCGCCTTCTTGGCACCACTTACGAAGAGTTGGGGTTACCGTACAGCAAACAGGAGATGCTGTCAACGCCCCAAAGGCAACGGCACCTCAAGCGGTGAAAATGGGGCGCGGAAACCTACTCTTCGAAAAGGATCCGGTGTTCCACCAGATTCATCCGCTTGATTCTGCCTGCAACGATCCTCTGTTCTCCGAAGATATTGACGAGTCTGTATCCTCCCTCCTCCACGGGCTCGAGGATGTTTACCGCATCCAGAACAAGCTCTTCCTTGCCTTCCCGGTAGAGATACGCATTGGCCTCACACATCACTCAGAACCTCCTTGAGCTTTTCCTTTACGATCATCTCGACAAGATGGGGCAGTGGCTCTCGATTGAGCCCGACCAGAAGGATTCTCTCCTGAAACAACGGCAGGAGGATTTTCGGGGCTGAAGCGGACGTGATCGCTTCGGCCATCCGGGGCGTAACCTCCCCGAGCATGGCGTTGGCCCACGTGACGGCAATGGGCCCGAGGATGACGTCCGCAGTCTCCACCGTCCGGACGATGGAGTTCTCCCCCGTCGCCCCGCGGTTGGCGCCGGCCTTCATCATCTGCAGCGTGGCGACCGCATTCGTCCCGAGGGCGAGCAACTCGAGCGCCTCCCCATAGGCTTCCTTCAGGGCACGGATCAGGGCCGCCCCGATCCCGCCTCCCTGCCCGTCAATGATGCAAACCCGTTTCCGCAATTCTCCTCCCACCCCACGATTCCCGGAAGGCCAGTCTTCCGACAGGCGAATGCCCCTCGACAACAGAAGATGGGGTAGCCCAAATGGCGTGTCAAACCGAACCGGCCTCAGGTGGATCCCAGGGCGGCCAGAGCCCTTGCCAGATCTTCGGCCTGCCGAGAAGTCTCCTCGGACACGCCCCCGATCAGTCGGGCAGCTTCCTCCTCGCCCAACTGCCGCGCCTCCTCCGCCATACGGCGATAGGTCTCCCCATGCTCCTGGTGGTGTTGGAGAGCATGTCGCAGGCGAATGACGAGCTTGTCTCTCGCAGAAGGCGTGGATGCTTGCGCCGACCCGGAGTGATGATGATCGGTGGCTCCCGGCCTTCCGCCGGGAGGGTCATTCACCTCAGGCTTTCGACTCGGATGGCGATGATGCATCGGAATCCCTCCTTCCATCAACACAAAGGCCGCCACCGGATGCAGTAGCCTTCTGCGGTAGTGGCGGCCTTCGTGGCCTCGTGTTCTTCAGGAGAGCCGGACTCGATGAGACGAACGCCTGCAGGCGCTTTCTTCATAACCAAAGTCTAGTCGCCTGCCCGGCCCTTGTCAACAAGGCCGGGTCGGTGGAGATTGTCATCCTTGGCCGGTATCGCACCCGTATCGTTTTCCTCGCCGAGTACACCCTGTCAGGCCTGGGCAGCCTTTCGGACGAGCTGCACGTGAGCTTCTACCGAAACGAGATCGACCAAGAGCCCACGCAGGTCCATCGCAATATACCGACACAAATAATGAAGAGAAACGAGGTGGTATCGACCTTCTACAAAGGGGGGCGTTGTCGACGATTGCGTTTGCGACGATGAGGCGGTCAAAGGGGTCGCGCGTCCAGCTCTGGCGCAGCGCCTGCTCCACCACCCGGGAAAAGGGCGCGTCGGACATGCGCAGTCCGACCCGGCCCACCAGGCCGGAGACCACCGTTTCGGCCGGTTCCGTGGCCCTTCCGACCTCGAAGGTGGTCCGTGTTGACCGGGATTTCAACTGAAGGTATGATCCGGCCCAACAGCACCACCGGCTGATGGCGGAGCTCGTCTTGAACTTGCCCCCAGAAACGGTGCATGATACGTTCCTTTTGAAATCAGATTGGGTGTTCCAATACGGTCCAACGGAAAGGAGAATCGAGAAATGGCACACCACGATGAGACGGGTTGCTGCGGGGAAGGCAAGCTTTGTTCATTGACCTGCTGTCCATGCAATCTCGATATTGAGAAGATCAAACCTCTTGTCAATCAACCGCAGTACATCTGCAAGGCTTGCGGTCGTGTAGCCAACGACGAGGAAAGTCTCTGCCAGCCCGCGTCGATTCGCTGAGGAAGTTCCACCCCAGGATCTCCTCAGCGTTCGTGCCGCTGATCGTACCCGCCCGCGGGGACGGCTTCCCTACCAGGCTGTCCCCGCTGCATACTCCACGTTTGCCCGTTCCAGGATCTGGCCACTGCATGTTTCAGCACATTATGAGATGCGTCTCTTTGCGAGCAGCCACTTGCCGCCCAACACCACGAGATACCCTGCGCCCGCGAGTTGGATCACAGTCGCGCCGGCGGGAAGCTCCGGGCCGTAGCTGATCGCCAGCCCCCCCGCCGTGAAGAACAGGCACAAGACCGAGGCAAGGGCCATCACCTGCCAGAGACGGCGTACGAACTGGGACGCGGTTGCCGCCGGGAGCGTGAGAAGCGCGATCACCATCACGAGCCCGACCACCTGGGTGAGCAGTACAACCGTCAGGGACGTCAGGAGCAGGAGAACCGTGTGGTAGAAGCCGACCCGGATCCCCCGGAGGCGGGCTGTCTCGGGCTGGAAGCTGACGATCAGGAACCTGTCGTAGAAGAGAAGCGTCACACCCAGGACCAAGAGGTCGAGGGCACCCATGAGACGGAGGTCGGAGACGCTCACCATGAGGATGTTGCCGAAGAGGTAGCTCATGAGGTCCTCATAGTAGCCGGGTGTGGCTGCGATGAAGGAAATCCCCACCGCCATGCCGATGGCCCAGACGGCGCTCAGAACCGTATCTTCCCGCTCGTGCCCGGAGAGCGTGACGAGGGCGATGATCAGCGCCGCGGCGACCGCGGCGACCGTTGCACCCAGAATCGGCGTCATCCAGGTGACGTCGTGCACGAGCTGCAGATACCTGGCCACACCCATGCCCCCGAGCACACTGTGTGCGATGGCTCCCGCCACGTACGTCGTCCGCCGCACCACAACGAAACTGCCCACAGTCCCGCAGGCGATCGAGGCGAGCGCCCCTGCCAACAGCGCGTGCTGCAGGAAAGGGTATCTCAACAGGTCACCCCAGAAGAGGCTCACGGCGGCTCTCCGGACGACGTGTGTGACGCACGGTGGGGAGCACGCATGGCCTCCGAGGGGTCGATGACTTGGCAGGAGCGCTCGTGATGGAGCACGGTCATGTCGCCCTGGCGGATGGCCTGGAGCTTTTCCTGCGTCAGTTCCTCCATGGGAAGCATGGAGGCTGTCCGATTGACGCACACCAGATGGGACGCGTGCCGCGTCACCACATTCAGGTTGTGGGATACGACGACAATCGTGATCCGTTCGTTCAGTTCCTTGAGCAGATCATAGATTCTGCTTTCCAAAGTCGGGTCGACGTTTGCGGTCGGCTCGTCCAGGAGAAGAAGGGACGGATCGGAAACGAGAGACTGGGCGATCAACACGCGCTGCCGTTCGCCTCCGGAGAGGTCGGCGAATCCTCTCCTTGCCCGGTCCGCCAGGTTCACCCGTTCGAGGGCCTCCGTGGCGGCGCGCCGGTCCGAGCGACGATAGGGGCCTGCAAGATGACGCTCCGCCCGGCCCATCAATACGACATCCAGGGTGTTCACGGGAAAGGCGGGATCGAACTGCAGCTGCTGGGGCACATACCCGATGCGTCGCCGCGACCGTTCCGGCCTTTCCCGGAAGACGCGTACCTCCCCGCGCAAAGGCCTTATCAGGCCCAGCGCCAGCCTCAGAAGGGTGCTCTTCCCGCCACCGTTCGGGCCGACGACGGCCACCAGACTCCCCGCATGGATGTGCAGATTGACGTTGTGAAGCACCTCCTCGCGCTCGTAGGCGAAGCAGACATCCTCGTACGCGAGGGCGGCGCCGTCCGCCGTCCCGCTCTCTACCCATTCGGCCTTTGAGCGCATCTTTCACCCCCTCTTCCCCAGGGCCTCGCGGACCGTGTCCGCCACGGATCGAAGATTCCGAATGTAGTCCCCGGCCAGCGGATCGATGGTCACCACCTCGCCGCCGATGGCGTCGGCCACGGCCTCCGCCATGGAACGGCTGAACTGGGGTTGAACGAAGATGACCTTCACGCCTTCTGCTTTCGCCTCTTCGATGATGCGGGCCAGCTGCCTGCCGGTCGGTTCCTTCCCCTCGATTTCGATCGCTTCTTGTCTCAGCCCGTAGTCCTCGGCGAAGTATCCCCAGGAAGGATGGAAGACCAGGAAGCTCTTTCCCCGGACCGGTTTCAGGGTTTCGGCCAACGCCGAGTCGAGCCGATCCAGATCCTCGGCGAAGGCGGCGTAGTTCCTCTCGTAGGTCTCCCTGCCTTTCGGATCTACTCCCGCCAAGGCCGTCGCAATGGTGCGCGCCTGCAGCTTGACCCGTCTGGGACTCAGCCAGATGTGCGGGTCCTTGCCCTCGTTCGCGTTCCGCGCATCCTCGTTGTCCCCCCGGCGATCCTTCCCGCTGCTCCCCGGACACGGCCGGGTCTTCATTTCGCGCAGAGGGACTCCGACACGGGTGTCCACGACCCTCAATCCAGGAATTGTCCCCTCGATCTTGGGCAGCAAGGCCTTCTCGAAGGGTACCCCGATGCGGAAATAGAGCTTCGATTCGGAAAGGGCGGCCATCTGTCGCGGGCTGGGCTCATAGGTCGCAGGACTCTGCCCGCTCTTCACCAGGGCCTGTACCGCCACCCGTTCCCCGCCGACTCGCTCGACGAAATAGGCTTGGGGCTCGATGCTGACGAACGCCTTCAGCCTCTCTTCCGTGCCCGCCCCTGCCGCCAAAAAGGATCCGGCCACCGCAAAGAGCAGGTACCAGCGAAGGATCCGCATCCCTTTCTCCTCCGGGGTTACGCTGGCGGCCAATACTAGCATGTGGGCCTTCTTGAGGCCAGCGGAGAGAACCCTCGCACGCGGGTGGAGATTGACATCCTTGGCCGGTATCGTACTATTGAGGGTCGAGGGTGAGATGAGCGGCATGCCGAAAAGAATCCTGGTTCTCGGTTATCTGGTCTGGTTCGTCGGGCTGAGCGCAGGCGTCCATCAGATGCACACCTGCAAATACCGCCACGACCATGTACCGGCGCTCTCCCACGAAATGCCTCCAAGCCACCGGCCGTCCCCGGGGCCCTCATTGCCGGCCTTTGCCCCGGATCGATTTCATGAGGAGTGCCCGACCTGCCATTACCTTGCCACGGGCAAGACACTTCTCGTTTTCCTCGCCGACGCATCCCCCTACGTCGTTCTTCCGGGCCCCGCCTCCCCGGAGGCACCGGAATCCCATTGCCCTCCCCTCTGGTTGGCTCCAGGCACCCCCCGCGGCCCCCCCGCCGGGCACCGTTACCCGTCTGCCCCACGTGAAGCTTCAAGGCCCATAAGCCTTTCATAGGGGCAGCAGGCTTCCCTTGTTCACTTATTCCTGCATTCCTGAAGGGGCCACCGCTTCGGGCGCCCACAGTCTTCTAACGCCGGCCGGACCAAACGCCATGCTGATTTCCATTCATGATCTTCGAGTGAGCTACGAAACCGGCGCCGGTTTGCTGACCGTCCTCGACATCCCCTCCTGGGAGGTGAAGGAAAGAGAGCAGGTCGCGATTTCGGGCCCCTCGGGCTCGGGAAAGTCGACGCTGCTGCACGCTCTTGCCGGACTCCTTCGGCCGACCCATGGATCCGTCAACGTGTGCGGTAGCGAGTTGACAAGGCTCACGGAGGTTGAGAGGGATCGGTTCCGGGCGAACCACATCGGCTACGTGTATCAGAACTTCAACTTGTTGCAGGGGTATACAGCTACGGAAAATGTCATGATGGGGATGACCTTCTCCCGGCGCAAGCCGGACCGCAGAAGGGCCGTCTCGCTTCTTGAAGAAATGGGGCTCTCCCACCGGAAGAATCATTACCCCGCGCAGCTGTCGATCGGAGAGCAGCAGCGGGTGGCGATCGCGAGGGCTCTTGTCAAGGAGCCCGATCTGATCCTTGCCGATGAGCCCACAGGATCCCTGGATCCCGCACACACGGCCGAGGTTCTCTCTCTTCTCCACGGCGCCTGTGGGGAGCGGGGTTGTTCCCTGGTCCTGGTGAGCCACGACAGGGAGGTCGTCTCCTTCTTCAAGAGGCAGGCGGATTTCACCAGCCTGAACCGAGCGCTCATGACGAAGGCAGGAGAGGCGTGATGAAGCCCTGGCAGATCGTCTGGAGAAGCCTGCGCCAGCATTGGCTGTCTACGTCCCTGGCCGTGCTGAGCATCGCCCTCGGAACCTCTTTGCTGATTTCCGTGGTTTCGCTTCGAGAGCAGGCGCATCGCTACTTCACCCGCGTTGGGCTGGGCGTCGATGCGGTCCTCGGGCCCAAAGGCTCTCCCCTTCAGGTCGTCCTGAACGCCGTCTACCATCTCGAGGAAATGCCGGGAACGATCCCATGGACAACCTTCAAGCAGGTTCTGGAAGAACCGATCGTCTCGGAAGGCATTCCCTTCTGCACGGGACACTCCTTTGCCGGTTTCCGGGTGAACGCGATCGATCGATCGTTCCTGACCGACTTCGAGTACCTTCCGGGGAAGCGCCTCTCCTTCGAGGAAGAACAGGGAGGGCGTGGAAGGCCCTTTTCGAGCCCGGACGAGGCCGTGGCAGGCTGGATCGTTGCGAAGGAGCTGGGGATCGAACTCGGCAGCACCTTCAATCCCGTGTGCGGGGTCCGTGCGGGCGACCCCGTGCACATGAATGACTCGATGCGCTTCGTGGGAATCCTTGCGCCCACGGGGACCCCTCACGACAGGGCCATCTACATTCCGCTCCATGCCTTCTACACGCTGGAGGGACACAGTTCCGACGTAGCCGCCATGGCCGTGGACGAGGAATATCGTGAGATCAGCGGGGCCTATCTGAAGATCAAGCGCGTACGCGGCGGCGCTGTTCACCCTGGGATTCAGAGTCTCTCGTACGCTGTCAAACAGTCCAGGGAGGCGCAACTCGTCGTTCCGAACGAAGTGCTTCCACGACTGTTTGCCGTCACAGGCTGGGCGGACAGGGTGCTCCTGGCAATCGCATCCATGGTAACGCTGTTGGCAGGGGCGTTCGTATTCGTCGCGCTCTTTTCCGCCTTGCGGGAGAGGATGCGCGACATCGCCCTGATGCGCTCCCTGGGCGCAACGCGGAGGCTCGTCTTCGGGTTGACGCTGACCGAGTCGGTTCTGATTACCCTGAGCGGAGGCGCAGTCGGCTGGCTGCTCGGGCACGGTTTCGTAGGAATCGGCAGCCACTTCATCCAAGTGGAGACAGGTCTCAGGTTTTCCGCAGGGTACCTCTCACAGGCGGATCTTCTGCTCTTGCCGGCAATGGTGGCCGTCGGCCTTCTGACCGGCATTTTGCCCGCGTTGCAGGCCTACCGCCTCAGCGTAATCAGAATCCTGGTTCCGGTCTCATAGGAAGGAGAAAAATGATACGGATGGGTTCGCTTTCACTTGTCATGCCGCTCTTCTTCAGCTTGTCCATCGGGATGTTCCCGGCAGGGGCGGACGAACACAAACATGGTGAGCATCACCGGGGGCACGAGGCTGCCCACGGCGGGTGCCTGATCGAGATAGAGGCGTGCAAGGTGGGACACGCGGAAATCAAACTCGAAAAGGACGTGCTCCAATGCTGGTTTGTCGGGGGAGGGAAGCACACGGACCGAGCGGTGCGTGTCCCGGACGAAGAAATCGTCCTCGCCGTTACACCGGACAAGGGGCCGCCCAGGACGGTTGTCCTCGAGCCGAAGCCGATACGCCTGGCAGGGGAGCAGGTGGGCGACTGCTCGTACTTCGAGGGCAGAGCGGAGTGGCTTGCGGAAATCACGGCGTTCCGGGCATCCGGCAAGGTGCATTTCAAAGGCAGACAGAGGGAACTCGAGATCGACTTCCCGAAGGGGTGCGGCGCCGCCCACACGCATCACCGCCACGGGGAGGCCAGGGCAGAAAAAGAAGCTCATCATGAGCACGATGACAAGGAAAAAGAATAGACTCCTGAAGGTCGGCCTGCCGGCACTGCTGCTTCTCTTCGCGGCGAATCACGTCGAATACCACTTCCGGAGTCGATCCCTGGCCGAGAAGCAGGGTGAATCCAATACGCTGGTGGTGCGGGCGGAAGACGGGGCCTTCGGGCACAGGACGATCGGGGTCGACGAGGACTCTCTTCCCGGGGGCGGTACGGAACTCCTGCTTCGCTTCTCTACGCTGGCGGACTGGCGGTTCGATCCGGAAAACCCCCAGGCCTGTCCCCCACACATAAGCGCCCTAAGCAGAGAGAAGGTGCGCATCATCGGGTTCATGTATCCCCTGGAGGCGGGGCCCCGCCTGAGACACTTCTGCCTGTTGCGCACGACCCAGACCTGCTGCTACGGCCCCCGGCCGCAGTTCAATCAGTACCTGTTCGTGGAGTTGCAGGAGGAGGTTGCCTTCGAACGGCTGGCTCCGGTTGTGGTGGAGGGAACGTTCCACGTGGATCCCAAGCCTGAGGAGGGCTACATCTACCGGCTCGAGGGCCGCTCCGTGCAGCCCGTTGCCGGGGAGGAACCGGAACTCGACGGGGCCGCCGTGGCCAGGCGGGAAGGCCTGCCCCTGCTCGATATCGGGGAGATCGAGAAGCTGCGAGAGGAGAACCGGCAGGAGGAGCCCCTTCCGACACCCGCCACCCTGGCCGGGTTCGACGGCATGGACGCTGTGGTGCAGGGCTACCTCGTGGGCCGGTCCGATCCGGCGACCGAGGGGGTGATTCTGGGAAGATACGCGTGGGACGGCGTCGCGCGGGGGAGGCCCCCGGACATCTACAACGCCATCATGGTCTTTCCCAGGGATGAGAACGAAGTGCCGCCTCTCTGGAAGGAGAAAGAGGTCTTTGTCGGTACCGTGCGCATCACCCGGAATCCGAAGCTCTACGAGGATCTCGGGATCGTGAGTCTGGCGAACGCCGTGAGGGGCATTCGACAAGGACGGGAGATCCGTACGGTGGTGGACGCAGGGCCGATGCTGCCTGTGTGGTTTGAGCTTCTGTTACTGCTGCTTCTCCTGGCCATGGTCTTCCATGGGCAGAGGCTGCCTCGGGAGGGCTGAGACATGAGCCGTCAAAGCGCGAACGGAGCCCGGAGGATCCTGTCCCGCATCCTCGTCCTGCTTGCCGGGCTTCTGCCCCTGCTTCTTGACGTAACCGTTTCCCGCGCAGTTCGGTCCGCCGAGGTTGGGCAACGAGTGGTGAAAGAAGAGGAAGCGGTCGTTGCCACCGTGAACGGCCGGCCGATCTATGAATCCCGGCTTCTTAAGGGTATCCCCAAAGGCTTGTTCTCGTCCCAGAAGACGCGTGTGCGGGAGGCCAAGCTTGAACGCCTCATCGTGTGTGAGGCCCTTTGGCAGTTTCTGGAGCGAAAGAAGGTTCGGGTGGACGAAGCAGAAGTCGAAAACGAATTCGAAGCATTGAAGAAGACCCCTCCGGCGGCCGGCTGTTCCTGTTGCCGATACCAAAGCCTGGAGCAGTTCCTCACATCGAACTTCTATACGGTGGAGGAGTTCAAGGATACGCTGCGCATCGAAAACGGGCTCACCGAATACCTGGAGGAGCGATGGAGGCAGAAGTCCGAAACGCAGGCGGAACCATTGCTGGCAGCCGGAGAAGCCGGGATCCGGGATCAATATACGAAGGCCTCTCACATCTTCTTCAATATCATCCAGGATCCTGCGTTCTTTCAGGAGCCCGATCAGGTGGTCGGAAGAAAAGAGCAGCAGGCGCAGAAGGCCTGGCAACTTCTGGAAGAAGGGGCCTCTTTTGACAGGGTCGCCAGGGAGTTTTCGGAGGACCAGGTCACCCGGGCGGAAGGGGGCATGCTCGGAATGATTCGAAAGAGTGCCTTTGGGCTCCAGGTAGAAGAGGCTCTCGCCTCCCTCGCGCCCGGCAGGTACAGCAAGCCCATCCGGTCTCCCTTCGGCTTCCACATCGTCAGGAGAGAACCGGTAGGCAGAGAGGACTTTCTCCAGGTTCTCAAGGAGGAATTCATTGAAAAGGAGCGAGGGGGCTTGGTGGAGGAGATCGTGGCAGAAGCCACGATCGAGCGGCATTGAAGGGTGTTGCGATACGATCGTCAGAGGCCTTTCTCTTGGCAGGGTCCGCACCGTAGGCCGGCCCACAGCGCGTGACAGGCGGTCATGAGTAGATTGGCTCGAAGAATCCTTGCGGCATTTCTCGCAGGCTGGTTCGGCCTCCTGAGCGGGGCGGTCCACACCCTGCACAACCACGAGGCCGGTCCGCCCAAAATTACTCACCCGGTGGAGGGCTGCGCTTGCTGTACTCCAGCGTGCCGCGCCTTGTGCCACCCAACCGGAAGGGACGGTTCGGAAGAGAAGGCCGGGCCTTTCCTGATCGCCACCTGCCATGAGTCTGATTCGCACCCATGCGCTTGCCCGGCGTGTCGCTACCTGAACCAAACGAGAGGAGCCTGCTCATCCACGGCCCCCCTGCCCGCTGTCGGGGCTGTCGGCGTCGCCGGCTGTCAGCCGCGCCGTTCGGTTCTTCCCTCAGGCCGTGAATACCTTCCCGCCCAGCCTCGGGCACCTCCCACCTCTCTGCAGTCCTGATCCTCTTTTCCCGTCTGAGCCGTCCAAGCCGCCGGTCCTGTACGAACCGGAGCAACGTCTGCAAGGTCATGCCGGTTTGCTGTGCCTGCGTCTGGGAACTTGTCTATTCCAACGAAGGAGGAGGTCTTTTCATGGTACGTGAAGAAAGTCCATTGTCGTCTTCAGTCCGGTTTGCTGTGTCGCTTTCCATCTTGCTCCCGTTACTGATTTGCAACGTTCACGGCGTTTATTCCGAGACATTCGAACTGGATAGCATGGTGGTGACAGGCGCTAAAGAAGAACGGAACGAGGAAGTCATCGAGAAGAGGGAACTCCGCTCCCACCGGGTCGTGGATCTGGCCGAGATCCTTTCGGACGAGATGGTCGAGGCCACGATGATCCGGAAGACCGTCTACGGAAACGAGGTGGCCCTCCGGGGGTTCGGCAAGTGCAACCTCCGGATGCTGCTGGACGATACGATCCTGGAAGGGGCGTGCGGAAGCCGAAAAGACCCGGGTTTGTCTCACGTCAACCTCCTTGCCGTGGACCGTGTGGAGGTGAGGATGGGGCCCTTCGACGTGCGGCACCCCGGGGTGCTCGGGGGCAGCGTCAACGTGATCACACGCGATCCCCGTGAGGGGGTCCACGGGGGCGCCCTGATCAAGGGCGGAAGCTACGGGTTCTTCAGCGGAGGGGGTTACGCCACCGGCGGAAACGAGAAGGTTCAGGGCCTCTTGGGGTACAACTACTCGGAATCCGGCCAGTACGAGGACGGCTGCGGCAACCGGCTTTCCAGCTTTGCCAACAGCCCGGGCTACAACGCCGTCGGAGCGGACCTCAAGGCGTTCCGGAAGCACGACGTGTGGGCCAAGTTCCGGGCCAGCCCGGGAAAAAACCAGAGCCTTCTCTTCTCGCTCGTGTATGGGGATGCGGAGGACATCCTGACGCCGAGGGTGGCGTTCGATACGGCATCGGAAACGACCCTCCTGTTCCGCGCCGAGTACAGCCTGTCAGACCTGGGCAGCCTTTCGGACGAACTGCGCGTGAGCTTCTACCGAAACGAGATCGCCCACGAGCCCACGCAGATCTACCGCGACATACCGGAAGAAGCGATGAAGAGAAACGATGTGGTATCGACCTTCTACGGAGGAAAGGTCGAGAACGTCACCGAGACCGGATGGGTGACCCTGATCTACGGATTCGACATCTATTGGAGGAACTGGGACGGCGAGATGTTCTTCGTGGAGAGCGGTGACCTGTTCAACGGGGAACTGGTCCCGGACGTGGACACCCTCAACGTGGGCCTTTACGCCATCGGGGAACGGGACTTCGACCGATGGTCTCTGCGCGCCGGCGTGCGGGGCGACCGATTCTCCTCGGAGGCGAACAAGCCGCTGCCGAACACGGTCGACAAGCTCGGGATCTCAGCCAACGAGCAGACCGACTACCTGCCCAGCGGCTATGTCTCGGCCGTCTGCTTTCTCACGGACAGCGTGGAAATCCAGGGAGGCGTGGGACACACCGTGCGGCCTCCGACCTCGGTCGAGCGTTACCTGCAGCCGCCCCGTGGTGCCAACTTCGCAGGCAATCCGGAACTCGAGCCCACCCGAAACACGGAGGTGGACTTAGGCTTTCAGGTGCGGACCGGGCGGTTCCGAGTTCGGGGGAACGCCTTCTACAGCTATCTCCAGGACTTCATCTACCAGCAGGCCCCTCCCAAGACGTGGGTCAACATCGATGCCGAGCTTCTGGGCGCCTACGGACAGGCGCTCGTGAGCCTGCCGTACCAATTCTCTCTGGAGGGCGCGGTCGCCTACCAGCGGGGAGAGAAGAAGACGCTGCCGTCGTGGAACGGTGAAGTCACGAACGAGAACCGGAATCTGGCCGAGATCCCGCCGCTGAAGACGAGGCTTGCCATTCACTACGATACGGAGAGGCTTTTCGGCACCTTCGAATGGATCCACTCGGAGGCGGCTTCCCGCGTGGACATCGACGCCGGCGAGGTGGAGCTGCCCGCCTGGGACGTCTTCAACCTGCGCATCGGGTATCAGCCGAGGGATTTCATCACGCTCAATTTCGGGATCGACAACCTTTTCGACGAATGCTACGCGGTGGCCAATTCCTATGAATTCGATGTGGTCTCGGGTTCCGGCGCGAACCCGCCCATTGTCAACGAGCCCGGGAGGGTCTTCTACGGAGGGCTGACACTCACCTTCTGAAAGTCGAATCCCAGGGATTTCTAATCAACGAATGCCGCAAGCAGGGTCAGCAAGCAGGGTCAGGCTTTCACTTTACACTTTGCCGCGGGAAGAGATTCTAGATTCTTGGGTCTTGCCTGCTCAACCCACGAAGGGCGTGAATAACCTTCCACATTTCCCACATTACCGCCGGAGAGGAATACCCTTTCCCCGATCTTGTCTGGATAATTCCAACCAGGCGATAGGGAAGGCTTTGTCGACGTGCTGCTGCTTCTTGCAATCACATGCGGAGTTCCGTCGGCAGGATTCTTGCTTGCGGAATCTGAGTCAGGCCTTCATTCTACATTTTGGCGGGACGATGAGATCCGCCATCTTCGATAGATGCCACGCGAGCCACGTATCACCTTTCCGGATGCGGTCTATCACGTCACCTCTCGAGGTAACGGGCGGGCGAGACTGTTCTTGGATGACGACGACAGGCACCGCTTCGTGTGCCAATTGGAGAACAACGTTAGGACACACGCGGTGCTGCTGTATGCATTCGTACTGATGGACAACCATTTCCACCTGCTGGTACGTACACCTCGGGCGAACCTGTCGCAGTTCATGCAGCGGTTGAACACGAGCTACGCGTTGTATGCTCGGTACAAACATCACAAGCCCGGCCATCAGTTCCAGGCACGGTTTGGAGCGAAACTTGTCCAGGATGAGGATTACCTGTTGGCCGTCACTCGGTACATTCACCTGAATCCCGTCAAGATCAACGCCTCTAGCCGTTTGAGCAGCCCGGAACGCGCGAAGCAGCTCGAATCGTACCGCTGGAGCAGTTACCCTGGGTACGTGGACAAGCGGAAGGCCCTGGAGTTCGTCTGCTACGATGTCCTTCGGGAGTACGGCTCGACCCTTGCCGCTGCGCGGCAGCAGTATCGGGCCGACGTGCACAATTGCGTCACCGAAGAAGATCAACCTCTGTGTGACGCCATGCGCGCCAGCCGATACGCTATCGGGGCGGGCAGCTTCATAGAGGACACGAAGAAGAGGCTGGAGGAACTGCGGACGGGCAAGATGCAGGACAAGGACTTAGCCCTGCCCACCCTCACGGTCGACATTGACAAGGTCGACGCATACGTGGCCGGGCACTACCGGATCGATGCGGCTGCTTTGAAAGAGCACGGCCGTCGGGTGGGTCCGGCGAAGTATGTGGCGGTCGAGCTGGCTTGCCGGCTAACGGGTCTCAGCGGGCGCGCCGTGGGAGCGCACTATGGAGGTATCAGCGCATCTGGTGTGAGCAACATCCGGCGCAAAGTCCGCGAAGGAAAGGTCGATGTTCTGCCCGTGGTCAATCAGATACTGTCCATAATCCTGAGAACCAGCCCGGCAATCGGGAAAAATGAAAAGTGAAAGCCTGACCCCGACGGGGTACAGAAGCGGGGGGCTTGCCACGCTTCGCTCGCAACATGCGCCGCAGATGGCCGTTTGTCGTCAGCCTCTACATTCCACGGCGGTACTGGCCCCCCACCTCGTACAGCGCCTGCGTGATCTGGCCCAGGGAACAGGTGCGGACCGTTTGCATCAGCTCCGCGAAGATGTTGCCCCCTTCCAGGGCCACGCGCTGAAGGCGGGCCAGCGCCTCGGGGGACTCTTTCTCGTGCCGCTTCATGAAGTCCTTCACCCGCCGCAGCTGGGAGGCCTTCTCCTCTTCCGTTGCCCGGGCCAGCTCGATGAAGGCGCCCGACTCGTCGAACTCGGCGTGCGGGTTCTGGAAGGTGTTGACCCCGATGATGGGCAGCCGGCCGTCGTGCTTCATCGTCTCGTAGTGGATCGACTCCTCCTGGATCTTGCTTCGCTGGTACCCGGTCTCCATGGCGCCGAGCACGCCCCCCCGCTCGGCGATCCGGTCGAACTCGGAGAGGACCGCCTCCTCCACCAGCCGGGTCAGCTCCTCCACGATGAAGCTCCCCTGGTAGGGGTTCTCGTTCTTGGTCAGGCCCCACTCCCGGTTGATGATGAGCTGGATGGCCAGTGCCCGTCGGACCGATTCCTCGGTCGGGGTGGTGATCGCCTCGTCAAAGGCGTTCGTGTGAAGGCTCTGGCAGTTGTCGTAGATGGCGCACAGGGCCTGCAGGGTGGTGCGGATGTCGTTGAGCTGGATCTCCTGGCTGTGGAGCGAACGGCCCGAGGTCTGGATGTGGTACTTGAGCATCTGAGACCGGCTGGAGCCCTTGTACATCTCCCGCATCGCCACGGCCCAGATGCGGCGGGCCACCCGGCCGATCACCGTGTACTCCGGGTCCATCCCGTTCGAGAAGAAGTAGGAGAGATTCGGGGCAAAGGAGTCGATCGGCATGCCCCTGGACAGGTAGTACTCCACGTAGGTGAAGCCGTTGGCCAGGGTGAAGGCGAGCTGAGAGATCGGGTTCGCCCCGGCCTCGGCGATGTGGTAGCCGGAGATCGAGACGGAGTAGAAGTTGTGCACATTGTTCTGGATGAAGTACTCCTGGATGTCGCCCATCATCCGGAGGGCGAAATCGATGGAGAAGATGCACGTGTTCTGGCCCTGGTCCTCCTTGAGAATGTCGGCCTGCACCGTCCCGCGCACGCTCTCCAGGACCCGGGCCCGGATCGCCTTGAACTCCTCGTCGGTGGGCTCCCGCCCCTGCTCGGCCGTGACCCTGTCCACCTCCTGGTCGATGGCCGTGTTCAGGAACATGGCCAGCATCATCGGGGCCGGCCCGTTGATGGTCATCGACACCGAGGTGCTGGGCGCGCACAGGTCGAACCCGCCGTAGAGCACCTTCACGTCGTCGAGGGTGCAGACGCTCACCCCCGAAGTGCCCACCTTGCCGTAGATGTCCGGCCTGTCGTCCGGATCGTATCCGTACAGGGTCACCGAGTCGAAGGCCGTGCTGAGGCGTTTGGCGTCGGAGTGCTCGGACAGGAGCTTGAACCTTCGGTTGGTGCGTGCCGGGTCGCCCTCTCCCGCGAACATCCGGGTCGGGTCCTCGCCGGTCCGCTTGAAGGGAAACACGCCGGCCGTGTAGGGGAAGCTTCCGGGCAGGTTCTCCTCCCGGAGCCAGCGGTAGATCTCGCCGGGGTCCTTGAACTTCGGCAGGACCACCTTCGGGATCTGCTGTCGGGCCAGCGACTCGGAGTACAAGGGGACCCGGATCTCCCGTTCCCGCACCCGGTAGACGAGTTCCTGCCCGCCGTAAGCTTCGCAGGTCCTGGGCCACTCGGAGACGAGCTGCCGGGTCTCCTCGTCCAGGGCCTCCTGCGCCCGCTTCGCCTCCTCCCTCAGGCGGGCGACGGCGTCGCCCGCTCCGGACGGAGCCTCCGCTTCTGCCAGGGCCTCGGCCGCCTGCTCCAGGTGCCAGGCCCTTCGCACCGCATCCGACTGCTCCGCAGTGCGGCGGTGGTAGGCCCGGACCGTTTCGGAGATCTCGGCCAGGTAGCGGCCTCGTTCCGGAGGGATGATGATCGTCTTCGAGCTCGAGGTCATCGACGCGGGCCGAGGCAGGCCGGACTCGAAGGTGCTGCCCGTCCTCTCGGCGATCTTGTCCATGATCCCGTGGTAGAGGGCCGTCACGCCGTCGTCGTTGAACTTGGAGGCGATCGTGCCGAACACGGGCATGTCGTCAGGCGATACATTGAAGAGACTTCGGTTTCGCTGGACCTGCTTTCGCACATCCCGAACCGCGTCGTCACCCCCGCGCTTCTCGTACTTGTTGATCGCGATCAGGTCCGCATAATCCAGCATGTCGATCTTCTCGAGCTGCGAGGCGGCGCCGAACTCGGGGGTCATCACGTAGAGGGACACATCCACCAGGTCGACCACCGCCGTGTCTCCCTGACCGATGCCGGCCGTCTCCACGATGACCAGGTCGTATCCGGCCGCCTGCACCAGCTCGATCGCGTCGGCCAGCGACTCGCTCAGCTCCGTGCGGGCGCCCCGGGTGGCGAGGGAGCGCATGTAGACCCGGGGGTTGCCGATGGCGTTCATGCGAATGCGGTCGCCGAGGAGCGCGCCGCCGGTGCGGCGTCGGGACGGGTCCACGCTCAGCACGGCAACGGTCGCTTCCTTACGGTCGTGCAGGAAACGCAGGATCAGCTCGTCCGTGAGCGACGACTTGCCGGAACCGCCCGTGCCGGTGATGCCGAGCACCGGGGGGCGGCCCTGCTCGAGCCTGCGCCGGATCTCGGCCCGCAGGCCCTCCAGGTGGCCGTCCTCCTTCGCCTTGGCGGACTCCACGGCCGTGATGAGCCGCGCCACCCTTGCCTTGTCCCGGGGCTGAAGACCGCCCAGATCGAAATCGGACGCGTCGGTCGCCAGTGGGTAGTCGATGCTCTCCACAAGGTGATTGATCATGCCCTGGAGCCCGAGCCTTGCACCGTCGTCCGGGGAGTAGATCTTGGCGACACCGTACGCCTCGAGCCGGCGGATCTCGTCCGGCACGATCACTCCGCCGCCCCCGCCGAACACCTTGACGCGGTCCGCTCCCCTCTCCTTGAGCAGGTCCACGATGTACTGGAAGAACTCGATGTGTCCGCCCTGGTAGCAGGAAACCGCCACGCCCTGGGTGTCCTCCTCCACGGCGGCATCCACGATCTCGGCCACGGACCGGTTGTGCCCCAGGTGGATCACCTCCGCCCCGGTGGCCTGCAGGATCCGTCGCATGATGTTGATCGCTGCGTCGTGCCCGTCGAAGAGCGACGTGGCGGTCACCACCCGGACCGGATTCTTCGGCTGATATACCTCTACTTCTCCTTCCTTCATGGCGAACCCCTTTCAAAAACTCGAACCCGTCAATTCCCTCATGATCAAAGCGGTCTGATGAGAAATGTAGTCCTCGATGCGGAAGCGGCGACGAAAGAACCACCTCCTGAAGGTCCACATGTGTCCGAGGACCATGATGTTGTGCGCCATGAGCTCCAGGGACGCATCCTCCGGCCCTTCGATTCCCTCCTTTGCGCAGAGGCGCTGCAGGGCCCCCTTGAAGAGCTCCGTGAGCCTCACCTCGTTTTCCAGGACACGCTTCTGCCACTGGGGGGTCAGCGACTTGGTCTCCTGGTAGATGAGCAGGATGTGGTCGCTCATCCGGTCGCAGACCAGGAAGTACTCCCGAATCGCACCACGGAGGGCCTCCCACCCCCCGGTCGCCTGCTCCATGACCTCTGCGATGCCTCGTTCCACCTCGGCGTGGATGGCATCGCAGACCAGGTAGAGGATGTCCTCCTTGGAGGCCACGTATTCGTAGAGAGTGCCGATACTGAAGCCGGCGGCCCGGGCGATCTGGCGGGTGGTGGTCTTGTGAAAGCCGTTCTCGACGAACAGCCTGACCGCCGCATCCGCGATCTGGCGGCGACGGCGCTCGACCAGGCCCGGGTCCTTGACCAGGGTGTGCACGTCGCTCGTTCGGTGGGTGAGAGGGTCCATGAAACGCACCTTGTTGTGGTTGTGCATCTGAACGCAGAGACCGGGGCTACTGACTGAGCGCTCGTTCAGACCACTGTATATGAAAAGGTACCCGAATGTCAAGGAATTGCTCGGATTTGTGGCAACACGTTCACAGATCAGGGACAGCCACCGAACTCCCGGCACACAGATCAGGGACAGCCACCGAACTCCCGGCAGATCGGTGGCTGTCCCCGATCTGTATGGTAGTCCCCGATCTGTATGTTGGGCAAGGGCTCCTAGAAATCGATGCTGGCGGCCGGCTTGGCAAGCTCCGTCTTCTGCTTGTTCGCCTTCACCTCTGCCCGATGTTCTTCGAGCAGCCGCTGCTGCAGCCCCGGATCCTGAAGCGACATATGCAGGAACTGCCCTCGAAAGTCTTTGCGCGCGTTGATGTGCAGAACAGGGTCCGACTGCGACGATCTTCCGCCGTCCTTGTACGCAAGGGAGAACTCCTTGGCACTCTTGTTCGACTGCTCGTCCGGCTCTCCGAAACGGTCCTTCATCTGCGCCTCGACCTCGGCGATGTCGAACCGGAGCGATGTCGGATAATCCTGCTTGTAACTGATGCGGACCAGACGCCGGTATTTCTCCTGCTCACTGCCGTTCACCCCGACCTTGTATTCGATGGTCTTCTTCGTGCCGTTCGGCTCGGTCTTGACGAACCCGTACCTCACCTCACTGTATCCTTTCGCCTTCAGAATCGCACCAACCTCTTGCTCTCCCATCCCGAGTCGGACCCCCTGCAGGTCCATCTCGCCGGCCTTGACGGTCTTGGCCTTCAGGCCGGTGTAGTAGCAATCGCCTCCGCTTGCACGGTAACCTTCCGGACACATGTACTTCTGCCAGGCCGCAGAAGCCAGAATCTCCGAAGGATCCTTGATCGACGACCGAGGCACACACTTGGGGCCTTCCACCATCACATATCCGCTCGTGCAGGTGGGCCGGCTCCAGTTGTACACGGCGTTCGGGATCTCGGGCAGCTTGCGGCAGCTCAGATTCTCCGGCGAGACCTCGGCGCCCGGCTCCCCATCGATCATCTTCACGTAGCCGCTGTTGCAGGAGAGCGCGTTGTTCTTCCACCTTCCCCCGGCCACCTCCGGGAGCGGCAGGCAGTTGTCTCCGGCAGAGTTCCTGTAATAGCCGGTGTCGCAGCGAAGCTCGCCATACATGTAAGACCCATGCAGGATCTCCTTCCCCTCCGCCCCCTCGCCGGCCAAAACGGCACGCCACTCGGTCCCGGGGGGCAGATCGTCTTTTTTCTTCTGCATGCATGGCGCGAAGTGCGCCTCCCTGGTTGCGGTTTCACGGTACAGCAAGCATGTCGTCACCGAATTGACGCAATACCTGCGCTTGTCCGCCTGGTCGCCCCAGCCGCTGCAAAGCTTCTCTGCATCCTCTTCCCAGTTCGATGCCGAAGACGGGCTGAGCAGCAGGATCACCAGAAAGGAAACGACAAGTGCTGTCTGACCCTTCATTCCCATGCGATTCATCCTTGGTCCATTCATATCTTCACCCTCCGCTTGTTCTTGCCGGATCCAGGCTTCTCTTCCTGGATCCGTACAAGGGATGATTGTTACCGCGTCCGGTCTCCGGTGAGGGCACACCTCAGATCTTCGGAGGACCAAATAGCGGACGGACACGAGGTTTCGTGCACTGTGCGAGCTGGAACCGGGCCCTCGAACCGATACCCTTGGATGTAGGCGGAGTGGAGTTTGGTTCTGAGTGGAAAGTAGGATCTTCAAGGAGAACGACGTGATTCACGGCATGGTGGGTGCGAAAGGCGGTGTAGGTGCCAGGGGCGACGGACCGCCCCTGCCACCCGTAAATTGCTTGTACAAACGACACCGGAAAACCACGCTATCGAAAGCCAGCCAGCTTCACGCCCCGGCAAAGGACAACTCCCGGGCGCGGAGCTCGCAGGGGTTCAACTAATCTCCGTAAACAACGGTCGTGTACTGCCCGTAGATTCCCAAGATGTTTTCGACTTCGTAATCAACATACTTGATTCGCTTGATCCCGCCATTGGCCGCCGCCGTCTTGATGCTTGCGTCGCCTGTGGCCACAAGGCCCAGAATGGAAGTCGACGTAGCTTTCCCGACCTTGGAATAACTGACGTCCCCGCTTCCGGCACCGATGGCCCCCACGGCCCCGGTGTAGATCCCGCCCGCCGGGAGGTAGCTGGCACAACCGGTGCAGACGAGGGCAACCACGCCTGCCAGCAATGCGATTATCGCGAGTCTTCTCATGATCTTTGTCCCCTCCTTCGTCGTTTTGCGTTTCCTATCGATAGCGTGAACTCCTTCGGCACACCGGCAATGCACCGATCCCTGTTTCATATCTCATAACCGCAGGGCAGGTCAAGTCAAATAGTTGTCATTATTGAAATTATAGGCGAACTGGCAGCCACGAGAGGCGCTTTGGCGGGGCCGAGGCTCCGGCTACAGCGTCTCCCATGTGAAGACCTTCGGCGACAAGAGGGACTCGCAGGCCCTGGCCAGGCGGACGGCCTCGGTGTGGAACACGTCGAGCATCACCATGGTGAGGCCCGCAGAGGCGAGCATGGGCAGGAAGGCCCGCTCCGCCCTGCATTTCCGGTCCCGGTCCGATGCTCCGAGGCCCGTGGTGAGGTTGGAGAGCCCCGCCACCGTCCGGACCGGTCGGCCCAGCACATCGGGCAGCCGGCGGATCACCTCCAGGAGGGTCGCGTTGCGCCGGTGCCCGTCCTCCCAGATCAGGGGGGCCACGAAGGGATCGAGAATCAACCGTTCAGGGCTCAGTCCGGCGGCCTGAGCGGCGCCGTCGATCTCCACGGCGATCCCGAGCCTGTCTTCCAGGGAGGCAGGAGGCTGACCGCTTTCTTCGATCAGATACGCCACAACATCCGCATCGTGACGAACAGCAAGGGGAAGAATCCGCTCGAGCCGTTTCGGCTCCGGAGAGAAGCCGTTCACCAGGGCCGTCTTGCGGTTGGCCTCGAGACCCGCAGCCATGACATCCGCATCCGCCGTGTCGAGGAGCACGGGCAGGTCGCTCACCGACTGGACCGCCTCCACCAGAAAGGCCATCTTCGATTCCGCGTTCCGGCCGGGAGGGCCCACGTTGATGTCGATCATGCGGGCCCCGGCCTCCTCCAGACGCCGGGCCAGATCAAGAACGGGCCGGGGATCGGACTCCCGGAAAGCCGACTCGACGGCTTTGCGGCTCGCCTGCAGATTGTCCGCGATTACGATCATGCCCGTCGGGAAGGTTCAGTTCGAATGGGTCTTGTAGGCCACGAGACGTACGCAGAGCTTCGACTCCAGGTCCCGTATCTTCTGAAGCTGTTTCTCCGGGATCTGTGCGGCCACAGGCGGGGTGTAGTAGGCGAGGATTCGGGTGCCCGTTTCCTTTTCGAGCGCCTCGATGGCGGCGATGTCCTCTTTCCTCAGATAGTCGGCATAGGCATGATCGAAATCCATGATCTCTCCTCCTTCGAGCTCGATTCCTTGATGGAATGATTAGATGCCGCTGCGCGGTCAGATCGTTGCAGCAAACGGATAAAATTGGGGACAGCCACCGATTTCCAAGGAAATCGGTGGCTGTCCCCAATTTGTAAGTGCCCGATTTGTAAGTGACGGAATCCGTGCAATGGGCGGGTTGGATCAGTAGGTTCGGAAGGCCCGGAGCTCGCCGATGGGCGTTCCGGTCACGACGAAGACATCCGGACCGTTGAAGCAGTCTTCCTCATCTGGCTGAACCGCGCACGGCACACCCGGACGGACGGCCACCGGGCCCGGCTCGGACTCGTTCTGTGTGGGCAGAGGGTCGGTGACCTGGATGACGCTGAGCGGGCTCTTCCGGCTCGGAAGAGGCGCCCCCTCCCCGTCCGTCGCCGTCTCCAGGGCGAGCACCGCCAGGGTCCCAGAGTTGAGACCGGTGGCATAGCATCGCGTGGCATTGTGGTCGACCACCGCCTGAGCCACCAGATTCGGGGTGTTCACGGGAGCCGTGGTCGCAAGAATCGGGTCGTCCGGCCCTGCGAGCACCTTGTCGTCCAGGCGCGGCACGTCTTCCGGGGACGGGCAGGTGTCCAGATACGCGTCGAGGCCGGTCAGATCCAGTTCGTACACGTGGTTGAATCCGGCGCTCCCGAGGTATCCCCGGTACACCACTCCGCCCCCCTGCACCACCTGCTCCGCCACGGCAATCTTCGCGAAGGAGGGCGCCCCCCGGCCCAGAGGGTAGGTGGCGACGATACAATCCCGAACCGTGTCCACCACGTCAACGCTTCCCTCTGTCAGGGGCACCCCGTTGTCCTCCCGGATCGCGAGCACCCCGGTGTTGGTGACCAGCAGGACCCTCTCGTCGAGAGGCGTCACCTCGGTCGGGTTGAAGGAAGTGGTCACGATCAAATCCGGCGAGGGCAGCTCGAAGAACGCGGGCGGTTCCACGGTCTCGTCCAGTCCGACGATCTTCACCGTTCCGGGCGCACTGATCGGGTTGCTGCCGCTGCGGATGAAGTTCGAGTTGGAGATGTACACTTTTCCCTGCATGAGGGCGACACCGGAGGTGAAGGTCGGCGTCACCGTGTTCACCAGGTTTCCCTCCGAATCCTCGGCCGGTTCAGGCAGCTGGAACCGGCTGCCCCTGTAAGTGAAGGAACCCAGCAACTCGAATGCATCCACCGGATCGAACAGCCACACCCCTTCCTCCGCTCCGCTCACGGTCACGAAGGCGAGGTCTCCGTCGATCTCGACCACGAGCCCGTCCGGTATGCCCTGCAGCTTCCCGCTCATGTCGAAGAAGTCGAAGGGGAGGGGGTGTTCGATCGCATCGAGGTCGAAGGAGAAGACGCCCAGGGGGGACGACACGGTCTGCACGAGCGCCCTGTTCCGGAACGCCTCTCGGTCCGGTATGAGCAGCGTGGTGGCAAAGGGGCTGCCGATCGCCGTGTTGAAGCTCTCCACATCCACGATACTGCCTCCTTGGCTCCAGTCTTCGCACGCCGCGAGCCCCAGGCACAGGATCAGTACCGGCACGAGTCCGCCCGCACACAACGAAGGAGCCGGCCGGGAAGACCGGATCAAGTGTCGTCGGAAAACGGAAGGTTTCATGAATCCGCTCCTTTCGATGCGCGAGCGAGTGGGCCGCCTCCTCAAATGAGCGCACGCAGGGTCAAGAAGAACATCCTTCCCGGCAGTGGAAAGTTCAGGGCATCGTAGACCGAGGCATCGTTGACGTTCTTCACCTCCAGGCCCAGTGTCCATTTTCGGAGCCACTCCACGGTGCGCAGGCAGGGGAGCGCCCTCAGGTTCGCCGTCAACCCGACGCCGAGAATGGCCCGCTGGTTCACGAACAGCCGTGCCGTTCGGGTGCTCTCGAACGGAATCGAGCTCAGGTACTCCACCTCCGTGTAGATCTCTCCCAGTTCGTCTTCCAGAGAAGCCTTGAAATGCACCTCGTGCCGTGGCCTGCCGTCCAGCTGTTCGCCCGTCTCTTCCGAAACCGCATGCAGAAAGGTGTAATCCGCCGTGAGCAGGAGGGGGCTCCACGGCCGGTATTCCGTATCCAGCTCTACGCCCCAGGCGTCCACCCGCCCCGTGTTCACCGGCCGGATCGTGAAGGAGCTCACCGGCAGCCACTGAATCGACTCGTCGACCCAACTGCGGAAGTAGACCGCCTGGAGAAACACCCGCTTGAAGTTCAATGCAAGACCGGCATCCAGAGTCCTGCTCTTCTCCGGCCTCAGGTCCGGATTGCCGCGAATGAACCCCTGGTTCGGAAAATAGAGCTCCGTGAAGTTCGGCTTTCGAAAGGCGTTCTGAAAATTCGCCTTCAAGGTCAACCAGCCCCGCGGCCTGCAAATGGCCCCGATCTTGCCTGTCCAGTGCCCGCCGAAATCCGAGCTGTCCTCGTAGCCGACCGCCGGGATGAGGCTCAGCCGGCTGCGCAGCAGCACGACCTCGTCCTGGAGGCGCCACTCGAGGCTGGTACGGTCCTGCGCCCCGAAGCCCTCCTGCCCCGGCAGGACCTCGTCCTCGAGCTCGTCCTGTCGGAACTCGCCCCGCCACTCGAACACGTGCTCCGCGCCCCAGGTCTGCCCGTAGCCCTTCGCTTCGAGCTGGGCCCCGAAGGCGTACTGCTTGGTCGTGGTTTCGATCCCGTCATCGCCTGCGCCGAGGGCGGGGTCCGGATCGGTGAAGTGGATGCGATTGTACCGAAGGAAACCACCCACTGAAGCCTGGATGTCCGGAAGGAGAAACGCGTCCTTGTGCAGTCTGACCTGGCTGAGATTGCGCAGATTCTCCTGTCGCGCCCTCTCGCGGGGGTCGAACACGGTCCCGGGTTGTCCGCGCTCCTGCCAGAAGAAGTCGTTGGAAAGCCCGACCCGAAAGGTGTCGGTGAGGGAGAGATCGGCCTTGGCCAGCACACCGTTGGACCTGGAGTCGTTGTTGACCCGGGTCGCCGGCTCGCTCGGATCGAGGGTCACCCCCTGCACGCGAATTTCCGGTGTATCGTAATCGAAATCGCCCTCGAACTGGGAATGGGTGGCGCTGAGCAGGTAGTCGAGACGCCGGAACCTGCCGCTGCCCGTCAGCGATGCCTTCAGCGTATCATAGGACCCGTAGGTGAGTGTCCCGGAAACCGCCGGCTTTTCGCTCGGCTCCTTGGTGATGATGTTGACCACGCCGCCGATCGCGTCCGACCCGTAGACCGTCGTGCCCCCGCCGCGGATGACCTCGATTCTCTCGATCGAGTCGAGGGGAATCGTGGAAAGATCCACGCTTCCCCCCTCTCCGGTATTCAACCGCACGCCGTCGAGCAGCACCAGCACCTGCTCGGCCGAAGAGCCGCGGATCGAGACGGTGCTGAACTGGCCCAACCCTCCATAGCGCCTGATGTTCACGCCCGGCTGCCGTGAAAGCAGGTCTTCGGTCGTCCAGAACTGGGAGGCGTACCTATCGGGCTCGATCACCGATGTGAAGCTGGCGGGGTCGTCCTTCGCCTCCCGAATCCGTGAGGTGCGGACGACAACGGGCGACAGCTCGTAGGCGGGTGTTTCTTCCTCGGACGAAACCGTATCGCCGGCAGCCTTTTCCGCCTCTTCTGCAAAACCGCTCGAGCAGAAGGCAAGCAAGACCGTTCCGGCCAAGAAAGACCGAAGAGCCCTCCTTCTTCTCCTGAACATCACGGATTCACTTCACCTTTCCGAGGGTGAGGACGGGTGGAGGCGCAAAGGCTCAAGCGTACGAAGTCGGGCGATCCGCAAAAAAACGATAGCCCGCATATTGCACGAGAGCCGCAGAAGCGGGTCCAGGCAACGAACCAACCAATCGGCCCCAGCGAATCGGGTCGGACCAAGCTATATGTCTGATATACATGAATAAAGGGCCCTAACTGGCCCCGCTATTTGCCTTAGCTGCTCAATTCTTGGGCCAGAAGTTGCTGTCTAAGGAATGATATGGGCCTCCTTCTGCAAACTCGACCCGATGCCAGATTCTGTTGGGGCGACGGCTTAGAGTCCATTTTCAGATGCCGAAATAGGTTGTCTAAGCTTGATTATCGGGTCTATAGGCAGTCATTTTCTTTCACAATCAAATACATAGCTTGGTCCGACCCGATTTAGGATCGATTTAGGACGACAGGCTCCTGGGAGGCGACTTCTCAGGATCCTCTTGCCGGGACCGCCGGAACCTCAGGATCCCCGCCGCAAAGGTCGGAACGAGGACCAGCAGCAAGAGATTGGCTCGGCCGGATGCGCGTTGACCCTCACTGTCCACCCCGGCAGCTTCCACGACCGCAGCGTCGGCACATGCCCCGGGGTTGTAGCTGCAGCCCGGGTCCGATGCATCCGGAAGCCCGTTGCAGTTGTTGTCTTCACCGTCCGAGCAGGATGGGTCACCGGAAGGGCCCTCGCCCGCACCGGGGTGTATGTCCGGATCGGCGTCGTCGCAATCCACCGGGCCGCAACCGCCGCCGTCCACCGCGTAGGTGTCTCCGTCCCCGTCCGTGCAGGATCCCGCGTTGATCACGCCTACGGCCTGCAGATCGGCCCCACCCAGAGCGAAGGCCGTGGGGTAGGGATCATAGACCGGATTTCCCAGCGAGTCCTGGGTGCTGCCGTCGCCGACCACGTCCACGACCCGGACATAGTTGATCTCGGTCAAGTCCACCGCACCGCTCAGCACGTCCGGATGGCCGGAAAGATCGGAGAGGTCGAAGCCGGTTCCCTCGCAGGGTTGCTGGTTCGCCCCGGGGTGCTTGCCCGCCAGGTAGTACACGTCCGTGGGCTCGAGGGTGTCATAGGTGTCGACCGCACCCGGGGTCAGCGAAACCCCTGGAAAACGGGCGAAGGCAACCCCGTCGGTGGAAACCTCCACGAAACTCAACTCCCCGAAGATCCCGAGCCCGGAGAAGAAGGCGTTCTCGAACACGACCAGATCCTCGCCCGGCCCGTCAAAGATGGGCAGGGCAAACGTCAGGGTCAACCGCCCGCCGTCCCCGAGAGAAACGGTATCCCCCACATCGCACGTGACCGGCCCCAGCACATTGGCCGGGGACCCGCCCGTGGCGTTCCCTCCTGCCGGATGGGCGATGTCCATGGGGCCCCGCACCTCGTCCGTCCAGCCCGTGGCCCATCCGACGATCCTCGGGTCGTTGCTCAGGACGCCGGCCTCTGTGTAAGGGCCTGCGCTCACCAGAGGCGCGGTGAAAAGGCCCAGGATCAGCACGCAACGCATGAGACGTATGCTTGTACGATGATGGTTCATGACAGAAACACCTCCGATCGTCCCCTTCCGGGGCGCCCGGCACGGGCGCCGCCGGAGGAGGACCGACGATCAATAGACCAAACCAACCGCTGAGGGCAGATTCGCACCCGGTGCGAGATCGAAGACACGCCGGAAGATCGGCCGGGTGGCGACCTCACACTCCATGAGGACCGACTCGGCACCCCAGACGCCCATGGGCACGTAGGCCCACCGCCCGCTCTCGCTCACCCCGATCTTGCCGACCGTACACCATCCGGACGACTCGAGGAGGATGAACGGGTTCGAAGCATCCGACCACACGGCATTCGTGTCCGTCTTGTAGATGAAGATGTCGCAGCTGTCCGCATCCCCGGCCCCGATCAGCGCAAACGCGCCGGCGATGGAAATGTTGCCGGGGGTGCCTCCCACCGGAATCGAAGCGGTCACGGCCAGCGAGACCGGATCGATCACGTCCACGACCCCGAAGACGCTGAAGTAGTCGCCCGTGCAAACGACGTGGAGCTCGCCCTCTGCGTCCACGGCCAGGTCCTGGGGGTTCAGCCCGGTGGTGAAGATCGGCGTGTCGCTTCCGTTGCCCGGATCCCCGTCCACATCCACGAGGGCGTCCGTGGCGGTATCGATGACCGAGACCGAGCCGGGCACGTATCCCCAGGTGGCTGCGTCATAGCCGGAGTTCGCGGTGAACGCGTATCCGCCTGCCACCTCGATGCCTGCGGGTCCTGCCGGAACGCCCCCGAAGTCGGGCAGAGGGATCGCGCCGACAAGGGCCGATGCTTCCGGAAGGGTCGGATCGATGATCGTCACGTTGTTTCCGTACAAGGCGGTCACATAGATCTTACTGGGCGACACCACAGCGAGGTCCCAGGGGTTCTCGCCGTCCGGGATCGGAATCGTCTTCGTGACCGTATTCGTGGTCAGGTCGATCACCTGCACGCTCGCATCGTTGCCCGAGAAGTCCCCCGAGTTCACCACATATGCGATTGTGTCCACGACTTCGATACGGTTCGGAACGGGGCCGAGCACCATGCCCCCGAGATCCGATGTGACCGTCTTGTCTGCGAGGTCGACGGCCGACGCGTTGTCGCTCGACCCGTTCACCACAATGGCCTGCTGAGCATCCGGGCAGCCGGACAGCAGGACGGCCAGTGCCGTGAGAAGAAGGACTCCGAATGGTTGCAGCGATTTCATGATTTCACTCCTCCGTTTCCTTGATGTTCTCTTCCATTCGCTCTATCGTTGCCGCGTGAACCCTTGAAGAACCTGCTTCACCTCCTTTCTACGGAGTCGCGGTGTACAGCGAGGATTCACTCGACCGTCTTCCGTCTGCCCGGAGAAGCTAGGCACCGCCTCGACATAAAAAAGCCCCTGGACCCGCAATGTCGGATCCAGGGGCTGCACCCAGCTTCTTCGCCCTTTGTCAGGAGCCTCTGCCGTTCCTCGCGACGGTACTTCGCTCCCATCCTGCGGGCAGGTCTTCTGACTCCCGGATCATCCTACTCCCTGCGCCTTCCCACCCGCCTCACGGTGCGGGCAGTGGCTCACTGCAGGTTTCGTCCCCGGTTACAGCGGCGGGACCGTGCCGGCTTTTCCTGGCAACCGGCTTCCCTTTCAAGCCCGAACGGGCACCCACAGGAAAGATTCATTTGTTATGCTGCCCAGCAGCATACCACGGGGCTTCCCACCGGTCAAACAAAAAGGGCACTGTATTGACGGCCCGGTTCGCTTCCCTATACTGTTCCTGAACCGTTGCGTGGCTTGCCCGAAAGAACACAGAGGAGAACGAAGATGCGAGACGTCTACATCGTGAGCGCGGTCCGCACGCCGGTGGGTCGCAGGAACGGCTATCTCAGGGAGTGGAAGGCGCCGGTGCTGCTGGGCCGGGTGCTGGACGAGGTGGTGGCGCGAATCGACCTGGACCCGAACCTGGTGGAGGACGTGGTGAACGGCACCGTCTACCAGGTGGGGGAGCAGGGCTTCACCCTGGCACGCACAGGGGTCTTCGCATCGAGGTTCCCGGATCACGTGGCCGGCACGTCGGTGAACCGGCAGTGCGGCAGCAGCTTGACGGCCATCCAGATCGCCTACGGGATGATCGCCTCGAACACCATGGACGTGGTGATCGCCAGCGGCTGCGAGATCATGAGCAAGTACCCGATCGGGTCGGACTCGGGCGGGACCCTGCCGGACGGACGGCCCCAGGGGGACTGGTACGGCCAGTTCTACGTGGACCGGGTGAAGGGCAATCTGTACAACCAGGCCCAGGCAGCGCAGGCGATCGCCGCGAACTGGGGCGTCACCAAGGAGATGTGTGACGAATTCGCCGTGGCGAGCCACACGAAGGCCCACCAGGCCACGGTGAACGGGTACTTCAAGAACGAGATCATGCCCATGGAGGGCCTGGACAAGGAAGGCAACGAGATCGTCATGGAACAGGACGAGACGATCCGGCCCGACACGAACCTGGGCAAGCTCGCCACCCTGAACCCGGTGCTCGGCACGGAGTGGATCACCGCGGGCATCTCGAGCCCGGTCACGGACGGCGCCTCGGCCGTGGTGCTGATGAGCGGCGAGAAGGTCAAGGAGCTGAACCTGACGCCGCTGGCCCGCATCGTCGCCAACGCCGTGGTCGGCTCGGATCCGGTCTACATGCTCACGGGCCCCCTCGTGGCCACGCCGAAGGTGCTCGAAAAGGCGGGCCTGAAGATGGACGACATCGACATCTTCGAGGTGAACGAGGCCTTCGCCCCCATCCCGCTCGCCTGGGTCAAGGAGCTGGACGCGCCCAGGGACAAGCTCAACGTGAACGGCGGGGCCATGGCCCTCGGCCACCCGGTGGGCAACTCGGGCTGCCGGCTCACCGTCACGGCCATCCACGAGCTCAAGCGAAGAGAGGCGGATCGCGCGCTGGTCACGCTCTGCACGGGCGGGGCCATGGCCCCCGCCACGATCTTCGAGCGGGCCTGAACCGATCACTTCGACAGGGGAAAAACCGCCTTCCAGTCCTTCTTGATGCTCACGACCGCCCATCCCCGCTTCGGCGCCTCGTCCAGCCCGCGGGAGAGCCTGCCGATGGAGGACTCCCGGTCGTAGGCGTACTCGCGGGCCGCGTCGTCGTGGTGGACGAGGATCCCCAGACGCGGACCGGGGCCCGCGGTCGTCCATTCGAGCATCTGGAAGTCCCCGTCCGAGTTGCCGAAGGCCACAAGGGGGCGCCGGCCGATGTGCCGCTGAATGCCGACGGGCTTGCCCGCCTTGTCGTTGATGAAATGAGGTGCGGGCAAACGGACGAGTGCCGGCTCACCCTCCCGAAGCTCGTACTCGACCTCGAAGCTGCTGCCGATGACCTGCTCCGGCGGAATGCCGTACACCCTGTCGGAGAAGACGCGGACGAACTCGATGCCGCCTCCGGAAACGATGAACGTCTTGAAGCCCTTCGTCCTGAGGAAGGCGAGCACTTCGAGCATGGGCTGGTAGACACAATCCGTGTAGGGCCGATCGAAGCGCGGGTGCCTGGCCGTGGCCAGCCAGTCCGCGACGGCCCGGGCGAACTCGCCCGTGGTCACGCCGGTGTGCGTCGCGGTCACGATTTCCACCAACCCCTTCTCACCCCCTGCCGCGACCGCCTCGAGATCCCCGGCCAGCACCGCCTTGAAAGGCATCTTGGTCTGCCACTCCGGGTGTTCGGACGCGAGGGCCCGCACCCGGTGGAGGGAGAAGGCGAACTGAGCATAGGTGGGCTGCTCGCACCAGAGCGTTCCGTCGTTGTCGAACACGGCGATGCGCTCGGCAGGCGGGACGTAGTCTTTGGACGCCTCATCCGTCACCGCCTGGACAAAGGAAAGGATCCGCGCCTTGGCATCGCCTTCGTTCCACGAGGGCAGGGAGTCGCTCTGGCCGGCTGCGGAAGCAGCGCAAACAAGGGCCGCGAGCACAAGGGACAGGGTGAACGTCAACGGACGAAGGGGGATTCGCATTTGCCTGCTCCTCGTTGGTTGTCCCCACACAAAGGCAGGGTCGCCACCGTTCGGAACGCATCCCAGGCGCGGCCCGGCATTCACCCCGTCAGTGCGCGCTCGGGGCGGTCAAGGTCTCCATCACCTGGTCCAGGCCGAAGCTGGCGGCCTTCTGTCGCGGCGGGAACGCCTTGAACGTCTCGAGGAACCGCGCCACGTACGCCTGGGCCGGCACCAGCAGGAAGGCCCGGTCGATCTGCCAGTCGTGATAGGTGTTGGACGTGATCGTTGCACGCTCGTACGGGTCGCGGCGGAGGTTGAAGATCAACGGAACGCGCAGCGGAACGAAAGGCTCCATCCAGACGCGGAACGTACCCATCGCCTTCTGCTCCATGAAGATGAGCTTCCAGTCCCTGTAGCGGAGAGCCGTCAGGTCGCCGTCGTCCGAGAAGTAGAAGATCTCGTTTCGAGGGCTGTCCTCGGTGTCTCCGGTCAGAAGGGGAAGGATGTCGTAGCCGTCCAGGTGCACCTTGTAGGTTCGTCCGATCGCCTCGACGCCCCCTTTCTTGAGCTTCTCCTTGATGTCCGGGTCTCCGGCGGCCGCCAGGAAGGTGGGCAGCCAGTCCATGTGGTGCACGATCGCGTTCGTTACCGACCCCGCCTCGATCTTTCCCGGCCATCGCACCATGGCGGGAACGCGCCAGCCTCCCTCCCAGTTGGTGTTCTTCTCGCCTCGAAAGGGCGTGGCGGCGGCGTCCGGCCACGTGTTGTAGTGCGGGCCGTTGTCGGTGGAGTAGAACACGATGGTCTGGTCGGCGACGCCGAGTTCGTCGAGGAGCTTCAGGAACCTGCCCACGTGCATGTCGTGCTCGACCATGCCGTCCGAGTATTCATCCTGGCCGGAGATGCCCCGGTGCTCAGCCTTTACGTGGGTGCGGAAGTGCATGCGGGTTCCGCTCCACCAGACGAACCAGGGATTGCCGGCCTCGTGCTGCTCCCGGATCCACGCAAGGGCACGGTCCGAGGTTTCGTCGTCCACCGTTTCCATGCGCTTCCGTGTCAGCGGACCGGTGTCCTCGATCCTCTGGGTGCCGTCTTCACCGGCCCAGGAGTGGATCACGCCGCGGGGGCCGAACTTCTTGCGAAACGCCGGGTCCTTCGGGTAGTCCGGGTTCTCCGGTTCCTCTTCGGCATTCAGGTGGTAGAGGTTGCCGAAGAACTCGTCGAAGCCGTGGTTGGTCGGCAGGTGTTCGTCCCGGTCGCCCAGGTGGTTCTTGCCGAACTGTCCGGTCGCGTACCCCCGCGCCTTCAGCAGGCCGGCGATGGTCGGCTCCTCCTCCCGCATGCCGAGTTCCGCCCCCGGCAGGCCCACCTTGGACAGCCCGGTGCGAAACACGCTCTGGCCCATGATGAACGAGGAACGTCCCGCTGTGCAGGACTGCTCCCCGTAGTAATCGGTGAAGATCATTCCCTCCTCGGCGATACGGTCGATGTTCGGCGTCCTGTAGCCCATGAGGCCCATCGTGTACGCACTGATGTTCGACTGGCCGATGTCATCGCCCCAGATGACCAGGATGTTCGGGGGGCGGTCATCCGCACACACCTGAGCGGTGGTCCAAGCCGGCGCGATTCCCAGGACGATGCCTGCCGCCATCAACGTGCAGATGGTCAAGAGCTTTGCTTTCATTCTCTTTTCCTCTCTTTGCAGAAGGGGAAGGTCGGAGCAGCCCGCGGAGTGCGGGTGGAGGGCCCTGCAGCTGAGATGAGCGGACATTCCGGGGGGATGCAACTTTCCCGTCCTTTCCGATCGACGCTGCCGGTTCCGGACCCCGCAGTCGATTCCGACTCGCCGTCCGGTTTCCGATTGACAGGGCTGAAACACGAACGATATGTTGGAATCCTTCCCTCTACTCGGGCCGGAGGAACCAACTGCCGTGACAACGTCGCAGACCAAGCGGGCGACCCCTGTTCTTCTGTCCGTCGCCCTGTGGGTCCTCCTGGCGGTCTTCTTTGCTTCCTCTGATGGCGCGCGGGCGCAGGAAGGCCTGGTCGAAGGGGCGAGGACGCTTCTCGGGCAGGGCGCCGAGGAGGAGAAGAAGGCGAAGGAGGAGGGAGCGGAGGCGGCGACGCCGACCGGGGAGGAGCGGGGGATCTCCTTCCCCGCCGGAGATATGGAAGAAGGCCTGCGGGAAGCCGCGGCGGAGGTGGGCGAACAGGCCCTCTCCCTTCTCGTGAGAAGACCGCTGGGGTTCGATCTCGGAACGATCGACCGGCTGAAGGACTGGGCCATCGGGCTGCCCATGGAGGTCCCGGACCTCCTGGCGCACGTGATGGAGCAGAGCCGCCTCCTCGGGTTCGTGGGCTCCCTCATCATGCTCGCCTTTCTGGCGGCGGTCTTCTACAGCGTCTTCGGCCAGAAGAAGGTCCTCGAGCGGCTGGAGAAGGCGGCGGGCCCGTTGCGCCCGTACATGCCCGAGGCCTTCTACCCTTACTTCCTCTCCCTGATGCGGATTCTGGTCGCCTCTCTCATCCCCCTCCTGCTCTTCGGAGCGTACAGCCTGATTCGCGCCTTCATTTCCTACGATGCCCCCTGGTTCCGGATCACCGGAAACCTGTTCATGCTCTGGGCCGTCGGCGCCCTGTTGATCAACCTCCTCCGGGAAGGCCTGACACGGGAGTTCCTGCCGATCTCAGCGGGCCGCGGCCTCCCGTTCTTTCGCGTGGCCCGCATCGTCCTGCTGTACATCCTGTTCAGCTTCGCGATCTTCCTGAGCGCCGAGGCCCTCCGGATTCCCGAGGATTTCCTGGCCCTGCTCCGGTTCGCCCTCTCCCTGTCGGTCGTGCTCGCAAGCCTGCTGCTTCTGCTGAAGAAGAAGGCGATCCTCGGGGTGCTGCCCGAGCTGCCTTACAAGGGTTATCAGTTGTTCGTCCGAGGGCTGACGCGCTTCTACTACCCGGCCATCTTCCTCACCTTTCTGACGGGCATCCTGTGGTGCCTCGGCTATCACGACCTGTGCCTGGCGATCTGGAGGATGACCTGGGCCGTTGTCGGGGCCTTCATCGGCATCATGGTGGTCTACCACCTGCTCAACGGAAGGCTCCGGCAATGGGCGGCGAAGAAGCCCGTGACGGACGAGGCGGTTCAGGCTCTGTACCGGGCGCTGCGGTCCCTGCTGCTCTATGCGACCGTGATCACGCTGCTGATCGTGACGCTCAAGCTTCTCGGGCTTGCCGATCCGTTTCAGCGGATCCTTTCCTTCCCGGTCCTCAAGATCGGCGGGACGCCTCTTTCCCTCTGGACCATCCTGAAGGCAGCCCTCTTACTGCTTGCCTTCTTCTTTCTCTCCCGGCTCGTTCGTTCCTGGCTGGATTACCGGGTCTACCCCTCTGTCGGCGTTGAGGAGGGGCTCGCCTACGCCATCAACACGTTCCTCCATTACACGTTGTTGACGATCGGTTTCCTGGTCGCCCTCCGAGCCGTCGGGCTGGATCTCCGTGTCCTGATGGTTTTTGCCGGCGCCGTGGGCATCGGGGTCGGCCTCGGCATGCAGAACACGGCGGCGAACCTCATCGCAGGGTTCAGCCTCGTCTTCGGACGCAGGATCCGGAAAGGAGACTGGATCCAGGTGGGCGACACCCTCGGGAACGTCCAGGAGGTGGGGTTGCGCGCCACCAAGGTTCGCACCCGGGACAACATCGAGTACCTGATCCCGAATTCGGATCTCACGGGAAGGACGATCGTGAACTACACCCTGTCCGAACCGTTGATCCGGATCCACGTCCCCGTCGGGGTCTCGTACAAATCGGACCCGAAGCAGGTGGAGGCGATCCTGCTGAAGGCCGCCGAGGAAAACGAGAAGATCGACCGAAGCAGGAAACCCGAGGTCTGGTTCACCGAATACGGGGACAGCTCGCTCAACTTCGAGCTGCTCGTGTGGATCGATGTCCGGAGGGCGACCCAGTACAAGGTTCGCAGTGAGCTCTACTTTGCCGTCTTCGAGGCGCTGGCCAGGGCCGGGATCGAGATCCCCTTCCCGCAGCGGGACCTCCACATCCGTTCCGGCCTGTTTCCCGCAGCCGCCGCGTCCGGGCAGGAGGATTCGTAGCGGACGAAATCACCCCGTGTGAACAACCGTTCACAATTCGGGGACAGCCACCGAACTTCGCGATCCATTGGAAGAGGAGGGTCTCGTGATGCGGGTGCTCACGGAGAAGAAAGGCGTTGTGACGACGATCGTCATCAACCGCCCCGAGGTGAGGAATGCGGTCGATGGGCCCACCGCCCGGGAGCTGGCGGACGCCTTCCGCCGGTTCGAGCAGGACGACGATGCGAGGGTCGCGGTTCTCACCGGATCGGGGGGCTCTTTCTGTGCGGGTGCGGACCTGAAGGCCGTTTCGGAGGGGGAAGGGCGGGCCAACCGAATGGAGGCAGAGGGCGACGGGCCCATGGGGCCGTCCAGGATGAGGCTGAGCAAGCCGGTGATCGCGGCCGTGGCGGGCCACGCCGTGGCCGGCGGGCTCGAGTTGGCTCTCCTGTGCGACATGCGCGTGGTCGAGGAGGATGCGGTCTTCGGCGTCTTCTGCAGGCGGTGGGGCGTCCCGCTCATCGACGGCGGCACGGTTCGTCTTCCGCGCCTGATCGGGCTTTCCAACGCCATGGACATGATCCTCACCGGACGGCCTGTTGGCGCCGAGGAGGCTCTTCGTATGGGCCTGGCGAACCGGGTCGTGAAGCAGGGCACATCGCGGGCCGAGGCGGAGAAGCTCGCCGAAGAAATCGCCCGCTTTCCCCAGAATTGCATGCGAAGCGACCGTTTGTCCGCTTACCTGCAGTTCGACCTTCCCTTCGGCCAGGCCATGCGAAACGAATTCGAGCTGGGTCTCCGGACGATCGAGTCCGGCGAAACCGTCGAGGGCGCAACCCGCTTCGCCCGGGGAGCCGGCCGACACGGAAGCTTCGATTCGGAAGAGGGGTCCGAGGGATGAACCCGGCCGGCATCCGGAGGGTCGCCCGGGAGCTGCTCGCATCGGACGCGAGCAGCCACGGCTGGGACCACGTGGAGCGGGTCTGGAAACTGTGCAGACACATCGGGGCCGCGGAGGGGGCGGACCTCGAGATCCTGCTGCCGGCTGCATACCTGCACGACATCGGCCGACCCGATGAGAAGGCCTCGGGAGGGGTGATCTGCCACGCCACGGCCGGCGCGGCGCGTGCCCGGTCCATCCTGGATGAGAACGGCTACGATGGGGAGCGGATCGATCGGATCGTCCACTGCATCGCATCCCATCGGTTCCGCAGAAACGGAGAACGACCCCGAACGCTCGAGGCCCGCGTGCTCTTCGATGCGGACAAGCTCGACGCCATCGGCGCCGTCGGCGTTGGGCGGGCCTTTCTGTTCGCCGGAGAGGTGGGTGCCAGGCTGCACAACCCGGAGGCGGACATCCTGGCCACGCGGCCCTACTCGTCGGAGGACACCGCCTTCCGGGAGTTCTCCGTGAAACTGCAGAGGGTCAAGGAGCGGATGCTCACAGAGACGGGCAGGCAGCTTGCCGAAGAGCGGCATCGTTTCATGGTCGCCTACTTCGAACGCCTCACGCAGGAGGTGCACGGCGAAAAGTGATCAGGGGTCAGGGGTCGGCCCCGCCACCCATCATGCGAAACCGGGGAGTTCGGTGCCTTTCCCCGAATTGTGAACGAATGTTCACACAAGGGCGGCGATGAAGAATTCCAGCTCCGGCGCGGTCTCGACGATCACGTTGAATTCGCGGCCCCGGAGGGAATGCTGAAATCCCTTCTCTGACTTCATCTTCCGCGCAAGCTCGGCCAGTTCCGGCGACTTCCCTCGCTCGAGATTTCGCTCCACGTCCACGTGATTCCTTACCTTCTCCGGGGAGAGAAAGGAGGGATCCTGTTTGTCGAAGGGCTCCAGACCCAGGGCCTCCATCCCATCCGGGCTCGCCCCGACAAAGGTCGACCGGGCAGAAAGGATGAGCACCCTGCTCGTGCTCTTGTACACGGTGCTGGAGTTGACCCACTCGAGATTGTAGTGAAGGCCCATGAAGCCGCACGACTCCGGATCGGCTTCGCGCCGGAACACGGGTGCGTGAACGCTCTGAATGAACGCCCCGAGGAGATCCACGAAGACATTCGGGGCCCAGCGCGGAACGCGATCCGGGTTCCGGTCCGGGTCCACCCACCCGTAGTAGTCGAAATAGGTCACGCCGCTTCGGCAGACCTCAGCGGAGTCGAAACCCGAAGGGAAGAGACCCGCAAAGTTGGTTGTGGTCTGCCCGACGACCATGGTTCTCTTGTCACAGTAGATCACTTCGTCTGTGTACCGGTTCCGGACGTATTCCTCCTTCAAGGCGGGAAGCATGTGCTCCCAGAGCCGAAGTTCCCTCTTGATGCCGTCGTCGACAGGGACCACACCGGTCGCGCCCACCACGGTGCTCCCTTCCTTGCCCCTTTCCGTGGTCCACATGTAGGACGCGTCCTGCCAGACGTACCGATCGTCCATGTCGTCGACCGAGAGGTCGTAGTTCGACTCGTTTCGGACCAGTTCTTCCAGACGCGTTGCAAGATCTCCCGCGGTCTCCCTGGCCTGGACGGCCGTGGACTGAATTTCCTCTGCAATCCAACGGACTTCATCCTTGATGCTCATGACGGCGGATCCTCTAACGGGTCTTTCGCGGTTGGTAACGAATGGAATCACGCTTCTTTTCGGAGCATTCAGTAAACCACGAATAAGAAGAAAATCAACTCCCCGGGGAAAGGGGCGAATTGGAGCAGAGTTCGGGGACAGGCACCGAATTGTGAACCTGTGTTCTCACCGGGGAGTTCGGTGGCTGTCCCCGATCTCGGTGCAACGCACAGTGGCTGTGACCGATCTACCCGATGCAGGAAATTGGTGGGTGTCCCCAATTTTCCGCGGTGGCTGTCCCCAATTTCGATGCGATGGGGAGGACATCGTGGAAAGGGGGGCAACGCCTTGACGGGTGCGGCCGCCGCGGGTATCCTAGAAAACTTCCCGACTTTGTTGACAGAAGTAACGTTTCCCGCCAGCTGCCGCCTGGATAGGCAGAACCACCGAGACGTCCTCAACGGATAGGAGAAAAGGAGACCAGTCGTCATGCAAGACGTTGTCATCGTAAGTGCGGTTCGAACCGCTATCGGCGGATTCGGCGGCGCCCTCAGGGGCGTGCCTGTCGTGGAACTCGGAGCGATCACCATCCGCGACGCCATGAACAGGGCGGGGCTTCGCCCCACCGTGCCTGAAGACCTGAAGGCCTGCGGGCCGGATCCCCTGAAGGGATTGGGTTCCACGGAGCTCGAGCAGAAGACCGATCCCTGGCCCGAGGACCTCCGGTCCGTCTACGTCGACGAAGTGATCATGGGCAATGTGGTTTCCGCAGGCCAGGGACAGAACCCGGGCAGGCAGTCCAGCATAAGGGCGGGCATGCCGGTCGAGACGAATGCGATCACGGTGAACAAGGTCTGCGCCTCCGGCATGAAGGCGGTTGCCCTCGCGGATCAGTCGATCCGGGCCGGCCAGGCCGAGGTCGTAGTCGCCGGGGGCATGGAAAACATGAGCAACATCCCGTACAGCCTGCCCGAGGGCCGCTGGGGTGCGCGCATGTTCGACAAGCCCATGGTGGACCTGATGGTGCACGACGGTCTCTGGGAAATCTTCTACGGCTACCACATGGGCGTCACCGCCGAGAACATCGCGAAGACCTACGGCATTTCACGGGAAGAGCAGGACGAGTTGGGCCTGCTGAGTCATCAGCGTGCGCGCAAGGCGATCGTGGATGGGGTCTTTGCCGAGGAGATCGTCACCGTCGAGGTGCCCCAGAGGAGGAAGGATCCGCTCCAGGTCAACACGGACGAGCGGCCCATGGACACGAGCCTGGAGAAGATGGCAAAGCTTCCCCCGGCGTTCATCAAGAAGGACGGCACTGTCACGGCAGGCAACGCCTCGGGCATCAATGATGCGTCTGCAGCGCTCGTGGTGATGAGCCGGTCCAAGGCGGACGCGCTCGGCGTGAAGCCTCTCGCCCGCATCGTCGGTTACGCGGCGGGGGGTGTCGACCCGGCCTACATGGGGCTGGGCCCGATTCCTGCAGTACGCAAGGTCCTGGCGAGGACGGGCATCTCGTTGTCGGACATTTCCCTGTTCGAGCTGAACGAGGCCTTCGCTTCCCAAGCCATCGCCTGTATGAGGGAGCTCGAACTCGATCCGGAAAAGACCAACGTCCACGGAAGCGGCATCTCCCTGGGACATCCCATCGGCTGTTCCGGTGCAAGGATCCTGGTGACCCTGATTCACGAGATGCGACGCAGCGGGCACTCCCTCGGCCTCGCGAGCCTGTGCATCGGCGGCGGCCAGGGCATGGCCATGATCGTGGAGGCGGTCTGAGAAGAGCTCTACTTCTTTTCTACTGCGATGTAGAGTGAACCTTCCCGCCGCTTGATCAGGAAGAGCATCATCTCGCCCTTTTCCGCCTCTCCGACCTTCTTCTGGAAAGCAGAGATCGTGTAGACCGGTTCCTGGTTGATCTCCATGATGATATCCCCCCTGCGAAGGCCGGCTTCCGCCGCAACCCCTGCAGGATCCAGGTCCGTGATGATCAGCCCCTTGTCACTGGCCAACTCGTGGGTGCGGGCAAGGTCCGGCGTGATTTCCTGAAGCTGCAGGCCGAGTTCCTCTCCGGACTCACCTTCCGCGACGGTCACCTGCTCATCCGGGAGTTCCCCCAGCTTCGCCTTGATGGTCCTCTCCTTGCCCTTCCTGAGGACCTTCAAGGTCACCTTCTCGCCCGGCGGGGTGGCCGCCACCATGCGGGGCAGGTCGTTGAACTGCTCGACCGGCTCCCCGTTGAACTCGACGATGATGTCGCCCCGCTCCAGGTCCGTGTCCTCGGCGGGACCGCCTTCCGTGACCTCGGACACCAGCGCCCCCTGCGGCTTGTCCAGACCGAAGGACTTGGCCAGATCCGGGGTGACCCGCTGGATGTAGACGCCCAGCCACCCGCGGGAAACACGGCCCGTCTCCTTCAGCTGCGGAATCAGGTCCTTGGCGATGTTGATGGGAATCGCGAAACCGATCCCGGTCCCGCCGGCGATGATGGCCGTGTTGATTCCGACGACCTCTCCCTTCATGTTGACCAGCGGTCCACCGCTGTTCCCCGGGTTGATCGAGGCGTCGGTCTGGATGAAATCGTCGTAGGGCCCGGCCCCGATTTCCCTACCCTTCGCACTGACGATACCGGCCGTCAGGGTGTACTTCAGGCCGAAGGGATTGCCGATGGCAAGCACCCAGTCGCCCATTCGGAGCTTGTCCGAGTCGCCCAGATTCACCGTCGACAGCTTTCGGTCCACGTCCACCTTGATCAGGGCAAGGTCGGTCTTCGGGTCCTTGCCGATCACCTTCGCCTCTGCTTCACTCTCGTCGTAGAGGATGACGGTGATCGTCTCCGCATCCTTGACCACGTGATGGTTCGTGACAATGAGCCCGTCTTCGCCGATCACGAAGCCGCTGCCCAGGCTCCGCCGCTTCATGTCGCCCTGTGGGCCTCCGCGGAAGAAACGGTCGAAGAACTCCTCAAAGGGATCGGGCTGCTGGGGTCCGAAACGGGGCCCGCCCGGTCCGGGAGGCCGCATGCCGAAACCTCTGCCCATAGCACCTCCCTTGACCACCTGGGTGGTGCTGATGTTCACCACGGTGGGATCGAGCTTCTCGGCCAAGAGCGTGAAATCCGGAAGGCAGATCTGTTCCGTTCCACCCGGGTCCGAGCCGGCCTGCACGGCGGGCTTCTGCTCTTCGACCGCCTCTTCGTCCGAACCGAAAATTGCACCCAGCCTCTCGGTCACATCCGTCTGGGCCGCGAGGATGAGCCCCATCGCCACGCCGATCAGGACGAGAAAGAAGATCCTTCCAATGCCCCTGTTTCCTGCACCTTCCATTCGCTGCTCCTTTTCGGTCCCTCGGGACCTGTTCGCCGTTGCCGCTCACTTGGACTCGGCAACGTATCTCATGCGCAGATCGTACAACATGCTTTCCATCAACTGGCTCTCTTCTTCGGTCAGGTTTCCCCGCGTTTTCTCCTGCAGCATCCCGAGCATGTCGATCGTCTGCTTTGCGATGGCGAGATCCTTCTTCTGCTCTCCGGTCATCGGATCCGGCGCGAGCCCTAGATGAATCAGGGCGGAACTGCTGAGAGAAACCACGAAGGTCGAGAAATTGATCTCCGGAAGGGCCGTGGGCTCGGGCTCCTCCTGCCTATGGGCCTCCGGCTTCTTTGCACCTGCTTCGTCCCCGCCCGGAGCTTCCGCCTTCCCGCCTGCTTCCTGCTGCGGCTCGGAAGGCGCCTTCTCGGCTTCCGGACCCGGTTCCTCTTTGCGCACCTCACCGCTTTCCGATCCGGCAAAACGGCGGCGGTCACTCACCCTGAATCCCGGATCCTTCTTTTCTTCTTCGCTCATGTCATCTCCCTCCTTCCTGCGGCTCGCGCCGAAGGAACAAAAGTCGAAAGCACAGCGTGAGAGGTTATCGCAAAGCCCTCCAATAATCCAATCCGGAAAGCAGCTGTTCTACCTGCCCAAAAGCCGCTTGATTCTCTCTTCCAGGGGAGGATGCGTGCTGAACAGCTTCATCATGGACCGGCCGGAAAGGGGATTCACGATGAACATGTGCGCGGTCGAGGGATTCGCGTCCATGGGGATCTGATGGGTCGCCTTGCCGAGCTTCTCGAGGGCACGGGCAAGGCCGTTCGGTGTCCCGGTAATCTGGGCCGCGGATGCGTCCGCCTTGTATTCGCAGTTCCTCGAGATGGCCATCTGGATGAGCAGGGCGGCAATCGGAGCGAGGAACATCATGAACAGAAGCCCGAAGATCCCTCCGCCGTCGTCATCGTCCCTGCCGACGCCACCGAAGATGGCGGCCCAACGGGCCATACTGGCGAGCATCATGATGGCGCCGGCAAGGGTGGCCGCGATCGAGCCGATCAACATGTCGCGGTTCTTCACGTGTGAGAGTTCGTGGGCGAGGACGCCCTCCAGCTCTTCGTCGTTCATGAGCCGCAGGATCCCGTCGGTAACGGCAACCACCGCGTGCTCGGGGTTGCGGCCCGTCGCAAACGCGTTGGGCGAGTCCTGCGGGATCACGTAGACCTTCGGGGTGGGCAGGCCGGCCTTCTGGGCCAGCCTCTCGACCATTTGATACAGCCCCGGTGCCTGCGAGGGCTCCACCTCGCGGGCGCGGTACATCTTCAGGACGACCTTGTCGGAAAACCAGTAGGCCCCCAGATTCATGACCGCCGCAAACGTGAGCGCGATGATCATCCCGGCCTGACCTCCGAAATAGCCTCCGATCCAGACGATCAGTGCGGTCAGGGATGCAAGGAGCACGGTGATCTTCATGGTATTCGGCATTTTGTCCTCTCCATGGGTGTTTGTTCTAAAGGCTTAGACGCTGAAGATCGATTTCGGTTCTCTGTTTCTTCACACAAAAAGAAGGGGGGCATCGACTCCCCCCTCGCTGCACGCTCGATTTTCCGAAAAACGGGACCCAGCCATGCATCCTATTTCGCATCTTCGTACTCGGCATCGATTACATCGTCGTCCGGCTTGCCTCCGCCGGCTCCGCCTCCGGGCTCGGTACCGTCGGTTCCGGCGGCCTGCCCACCGGCGGCCTGCTGCTGCGCGGCCTGCTGGTACATGAGCTCCGCGATCTTGTGCGATGCCTGCGTCAGCTCTTCCGCGGCTGCCCGCATCTCGGAAGCCTCCGCACCGTCCGTCTGTTCCAGAACCTTCTTCGCCTTCTCCAGAGCCGCCTCGATCGGGCCACGGTCCGCATCGCCGAGCTTGTCCTTGTGCTCGCTCATGGTCTTCTCGGTCGTGTAGACCAGGCTGTCGAGCTGGTTCCGGGCTTCGGCCTTTTCCCGCTGCTGCTTGTCCTCCTCCGCATGCTGCTCCGCGTCCTTCACCATCTGATCGATTTCCTTATCGTCCAGGCCGCTCGAAGCCGTGACCGTGATCTTCTGCTCCTTGCCCGTGCCCAGGTCCTTGGCGGACACGCCGAGAATTCCGTTCGCATCGATGTCGAATGTGACCTCGATCTGAGGGACGCCCCTCGGTGCGGCGGGAATGCCGACCAGATGAAAGCGCCCGAGGGTCCGGTTGTTCGCAGCCATGTCCCTTTCGCCCTGAAGCACATGAATCTCGACACTCGTCTGGCTGTCCGCCGCGGTGGAGAAGATTTCGCTCTTCCGGGTCGGGATCGTGGTGTTCCGCTCGATGAGGCGGGTCATGACACCGCCCAGCGTCTCGATCCCGAGGGAGAGAGGCGTCACGTCCAGAAGGAGGACATCCTTCACATCGCCCGCAAGCACGCCGCCCTGGATGGCGGCGCCCACACCGACCACCTCGTCCGGGTTGACCGTCTTGTTCGGCTCCTTGCCGAAAAGCTCCTTGACCACCGCCTGCACCCTCGGGATTCGTGTCGATCCGCCCACCAGGATGACTTCGTTGACCTGGTTCGCGCTCAACCCCGCGTCCTTGAGCGCCATGCGGCAGGGTTCCACGGTCTTGGAGATCAGGTCATCCACCAGCTGTTCGAACTTGGCCCGGGTAAGCTTCAGGTTCAGATGTTTCGGCCCGCTCGCGTCCGCCGTGACGAAGGGAAGATTGATCTCGGTCTCCTGGGTGGAGGAAAGCTCGATCTTCGCCTTCTCCGCGGCCTCCTTGAGCCGCTGCAGGGCCATCAGGTCTCCGCTCAGATCGATGCCCTGATCCTTCTTGAATTCGGAGACGATCCAGTCGATGACCCGCTGATCCAGGTCGTCGCCGCCCAGGTGGGTGTTGCCGTTCGTGGCCTTCACCTCGACCACGTTGTCGCCCACTTCGAGGATGGAGATGTCGAAGGTGCCGCCTCCGAAGTCGTACACGGCGATCGTTTCGTCCTTCTTCTTGTCCAGGCCGTAGGCCAGGGCGGCGGCGGTCGGCTCGTTGATGATGCGCCGCACGTTGAGACCTGCGATCGTTCCGGCGTCCTTGGTCGCCTGGCGCTGGCTGTCGTTGAAATACGCCGGGACGGTGATCACGGCATCCGTAACGGTCTCACCGAGGTAGTTCTCTGCCGCCCGTTTCAGCTTCTGCAGCACGAGGGCCGAGATCTCCGGGGGCGAAAATTCCTTGTCTCGGACATTCACCTTTGCCACGTTGTTCGCGCCGCTGACCACCTTGTAAGGGACGATCTTGATCTCTCCGCTGACCTCTCCGAAGCGCCGTCCCATGAACCTTTTGATGGAATACACGGTATTCTCAGGGTTGGTCACTGCCTGCCGCTTTGCAACCTGCCCGACCAGCCGCTCTCCGTCCTTGGTGAACCCGACCACGGAGGGGGTCGTACGGCCGCCCTCCTCGTTCGGGATGACTACAGGATCTCCCCCTTCCATGACCGCCACGACCGAGTTCGTGGTTCCCAGATCGATTCCGATGATCTTTCCCATTGTCGTCGACTCCTTTGCCCGGGGCTCGCGATGTATGAATCCCCTGATTTCGCAACAATTCTTTGTGACTGACGGTTTCGATACAGCCTATTAGGTAATCATCGAAAAACAGGGAGTCAACCTGGATTCGGCAAAAGAATTCGAGCCCGCGAGTTCGGGGCGAGTTCGGGGGGAGTTCGGGGACAGCCACCGGCGAGTTCGGGGACAGCCACCGATCTCACCCGAATTCGGTGGCTGTCCCCGAATTATGAACGGATGTTCACAGTGAGATCGGTGGCTGTCCCCGAACTGCCGCAGCTTCAGTCCTCCGGGACGCATTCGGCGAGCTTCTCCACGATCCCCTGCTTCGCGTCCGCCCGGATCAGCCCCACCCAGGGCTCCTCCTGCTGCTTGACGTACACGAAGTCCTCCTCCCCTTCGGGACCGCGGCCCGAAAAGAGCACCTTGCCGAGCTCCTCTCCCTCCTCGTCCCTGAAGGAAAGCTCGCTCTCCGCAGGCTCGAGCCCGAGGGAGGCGAGGTCCTCCGGGGCTCCCTCCAGGAAACGATCCACTTCGAGGTCCAGAATCTCTGTGAGAAGGGCGTTTACCGCCGTTTCCTCCACATCTTCCGACCGGGGCTCCTCGAGCCTCCACGAGCCTTCCTCCCGCTCGAGCGCCACCGGCCCTTCGGGCCCTTTCGCGTCGATCTCGGAGACCAGATATCGGGAGAAATCGATCACCTTACTGGAGCGAAGCACGTCCAGGCCTTCGGGGAATTCCTCCTCGTAGAACTTCCCGCCCACGCGGTACAGCGTGGCTTCGCCTTCCACGGCCGCATAGTAGAGGTCCTGCCCCTCTTTCTCCTGCTTCCCGAGCAGGAGTACCCCGAGGAGCGGAACATCGGCCTCTTCCAGCTCTCCCCCCTCCGTCCCTTCCTCTCCGGCAGCCGGTTCGGGCTTCTCGAGGTAGAGGGCAACCCGCGCCAGCGGATCGGCCAGGCCGTATTCGGCAAGCCCTTCCCTGCTCTCCGGCTTGGCCAGGAACTCCTCCGCCTCCAGTCGGCTCATCGCCCCCAGGAAGGCGCTCACCCGGGTGTTGTCCGCACGCGCCTCGATCGGCTCCACGATCCTCCACTTCTGGCCGTCCTTCTTCTCCAGCGTAACATCCAGGCCTTCCCGCTGGAGGTGCGCCTTCCGGATCTTCCAGGTCTTGAAGGGCATGACCTTCTTTTCACGGAAGTCCTCCGGTGTCTTGGCAAATGTCCCGATCATGTCCATCCCGAGGCTCACCACGGCGGCTCTCTCCTCGCGCTTCGCGAAGAAGCCCCCCTTGCCCTCGGCCTGGTGCATGCTCCCGATGAGCAGCGTGGCCTTGGTCTGGTCCGGCTTCAGAACGACCTCGATCTTCCAAACCGGCTCCTCGAGCCCGTAGTCGTCGAGATTCTCCGGCTCCTCGGAGACGAAGGCCTCCGCCTTCAGCGTCGTCAGCTTGCTCAGGATCTGGTCCACCTCGGTTTCGGAGGCACGCGCCTGGATCGGCTCGACGATCTTCCACATGTCCTCCGTCCTGACCAGCTCGATCTCCGGCTCCCCGCTCCGCAGGATGCGCATGCGCTCCACGTCGTCCCGCTTGAAGGCGAACAGCTTCCTGTTGCGCAGATCCAGGAGGCCCTTGTCGAACTCCGTGCCGAGATCGGCGCTGAGCAGGAGGACCCTGTCTTCGCCCTCCCACATGGCATAGGAGTTGCTCCCGATCGGGCTCTTCCCGCCCACCAGGAGCGGCCCGGGAGACTCCTCCCCCCCGGCCGTCTGCAGAACGATTCGGATCGGGGCTTCCTTCAGGCCGAAGGGCTCGAGATTCTCCGCCGACTCGGTGACCACCTGTTCGACCTTCAAGCCCTCGAGCCGGGACACCAGGCTGTTGACGGCCGTGTTGTCCGCTTCCGTCTTCACGGGCTCGGTGATTCTCCACTCCGTTTTCCGGGCATCCGCCGGGCCCTCCGCTTCCGTCTCATCTCCTCCCTTCTCCAGCCGCACGGTGCCGCGGGCGGTCGTCAAGGCAAACCCCTCGAGCTTCTCCCAGTCCAGGGAGTAGACCTTCTTCTCTTCCTCCTCCTGTCGCTTCTGTTCCTCCGCCTTCTTGAACTCGAAGTAGTAGACGTACGCGCCGAACAGCGCAAGGAGAAGGGCCGCAATCAGGGTCGTCCGGAACTTCATGGCGCACCTACCTCCTTCGCCACCAGATGGCGAGCCCGAAGAGCAGAAGGGCCTCCGGAAGGATCAGCACGGACATGTAGAAGATGTCCCGCGTCTCCTGCGGGGTCATCAGGACCCTGGAGCCCCGGGTCGTCTTCGGGCGGATGGAAATCATCGCCTCTTCCTCGGCAAGCCAGTTGACCGTGTTCAGGAACAGGTCCGCATTGTACATCTTTGGAATGTATTCATTATTTATAAAGGAGGAGTCGCCGAAGACGACGACACGGCCCTCGGTCTGCTCCTCCGGGGCGTCCTCTTCCGCCTCTGCGGCCTCTTCCGCGCCGGGCTCCTTCGCCTCGACCGTCAGGGCGACGGCGATCGACACCGGCCCGTCCAGGTCTTCCTCCGTGCGCACCACCTCGCTCTTCGAAAAGAACCGCTCCAGGTCGGTCTCGGCCCAGCTGCTCTCGCTCGTCCTGGCAAGGGAAACGCCTTCCACGCCCTCGGGCAGGGTCCCTTCCAGAGCCACGGAACGGGCCATGTGAAAGAGGGTCTGGCCCTCGAAGTCCTCGGTGATGTCGTGGACGCCGTACGTCGACACGACCGGCTCCACGCCCAGGGACGGCCCGTAGAAGAGCCGGAAGACCTGATCCACGACCACGTTGCTTCCGACCTGCACCCCCCACTTCGCCAGGAATTCGTCCATGCCGGGCGACGTGCCCGGGTCCATCAGGAACAGAGCGCTGCCCCCCCCGTCGATGTACCACTCGATCGCCTCCAGCTCGTTCTTCTCGAGGGCCTTTTCCGGGCTGGCGACCACCAGCACGTCCGTGTCCGCCGGAACCTCGTCGATCATGTACAGCTCCAGAGGAAGCACCTCGTAGTTCTCGTTCTCCAGCGCCTTCCTCGCCACGATGTAGCCCTGCTCCTCTTCCCCCTCGATGTCCCTCTCGCCGTGGGTTGTCAGGAAGCGGATCTTCTTCTGCATGGGGTTGGCGACCTTCAGGATCGCGTTCGTGATGTCTTCCTCGAACTCTCCGGGGATCTTCGTCTCCCGGTCCCCGCACTTCACGACGATGATGTCCGTGGTGGTGACTTCGTGCTGAGCCGCCTTCTCCGGATGCTGGACCGGGTCGATGAACTCGTAGGAGAACCGGGGCGAGTAGTTGTCGTAGACCCTGAGCAGATCCGCCAGGGGGGTGCCCTTGCTCACCTGGTAGAAGGCGAGCACCTGGACGTCCTCCTCCAGGTTGTCGAGCACCTTCTTGCTCTGGTCGGACAGGCTGAACAACGCCCCTTCGGTCATGTCCTTCTGGAGGGTGTGGGAGTTCGAAACGATGTTGACCAGCACGAGAATGCCCAGGAAGATCACCGTGTAGATCACCGCGTTGGCGCCGTAGCGGGTGGACCGCTCGCCCAGGGACGACCAGACACCGCCCAGGTTGAAGGCGAGGCTGAAGAGCAGAAGGGCTCCGCCGCCAGCCAGGTGGATGATCGTGAACAGGGAGAATTCCCGGCTGAACAGAAACTCGACGATCCCGAAGAGCAACAGAACAAAGCCGAAGAGGCCCGCAATCTGGCTCGACTTCTTCATCAGTCCTACCTCCATCGCGTAGATTCAATCGACCGCTTGGTCAGGAACAGGGCAAACAGAATGAAGGTGATGAAATAGACCACGTGCCTGCCGTCGATCAGGCCCTTGGAGAAGTCCGTGAAGTGGTCGATCAGAGACAGGTACTCCAGCACCTTCCCGGCGGTCGGCCCAACGTTCTGGGCCGGCCATCCGATCACGAAGAACAGCAGCAGGGTGACGAAGCAGATCACCGCGGCCACGATCTGGTTTTCGGTCACGGAGGAGGCGAAGACGCCCACCGCCATGAAGGCCGCGCCGAGGAAGACGAGCCCGATGTAGCCGGCCAGGATGGGGCCCAGCTCGGGGGCCGGCTGGCCGTAATGGAAGAGGATCCCCGGGTAGACCGCGGTCAGGGCCAGCATGACGCCGAGGAAGAGCAGGGCGGCCAGGTACTTCCCCAGAACGATGGAGTTGACCGAAATCGGGGATGTGAGCAGGAGTTCGTCGATCTTGAGCTTCTTCTCTTCGGAGAAGAGGCGCATCGTGATGAGCGGGACCATGAGCAGGAGCACGATGGTCATGTTGTACATCAAAGGCAGCATCACCAGCTCGTTCAGGTTCAGCTGGGAGGCGATGTCCGGCCTCCGCATCATCTCGTACATGCTGATCATCCGGTTGAACTGGACGAGCAGGTTGAAGAAGAACCAGCCGGTCAGGACCACGTAGCCCGTGAGGACCACGTAGGCGATGGGAGAGACGAACAGGGAGCGCAACTCCCTTCCGGCGATGTGAAGAATATCGGTCAAGCCCTTCATTGCACATCCTCCGTCGTGAGCTTGAGGAAAACGCTCTCCAGACTCCCCTGGGCGGTCAAGGCTTCCAGGGAATCATCCGCAACGATCCTGCCCTGGTCGATGATCAGGCAGCGCTGGCAGATCATCGTCACCTCCGGCAGGATGTGGGTGCTCAGGATGATGGTCTGCTGCCCGGCCAGGGACTTGATGAGCTCCCGGATCTCGATGATCTGCTTCGGGTCCAGCCCGATGGTCGGCTCGTCCAGGATCAGGACCTCCGGCTGGTGGATCAGCGCCTGGGCGAGGCCGACCCGCTGCCGAAACCCCTTGGACAGCTTGCCGATGATGGTCTTCCGCACGTCCTTCAGGCCGCTCTGGGAGATCGCCCGGTCGATCGCCTCCGACCGGCCCGAGCGGGGGACTCCTTTGATCTTCGCCACGAACTTGAGGTACCCGTTCACGGTCATGTCGCCGTACAAAGGAGGCTGCTCGGGCAGGTAGCCGATGCGCTTCTTCACCTCCATCGGCTTCTTGAAGATGTCGTTGCCGGAGACCGTCACCGTTCCATCCGTCGAAGGCAGAAAACCCGTGATGATGCGCATCGTCGTGGTCTTCCCCGCCCCGTTCGGCCCGAGAAAACCGACGATCTCGCCCTTCTCCACCTGGAACGAGAGGTCCTCGATAGCCGTAACGTCACCGTAGCGCTTGGTCAGGCCCTCCACTTTGATCATCTCGACCCTCCATCGTCTTCACGCTTCACTCATCTCAGGTTCTTTTTGATGTAGTCTTTGACCTTCGAGAAGGGGGTGGGTTCCTTCTCACCGCCGGCCGCCCTGTCACCTATCGACTCGCCGAGTTCCTCGAGCAGTTCTTCCTGCCGCTCGGTCAGGTTCGTCGGTGTCTTGACGAACACGTGGACCTGGAGATCCCCCTTCCGGCCGGTCCGGACGTTCGGCATCCCCTGGCCGCGCATGCGGAGCACGTCTCCGGTCTGCGTGCCCTTCGGGATCTTCAGGGGCTGGCTGCCGTCCAGGGTGGGCACCTCGATTTCCGCTCCCAGGGCGGCCTGGGGGAAGGAAATCGGGATCTGGCAGAGGAGCCGGTCGCCGTCCCGCTCGAAGAACTCGTGGGGCTCCACGTGAAGCACCACGTAGAGATCCCCGGGCGGGCCGCCGTTGCGGCCGGGCCCGCCCTCGCCGACCAGGCGAAGCTGCGAGCCGTGATCCACCCCCGGCGGGATCTTCAGCGACAGGGGCTTCTTCTTCAGGATGCGCGCGCTCCCGCGGCACTCCTTGCAGACCTCGGAGTGGACCACGCCGCTGCCCCGGCAATGGCTGCAGGTCGTTGCGATCGAGAAGAACCCCTGGGTCCGCCGGACCTGGCCCGCGCCGCCGCAGACGGTGCAGGGCGTCGGCGGGCTTCCCTCCGGATAGCCCATGCCGCCGCATTCCTCGCAGGCCTCCTCCTTCTCGATCTCGACCTTCTTGGTGGCGCCCGTGGCGGCGACCGTGAACTCGATCTGCAGGTCGTAGCGCAGGTCGTCACCGCGCATGGGCCCGGTGCGCCTGCGTCGCGTCCTGGGACCCATGTCGAAGAAGTCCTCGAAGATGCTCGAGAAGCTCGAGAAGATCTCGTCGAAGTTGGTGAAGCCCTGAAATCCGGTGTTCTTCAGCCCGTCGTGGCCGAAGCGGTCGTAGAGGCCTCGCTTCTCCGGGTCACGCAGCACCTCGTACGCCTCGGAGGCCTCCTTGAAGGCATCCTCCGCCTCCGCATTGCCCGGGTTTCGGTCCGGGTGATATTGAAGGGCCAGCTTCCGGTAGGCCTTCTTGATCTCGTCGTCCGAGGCGGTGCGGGCAATTCCCAGAACCTCGTAGTAATCACGCTTTATCAACGGAAAGTACCTCCTTGAGCGCTTCCTCGGCTGCCTCGAGTGCTTCTCCGTTGTCCGCCTTCCGGAAGGCACGCACCGCGTGCGAGTACTTCTGGAGTTCCATCGCCTTCCTGCCCAGCTCCTCCCACGCCTCCGGGGCGTCCCCATCCTCGGATTTTCTGCAAGCCATCGCGTACAGGAAGCTGTCCCCCTGCTCGATCGCCAGGGCACGGATCCTGGCAAGGCCTTCCTGGTGGGAGGCCCGGGAGAACAGCTCCGCGGCCTCGCTCAGGCGCCCTCCCTCCAGATAGGTCTCCCCAAAGGAAACGAGCTTTTCGGGGGGGGCGTTCTTGTCGAAGAGAAGCTTTCTTCTCTGCTGGCTGTTGGGAAGGTTCTTCTTCATCTCGCGATAGCATCGATCGATAGAGTGAGCCGAATCCGCCAGCGTTCGTGGGTGACCCAAAAACGGACAAATTAGGAAGTTAAGCTCTTTTCCGCGAAAATCAAGACCGGGAAGGATGCAAATTCAGGGTCACGTAGTAAAGAAATCTCCCGCGCAGGACCTGGAGGGTCACGTGGGACCGACACCTGAGCTTTGCGAACTCCTTGCGGAAGGCCTGCAGGTCGGGGATGCCCCGGTCGTTGATCTTGAGCAGCACGTCCCCGGGTTGGAGCCCCACCTGGTCTGCCTGGCTGCCTCGCACCACCTCGGTGATCTGGACGCCCCGGATCCCCGACCGGATCATGGCCCGGTTGGTCAACTCGCCCACCCGGATACCCAGCAGCCGCTGGCAGTAGTTCTCCGCCATCGCCTCCGGCAGTGCGGCGCTCTTCACCTTTCTCTCGCGGTATTTGCCTTTTCTGAAGATCTGCAGGACGATCTCGTCGTTGACGGTCATCCGCCGGAGCAGGTCGGAGAACGCCTCCGGGGACGGAAGCTCCGTCCGCTCCGCCTTCACCAGGACGTCCTGGACCTCGATGCCCGCCTTGTCCGCCGGGCTGCCCGGGTAGACCTCGGTGACCAGGACCCCGCCTGTCCCCTCGAACCCCAGGTACTCGGCGAGCCCCTCGTCCAGGGCCTGCACCTCGACGCCGAGCCAGGCGGCCTGCACCTCCCCGAAGGTGATCAGGTCGTCCACGACACGGCGGGCGCGGTCCGCAGGGATGGCAAAGCCGATGCCCTGGGCCTCGCTGTGGATGGCCGTGTTGATTCCGATGACCTCCCCCCGGATGTTCAGCAGCGGCCCGCCGCTGTTGCCCGGGTTGATCGACGCATCCGTCTGGATGAAGTCCTTGTAGACCTGCTCGCCCGACTGGATCGACCGGTTCAGGGCGCTGATCACGCCGGTCGTGACCGTGTGGGAAAGGCCGAAGGGGTTGCCGATGGCGATCACCGTCTCGCCGATCATCAGGTCCGCGGAGGTGACCAGCCCTGCCGGCTCGATCGGCTCTTCGGGCCCGATCTTCACAACGGCCAGATCCGAAGCCGGGTCGCTGCCCACCAGCTCTCCCGTGTACTCCTCGCCGGAGACCAGGGTAACGTGGATCTCGCTCGCCCGCAGGATCACGTGGTGGTTGGTGAGGATGTGGCCCTCACGGTCGATCAGGACACCGGAGCCCAGGCTCTGCCGTCGGCTGCGCCGTTCGCCAGGGGGCGGCACGAAGAAGCGGTTGAAGAATTCTTCGAAGAGCGGGTCCCGCGGCATTCCGAAGAAGGGGTTGGCAGGACGGGCTTCGTAGATGTCGGTGGATATGTTCACCACGGCCGGGCTCAGACGCTCGACCACCTCCACCACGGGGGTCCGTCTCGAGCCGGCCTCGGCGGCGGCGGCCGCCTCCCGGCCGGGCGGGCCGGCCGATAGGAGCGCGAGACAGAGGAGGATCGCCGCCTTCAGCAGGAGCCCCCGGGCACTGAAGATCGCTCTACGCATCGGCACAGAACCTCTGTTCGGCATAGGGACGTTCCACGAATCCGGGCCCAAAACCGATCCATCATACAGCCTCAGCCCCCCCTGTCAAGCGAACCGGCCCGCCACCCACCCCACTGTGAACCACCATTCACAATTCGGGGACAGCCACCGAACTCCTCCCGAGATCGGGGACAGCCACCCATTTCACCCTCCTGAAATGGGTGGCTGTCCCGAATTTCGAGGAGAGGGGTCGGAGAGGGGTCAGTTGATGAGGAGGAGCCTGACGAGCTGGAGGATCTCCTCCATCACCTCCCCGGCCCTGCCGCAGATCACCAGATCCGCGATCCGATCCACAGACGTGGGCGTCATGTTGATGATCGCGAGCTTCGCTCCGTTGGCCTTGGCGTGGATCGGCATTTCGGCCGCCGGGTACACGACCAGGGAAGAACCGATCACGATGAAGAAGTCACACCGTTTCATGCAGGCCTCGGCTCGCTGCATCTCATCCACCGGCATGCCCTGCCCGAAGGAGATGGTCCTCGGCTTGAGCAGCCCGCCGCACTTTCTGCAGAGGGGCACTTCCTCGCCCGCGTTCAGCCACTCCTGAACCTCAGCGCGGGGATGGCGTGCGTCGCACTCCAGGCAACCGACCTGCAAAGCGTTTCCGTGGATCTCGATGACCTTGCCCGGGTCGAGCCCTGCTTCGATGTGCAGGTTGTCCACATTCTGGGTGATCACGCACTCGAGCTTCTCCAGGCGGTTCAGCTCCACGCAGGCCTCGTGCGCCGCATTCGGCCGGACCTGCGTGAGCAGGGCGAAGAGCTCGGTGTGCATCTTCCAGTACTTCCTGCGGGACTCCTCGCTCTCGAGGAAGCGCCGAAACCGGAACTCGTCCGGGTCGTACCGGTCCCAAAGCCCGCCTGCGGACCGGAAGTCCGGAATGCCGGACTCGGTACTCACCCCCGCACCGGTGAACACGATGATCCTTTTCGCCTCGGCGATCCACCGGCTGATCGTCGCAATCGGGTCGGATTCCGTCATCTCCGTCTCCCTCAGGGCCTGCTTTACAAAAGACGCCCCAGACCGGATGATAGGGACATTCCAGCCGCCACACAACCTTTCTGCCAGAAGGAGCCCGGTATGAGCAACATGCGTCGGTCAACAGGGTTGAAGTTCATCCTCCTGCTTGCGCTGGTCCTCTCCGCCGCCAACTGCGGGGACGACAGCGAGATCATCATTGTCGATCTCAGCTGTCCGGCTCTGGACGGCTTCCAGGGAGGCGCCTTCCTCTTCACGGTAGACAGCGTCAGCGACGACCCTCAGGGATGCTCCTTCGGCCAAGGGGATGAGTTCGTGGGCGAGCAGTTCGGTCCGATCGATCTGCCCGGGACCGAAGAATTGCCCGCCCAGAGAGTTATCGAAGACGTCCCACTCGTGGGAGATGTAACCGTCAACGTGACAACCGACGGGGAGACGATTCGCGTAGAAGGAACGGAACCGATAGATGTGTTGGTTCCCGGATTGGGGAACATCACGGCCACGGTATCCGGAATCCTCTGCCCCACGTCTGCCGACCAAGTGGACGGTCAGGTGACGGTCAGGATCACCAACCCGTTCACCTGCAATGTGAGGGTGCAGGCCAACGGTGTGCCCCAATAGGGGGACAGGGGACGTTGTTTACTTTGTTAACAACGTCCCCTAAAAGCTGAAGAAGGAGATTTTTGATGAGGAAACTGGCTCGATCGGAAGGAATCGGGGCGTTGCTCGTTCTGCTCGCGGCACTGATGGTTGTCCAGTGCGGCGATGATGATGGGTGCACGGATTGCGGAGGCGGAGGCGAGCCGGCAGAACCCGAGTGCACCAACGAGGAGCTGACCGCCGGGCTGTACTCGTTCACGCCCGTCCGCCAGGAAGACGACTGCGAGGAGATGTTCGCCCTGTTCCGGACATTCGGGCTCATTCCGGACGGGCCGTTTCCCTTCCAGCTTCCGAGTTACGGTGCGTTGCCTCAACAGGTAACCATCACACTTCCCCTGCCCGGAAGCCCGCAGGTTCCCGGCACCCTTTCCGAGGAGTTCGGGGAAATCGTGTTCACGGCCCCCGGAAGCACCCAGATCTTCATCGACCTGCCGCCCTTGCCGCCGGAATTCGAGGATTTCCCGGACACCGTCAGCTTCCAGGTGACGATAGGCGGCACGCTCTGCCCGATCTCCGAAGAGCGGGTCGACGCACTCCTCACGGTCACGGTCCCTCAGGCGGTTCCGTTCTTCACCACCTCGGGCTGCAGCGTCGAGGCAACTCTCAGAGGTGCCCGCTGACGAAGAAGAAGGGGACGTTGTTGAATGGACTAACTTAATCGAATCAGCCAGCCAAGGCGGGCGTCAAGTTAATCCATTCAACAACGTCCCCTTCTTCGGTTAGAAGATCCCGAAAACCGCGGGGCCGACCTGGGTGATGGTCCAGTTCGCCAGCGCCTGGTACATGGCATACTCGAGAAGCCCTGCAAGGGCCAGCAGGGCGGCGAGCCCGCCGGCCACCTTCCCTGCGGCCAGCAGATTCTGCCTTGCCCAGCACCGCGTCTCTTCCCAATCCACGGGAAAGCCCTGCACATCGTTGTTTGCGACATCCGTGTTCGCACGCATCCTGATACCCTCCTTTCACGCAAGGCATCGCCGGCTACATTCCTGCGATGACATAGTTCTCCAGCCCAAGCCGGAGAGCTGTGGCAAGAACCAGAAGCACCGCCACCGTAGCGGCGACGAGCCCGGCCTCTGCCAGACCCTCCCTGGTCAGCTTGTCCTTCACCGTTTCCGGAATCCCGGGCAGGGTCGGCACCGTGTACCCCTTCAATGCATCCGTGTTCGTTCTCATGGCCTTGACCTCCTTTCAGGTCCTGGGGTTGTGGTTACTTCGCATCTGCATTAATTGCAGCCTCAGTTATTTGCATATAGCTTCAGTTGTATACTACAAATAATAGTCGAAATTTTTTTCAGTCCTCTTCAGCGCAGACCTGATTCTCCAGCAGAGGCGTCTTCTTGATCGCCTCGATCAGCATGGTCAGGGATTCGACCACCTGGTGAAACTCCTCTGCCGGAATGCTCTCGACGATCTTTTGATGGTACCTGTGGTAGATCTCCTTGATGGCCTGAAAAAGCTTTTCTCCTTCGACGGTCAGCGATACCCGAACGACTCGCCGGTCCTGCGGATCCTGGGAACGCTGAAGGTAACCATCCCGGACCAGATTGTCCACGATCCGAGTCATCGTGCTCGTGGCCAGGCTCATCCATTCACTCAGGGCGTTCATGGTCATGATCCCGTGCTTTCCGATGGCCAGGATGGTCGAGCACTGGGACATGGTCACTCCCGAACAGAAGATCTCGCTCCTCTCTAAGGCCGCAAAGGATCGAATCATCACCGAGAGGAGTTCCCCGAATTCCTGAACATCCGCCTCATAGCTTTGGGGTTCCGGATTCATATTTGCTGCCCCGAAAATTTGTACCATGCAAATAAAGTACAGCACCTGACCCCTCTTGTCAAGTCTTTTTTTTGGAAAGATTCCGAAATTCCCCCCGCAGCCTGAATCCGGGCACAACTTTGCGAAATCGGCCAGGAGTTCGGGGACAGCCACCGAACTCGGAAGAGATCGGTGGCTGTCCCCGAATTGGAATTCCCGAATTGGAATTGGGAACGAATGCCCCACCGGACAGCGAAAGTCGGGGCTAGGAAGGGTCGTCGGCCGGGAGGCCCAGAATCTGCCATCGGTATCCGGCCATCGAGCGGAGCGGCGGGGTCCGGAGCTTCCCCTTCCCCTTCTTTCCGACCACCACTCGGACCTCGGCAGGCACCTCGGAGGGGAAGGGCAAATCGTGCCAGTGCATCAGAACGGTGCCGATCCCGCCGTCCAGGTCCGCCCCGTATTCCCCGGGCTCTGGGAACAGGGTCGTCCATTCCGGGTAGATCCTGTCACCCGCCGCATCGAAGTACCAATACGCCACGAAGTACTCTCTCGGGTCGAGATCGGACGTGACCTGCCAGAAGTAACGGGCCGTGAATCCGGGCCCGCCCTCTCCCGACTCCTCGAACCCGCAGCCCAGGAACTCGACCCGGCCCTCCAGGTCGATGCCCCAGGACCACTCCGGGGTGAGGGCCCCCAACCTCTCCGTGACGGCAGGCTGCCCGGGAGTGATCCCTGTCGCCGGCTCCTCGCCCGAATCGGTTGGGCCTTCGCCCGTGCCCGCCACTCCCGATGCGAACCCCAACGCCACGAGCCGCTCCAGCGAAGGCGTGTGGGAAGGCGCAAGCCCCAGCGCCCTCTCGTACTCCGAGACGGCCTCCGCGGTCGACCCGGACATCTCCAGGGACCTGGCCAGATGGTAGTGCAGGAGGTGACGCTGATGCCAGTACAGAAAGGGCTTCGCGTCGACGAGAAGCAGGGCCCTCAGGATCCGGACGGCCGCATCCGGGTCGCCGCACCCCCGGCTCGTCACCGCCTCGACCAGCCTCGCCTCCAGGTGCTCGACGGGCGTCTCCGGCGGCACGTGCTCCAGGAGGGCGGCGATCCGCTCGCAGTCGCCTGATTCCCACCCGGACCGGGACTCGACCAGGCGCAGCAGCTCCGGATACAGCCCAGCCTTCGTTTCCGGGTCCGGAACGGCACCGGGCCGCCGTTCGATCTCCGTCTTCTTCAGGAACGCGCCCAGGTGGTTCCAGTCCTGCTCCAGGCAATCGGTGCAGGCCTTCCTCGCCTCGACGAGCCGTCCCATGTCCGCGTACCGGGAGGCGGTCTCGAGAAGATCCCGACACCTCCTCTCCAGAAAGGCCCGGTACCTCGCGCTCGAAACCCGCCAGTGCCCGACCCTGCCCAGCCTCTGGAAATAGCGCTCCTGCTGCCTCGTGGTCGCTGCACCCACCCGGAACTCGACAGAGTCCGGCTCCACCTCCGGGATGCCCGGCTCCCGGGGGTCGATTCCCAGGAGGGTGAGAACGTTGTCCCCCGCCTCGGCGGCCGCGGACCAGAGGTCTCTTCTGCCGAAGAACCACTGCAGCCGTCTCTGGCAGGCAAGCGTCTCCGGGGTGATTTCGAACAGCAGCTCCGGATCGGCCCCGGCCTCGTCCACCAGAAACTCGTACGTCGGATAGGCGTAGCGGCCCGGCTCGGCGTACAGGGCCTTCCGTAACATGGCCACCACCTGCCGGTCCATGTCCCGCCGCGGGTCGAACCCGCCCGACTCCCCCAGGATCTGCATCGCGTAGTAGCGGGCTGCCTGGAACAGGCTCGCCGGCCGGCCCGGCGCAAGGGCCAGGGCCTGCTCCACCAGGTCGTCCGCCTTCGCCTTCCCGGCGGCCAGCCCCGCCCCCGGACCGAGGAGATCCGCGTAGCTCATGGCAAGCCCCATCCGGTACCACGGGACCGTGGGGGCGACCCGCATCGCCTTCCGGAAGAACCCCTCCGCCTCCCGGAGGTCGCCCCGAATCCCGCCCAGCATCCGCCGCCTGACCGAGTCGGTGAAGGCCGACACCAGCCCCTGAAACGCCTCGCTCTCCTCGTCCGGAAAGGCCGGGTCCTCCCGGACCGCTTCGGATATGTCGTGGGCAAGTGCCTGGACATCACCGTCGGCCGGAACCGCGGCGGCCTCCCCGAGGAGCACGGCCCTGGCCCGCTGCCGGGCCGCGGCCACGACCTCCTCCCGGATGGTCTGCACCCGGCTCCGCCCCCAGGCGAAGTTGTACTTGGGCGACCCGGGCTGCAGGGCGAGCGCCCTTGCCAGCGACCGCCTCGCCTCTTCCTCGTCCGCGGCCACAGGCTCCCAGAAGAAGTAGAGGTCCGGGCTCCCGGTGGCCGGAGTCCGGTGGCGGTTGTAGGCGAAGTCCGCCATCCCGCTTCTCGCCGAAAGGATCGACCCGGCCGCGCACGCGGCGAGCACGATCACCGCCAGCCCCACGCGAGGCCCGGCCCCCCGCAGCTCGATCACCCGCCTCTGAAAGGTCTCCTCGGACCCCTTGGAGGGACCCTTCATGTGCGCCGACCCGTGGCAGATTCCGAGCAGGACCGTGAAGACCAGGCCGTTCGCCGTGACCATGTACAGGTTGAAATCGACCAGGCTGTGGACCAGCATGGCGACCACGCCGCCGAAGGCCCCCGCGAAGATGAGCCGTCCGTACGGTGCCTGGCGCCCCCGAATGCTGCGAAGCAGCCCGAAGAGGAACACCCCGATGCCCGCGCAGACCACCGCCGCCCCGAGGATCCCGGTCTCGCAGGCCACCTGGAGCCAGTCGTTGTGCAGGTACCGGGCCGCCCTGTCCCCGTATCGCTCCGGCTGGTACGCGGGAAACACGTACTGAAAGGCGCCTCCGCCCGCGCCGAGCAGCGGGAAGTCCCGGAACATGCGCGCTCCCGCCTGCCGCAGCTCCCGCCTCCCCTCCCAGGAGGAGTCCTCCTCGGAGAGCTGCTCGAACCGGTCGACGATCCCCTCCACGCCCCTGTACAGCAGCAGGCCCAGGCCCACGAGCAGGACGAAGACGAAGATCCGGACGACCCGAGCCCGCCTCTCGCCGCCGGCCCGGACAAAGCCGAAGAGGACGAGAAACCCGATCAGCAGCCCGATCGTGCCGCCCCGGGACAGGGAGAGCACCCCCGCAAGAAACATGGCCGCCACGACCATCCCGAGGAGGACGTTCCGGTAGGCCTTCCCCCCGGTCAGGGCCTGCTCGACCCGCTGGAACAGGGTCTGCTGCGTGGACCTCCAGGACCGGCTCCGCACGGCGAGCGACGCGAGGAAGAAGCCGAAGACCGCGGGCGTGAGCATCTCCATCAGGCCTGCGAAATGGTTGCGGTTGTAGTAGGTGCCGTGAACGCTCACCTGATCCCTGGGGACGACCCAGAAGATCCCGGGGTTCCCGGAGAACCGTTCCGCAAGGCCGTAGAAGGCCTGAAACAGGCCGACCGCGACCAGGGCCCACAGGACCCGGGCGATCCGGTGGCGGTCCTGGAAGTGGTTCAGGAAGACGAAAAGGACGACGGCAAAGGTGAGGATCCGGAAGATCTCCTGGACCGTTGCGTACGGGTTCAGGCTGAGGGACATCCCTCCGGCCTGCCCCGGGTAACCGGGAACGAGCCATTCGTACAGCTCGGCGGCCCTGGGGGAAAGGCCCGAAAGCAGGAAATGGGGCAGGGGAATCAACTGGACGAACAGGATCAGGAGATAAGCCGCAACGAAGAACCAGACCGGCGTCCTGACGATCTCGACCCTGCCGAGAAGGGAGGCCCTCACCGCCCAGAGAAAGAGGAGAAGGCACGCGCCGCAGAACAGAACCGCCCGCGCCCAGGGGGCCACCGAGCCCAGGGGCAGGGGCGCAAGCAGCAGCATGCTGATGAGCAGCCCCTCGATCAGCCACCCGAGCGCGCCGGCCCCATCGAAGTCCCGGAAGGGGGTCCGGCTTTCCAGCGCACGGCGCCAGGCGGGGCGGCGCTTCCTGCGGGACCGTTTGACCCGCTTCTTTCTCGCCCCCGCGTCGGACTGCGATCGGCTGTCATCCGAAAGGGGAGGCTGGTCTTCCATGGGTGTCGTGTCGACTGCGAATCCTCGACCGGAAAGAGAACAGTGTGTAGATCGAGAGCCGTTCACGCGGCGCTTGTTCAGCGAGGAGAGGCTAATCTATTATGCAGGGGCGAAGCTTGTCAAATTGCCCTCACCCTAACCCTCTCCCGGAGGGAGAGGGAACGCTGGGGGGGGGCGAATAGTGACGGGGGGGTGCGACCTCACCCTAACCCTCTCCCTGAAGGGAGAGGGGACGCTGGGGGGCGAGCTTCCTTCTCCCCTCGAGGGGAGAAGGTCAGGATGAGGGGCGCATGCCATGGCGAATAAACGGGCCAGGGAACTCCGACGACAAATGACCGACGCGGAAACACTGCTGTGGCACCACCTGCGAAACCGTCAACTGGCTGGGTCAAAGTTCCGTCGTCAGCATCCGATCGGGCCCTACTATGCTGACTTCGCATGCTTGGACAAGAAGCTGGTCATAGAAGTCGACGGGGGCCAGCACGCAACCAACGAGGAAGCAGACAACACGCGTTCCGAGTTCCTGGCATCAAAAGGATTTCGCGTCTTGCGCTTCTGGAACCACGATGTCCTGACCGATGTGGAAGCTGTGTTGGAGAGGATCCTGTCGATCCTCGAGGGGAGAAGGTCAGGATGAGGGGTGAACAGGGATGCAGAGGGCTCTCTTCATTCTCGCGGCCATGCTGCTCGCCCTCGCGCTCGTGGTCGCGGCGATCGCGCTTCTCGTGGGGCCGTTCCTGGAATCGGCGGGCATGCGGCGCATGGCCGAGGAGACGGTCCGGAACCTGACAGGCTTCTCCTGCCGGATCGAAGCAATCCGGGTCGAGCTTCCCTTTCGACTGAGCGCCAGGGGCGTCACCCTGGAAGGTCGTGCGGGCGGGAACACGGTTCACGCCTACCTCGAACGGGCGACCGCCCTTTCGGGGCCGGCCGCCCTCGCCCGCGGCCGGGTGGACCAAATCCGGGTGGAGGTCGCCGAAATCGAGGTCCACACGCCCGCGGCGCGCACCGGCCAGCGCACGGCCGCCCTCCGGGCCCCGGCCCTCGAAATACCGGACTGGGCCTGGAGGATCGACAGCGCCGACGTGAGGGTGGCCGTCGCCCGCGTCCGCTCGACAGGGGGGTCCCTGTGCTTCGAGGGGCTCGAGGCGGCCTGGGCCCTCGGCCCTGAACCCAGGCGGGCCGAGGTGCGGATCGCCGTCGACGATCCAAGGGCCGCCGGCAACCAGATGACCCTCCGGGTCTCCCCCAACGGGATCTCCGCCCTGCCCGGGCCCCTCGTCCTCCCGGACCTGGACCTGGAACCCCTGCTCGGAATGGCCGGCATCCGCCTGCCCGCCGCGGGATCTCTCGGCGGGGCCGCCTTCCCGGTGTCCGGTCCGGAGGGGGTCGAGGCGGTCCACTTCGAAATCAGCTCCGAAGACCTGGCCCTGCAGCAGGCGAAAGGGCTCACCGCCGGCTTCTCCCGCGGCCGCCTGCACCTGGGGAGCCTCTTCCTCCTGCCCCGGGGCCCGCACGACGGGATCCACCTCTTCGTTGAAGGGGCGACCGCCTCTCTGACGGGCCTGACCGTGGCGGACGCACAGCTCGACCCCGCCCTCGAGCCCCTGGACCTCGCCGGGTCCCTCGCATTCGACACCCTTTCGGACCGGGCGGACTGGACCCTGGACGCACGCACCTCCGCGGAAGCCCTGCGCATCCGGGCCCGGGGATCCCTGAGCGGCGTTCGCCGGGAGGCACGGCATTTGAGCGCCACGGTCCATGCCGGGTCCGGGGACCTGACCGGCCTGGCGAACGCCCTGCCCGGCCGGGCGGAGCTGCCGGAAGGCGCCCGGCTGAAGGGGGAGGCAACCCTGGAGGCCGAGCTGGAGGGCGACCTGGAATCGATGCAGATGAAAGGCTCGATGCGGACCTCCGGTCTCCGGATCTCGGCAGGCCCTTTTACCGCGATGCCCGTGGGGCTCGATGCGGATCTGGAAGGCCGCCTCCGCGAGGGCAGGACGGAGCAACTCGGCCTGGAGGCCCGCCGCCTCACCGTGGGCGGCCTGCCGGCCCGGCGCGCATCGCTCGCCTACGGAGAGGAGGGCGCAACGGGCAGCGTCGCGTTCGATTGCCTGGAAGCCGCCCGCCTGGTCTCCCTGCTCGGCCCCATGCTACCCCCGCAGCTCGCCGGCTACGATTGGGGCGGGGAGGTCCGGTTCTCGGCCGGTGCCCGCATCGGGCCGGAAGCGGGCTCGCCCATCCGGGGCGATTTCTCCGCCGGGCTACGAGACGGCCGGTTCGGGTCGCCGGACTATCAGCGAATGGGCGAAGGGATCGACGCGGACCTGGCGGGATCCTTCCGTGTTTCCCCGGCAGGCTCGCCCGTGCACCTGGACCTGACCGCGGAACTCCCCCGGGGCGAAATCGTCTTGGGCGACCTCTACGGCGACCTGTCCCGGACCCGCCCCCGTCTGGAGGCCGGCCTTCGATTCGATGCGGAGCGCCGTTCCGTCCAGCTCCGATCCTCGGCCTTCTCCCTCGACAACGTCGGGACGGTCCGGCTCACCGGACGGCTCGCCCGGGGTACAGACGGGATCCGCGGCCGGACCCGGATCGAGGCCGGCCCGCTCCTCCTGGACGCGCTGCTCCAGCGGGTCCTGCGGGACGCAGCGGCCGGAATGTACCCGGGCATCGAGCAGATGGCCGCGTCGGGGTCCCTCGAAATCGCCGGAGACCTGGTGGTGGAAGAGGGGGCCTACCGTGCCCGGGGACGCGTGCAGCTCGAGGACGCCTCGGTCGAAGATCCCTCGAAAGGGCTGACCGCGGACAGAATCGCCGTGAACCTGCCCTTCTCCCTGGCCGCCCCTTCGGACTCGCGTTCCCCCGGCCCCGCCGAAGCCGACCCCGTCCCGCCCGGCAGCGTCCACATCGAGGGGATCCGCTTCCGGGGCCTCGAGATCCCGGCCGTCCAGGTCCGTCTTCTGCTGGCCCAGGACAGCCTGACGCTGGTGGACCCGGTGCACATCCGGGTAGCCGACGGTTCGCTCCGAATCCCCGAGCTTTCGCTCGGCGGCCTCGGCTCGGGCCGGCTCACGGGAAGGGCGATCGCCGCCCTCGAAGGCCTCGACCTTGAGCCCCTTGCAGAGGCCGTCGTAGGCAGGGCGGTGGAGGGCCGGCTGAGCGGAGAGTTCCACCGGATCGCCCTCGAGGGCGGCGCCTGGGAGGCGGCGGGCGGGCTCCAACTCCGGATCGGGAACGGCGGGCTCCGGGTGGAAGAGATCGAGATTCGGTCTCCGATCCCGGGCGGCCCCTCGGGCAGATTCGCGGTCGAGGCGAGGGGGATCCCTCTGCAGGCGGTCGCCCGGGATTTCACCGAGTGGCCGCTGGACGGCACTCTCGACGGCGAGTTGCCCGAGGTGCGCCTGTCCGGGGGAACCATCGAGGCGGACGGGGCGCTCACCCTATCCGTCTTCGGAGGGACCGTGAAGCTCTCCGGCATGCAGGCGGCCGGCTGGCCGGGTCCCGACCCCATCCTGCAACTCGACGTGGACCTGAAAGAGATCGATCTCATGGCGCTGACCTCTCCCATACGGTTCGGCCGGGTCTCCGGGGTCCTGCAGGGTCGGATCCAAGGCCTCAGAATCGGCACCGACTTCCCCTACGCGACCGCCTTCGACGCCGAGCTGGAGACGGTGAAGCGGCGCGGGGTCCCCCGCAAGATCGATGCGACCGCGGTGGAGAACATCGCCAGGATCGCGGGGTCCAGCCAGCTGGCGAACGTGCTTTCCGCCGGCCTCTACCGGTTCTTCGACGAGTACCATTACCGCAAGATGGGCATCCGGGCCGCTCTCGAAGACGGGTGGCTGCAGCTGCACGGGATCCCGAAGGGCGGAAAGGAGCACCTCATCATCCGCCGTCGGTTCCGGGTGCCGACGGTGTCCATGCCGATCACGGTGGCGACCCCGAACCGGAAGATCCGGTTCAACCGGTGGCTGTCGGACATCATGCGCATGGGCGAGGGCGGGAAGAAAGGGGGTTCCTGACACCTTTTTTTCGTTTATACTGTCAAAGATGGGAGCAGGGCCACACGCAAACCCTTCCAGAAGGGAGATCCCTCATGCACGCAAGGAGCCGTTACGTATTCGCCGCACCCCTGACGGTCGCATTGGCGGCCTGTCTGACGGTCAATGTGTACTTCTATCCCTCGGAGGAGGTGAATCAGACCGCCAGGGAGATCATCGAGGACATCCGCGGTGCCGCCCCGCCGCAGAACGGTCAGGGAACGGCAGAGGAAAGCGAGAAAACCGAAGACACGGGATCGCAGGGGTGGCGCCTGACAGGGATCGCACACGCCGCAAGCAAAGAGACGACGGTCTCGAGCCCTGCCATCGACTCCCTCAAGGCACAGATCAAGGAGCGGTTCGAAGAGCTGAAGCCCTTTTTCGAAGCAGGGGCCATCGGTGAGGGAAACGACGGGTTCGTGGAGGTCCGGGACGCGTCCGTCCTGCCGATGAAGGACCGGGCGAAGCTCAACCGGATCGTGAAAGAGGAGAACCGGGACCGGAAGGACCTCTACAGAGAAGTGGCCAAGGAACTGGGGGTCGAGGAGAAGGACCTGCCCAAGGTTCGGAAATCCTTCGCAGAGCAGTGGCAGGAAGTTGCGAAACCGGGTTGGTGGATCCAGGACGTAGCCGGCAACTGGAAGAAGCGCTGACCCGCCACTGCGAGCCGAGCCGCACATCGCGAGGAGCGACCCTGCCCCTTGCCCTTGCCCTCACCCTAACCCTCTCCCTGAAGGGAGAGGGGACGCGGGGGGGTCAGAGCAGCTCCGGGGGGAGCATCCACGCCACGGCCCACTGCCCGGTCGGGCCCTTCTCGAGGCAGACCACCGTGGCCGCCCGGAAGGTGACCACGTCCGGCTCCTCCGCTCCCAGGATCAGCCGTGAGGCCAGGCTCGACAGGAAGGGCAGGTGGCCCACCACCATGCAGTCGCCTTCCAGGGAAGCGAGCCTGTCGATCAACGGCGTCACGCTGTCCATCGGGCCCATGCCCGCCTGCTGGACAACACCCGCGGCTGAAGAAACCGCGGCCGCCATGATTTCGGCCGTCTCGGTGGCCCGCTTCTTGCCGCTCTCCCAGATGGCCTCCGCCTCGATGCCCTGACCCTCCAGAAGGCGCGCAACCTTCCGGGCGTCCTCTTTGCCCTGTTCGGTCAACCCCCGCTCCGGGTCCACCTCCTTGGGCAGGGCCTCGCCGTGTCGAACCAGGTACAGCCTCATGATTCACTCCCCGGTTTCGAGGAACATCTCCGTTCGCTTCGCCATCGAAAATCGGTATATTACCACAGGAGGTCAGGCCATGAAATGCGCCGTCATCGAGAAGCACGGCAAGGAAGTGGGGAATCTCGTCATCCAGGAGCGGGACGATCTCGCGGCCCGGGGCGAGAACATCCGCGTGCGGGTAACCGCCACCGCAATCAATCGGGCCGACCTGCTCCAGCGCCGGGGGCTCTACCCGGCACCGCCGGGAGCGCCCCAGGACATCCCGGGCCTGGAGTTCGTCGGATACGTGGACCAGATCGGCGACGCCGTCACCGAGTGGAAGGGCGCCGAGCCGGTCTTCGGGATCACGGCCGGCGGCGCCTACGCAGAGCAGCTCCTCATTCACCAGCGGTGCGTCGTGCCGGTGCCCGAGGGCATGGACGACACCGAGGCGGCCGCCGTCCCCGAGGCCTTCATCTCCGCCCACGACGCGCTGGTCTCGCAGGGCGGGATGAAGCCGGGCGATCGGGTGCTCATCCACGCCGTCGCCGGAGGCGTGGGAAGCGCCGCACTCCAGCTGGCGCACCAGTGGGGAGCCACGGCGATCGGCACGGCAGGCAGCGCGGAGAAGCTCGAACGGGTGGCCGAGCTTGCGCCCCTGACCGCGATCAACTACAAGGAAGAGGACTTTCAGGAACGCATCCAGCAGGCGTTCGGCCCCAACGCCGTTGACCTGATCCTGGACACGGTCGGTGCGGACTACTGGCAGAAGAACCTGGCCGTGCTCAAGACGTGCGGCCGCCTGATCCTGTTCGGCGTCATGAGCGGCCTGAGCGCTGAAACGCCCCTCGCAACCGTTCTCACCAAAAGGCTTCACATCATCGGGACGACCCTGCGCTCCCGCCCCCTGGAAGAGAAGATCCTCGCCACCCAGGCCTTCGCCCATCAGGTGCTTCCCCTTCTGGCAGAGGGGAGGCTCAGGCCCGTGATCGACTCGGTCGTGGATTTCGACAAGCTCCACGAGGCCACCGAACGGATGGAGCGGAACGAGAACGTGGGCAAGATCGTGCTGACCTTCGGCTAGAGGGTTGCTTCCCTTCGCTCGCAATCTTCACACTTCGGCCGCAGTATCCGCATCTGAGGAATGTTGCGAGGCGCTGAAGGCGACGCGGCAACCCACTGGCTCACTTTGCTGAAGGTTTCCCTGCGGAGCCTGTCCGCGAAGGGGGGCTCGGAGACAGGCTCTGCAGGGAGGGCCGCCTTCCTACTGGCAGCCGTCATCCGGGCAGGCCGAGGCATCGTCGGTCGTGTAGAGGACCCACGCGAGATAGGCGACCGCGTTCTTCATACACGGGACATCCACCGTGTCCGGGTAGGTCATGCCTCCGCAGATGATCATCAGGTGTTTCGCGTCCGGGTCCGCCTCCTTCGCGTGTCCGGCGATCACCTTCAGCTGCGCATTGGAATACCCGCAGGTCGCTTCCGCCGGAACCGGGTTGTCCGGGTCCGTGATGTCGATGATGTCGCCGGTAACGCTGACCCCCTCCAAGGTGCCACTGGGAACCGCACAATTGAGCGCCTTTGTCACCACGTCAAAGGTCGCCGAGATGGGGCCGCTACCCGTGCAGGGCGTTCCAAGAAACGGACCGCCCGTCGGCGACAATTCCAGGCAGCCCCCCCCAAACCCGGGAAGGGGCCCGTTCCCGCCCATATCCACGGCCGTAATCTCGAACTCGGTCGGCGGGTCCTCCGCGTCCCCGCTCGGGTCTGCTTCCTGGCAGGTGACAACGGTCCCCGGAGCGAACTCCGACGGACCCGCATAGGAGTGGCCGTCCTGAGGCGGACCAAAGGGCTCCCCGGGGGGATCGTCCTGCGCACACTCGAGGCAAGTCCCCAGGAAGCCGGGGCAGCAGTCCGCGGGCGCGCAGACAGCCCCGGGGCAATCCGCGTCCCCGGTGCACGCGGTCTCTCCATCGGCACACAGGCAGGGCTGGCCGGACAGATCCCCTCCCACACACTCGTGTGTCTGAGACCCGTCCATCTCCACACCCGCGTACGTGTAGGTTCCCACATCCGGCGTAGGTCCGGTCTTGCAGTCGTCCGTGGGGGAGTAATTGCATCCGTTCGATTCGCCTTCCGTCGTGTCGTCCTCGGTCCCGATGAGCCCGTCGTCTCCCGGCCCGTGGCCCGCGATCGAGTCGTGCGTCAGCACGTGCCACGTGATCTCCACGGCGCCGGCCGTGCTCACTCCCCACAGGAGCAGCCCCACCGCCATCAGGATGGCAAAACATTCCTTTCTCATGTCACACCTCCTTTTGTAAGGGTTTTCCCGGAAGATACGCCTGAAGGAGGTGCCCATTCTGTGAAGTGGATCACATTTTTGGCATTATTTGCTTCGCTCGCAATCTTCACACTTCGGCCGCAGTATTCGCATCTATGATTGTTGCGAGGGGCCGAAGACGACGCGGCAGCCCCTGGCTCACTTTGCTGAGGGTTTCCCGCCTTCGAGAGGGAATGACGGAAGAGACGCTCAGGGATTCCTGCTTTCGCAGGAATCACGGCAGAGGGTAAACAACGTCCCCTAAAATGAGGGGGAACGAAAGAGGAGAGTCGATCATGAAGAGGGCGGTATTCTGTTTCCTGCCTCTGCTGGCCGTGGCGCTGGCAGCGCCTGCGTTTTCCGACGAGCCGGCCGTGACGCTGACCATCTACAGCGACAACTTCGCCATGATCCAGGAGGCGCGCGAGCTGAACCTGTCCCGTGGCATGCAGGAAGTGCGCATCACCGACGTGCCCGAACGGATCGAGCCGAGCTCGGTCCGCATCGAGTTCCCGACCTCACCGGACACGGTCTCGCTCCACGAACAGCGATTCGAATTCGACCTCGCCGGAACCGACGGGCTCATGCAACGATACCTCGGCCGGCCCGTCGTCATCACCATCGAGGAAGGCGGCACGTACCGGGGCACCCTGCTCAGCGTACAGCCCGGGAACGTCATCCTCGAGCTGGAGGACGGCGCCGTGCAGGTGATCCCGGACCGGGCCATCACGACCCTCCAGTTTCCCGCCCTCCCCGAGGGCCTTCTCAAAGAGCCCTCCCTGGTCCTGCTCGTCGAGTCCACACGGTGGTCCAGCCGTCACAAGGCCGAGATCACCTACCTGACGCAGGGCATGCAGTGGGAGGCCGAGTACATCGCCGGCATCCGAAAAGAGGAAGAGGGCCTCCTCGAGCTCTCCGGCCGGGCCTCCATCGAAAACCGCTCGGGCCGTTCCTTCCAGGACGCGCAACTCCGGCTCGTGGCGGGCGACGTGCACCGGGTCGCGGTGCGGCCCGCCCACGCGCGAAAGGGGATGCGCATGGAGGCCGCCGCTGTGTCGGCAAGCGCGCCCGCCCCCCGCTTCGAGGAGCAGCCCCTCTTCGAGTACCACCTCTACACCCTCGACCGCGCGGTCTCTCTCGCGGACCGGCAGGCAAAGCAGCTCAACCTGTTTCCGCCCGCCTCGGTCAAGGCGGACAAGGAGTTCAGCTACGACGGCTCCCGGGACCAGGACAAGGTGCGGGTGAACCTCCTGCTCGAGAACACCGAGGAGAACGGCCTGGGCAAGCCGCTGCCCGCGGGCAGGATCCGGGTGTACAGGGAGCCGGACGACGAGCCCGCCGCCTTTGCCGGCGAGGACCGCATCGGCCACACGGCCGTGGGAGAGGAGGTCCGCATCCGCCTGGGCAACGCCTTCGACATCGTGGGCGAGCGGACGCTCCTGGAGACCCGCCAGGTGGGCAAGCGCTCCCGCCAGGAGACCGTGAAGATCGAGCTGCGCAACCGCAAGGAGGCCCCGGTCACCGTAACGGTGATCGAGCACTTCCGGGGCGACTGGAAGTTCGTCGGCCCCACGCCGAAGGTTCGCAGGAAGGAGGCCGGCAAGGTCGAGTTCGAAGTGACCGTCCCGGAGAAGGGCGAGCAGTCCTTCACCTACCAGGTTCTGTACACGTGGTAGGCCCGGAGAAGAGGGACCGCGTGGCCCGCAGGTGGCCGATCTGCTCCCAGCTCCTGCCCAGGATCCACGCCCCCTGTGCGTCCACGGCCCAGGGGTTCCGCCCGCCGACGAGCACCCGCTTCTGAGGGCTGCAGGGGGTGCCGCTCAGGTGGCTGCCCTTCATGCCGATCCGCCCGTCCACCAGGGCCAGATCCGGCGCGCGGTAATGGGCCAGGTCGCAGATGGCCTGATCCAGGTCCCCGTCGTGAACCGCGGACTTCTTGAAGGACCAGAAGCCTCCGTAGCGCCCCGCCGGCAGCATCCCGATCAGGTTCTTGATGCTCAGCGTGACTCCGGTGATGGAGTGATCCTTCAGAACCGGAATCGAGATGAGGAAGCCCCCCGTCACGAGCTTCGGCAGCCAGACCCGTTCGAACCGCTCCGCCTTCGGGTGGGCGTACTCGGCGATCTCCTCCCGGTCCAGGTCGATGAAGTCGTCGACAGGCACCTGCCGGTAGCCGAGATGACGGTAGTTCTTGTGCGTCTCCCCTTCGCCGCTCCCCTCCACCACCAGGATCGTCGCGCTGGTCACCTCCCGGCACCACTTCGCCACGGCCGCGACCATGCCCACGTCGGTCGTCACCGGCGGCGGCGAGCTGGTCACCAGGTTCGGCTTGAGAAGGATGAGCCCTTCCCCGGCCAGCAGCGGGGCCACCTCCAGCCGGTCCAGGAGTTGGAAGACGGTCCGCTCATAATCCTCGAAGGGAACGACGGCGGCAGCGTCCATGTTATCGGTAGACATTCCTCCTGTGCCCGATTCGGTAGACCCGAACGACCCGGGCCGAATCGTCGACGGTGAACAGGATTCGGTACTTCCCCTTCCTGATACGGTAGCCCTCCTGCTTGAGCAGCTTCTTGGCGCCCGGAGGGCGTGGGTCGGTCGCGAGTGCATCCAGGCTCTCGACAATGAGATACACCTCTCCTTTCGGAAGATCGTACAGCCCGCGCTCGGCCTTCTTCTCCAGCAGGACCCTGTACGCCTTCATGCCCGGCCCTTCTTCTGCATCTCCTTTCTGACTTCGCTCCAGGGCCTGAAGCTGTCGCCCTCCTCGATCGCCTCTTTCAGATCATAGGTGTCGAGCAGATCTTCGATCTTCTCCCGCAAAGCCGTTTCGACGACGAACGACTTCCGCAGCCCGTGCTTTCGGCACACCTCGTCCAGGGCTCGTTTCAGTTCGCCCGGGATCTTCGTGGCAAAGGCCTCGTTTCGAGACATTCCGTTTCCTCCCTGTTGTTCGAAACACCTGACGCCCTTCCCGGCGTCGTGCTAACTCTATCATGACAGAGCATTCCCGGGCAAACCTCACCTCCCACACGACCTCCCGAACGGAAATTCGCTTTCTCTCGTGGGAAACCGTTTTCCCTTTTTTCGGGCGCAGATGCGCCCCCCGAGATGCCGGGCCTGCGTGCCCGCCGCCGAAACAAAACGCCTTGAAACCGCATCATTACGTATTCGGTTGGAGCACTCGCAGGAGGCACGCGAATCGTGTTCTACTATGCTGGCATAAAGATTGCTGAGTATAATTTTCGTTGAAGCGTTCCACGGCCTGTGCTAGCCTCACCCGTTGATCTTTGTATCGCAGCAAGGGTGCCTTCCCGGATGGAAGGGCCCGAGGAGTGAGGCAAGAGCCTTTTTCTTCACATAAGAGGTGACGCATGCATTCCTTGAGGGCTTCCATCATCTTCGTGTCCATTGCGGTCTTTGCCTTCCTCGCAGACAGTCGAAGAGTCCACCCCCCTGTTGCATCGCAGCCCGAGGCGGGTGCCCAGGACCCGTTCGCCCTGAAGCGGACAGCCCCCGAACCCACCGAGACCACGGTTGCCGAAAAGAAGAAGCCTTCCAAGAAGAAAAAGACCAAGGTGACCCGCGTCGTCAAGGCAACCGCATACAACGCGGTTCCCCACCAGACCGACGACACACCGGAGATCTGCGCCTGGGGAGACAGGATCCGGCCCGGCATCATCGCCATCTCCCGGGACCTGGAGAGAAGCGGGCTGACCCGGGGCAAGGAGGTTCACATCGAGGGCATCGGCAAGGTCGTGGTCCTGGACCGGATGCACCACCGCAAGCGGAACCAGATCGACCTCTACATGGAGAGCTACGAAGACGCGGTCGAGTTCGGTGTGCAGGAACTCACCATCTCCTGGACCGAGGAGGAGCATCAGGAGCAGGAGAGCTAGCCCCGACCCCCCTTTCATTCTCTCTCGCCCCCCCGAAAAAAAGATACGGTAAAACAGCATCGCAACCGCGGGCGTCCGCATCCAACGGTTCATGTCGAATACGTCCACAACGCGATTGTGGTCAATAATCTCCTCGAGATCCCCCTCACGGAGGTGGGGACGCCATGAAAGCGGGAAGAACAATCATCCTGGCAGGGGCCCTTCTGCTTCTGGCCTCCGGCGGGCACGCAGCGCCCATCCAGTGGGACCAGAACGGGCACTGGTACGACGTGATCTGGATCGAGGCCGGCCTTACCTGGGAGGACGCCCGGACCCTGGCCGCCCGGGACGGCGGCTACCTGGCCACCCTCACCAGCTCCGACGAGAACGACTTCGTCTGGGAGTTCCTGAACGCCGGCCTGGCCCCCGGCACGCAGTACCCCAGCTACTGGCTGGGCGGCTATCAGACCGAGCTGACCGACGAGCCGGACGGGTTCTGGGTCTGGGTGACCGGCGAGGCCTGGATCTACGAGACCTGGCACCCGAACGAGCCGAACAACGGCGTCGGGGGAACCCAGCACTATCTCCACTACTGGGACACACAGTGGGGCGAGTGGGACGACATGGAGAACCGCGCGCACATGGGCGGATACGTCGTGGAATTTGGAAACCCGATCGCCCAGCCGGAGCCGACGACCATGCTGCTGCTCGGGGTCGGCCTGATCGGGCTCGCGGGATTCCGCAGGAAGTTCATGAAGTAGACGCCTACAAGGCACACGGGATCGGACTCGCCTCAACCAACGTCTCGGGCACGGAAACAGCCGGCCCGTTCGGGTCGATCGTCGTTACGAACGGAACGAGACCCTCGGGCAGCTCCATCCAGACAATCATGTCCGGCCGGAACGGCTCGTCCTCGGCCACGTAGAAAGGGGAGGGGACCCGTGCTCCGACCCACTCCAGCCCCTCGCCGGCCTGCCGCGCGATGCCCCGCCCTTTCCTCTTCGGTCCTTTCACATCCGCGGCCTCCCACGGGGGTTTCGGAAAGCAGGCCACCACAACCCGGATTTACCGTGAAGCGGCCGCCCGTGCTGGACATATTTGTGTCTGCTTGATATGTTTTTATGTATCTCCCCCTTCGCCACGGGAGGCTGATCGCATGAGAACGACCATCGACATCGATGACAAGCTGCTCGCCCTGGCAAAAAGACGGGCAGCGGAAAAGGGAACGACCCTGAAAACTGTCGTGGAATCGGCCCTGCGTATGGCGCTTAAGAAACCGAAGAAGACGCCGGCCCGGTTCCGCCTCAAGTGGAACACGGTCCGGGGCAGGCGGGTGCCCGGGGTCGACATCTCGGACAGGGACTTCACCCGGTTCGAAGGCGTCACGCTCCGGACCCTCTGAGCGATGGGGCGCTGTCGCCTTGCATGGGTCGAACATCCTCTCCCGAAGCCTTGCCGCCGAGCGCGGAAATCGCCCGGCAAAGGGGATTTGACTCGATCGGGACGCTCGAATAGTCTGCGGTCTGGGAGTGTAGCGTGATGGAAGAAGAGAAACCCACCCCGGACGAAGTCGCCCCCATCCGTTCGGCACTTGAGAACGCATCTCTCCCTTTCAAGATCCTGGCCGCCGTTCTCTTCGGGTCCCGTGCCAAAGGGCAGGGAGAGACTTCTTCGGACACGGATTTGCTGGTGGTTGCCGAAGAGATCCGCGACAAGCGCCAGGAGAGGGCCGATGAGATCGTGCTGATCAGGAAGAAGCTGCCCGTCTCGGGCGCCGACGTCCTGCTGCTGACCCCTGAAGAAGCACGCTCAAATTTCGAAAATCACAATCCCCTGTTTCTGGACATTGCCGAAGAAGGGATCCTCCTGTTCGACGAAGCGGGATCGATTCGGCGGCTGCTGGAGGAGACGCGAAGTTACATCCGGAGAAGGGGAATCAAACGGTACAGGGGCGGGTGGATGTTTCCGGTCGAGCAGGGGAAGCCCACACCCCTGTCCGGGGTGACGAACGAGGACTTCTCCCGCGCCATGCTGAAGGACGGAGGGCGCGATCTCGAGATCGGAAAGCAACTGACCCTCGGCGCCTTTTACGACAAGGCCGTGTATCACTTCCAGCAGGCTGTCGAGAAGGCGGTGAAGGGCAGCCTGATTGCCCTGGGCGTGTTCCAGAGGACCCACTTTGTGGGGGAGATACTCAAGGACACGGTCCAGGCGAAGGCCCTGCCGGACCCCTGGGGCAACCGGCTTCTGGAGGCGGGCCGGATCTCGGAAAAGATGGAACCCCAGGTGAGTCTCAGCCGGTACCCGGGGATCCATGAGGACAGGCTGTGGCTTCCTTCCGAGGAGTACGGGGAGGAAGAGGCCCGCGAAGCCTGGAGCAACGCAGAGGCGGCGTTCACCATCGCTCGGGAATTTGTCGCCTACTGGTTCGGAACGTCCTCTTGAACGGAACGTCGGAGCTAAGCCATGCGGGTGCCCGGGGTCCACATCTCGGACCGAGACGCCCTTTCCGAGAGAATGGACGAGCGCGAGTGATCGCGATCGACACGAACATCCGGGTCTGGAGCTTCCTCGCCGCCACGGCCGCTGACCGGTTTTCAACCACGGGTTGCCAGCCAGATCGCGGACGCGGCGGCGGCAGAGGCGAAATCGTTCTCCCGGATCTCCTCCCGGGAATAGCAGAAGAGGTCCACCCCTATGCCGGTCTCGCAGAAGTGAAGCTGATACGGCCGGCTTCGTTCGTGAAAGGCCTCGGTCGGCTCGGACTCGAGAACAAGCAGAAGGTCCGCATCGCTGCCGGGCCTGCTCGTCCCCTCGGCCAGAGATCCGAAGAGCCCGACCGAGTCGATCTCCGGGTGTAGGTCCAGCACCCTCTCAGCGCAACGCCGAAGACGGTCAATCGCCGTCTTCCGGTCGAGCCAGAAGACCTTCACTGAACCGTACGCTTTTCCCTGCACAACCGATCGCATTTCCGGAGTCCTTGTCCGTGAAATAATCGGCAGGTTTTCCCGCAGGCCACCCGTTCGGGTGCCGGGTGGGCATGGCTTCCCCTCTGCTCATTGCCCTGAACGCCAGTCTGGCCGCCCCCGCAACCCGTGTCAACAAGCAAGAAGCCGGGGGCTTGCCGCGTCGCTGTCGCTCCTCGCAATGTCCTCGAAATTGGGGACAGCCACCAATTTTGTACAAGGTGGCGCAATGGGGAAATTGGTGGCTGTCCCCAATTTCGTCCTTGCCGCACTTGATCTTTTATCGTAAGCGGGTTATGCTGTTTCCATGAGCGAGAAGATCCGCAAGTACCTGTCCGACATCGGAAAACGGGGGGGCCGGAAGAGCCGGCGCACCCTGGACTCCGAAACGGCCCGAAACATGGTGCGTCTCCGGGAGGCGAAACGGGCCTACCGACGCTTTCACGCCCGGTGCTTCTGGTTCTGCGATCCGGAGTATACCGTGACCCTGAACGATGTCCAGTGGGTCGCCAGACAGCTCATGAGGCACGGAGGGCGTGATGCGTGGGAAACAGGAGCCAAGTTATGCCGCTGACCGATTTTCAAGCACGACTCGCTCGCCTCCTTGCCACCAACGACCTCGACTACTTTCACGATTCCGTGGAAAGGGCGGCCGAGGCGTTCATCCTCTCCCGGCCTCCGGAAGAGACCGGTTGCCTCTACTACTCGACGGAGAGAGAAGTATTCGTGGAACCGACTGCGGACACGAAGGCTGTGGTGCCCCACTACGGCCGTCCCTGCGGCGTGCTGCCGCGCATCCTGGAACCCGACGCCTGACCCGGCGCTCCGCCGCCTCCGCCCCGGGAAGTGTCGCTTTTCGGCATCCTGCCTGTCGGATTGCGGCACCCCTTGCCCGCCGGACCGCCACACCCCCCTCCCGGCCGTGCGATACCCCCCGAAATTGCTGGAGAATCCCGCCCGAAAGCCCGGTCCCGAAAGAAGCCATCCCTTGGCACCGTCGTTGCAGTTCTGCCTGAGAACACCTCTCGGGGAGGGAGTGCCCCCTGGACGGTATGGGCGCTGAGCGCCCACGTGCTAGAATCCCATTCGGAAGGGTCACCATGGTACGTTTCGGATCCATCCACGACAGGAACCTCATTCACGTTCTCACAGCCGGCTCCGAGCCGGCGCGGGCGGCCGCCTGCTTCCGGGCAGGACTGCTCGTGCTCCTCACGGTCGCCTTCTGGTGCGCCTTCTCCGCCCACGCGAACGGAGACGTCCTGATCATCGGGGACGAGCCCGGAGAAACCTTCACGGTGGAAGCGGGCACGATCTACGACCACCAGGGCGACATCTGCGTGGCCGGGAACGGCTCGCTGCAGGTGGACGGGGTGCTCAACCTGACCGGCTCCCTCATCGTGACCAACTCGGGCAGCGTGGTCGTGGACGGCGGAGAGTTCCACCTCTGGGGGGACGACACGCACATCTACGTGCAGGACGACGCAACCATCGATTTCCAGAACGGCGCCCTCCTCCACTACGTGCAGAGCTACTACGCCCAGCACGTCTTCCACTGCAGCGGCAACGGAAGCGCCGAGTTCCGGGACTCCCACGTGGACTGCAACGGCGCGGCCGAGGCCGTCGACGTGCGGGGAACCGCCTCCTACGAGGCCTACAACACGACCTTTGCGGACTGGACGAGCTGGTACGTCTTCGACCAGTCCACGCTCATCCTCGAGGGCGTGGACAACGCCGGCGACATCGTCTTCTACGACACCCCCACCATCCGCCTGGTCGACACGGACGTGATCATGCCGTGGCTCTACTTCGGCGCGGGCGCTGCGGTGGACTACACCTTTCCCGCGATCGTGGACGTGATGGACCCGGTGACGGCCACCTTCGACGACGCGGAGCCCGGCATCTCCGGCATCGGCTGGACCGTGGAGATCCAGAACTGCACCCAGGTCTACTGGGGCATCCACGCCGCCGTGGGAAGCGACGTGACGATCCGGGACTCGGCCCTGAGCATGGTGCTCTTTCCCTTTGCCGGCACCGGAACGGCGACCCTGTCCGGCGTGATGCAGAACGACAGCTTCTACGACGATACGACCGTCCCGGTCACGGACCGGGACCTCCGCCTGGTCGACACCTCGGTGGACTGGTGGAAGGTGGACGTCAAGGAGTCCGCGGAGCTCCTGGCAGGCGACCTCGTCTTCAGCGAGATGGTGCTCTCCGGGAACGCGGTGGGGCACCTGTACGATTCCGTCTGCCAGGGGCAGACCATCCACCTGGGCGCCGTGCAAGACGCCTACCTGGAGTTCACGAACGGCCAGGTCTGGTCCTACGTGGACGTCTGGGACGACGCGGTCATGGTCCTCCGCGACACGCTCGTGGACTACCGGCTGTGCGGCCTCGGCTACCAGTCCCGGAACATCGCCCACGGCAACTCCAGGCTCTACTGCCTGAACACCTCCTTCGCCTACGAAGTGGACCCCGCAGAGTCCGAGCCGGAGGCCCAGGACGCGGCCCTGGCCATGTTCCTCGACATCGACGGGCCGACCGCCGTCCGCGTGGGCGAGAGCGTGGACTTCGAGGGCTCCGCCTGGATCGAGGCCGGGCCCGACAGCCCGGTCACCTTCGACCGCTACCAGGTCCTGGTGGCCCGGGACAGGACCCCGGACTGTCTCGTCTTCTCCGACAGCGGGGCCTACGGCAGGATCACGGGAGGCGACCAGAGCCACGTGGAGGAGATGAGCTACACCTTCGACGGCGTGCCGGGAGACCTGACCGTCTCCTTCCAGGCCTGGGACGTCGACCTTGCCGACGAGGTGGAGATCCTGGTCAACGGCGTCCACGTGGACTATGCGCCCACCACCCAGAACAACGAGTGGGGCAGGGCCCGGCAGGTGGTGATCCGGGACGCACTCGTGTCCGACACCGGCCCGAACGCGCTCACCTTCGCCAACACCTACAACCCGCCGAACACGTACCGTTGGGGAGTCCGGGAGCTGGCGATCTACCGGGACGGCCCGGCCCGTATCCTGCTGTCCGACAGCGGGGCCTACGGCAGGATCTCGGGAGGGGACCAGAGCCACACAGAAGAAGTTGCGTACAGCTTCGAGGGCGTGGCGGGCGACGTGGCGGTCTGTTACGAGGTCTGGGACGTGGACCTTTCCGATGAGGTGGAGATCCGGGTCAACGGCGCCCATCTGGCGTACGCGGAGACCACCGATAACAACGAGTGGGGCGATGCCCGGTGCGCGGTCATCCCGGATGAAGAGGTCCTCGACTCCGGAACGAACGTGCTCACCTTCGACAACACGTACAACCCGCCGAACACGTACGGGTGGGGCGTGGGCGATGTCTCCATCTCCCAGGGGTGCCGGTGCTGGAAAGAGGTGGCAGCGTCCACGGTGCAGGTCGACCAGGACCTGCTGTGCACCTGGGACACCACCGGAATGCCGTCCGGGCCCTACCGGGCCCGCCTGGTCACGCGGGTGGACGGCGACACAACCGCCTACCCGACCGACGACTACCCGGCGGAGACCTCCCTCCAGCTCGTGGACGAGGTGGTCTACACCGTGCTCGCCAACGGGAGCGAGCTCACCGAGCCGTATGCGACCTCGGTGGAGGAACTCGACCTGCTCGAGGTCCTGCTCCAGGTGGACGAGCCCTCGGGGCAAGCCTTCACGTACTCGGCCTTCCTGGACGACGGGGCGGTCCCGGCCCCCTGGGAAGTGGAGAACCCGGACCAGACCTTCGCCTTCGACCCGGATACCCGCATCTTCCGCTGGACCCCTTCGGTCACCAGCTCCAGGCCCGAGCCGTACGCCCTGATGTTCGCCGTCTGGGACGGGTTCCTCATGACCACCGTGGACGTGGAGATCACCGTGGACCCGATCTACCCGCCGGTGGTGGACCAGGTCCTGTCGGACGGCTTAGTCATGGCGGAGCCCTACGGCGACTCGAAGAAGGAGCACCTGGAGGCCTTCCAGATCTCCATCGAC
>CAYZMM010000017.1:0-104714 GCA_964479535.1 uncultured Thermodesulfobacteriota bacterium
CGATACAAGATACCACAAGATATGGGGGGTACCCACACTAAACCCGGAAGGACCACTTTTTATTATTGGGATCTGACGCCACCGCAGAGAGGTCCGCACCGCTCGCCACGAGCGCTTCTAGCTTCCCAAGATCTCGTCTCGTCGGAGAGGAGAATCACCCGGGGCGGATACCTGCGCCCTGCCCATTCCGGACAGGCCGTGTCTTCTCAGAAGAGCGTAGAGCCTGGCCCGGGAGAGGCCCGAGATTGTTTGCGCTTCTTCCATGCATCCTTTCGTGGTGAGCATCAGATTGCGGAGGTACTTGTCCTCGGCTTCCGCGACCGCCGCCTCTCTCACATCTCGTATCGGCGGAAGACCGGAGGGCCTCTGTTCACCGGAAAGTTGAACCGGACAGGGGGTGCAGCCTGCTTCGCCGATCGCGGATCGCGTCACCTGGATTCGAATGTGGTTCGGCAGATGGTTCGGGAACAGGGTCGGCTCCTGGGAGGCCACCGAGATCGTTCTTTCCAGCGTGTGGATCAACTCCCGAACGTTCCCGGGCCAGTCGTAGGAACAAAGCACCTCGAAGAAGTCGGTGGAGAAGCCTTTTGTCCCGAGTTGGTACCGCTCGCAAATCCTCGTGGTGTGATGGATGGCCAGATCCCTTATGTCCTCCTGACGGTCTCGCAAAGGGGGAAGCTCGATGGTCATGGCGCGCAGTCGGAAGAGCAGGTCACTGCGAAATTCCCCTTTCCGCACCATCTCCTCCAGTCTGCGGTTGGTGGCGCACACGAGCCGGAAGTCGCTTGTAACCTCCTGTCTTCCGCCGAGGGGTCGGAATCGGCGTTCCTCGAGCACCCGGAGAAAGGCCTTCTGCATGGACAGGGGCAGCTCCCCCACCTCGTCGAGAAAGAGGGTTCCGCCGTCCGCCTGCCGGATCAGGCCCAGCTGGGTCCTGTCCGCGCCGGTGAAGGTCCCCTTTTCGTGCCCGAGGAGCATGCTTTCCACGAGTGTTTCCGGGAGGATCGTACAGTCCACAACGACGAAGTTCTGCCTGGCGCGTGGACCGTTCTCATGAATCGCCCGGGCAAACAGCTCCTTGCCCGTTCCGGTCTCCCCGAAGAGGAAGACGTTTGTTTCGCTCGCGGCCGCTCTTGCGAGGAGATCGATGCAGGCCTGCATCCGCGGGCTCTGGCCGATGATTCCATCACGCTTGAACAGGACGGACCGCTGTGACGCATGCTTCTCCTGCCTGTACTGGAGGGCCCGCACGAGCGGCAGGGTAATCTGCTCCAGAGGGGAAGGCTTTTCGATGTAGTGCCATGCCCCGTTCTTGATCGCCAGCTCCGCTCCGTCGGGATCTCCCTGTGAGGTCATGATGATCACTTCCGGCGAGGAGGGTGCCTCACGAATCAATGGCAGGACGTCCAGGCCGTCGCCGTCCGGCATAAGAACATCGAGGAAGACTACATCGAATGCCCCGGCCTGGGCTGCGTCGAGGCCCTGCTTGATCGTGTGGGACGAGGAGACGTCGTGCCCCAGTCGGCCGATCACACTCGAGAGGAGCTTGCAGACCTTCTCGTCATCATCGATGATCAGAACGGTGGCCATCGGAGGTCTCCCTCGGGTGCCTTTTAAAGGCTCTGAACAGACTCTCTTGCTACAACACATCGGATTCCGGCCCTCCACACTTTAGGGTGGGCGCCTGTTTGTGCAGCTGACGGGGCCTACTCCCACGGATGGGGGGGGCACGCAGTTTGCTTAGCTCCTGGGTGTCAGTACTCCCGGAACCGCAACCGGGAAAGGAGACCACAAGTGGCCGAACAAGAAGGACTCCCCGAAATGCGACAGGGGTTGAAGGCCGCTTGCCTCGAGGAGTCGGGATCATGCGTTCGATAGGATCCACAATGCAGGCATCCGCGGGACCCCCTATGTGGGCAGGAACTACGGACACGCGGAGGCCCGATCCATCTGCCGGAAGCCGCAGGGTTGGTTTGCGAGGCCCTCGCGGGTCCCTGGCCGGAAGTGAACCCGGGAAGAGGTTCCAAAGCCACTGGACAGCAGCTTTGAACCCCAAGCCCTCGAGGTGCATTGCGAGATCGATAGCCCCTCCACCGCCCGATCCCTGGTTCCAGTTCATGAACTTCGCACCGGTGACCGACAGGACTCCTCTGGGCGTATGCCACTTTGCCTTGTCGTACCGGTCCTGTTGTGCACCGGTTGCCGGCAGGACGGCTTCCAGTGGAATTTCCCGGACCTGATTGGCCCGTTGTCGGATCTCCCGGAAGCTCATACGGTGCCCATCTTGGGCCGCAGGCTCACGCACTTTTTCATGTTGATCACATAGCTCAACTCGGTGAGCCGATCCACGAGGGCGGCGGTGAGGTGGTCATTCTTCAGGAGCGAGTTCCATTCACTGAATCCAAGGTTTGACGTAAGCAGAGTCGGTCTTTTCCTGCGCCTCTTGTGCATGAGCGTGAAGAACAGGTTTACCTGGGCTGGCTCCATCTCCACATACCCCATTTCATCGATCTATACGAATGCGGATATCGCTCTTTCGTCGGTCTATGTAACCCCGGAGTCGTGCAACGCCACGGACGGGTCCTTCTTCAACGACCTGCCAGGCGTTCCTCCAGGGCCTTTTCCAGGGCCTTCATGTCCATCTTGCCCACCACCGTCATGGGCCAGGGGCCTTCCCACTCGAGGAGTTCCTTCGGGATCTCGTATTCGGCCATCTTCCCCTTGCATCGTTCGCGGATCTCCTTGCTGGGGAGCAGCTTCCTGCCGGGTCTCATTCGAACGAAAGAGACGATCTTCGACCCCCAGTATGGGTCCGGCACACCGAAGGTGAGAACGTCTTCGAAATCCTCGGAGAAGATATCCAGGAGGAGGGAAGAGACGTACGTGGTCGAAACGTTCTCCCCTCCCGATTTCACCACGCCCCCCAGCCTGCCGAGGAAACAGATGTACCCGTCCTTGAAGGTACCGTAATCCCCGCTGTGCAGATAGCCTTCTTCGTCGAAGAGTTTCTTCGTCTCCTCTTCCTGCTTGTAGTAGCCGCTCAGCATGAAGGGGCTCTTATAGCAGATCTCTCCCTGCTGGTCCGGCGGCAGCTTCTCCCCGGTCGCGATGTCCTTGATCACCACGGCGACGCCGGGAAGGGGCCGCCCGTTGGTCGAACGTTTCAGCGCCGGATCCATGCAGTCCGGTTCACCGAACGCAACCGCGGGCCCGTTCTCGGTCTGAGCGTAGAGCATGACGATGTTCACATCCCGGCCTTGGCACAGTTCCTGTTCGATCATGTCGTAAGTTTGGGGTATGATCGCGCCGAGGGCCTTGGTGATCGAGAATCGCTGACCAGTCGACCGATGGACCATCCGTAAGGCCTGATAGTGTGCGTCGAATCCCACGGTCGAGGTCGGCCCGTATCGGTCCATGATCTCCATCGCCGTCCGGGGATCGAAGTTCTCCATCAGGTACATGGTTGTCCCGGAGTACGCGAGCACCATGTTCAGGCCGTTGATGCCGCTGTTGTGGAAGAAAGGGGACATGCAGAGGAAGGAGTCTTCTTCCGTGTAGTCCGCGGCCCTTGCCACGAAATGCGAGGAGGCCAGCGGAGGCCTATGGTTCCAGACGGCACTCTTGGACAGTCCCGTGCTCCCGGAGGTCTGGCACATGAACTGGATGTCCGTGCATTTCCCCTTCTCGATCCGGGCGGCGATCCCGGCCTCGTCGACCTTCGTCGTCCTTTCCATCAGCTCTTCGTAGTCGAGGAAACCCTCGTGCCGGTTTCCCTTGCGGCTGAGACTGACCAGGCGGTTCAACGTCGGAATCGCCCTGGACGAGACGACCCCGTCCCCCACTTCCAAATCCGGAATCGAATCGCGGAGAACCTGGATGTAGTCTCTGCCACGGTTCTCATCGATCGTCACGATGACCTTCGGGTCGTTCCTCGCCAGGATTCCCTTGAACTCGATCTCACCCCAGAGGAGGTTCAGGGGGTTGATCAAGGCGCCGACCTGCAGGGTGGCGAAGTACACACACGCAAACTCCGGGGATACCGTCGGAAGCGTGATCACGTGATCGCCGGGTCCGACCCCAAGGTCCATGAGGGCCTGGGAGCATCGATTCACGTTCTTCTGCAGCTCTCCGAAGCTGATCTCCTGTCCCTCGAACACCAGGGCGGTCTTGTCCGCACGTTCCCGACAGGTTTCCGCGAACAGTTCCTGCACCGTCGAATGAAACCACCGATTCGCGCGCATCCTCTCCAGAAGCATCCGATTCTCCCTCCATCAGAAAGGTGAGCCTTCGCGGCTTTCCAAGGATACCCGTTTTCTCAGGGCCTTCTTCCGCGTCCATCTTGGCAGGAAACAAGGGGCGTTGACAAGAAGAATCTCGGTTGCCCGAATGGAGACGCCACCCCGGGAATCACGGCCGGCCGCCGAGGTTGGAGATGACGTCGGGCAAAGACGGTTCGCACCCCTTCGTGCCAGTGACCGGTGGAGATTGCCACGCTTCGCTCGCAATCTCCCCCTTGAAGTAAGAAGGTATGGTTCGTCAAGGAACCGCCCATGCCAAGTTGCATGAGAGGGATCGTCTTCCGTGGACCGTCCCGATTTCGATTCGTGCCGGGCGACGTTGTAGGGGGAGGGAGAGACGGAGCCCAAACGAATCGAAATCGGGACGGTCCACGGAGGCTGCCGCCAGCCTCAAGGGACGCCGGTAAGCGGTTCCGCGGGAAGCACCACCGGCATCCCCATGGCCGGCCAGATGATCCAGACGAAGATGCCGACCACGATCATCAGCAGGATGCTCGCCGGAATCCCGTACAGGAAGAACTCCCCGTTCGTGAACTGCTTGCTCCCGTAGGCGATGGCGTTCGGCGCGGCCCCCACCAGGAGCAGGAACGGCATGCCCGCCACCACCAGGGATGCGAACAGAACGACCTCGGGCGCCACGTTCAGGTAGGGCGCAAGCACGAGTGCCACGGGCATGGAGATGGCGATGGCGGCCACGTTCATGATGAAGTTGGTCATGAGCAGCACGAAGAAGGTGATCGCCATGATGAAGACGAAGCCGGGGGCCTTCTCGAACATGACGAGCCACTGCACGGCCATCCACTTCGCAGCCCCGGTCTGCCAGAGGCAGAAACCGATGCTCATGGCGCCCCCGAAGAGGAGGATGATGTTCCAGGGAATATCCTCGAGATCGTCCAGGCTCAATATGTTGAACAGGAAGAACAGGATCGTACCCACCAGGATGACGGCCGCCTTGTCCAGGGCGTGCAGAGCGGGAACAAAAGATCGTAGACTCATCACCGCCACCGCCCCGAGGACGATGACAAGGGCGAGAATCTCCTGAAATGTGATAGGCCCCAGTCTGGCGTACAGGTTCCGGGCCCTCTCCCGCAGTCCCGGGATCGTAGGCCTCTCCGGCTTGAAGAAGATCATGAAGAAGCCCCAAAGCAGGAAGGTCATGAGCCAGCCTACGGGGAACATGTATTTGGTCAGTTCGAAGAAGGCGATTTCGCGTCCCACGACATCCTTGTAGAAGCCGATGGCCACCGCCCCTCGTGCGGCACCCAGGAGCGTGACGATACTGCCTGCACCCGCCACGTAGGCCATGCCGATGAACAACCCCTTCCCGAACCTCGTGGGCGTTTCCTCGTCCTCCCCGTAAAGAGCGTAAATGGCCATCAACAGGGGGTAGACGGTGGCCGCCACCGCCGTGTGCGCCATGATGTGGGTGAGGGCGGCGGTCATGACGAAGCAGCCCAGGTAGATCATGCTCGTCCGCTCCCCTACGAGGGCGAGCATCTTGTAGGCCATCCGCTTGGTCAGGCCGGTCTTCGTGAAGACCATCCCGATCACGATCGAGCCGAGGATGAACCAGACCGAGGGGGCCATGAAATCCGTGAAGGCGACGCGGGCGGGACGAATCAGGAACAGCGCCTGAACCACCCCGATCGTGATGCTCGTGATCCCGATGGGCACCACCTCGAAGACCCACCAGGTGGCTGCAAGCAGGAACAGGGCCACCGCCGCCTTTCCTTCCCGGGTCAGGACGAAATGCTCTCCGGCAGGGTCGACGGCGTCGGGCCAGGGGGGAGACAGGTAAACGGCCACGAAGAACCCGAGCCCCAGGAGGATGAAGACGAGTCTCTTCCAGTCGATTCGCTTCTTGGTTTCCGCCAGGTAGATGTCTTCCGGCATGGGCGGGAGGCCGCCCCTGGGAGCGTCCGCACCCTGTGCTTTGCTGTCGCCTTTCGTCATAAGGTCTGCACCTTCTCCTTTACTACCAACGGCTTCGATCTTTACAACAGAATTTCAGCTATCTCGCGAAAAGCGTCCACCGACCGGACAACGCCCACCACCTTGCCTTCCTTGAGCACGGGCAGGATGCTCAGCCCCCGGTCGACCATCTCGTAAATGATCTTGATCAGATGATCCTCCACGTCCACCGTGGCCGCGATGGGGCGCATGACTTCACCGATCGGTCGCTGCGCCTGTCTGCGAATCCCCTTGAGCAGCTTGTCGTAGGAAAACTCGGAAAGATTCGGGTCCACCTTCACATCGAACAGGCTCTTGCGGGACTCGATGGGCCGGCTCATGAGAAACTCCGGCTCCAGGCCCCGCATGATGTCCCGTCGTCGGGCCATCCCCATGAGCTGGTACTTCTCGTCAAAGATCAAGACCGCCCTGGGCAGCGACGTGCGGCCCTCGATCACCACCTCGGACTTCTCCAGTTCCGCCGTGGCCTGACGAAGCGTGAACCAGTAGGGAATGTGCGGATACTCATCCAGGGGGATCATGATGTCCCCGGCCCGTATCATCTCCATCGTGTGCTTCCTTTCGTTACGTTTCAAGCCTCGGGGACGACGCACCCGGTCAGTTGGCCTCTGACGCCTCTTCCGCCTTCAGGGCTTCGACCCGCTCCAGGGGGAGCCCGGATCGCTCCGCCGCCGCGTTCGGGTCGCCCTCACAGCGCTCCAGCAGCCGCATCACGTACTCCCGCTCGAAGGCCTCACGAGCCTTCTCGAAGGGCTCGAGGTTGAACCTGGCGTCCATCCGGCTCGCTTCACGCCGCATTTGCTGCCACCGCATCGCCCGGTTGATGGTGAAGATGATCTGCTCCTTCTTGAAGGGCTTCGTGATGTAGTCGAATGCGCCGAGGGAGAGGGCCTCGATGGCGGTCTCCAGGGATCCGAAGGCGGTGATGATCACGACCTCCTCGAACCGCTCTTTTTCCTTTACCAGCCGCAGCAGGTCGAGCCCGTCCATCCCGGGCATCTTCAGGTCCATGATGATCAGGTCGAACTCGCTCTTCTCGAGGATTTCCGGCACCTCGAGGGAGTTGCTCGTGGTGGTGATCTGATAGGGGGTCTTCTCGGTGATGATCCGCTCCATCAGTTTCAGCATGTGCGGTTCATCGTCGACGGCCAGGATTCTCTGCTTCATGGATTCCCTCCCTGCTCAGGGCTCCGGCTCCCGATGTACGGGCATGGAGACGACGAAGGTGGTGCCCGTGGGCTGATCCGGGTAGTCTTCCGCCGAACTGCTCGTGAAGCTGATCTTCCCTCCGTATTTCTTGACGATCCCGTAGCAGAGGGACAACCCGAGCCCCGTACCCTCCCCCACCTTCTTGGTCGTGAAGAAGGGGTCGAAGATCTGGGGCTTGATCCGGTTCGGTATACCCATGCCCGTATCGGCCACGTTCACATGCACCCAATCCGTGTCCGCCTCGGCGGAAAGCGTCAGACTGCCCACCTCACCGTCCAGTGCGGAAACGGCATTGTTGATCAGGTTGAAGACGACCTGCTGGAATTCCCGCGTATCCCCCCGAACCCTCGGCAGATCCTCCGGGATCTCCATCTGCACTTCCACCTTCTTGGTCATCAGCGTGTTCCGGACGATCTGATAGACGGTCTGGACGCTCTGTCGGACATCCACCGTCTCCTCCAGGCCCTCGGTAATCCTCGCAAAGCCGAGCATGTTCTCGACGACCTTCTTTGCGTGGTTGGCATTATGTTCGATCAGCTTCAGGTCTTCGTGCTCGGGCGCATCCTCGGGGAACCTTTCAAGGAGGAGGTCGGTGAACCCCAGGATGACGGCCAGGGGGTTGTTGATTTCATGGGCAACCCCGGATGCGAGAATTCCGATGGAGGCCAGCTTCTCCGCGTTGTAGATCCGCTGATCCATCTCCTCCTTTTCGGTCATGTCGCGGCTGATTCCGAGCAGGTAGTGCACGTGCCCCTCGTCGTCCCGGATGGGAATCAGCTTGGTGGACAGGCGAACCGACCGGCTTTCCATCTGGATCGTGTGCTCATAGGAAACGCTGTGATTCTTCTCCAGCACTCTCTCGATCTGGCGTTTCATGAAGTTGACGTCCTCAGGGCCCATGAACTCGTCAAGGGTGCGCCCGATCGCCACCTTCGGCCTGTCCACCCCCTCCTCCGTGGCGACTTCCTTCCCATCCTCTCCCTTGACCACCAGGGCCGAAAAGACGTCGATGGCCTGTTTGTTGGCAAGCATCACCCGCGTATCCCGTTCGAGGATGTAGATCAGGTCCGTCGCCTGTTCCACGATCCGTCGGTAGATTCTTTCCTTTTCGTGCAGGTCCGCTTCGGTCTCCTTCACCCGTTCCTTGAGGGCGTCGGAGATTCGATTCTGGTAGATCGCGATGAGAAGTCCGGAGAGGAACATGCTCGCAATCAAGGCCGCCCCCACCGCGGCGTGGCGGTTGTACACGAGGCGCACCGGTTCGGCCACCTCCTTGATGGGCGCCACCACCGCCACGGACCAGACGTATTCCGCCGCCAGTGCGGCGCTCTTCACCGGCGTGAAGGCGATCAGCTTGGTCATCTGCCCTTCGATCCCGCGATGCCACCCGCTCTCGTACACGCCGGTTCCTTCTTCCCCCCGGAACATCCGCTCCTTCATGATGCGGTTGATCTGGGCGAAGCTGACGTAGGGCATGCGTTTCTCGCGAGCTTCGAAGGCGCTCTCCCCGATGAACTCCTTGTCCGGGTGATAGAGGAACATGCCGTTCTCGTCGATCACCCACGCGTAGCCCGTCCGCCCGGATCGGATCGGCCGGGTCAGGCTTGCGACCAGCTGCGAGATGTCCAGCCGGGCGAAGAGCAAGCCTCCGTCCGCATGGGGGGAATCCATCCTCGAGCAGAGAACGCTCGTTACGGCGGACTTCTCGTCGATACGAAGGGGGCCGAGGACCATCCGTCCCTGCTCGTCCCAGCGGCAATCGTCGAGGAAAGTGGTCGAGAAGGGTTCCTGCCCGTCGCGCGGCGGCTCCAGGGCGATGATGTCCCTGTTCCCGTTCACGAGCCCGACCTCGAACAGTCCCTTGGAGCGGGTCCGGTCCACCACCGCCTTCATCGCCCTGCCCCCCGCACTCTCCGGCGACTCGGCGAGCAGCCTTTGCAGGATCGTGATCTCGGTCTGAATGTCTTCGAGATCCGAATCGATTTCGGTGGCCGCCTGGCGCGCCAGGATCAGCTGCTGTGCGTTGAAGTCCGTGTTGATCTGCTCGTGCATGATGGCCCGATTCTGGTAGACAGCGAACAGGGCCGTCCCCAGGATGACGAAGAACACGGCGGAGCTGATCCAGGCGAGGTGCCGGAAATTCAGAAGCTGGCGGGAAATCCTTCGGATCGGCTTAAGCATCGTTTCCCGTTCTTGCAAGCGGGCATTCCCTCTCCGGACGCCTACGCCCCTTCTTTTTCGAGTCCGAGCTGCTTCAGGAAATCCTGGGTGTACCACTGAGAGATGGCATCGTTGGAAAGGGCCATGTCCAGCTGCTTCGTCATCATCGTGAGCCGTCCCAGGAGACGGAGCTTCTGCGCCGTGACACGATGGTCCTCGTAGGAGATCTTCGAGTCCATGAAATCGCCTCTGCCGGAATGCTTGAAGCCCATCCGGGACATGATCTCCTTCATCAGGGCGATGCGCCTCGCCCTTCTGCTCTGCGACGCCCCGCCGCCCTTGTACTGCATCCGGATGTAGTTGTTGCTGGGCAAGTCCGTGCACATGGCCTCAACGGTCGTGAAGTGATATCCGAGCCGCAGGCTCAGGATCATATATTCCTTGCCCAGGACGGCGAAGCTGTTCTCGGAGAATTCTCCTCTCGTGTCCGTAGCGAACCCTGTGGTCATGACGGACATGAACCCCTTCAGGTCCGCCGGCCGTCCCTGAGAGGGCCACCCCTCCTGCTTGATCCCTTCCCAGAGGGCCTCCATGGGCGCAGAGCCGATCTCGTCCTCCTGGATCCACTTCTTGCCGCGCAGTTCCGACAGGTCCCGGTCGATATAGATGATGTTCACGTTGAGCGGGATGTCGCTCTTGAGCCGAAGGGCGACGCGGTCCTTGTTCTCCAGATTCTGGCCCATGGAGAACATCTCCTCCATGGCCCGCTGGTGCACGAATCGTGTGATATCGTGGAAGGTCTCGCACTTCTCGGGCAGAAAATCGGGATCATCCGGGTTCAACAGGTTGAGGGTCGCGATCCTTTCCAGCAACCGGTTGAGCACGGTGTAGATCCCCGTGTCGTCAAGCTCCTGCACGTCCATGTTGCGGATCCGGAGGAGTTCCGAAGCCTCCCCCTCATAAATGGCCCGTCCCGTGGCATCGACCGTAGCCACCGTTCCGACAGGCAGAGAGCCCGCCTCCTTCAGGCCCACGAGGGTGGGGACGTTGTACTCACGGGCAAGCGTGGCCATGTGACTCGCACTGCTGCCCACCTCGGTCACCAGCGCCTCGACCTTGTCCATCACGGTGACCAGGCCGGGGCAGGGGTTCGAATAGACCAGCACGACCCCGTCCGGCACGGCGGGCAGGCCGTCCGGCGAGCTCACCTGGAAGATCGGCCCGCTTCCCGCACCCGGGCAGACGGTCGTGCCGCCCGAAGCCAGAGCCTTGAACCACCGCAGATCCGGCTCGTCGGTGTCCGCCCTCGTTTCGATCACCCGAAGGGGCCTTGCCTGCAGGAGAAAGGGGCGGCCCTCCGGGTCGATCGCCCATTCGATGTCGTGTGGGCCCCCGTAATGCTCTTCCACCTTCAAAGCAAACTCCGCCAGCTGCCTGACCTGGTCCTTCTTCAGGGACGGCAAGGCCTGGTCCCGCTCCGGAACGGCTACTTCCCTGATCCCCCGCTCCGGGCAGGTAACGAGCTTGACCGGCTTCTTCTCGATCTGCGTCTCCTCGATCTCGAGGCTCTCCCTCGAGACCCGGAAGACGTCCGGCATCAAGGTGCCGTCCACCAGATACTTCCCCAGGCCGAAGATGCTGTAGATGACCATCGAATCATCCCCGGGACGGACCGGGTCGCGGGTGTAGATCACGCCGCTCGACGCGGAGTCCACCATGGTGACGCATCCCACGGCCATGGCCAGATCGGCTTCGGAAAGGGAGTGGCTGAGATAGTAGTAGATCGCCTGGGGAGTGAACTTGCTCGCAAGAACATCACGGTAACGGTCGATCAGATCGTCCGGCCCTACATTCAGAAACGACTCATACTGGCCGGCAAAGCTGAAGAGCGTATCCTCGCCGATGGCACTCGATCGCAGCGCAACGCCCACCGCGGGAGCCCGCTCCTTCAACTCCGAGTAGCGCTCCCGGATCTCGTCGGCCAGGTCACTCGGCACCTGACTCGACGAAACCATGGTCCGGATCTCCTCGCTGACGTCCCGAAGATCCGCCAGTCGCTTGAAATCCACGGCATCGATGCACCGGTTGACGCGGGTCTGCAGGTCGTTCGCGTCCACGAAGTGCTTGTAGGCCCAGGCGCTGATCGCAAAACCGTCGGGCGTCGGAAGCTCGAGCTTCGACTTCATCTCGCCCAGTTGTGCGTTCTTGCTGCCCACGCTCCAGGCCCGGTCGGCCCCCACCTCGGCAAAGCGAATGGTGAACGCGTCCTTCTCCACCGGGCGGTTCTCCGGCAGGACCCGGGAGAGTTCCGCATCGATCTTCCGGTAGCGCTCCCGCAGGACCTCGTAGGGCTCACCGCCGAGCGAGATCATGCCCTCGATGATCTCACGGACGCCCTGCCGAATTTCGGAAAGGCTGGCACGTATGTAGTTGATGTCAAAGAGGTATTCACCCTGCGCCTTCTCCTCCATGTCCCCGACGATCTTGAGCACCCGGTTGTTGTTGTCCAGGATCTCGAGGAAGTCGGTGAACTTGGCCTGAACCGTCGTCAGGGTCGCCTTCGAGCGCTTCGGCGTTGCCTGAAAGATGCTGGAGAGCCACTTCTTCACAGAATCCGTCTCCCGGCGAACCCCGGCAGGAGGGGCGGGAATGGGGGTAAGTAGGCGAATTCTACAAGTTTTCCTTATACACTCTTGCCGGGCTTTTTTCAATGCTCGTCGGGGTTTCCGTCCACCATCCTGAACGGAAACAGGGGCGAGTCGGTCGAAACCCCCTCCATTCTCAGCGTTTCGATCCGCAGGCGGCACGCCACATGCCGCCGCCTGGGCTGTTCCGGACCGCAGGAGCGGCGGAAAGCGGCCCTTCCGACGGAGGTGCTCGAGGGCTCCTTCAGACTGCCATCTGTGCCGGATACCCTGCAGAGGGCGGGATCCCCGATCCGGGAGCTTGAAGCTCATCCCGTCGGGGTGCTCTTTCCCGAAGTGGCTTCCTATTCCGTGCTACAGTCAACCCCTTCTCAACAACCACCCTGCCCGAGGGGGTCACGGCAAACCGTTCTCGATCCGCTCCCAAATCACATCCGATCGAGACCCCGGCCCGAATCCGGACCCCTTTGTCGATGATGGCATTCCGAATCACGGCTTGCCTGCCCACCTCGACGCCCTCCATCAACACGGAGTTCTCCACGACCGCACGGTTGTGAATCCGCACGCCGGGAGACAGGACCGACCGTGTCACTCGCGCGGCACAGAGGACACACCCATTGGAGATGATCGAATCCAGGATCTCCGCGAGCCCGACGGATGTGCCGTTACCGCCGGCGACCACCCTTGCAGGCGGCGCTTGAGGTTGATAGGTCCTGATCGGCCACTCCCGGTCGTCGAGGTCGATGCCGGGACACGCTGAAAGCAGATCCATATTCGCATGATAATAGGCATCCAATGTGCCTATGTCCCGCCAGTAGCTTTGCTCTTCCCCGGATGGGTCGCAGAAACCATGGGCGAGGAGCTCCCGTCTGCCCAGCATCCGGGGAAGGAGGTTCCTTCCAAAGTCGTGTTCGCTCTCCTCTTTCGCGTCGCGGATGAGCTCCTCGAGAAGAACCTGCGTGTTGAAGACATAGATTCCCATGGAGGCATAGATTCGGTCCGGCTTCCCCGGGATGGCCGCCGGACGGACGGGCTTCTCTTCAAAAGCCCTCACTCGCTTACCGTCATCGACCTGAAGGACGCCGAGATGCACCCCTTCTTCTTTGGGCATCTCCACCACACCTATCGTCACGTCGGCCCGGTTTTCGACGTGGGTTTCGAGCAAGCTCGCGTAATCCATCCTGTATACATGGTCTCCGGCAAGGATGAGGACATGATCCGGCTCCTCCTGCTCGATGGTGTATATGTTCTGATACAGGGCGTCCGCCGTTCCCCGGTACCAGGACTCCCCGACCCTCTTCTGGGCGGGCAGCAGATCGATGTATTCGTCCAGTTCCGCGTGCAGGAACCCCCACCCCATCTTGAGATGGTGGGCGAGGGACTTGGATTTGTACTGTGTCAGGACATGGACCCTTCTTATTCCGGAATGGATGCAGTTGGACAGGGTGAAATCGATGATCCGGTAGAGCCCTCCGAAGGGAACGGCGGGCTTGGCCCGGTACTTGGTCAGGGGGAAGAGCCTTTGCCCCCTCCCTCCCGCGAGGATGAAGGTGGTGAGCTTCCTGCGTCGTATGGACATTTGTGACCCCCCTGGAGACAGCGCATCAGAAGATCTCAAGCCATTCCGGCCTGAGCCGGACCGCGTTTTGATCCGTGAAGACGAGCCGGTAGCACCCGTCTCTGAGCACGTGGAGCTGCTTCTTGAACACGTCGCAAACCGAAGCATCCAGGCGCTTCAAATCCTTCGCCTTGATGAACACCACCGATGCGTCGTGGCATTTCTCCTGAAGGGCTCGGAGCAGGGCATTGGCGGACGCCTCGTCGAAGTCACCCAACAGGTGGAGGTACAAGGCATCCCTGTCCCAGCGGCTGTCAATCCGAAAATTCGATGCCATGAGTCTCCCTTCCTTCCGTACAGGGTTCTCCCCTTCCACAGTGCCTCGTGGATGTTTACTGTGAGCAAAAGCCGTGCCACAGGAACTCCGTGGACACCCCTTCAGAATATGCCTTTCGGTCAACCGCCCTTCGGCGGGTGGTCTTCAGACAACACCCGAATCCGGACAGGATCCCGTGTCAGTGTCTTTTACACTGTGTAAATCCCTCCGACCGATTACGCGCCTGCAGGCGGCTGTTCGCCTCCATGCCGTGCGAATTTCCATGGCATACATCTTGTATCCGGTCTCTTCCGAGAAGCGCGGAAACGACGTGCCCATACAGGAAGGACGGAACGGAATGGGTGTCAACAACCTGGAGAGAATCTTTCATCCGGCTTCGGTCGCCGTCATCGGGGCAAGCGACCGGGACGGAAGCGTGGGACACGCCATCATGAGGAATCTCAAGGAGTGGGGGTTTCGCGGAACCGTCCATCCGGTCAACCCGCGGCGCAGCACCGTCCTCGGCCTGCCCGCGGTCCCTTCCGTTCTGGACCTGGAATCCGCCATCGACCTTGCCGTCATCGCGACGCCGATCGCTACGGCACCCGGGCTGGTCAACGAATGCGCCAGGGCGGGGGTGGGCGGTGCGGTCATCCTCTCCGCAGGCGGGAAGGAGGCCGGCACCGAAGGCCGCGAGCTCGAATCGCAGATCAGGAAAGAGGCGGAGCGGACGGGACTTCGCATCGTAGGCCCCAATTGCCTCGGCATCATCTCCGGCAAATCGCGATTGAACGCCACCTTTGGAAGCAGGACACCCCTGCCCGGGAACATGGCCTTTCTCTCCCAGAGCGGGGCGATCTGCACCGCCATCCTGGACCTGTCCATCAAGGAGCATATCGGGTTCAGCCATTTCGTGAGCATCGGCTCCATGCTGGATGTCGATTTCGGCGACCTGATCGACTATCTCGGCGGCGAAAGCGATGTGGGCTCCATCCTGATGTACGTGGAGAGCCTGACCAACTTCCGGAAGTTCATGAGCGCCGCACGGGCCGTCTCGAGAGTCAAACCGATCCTTGTCCTCAAGTCCGGCCGCACCGGGGCGGGGGCGAGGGCAGCCGCCTCGCACACAGGGGCGCTTGCCGGGGAGGACGCCGTCTACGATGCGGCCTTCAAGAGGGCCGGGATCGTGCGGGTCAAGACCTTCGAGGAGCTCTTCGACTGTGGCGAGCTTCTTTCCAAACAACCGAGGCCGACCGGCTCCGGACTCGCGATCATCACCAATGCCGGGGGCCCGGGGGTGATGGCAGCGGACGCCCTGTCCGACTACGGGATGGAGCCGGTATCGCTGACCGCGGAGACGATCCGAAAACTGGACGAAGCTCTTCCCCGCTACTGGAGCCACGGCAACCCGATCGACATCATCGGCGACGCCTCCGCGGAACGGTACAGGGAAGTGGTGGAGATCTGTCTGAACGCCCCCGAGGTGAAGGGACTCCTGATCATGCTCACACCGCAAATGATGACGGATCCGGAGGAAGTCGCACGTTCGGTGGCAGGGGTGATGCATGGAAGACCTTATCCGGTCTTCACTTCCTGGCTCGGGGGAGCCGGCGTCGAAGAGGGCCGCGAGGTGCTCAACAAGGCGGGCATTCCCACCTTCGACTCACCGGAGCGCGCCGTCCGGGCCTTCATGGACCTCTACCGCTACGGGGTGCAGCTCGACATGCTGCAGGAAATACCACCGAAACTGCCCCGCCACATCCAGGTAGACCAAGCAACCGCCCGGGACCTCATCCGGGAAGGCCTCCGGAGGGAAAGCAGCGTACTAACCGAACCGGAGTCGAAGGCCCTCCTCGCCGCTTACGGTATTCCCGTGAATCGGACGGAAATCGCCTCGACCGCTCAGGAGGCGGTGGAAAAGGCAGGGGAACTCGGATATCCCGTGGCCATGAAGATTCATTCCAGAGACATTCTGCACAAGACCGACGCGAACGGGGTCCGCCTGAATCTTCGATGCGAACAGGACGTGCGGGAGGCCTTCGACGAAACCCTGGCCGGGGCGCACGCCTTCCAACCGGAGGCCCGTCTGGAAGGCGTGACGATCCAGCCCATGCTCGAACGCCCCGACTTCGAGTTGATCCTCGGTGCGAAACAGGACCGGGATTTCGGGCCTGTGATCCTCTTCGGCACGGGCGGGATCATGACCGAGGTCCTCAGGGACCAGGCGATCGCCCTCCCTCCGTTGAACCGCCTTCTTGCCAGAAGATTGATGGAAGAGACGAAGATTCACTGCGTCCTCCGTGGCTACCGCAATCGCCCACCCGCCGACATCGATCTCCTCGAGGAAATCCTGATCCGTCTGGCCCGCCTCGTGACCGACTTCTCGGAGATCGACGAACTGGATATCAACCCCTTCCTCCTCGCCGGGAACAGGGCCTGTGCAGTGGATGCAAGAGTCCTGTTGCGCACTCCACGGACCGCGGCGCCGTTCCACCTCGTGATCAGCTCCTATCCGAACCAGCATGAGACCCATACCGTCTCCGAGGGCGGTCTGCCCTGTTTCCTCAGGCCCATCCGACCCGAGGACGCCCCTCTTCTGAAGGAACTCTTCGATTCACTGTCCCCCCAGAGCGTTTACTTCCGCTTCTTCGCCCCTCTCAAGGCCCTCCCTCACAAGATGCTGGCCCGTTTCACCCAGATCGACTACGACCGGGAGATCGCCCTCATCGCACTCAAGGAAGACGCGACCGAGGAGAAGATGCTCGGCGTTGCACGCGCCATCCGTGTGCCGGGTGAAGACCGGGCCGAAATGAGCGTTGTCGTCGGGGACCCCTGGCACGGCAAAGGCATTGGAGCGGTGCTGCTCAGGCACTGTGTCGAGATCGCCGCCGAACAGGGAATCGAGGAGATGTGGGGGATCGTCCTGCCGGAGAACACGCGCATGCTCGCCTTGGGACGGAAGCTCGGCTGCGACATCCGTCGAAGCCCCGATTCCCGGGACTATGAATTGCGGATCGATCTTCGGAAGCTGCGGCAAGACACCGCCCATGCCGTCGGCGCATGAGTCCCTTTTCCTTTACAGCCTGTCAAGAGGTCCGACACGCGAAGGCTCTGCTACCCCATCGAACCGCCTTGCTCTCCTTCGATTCCCGAGCGTTTTGCAGCCGTGACGGAGGGACCTGCCTTTTTCCGGGAGTGGCACGGGGATTGCGAACAACGAACAGAACGCGATCCTTCAGCTTCAGGAGGCAAGCTACCACGTGGTCGTACTGGACTTGAAGAAACCCGGCATGGACGACATCACGAAACTCGGGGAAATCGAGAAGCTTGGTCTGTTCACCGAAACGCTCATAAGGAGGGAAAGAGATGTCCGTCGAAGAGCTTCTGGCGCTGGAAAGATATTCCCGTTTCTACCACTTCCTGTGTGACGAACTGCGGGCCTGCAGGACGGAAACCGAGAAGAAGACCGTCCTTTCGGTGCTCCTCACGACCCGGATCCAGATCAACCGGCTCCTGGAGCTTCTGACTCCGGCAAAGGCCGGGGAGCGTCAGGCAGCTTGCGCCGCCTGACGCTCCTCCGTACCGCGACTCAGGTCTTCCTCGCTTCCACCGGCATGGACGGCTGTCCGGAATTTCGCCCTCCTGTCTCGGGCCCGCTTCGTTCCTTTGGGTCGAGACGATCGGCGTGGCCCCTTCCCAGGACCCGATACACGGCTTGCCGCAATCCATCGATGTTTCCCGTCTTCTCCACCAGGTCCGCCGCCGTCCCGACGAGGCTCGAACAGACGCATTCGGCCGAGAAGCTGTAGATGATAAACGGCACATGCGGAACCCGGTTCGAGAGATGCTCAACCAGTCTCGATTCGTCCAGGCCGGGCAATTCGTCGTCCAGGATCAGAAGGTCCAGACTTTCTTCGAGGCGTATGCTCCGGACGAGATCGGAGCCGTTCTCGGCCACGAGCACGTTAAAGCCGTCGGCCACGAACTCACGCCTCAGAAAACGGCGCACACGTGGATTGCGCTCCGCGATCAGAATGCTGAAACTTTCTTCCACGACCGTCTCCCCTTTCCCCGTTCGGAATGGGAAAGAGGAAGTGCAACCCCTATGCCAGTCGCGGCGCTATGACTTCGGGAGGGGAGGTCGTACGGTGGATTCTGATTCTTCGGAGTATGGAGCTGTGCGGAAGGAACCGCATGGGGAGTGGACGGGTTGGAGCTGTCAACGTTTTTTACAGACTGTAAATTCCCGCTAGATCTCTTCCTCGCACTGAACCCGGGTCTTCATCTGAATCCGGTATTTCTCGATCTTGGACAGGAGGGTTGGCCGGGACAGGCCGATGAGCTTTGCAGCACGGCTTCGATTCCCCTCCGTGATGTTCAGGGTTTCCGTGATCAGGATCCGGGCGAAGTGGTCCATGAGGTCGTCGAAGAGCCGCGCTTGGCCGGAAGCCGAACGGATCCTCACGCGAACCCATTCCCTTATGGAGTCCTCTACGGTCTGTTCTCCTCCGGCGGGGGCGAGATCGATCCTCTCGCCGATCACTCGAGAAACCTCGTCCGGCCCGATCGGCACCGCACGGCTGAAAATGAGCGCCTTCTGAAGGCTGTTGGCCAACTCCCGAACGTTGCCCGGCCAGGCATTCCCCATCAGGGTCGCCCGGGCTTCCCGGGTCAGCCCGGGGTTCTCCATCTCCATGTCCAAGGCGAAACGGGTGAGGAAGTAGTCGGTCAGCAGGGGGATGTCTTCGGCCCGCTCACGCAGCGGAGGGAGCTTGAGGGTGACCACTTTCAGGCGATAGTACAGATCCTCCCGGAACCTACCCTCCTCGAGCGCTTTCTCGAGATCGCGGTTGGTGGCGGCGACGATGCGCACGTCCACCGGTATCGGCTCACGGCCCCCGAGGCGTTCGATGCTCTTTTCCTGCAGCAACCGGAGGATCTTCGCCTGGATGCTGAAGGGCATGTCGCCGATCTCGTCCAGAAACACGGTTCCGCCATTCGCCTGTTCGATCTTCCCTACACGGCGGTGGGCCGCGCCGGTGAATGCACCCCTCTCGTAGCCGAAGAGTTCGCTCTCCAGGAGTGTGTCCGGGATGGCCACACAGTTGATGACCAGAAAGGGCTTGTCCGCCCGGAGGCTGTGATGGTAGATCGCCCTGGCGACCAGTTCCTTTCCCGTACCGGACTCGCCCCGGATCAGTACGGTCGCATCCGTGGGGGCAACCCGTCCGATCGCCTTGTACACCTCCTGCATCGCCCTGCTTCGACCGATCAGGACCTCGGAAGCCGTCGACTTCGGAGGGGCATCCATCTCTACGGGGGAACGCATCAGTCTCGCCGCTTCCAGGGTCTGGTTGATCAGGGCGAGCATGTCCGGAATCTCGAAGGGCTTGGTGACATAATCATAGGCCCCGAGCTTGGTCGCCTCGATGGCCGTATCCGTGGTCCCGTGGGCGGTCATGATGACGACCGAAAGCTTCGGCTCCAGCTCGTGAATGACCCGAAAGGCCTCCAAACCGTCCATGCCGGGCAGCCGCACGTCCATGATGACCAGATCCGGCACCTCCTGCCTGACCCGGTCGATACCCTCCTCGCCGGTGGCGGCCGTCCGAACGGTGTGCCCCTCCTCGCTCAGGATCTTCTCGAAGCTCTGTCGCAATTGGGCATCGTCGTCTACGATCAGGATGGTTCCCAACTCTTGTCCTCCCTGCACGGCAACGTGATGGAAAAAGTCGTGCCCTGCCCCTCTTCGGACAAGAGGCTCAGATGGCCGCCATGCTGCTCAACGATCCTCACAGCGATGCTGAGCCCCAGGCCGGTACCTTCCTCTTTCGTACTGAAGAACGGCTCCAGTACCTTCTCCTGAAGACCTGCCGGAATCCCGGGTCCGTCGTCCTTGATCCGAACCACCGCCACGGGCCCCAGGGTCGAGCGCACATCCTCTTCTTCTATCGTGATCGTCCCTCCCTCACCCATCGCTTCGCAGGCGTTGATCAGAAGATTCATGAAGACCTCTTTGAGTTGATCCGGGTCTGCAAGAACCTCCGGAAGAGCCTCCGATCGCTTGCGGTCCACCGTCACTCCGTAGGATTTGAACCGGTGTCGGAGAAGCTGGAGATTCATGTCGATCAAATGCGACGTACTGATCCTTTGCATCTTAAGCTTGGAGGGTCGCGCGTACTCCAGGAAGTTTCGAACGATCGTATCGATGTGGCGGGTCTCTTCGGCGATCACTTCCATGTCCTCTTTCTGATCGGCGGTGACGTCCAGGGACTTCTCGAGGGAAAAAAGCCGCATCTTGATCGAGGTCAATGGATTTCGAATGCTGTGGGCCACCCCGGACGCCAGCCTGCCCACCATGGCCATCTTCTCCGCCTCGACGAGCCGGGTCCGACTCCGTTCCAATTCCAAATGGGTCTGATCCGCGTCCTTGATCAGCCCGCGCACCTCTCGGCTCAGCGCCTTTACCTCGTTCGACGAACCGCCCGGTTCCGCGAAACGTTCCGCCTCGTTGAGGAGCCGACGGATCGGGCCGAAGACTTGCCGGAGCATCATGAAGAGCAGGAGCAGGGTCAGCACAAGGCCCACAAACACCGCAGAGACCGCTATGCCTCGGATTCGGCCTGCCCGCTTCTGGCTCAAGGCCTGTGTGGTTCGGACCCTCACGAGCTGCCTGGCTTCGTAGGCGTGGCACAAATCCAGAATCTGATCGAAATGCCTGCGTACCTCTTGGTGCAGGACAATTCCCTCTTCACGTCTTCCGGACTGATAGAATCCGACGACTCGATCTTTCGACTGGACGTACTGTTCGTATTTCGACTCGATCTGCCGAAGGGTCGTCCTGGCTTCTTCCCCGGTGGCCAGGCTGTCGGCCCTCTTCAAGCTTTCTACAAACGCCTGTCGCTGCTCATCCAGACGTCGAAGCCATTCAGCATCTCCATCCATGAAGTAGTACGACACAAACCCCTTCTGCCTGATCAAGGCCTCCAACACATCCGAAACCGCGAAGGCACTCGCCATTTCCCTGTCGATCGACTGATCGAAGAGCGCCTCCATCTGGTAGGTATACCAGCTCATCACGGATCCCCCGGTCACCGTGAGGAGCATGAGAAGGATCAGGATCGCGAAGATGCGGCCGCGCAGGCCCAGCCACTTCGTCATGGCCGTCACCCGTCATAGGTATGTGATCGACCGGAAAACACCCCGTGTCCGACCGACGGGGCATCGACCGGCTCTGCCGGCATCATAGTAAAGGGCCGAAACACAGTCAAAGGGTTCCAGGGCTCCAGGCTTGCTTCCCACACGAGGGAGCCTCGCGGCCTTTACATCCTGTAAAAGGGCCTGACATCTTCCCCCGACTCCAACACGTGGCCTCCCGCTGCCCACGCCCCCGGGACCTCGTTTTCTTTCTATCTTTCAAGATTCATGCCCGGTTTCTCTGTGGCACACCGGTTGCAGTTCTGCCCGCCAGATCCCTGAGGTCCTTTCCGATAGGAAGGAGGGTAGCCATGGAAGTCCCTGAACCGTACCTTTCCGTTTCCTATGACCGGTCCCGGATTCAAGCGAGAAATCAAACGATCTCCATCCTCCTGGACATCAGCAATTTCCTCACCTCTTCCCTCCATCTCCGGCACATCCTGGAGGGGTCCCTGGAGAGGGTCCTTGAACACTTCGGGTTGGATGCGGGAAGGGTCTATCTGATGGACGAAGACGGCGATCACCTGAAGCTCGCGGCTCACAAGGGGATCGAGCCCGAGGGGCTGGAGGTGGTAAGACTCGACGAAGGGTTTTCGGGCAAGGCCGCCAGAACACGTTCCTTTCTCGCAGGCAGAGTGCGCGACCTGGAAGACCGGTCCCGCGTTCGACTTCTCCTCGGTAAAGGCTACGAGACGATCGTCTGCGTGCCTCTCGTCGCCCTCGACGAGGTGGCGGGGGTCATGAACCTGGCCACCGCGAGGCTCATCGAACTCGACCAGAGCAAAACCGATCTTCTGATGATCGTGGGCAATCAGATCGCCACGGCGGTCAGAAACGCTCAGCTTTACGAGGACAACCAGAAGAGGATCGACGAACTGAACGAAAAGAAGGAAACGATCAAGTTCTTCGCCTATTCCGCATCTCACGATCTGAAATGTCCGGCCGTGGGTCTCCACGGCCTTGCGGAGTTGCTCCACAGGAAATACGCCCAAGGCCTCGATGCGAAGGGAAAGGAACTCTGCTCCCAGATTCTGAAGACATCCGGCCACATTGTGCTGCTCACCGACAAGATCAACGCCTATGTGGCTGCCAAAGAGACGCCTCCGAGAATGGAACGCGTGCGTGTAAACGAAATCATCGAGACGGTCCGGAGTGAATTCCTTCAGGTTCTCGAGGCCCGGGGCATCGAGTGGGTCGAACCTTCGGAAGAGATCGAGATCCTCACCGACCGGTTGGCGATGGTGCGGTTCTTCCAGAACTGCGTGGACAACGCCCTCAAGTACGGCGGTGCAGGGTTGACCCGGATTCGATTCGGCTACGACCAGGATCGGGAGTCCCACGTCTTTTCCGTAGAGGATGACGGCGTCGGCATCAACCAGGAGGACGCAGCGGGTCTCTTTCAGCTCTTTCGCCGGCACGAGACATCGAACGGAACCGAAGGGAGCGGTCTCGGCCTGGCCATCGTCAAAGAGCTGGCCGAGAGGCAAGGGGGCAAGGCGTGGGTGCAAACGAAGGAGGGGCATGGCGCCTCCTTCTTCCTGTCCATCCCGAAGTGTCCGAGGGAGAGGAGATCATGAAAGCCTTCGAAAGAATCCTGTTCCCCACGGCAGAAAGGGAATCGACCGGGTCCTGTTCGGAAGCGTGGCCGCTTACGTGGTGAAGATGTCGCCCGTACCGGTCATGACGGTGAACCCATACAGAGTCGACGGGAAATAGATGGAAGCTCGAAACGGCAGACCCTTCCAACCTCAGTGGGTAGACATGAACACAGAGCAGGTAGTTTCCGTTCTTCGGAAATGCGAAATCTTCAGCGGACTCTCAGAGAAGGAACTGCGGTCGATCGCTTCACTGGCGAAGATCGAGAAATTCAACGCCGGCGAGGTCATCTACACGCAGGGAAGCATCGGACGGAAGCTCTATGTTCTCGCCCAGGGACAGGTCGTCCTGGAGAGAACGATGAGCCTGGGAGGGAAACGCCAGGCGACGCTTCCCGTGTTCGTCCAGAGAGAGAATCCCTCCAGGCGGCTCATGGGCGGCTGGTCTTCCCTTGTGGGTCAGGACCACGTGCAGATGTGCACCGCAACGTGCCGCAAACCGACGACGGTCGTCACCCTTTCGGCTGCAGAATTGAACGCGTGTATTTCAAGAGACCCAATGACTCGAGCAACGGTCCTGGAGAGACTCGTTCTTCTGCTTAGGGATCGGATCGCCAGCAGCTACCAGGAAATGGAAGCCCTGTAGCGGGCTTCAGACAGCTTTCTTTGCGGAGGGCTCGACCAGCCCTTTCGCCTCCATGGCCCCGGCCACGAGATCCACGATGAGATCCATCGAAAGGGTCCCCTGGTTGAGCACCATGTCGTACAGCTCCGGGTTCTCGATGTCCTCGTTGAAGTACTTTCTGAAAAAGGCTTCCCGCTCCGCATCGTAGAGGCGGATTCTTCGGATCGCTTCTTCCTGCGAAAGCTGGTGGAAGGAAGCCACTTGGTCGGCCCGCCACGACAGGGGAGCCACGATACGGATATGGAAGCCTGTCGCCAGGTCCCGGCTGATCTTGCAGGCGCCCCGACCCACGACCACCGCGTGGCCCTTCTCGCAGATGCTCCGGATCACCCGAACCATCCGCTGGAAGACCTCGTCCTCCACCGGCCATTTCTGGAGAAGCGTGTCCATGTACCTGGCGATCTTCGTCCTGGCCCCGCTCGTGAGCAGATCGGCCAGGCGCTTGTTCATCTTCATGTCGGTAGCGATGCGGCTCACGATCTCCTTGTCGTAGAGCGTCCACTTGGTATCGGACCGCTCCCACTGATTCAAATGCTCGGAAAAACGGAGCCCCGTTTCCAGGGCCATGCACCCGTATTGGCGGCTGATCGTCAGGAAGGGTTTCCCCGCCCCTCTCTTCTGCCGCTTCTCCTTCTCCCACTGGGCCACCATGGCCCCGATGTACTGGTCCTTCTCCTTTTCCGTGTAGAGTCGGAAGACCCCGAATCCCAGGGGGCTCTTCTTTCGAATGGCCATCTCTTCCCTCCTCCTGAAGACCGCGATGTTTCGAAAACCGCTCCTTCCCCATACCCTTCCGTCTCATGACAGCAACTACCGTGCCAACGAACGAGCCCGGCGCGAAGGGGGGAAAGGGGCGAGGAGGGCCTGAGAATCCGGAAAACGAAGCAGGCCGTCGACCCGAACGATCCGGTCATCCCTGTCGTGATCCTTTACACTCTGGCAAAGGAAACAAGGCCGCCTCGAGGAGAGAGTTTGCCACGCCCTGTCCCTTCATGGCATAACCTTCTGATTCGTGTCTCATGGCCTTTCGTACCGGCTTTTCACGGGAGTGGAGATGGAGGCTTCGTTCTTACACTGGATCTTGGACGAGCATGCCCTGGCCGAGCTGGTGGCAGGGGTGCCGACCCTGGGGCTGGTCCTGCTGATCGTCGTATCCATTCTGGTTCTGTCCAGGGGCGCGGACTGGATGATCGAGGGCGCCGTGCACCTCGCCCGCCGGACCGGGCTTCCGAAGATCGTGATCGGCGCCACGATCATCTCCCTGGGGACGACCACGCCGGAGGCCTTCGTTTCGGTCATGGCCGCCTGGATGGGCAACCCCGGCCTTGCCCTCGGCAACGGTGTGGGGTCCATCATCTGCGACACGGGCCTGATCTTCGGTCTGACCTGCCTCCTGGCAACGGTCCCGGTGAACCGTTACATCCTGAACCGCACCGGATGGGTCCAGGTAGGATCCGCCACACTTCTGGTGGCCGTCTCCCTGGTCGCACTCGCCATGGCACCGGATCGGCCAACGCTCCAACGATGGGTCGGGTTCTTCTTCCTCTTCCTTCTGTGCGTCTACATGTACATCACCTACTCGTGGGCGCGAAGCGGGGCAGAGGCGGCTTCCGGAGCGGAAATCGCCGAGGAGGAGGGAATCGCCCCCATGTGGAAAGCCCTGACCCAGGTCCTGGGGGGACTCCTCCTGGTCGTGGCGGCTGCACGGGTCCTGATACCGAGTGCGGCCGAGCTGGCGGGCCGAATGGGCGTGCCGGAAGACGTCATCGCGGCCACCATGGTCGCCTTCGGCACCTCCCTGCCCGAGCTGATGACCGCCGTCACCGCGGTCCGGAAGGGGCATCCGGAAATCACGGTGGGCAACATCGTGGGGGCGGACGTCCTGAACTGCCTCTTCGTCATCGGCGCTTCCGCCGCCGCACGGCCGCTGGAAATCCCGGCCAACTTCTTCCTCTTCCATTTCCCGGCCATGCTGATCATTCTCTACTCGTTCCGGGCCTTCATCACCATGAACCGGGACGGCCTCTTCAAGCGCTGGCAGGGCGCCTGGCTCCTCGGCATCTACCTGGTCTATCTGGCACTGCAGTACGGGTTCAACATCGGAAGGGAACCTGGATAAGGCGGAAGCCTTCAGGCCGGCCCGGGCTTTCTCCCACGAACGACAACGAACGATCCCTTCCAATGGCCCGGCTCCACCGGGTCGGCTTTCTTCATCTCGCCGGGATGACCGAAGAGCGTCTGCCGGAAACGGAACTCGCCGAACCCTGCCTGGGAGAGAAAGAAGACCACCTCGTCGGTGGAGAAAAAGGTCGCCTCCCGATAGAACACGCTGTCGGACTTGAGCTTCTCATAGGCCTGTCCGAGCGGGCTGACACGGTCGATGAACCCGATCAGGATGTGCCCTCCCGGCCGCAGCACGCGATGGGCCTCCCGAAAGGCGAGATAAACGTCATCCAGAAAACAGACCGCCACGACCATCAGAAGGTAGTCGAAGCTTCCGTCCTCGCAGGGAAGCGCCTCGGCGGTGCCGGACAGCACCTCCACGCCCCTTTCCCGGGCCACTCGGCCCATGGCCCTTGCGGGCTCGACGCCCACGGGCACCCCCAGGGGTCCGGCAAAGCGTCCCGTGCCTACCCCGACCTCCAGCCCCCTCTCCTCTTCCGGGAGCAGTGCCCGGACCGCCTCCAGCTCCGACGCATAGGCAAACGGGTAGCGGCTGAACCATTCCTCGTAGCGCTCCACATTCTCTTCGAAAGGTCGGATCCTGGGCATGAGATCCTCAGTAGAGCCTCAGGAAGGCCTTCAGTTCCTTCGTGGTGATTTCCGAGCCGGGCTTGTCCTTGTGCCGAATCAGGATCTTCTTCATCTCGGCGTTCGTCCTGGTCCTGTGGGCCTCTTCCACCAGGGTAAGATCATGGCAGTGAGTGCACTTCTTCTCGAAGGGCTCCCCGTTCGGGTCCGGCTTCGTTTCGCCCTTTTCCGGGGCACCCTTCGCCGGCGAAGAAAGGCACACAAGTGCGGCCACCGCAAGAAGGCCGTGAGGAATGTGTTTCATGGCTCTCCCCCTTTGATCCGTATGACAGCTCTGTCCCTGCCAGATCCATGCCACCCTGCTCGGGGGCCTCAAAAAATGCATTCTGCAACAAATCATCCTCCATTCCGATGCAATATGCATGCAGGCACGGGGAGTTCCGGTTCCGGAACGGCATCCTAACTCACCGGGATGGATGACCTTCTCCAGCACAGCCGGACTTGGCACAAGCCTTGATAGATACCCGCCCAGAGGCCTGCTCGCCTGCAGAGACCGAAACAGGCGCATATCCCGGTGTCCCGTCCCGGAAGGGGTATTGCAAGGGGAGGTGAACATGGATGCAGTGAAAAGGCTCGAAGACTCGGTCGGTGGCGTCTGGCACGGCGTCTCGTTCCATGACCGCATGCCGGAATGCCCGCCCGGGACCTACAATGCGAAGGGGGTTCGTTTTTGCGAGGCCATCGTCGTCGCCAGGGTGCACAAGGTGCTGATCGATCCGAACCATCTCACCTGCCCGGGTGCGATGTTCGCCTTCGGGTACGGGGAGAACGGCAAAGGGGAGATGGTGCGGAAGCTGCGCGAAAAGGGCTACTCCGAAGATCTTGTCGAAAGGATCATGAAGGATACGCCTCGCCTCGAGCAGCCGCCGGCAGCGATCGGTCTGGACATGGGAACCCCGCCGGACATCGTCATGGCCGCCCTGCTCCCCCAGCAAGCCATGCGCTTGACCCAGCTTTGCGAGAAGACCGGCATCCACCCTCTCTCTGTCGTTCTTTCCAGCGTGATGTCGATCTGTGCCAACATAGCGGTCAGGGCGCTGCAAGCGGACGGCCTGGCCCTTTCCTTCGGGTGTGACGACGCAAGGACCTTTGGGGGGATTCCCCGGGAGCGCCTTGTTGCAGGGATGCCCTACGACATGGCCCGGGCCCTGGTCTGAAGAAACGGGCCGGGCGACAAAGGAGAGGAACGTGAATCGAATCGGCATCATTCGGTGCGAAAAGAACATGGACCGGTGCCCCCTCACCAACTGCCTGCGGTGCCTGGACGAGCGAAAGGAGGGCTTTGCCGGCTACGAAACCTGTCAGCTGACGGGCCTGTTCGTGTGCCGTTGTCCCGGCGAGAACGCCCCCGATCTCGCAAAGATCCTCAAGGCGAAGGGCGCGGAGACGATCCATTTCTGCACCTGCGCCTTCGCAGGCAAGGGGGAGGCGGGATGGTCCCTGCAAAGGGAAGGCCTCTGCGATCACGTGGACCGCATCATCGAGCAGGTCCACGAGGAGGCAGGCATACGTTGCGTGAAGGGCACCGCACACCTCCCGAAGGACTATGAACTCAAGATCTGGGCCTGACCGGGCGGCGCAGGCCGCAGTGCCGGAGTCCGCAAAGGGTGCTGCGCGGTTGCGCCGTCTTTTGACAAGAGGGCCGGGAATGAATTATTCTAGAGGATTCCTGAATGACGAGGTGTCCTCCCATGGGTTTGATCATGACAACGAGCAATTACTGCTTCGTGCAGTGCGACGGGCCCCGATGCAACAAGAAGATCGAGAATGTGGACAAGAAGGCGTTGCTGCGTCTGGTCAAGCTCTGCGGGTGGGAGGAGAGGGGCGACCTATGGTTCTGCGAGGACTGTGCGAAAGGTGTGGATCACCCGCCCTCCTGACCCTCACACCTTTCTCTTCCGCCGCCGCCACGTTCCGTTACCTCCACCCTGCCGTTGTCGGCATCCACCAGGAGTTCCACACCCTCCGGGATCCGATCGATGTCGATCCGGTCGATGCACGGGATCTCCGCGATGATCGCACCGACGGCAACGATCGTCTCACACTCCCGGTTCAGAATCGCCACGGGCGCGGTGCCGGTCTTCTTCATCCTGTAAAGAGTGTAACTGCCGACGGTCGAGCCCTTTCCCCGAGGGAAGACCAGGACCGCTCCGCTCACGCTTCTGCCCTGCAGCGGGTGGCCCTCCTCCTCGACGATGCCCGTGTCCGGATCGACGCCCCCGAAAAAGGAGATGCCCTCGCCGGACACGAGGGCCCTGCCCCTCGCCCTGCCTCCGAAGATCTTCCTTCCCTGCAGATTCATTTCAGGGCCTCACGGCGATCTCGATGAGCTTCTCCAGGGGCGCAAAGACGGTCCTGAACCGGTTCTTCGCCCTCCCGTAGAAGACCGCCTTCGCGGAGTTCGTGGCCATGCAGCGGAACCGCCCCCGGATGGGCGCAACGACGAAGCACGTATCTGCAGCCAGTTTCGCGCCGCTCTCCCGAATCGTGGCGACGAGCCCCTCCCCCTCTGCAGCCTCCTTCACCTGCCTTGCCACGGCAATCCAGGTCTCCTTGCAGACCCGTCTCCCTTCCAGCAGCCTGGCGATCGTTCGCAGCTCTTCCAGGGAGCAGTGGGGGCATCCCACCGCGACGAAGTCCACCTCCTCGTCGTCGATCATCTCCTCTTTCGCCCGCTCCATCTCTTCGCCGCCGACGGTCGTTCTCTCGGCGGGTTCTTTCGCCTTCCCGGGGGAAACGCCGGGGGCGTGGAACATGGCGGTTCCGCCGTAGGTCGCAATGGACGCGCAGAGGCTCTTCAACTCGTCCACGTTCGCATGATCCAGGCCGTGGATCGACGGCACCCGGTTCCCGAGCCTCTCGCCCACGACCTTGCCCAGGGCGCCGTAGTCGGTGGTATCGTGGAGGGGCGCACACACCTCGACAGCTACCGTCGGCTGCCGGTTCGCATCCAGATGCAGGCCGTAAGCAGCCGTCTTGCCCGTGAGCGCGGCGGCAAGTGCGCTCGGACCGCCTTCCCTGTTCGTCCTGGCTCCGAGCACGGAGTTCGCGTAGCAAACGGCCGAGCTCTCGCTCCAGGCGATCGTGTCCCCGGAGGCGGGCTCGTTGCCGACGAAGTAGGGGGTGCAGGTACAGCTCGTCACCACCCCCATGCGGGCGAAGGCCTCGACCACCCGCTGCTGTTTTTCGGCGAAGGCCTCGCTGATCCCCAGATCCCGCCAGTCGAGCAGATCCATGCCCGCGGGGTTCAGCGTCGCGGGCACCCTGGCCCGTCCGTCTTCGGCCATCTCCTGGAGAAAGGCAAGCCCGGCTTCTCCCAGGTTGTCGTAGCTCACACCCGCGATCTGGACGCTCTTCACCTCGATGAGTCTCGCCGCCTCGTAGATTTCGCCGAGGGCCGCGAGGATCTCCATCGCCTTCTTCGCGGCACGGCCTTCCTGCCCGTTCAGGATCGCCTCTTCCTCTTCCGTCAGACGCATCCGTTCGCCTTCCCGCGGCCAGCCTGTCTATCCATCGAGCAGCTTCTTCAGATCGATGTCCGGGAACTTCGCCCGCTCGAAATGCCTCGCCCTTTCACCGAGCGGTTTGGTGCAGTCGAAGCCGCACTTCGCCGTGAAATTCGTTTCCGGATCGGCGCTCGGGTCCAAGCTGCTCCCCTTCTCCCGGTCCTTGACCACCAGGCCGACATCCCCCTGGAATCGGGTGGCCATGGCCCACTCCACCTGGTAGGGGTCGTAGATGTCCACGTCGCGGTCCACGACGAAGACGTGCTTGCAGCTCCCATGCCCGCGGAACCCGGCCTCGATCGCCTTCTTCCCGTCCTCTTCCCCCTTCTTGTCGATCTTGATGACGGCGTGCAGCCAGCTGCACCCGCCCGGATTCACGTTCACGTCCAGGCAGGTCACGCCCGCGCCGTTCACCTCACGATAGATCGTCGGCTCGCGGGGCATGCCCATCAGCATCTGGTGCTCGCGCCTTCCGGGAAGCAGTGCCTGCCAGAGGGCGTCTCTTCTATGGGTGATGCAGGTAACATGGAAGACCGGCTCTTGCCTCACGATGTCGTAGGTGTCGGTCAGATCGACGAAGGGGCCCTCCGCTGCCCTTTCCGCGAGCGTCATCACACCCTCCAGGACGAATTCGCAGTCGGCCGGGATCATGCCCTCGAAGGTCTTCGGCTTCGTCACCTTGAGAGGCTCGAGGGCATTCGCAATCGTAAGCTCGTTGACGCCCAGGGGCACCGAGGTGGCTGCAGCCAGGAGAACGTTCGGAGCATTTCCGACGCAGACGGCGACGGGAAGCGTCTTGTCCCGGTTCAGGAGCGCATCGAAATCCCTCTGCTTCACGACGCGCACGCTGAACCGGTCCCTGCCGACCTGCATGGCCCGGTGAAAATCCACGTTCTGAAGGCCCGTCACGCTCTTCGTGACGAAGACCCCGCTGGTGATGTACCTTCCACCATCCTCCTCACAATGAAAGAGAATCGGAAGCCGGTCCAGGTCCACCTCCGATTCCACCACCTCCTGGCAGGAGGCCTGCTCGACCTCTTCCGGTTCCGTCGGGTGCTCGATGGCGTGGACGATCTTCGGGATCAGCTCGTGCGGCTCGATACCGAAGTAGTCTGCGAACTGCTGTTTCGCGCCGAAGAGGTTACCCACCACCCGGAATGCAGACCCTTCCACCTCCTCGAACAGGACCGGCCTCCCCTCCAGCGCATTCAGGACCGCCGCGGCCTCCAGATGCCGGCTGACCGTCTTTCGCACGGAAACAAGCCGCCCCGCAATTCGCAGTGCCTCGATGAAACGTCTGAGTCCCATTGCCTTCACCCGTCCGATGACATACCATTGAAAGGCCCAGCCAGAGTATAAGAGCGCTTCCGAGGGGTCAAGCAGACGCAGAAGCTTCCATGATCGAGCGGACGGAGAGGAAGTAGAGGATGATCGACGTAGGTGTGAGCGACATCGCCGTCTACATTCCCCAGTTCTATCTTCCCCACGATGAACTGGCCCTGGCGCGAGGGGTCCCTCCGGAGAAATTCCGCGAAGGTCTCGGCAACCACAAGATGTCCATCCTCCCGAACTGGGAGGACGCGGTGACCATGGCGGCGAATGCCGCTGCGCAGCTTCTCGAGAAGACGGGGACGAACCCCCAGGAGATTCATCAACTCGTGGTCAGCACGGAAAGCGGTGTGGACCATTCGAAACCGGTGGCCAGCTTCGTCCAGGGGCTGCTCAACATCGGCTCCCGGTGCCGTATCTACGAGATCAAGCACGCCTGCTACGGCGGCACGGCCGGCATCGTGACCTCCATCGACTGGATCGCCAGAAACTACGGAAACTCCAAGAAGGCCCTGGTGATCATGACCGACATGGCGCGGTACGGTTTCGGCTCGGCGGGCGAGCCCACGCAGGGGGCCGGGGCCGTCGCCCTTCTCATGGAGCAGAACCCCCGGCTCCTCTCGGTCGACACCCGGATGAACGGCATCTTCTCCAAAGACGTGTTCGACTTCTGGCGCCCCACCGGACACCGGGTTCCGGTGGTGGACGGAAAGTACTCGGTCGCCTGCTATCTGGAGGCGATGGAGGAAGCGGTCTCCCACTTCCGTTCCAATCTGGGCATCCCCAGGGGAAAGCTCTTCGAGCATCTCGACTACATCCTCTACCACATGCCCTTCACCGGCATGGCGAGAAAGGCACACCGTCATCTCGTCGATACGGAACACGTGGACCTCGACAAGGAATCCCGAGAGGGCCTCTACACGGAGAGCTTCCGGGCAAAAGTGGAGCCCGGGCTGCTGGGCGCCAGAGAGGTGGGCAACATCTACACCGGGTCGGTTTACATGGGCCTGGCCAGTCTGCTCGAGACGGAGCGGAATCGTGTGGAAGGCAAACGGGTAGGCGTCTTCAGCTACGGGAGCGGCTGCGGGGCGGAGTTCTTCGTCTGCGAGATGAAGACCGGCATCGGCAAGATCGTCCGGGGCATGCGTTTCCGTGAGCAGCTGGACCGGAGAAAGGCGATCACCTTCGAACAGTATGTCCAGTGGTATTCAAGAACCGGCGCGGAGACCCTCTACCATCGGGCGGAGGTGGAAGCCCACAAGGACCCCTTCACCCGGTTCACCTTCATCGGGTTCAAGGACCACAAGCGCCAGTACGTTTAGGAGAGGCGATTCCATGCACCATGAAGAGGACAGACAGTGGGAGAAGCTCACGGTGGAACCGGAGCGGGTCCTCGACAAGATCGAAGCGGGCATGAGCATTTTTCTGAGCACGGGTGTGGCGGAACCGAGGACCCTGGTGAAGCTCATGATGGAAACCGAGGCATCGAACCTGGAAGACCTCGAGTTGATCCAGGTGATCAGCCTGAGCGACGCCATCTCCCTGGACGGCCTCTCCGCCCAGAAGTACCGTTTGAAGACCTTCTTCTCCGGCTGGGTGGCCAGCGAAGCGATCACAGAAGGCCGGGTGGATCTCATCCCGAGCCGTTTCTCCGAGATTCCCCGGTTGATCGATTCCGGGTACATTCCGATCGACGTTGCCATCGTACAGATTACACCCCCGAACGAAGCGGGCTACTGCAGCCTGGGGGTGGCCGTCGACGTGGCGCGCTATGCCATGGAGAAGGCCTCTCTTCTCGTGGGAGAGATCAACCCGCAGGTGCCCATCACCTTCGGGGACACCTTTGTACCGATCGCGGATTTCGACCTGCTCGTGAGCGCGACGGAACAGCCCATCTATTTCAACCGCTGGCCCATGCACGATGTCTTCGACCGCATCGCCGCGAACGTGGCCGCCGAGATCGAGGACGGCAGCTGCATCGCCTTCTCCATCGGCCCCCTCTTCGAGGCGCTGAGCACCCACCTGGTCCACAAGCGAAACCTGGGCGTTCACTCGCCCTTCTTCACGGACGCCCTGATGGACCTCGTCAAGAGCGGTGCCGTCACGAACCGGAACAAGGAGGTCTTCCGGGGAAAGTCCGTCACCTCCTACAGCCTCGGCACCCCGGACCTGATGTGCTGGCTGAACCGCAACCCCCTCATCGAGTTCCAGAGCATCGACAAGGTCTTCAGCCCGCAGCAGATCGGCCGCAACTCGCGTTTCGTCTGCGTGCTTCCGGCTCGCAAGGTGGATCTGTCCGGCCGGGTTTCCCTGCACGTGGGAAAAGGCAACGTGGCCGCAGGACCGGAAAACGCCGTTGACTTCGTGAACGGTGCGGAACTCTCCCGCGGCGGGCGCGCCGTGTTCGCTCTGCCCAGCCGGAACCTCAGGGGGGAGCCGAACGTCCGGATCTCGGTGGAGGAGTTTCCGAACGAATTCGCGCTTCGGGAAGCCATCGACATGGTGGTCACCGAATTCGGCGCGGCCTACCTGAAGGGGCGCACCGTCCGGGAACGGGCACAGGCCCTGATCGATGTGGCCCACCCGGACGATCGTCCGGGGCTCGTCGAGAAGGCGAAGGAGAAGAGGATTCTCTACCCGGACCAGATCTACCTGGTCGAGTCGGCGCACCTCTACCCCGAAGGGATCGCCACCAAGCACACCTTCCGGGGGGGTGTGGAGGTCCGGTTCCGGGCGATCAAACCCTCGGACGAGGAGGAAATGCGGCGCCTCTTCTACCGGTTCTCCGACGAGTCGGTCTACTATCGCTACTTCAGCCCGATCAAGGCGATGCCCCACGCCAAGATGCAGGAGTACGTGAACGTCGATTTCAGCCAGACCATGCCCATCGTCGGCCTCGTGAGCAACTCCGGGGAAGGGCACATCATCGCCGAGGCGAGATTCGTCCGGGAGCGGCATCGCCCTTATGCGGAAGTGGCCTTTGTCGTGGACGAGGAATACCAGGGGCTGGGCATCGCAACGTACCTGTTCAAGCGGCTTGTCCAGCTGGCCAAGCAACAGGGCATCAAGGGCTTCACGGCCGACGTCCTGGCCACCAACAAGGGAATGATGAAGGTCTTCGAGAAGTCCGGCCTGCCCATCAAGGCGCAGATGGAGTACGGGATCTACAACCTGACCATCCTGCTCGATTCCGAAGGACCCCGCTCCGGGGAAGACGCCCCGCTTCCGGAGGAAGAATAGGGCCTCCCCCGGCTCACAGGGCGGCCGGCGTCTCTTGCACCGTCCGATCGGGGCGGCAAAGGGAGGGAGCGTCATGCCCGCATTCAAGAAGATCCTGTTTCCGGTGGATCTGTCCGAGGTTTCTTCAGCGATCATCCCTTTCGTGACCACCATGGCCGAAACCTTCCGGGCGGAATTGCACGTTCTCTTCGTGGCGCGCATCTTCAAGTACTACGACACCATCTATGTACCGCCCATGTCCATCCTGGAATTCGAGGAGAAGATTCTCGCCGGCGGCAAACAGCGCCTGGATGAATTCGTCGAGGAGCACCTGAAGGAGTGTGATGTCGCTGTCGCAAGAGTCACGGCCGGGGACCCGGCCGAGGAGATCATCGGATACATCGAGTCGGAAGGGATCGATCTGGTAGTCATGGGCACCCACGGCCGCAAAGGGCTGGACCGGGTCCTCTTCGGCAGCGTGGCCAATCACGTGGTCACCACCTCCCCCGTCCCGGTCATGACCGTGAACCCCTATAGACAGAAGAAGCAAAATACCTTTACGGAAGTTTAACGTCTTCATGATCCTGGTCTGCTAGGAATCGAGGGCTGGAGCAGATACCCGAACGGACCTGAGATGAGAACGGAGGGAGTCGGAGAAATGGAGAAGACCTTGCTCGACCGGCTGATCGTCCTGGCCCTGGCCACACTGTTGACCGGAGGATGCCTCGAGATCGCGGCAACACCCCCGGAAGGGGAATGGTACAAGGGAGATCTCCACTGCCACTCCCTGCACAGCGACGGGGACAGCCCCGTGCAGGACGTCGTCGCCGTTGCCGAATCGAGGGGCCTGGATTTCTTCGTCATCACCGACCATGACGGAAACATGGACGGATCGCCCACGCAGTGGTACGACCCGGACTATGGTTCCGACGGGATGGTCATGCTCTACGGGGTGGAGTGGACGACCGGCGCGGGGCATGCCAACGTATGGGCGGCCGATCCCTTCGACTATACGGACCTCTGGCTCGCCAACCGCGCACAGGATGCTCAGGCGGCGGTCGACGCCGCGCACGACCAGGGCGCTCTCTTCTCCATCAACCACCCGAGTGCCTTTCTCTGCTGCCCCTGGGAATGCGAGGAATACGAGGGCGTGGACAGCATCGAAATCTGGAACGCCATGTATCTTCTGCCGAATTTCAATTTCGTTTCCGTGAAGAGCTTCTGGGACAACCACCTCCTGGCCGGCAGGCGAATCCCCGGCGTGGGGGGAAGCGATACCCATCAGCTCGTCGGCTTCGAATCCAACTTCCTCCGCCTTGCGGAACCCACCACCTGGGTCTTTGCAGAGGAGCGGACAGCCGATGCAGTCATCGCCGGAATTCAGGCCGGCCGTGTATCCGTGACCGACGAGCCCGGAAGCCCTCGCATCGATTTCACGGCGGACACGGACGGAGACGGGGTTTTCGAGACGATCATGGGGGACAACGTGGTCCTGGCCGGAGAAGCGCTCGTCGACCTGCGTATCCGGGTCGTGTCGCACGACCTCCTTGACACCACGGCGACTACGGAGGATCTCACAAACCGGCTCGCTTCGGCGGATGAGGAGGGAGAAGCCGGGGCCGCAGAGGAACTCGTCTCCGCCTTCCTGAACGGTGGAGAGTACCTGGTCGTCCTGAGGAGAAACGGAGACCTGCACGGCCTCTGGAGGGCCCATGGGGATGCGGCCCGGATCGACCTGGCCGAGAGAATCGACCCGTCCGACCGGGTCTACTACCGGGTCGAGCTTCTCGGAGCGTCTACGTTCGACTTCGTGAACACGCTGCTCAGGGGATACACCAAGGCCCTGTCGAACCCCATCTATTTCAACTATCCGGACTGAGGTGCCGCGAACCTCCCGCATCTCCGCTCCGAAGGCCACCCCTGTGCCGAGGGGCTATCGCGGAATTCCATAGACAGGCCGTGTCGCCGGGTCTATAGTGGGGCAGACCCGCATGCAGCGGTCGAAGTTCGACGTTCAAACGGAGGGAACAGGAAATGCTGTGGGAATTACAGAAGGCATCCTACAGAGCCTTCCAGGTCGTGATGAAAGGCGTCCTGATGATTCTTCCCTATCCCGTGCCGGAGTTGTTCACCGGTGCCGGATCGCTGGGCAGGCTGCCGGGAAGCATCCGGGCCAACGGCCTGCGTCACATCCTGGTGGTGACGGACAGGGGTCTGGTGGCCGCCGGTCTCGTACAGCGGCTGTCGGACATGCTCGAACAGGACGGCGTCTCCTTCACCCTCTTCGACGATGTACAGCCGAATCCGACCCTTCAGAACGTCGAGGACGGTCTGCGACTCTACGTGGAGAACAGGTGTGACGGGATCGTCGCCTTCGGCGGGGGTTCGCCCATGGATTGCGCCAAACTGATCGGGGCGCGGGCCGCGAACCCGAAGCGCTCCGTACAGGCCATGAGAGGATTGTTCAAGGTACGAAAGAAGCTTCCGCCCCTCTTCGCCGTGCCGACCACGGCCGGCACGGGATCGGAGACGACGGTCGCAGCGGTGATCAGCGACCCGCAGACGCACGAGAAGTTCGCCGCGGTGGATCTCAAGCTGGTTCCCCCTTTCGCCGTGCTCGACCCGGAGCTGATGCTCGGGCTGCCTCCTCACATCACGGCGGCAACCGGCATGGACGCGCTCACCCATGCTGTCGAGGCCTATATCGGAGGTTACAAGACGAGGTTCACGGACGAAAACGCGGAGAAGGCGACCCGGATCATCTTCGACGACCTGGAGGCGGTCTACAGAGACGGTTCCGATCTGGAGAAACGGAACAACATGGCTCTTGCATCGTTCTACGCAGGCTCCGCTTTTACCCGCGCCTACGTGGGCTACGTGCACGCGATCGCCCACAACATGGGCGGACTCTACGGGGTCCCCCACGGCCTGGCGAACGCGATCATCCTTCCCCACGTGCTCCGTTTCTCCAGGAGAGAAGCAGAAGAGAAGCTGGCCCGTCTCGCACGCACCGTCGGACTTGGCACGGTTGCGGATTCGGACGAAGAACTCTCTTATCGGCTCATCGAAAGAATCGAGGAGATGAACCGGAACATGGACATCCCGACCTTCATCAAGGAGCTTCGGGAAGAGGACATTCCTCTGATCGCGGAACGGGCCCTGAAGGAGGGAAACCCCGAATACCCCGTGCCCCGCCTCATGAACCGACGGGAATGTGAAACCCTGGTTCGGCAGCTGCTCCCGTAGGCTCCTTAGTACTCCATCTCATAAATACGGTGACGCACCGAGGATGCCGAGGCGCCCGGCAGGCAAGGCGCGAGGAGGGCGAATACCGGGAGTATTTAACCGACGAGCAACGCAGCCTGCCGGGATGGATCGGCATCCGAATGCCACCGTATTGTTGAGATGGAGTACTTAGCCGCCAAAGAGGACGAACAACAATCCGGCGAGGATCAGCAGGCCGAAGGCGATCCAGATGATGTAGCGTCGGCGATGCTTTCGATCTTGTACAACCCTCTCCTCTCCGTTGAGACCCGCCTCCTTCAGCCGACGCTCGATTTCCTTCCAGGGCAGGTAATCCCAATCCCAGTGGGCCGTGTGCCGAGTCTTGACATTTTCCTCGTACACGCGAGGTTTCTTCTTCTCACGGGACATGCTCGAACCACCCATCAAATGCGAAGGTCTTCCTCTTCTGTCCGATCCAGCCGTGCACAGGATCCTTCGTTCTGTGCTTCACTGCCATGACACACGCAGTGGCCGCAGGTGGGCCTTGCCGCCTCCCCGTCGTCGGACCTGCTCTTGCTGAAGAAGACGAGCAAGAACACTGCAAATACACATATTGTGGCTGCCAGCACAAAAAGGAGCTCCGTCATTGACTCCCCCATATGAACCCATTACTATCCTTCATGGATGCAATGCATCGTCCCATCATGGTACCGGAAAAGGAAGGGACGTATCAAGGAGGAAGGGCATGAAGACCGCAGAAGACATCGTCAAGGACAAGGACCCCCACATCGTGTCGATGGCCCATGACGAGACCATTCACAGGGCCTGCCAGATCATGGTGGAGAACGGAATCGGAGCGACACTGGTTACGAAGGATGAGGAAATCGTCGGGATATGGACGGAGCGCGATCTGCTGCGCAGTACGGCGGAAGAGGGTTTCGACCCGAAGACGGCCAGAGTCGGTGATTACATGAGCGCTCCCATTCGTACCGCACCCCACACCACCCACATTTACAGACTTGCGGAGATGTTCCTCGGCTTGTTTCTCCGTCATCTGGTCATCGAAAAGGAGGACCAGTACATCGGGTTCATTTCGATCGGGGATGTGCTGAGAGCCACCCTCCTCGAGAAGGATCGCCAACTGAGAGAGATCAACGCCCTGGCAAGCTGGGACTATTATGAAAACTGGAAATGGGGCCGGAAGAAGAAGGAGAAGGAGAAGACGAAATGACGCTTCTTCAGCTCATCCCCCGAAGTCGTCGAAGGCGATCATCTCCGGTTCGACGCCCAGGCTGTCCAGCATCTGCTGGACGGCTTCGAGCATGAGGGGCGGCCCGCAGATGTAGTATTCGATCTCGGCGGGGTCCGGGTGATCTTTCAGGTACTCGTCATGTGCGACCTGGTGGATGAAGCCGACCAACCCGTCCCATTCGTCTTCCGGCTGGGGGTCGGAGAGGGCCACGTGGTAGGAGAAGTTCTCGAAATTGCGGTCCAGATCCTTGAATTCCTCGTCATAAAACATCTCACTCCTGGAGCGGGCGCCGTACCAGAAGGTCATCTTACGGTCGGTTCCTTCCGTCAACAGGTTGTGAAAGATATGTGCCCGCAAGGGGGCCATGCCGGCACCGCCGCCGATGAAGCACATCTCCCGCCCCGTCTTCTTGACGAAGAAATCGCCGTAAGGACCGCTTAGCGTCACGCGATCTCCCGGCTTCAGCGTGAAGAGGTAAGACGATGCCACGCCGGGTGGGATGTCGGTCGCACCGGGCGGCGGCGTGGCGACCCGGATCGTAAACCGCAGTTCTTCTTCGGCCGGGGTGTTGGCCATGGAATAGGCCCGGTAAACCGGTTCCTCGCTGCGCGCCTTCAGGCCCCAGAAATCGAAGCGGTCCCAGACCTTCTTGTAGGTTTCGCCTACGTGGATCTCGCGGTAGGAGCGCTCGTATTCCGGAATGTCGATCTGAACGTACGAGCCGGTCTCGAAGCCCATCTTCTGTCCCGGATCGAGCCGAAGCCTCAATTCCTTGATGAAGGAGGCCACGTTCTCATTGGACACCACCGTGGCATCGTACTTCTTTATGTTGAAGATCTCGTCCGGAATGCGAATCTTCAGGTCCTCCTTGACCTTAAGCTGGCAGGACAGGCGGATGTTGTCGAGTTTCTCGCTCCGGCTCAGGTGAGCCAGTTCGGTCGGCAGGATGTCCCGTCCGCCCTCGGTGACCTTGCACTTACACACGCCGCAGCTGCCTTTTCCGCCGCAGGCCGAGGGCAACAGGATATCGTTCTGTGCCAACGCCGCCAGGAGCGTCGTCCCGGTGGGGGCACGGATCGTCCTGTCGGGGTCGTCGTTGATGACGATCCTGCGGTCGCCCTTCAAAACGACTCTGGATTCGACAAGCAGGAGGACACCGACCAGCGCAATCACGACGCCCAGGAAAACCGCCATCGCGATGAGATAGGTGTCGAGCATCATAAAGATATCCCGGCAAACAGCATGAACCCTATGGCGATCAAGCCGGTGGTGATCATATTGATGGCGAACCCCTGGAGTCCCCGGGGAATATCCGCATATCGCAGCTTTCTCAAGATGGCCGCCATGGAGATGATGGCCAGCGCCCACCCGACACCGGAGCCGAACCCGTAGACCACCGTCTCGCTGAACGTGTACGTACGCTCGACCATGAACAGAGAGACGCCCAGGATGGCACAGTTGACGGTGATCAGCGGCAAAAAGACGCCCAGGGCCGTGTAGAGGCCGGGCGAAAACCGGTCGATGACCATTTCGAGGGCCTGGACGATGGCGGCAATGGTCGCGATGAAGAGCACGAGTTTCAGAAAGCTCAGATCGACGGCGGGCATTCCGGCCCATTTCAGCGCGCCGGGACCCAGCAGAAAGTTGTAGATCACCCAGTTGGCCGGCGTGGTGATGGTCAACACGAAGACCACGGCGATCCCGAGGCCGACGGCGGTCTGCATGTTCTTGGAAACCGCCAGAAAGGAGCACATCCCCAGGAAGTACGCCAACAGGATGTTACCCACGAAGATCGACTCGAGCAGGATGCTGATCAGGTTTTCCATCTTCCCTCGCCCTGTAAGCCGGTCGGCCCGCAACCCGAGCTATTCTTTATCCAGCAGCGTATTCTCCAGCCATACGAACAGCCCGATGATGATGAAGGCGCCCGGCGCCAGTACCATCAAGCCGTTGTTCACATAGCCGAGTTCGTAAAATGCATCGGGCACCACCTGGAATCCGAGCAGCTTGCCCGAGCCGAGCAATTCCCTGAAGAAAGCAACGCCGATCAGGATCGAACTGTATCCGATGCCGTTCGCAATGCCGTCCATGAAGGAACGAAAAGGGGGATTGCTCAGTGCGTACCCCTCGGCCCGTCCCAGGACGATGCAGTTGGTGATGATCAACCCGACGAAAACAGAAAGCTGTTTGCTGATGTCGTACATGAACGCCTTGAGCACCTCGTCGGCCATGATCACCAGGGTGGCAATCACGGCCACCTCGACGATGATGCGGATGTTTCGAGGGATCACGCTGCGCATGCTCGAAATGGCCAGATTGGAGAAGGCGACCACGAAGGTCAGGGCCATACTCATGACGATGGCGGTGTTAAGCTGTACGGTGACCGCCAGGGCGGAGCAGATTCCGAGGATCTGTTTGGAGATCGGGTTTGCTTCCCACAGGGCGCGCACGACGTCCTTGAAGGCCTTGGTCTTCCGGATCGCAATCCAGGGACGCATAAGGGTTCCGTTCATCCTCCTCTCCATCCGGGAGGCTGCCCCAAAAGTCCCATCTGCGGCGTTCGGCTTCTCCCCTCGTCATTCAACGTACAGAAAGTACGCTTCATTCCTCGGGCTTTCGCCTGCCTTGCATCTGGAAGATTTCGAACAGCCTCCTTCAGGTTACTCTTACGAAGGACCGCCAGGCACCGGGACAGCGTGAAAGGATCATTCGGTGTTCCCGTCCTCGATCGGTGGTTCGTTGATCTGGTTCTTTCGGAACCGGATCGAGACCGGTTCATAGTTCTCCAGAATCTCCTTCAGACCCGCCGTCAGGTATTTGCCCGTCATGGTGGCACCGCTGATGCCGTCCACGTAGTGGGGCCGCTTTGCGGGCGGCACCGTATCCTGCACGGCACCCTTGGCAATGGCGACCGATACGAAGTCGCCGCTGCGGTCCACGATCTTCTTGCCGACCCAGTTCTTCTGGAACCACGCCTTCTCGATTTCACCTCCCAGCCCGGGGGTTTCCGAGTGTTTGTAAACCGTGAAGCCGGTAATGGTGCTGCCGTCGTCGTCGATGGCCAGGTACCCGTGAATCTTCCCCCACAGCCCCCTGGAGTTGAAGGGCACGATGTAGGCTTCGATCTCGTCTTCTTTCAGGTACACGTAGAGCGGAAAATCGCTTTCCCCCCGCTCGGATTCGTCGATCAACCGGCCCGACGGATCTACCCAGAGCGGTTCGATGTATTCATCATACATGGACTCGATGGTCTCGGCCGGAACCTTTTCGCCCTCTTCGACCAGCCCCACCGACCTGAGAATGTTCCGGTGCTTGTCGATGCGCATGTTCTTCTGCTGAAACCGGTGGAGACCGGTGGAAGCGGTGGTCAGGATGATGCTGCAAACGAGACAGAGGGCTGCCGCAAACAGGATCGACTTCAACCGGTCAGACATTGGGGATCCTTTTCCTCAGCCTCATCCCTATCTCGATATGATCCAGAAGGGGAGCGAAAAGGTTCATGAACAGAACCGCCAGTCCGACCCCCTCGGGAAACGCCGGGTTGAAGACCCGTATCAGAACGGTCAGGGCGCCGATCCCGAAGCCGAAGACCCACCTGGCTCCCTGCATGTGTGCGGCCGAAACCGGATCGGTGGCCATGTAGGCAAAGGCAAACATGCTCCCGCCGATGATCAGGTGATGGAACGGGTTCAGGGCGAGATAAGGCGACCCTCCCGCCGCCACCAGGTTCAGCAGCCCTCCGGTCAAGACCATACCGAGAATGCAACCGAAGATGATCCGGTAGCTGGCAATACCCAGCAGAATCAGAAAAGCGGCGCCCACAAAACTCAGAATGGCCGTCGTGCCCCCTATGCTGCCGGGGTAGAGACCGAACAGCAGATTTGCCGTGCTGTAGCCGGCATCGGAAAAGGCGGACAGGACGTCCCCGGAGGGCTGGGTCGCGGCGGCGATCGAAAGGGGCGTGGCGCCACTGACCGCATCCACCGAACCGGCTCCGCCGTCGCTCAGCACCGTCCAGATCGCGTCACCGGAATTCTGAGCCGGATAGGCGAAGTAGAGAAAGGCCCTGGCGGTCAGGGCCGGATTCAGGAAATTCCTGCCCGTCCCGCCGAAGATCTCCTTCCCGATCACGATGCCGAAGGAGATGCCCATGGCCGCCTGCCAAAGGGGAATGGTGGGCGGCAGGGTGAGGGGCAGCAGGGCGCACGTCACCAGCACGCCTTCGCTCATCTCGTGCTTTCGCACGGAAGCGAACAAGGTTTCCCAGGCAAAGCCGAAGACATAGACCACCACGACGATCGGAACCACCGCCTTCAACCCGGTCCAGATCACCGGCCAGAACTCGGTTCCGAGGCCGGAAGCCAGATGGGACTGCAGGCCGACGTTGTATACGCCGAACGCGTAGTGGGGCATCAAGGCGACGATGACCAGCATCATGTATCTCTTCACATCGAGCTGGTCTCTCACGTTGGGGGCGACACGGCTGGCCCGCGCCGGCGAGAAGAAGACCGATTCGATGGACTCGTAAAAGGGCCACAGCCTTTCGAGTCTACCGCCTTTTTCGAAATGTCTTCGCGTGGATTCGAAGAATTTCTCAATCGGATTCATCGGCGTGCCTGCTCTTTTCGTTGTAGAAGTCCGCTTTCGCCTGCTTCAATGTTTCGAAGAGTTCGATCTTGGATGGACAAACGTAGGAGCACAGAGCGCATTCGACACAGTCCAGCAAGCCGTGTTCGAGGGATTCCTCGACTTCTCCCGCCAGGACGGCCTTGTAGGTGAACTGGGGGAGAATGTCGACCGGACAAACCAGGGCACAGTAACCGCAGGCGATGCAGGCTCGTTCACCTCCGTTCATGCTGCAGTTCATTTCGAGTTCTTCGGGGTTGAGCGCCGACAGAAACGCCCTGGAATAGGTTGGTTTGCGATAGCCGGGATGGAACAGCCCCAGCAACTCGCCCTTCCGGTCACCCTCGGGCAGCAGATTGAGGGCTGTCTCCGCGAATCCGAGATGCGACGGCTCCCCGGTACCGGAACCGGTCAAGATGCCGCCCTGGATGTACCGCCAGCTTTCGTTCCCGTCCCGTTCGGCCGCCATGACGGAAAGGGGCGCTCCCATTCGGGTGGCCCTGTGCGCGGGTTGACGCACTCCGGACCCTCCCACGGACACGATGCGTTCGGTGGGATAGAGGCCCCTTTGCAGGAGACGGGCCATCATCACCACGTCCTGCCCGTCCACATACCACGAACGGTTCTCCTCGGGTGACGACTTCATTCGGTACAGAAGAGCGCCCGGGTCGTGAGCCGGGTAGTTGCCCGTGTAGGTCAGATTGATCAGGCTCTCGAGCGATGACGCCCATTCCGTATCGGCGCTGTGTCTGCAGACATACACGCGGCCTTCGGCCAGTTTGCTCAAAACCCTCAAGCCGAACTGGAAGAGCCCCTCGTTGTCGTGAAGATAGACCTGCGGCGCCGGGTGAAAGGGCTCGAGGCTTCCGAGGGAGACGAACAAGGCCGGCGGAACGAAGTCCTCTCGGGGGTAATCCCTGAAGGGCAACTCCCTGATCAATGGCCAGAGGCCCCCGGCGACAAGGGCTTGAACGACTTGCTCCCGACTCATTCCGTCGACGTCTGCCTGGCTGTACCGCTCGAACTCCACCGATTCTTCGGTCTCATCCAGGTCGACGACGATTTCTTGAATCACCCGCCGCGGTCCGTATCGGATTTCCGCCACCCGCCCGCCGCCCGGCGACAGGAATCGAATGTCCGTGTTGCGCTTGTCTTCGAACAGAGGGGACCCGAGTGCGACACGATCACCCTTTGCGACCTTCAACCGGGGCTTCACAAAGGGGATACGCTCCGGCAGCACCGCCAACCGGCTCGGTGGCTCGGCCTCCTGCAGTGCAGCGGACGGCGATCCGACAACCTTTAGATGGTAGCCTTTCTTGACGCGGACCGTCTTCATCCAGGTCTTTCTAGAAGGGGAATTCCCGCCATGTTCTGGTCGGTTTGAGAACTCTGTTTCCGGTGGCTTCAGGTTAGGTGATGAAGGAAATCGTGTCAACCGGACCTCGTCGCTCACGTCTCCTTCAGGGCCCGGACGACCTCCTGGACCATCTTCTTGCCGTCACCGAAGAGCATGAGGGCATTGTCTGCTGCAAAGAGGGGGTTCGGGATGCCGGCGAAGCCCGGGCTCAGGCTGCGCTTGACGATCACCACCGTCCTGGCCTGGTCCACGTTGATGATCGGCATGCCGGCGATGGGGCTTGCCGGATCCGTGTTGGCCAGCGGGTTCACCACGTCGTTCGCCCCCAGCACGATGGCGAGGTCGGCCTGGGGCATGGTCGGATTGATCTCATCCATTTCCTTGAGCCGCTCGTACGGTATGTCCGCCTCGGCCAGGAGCACGTTCATGTGTCCGGGCATGCGACCCGCCACCGGATGGATCGCGAATTCCACCTCGATCCCTTTCGAATCCAGGAGATTCGTCAGGTCCCGAACCGCGTGCTGCGCCTGAGACACCGCCAGCCCGTATCCCGGAACGATCACCACCCTCCGGGCGCCGTCCATCAACATGGCCACTTCGTCCGGGGATGTGGACTTCACCTTTCCTGCATAGACGTCGTCCCCTTCTTCCGTTTCCTGAACCTCGCCGAACCCTCCGAAGAGCACGTTCGCGAGGGAGCGGTTCATCGCCTTGCACATGATGTTCGTGAGGATCACGCCCGACGCGCCCACCAGGGAGCCTGCGACGATCAGCACGTTGTTGGAGAGTACGAACCCGGTGGAGGCTGCAGCCAAACCGGAATAGGAGTTGAGCAGAGCGATCACCACGGGCATGTCCGCACCGCCGATCGAAAGGACGAGGAGGACCCCCAGCAGGGAGGAAACGCCTGCCATGACCCAGTAGAGTTCGATACCGGTGGGACGCATCACGACCAACACACCGAGAGCGAGCGCCGTGGCAAGGAGGAGCCCCTTGACGACCTGCTCGCCCTTGTACCGCACCGGCTGACTCGAAAGGAAGCCCTGAAGCTTCCCGAAAGCCACGAGGCTGCCCCAGAAGGTTACGGCCCCCACGATCCCGGAGAAGACCGTGGCGACCGTCATCCGGAGCGGGGGCTCGGTGGTGACGAGCGCCGCCTCCATCAGCGCGGCCCCTGCGACAAGCGCAGACGCGATGCCGCCGAAGCCGTTGAACACGGCAACGAGCTGCGGCATGGCGGTCATCTGCACCCTCACGGCCATCAGGGCGCCCAGGGCCGCCCCGAGGACGAACCCTGCGATGATGACCTCGTAGCCCACGATGCTTCGATCGAGAAGCGTCACCACCACGGCGAGGAGCATGCCGATGGCGCCCAGAAGGTTGCCCCGGACAGCCGTGCGGGGATGCCCCAGGCCCTTCAGCCCCAGGATGAACAGCACGGCAGCGAGCAGATAGGTGAGATCGACGACGGCCGGCGGCATGGGGTCAATCCTTTCGCTTGAACATTCCCAGCATTCGGTGGGTGACGAGGAAGCCCCCGACCACGTTGATCGTCGCGAACAGCACGGCAAGAAAACCGAGAATCGTCGTGAGTGTGGTCTGCTGGCTGCCGGCGGACAGGATCGCTCCGATCAGGGTGATGCCGGAGATCGCATTCGATCCGGACATCAGAGGTGTGTGAAGGGTGGGCGGCACCTTGGTGATCACCTCGACGCCCACGAAGAGGGCCAGCACGAAGATCGTGAGTACGCCCGTGAAGACTTCCATAGAAAAACTCCATTCCCGTATGCCACGTCAGGATAAGAGATTCCCGCCTGTGCGGGAATGACAAGACGATCAAAGAGAGAGGATTTCCCGGATGCGGTCGTTCGCCACATCGCCGTCCCGGGTGAAGAGGGTCTCCCGCACCACCTCATCCTCCATGTTCAGATTCAGCTCGCCCTCTTTCACGAGCAGGAGCAGGAGGTTCGCCACGTTCTTCGCGTACATCTGACTCGCGTGATACGGAATCGTGGCAGGCAGATTGACCGGACCGAGGATCGTCACACCCTCTTCCACCACGGTCTCCCCCGGCTTCGTGACCTCGCAGTTCCCTCCACGCTCCGCCGCCAGATCCACGATCACCGATCCGCGCGGCATGGCCTGCACCATCTCCCGGCTGATCAGTGTGGGGGCCTTCTTGCCCGGCACGGCCGCCGTGGTGACCACCACATCGGTCTCGGAGAGTACGCGGGTCATCATCTCCCGCTGCTTCTTGTAGAACTCCTCCCCCATCTCCCTTGCATAGCCCCCGCTGCCTTCGGACTCCCCCGTCTCCAGCTCCAACTCGACGAACTTGGCGCCCAGGCTCTCCACCTGCTCTTTGACCACGGGCCGCACATCGTAGCCCGAGACCACGGCCCCCAGCCGCCGGGCCGTGGCGATCGCCTGGAGACCCGCAACGCCGGCACCGACCACGAACACCTTGGCCGGCACGATCGTCCCGGCTGCGGTCATCATCATGGGGAACATCTTCGGGAGCGTGCGTGCGGCCATCAGGACCGCCTGGTAGCCGGCCACGGTGGCCATGGAGGAGAGGGCGTCCATGCTCTGGGCCCGGGTGATCCGCGGGACCAGCTCCATGGCAAAGGAGGTCACCCGTCGGTCCTGCAGCTCCCGGACCGCGTCGGGCGCGGAATAGGGTTCCAGAAACCCGATCAGGGCCTGTCCGGCCCGCATGCGCTTCAAGTCATCGATTCCGGCGTCCGGATTGGCGCCTCCTGCCCTGACCTGGAGTACGACGTCCGCCTTCTCGAAGACCTCTTCGCGGGTCGATGCGAGGCGGGCCCGCTTCTCCTGGTAAGCGGCATCCGGAAAGCCTGCCGCGGCGCCCGCCCCCGCCTCCACCAGCACCTCGATGCCGGCCTTTTCCAGGGCAGGAAGGCCGGCTGGGATCTGGGCCACCCTCGTCTCGCCGGGGAAGGTCTCCTTCGGAACGCCAGCGATCATCGTCGGATCTCCTTGGTGATCCTTTCCATAGCATTTTCCCCGGGTTTTGCAAAACGTTCTTTTCGTGGATAGATGCACACGCCGGCTGAAAAGAGTCCCGAGAACCAGGGGGGTGCCCCCGGAGCAACCTCCGACCGCCCTTCGGGCGTCTCAGCGAATCTCGCCGTGATAGGCCTGCAGGGACTTCACCTCGCCCTGCCCCTTCCGGTAGGCCGCGATCCCGCGGGCGGTGGCCAGGGCCGCGGCCACGGTCGTAATGTATGGAACCTTGTACTTGATGGCCGCCTTGCGGATGTAGGAATCGTCTTCCTTGCTCAACTTGCCGCTGGGCGTGTTGACGACCAGATGGATCTCCTTGTTCATGATTCCGTCGACGATGTTGGGCCTGCCCTCGCTCAACTTCTTGATCGGTTCCGACTCGATACCGTTCTCCGCCAGGAACGCGTGGGTGCCCTCGGTGGCCTTGATCAGGAACCCGAGTTCCGCGAACTCCCGGGCCACCGGCATCAAGCCGGACCTCTCGTTCGCCGCAACACTGATCAGGACCGTCCCCTCGGTGGGAAGTTGCTGCAGGGTGGCCTTCTGTGCCTTGAAGAAGGCGAGGCCGAAGGAGTCCGCCATGCCCAGGACCTCTCCGGTGGACCGCATCTCCGGGCCGAGCAGGGGATCCACCTCGGGAAGCATGTTGAAGGGGAAGACCGCCTCCTTGACCCCGAAGTAGGGGATGTCCCGCTGTTGCAGATCATGGTCCGAGAGCTTCCCGCCCAGCATGAGCTCTGTGGCGATACGGGCCATGGACACGTTGCAGACCTTGGACACAAGCGGAACGGTCCGGGAGGCACGGGGGTTCGCCTCCAGGATGTGGACCACATCGTTCGCGATGGCGTACTGGATGTTCATCAGGCCGACCACATTCAGCTCCAGGGCGATCTTCTTCGTGTATTCGACGATCGTGTCGAGGTGCTTCTGGTGGATGTTGACCGTAGGGATCACGCAGGCGGAGTCGCCGGAGTGGACCCCGGCCAGCTCGATGTGTTCCATCACGGCGGGCACGAAAGCATCCTTTCCATCGGAGATGGCGTCCGCCTCCGCCTCGATGGCATTCTCCAGGAACTTGTCGATGAGGATCGGGCGCTCCGGAGACACATCGACGGCAGCAGCCACATAACGCTCCAGCATCTCCTCGTCGTGGACCACCTCCATGCCTCGCCCTCCCAGCACGTAGGAGGGGCGGACCATCAGCGGATAGCCGATACGTCCCGCAATCTCGAGCGCCTCTTCCAGGGTGCTCGCCATCCCGGAATCGGCCTGGGGAATGCCGAGCTTCTGCATGACCCGGCGGAACCGGTCACGATCCTCGGCCAGGTCGATCGTCTCCGGAGACGTCCCGAGGATCTTCACCCCGGCCTCCTCCAGCTGCCGGGCGATGTTGAGGGGCGTCTGCCCGCCGAACTGCACGATGGCGCCCAGGGGCTTCTCCTTCTCGTAGATGCTGAGCACATCCTCCACGGTGAGGGGCTCGAAGTAGAGCTTGTCCGAGGTGTCGTAATCGGTGGACACTGTTTCCGGATTGCAGTTCACCATGATCGACTCGTATCCGAGGTCACGGATCGCAAAGGCGACGTGTACGCAACAATAGTCGAACTCGATTCCCTGCCCGATCCGGTTCGGCCCGCCTCCCAGGATCATGATCTTCTCCCGGTCGCTCACCTCCACCTTGTCCGGGGCGTTGTAGGTGGAGTAGTAGTAGGCCGCGTTCTCCACACCGCTCACCGGCACGGGCTCCCACGCCTCGACCACGTTGAGGGACGTGCGCTGCGCCCGGACCTCCCGCTCCTCCACACCGAGGAGTTGCGAAAGATAACGGTCCGAAAACCCGTCCTTCTTTGCAGCCGTCAACAGCTTGTCCGGAAGGCCCTTGCCCTTGTACCGGAGGATCTCTTCCTCGATCGTCACGAGATCCTTCATCTGCTCGATGAACCACGGCTTGATGTACGTCTTCGCATACAGGTCGTCCACCCGCGCGCCTTTCCGCAGGGCCTCGTAGAGGATGAACTGCCGCTCGCTCGTGGGCTCGTTCAGCATGCCCATCAGCTCTTCCAGCGATCTCTCGTTGAAATCCTTTGCAAAGCCGAGGCCGTAGCGCCCCTTCTCCAGAGAGCGAATCGACTTCTGGAAGGCCTCCTTGTAGTTCTTGCCGATGCTCATCACCTCGCCCACGGCGCGCATCTGGGTTCCGAGCTGGTCCACTGCGTTCGGGAACTTCTCGAAGGCCCACCGGGCGAACTTCACCACCACGTACTCCCCCCAGGGGGTGTACTTCTCCAGGGTGCCCTCCCGCCAGTAGGGGATCTCGTCCATGGTCAGCCCGCCCGCAAGCAGGGAAGAGACGAAGGCGATGGGAAACCCGGTCGCCTTGGATGCAAGGGCCGAGGATCGGGATGTCCGGGGGTTGATCTCGATCACCACGACCCTGCCGGTTTTCGGGTCGTGGGCGAACTGGATGTTCGTGCCCCCGATCACCTGGATCGCCTCGACGATGTCGTACGAGTACTTCTGGAGCCGGGCCTGCAGCTCCGGATCGATGGTCAGCATGGGCGCGGTGCAGTAGGAGTCGCCCGTGTGCACGCCCATGGCATCCACGTTCTCGATGAAGCAGACGGTGATCATCTGGTTCTTGGCGTCACGGACCACTTCGAGCTCGAGTTCCTCCCACCCGAGGACCGATTCCTCGACCAGGACCTGACCCACCAGGCTGATGGACAGGCCGCGGCCGGCCACCACCTTCAGCTCCTCCTCGTTGTAGACCAGGCCTCCACCGGTACCGCCCATGGTGTAGGCCGGCCGCAGCACCACCGGATAGCCGAGATCGGAGGCGATCTTCAGGGCCTCCTCCACGCTCCGGGAGATCCTGCTCTTCGGCATCTCGATGCCGAGGCGATTCATCGTGTCCTTGAAGGCCTGCCGGTCCTCGCCCCGCTCGATCGCGTCCGCCTGGACCCCGATGATCTGTACGCCGTACTTCTCGAGCACCCCCCTCCGGCAGAGCTCGGAAGAGAGGTTCAGTCCGGACTGCCCGCCCAGGTTCGGCAGAAGCGCGTCCGGCCTCTCCTTGGCGACGATCTCTTCCATGGCGTCCACGGTCAGGGGCTCGATGTAGGTCGCGTCCGCCATGCCCGGGTCGGTCATGATCGTGGCCGGGTTGGAGTTGACCAGGACGATCTCGTAGCCCAGCTTTCGAAGGGCCTTGCACGCCTGTGTGCCGGAGTAGTCGAACTCGCACGCCTGGCCGATCACGATCGGACCGGAACTGATGATCATCACCTTCTTGATGTCGTCACGTCGTGGCATACAACCTTCTCCTTCCGTCTGGGCTGGGCGGCTCGGTCTCGGGCAGAAGACCGCTCCCGTGCTTCCTAAATGTACTCAATCGTCGCGGGGGGTTTCGGAGTCAGGTCGTACAGCACGCGGGAGACCTCCTCGATTTCGCCTGCGATTCGCTTCTGGAGCTTCCGAAGCACGTCCCACTGCAGGTGGACCGGCTCCGCCGTCATCGCATCTTCGCTCTCCACGCACCGGACCACGATGATGTGCCCGAACTCACGAGAGCCGTCCGCCTTCATTCCCGTAGCCCGATCCTTCAGCAGAACGGCGAAGCACTGGAAGGCGGTGATCCCCTCGGTCTCCTCCTCCACGATCCGGACCGCCTTCCGGACGATCTCGATCCTCTCCGGGTTCGCCTCGCCCAGGCACCGCGTCGCCAGCCCGGGTCCGGGAAAGGGCATCCGCTGCGCAACCGAATCCGGCAGGCCGAGTTCGGCCGCCACCTGCCTCACACCCGGCTTGAACAGGTCGATCAAGGGCTCGATCACCCGGAAGCCGAAGCCGGATTGCGGGTCGATGCCGATCTGCTCCAGGATGTTGTGCTGGGTCTTCACCCCCTTCGTCGTCTCGATGATGTCCGGCTTGATGGTCCCCTGAAGCAGAAAGGACGCGCCGCTCTCCTTCACGATCTCACCGAAACAGGTGTAGAAGGTGTCCCGAAAGGCCTTCCGCTTCTCCTCCGGGTCCTCGATCCCTTTCAGGGCGGAGAAGAACCGGTCCTTCAGGTCGATGACCTTCACCCGGATTCCCAGGGGCTCGAAGGTGGCCGCCACGGTCTCCGGCTCCTCTTCCCGCATCAGACCGTCATCCAGAAACACCGTCTCCAGCTGATCGCCGATCGCCTTGTGCCCCAGGGCGGTCACCACGGAGCTGTCCACGCCTCCCGAAAGCGCATTGATCGCCTTGCCGGAGCCCACGGTTTCCCGAATCATGGCCACCTTGTCGTAAACGAACTGTTTCACGTCCATTTCTCTGTCCTTTCCTGAGGTCGGGAATTGACTGGGGAAGGGCCTGGATCGGATTGCCGGGGACTTTAGCAAACCTGCATCCCCTCTTCAATATGTTTCGACATGCTAAATCGTTCCGCAGGCAGGATGAATCGGCCTTTGCTGCATGGAATCGAGATGTTGATCCTCGAACCCTGATTTCTCATAACATGGTTTATAATTTAGACATTCGACGGCCATGTGAATATCCATGACCTCCCCGTCCCAGAGGCTGTCGACCGCCGGGGGGCTGATCTCGAGCCCCGCTCTTCGGTTCGCCTGTTTCAAGGTTTCGCCCGCCGTGCCGTTGATCGGCACGCGGGGAGGCGAAACCGGCAGCACGCTGCCGTCCGGACGGTGGAAGACGAGACCCTGCGGAACACGCCCGCTTACCCGGAAGCCGCCTTCGTGCACGGCCCAGTGGTGCCTCCTGCAGACCAGGACGAGGTTCTCGGGATTCGTTTCGCCCCCCCGGGCCCAGTGTTCGATGTGGTGGGCCCGTAGGTGCCGCGTCTTCGAGCAACCCGGGAACCGGCAGGTCCGGTCCCGGCTCACGAGTGCGCGCCAGAGAGGGGTGGAAACCTACCTGGCGTTGCGGAGTAGCCCCCCACCCACAATCCCGCGGAATCGAGGAAGCGGGCACCCGCAGCGGAGGTTTGGGGAGTTCCTGCCTCTGCGGCAAAGACGGAGGTCCGAGACCATTCTGCGGGATTGCCGGACCGGCACACGCAACGCCTGCGCTGAGGGATTCCCGCGTCCGCGGGAAGGACGGAAGGGCTGAGGGCATCCATGGCTGCGTCGAGGGAAACTTGTAAAGAAGATACTAGTAATATCCCCGGCTGCTCTTGGGCAGAGCCGTTCGCACTCGTATACTCGCCTGAACAGGAAGTCAAACAACAAATTCTTCTTGACAGACACGCACGACCGGTCTTAAATTCTGCCTTGAAGAACACATTAATACCAATTTTAACTCATTCCAACAGGAGGGAACCCACATGGGCAAGAAGAATCCGGCTTCAGTGGTCTTCTGGGCGTTGGTGCTCGTTTTTACCCTTTCGGCGGTCCATGCGGATGCCGGGAACCACCCCGGCTACACCAGCTACCCGAGCTACGAATGTGCTGGCGAGAAGATGGACGCCGCCGCGGACCGCTGTGACAAAGTCCTGAAGGCCTGGAGCATCTGGGCCCTTACCCAGTACTACCCGGAGTGGCTGGTCGACCGAGCCGATCGGTCCTTCGATGCGAGGTGGGCCGACGCCGAGTACGAGGCGGGTATGCAGGGCGTCGACTGCGCCGAAATGACGCTCTCCGCAGAGGAGATGAGGGCGCTGATGGATGGGGCCACCGACGAGATCGTCTCCCAGGTGACGGACGGCCTCGACCTGGGTTTCACCTGGGACGGTATTTGCGGCATGCGGGTTCTCAATTCCGCCGCAACCCTGTGCCGCAAGCTGCTTCGTGCGGAGAGCAAGTATATCGAGGATCTCGCCAGGGATCCGGAGGGCGAGAAACTCGACCGGGAACAGGAAAGGGCCGGCAGGATCTTCGACCGTCAATGGGACCAGGCGACGCGAAGGCACTGCTCGATCCCGGCGACCCGGGAGGAAATCGAAGGAAAGCTCAATGCGCTGAACGACGACGTGGTGACCAACATCATTGTCTCCCCCCATGTTCCCGACGACGCTTTCATGGCGATCACCCACCCGGCCGGCGGCGAGCTCGGCAATGAGGTCGTCTACGAAGGCAACACGCTGGTCCCGCAATGCCAGGACGGCTCGTCCTTCACCTTCTTCGCGAAGCGGGGCACCGTGAACAAGCTGCTGATGTACTACTACGGAGGGGGCGCGTGCTGGGACACTGCAACCTGCGTGTATGAGACCTGCACCCAGACCGCGAACCCGACCCCGCCCGGCCTTGGCGGAAGCGGGTTCGGAGATCTTACCGACCCGGACAACCCGTTCAAAGACTGGCACGTTGTCCGCGTTCCGTACTGCAGCTGCGATATACACTTGGGGGACAACGCGGTCGACTACCCCGCGATTCCGGGGCTACTCCCGGGCAAGCATGTGCAGCATCGCGGCCACGACAACTCCAAGCTGGCGGAGAAATGGGCACGGGAGCACTTCCTGAACCCCACCGACATGTTCGTCACCGGTTCCAGCGCGGGATCTTACGGTGCGATGGTAAACGGACTGCACCTGAGCGAGGTCTTTGTGGCCACGAGCGTCAACGTGATGGGCGACGGGGGGAACGGCGTGGTCACCCAGGAATTCATGGACAACAGTTTCACGAACTGGGGCGCATTGGTGAACCTGCCGCAGATACCCGGGCTCATCGGCGTGCCCGCATCGGAGATGTCGATCCCGCTCATTCTGAAATCCGCAGCCAGCTACTATCCCGGCACAAACTGGTCCAACTACACCACCGCCTTTGACGGCGGGGGGGGAGGCCAGACCGGCTTCTTCAACGTGATGCTCAATCCTCTGGATCCGATCGGTGCCCGGGCGACCTGGTGGGAAGCCTCCTGCCTCTGGAACGAGATCATGCGCGAACAGGCCTATGACACCGCCGACACAACGGCAATGGAGAACGACAACTACTGCTACTACATTTCCAGCGGCTCCAGGCACACAGGTTTCGGCACCCCCCGCGTCTACTACGACACCACGGGAGATGTGCCGACCCTGGTCGACTGGGCGAACTGGATGATCGATGACGACCCGAGATGGACCAACGTCGAGGCCGACCCGTTCAACGTTCTCTTCCCGGGTGAGTGCAGTTCGGACAGCTCCAATCCGGGCGAGACGTGCAATGTGAATGCCGATTGCCCGGGCGGTTCCTGCCTGGGCGACGATGTGAAGCCGGACCCCCTCCAGGATCCCTTCGAAATGGTCGGATCCGGGCCGGACGCCCAAGTGGTGGTGAATTGCCCTTAACCGCAGTCCCGTTTTCCCGTCAAGGGGCGTGGGCTCGCGTCCGCTCGGTACAGCGGGCTCACGCCTCCTCTGTTTCGTGTAGTGAGGCCCGATGAAGGTAGAAGCTCAGCCCAGGACGGCCCCCCTGGCGGCGCTGCTGACGAGCTTCCGGTACCGGTTCATGTAGCCCGGGGGCACCGGCTTCTGAATCGGCTGCCAGACCTTGCGGCGCTTCTCGAGTTCGTCGTCGGAGAGGTCCACCGAGATGGACCGGTTCGGGATGTCGATGGTGATCTCGTCCCCGTCTTCCAGCAGCCCGATCGGTCCGCCCACGTACGCCTCCGGGGAGACGTGTCCCACGCAGGGCCCGGAAGTGGCGCCCGAGAAACGTCCGTCCGTGATGAGCGCCACCCGGTCCAGGCCCGACATGACGAGCTGCAGGGTCACGGCGAGGATCTCGGGCATGCCCGGCCCGCCTTTCGGCCCTTCGTACCGGATCACGATCACGGTTCCCTCTTCGATCCTGCCTCCCTGGAGGGCATCGAGGGCCTCCTGCTCCCCGTTCATGACCAGCGCACGGCCCGTGAAGCTCATCATGGACGGGTCCACGGCGGATTGCTTGACCACGGCCCCCTCCGGGGCGAGGTTGCCGTACAGAATCACGGTCGCCCCTTCGGGCAGGCGGGGCTTGTCGAGGGGCGGAATCACGCCCTCGTCCTCGACGCGGGCCTGGGAAACGATTTCCCCCAGTGTCTGTCCCGAGACGTTCAGGCAGTCCAGATCCAGCATGCCGCTGATCCGGCTCATCACGGCCGGCACCCCGCCGGCGCGGTACAGGTCCACGATCCCGTGCGGCCCGTTCGGGGCAATACCGAGGAGGGTGGGAATCTTCCGGTTCATCTCGTTGAACCGCTCCAGGGGCAGCTCGAACCCGATTTCGTTGGCCAGGGCGGGCAGGTGCAGCGTGGCGTTCGTGCTTCCGCCCACGGCCACGTCCACCATGACCGCGTTTTCGATCGCCCTCGGAGTCAGGATCTTTCCGGCGGTAAGCCCCTCCCGGATCATCTGCACGACACGCCTGCCCGCGTCCCTGGCTCTCCGCAGGACCTCCTCGTGAAAGGCCGGGATCGCCGAGGTGCGCGGCAGGGCCATGCCGAGGGCCTCCATCAGGATCTGCCCCGTGTTCGCGGTCCCCATGATCTCACAGGCCCCGCACGTGGCCGGGGTGGCGGTCTGGATCTTCAAGTCGAGGGACGCGTAGTCCTTGGTGTTGATGCTGTCCTGCCCGCCGCTGCAGAACCGGATGTTCCAGGCGCAGGCCCCGCCCGGAATGCAGACCGTGGGGAGGTCCAGCCGCGCGGCCGCCATGAGCATGGCCGGGTTGATCTTGTCGCAGGAGCTCAGGGTGACCAGGCCGTCGAAGAGCTGGGACCGAACATACGTCTCGACCGCGTCCGCGATGATCTCCCGCTGTGCCAGGATGAAGCGCATGCCGTCGTTTCCGTTCGCCGGCCCGTCGCAGGGCGCAGGCACGCCGAACTCGAAAGGGATGCCCCCGGCGGACCAGATTCCTTCCTTCACGCGCTCGGCCACGGCCCGAAGATGCGTGTGTCCCGGGTTGAACTCGGTGTGGGAATTCGCAACGGCGATGATCGGCTTGCCCCGCATCTCTTCCGGGTCGATCCCCAGCCCCTGGAGGATCGATCTTCTCGCGATCCCCACGAACAACCCGTGATCCTCGAAAACATCCCGGCTCTTGTGCTTCATCACGGCCACATTCTCTTTGTCCTGGTCGGTCATGACTCTCCCCCTCGTGGTTTCTTCACTAGGAATCGTCTTACACTTTGCCCTTCAGGTAGCGCTGCCGCTTCGGCTCGGGGAAGCGCTCGATGGCGTAGCGAAGCATGGTCCGGGGCATCTTTGCGTAGTGCTTCTTCAAGAACTCCTCTTCCACGGCCATGTCCCGCTTTCCCACCTCCCGAAGCATCCATCCGACCGCCTTCTGAATCAGGTCCTCCTCGTCCGAGAGCAGCACCCACGCGATCTTCAGGGTCTCGGCGAATTCGTTTCGCTTGATGTCGTGAAAGGTCGCCATGACGGCGACGCGCCGTTCCCAGAGAACCCTCGACCGGGCCAGTCTGTAGAGCGGCTTCTTGTCTCTCTCCTTCAGATAGGCCCCGACCACGTGCTCGGCCGAAGCGTCCACGAGATCCCAGTTGTCGATGTAGCGGAGATGGGCCATGTAGAGATCGTAGATGCGTTTCTGGACCTTCGGATCCGCCTTCGGCAAGTTGCCGACCAGGATCAGGAGCGCCAGGAGCCGCTCTTCGTGGATCTCGGACCGGATCAGCTTCCGGACCTCTGTCAGGGAAAGCGCCTGGAACTCCCTTGCGAGCTTACGGAGCTCGGGGACCCGCACGCCGATGAACACGTCCCCCTCCCCGTACTCCCCGGGACCGGTCTTGAAGAAGCGCCGGGCAGTTTCCGCCTTCTCCCTGCTGGCGAGCTTCCTCAGCCGTTTCTGAGCGTCCCCGGCCTTCACGGAACCCTCTCTCCCCGTCGCTGTTCCGAAGGCAGGATACACAGGTGGCCCGATGGGTGTCCAGCCTGCGGCTTTCTTGACATCACCTTCCGACCCCGATAACGTTGACTTCTACCCCTGTCGCTGTCGTTCATCCACCCTTCAGATGCGAGCGGATTTCTCGCTGCCAGAAGCACAAGAACCATAAACGGACGGACCGGGTTTACTCGAAAGAATCCATGTGACTCAATGAAGAGTCCATAGCGGCCTGTGCTGCCACCGGTTCCTGGCTTTCATGAAACAGGACGATCCCTGGAGAAAGAACGAGTGGCCCAGAAAGGAGAAATCACGTGGCAGACAAATACGTGAGCATGCGAAATCTTCGGTTCCTGCTCTACGAGGTCCTGGACGTGGAGGCCATTACGCAATACCCGTATTTCGCGGACCACAGCAAGGAGATCTTCGAGATGGTCCTGGACACGGGCGAGAAGATGGGCCGGGACCTGCTCCACCCCTGTTTCGTGGAAATGGACCGTAACCCGCCGGAATACGTGGACGGCAAGGTGAAGGTCCTGCCCATCGTCAGGACCCTGATGAGGGAGTGCGGCGAGGGCGGCTGGATCGGAGCCTTCTCCTCCTACGAACGGGGCGGGCAGCAGATGCCCATGCAGGTCATGAACGCCTTCCGGTTCATCTTCTGTGCCGCCAACTATTCCGGCAGCGTGTTCCCCTTCCTGACCGGCGGCGCGGCCCACCTGATCGAGAGCTTCGGTTCCGAGGAACTGATCGAAACCTACGTGCCCAGGATGTTCGCGGGCGAGTGGCAGGGCACCATGGCCCTTACCGAGCCCCAGGCGGGCAGCTCCCTCACGGATCTGACGACCACGGCCGAACCGACGGACGAGGGATACTACAAGATCAAGGGACAGAAGATCTTCATCTCGGCGGCGGATCACGACGGCGTGGACAACGTGGTCAACCTGCTCCTGGCGAGGATTCCCGGGGCGCCTCCGGGGGTGAAGGGGATCTCCATGTTCGTGGTGCCCCAGAAGCGGATCGGTGCGAACGGAGAGCTCGAGGACAACGACCTCGCCACCACCGGCATCTACCACAAGATGGGCTACCGGGGCTCACCCATCACCCAGCTCAGCATGGGCGAGAGCGACGACTGCCGCGGCTGGCTCGTGGGGGAACCCCACCAGGGGCTCCGCTACATGTTCCAGCTCATGAACGAGGCGAGAATCGACGTGGGCATGAGCGCTGCGGCCATCGCCTCGGCCGCCTACTACGCCTCCCTCCAGTACACCCAGGAACGGCCCCAGGGTCGCCCCGTCACGTCCAAGGACCCGACCACCCCCCAGGTGCCGATCATCGAGCACGCGGACGTGAAGCGCATGCTCCTGTTCCAGCGAGCCGTCGTCGAGGGATCCATGGGTCTCATCTTCCAGTGCGCCAAGTACGTGGACCTGGCCCGCGTGCTCGACGGAGAGGAAAAGGAACGCTGCGAGCTGCTCCTCGACCTGCTCACCCCCATCGCGAAGAGCTACCCCTCCGAGATGGGGAGCCTCTCCGTGAGTGCCGGCCTCCAGTGCCTGGGCGGCTACGGTTACTGCGACGAGTTCCCGATCGAGCAGCACTATCGCGACATGCGCATTCACCCGATCCACGAGGGCACCACCGGGATCCAGGGCATGGACCTGCTCGGCCGGAAGGTCGTCATGAAGGGCGGCAAGGCCTTCATGCTCTACCTTCAGGAACTGGAGCAGACGATCGAGGAGGCCCGGGCCATCGAACCCCTGGCAAAACACGCGGACGCCCTGGAAAGAGCCGTCGGAACGCTCAAGGAAGTGACCACCCACCTCACCGGCATCGCCGGACAGGGCAAGATCGATCTCTTCCTGGCGGATGCAACTCTCTATCTCGAATTCTTCGGGATCATCGCCATTGCCTGGCAGTGGCTCGTGCAGGCGATCAAGGCCCAGCGTGCGCTCGAGAAAGGCCCGATCGAGTCGGAGAAGGATTTCTACACGGGAAAGCTCTACACGTGCCGCTTCTTCTTCGCCTACGAGCTGCCGAAGATCGAGGGCCTTGCAACACGGCTCAAGGACAGCGACGGCCTGACATTGGAGATGAAGGAGACGTACTTCTCGGATTAGGAGTGAAGCCATTGCATCAGCAGCCTCTGACCGGACCATGAGAGCGGCTTTCCCGACGGTGGCCGTTCTGATGCTCGTCCTCACGGCCGGATGCGCAGCACGGCAGGCTCGGCCGAACACGGAATCGCCGTATCGGGATCCGGCGACCCTGGAGAAGGGGCAGATCCTACATCTGCCGACCGGGACCATCGTCTCGGAGCAGGAACTCCTCGCGTACCTGCATCCCCTCCGGGTCATCTATGTGGGCGAAACCCACGACAGCCTGGACGACCATGCCGTACAACTCACCCTGATCAAAGGCCTTCACGAGAGAGCACCCGGGCGCCTGGCCCTGGGACTCGAAATGCTGCCCCGGAGCACCCAGGCCGACCTGGACGCATACATCCGTGGAGAAATGGACGAAGCTTCGTTCCGGAAGGTGTGGACCCTGTACTGGGGGCACACCTTTCCGTACTACGAGCAGATCCTCGGCTATGCCCGCAGACACCGCATCACGACGCTGGCTCTGAACACGGACGAAGACCTGAAGAAGGCGGTCCGGGAAGCCCCGGTCGACCGGATCGAGGACGGGGTTGCGGATCGCCTGCCCGAGATGGACCTCGACGATCCCTACCACCGGGCTGCAACCGAAGCGATCTTCGAGGCCCACCAAATGGGACCGAAGAACACGGAAGCGTTCTATCGCGTCCAGGTTCTCTGGGACGAATTCATGGCCGAGACGGCAGCGAATTACCTCGCGAGCCCGGAAGGCCGCGGGAAGCAGCTCGTCATCCTCGCCGGAGGGAACCACGTCCGCTACGGCTACGGGATCCCCAGGAGGCTCTTCCGAAGGATCTCCCTTCCCTATGCCATCGTGCTGCCCACGGCCCTTGAAATACCGGAGAACAAGCAGGACCGGTTGATGGATGTGGAGGCCCCGGCTCTGCCCATGCCGCCGGCCGACTTCATCTGGGCGGTGGGCTACACATCCCTCGAGGATCTGAACCACACCCCGAATCCGTGATGGTTCCGGCGCAAAATGCAACAAAAGCAAGCCATTCCTGTACGTCTTCTATTGACAATCGGGCCCCTTTCGTCCCTAAATCATGAGGAAGACCGGACGAACCCAGGAAAAGGAGACGGACATGCCGGACAAGGTTGCGAGGCTAGCCTTCACCGAGAAGACCCTGCAGCGATGGAGGATGATTCAGATCATCTCCCTTCTCCCCCTGTCTGTATCGGTGGTCCTCATGCTTTACTTCAAGGGGTCCATGCTGGGGACCATCGTGTTCTTCCTGGTCCTGATCGTGGGGGTCGTCCTGCCGCAGATCTGCCGGAACGTGATCGAGTCCCACCTCATTCTTCTGGAAGAGATCGAGAAGCTTCGCGGCGAGCTGTCCAAATAGCGCATTCAGACGGCGTAGGTCTTCAGAAGGTACGCCTTGATGTCCGCGGACTCGAACATCTCCGTCCCGGTGTTCGGGTCCACGAGATAGGGCACCATCATCTTCCCGGACCGCTCGACAAAGGCGGCTCGGCTCTGGCTTTCCTTGCCCACATTGTGGAGGAGGTAGGGGATCTCGAGGCTGGAGAGGGTCTCCCGGGCGATCCGGCAGTAGGGTGACGCCTCGAAGCTGTAGAGCTCGAGCGGCTCGTCCGGCTTACGGGAGGGGATGTATCGCAAACCCCTGGTTCCCCGCAGAGGAAAGCCCAGCGAAGAAGTCAACATGTACAACGGTCCGCCCCCATAGAGGAAGGGGACCGGGCCCGCGCCATACTGGTCGAAGAGATACCGCACGATATCATCCGATTCGTACATGCTCTGTCCTGTGTTCGGGTCTTTCAGATAGGGGAACTGGGTCTTCCCCCCTTCTTCTCCGACCTTCGGCCGGTAGGTGGGCCCGCCTTTCGGGCACGGGTAGACCATGGCCTCCAGATCCAGACAGGTGAGCGCCTCCCTGACCTTTCGGCAGAAGGGGCAGGCCTCGAACTCATAGAGCTCGAGCGGTTTCCGGGGGCGGTCGCCCAGGGCGCCGACCTTCATTCCGGCACCCAGCCTGACCACAGAAAGTGCATAGGATCCGGCCAAGTCGATCGCTCTCTGCATAACGGTCCTCCCTCTTCTCCAAAAGGCGCCATCAGAAGCTCACTGAACAAGATGCACGCATGGGAAAAGGAGGTTCTCAAAAAAGGCGGGTTCTATTCGAGCGTCCGTTCCAGCCGCCTCAGGTTGGCCTTCAGGCGTCCATCGTACGGCCGGATCTCCAGGGCCTTCAACCACTCCGCGCGGGCTCCCCTCAGGTCTTTTTCGCCGAGACGTGTGAAGCCCTCGTCCACATGGTGGTGGAACGCATCCGAAGCTGCTTCGGGAGATTGCATCTCCGCTTCGGCTCCGGCGGCCTCCCCGGATGGCCCTTCAACAGGCGGGGCACCCTCGGGCTCCTTGTAGGCCTCGCCAGGCGTGAGGGGCAAGGAGAGCTTCTCTTCCGAAGGCGGCTCCGAAGGTTCCCGCCCTTCGGGAACCTCCCTGCTCTCGGCGACTTCGAGCAGAAAAGAAGGGAAGTCCTTCGGGTTGAAGGGCTTCTCCAGAAACAAGGCGGAAGGGGAGAGCCTGCCTGCAGGCAGGCTCTCCAGGGGCAGGGACTCCCCGACGACGATCCACTTCCAGGTCCCACCTTCGAAGGCCTCGTCTCCGGCCAGATGGCGGGCCGCATTCCACGCAAGCTCCCACCCGTCCACCACGATCACGTGGACCGATTCCCGGTCGCAGATCTCCTTGGCGGCAGCCGGATCGTTCACACAGTCGATGGTGATCCGATCTTCCAGATGGGCGAGCGTCCGGGTCAACTGCCAGAGCAGTCGATGGTCGAGCCCCAGAAAGAGGATGTGTATCTTTTCCCGCTCTTCCACGGAAAACCCCTAGGCGCCTCCACCACGAGCCGGCTGCCTGCTCTGGCGGTAGAGGATCCAGATGAAAAGTGAACTGAGGACGACAACCGGCAACGTGAGGCGGACGAACCCCTTTCGCTTCACCTCCAGAAGGTTTTCCTGAGCCTCCTCCAGGATCCCCCCGGACAGCCGGATCCTTTCCTCCGGCACCGGAAGCACGCACACCAGGTCCCGCCCCACCGGCTCCACCGAAAGGAACCAGGTTCGCTTGCGCGGCGGATGCGCAGAATCCCCGGTGTCGATGGAAAAATAACCGCTTCTCAGGCCGTCCTCGTCCATTCGCTTCAGCGTTCGCAGGAAGGCCTCTCTGCCGACCGGTTCGCCCAGGAACTCGGCCGACTCGAAGGGCGGCTCGGAGGGGTACAGGATGACGGGTCCGGCCCGCTCCACCAGAATCGGGAGTTCTTCCGGCCCGAAATAAAGATCCAAGGCCTCCCGGGCCTCGTCGGAAAGCCCGCCGGCACTGCCCTCTTCGGCTTCCCGGACCCGCGGGTCCTCCAGCAGGGTCATGAACCGGGCGGCCCCCTCGAGTCTGGATCGAATCGAGTCCTTGTAAAGGTGCATTCCGTAGAACCGCGGCAGAGCCTCCAACTCGTTCTGGAGGCTCTGCAAGGTCGCATAAGAGTAGAACCACAGCGCCCACAAAGGAAGTATCGTCACAAGGAGCGCGGCTGTTGAGAAAAACCTCGGGCTGAACCCTCCCATGCGTTCCAAGATCTTCAACGCCACCCCCATGCTCCAGCCGGCAGGGCCGTGCGGTTCGATACCTCTCATCCGGAGCCGACAGGGCCGGCCGGCCCTCTCAGACCGGCGTCCGTAAACACCGACTCCCACCTGCGGAATTCCTTTTCGTCCGGGAATTCCGCCCCACCGGACGAGCCGGCCTCCATCACTGCCTCGACGAAGAGTCCCAGGTTCAGCAGCATCAACAGGAGCAGACACGCTGCACGAAACCTGTCGGAGAGGACCAGGGCGAGGGGCTCCCCTTTGTCCGGGCGCACCTCGCGAGGCCCTTCCCCGGCTCCGGGCCTCATGGTCCATCCCTCCGTGCAGAGGCGGTCGGCAGCCGTCTCCAGTTCGCTTCGATGGGTCCCGAGGATCCACAGGCCCTCCAGGGCGCCCGCAAGGGCCGCGGGGCTCTCGTACCGCTCGTCCGGATCCTCGTCGAGGGCGCGGAGGAGGATTTGATCGAGCGCCCTCGGAAGGCCCGGGCGAACTCGGGTCGGCCTGACGAAGCAGCCCGTCGGCGCTCGAAGGGTCAACAGGCCGTAGAGGACGGCGCCGACTCCATACACATCGACCTGTTTCTGAAGGGGACCGTATGCTTCGAACTCCGGGGAGGCGTAGCAGGCCGCCTCCTCCTCCAGGCCCTCGAGCGGGTAGCGTACCGCCCGCAGCATGGTGCGAACCCCGATGTGGCCAATCCTCGGGTAGAAGGCGATCGGCCCCTCGGGCCATGGCTCCAGATAGATATCCAGCGGGTGCAGGAATCCGTGCACCGTGGATTGATGGACACCCTCCAGGGTTCGACAGAGGAGCCAGCAGAGGCCCAGCGCCTCACGGTCGGAGAAGGGCTGATTCCGTCTCCTCCTCTCCCGAAGGACGCAAGCGAGGGAATTCCCGCCGGGGGGCTCCTCGACGAAAAAGAACAGATCCTCTTCCTCACCGACGGAGAGAAGGTTCACCAGGAAGGGGCTGGAGACCCGGCGGAGCTGCTCTGCCAGGAAGGCGAGCTGTGCGCGGGCCTGCGGAAAGTTCCGGAACAGGGCCCTGGGAAACGTGGAGAGAAGGACCCCCCTGTCTTCCTCCAGATCGTACGCCTTCGTCAGACAGAAGACCCTCTCGTGGCGCACGCTGTTGAAGACGTGGTAACGCCCCGCAACACAGCGGCCGAAGCGCAGGTGGGGATCGAAGGGGACCGAATCCAACGCCCATGCCCTCCCATGATGAGATGAGCAACAGATCTATTTTATATTATAGAATATATTGTGTGAAAGGTTCAACCGCGCAGCCCCCCCTTGAGTCCCCTACCCCGGATGAGGTAGGCATGGGGGCAGCCTTCTGCGACCGGAAGGCATCTTACAAACATCGGGGACTGCCGGATGCGTGCACTTACATGGCCACTGTTTCTCCTTGTCGCGCTTTCCCTGCTTTCTCTTCCGGGCTGGAAAGCAGGCGGACGGCCCAAGCGGGAGCCCTCTTCCGAAGGCCTGCCCTCGAGGGGCTATCGAGTCGACAAGATCGAGCAGCGAAAGACAGAAGCGATCTCGTGGCTGCGCGTGGAGGTGGTCGCGGACACGGGTCCCGAGGAGGCCTGGGAAGCCCTGTCGGACATCGAAGGGTGGGCCCGTCATCTCCGTATCTTCACCCGCATCACCCCCGTGGCGAAGACGGAGACGATGACCCGCTACAGCATGTCCGTCTCCCCCCCCTGGCCCATCCGTGACTTCGAATCGGTCATCTGGTTGGCCGTTCTGCCGAATCAGCGCCTGATGATCTGGAGGTCGGACAAGGACGACCTGTTGAAAAGCCACGGAAGGATCGAGGTGAAAGAGATCAGGGGCGGAACCCGGGTGAGCTATGAAATGCACTCCCCTGCGAAGTCGTTCTATCCCCCGTGGATGATACGAATCGGCCTCTATCTGATCCTGCCGGGCATCGCGCAGGATTTCTACACCCTGATCGACGGTCAGGACGGCTGAGCGGGCGGCACCCGGAAGCCCTCAGGGCTTCAGGATCTCGGCCGACAGGATCAGGACATCCTCCTTCGGTACATCACGGTAAGGGCCGTTCGTTCCGGTAGGCGTCTTTTCGATCTTCCGCACGACATCCATTCCCTCGACCACCTTGCCGAAAACGGCGTATCCGTAGCCCCGGGCCGACGAATCACGGTGATCCAGGAAGGCATTGTCCGCGCAGTTGATGAAGAACTGGGCCGTTGCACTGTCCACAGCGGAGGTCCTGGCCATGGCAACCGTGCCCGTCTCGTTCTTCAGCCCGTTGGTCGCCTCGTTCTTGATAGGGCCTCGGGTCGGCTTCTTCTTCATGCCGGGCTCCATGCCGCCGCCCTGAATCATGAAACCGGGAATCACGCGATGGAACAGGGTACCGTTGTAGAACCCGTCCTTCGCATACTGGAGGAAGTTCTCCACCGTGACCGGGGCGCGCTTCCGGTCCAGCTCCAGCACGATCCTGCCCATGGAGGTCTTCAGGGCAACCCGGGGCTTGTCGCTCTTCGTGGCCGGTTTCGCTTCGGAGGCTTTCTCCGGTTCCTGACCCGTCACGCCTTGTTCGCCCACACAGCAGAAGACCAGCGCAGCCGCCAGGGTGACGGCGAAGAGGCCGGCCATCCTCTTTCCTGTCGAAACCATAGGTTGTCCTCCACGCTTTCCAGATCCTTTAAGGCCGCAACAGAGACCCTATGGTGGAGGGTCATGGGCCGTTTGTCAACCTGCGGATTCGGCCGAGGCGCACCATTTCGTTGATTTCTTCCCCGCCTTCCGATAGGGTCCTTTTCCATGTCGCCCAAACGAACGGAGACGGGACAGGGGATTGCATGATGAAGAAGGACCGCGACCATGTGGTGGTGACGGTCGTCGGCACAGACAAGGTGGGCATCGTTGCCAAGATCAGCGGGCTCTTCGCCAGGCACGACGTGAACATCATCGACATCTCCCAGACCCTCATGGGAGACCTGTTCACCATGATCATGCTCGTCGACCTGGCAAAGGCGGACATCGGGCTGGATGATCTGACAAAGAAGCTGGACCGGTTGAGCAAACGGATCGGCGTACGGATCATCGTTCAGCACGAACGCATCTTCCGCTTCATGCACAGGATCTGAGCCATGGGCTTCGAAACCGAAGAGATCATTGAAACCATACAGATGATCGAGTCCGAAAACCTGGACATCCGCACGGTAACGCTGGCCGTGGACGTGCAGGATTGTGCCCACAGCGACCCGGGAGTGGTCGGCGGAAGACTGCGCAAGAAGCTGCTCCGCATCGGAAGTGGGCTCGTCGAGGCAACGAAGAAGGTCGAGTCCCGGTTCGGAATTCCGGTGATCAACAAGCGCGTTTCCGTGACCCCTGTCTCCCGGGTTCTCCTGTCGAACAGAAGACAGGATTTCGTGCGCGTGGCCGGCGCCCTGGACGAGATCGCCGAGGCGCTGGAAGTGGACTTTCTCGGAGGCTTTTCCGCCATGGTTCACAAGGAGGCCACGCCCCTCGACCTTGCCCTGATCGAGTCGATCCCCGCTGCGATCGGCAGCACCCGCGGCCTTTGCTCCTCCATCAACGTGGCCACCACCAAGGCGGGCATCAACATGGACGCCGTACTCCTCATGGGCAGGGTCATCCGTGATCTCGCGTACCGGACCCGGAAGGACGGGTCGGTCGGTGCCGCCAAGCTCGTCACCTTTGCCAACATCCCGGAGGACAACCCCTTCATGGCCGGTGCCACCGTGGGGTGGGGCGAAGGGGAGGCGACGATCAACGTGGGGGTTTCCGGACCGGGAGTCGTTCGGTCGGTGGTTGCCAAGATGAAGGATGCGGACCTGGGGGCCATGGCGGAAGAGATCAAGAAGACCGCCTTCAAGATCACCCGGATGGGAGAGTTGATCGGCCAGGAGGTTTCCAGGACCCTGGGCATTCGCTTCGGAATCGTGGATCTGTCCCTGGCCCCTACTCCCCTCGTGGGGGACAGCATCGCGAACATCCTGGAGGAAATGGGCCTGGAGTCCTGTGGTGCCCCCGGATCGACGGCCGCACTCGCCATGCTCAACGATGCTGTGAAGAGAGGAGGCTCCTTCGCCTCCTCGCGGGTGGGCGGCCTGTCGGGTGCCTTCATCCCGTATTCGGAGGACGCGGGCATGGTGGCGGCCGTCGAGCGCGGGTCCCTGACCCTCGACAAGCTCGAGGCGATGACCGCGGTCTGCTCCGTGGGCCTGGACATGGTGCTCCTGCCCGGGGACACGCCGGTGGAAACCCTGGCCGGCATCATCGCGGACGAGTGCGCCATAGGCATCAGCAACAACAAGACGACGGGCTGCCGGCTGATCCCGGTCCACGGGGCCTCCCCGGGTGCCCGTGTCGACTTCGGCGGTCTTCTCGGCTCCGGCAGGGTCATGGAGGTGAGCCGATTCTCTTCCGCCGGTTTCGTCCGCCGCGGAGGGCTCATCCCCGCCCCGCTCTCGGCTCTCACGAACTGATGCGCGAACCGGATCGAGGACAGCATGCCTGCGCGGTTTCGCGCCTTCGTCCATTCCGTCCGGGGAGCGGAGGGGCCTGATCCCGGATCCCTGACCCCTGCAATCCGGTTGACGGGGCTTCATCCCCAGACCTATACTGACTTGGCTCTGTCCAATGATTGTCAACTCGGCACAACGCCTTCTCTTTTCCCGGGAGGAAGACCGTGCGATTCACCGGATGGTTCGTCTTCTGGCTGTGCATGCTTCTCACGCACCTGGTCGGCTGCGGGGATTACTGCCTCTTCTGCGAGGGCCAGGGCAGCGGGGGTGGCAACGGCGATGAGGCGGAAGAGGTCTGTGACAATGCGTTTTCCGGGCTGGCAGAGTACCAGGCCGCTCTCAACGTGAATACGATCCACACGTTCACTGCAGATAGGGACGGCAACGACCGTCTGTCCATCGCGGTCGTTCCCCGGGGGATGTCCTTCGAATACGGGTCGAACCGGACCGCGAATCCCGGCGATGTGGTGGCGGCGGACCAGCTCGAGAGCGAAATCTACGTCTTCGATGAGCCGGATCAGGATCAGACCGTACTGCTCACCGGGTTCGAAGGCGTCTCCGGCCTCGCCCTTCTCCGGCAGCAGAAGGAAGACGAGACCTTCGTCGATCTCCTGTTCTTCACGGTAGAGACGGACGACGCGCTCTACGTCCACGACCTCGGGACGTCCGGTGATCCCTCCTCCATCACGAGTCAGGACGTTGACAGCGTCTTTTCCGGCCGGGGGGACTTCTTCGAGTCGCCCACAGCGATCTCCGTGAGCGGCGGCCCGGAAGAAGTGATCGTCTTCGTCCTGAACGACAACGTTACCGACAGCAGCGTGCGAAGGCTCCACCTGGATCTCGACTCCAGGGATCCGACCGCCGCGAGGACCATCGCCACGAAGACGGTCACCTCCCGCCCCTTGATGGATATCGCCTACTTCGGAGAGACGGACGCGCTCTTCGTGAGCAAGAGGACGGTGGACGAGGTTCCTCTGAGTGGATGGGTCTATCGGATCAGCGACGCTTCCGATCGCACGAGCGAGGTGGATCTCGACCTCGACGCTGACTTCATAGACGAGCTGAGGCCGTTCACGGGACTCGCCACGGCTTTTACGAACGCCGAGGGCACGACGGCGGATCTGCTCGTGTTGCGGGAAGAGGAAGGCTCGGTCGAGCAGTACGACACGGTCGGACAGGGATCGTTCGAGACCTCTTTCTTCCTCGGGGCGGCTGCTCCCTATCCCCAGGCCGTCGCATACGACTGCACGAACGAGAGACTCCTGGTGACGAACATCCCGTTCGATCCCTTCGACAACCGAAGGACACTGCTCGAGGCCCTCCCCTCTCCGTAACTGCGCCCCAACCGTCCTGCCGCTCAGCCGGGTGCGACCGGACCTGACCCCTGATCCCTGCCCCCCGGCCCCTGCTTCTCCCCCTTCCGAATCGGCTTCGTCACCATGAGGAGAACGGGCAGCAGGACCAGATCCCCCAGCAGGGCACTGACCATGGTAACGGCCATGAGCAGACCGAAATAGATGATCGGCCGGAAATGGGAGAGGACGAGCACGGAAAACCCGATGGTGAGAACGAAGGAGGTCAGGAAGAGCGCGCGGCCCGTGGAGGTCAGGCTGCGGTGGGCGGCTACCGTTTCGTCCGGCTCGTTCCGGTACTCCTTTCGAAATCGGACCATGTAGTGAATCGTATCATCCACCGCAATCCCGATGGCGACACAGGAGATCACAGCGGTGGCGGTGTTGATGGGAATGCCCAGCCACCCCATCAGCCCGAGGGTCATCAGGATGGGGATTGCCGTCGGGATCATCGAAAGAAGGCCGAGGGGGACCGACCAGAGCAGTGCCGTCATGATCATGGAGATGAGCACGAGGGCGAGGGCCAGGCTCTGGGTCTGCCCCCTCACGATTGCGTCGATCGACTCGGTGACGAGTACCGAGATACCGGTCACGCGAACCTCTAGCTCCGGGAATCCCGTTCGGACGTGTTCCCTGACCTTCTCGATGAACCGGTCCATCTTCGCCGAACTGACCGTCTTCAGCCGGGAGACCAGGACGGCCCTCTCGTAGTCGTCATCCACGTAGCGGGCCAGATTCTCCGGCTCCCCGCTCATGGAATAGAGAAGCAGATACTGGGCGATCTCCTCCCGGCTTTCCGGCAGGCGATGGTGCTCCGGGCCGCCGCCCCGAAAGACCTGATTCATCCTCTTCAGCACATCCACGAGCGAGAAGCTGTCCGTCACGACCGGCATCGCCTCGAGGTAGGTCTGCAGGGCCTCGACCCGGGCCAGGTTCTCCGGCTCCTTCGCCTGGCCGTGGTGTCCGAAAGAGAAGACCACGTCCAGCGTGGACGTCCCCGTGAGGTGTTCCTCGATGTGGCGAACGGCCCTGACGAGGGGGTTGTTCTCCTTGAGATACTCGATCAGTGTGGTCTCCACCCTGAGCCGGAACACGCCGATCAGAGACAGGACGACCAACACGGAGGTGGCTACGAGGACGTGAGCTTTGTGGGACTGATTGAACCGCGCGAGGGCGGCAAGCCCCCGGTCGAGGACGGCCGAGCCCTTTCGGTCTTCCCGGAGGAAGGCCCCTGTGGGCACCACGGACAGCAGGACGGGCACCAGGGTGATGGAAATCACGAAGGCCGCCAGTGCACCGAAGGAGGCGAGAAGCCCGAGGCTCCGGATGCCCTCGACACGACTCACCATCAGGGACCCGAACCCGATGGCGGTGGTCACGCTGGTGAGGAGACAGGGCGAAATGATATACGCGGTCGCCTCCCGAATCGCCTCTTCCCGGTTCGGATTCCTTTGGAGCTCTTCCCGGTAGTGAGCCAGGATGTGAACCGAGTCGGCCATGGCGATGACCAGGATGAGGGGGGGAAGGACGTTGGTGATGATCTCGACGGTCCGCCCGCAGAGAACGAGGAAGCCGAGAACCCAGATCAGACTCGCGAGGACGGTCAGCATCGGAAGAAGGATGCACCAGCGCGAACGAAACGAGACAAACAGCGTCGCTACGATCAGCAAGGCGATCATGGGAACGAAGACCCACTGGTCCTGCACCAGCATCGTGACCAGGGTGGTCGACACCACGGGGAATCCGGCCACGTAGAGTTCGATTCCCTCCTCCTCTTCCTCGCCGACCCACTCCAGGATCTTTCTCACGACGCGCTTCCTCTGTTCGGGGAACTCGTCACCCCAGAGATAGAGCTCTACGAGGATGAGGGTGCACCGATCATCCGGTGACACGAGGTTACCGAGCACAAGGGGGTTCGCATGCACCCGCTCACGGAGCCCCTCCAGTCCGGAGGCGGTCGACGGCACCTCGGAGAAGAAGGGCTCGATCTCGATTCCTCCCGCGCTTTCGTGCACGTCGTTCACGCTCGAAAGGCTCAGCACCCTGCCCACGTTCGGGTCTCTACGGATCCGTTCGGTCAGCCGGACGATCGAATCGAGCGCCTCCCGTGTGAACACATCGTCCGCAAACAGGGCGATCAGGACGATCTCATCCGTACCGAACTCCTCCACGTACTCGACGTAGTAAAGGGTGTCCGGGTGGCCCGCGACCACCATGCCCTCCGGCGAGATCTGGAAGACGATCCGGGGAATCTGAGACGCAAAGAAGAGGGTCATCCCGATCAGTACGACCAGGATCAGCCAACGATGACGCAGGATCTTCCGGGCGAACCAACGGCTCGCGGGATGCACCTCCAGCACCTGCACCCTCCTTTCACCTGCATCCCTTTGCACAAGAGGAAGCTCCCACGGCCGTCACGAAGGCTGTGAAGAAGTATCGGGTGACATGGCTCACCTGTCAATGGAAGAGACGAAGCCCGAACGAGCCGAGGCGGGAACAGGCGAGCGCCCTTAAAACCGGGGGCGTAATGTGCTACTCTGCACCCATGGGAGCGTTCGTAAAGCATATCTACTGGCTCGACCCGATGGCTCACGGCGATGCCCTCGCCGAATTCCGCAAAGACAGGAAGCGTGTATACAGGGCCAGGCACACCCCTTGCCAGGCCCTTTACCCGCGAAGGGAAATCGCCCTGGTGGAGCCCGCCGTCTGGGATCTTCAGTGCCGTCGCCAGGGCGCCTGGTATCGTTCCTCCCGAAGGGAGGGACAGTCGCTGATCGTGACGAACCAGGCACTGGCCGGGCTCGTTCCCTGGGGAGAGGTGACCCTGGAGGGGTTTCAGCCTCCCAGGCTGGCAACGGACGAAGATGTCGTCGACATGCTGAACGACACCCGTGTTCCCGAGGTCCTGCCCGAGGGCTGGGGGGACTTCTCCCCCTGGGAGGTTCAGGCGGTCCGCGCCTATCTCTCTGCAGAGGAAATCGACCGATCCCTCCAGGAGGTCTTCTGCTACTACACGGCCAACCATTTGAATTTCCTCTTCCCCCGGTTCTTCGTGCAGCGGGGACAGGGCCCGGTCACCCCCTACTCGATCCAGAAGACGGCCCTCGTGTGCTCGGCATGTGTCGAGGCCTTCGGCATCCTGGGAGAGCCGTACCCGGTCAAGTATCTCGCCCCCTGCCCCGGTCTGAAGTACGTGAAACCAGCCCCGACCGAGTATCTGCGTGTAACACGGTCCTCTTAGCCGCGGCACGGCCCCTTACACGGATCCTGCATGCACAACGAACCAGACGAATACGAAAAGGCGGGGAAAACAGGACAGGGCACCCGGAGGAGTTCGGGGGCCCTGGTGGATGAAGATCGGCTCAGCCGCTTTCTCTGGAACACCAACCGCCTCTACTGCAGAACACGGCATCGTTTCGTCTGGAAGGCGAAAGACCCCATCCCCCAGAGGGGGCCTGCCATCCTGGTCTGCAACCACCGCAGCAGCGTGGACCCCTTCATCCTCGCGGCGACCACCCGACGGGTGATCTCCTATCTCGTGGCTCAGGAATACTGCCGGATTCCGGGGTTTCGCTGGTTTCTGGATTGGATGCGATGCGTTCCGGTCCGCCGGGACCGCCGGGACGTGGGGGCGGTTCGAAGATCCCTCGCCGAGTTGAAGAACGGGAGGCTGCTCTGCATCTTTCCGGAGGGGGGAATCAGCCGAGGGTTCGACACCCCGCATCTCGGAATGGGCTATCTTTCCCTGCGGTCCGGGGCGCCTGTGATCCCGGCTTTCGTCTCCGGGACCCCCACGTCCGACTCCGTTTGGAAAGCCCTGTGCATGCGCTCCCGTTCCCGGGTGGCCTTCGGGGACGTCCTCCAACCTCCTCCGACGGGCACCCAAGGGATCGACCGGGGGCAACTGGTCAGCTGGACCCAACATCTAATGAAGGCGGTTGCTGATCTGCGTTCTTCGGAGAGCTAGACCGCTCGTAGCGCGAAGTTTCGTTGCCAGAGGGGGGCTTCGATTTGACCCACCGCACATTCTTCGATATTTTTCTTGAAGTCTGCCCGTCTGGCCTTTGTCGGCGCGAAGCGCAAAACGGAGATCCGCCCTTGATTCGAGGCCCCTGCGGAGTCCGTCCAGCCTTTCCCCCCTCTACCGTGCAGGAACGCCCGATCCGCGTCGCTTCCTCGAAGCCCCGAACCACCTGTGCCAACACACCCTTTCCAAGCCGGGAGTCACGATGAACGAGAAATACGCAGATCTGCTCCAGAACAAGATGACCGAGAGAGGCCTGCAGCGGCTCGTCGCCCTCGAGAACCCGAAGCTGTTCGATTTCATAGGCGAATTCGTGGAGCTCTGTGACCCGGACACGGTCTACATGTGCAACGACAGCGACGAGGACGCAGAGTACATCCGCGAGATGGCCCTGAAGCTGGGGGAGGAGAAGAAGCTGGCCAGGGAGGGCCAGACCGTTCACTACGACGGCTACCGGGACCAGGGCCGGGACAAGGAACACACCAAGTTCATGGTGAAGAAAGAGAACCTGGCCCGGATGGGCAACCTGAACTGCATCGAGTACGAGGAGGGGCTCGCCGAGGTGAAGCGGATCGCCAGGGGAATCATGAAGGGGAAGCCGGCGATCGTGAAGCTTTACTGCGAGTGCCCGACCATGAGCCCCTTCTCGATCGGCTGCGCCCAGCTGACCGACTCCTTCTACGTGGCCCACTCCGAAGACATCCTGTACCGGCGAGGCTACGAGCACTTCGCGCACATGGAGGACAAGGACGATTTCTTCTTCTTCGTTCACAGTGCCGGAGAGCTCGACGATCGGGGCTGCGTCGTGAATGTGAAGGATCGGCGGATCTACCAGGACATCGAGCACATGGACGTCTACTCGCTCAACAATCAGTACGCTGGCAACTCGGTGGGGCTGAAGAAGCTGGCCATGCGGCTGGCCATCAAGAAAGCCTCCTGGGAAGGGTGGCTCTGCGAGCACATGTTCATCATGGGTTGCCAGAACCGGAAGAAGAAAAGGACGACCTATTTCTGCGGGGCCTATCCGTCTGCGTGCGGGAAGACCGCAACCGCCATGCTGCCTGGGGAAACGCTGGTGGGGGACGACATCGCCTATTTCAGGAACCTGGGCGGCGAGTTCCGCGCCGCGAACGTGGAGCGGGGCATCTTCGGAATCATCAAGGACGTGAACGAAAAGGACGATCCGGTCATCTTCCACACGCTCATGCAGGAAAGGGAGATGATCTTCTCGAACGTGCTGACCGGTCCGGACAATCTTCCCTACTGGCAGGGCATGGGGATCGAGACCCCCAAGGAAGGCACCAACCATTCGGGACCCGGGTGGTTCGAAGGGAAGAAGGATGGGAACGGCAAGGAGATTCCCCTTTCCCACGGGAACGCCCGTTACACGATCCGGATGGAATATCTCGACAACCTGGACCCGGCCTGGGACGACAAGAAGGGCGTCCTCGTGGGCGGTGTCATCTACGGTGGACGGGACAGCGACACCTCCGTGCCCGTGGAGGAGTCCTTCGACTGGCAGAACGGCATCATCATGAAGGCCTGCACCCTCGAATCGGAGACCACGGCGGCCACGCTCGGCAAGGAAGGCGTGCGCGTTCCCCAGCCCATGGCGAACCTCGACTTCGTCAGTTACCCCCTCGGCGAGTACACCCGGAACAACCTCGACTTCGTCAAAGGCATGAAGAGGGTTCCGCCCATCTTCGCCGTGAACTACTTCCTCAGGGACGAGAACGGCGATTTCTGCACCCACAAGCTCGCGAAGAAGGTGTGGCTCCACTGGGCCGAGGAACGGGTGCACGGTGAGGTGGACGCCCTTCGCACGCCCACCGGCCTGATCCCGAAACACGAGGACCTGAAACGTTTGTTCAGGGAGATCTTCGACGAGGACTATCCGGAAGAGGACTACCGGTACCAGTTCGCCTTCCGCTGCAACGCGTGGCTGGCCAAGCTGGAACGTTCAACCGCCTACTACCGGACCGACGTGCCCGACTGTCCCAAGATCGTCTACGAAACCTGGGAAGCCGCCGCGGAAGAGATCAAGGCCGCAAAAGCCAAATACGGCCCCCTGATCCCGCCGGGAGAGTACAACGAGTAGGCACAACCTGTCACCATCCTGATCTTCTGGGATCGACAGGCCGTTGGAAAACGTCCACATGCGCAGCAGATGAACGTCTTCGGACGGCCTGTGGTCACTGCCCCCGGATCGCATCCTCCGGGCATATATCCGCACAGTATCCGCACTCCGTACAGATCTCCGGGTCGATGACGACTTCGTCCCCGTTCCTGGAGATCGCCTGCAGAGGACACTCCTCGACACAGGTTCCGCAAAGGCTGCACCTTTCCGCATAGATTACGTACGCCATTTCATTCGAACCCTTCGAGGAAAGCCAGGACGTGCTTCCCAAGTACCTGATGATTGTACCCGCCCTCGAGCAGGGCGTATCGTCTTCCTTCACAGTGCTCGATCGCATACTCCCGTGTCATCTCCCCCAGCTTCCTGTAGTCTCCCTCGCTGAGAAGATTGCCCCAGTCGCTCTTTCCCCGGTCGAAACCGGCCGAGACGGCGAGGATGTCGCGATCGCCGACCGACTTCAACTCTCTTTCCGCACGCTTCAGGAAGGCGTCGGCGTCGTTGTCCGAGGGGTGGATGTACGGGACGTCCGGGTCCCTGCAGAAGATGTTGTCCGTCCCGTCGCCGAAGTGAAGGTCGAAGTCCAGGATCGCAGCCGTCCTGGCCGCGCCCGAAGCGAACAGGGACTTCAGCGAGACGGCCAGGTTGTTGAAGAAGCAGAACCCCCAGCAATCGGAGGGGCTCGCGTGATGCCCGGGCGGGCGGATCAGACCGAAGCAGGGCTCCCCTGCAAAGGCGGTCCGAGCGGCCAGCAGGGCACCGCCCGCCGCCAGGGAAGCGAGCTCGTAGAGGTGACGGTCCCGCCGGATCGACTCGACATGGGCCCTGGAGTGCACGAGGAGCAGATCCGCTTCCGGCGCCGGTTGCGGCTCCAGAAAGGGGAAGCGCCCCTCCAGACGCTCACAGATCGCCTCGATTCGACCCGGCGCCGAAGCAGGGTCGCTCGCGTAGACCTCACAGTAACGAGGGCTGTAAACGACTTTCATCCTCTCCAACATTCTGGTGCTGAAAAGAGTTCGTACATGTCGTCCGAGCGTTTGCCATCTACGATATTAACAGATACATTATAGAGTTTGTAGGTTTTCGCCTCAACAGCAGGGCGTGACGGGCAAGTCACCGCGCCCGTGACACACTCTGTGCCATCATCTCCCTGCTCCCGGGGGGAATCGTCGCAGGAGGGGGGCCATCGGAGATTTGTGCGGGGCGAGTTTGTAGACAGGGAATGTCGCGGCACTTGCGCGCCGGGCGGCAGGCCATGCGTTACGCCATCCTATCGGATATTCACGCGAACCTGGAGGCCCTCGAGGTCGTTCTCCGGGAGATCGATCGTGTCGGGGTCGACCGGGTCGTTTCGCTCGGAGACCTTGTCGGATACAACGCGAACCCGAACGAATGCGTCCGAATCCTCAACGAGAGGGGCGTGTATTCGCTGATGGGGAACCATGACGCTGCGGTCTGCGGAATGGAGGATCCGCTGGATTTCAACCCGGTCGCGCGGGCGGCGGTCCTCTGGACGAGGAAGACCCTCCAGCCTCCCCATCTGGAGTTCCTGGAGGCTCTTCCCGCGGAAGGAAGCTTGAACGTGCAGTTCCGGCTGGCCCACGGGTCCCTGCTCCACCGGGACCACTACCTGGCCTCCCCTTACGACATCATGGCGAATGTTCGCCGGATGCAGGAGGCCGAGCCCGGGGTCCACGTTCTGTTCTTTGGGCACACCCATAGGCAGATCGCCTATGCCTGCGACGGAGAAACCGTAGCCGTGGTATCGTCTCCCTCCTTCTCGATTCGGGAAGACAGGCTCTACCTGATCAACCCGGGCAGCGTGGGACAGCCGAGAGACAGGGACCCCAGAGCCGGCTTCCTCTTCTATGAAGGGGAAACCCGGACCGTCGAGTTCGTTCGTTTGCCTTACGACGTCCAAGCATGCAGCGAAAAAATCATGACCGCCGGCCTCCCGAGCGTGCTGGCGGATCGGCTTCACACAGGATGGTAGATCCGTTCCAAGCCCTTGTTTCACGCCTGGAAAGCCCCGCACAGGGTCCTGACAGCACCCGGATTCATGGGGCCTGTCCCCCGGCGAAGTCCCTGGTGGCGTCATTCCTTGCAGCGCGGACGTCCCGGCCGATGCTCTGTGTCGCATCGGACTGGAAGGAGGCCGAGCGTTTTGCAGAGGAACTCGGCTTCTTCTCCTCTCTCTTTCGCGACGGCGACCCGGGGGGAGGGGACCGGCTCCGTATCCTGCTCTTCCCGCCGGGACTGCCGAGACCGGTCGGCGTAACCCGGCCTTCGGTCGCCTCCATGCACGAAAGAATCGGCGTGCTCCTCGCCCTTCTGCAGACGGAGCCCTCCACCGTGATCGTCACCGCCATCGAGGCCCTGCGGGAACGGGTTCCGCCGAGGGAGGTGCTGAAGAAGAACGTGAAGACGATCCGGGAGGGACAACCCCTGGACCGTGACGGCCTGGCCGGTTTTCTTCATCAGGTCGGCTACCGAAGGGTGCCTGTCGTCGAGGACCCCGGCGAATATGCGGTCCGGGGCAGCCTCATCGACTTCTATCCCCTCATCGAACCCCTGCCCTTCCGCGTCGATTTCTTCGGGGACGTGATCGAGGGCATCCGCACGTTCCACACGGAGAACCAGAGGACCGCGGGACACGCTCCCTCCGCTGTCATCCAGCCGGCGGGCCTGTTCATCTCCGGGGCGGTCCAAACGGATGGGATTCGGGAACGGATCAAGCATAGAGCGGATGCCCTGAATCTGCCGACCCGCAACCGGCTGGAGCTCCTGGAACGGATCGAAACCGGGCTGCCGGTCTACGATCTGCCCCTCTACCTGCCCTTCTTCTACGACCGCCTGCGCAGCCTGTTCGACTACATGGGCGACGACGATCTTCTGGTTCTCATCGATCCCGAGCGGTTCCGAAAGGTGGAGGAGACGCTCGAAGAGGAATGCGTCGAATCGCTGGACAAGCTCACCGCCAAGGGCTTGATCCTCCCCTCCTGCGAGGATCTCTTCGTATCCGTCTCCCGTCTGTGGGAGCTCGAAGCCCGGAGGCCCCGGGTCGCCTTTTCCGACCTTCCGCTCACCCCCGGCGGCCTCGAAGAGGGGAAAAGGTCGGAAAACCCGCCGGGCCGGGGGCCGGACCCGATCCGGCTGAGTTCGCAGGGTCCGGCTTCCTATGCCGCGCCCGAGACGAAGGCCGGCCCCCCCAAGGGGCTCAGTGCCTATGCCGACCGGATTCGCAAATGGGTGGATCAACGGCAACGGGTCTTCCTCGTCTGCCGCAGCGAACCGGAAAAGGCAAGGATGTCTCGCCTCCTCATGGAATACGACCTGGACTTCGTGCAGCCGGACACCCGGCTTTCCTTCTGGAACGATGCCCCAGGCCTGTACCTGCTGACGGGGGCCCTCTCCCAGGGTTTCACCCTGCCGGCCAACGGCATGGTCTTCTTGCACGAAGAGGACATCTTCGGCCGTAAGGTGCGAAAGCACAGACTTCGCGATGTGGAGCCTTCGGAGGGCATCGATCCTCACGAGCTGAAGCCGGACGAATACGTGGTGCACATCGATTTCGGGATCGGGCTCTACCGGGGCCTGGAGACGCTCGACATCCGGGGGCACGTGAACGACTACCTGCACCTGGAATATGCGAACGGGGACAAGCTCTACCTGCCCGTAGACCGGGCCAGCCGCATCCAGAAGTACGTGAGCACCGAAGACCTCCCCCCCGCCCTGGACAGGCTCGGCGGAGCATCCTGGGCCCGGACGAAACAGCGTGTAAAGGAATCGGTGCTCGCCATGGCGGAAGAGCTGGTTTCCCTGTATGCGAAGCGGCTCGTTCAAAAAGGGCTGACCTTCTCCAAGACCGATTCCTCCTATCACGAATTCGAGGCCTCCTTTCCGTACGAGGAAACCCAGGACCAGGTGCGGGCCATTGAAGCGGTTCTCCGGGACATGGAGGGAGAGAGGCCCATGGACCGGCTCATATGCGGGGATGTGGGGTTCGGCAAGACCGAGGTAGCGATCCGGGCGGCCTACAAGGCGGTCATGGACGGCAAGCAGGCGGCCGTTCTGGTCCCCACCACCGTTCTGGCGCAACAGCACTACACGAACTTCCGGAAGCGTTTCGAGGACTACCCGGTGGAGATCGAAATGCTCAGCCGCTTCCGCTCTCAGAAAGAGCAGAGAACGATCCTGGCCGGCATGATGGAAGGCAAGGTGGACATCGTGGTGGCAACCCATCGGCTTCTGCAGAAAGACGTGAAATTCAAGGACCTGGGCCTGCTGATCCTGGACGAGGAACACCGGTTCGGGGTCCGGCAGAAGGAAGCCCTGAAGAAGATCCGATCTGCGGTCGACGTACTGACCCTCTCTGCCACACCCATTCCACGCACTCTCCAGATGTCCCTCCTCGGCCTGAGAGACCTGAGCTCCATCAAGACCCCGCCCCAGGACCGACGGGCCATCGAAACCTTCATCGTCCCCTTCGAGCGCGACATCGTCCGTCAGGCCGTCCTCCGGGAGATCGAGCGTGGCGGTCAGATCTTCATCGTGCACAACCAGGTCCATGACATCGAGCCCTTTGCGGAACGGATTCGGGAGATCGTTCCGGAGGCGCGTGTTGCCGTGGCCCACGGCCAGATGGCGGAAAGGGGCCTGGAACGGGTCATGCTGGATTTCGTGCAGCGCCGCTACGACACCCTGGTCTGCACCACCATCATCGAGAGCGGCCTGGACATCCCGAATGCGAACACGATGCTCGTTCACCGGGCGGACCGGCTCGGGCTTGCCCAGCTCTACCAGCTCCGGGGCCGTGTGGGACGCTCGGAACGCCAGGCCTACACCTACCTGATCGTGCCGGACGAGGAGAGCCTGGCCGGGGAGGCCCGGAAGAGACTCGAGGCCCTCTACGAGTTCACCGAGCTGGGCTCGGGCTTTCGCATCGCCCGCCACGACCTGGAGATCCGCGGCGCCGGCAATCTGCTCGGCGCGGACCAGTCCGGCCACATCCGGGCCATCGGCTACGATCTGTACATGGAGATGCTCGAGAAGGCGATACGCCGCCTCAGGGGCGAGGAAGGCCCTGAGGAGGTGGACCCGGAGATCCATCTCGAGTTGCCCGCCCACCTGCCGGATACGTACATAGAGAACTCCACCCAGAGGCTCTCGCTCTACAAGCGGCTTGCCAAGGCGGGGGAAGACCCGGAAGTGGATCGCATTCGGGACGAGATGGTGGATCGTTTCGGTCCCCCTCCGCCGCAAGCGGAAACACTGTTCAAGATGATACGAATCAAGGTAAGATTGCGCAGGTTGAGGGTTCGGGAGGCCCGGCTGGCCGAAGACGGGCTGATGCTCAGCTTCGATCCCCACACGCCGGTCTCGATCGATCGAATCCTGGCGTGGGCCCAGCAGGAACCGGCGCGGCTACGTCTGTTTCCCGACGACCGGGTTCTCATCCGGTTCGCGGCCCCCGACCCGGAAGAGCGGTTGAAGAACATTCAACAGATTCTCGACTGGCTGGAGCAGAAGCCGGAACAGAAGAGGGCAGAGGATGAAAAGGATGCGTAGTGCAGCATCGACACGGTCGGGAAGGGCGAACCCCATGGTTCATCCGTCATCGAAAGGCAGGTCTGCGAGGGGTCAGGGGTCAGGGGTCGGGGGTCAGGCGACCTCGCCCCGCCCCACCGAGTCGGTGCCCTTGGTCCCTGTTTATGGCGGGAAGTTGCACCGGCTCTTCACAGAGGCTGCAATCTTCCTCGTCATGCTGCTGCTGGCAATGGCGGTCGGATGCAACCGCCAGAAGGAGGGGGAAGAGGCCGTCGCCTGGGTGAACGGAGAACCGATCCGGTTCTCCCTGTTTTGGGATGAGATCAAGAACCGCTACAATGAGGTTGCAGAGGCCTCTTCACCGCAGCAGGATCTGCTGCTGGTCCTGAAGAAGAAGGTGCTCAACGACCTGATCCGGGAGCGGCTTCTTCTGCAGGAGGCCGCGAGGAGGGGCATCAAGGTGAACGAGGATGCCCTGGACGCCCGCATCGAGCAGATCAGGGACGGATACACGGGAAGCCGGCTCCGGAAGAGCCTGCTGGAGCACTCCATGGATTACGAGCAGTGGCGTAAGGCACTGCGAGAGAACATGACCATGGAGGCCCTCTTCGCTGCGGTGGTCCAGGATGCCGGAACGGTGGAGGATCAGGAGGTCAGCCGTTACTACAGCGACCACCTGGACGAGTTCCTGATCCCCGAGTCCGTGGAGTTGAACCAGATCGTCGTGAAGAGCCGCTCCACGGCCAAACGCCTTCTCCGCCGGATTCGGCAGGGGGCCAGCTTCGAGACCCTGGCCGCCAAGCACTCGATCGGACCGGAGAGAGAGGATGGGGGAAGGCTCGGTACGTTCCAGAGAGGCGAATTGCCTGTGCAGCTGGAAGAGGCCGCCTTCTCGACCCCCACGGGAAGGGTGACCGCCCTGTTGGAGACGGAACACGGCTTTCACCTCCTGAAGGTGGTACGGCGGATTCCTCCCCACGTACGTTCCCTGGAAGAGGCGGGGGAAGAGATCCGGGAGAGGCTTGCCCGCGAACGAAGACAGGCCTTCTATGACGACTGGGTGGAGCGGCTGGTTCAGTCCTCCGATATCCGTGTTCACGCTTCGCTGGTGCAGCTCGTAGTCAAAGAGGAGTCAACCCGCCCCCTCCCCTTCAAAAGCGAGGTAAAACGTGAAGAAGAAGAGTAGGAATGCAGGACGGCCGTCTTGGGACGGTGGAGGCAGGAATCCGTTTCATCAACGGAACCGAGAGCGTTCGGTCCGGATCGCGGCGATCCTGGCGCTTCTCTTGCTCCTCTTCCTCGGCGGCTCCTCTTTTGCCGAGATCCTCGACCGGGTCGTGGCCACGGTCAACGATGCGGCGATCCTGCAGAGCGATCTCGACGAGGCCGTAGATCTTTTCCGGCATCAGATGGGGCAACAGGCTCCGAACCTGCTTTCAGAGAGGGACAGCACCACCCTCAAGCGGAGGGTTCTGGAAGACCTGATCGACAAGAGCCTCATCGAAGGCTTTGCCGAAAAGGCTGGAATCGCCGCCTCGGAAGAGGAAATCGACCGGGCCATCGACGAGGTCCTGTCCAGGGCGCACATCTCGGAGGAGGAGCTTCGCGAGGCCCTGAAGAACGACAACCTCAGCTATCAGGAATACCGGGAACAGATCCGGGAACAGCTCGTCAAGGCGAAGATGATCCAAAGGGAGATACGGGCGCGCATCAACATCACGGACAAGGAAATCGAAGAGTACTACCTGGACCATCCGGACGAGTTTCGAGCCGAGGAGGGAGTGGTTCTCCGGCACATCCTGTTTCCCGTCGGCCATCCGCCTGCACCGGAGGACGTGGAGGCGGCGGTTGCGGAGGCGAACCGTGTCCGACAGGAAATCCTGGACGGCCGGCCCTTTCCCGAGGCGGCCAATCAGTACTCGAGGGACGCGACGGCCGGTCAGGGTGGGTGGCTCGGCTTCTTCCGGAAGGGCTCCCTGAGCCCCGAGATGGAAGGAGGCATCGAGGATCTTGTCGAGGGAGAGGTCAGCGAACCGGTACAGACCGCCCTCGGGATCCACCTGTTCAAGGTCGAAGAGCGAACCACCGGCGACATTCGACCTCTCGAGAAGGTGCAAAACAGCATCCAGGAGAAACTCTACGAGGAGGCTGCAGAGCGCCAATTCGAGGAATGGCGGAAGGAACTGCGCAAGAACGCCCATATCGAGGTCTTTCTGTAGGCCCCAGCCCCGATGGAACCCCGCGAAATTCAGATACGAGGCGCCCGAGAACACAATCTGAAGGCCGTCGATGTGTCCATTCCCCGGGAGCGCCTCGTGGTCGTCACCGGACCGAGCGGCTCGGGGAAGTCATCCCTTGCCAGAGACACCCTCTACGCGGAAGGACATCGCCGGTACGTGGAGTGCCTCTCCGCCGAGGCGAGGCAGGCCCTCCAGCAGGTCCGAAAGCCGGCGGTGGACCGAATCGACGCCCTGCCGCCCGCCATCTGCATCGAACAGCGCCCCTCCGGCAGGTCCCCTCGATCGACCGTGGGAACCGCAACCGAACTCCACGATCTGCTTCGGCTGCTCTTTGCAAAAGCGGGGACCCCTCACTGCCAACGCTGCGGGGAGCCCGTGCAGGCCCAGAGCCTGGAACAAATGGCGGACAGGCTCCTGGAGCTTCCGGAAGGAACGCGTCTCCTCCTGCTCGCACCGCTCCCGGGAACACCCGAGGCCGGATGGCGGAAGGTCCTGGACAGCCTGGAGCGGCAGGGGTTTCTAAGGGTCCGCGTCGACGGTCGGATCCATGAGCTCGCGGATGCGAAGCTGAGGCAGAAGAGGGGCACATTCTCCGCCGAGGTGGTGGTGGACCGGATCACCATCCGGCCGGGTATCCGGGGCCGCCTGAGCGATTCCATCGAGACGGCGGCCCGGCTTTCCGACGGAAGGGTCGGGGCCTGGATCGATCCGGACGGACCGCAGGAGCAGGAGTGGATCTTCAGCGAGCACGCGGTGTGTGCAACCTGCGGGGCCTCCTTCCCGGACATAACCCCTCGGCTCTTCTCCTTCAACAGCCCCCAGGGGGCGTGTCCCCGCTGCTCCGGCCTGGGGCGGCTCCGCAGGGTGGATGAGCACCTGGTGGTGCCGGATCCGGGCCTTTCCCTTGACGAAGGAGCGATCCTGCCGTGGCGGACGAGACCGGGGGCCCATGCGCGACAGGTGCTCGAAAGCCTGGCCGATCATGTCGGTTTCGATCTGTACACTCCCTTCGAAAAGCTCCCCGCCAGGGGGCGCAAGATGCTGCTTCACGGATCGGAAGGTCGGAAGATTCCCTTTCGTTTCCCCGGCCCTTCCGAAGGGCGCGAACTCCTGCAGGACTTCGAGGGCGTGATCCCGAACATGGAAAGGCGTTACCTGGAGACGAGCTCGGAGAAGATCCGACAGGAGATCGACGCCTACATGACCATTCAGGATTGTCCGGACTGCCGGGGAGCCCGGCTCAAGCCGGAGGCCCTTTGCGTACTCCTTGCCGGCAAACACATCGGGGAGCTCGCTTCAAAGACGATCGCAGGCCTTCGCAGTTTCTTCGCCGGGCGGGTGCTCTCGCCGTTTCAGGAGGCCCTGGTCGGACATCTTCTCGATCAGATCCGAAAGCGGCTCGATTTCCTCTGTGAACTCGGTCTCGAGTACCTGACCCTGGATCGCGAAGGAAACACCCTGTCCGGCGGGGAGGCCCAGAGGATTCAGCTGGCGACCCACATCGGATCGGGTCTGGTGGGCGTCCTCTACATCCTGGACGAGCCGACGCTGGGGCTCCATGCACGGGACACGCAACGGCTGCTCGACCTCCTGAAGAGGCTCCGCGACCGGGGCAATACCGTCCTCGTGGTGGAGCACGATGCGCAGGTCATCCTCGAGGCGGACCATGTGATCGACATGGGACCCGGGGCCGGTGTGGCCGGGGGAGAGATCGTGTTCTGTGGGACACCCGCCGATCTCGTGGGCCTCGATAGCTCTCCGACCGGGCGGCACCTCCGATCGTCCCGGACCCGTCCCGCCGCCCTCGTCCGAAAGGAACCGGACCGGGGCTACCTCGTGATCAAGGGAGTGAGACAGCACAACCTGAAGGGGATCACCGCGCGGATTCCCCTGGGACTCGTCACCTGCGTGACAGGGGTATCCGGCTCCGGCAAGAGCTCGCTCGTACTCGACGCCCTCTATCCCGCTCTCACGAGCCGGCTTGCCCGGGGGCACGGGCCCCGCATCCGGCAGGGGAACCGCAGCGGGCCCCTCCCCGTCCTGGACGGCGTGGAGTTCCTGGATCGCGTGGTTCCGGTGGACCAGGCACCCCTGAGTCGGTCGCCTCGATCGAACCCGGCCACCTACACCGGTCTCTTCTCACTCCTGCGCGACCTCTTCGCCCAGCTCCCGGAGGCACGCCGCAGAGGCTACGGCCCGGCCCGGTTCAGCTTCAACGTCAAGGGCGGACGATGTGAGGTGTGCCGGGGCGACGGGCTCCGAAAGGTGGAGATGCACTTCCTTCCCGACGTGTACGTCACCTGCGACCTCTGCAAAGGAAGACGCTACAACCGGGAGACGCTGGAGATCCGCTACAGGGGAAAGAACATCGCCGAGGCGCTCGCCATGACGGTGCAGGAGGCGCTCGCCTTCTTCGAACCGGTCCCCCAGCTCCAGCGCAGACTCCAGATCCTTGCCGAGGTAGGCCTCGGATACATCCAGCTCGGACAGCCCGCCACGACGCTGTCCGGCGGGGAGGCGCAGAGGGTCAAGCTGGCACGCGAGCTCGGCAAGGCGACCGCGGGCAGGACCCTCTACCTCATGGATGAGCCGACCACCGGCCTGCATTTCGTCGATATCGAGCGACTCCTCCTGGTGCTTCGACGTCTGACCGAGGCGGGAAACACGGTCCTGGTCATCGAGCACAACCTGGATGTCATCCGGGCGGCAGACTGGGTCATCGACATGGGCCCGGAGGCCGGCGGGGAGGGGGGCCGCATCGTGGCAGAGGGAACCCCGGAACGGATCGCCTCGGAACCGGCGTCTCACACAGGTCGTTACCTCCGGGAAGTCCTGTGTTGACACCCGGCCCTCCGTGTCCGATAGTAGGGGCCCTGCACCTTAACCGAATCAGGAAACGGCCGTCCCCGGACGCCGTCGGGAGGGAGATCCATGGCACTGCTCAGGCTTGACTTCGTGGACTGCTCGAACGAGATCGACGCACCCGTGGAAGAGGTTTTCGCCTTCTTCAAGGAGGTGGACCAGTGGCCCTCCTGGGCCACCGGAATCAAGAAGGCATACCGGAAAGGCGGAGGCGACTGGGGCGTAGGGTTCAAGCTGGGATTCGTGCCGGACTTCCTGCCGTTTCCACTGGAGGTGAAGGTCCTCGACTACGAGGAGGGGCGTCTGGTCGCATGGGGCGTTCGAAGCCCCGTCGCCACCATGATCCACCGGTTGGACTTCGAGCCCCTGGACGGGGGACGGTGCCGTGTTCGGCAGAGGGAGTTTGCAGAGGGGTTGCTCGCCATCCTGACCCGGCCGATGCGGGGCAAAGTGGAGGCCTTCGACCGCCGCCTCGGAGACGACCTCCAGGCCGCCTTCCCGCAGGCCTAGTCGACTCCGGGCCACTCAGTGATGTGCAGTGAGAGGCCTGCCGGTGGGGGCTCTGGTGGCTTGCCGCCACAGCCCCCAACCACTTGAGCCCTTCCCGGGAACCACTGTGAAAGCCCTCTTTCGTCCACTGGGCCTTGTCCCAATGGCGGGTGAGGCTTCTCATCCTCTCCCAGGCGGGATCGTGCGCGAGCAGAGATTGGGGACGGATCGGTGACCACGGCCTCCTTCGTTTCCCTGCATCCGACGACGTAGCAGTTCACCATCAGGGGTCCGACCATCAATCGTACGACCATGCTCAACCTCCTCCTTTCAGACGACAGAGTGCAGCGGCATTGCCCCGGCGGGGCAACGTCTCCGACCTCCGGGGGCCGGCACCCCGGCCTCGAAGGGGCTTTAGAAAACGTTTACATTTCCCCGGATTTCAGGTTAATATATGTAATATACTATTTTTTACTTTGGTAGATTGTCATCGAGTTTTCATGAGCACCGGACACCCGGGAGGAGACGTTATGAAGAGGTTCGCATCCGGCCTGTTCTTCGGCATCGTCGGGGTGTTTGCCGCCGCCCTCTGCCACGCGAGCTACGACATCGTCCCGCTTACGCAGAACGATAACGACGATGGGGATCCTGAATGGGGAAACGCGGTCGGCTATGATCTCAACGACGACGGAACCTGGGTCTGGCAGGGGTTCGACGGAGCTGACTGGGAGATCTTCCTTTCCACGGGGAAAACCCAGAACCCGGGCCCGATGACGAACAACGCGGAGAACGACCGGAAGCCGGACATCAACGCCGACGGGTCCGTCGTCTGGGAGCGGGGCACTGCCCCCTCCAAGGCCGATATCATCCTCTCCAACGGTTCAGGAGAGACGAACATCTCCAACAGCGTGGATGTGGACGACAGCGATCCCCGGATCGGGGACGGCGGACACGTGGTCTGGGAAGGGGACGACGGCACGGACGTGGAGATCTACCTCTACGATGGATCGACCACGGTCAATCTCTCGAACGACCCCTTCAATGAGGACAACGGGCCACGGGTCAATGCCGGCGGCAAGGTGGTCTGGATGAAGAAGTTCTCTTCCCTGCCCACCGACATCATCTGCTTCGACGGTGCGACCGTGACGAACCTGTCGAACACCTTTGACAAGGCGGATGTAGACCCACAGATCAATGATTCCGGCATGGTGGTCTGGTCCGGCTACGACGGAACGGACTATGAGATCTACTTCTGGGACGGGCTGACGCCTGTTTCCATCACCCAGGTCACGGACAACGATGTGAACGACTCCCGCCCCAACATCAACAACGCGGGGGAGGTGGCCTGGCAAGCCTCGGACGGAACCGACCTGGAGATCTACTTCTGGGACGGCCAGTTCCCTCCGGCCGACCACATCCTCCAGGTCACGGACAACACGGCCGACGACACGGATCCTTGCCTCAACCAGGGCGGAGAGTTGGTCTGGCGCGCCTGGGTCTCCACTGCGTGGCAGATCTTTCAATGGGACGGGCAGACCCCCACGGCATCCCACATCACCCAGATCACCACGGATACCAACTGGGGAAAGAGCCCCCCGAAGATCAACGACAATCCCAGGCGGATCCAGAACGACATTCTGTGGAAGGGCAAAGAGGCCTTCATGGGGTACGACCTGGAGATCTACGCTGCCATTGCCTGTACCGACGAGGATGGAGACTTCTACTGCTCGGACGCCGAACCGGGGGGGGACGACTGTGACGACGACCCCTCGGACGACCCGTCAGGGTGCGGCACCTGCACGTGCGGCGCACCTGAATGCGCAGGGTGCGCGCGCTGCATCAACCCCGGGATGCCCGAGGTGTGCGACGGCATCGACAACGACTGTTCCGACGGCATCGACGAGGCGCCGGACGCCTCGGCCAGCTGCGATGATGAGCTCTACTGCAACGGCCAGGAAGCGTGCGTTGCCGGATCCTGCGAACCGGGAACCCCGGTGGACTGCACGGACCCGGTGGCATGCACGGAAGATTCCTGCAACGAGGATACCGACGCGTGTGTGAATCTCCCGAACGACACCCTCTGCGGCGACGGGGTGTGGTGCAACGGCGCCGAGATCTGCGACGCCCTGGCCGGCTGCCAGGCGGGCGTCGCGCGGGACTGCGACGACGGCGTGGGCTGCACCTCGGACGCCTGCAATGAGGACACCGATTCGTGCGACCATCTGCCGAACGACGCCCTTTGCGACGACGCCCTCTGGTGTACCGGCATCGAAACCTGCGACCCCGTGCTCGACTGCCAGTCTGCAACCCCCGTGGACTGTGACGACGGGGTGAGCTGCACGGTGGACAGCTGCATCGAGGCGAGCCAGACCTGCGAACACGCGGCGACCGACAGCCTCTGTGACGACACCCTCTGGTGCAACGGCGTCGAAACGTGCGACCCGACCCTCGACTGCCAGGCCGGAACCGCTGTCGACTGCAGCGACGGAAACGGCTGCACCGACGATTTGTGTAACGAGGCCTCTGACCTGTGTGAAAACGTGTGCAACGCCGTGGGAGACCAGGATCCCTGCTGTTCGGACCCCGCCTGCGAAGGCGAGGCCATCTGCGGACCGCCCTGTGTGGACAACGATGGCGACGGATTCGGTGACCCCGGGAGCCCTCAGTGCACCTACCCGTACCGGGACTGTGACGACGGAAACCCGGACGTCAATCCCCTCGCCAGCGAGATCCCGGGCAACGATGTAGACGAGAACTGCGACGGCCAGGCCTGCTTCATCGCCACCGCCGCCTTCGGCACAAACCTGGAGGGGAAGATCGATGCGCTTCGCTCTTTCAGGGACGCCCGCCTGATGAAGAGCTCTGCAGGGAGGTCCTTTGTTCAGGCCTACTACCGGCACAGCCCGCCGGTTGCCAGCGCCATCGCCGACCGGCCGTGGCTGCGCGCCCTCGTGCGCGTGCTGCTCCTGCCGCTCGTCGGGCTCTCCTCGCTGCTGGTGTAACCGGCGCAGACAGAGAAACGGGGGCAGGCCCCCGGCGGTCCGGGGCCTGTCCCCGTTTCTCGCTCAACAGCACCGAGGCCGGAGGCTACGCCGGTTCGAACATATCCTTGGTCGCACCACAGACCGGGCATACCCAGTCGTCCGGGATATCCTCGAAAGCCGTGCCGGCGGCGATCCCGCTGTCCGGATCCCCGACACTCGGGTCGTACTCGTAACCGCAGATGGTACATACGTACTTTTGCATCTTCTGCCTCCTCCTTCCGTTGGCCCACGTTTGGCTGTCTTCGGTCGTTTCCGGTTCCCGGGATCCGAGTACTATAGCGTCTCCGGCAACTTTTGACCAGATGGTTCGCGGATCGTTCAGGCACATCCATGTCGGATGGGCAGCGTGAGCCGCGCCTTGAGTTCCTCCGGGTCTGCAAGAGGCTGTTCACAAGCGTACTGCTCGCAGAGGTAGGCCGTGGGTCGTCCGTCCACGGGCAGCATGGACGACAGGTGAGGCGCCAGTGCACCCAGCCTCTCCCCTCCTTCACCATCGCCGTTCCACAAGAGGACCTTGTTCGGAAGAAACAAGCGCTGGGTCTCTCGCAGCATTCTCTGCGTGGTCTCGTCGTTCCGCGCCCCGGCGATGACGACCTCCCGGCTGGGGCCGATCATGAAATCGATTGCGGCCAGGAACTGGGTGAACCCTGCGGGATACTGCACGACCGAAGAGGCGAATGCCTGAAAGGTCCGCTCCGCCCTCTCCTCCCAGTCGGTTCTCCCGGTCATGCGGCCCAGTCGCACGAGGTTCGAGGCGGCCACCGAGTTCCCCGAAGGCAACGCACCGTCATACGCTTCCTTGCTCCGCACGATCAGTTCCTCGTTCTCCTTGCCGGACAGGAAGAAGCCCCCGTGTGCCTCGTCCGAGAACAGGTCGATCATCGAGTCCTGAAGCGTCACCGCCTCTTCCAGGTAGCGAATCTCGAAGGTTGCCTCGTATGCTTCGATCAGGCCCCAGACGAAGAAGGTGTAGTCCTCCAGGTATCCGGGATACGCGGATTCTCCCTCCCGGTGGCGCCGAAGGAGGAATCGCCCGTTCTTCCTCAGGTGCTTCAGGATGAAGTCGATCGCCCGACCGACCGCCTCCTTGTAGGCGGGTTCCCCGAATGCCTGGTATCCCTTGGCCAGGGCCGCGATCATCAGGCCGTTCCAGGAGGTCAGGATCTTGTCGTCCTTCAGGGGATGGATGCGTTTCTCCCGGACCTGAAAGAGGGTCTCCCGGGCCTTCTCCAGGGATTGCCGCAGGGTGGCCTCGTCCATACCTTCCTTTTTCGCGAATTCCGCGTGGTCTTGCCGGATGTGCGGAATGCTGCGACCCTCTTCGAGATTGCCCCCCGGCCGGATGTCGTAGAACCGGCAGAAGAGGTCGCCCAACTCTTCGCCCAGACGACCCTTGACCTCCTCCGGGGTCCAGACGTAGAAGAGGCCTTCCACCCCCTCGCTGTCCGCATCTTCCCCGGAGTAGAAACCGCCTTCCGGAGAGGTCATGTCCCGAAGAACGTAGGCAAAGATCTCCCGGGCCACGTCTCCGTATGGCTCTTCCCCGAATACCTGGTACGCTTCGGTGTAAGCCATGGCCAGGAGGGCCTGGTCGTAGAGCATCTTTTCGAAGTGGGGAACGAGCCACTCCTCGTCCACGCTGTAACGGTGGAAACCGAACCCGACCTGGTCGAAGATCCCGCCGGCCCGCATGGCCTCCAGCGTCTTTCTGACCATGGTCCCGGCGATCTCGGAGCCGCTGCGGGCGCCCCAGCGAAGGAGGAACGTCAGGTTGTGGGGCATCGGGAATTTCGGCGCCCTGCCGAAGCCTCCCCAGGTGGTGTCGAAGTTGGAGGCCAGCTGATCGCACCCTCGCGAGAGCACGGTGTCGTCGGGCCTTTGCCCGGGAGCGGCGCCTTCCCGCCTGGGCTGGAGCGCCTCGGTGATCTGATCCCCCGCCTGCTCGAACCGGGGCCGGTCCTGTCTCCAGAGATCAGAGATCCTCTTCAGAAGCTCCAGAAAGCCGGTCATCCCCATCCGGCTCTCCTTGGGGAAGTAGGTGCCTGCAAAGAAGGGCTTGCCTTCCGGGGTCATGAAGATGGTCAGGGGCCACCCGCCGCCCTTTGTCATGGCCTGGCACGCCGTCATGTAGACCGTGTCCACGTCCGGACGCTCCTCCCGGTCGACCTTGATGGAGACGAAGGACTCGTTGAGCACGCGGGCCACCTCCTCGTCTTCGAAGGATTCGTGGGCCATCACGTGGCACCAGTGGCAGGTCGCGTAACCGATCGAAAGGAAGACCGGCTTCCCCTCTTCCCGCGCCTTTTCGAATGCTTCCTGCCCCCACGCATACCAGTCTACAGGGTTCTCGGCGTGCTGCAGGAGATAGGGGCTCTTCTCCCGTGCGAGACGATTCACGGTCTTTTTACCGGATGTCTGATCAGAGTGCATGGTGGGTCCTCCTCCCGGCCCTCAGGCCAACCCGTTCTTCTGTACCGGGCGCGTGCGTAGATCCCGGGCCGCCTCCCGGGGGAGGCATCTGGCGTTGATGAGCGAATGACCGGGTAGCTACAGGATGCTCATGTGCTCGGGACACACGCGAACGGAAAGAGGCAAATGGAAGGCCGAAGAACCGAGGTCGAACGGGTCTCGCCTGTATGGGGGGTCCGGTTCCAGGAACCGGAAGCAGGCGAGACCCGCTCTTTCTCTCTCGATCTCATTCCTCGGCCGCAGGAGGTGCGAATACCCGCTGCCCCAGTTCCTGGTCGATCATGAAGAGACCGCCGCCGTCACCACCTATGAGCTTCAACTTCTGCACCACCTCATCGACGCTCGCTTCCTCTTCCACCTGTTCGCTGACGAACCACTGCAGGAAGTTGTTGCTGGCGTGGTCCTTCTCTTCCAGGGACAGGTTCACCAGATCATTGATGCGACTGGAAACGAAACACTCGTGCTCGTAGGCCTGCTCAAAGGCGGCCAGGGGGGAATCCCACTCCTTTTCCGGCGCCTTTGTCGCAAGAAGCTCGACCCGACCTCCCCGCTCGTTGATGAAGTTGAAGAACTTCATTGCGTGGGACCCTTCTTCCAATGCCTGCGCATACATCCACTTGGCGAAACCGCTCAGATTGATCGAGTGAAAGTAGGCGGACATGGACAAGTAGAGGTAGCCGGAATAGAGCTCCCAGTTGATCTGCTCGTTGAAGGCCTCTTCGATCTTTTTGCCGAGCATGGCGCTCACCCTTTCCAAAGCCCGTGGAGATTGCAGTATTCCCGTGCTTCCACCTTTTCTGCTTTGATGTCGAACATGGCCTCCGGGGATTCACCCGGGTTCAGGAACTGGCGATAGACTTTGCCGTCGGCCAGCACCTCGACCCACTCGATGTAGTGCTTCTCTTCCATGGGATGCGGCACGCTGCCGACCGATACCTTCACACCCTGGGCCGTGGACTCGACGACCGGCACATGCTTCTCCTGCGCGGCGTCCACCGTGTTTTCCTTGAAGAGCTTCATCTCCTTTCCGCAACAGACGAGCGCACCCTTTCCTCCGTGGAGGACCTCAACGATGTTCCCGCAGACATCACACTTGTAAATCTCCAGTTTCGCAGCCATGTCTTCTTTCTCCTCTCTCGCTTTGAAGGGTTCAGAAACGGTTCGGTCATCCCTTGACCCGTTGTCTGGCCGCATCCAGTGCGGCGTCATAATCCGGCTCGTTCGTCATCTCCGGCACGATCTGTTCGTACCGTACGATGCCCTCCTGGTCCACGACGAAGACGGCGCGGGCCAGCAGACGGAGCTCCTTGACCAGAACACCGTACGCCTCACCGAAGGAGGCGTCGCGATGGTCGGACAGGGTCTTCACCTGTTCGACCCCTGCCGCCCCGCACCATCGCTTCTGGGCAAAGGGCAGATCCATGCTGATCACGAGGACCGCGACATCCGGACCGAGACTGGAAGCCTCTTCGTTGAACTTCCTCGTCTCCGTATCGCACACGGGGGTGTCGAGGGACGGCACGGACACCAGCAGACAGACCTTGCCCTTGAAGGCCGACAGGTTCACCGTGCCCAGATCGTTGTCCAGGAGCGTGAAATCCGGCGCCTTGTCCCCCACGCTGACGCCCTCTCCGACAAGCGTCAACGGCATGCCTTTGAAGGTCGTAACTCCTGTTCGTTCTTTCACCACGTCCTCCTCCGAAGCGGGGGGAAGGACACCGTCCATCCCCCGCCTTTTGTTGCAGGTGGCGACTCCTTGTGAGATCAGGAATCCGGATTACCAGTTTTCCCCGAGCAGCTCGAAGTGGGCCTGCGGGTGGGCACAGGCGGGGCAGTTCAGGGGGGCCTCGGTGCCCTCGTGCAGGTACCCGCAGTTGATGCAGCGCCACACGACCGGTTCGGCCTTCTTGAATACCGACCCGTTCTCCACGTTCTCGAGGAGCCCCAGGTAGCGCTTCTCGTGCTGCTTCTCCGCAACCGAGATCTTCTCGAACAGAATGGCGACCGGATCGAAGCCCTCTTCCTTCGCCACCTGGGCGAAGCCGGGGTACATTTCGGTCCACTCGTAGTGCTCCCCCGCCGCCGCAGCCTTCAGGTTCTCGGCGGTGGTGCCGATGATCCCGGCCGGGAAGGCGGCCGAAACCTCCGCCTCTCCGCCCTGGAGGAAGGAGAAGAACCTCTTCGCATGCTCCTTCTCCTGGTCGGCCGTCTCCTCGAATATCTGGGAGATTTGAATCAGGCCTTCCTTCCTCGCCTTGCCCGCTGCATAGGTGTAGCGGTTCCTCGCCTGGGATTCGCCAGCGAAGGCGGTAATCAGGTTCTTCTCTGTCTTGGACCCTTTCAAATCCATCTTTCTCTCTCCTTTCCGCCCGCCTCCCCGCGGGCTATCCATTGGTTGTGCTTTGAGGTCCCGGGAAATGCTGGTGAGCCGGGCCCCGGCTGGACCGAGGGACCCGGGAAGACGTCTACGGACAAGGCGAAATGCGGCTTGCGGTTCTCTCCCGGAGCGTGTCCGGGACCCGCGCCGGCGACACGAAACTGGCTCATCGAATTATCTACATTCGTTGTGAATCATGCGTAGGAAAGGTAAGCACTTCAAACATATAGACGAATTGACAGGTGTCGCTACACGTGACGTATCGATATTAATAATCATTACTAATAGCAGTTTCTACAACCAGGAGAAAGGATTCTCAATAGCGTTTGGCAAGCCCTTTAAAGGAATCATTTTCTCCCCCTGCGACACTGCTTTGGATGCAGTGCGGGTCTCAAAGGGCTCACTTTTGCCCGATTCGATCACGGAACCCACCATGCCGCCGGCCCCTGGCCGCACTCTCACGTCAGGAAGCTCATGGCCGAGGAAATTCCATGTACATGATCTCCAATCCGGCGCATACGTTCGAGCTCCTCTTCGCTCATGGGACCGGCTCTGAGGGCCGCCAGACCCATGGCCATCTCCTCGTCGTTCTTCGGCCCGCAGATGGCGACCTGGACGGCTGGATGGGAGAGCACGAAACGGTAACAGTCCGCCGCAGTCGGTGGCGAGGGCTCGCTTTCGGGCATCTTCTTCGGATCGAGCAGATCCCCCCAGCGGGTGTTCGTAAAGGAGACGATCCCCGGCCCCCCCTCTTCGGGGAGGAAGGGGAAGACCTCCTGCTCCGCCCCGCGGTGTGCGGCATTGTAGCGGACGTGAAACACGTCGTACCGGTCCTCCTCCAGGTACTGCCTGAAGAGGGTCCGCTGGTGCGTCGAAATCCCCAGCAGCCGAAACCGGCCCTTCTCCTTCAGGCCCTGGACCACGTCGAGGATCCTCCGGCTGGGAGGTCTGTCGTACCATCCGAGGAGCAGCACGTCCGCCTGCTCGATGTTCAGATTCCGGAGGCCGACCTCCACGCTCCTCGGGATCAAGGCGGCCGCACGCACATAGCATTCGACCACGACCACCAGGTCGTCCCTTTTCGAGCGTGCGATGTCCCGCATCGCCCGGCCCATCCCGGGGGTGCGGACGGACCCCCAGAAGAAATAGTTCACCCCCTCATCAAAGGCCGTTCGACAAGCCTTCTCCGAAACCCCGTAGGCAGAGCCGATGCCCAGCCGGGACACCTGCACCCCGCTTCGGCCCAGAGAAACCTTCCCCGTGAGATCAAGCATCGCGTTTCCCCCCCTTCTCGCCCTTCTCCTCCGGAATCCTCGGCAGGCCGAGCAACTCCAGTAGCCCGAACAGCGTAACGGCCAGTCGCCTGACCAGGTCCTTGAATCTTCCAGCTGGGGACATGATGACCCTCCTCCTGTTCTCAGACGGTCTGCCGTATAGAAACATCGGCCCGGCTCATCTTGCTCCGCCCCCTTTCGCCGGGGACCGGCTTCCCTTTCCCGGCCGTACCCTGTGGCCCGGGGGCGCTCGAAGGGGCAACCGAATCTCGAAGACGGTGCCGCGACCGATCTCGCTGGTCAGTTCCATCCGGCAGTCCTTGTGTTCGTCGATGATCCTCTTGCAGATACAGAGGCCCAGGCCCGTTCCCTCCCTCTTGGTGGTGAAGAACGGGGAGAAGACCCTGGACGCCTGATCTTCCGGTATACCCGGGCCGTCGTCGCTGATCCGGACGCGGGCCCGATCTCCCTCCTCCGAAGACCGCACGGCGACTTCACCTTCGACACCGACCGCCTCGATCCCGTTCTTGAGGATATTGAAGAAGACCTGTTTCAGCTTCTCCCGGTCCCCCCTCACAAAGGACGGCTCCTTGTCCGTTTCCAGAAGAACGCTGATGTTCTTACCTCGAGCGGCCTGCCTGGCGAGTCCGTGGACTTCCTTGAGCAGCTTCTCGAGATGGAAGGTTCTCTTCTTGAGCGGTCTCGGCAGATAGAGGTCCCGCAGCTCGAGGAGGAGGTCCTCCACCCGTTGAACCTCAGATGCAATCACCTCGAGCTTTGTCACCGCCTTCGGGTCTTCCGTGACCTTTCTCAGCTGTCGCACGAACCCGCCGATCACCACCATCGGGTTCCGGATCTCGTGGCTGATCTCCGCCACCGTCTGGCCCAGGGCCGCGAGGCGCTCCGAGCGCAATATCTGTTCCTGCAACGCCTTCGTCTGGGTGAGATCCCGCACGATCCCCGTGAAGTAGACCTTGCCGCTGCGCCGGGCCACGGAGAAGGAGATGGAGCAGGGGAAGGAGGACCCGTCTTTCCGGCGGGCCGTCAGCTCCTTCGCATGACCGATGGGCCTGGGCCTTCTCGCCCTCAGGTATCGCTCCACCGCCCGCTTGTGATCCCCGCTGCACTGCGGGGTCAGCACGATGTCCAGATCCCTCCCCAGGACCTCTTCCCGGCTGTAACCGAAAAGCCTCTCCGCGGCCCGGTTGAAGAAGAGCACCTTGTGGTCTTCATCGATCGTCACGAATCCTTCGTTCGTACTCTCTACGGCCAGCAGAAGCACGGAAAGCTCTTCCGGCTCCATTCTCCGGCTTCCCCCTGCGCCTCCCATGAGCTGCCGCTTCCTCCCGCCTGTTCTCACGAATCGCCACGACCCGGCTCGGGGTTCAACTTGCTCCATCGGACCGGATTTGTAAAGGGAAGCGAGGCGAAACATTTCTCCTTCTTCCGGAATCAATACCTGTAAAAATTGCTTTGATTCCTTAGAATAGCATTTTCGAAAAGTGTTTTATCCTTGAAATGAAAGGACCGCTTATGGCAAACGCAGATCCGAGCCCCTACCGGGAAATGCTGGAAGGCTTCCGGGAAAGACGTGAACAGTTGCTCGCGGAAACGGACCGTCACCACGCCCCCGGGCTCCCACTGAAATTTCTCCGCCAGCAGGCTCACTTCACCACGCCCGCGAGCCATTACGACATGGCGCTGAAGGCGGTGGAGAAAGGCAGCAGTGCCGCCTCCAAGATCCTCGAAAAGTTCAACATATCCGTGGCAGAGCTTTCCGAAACCCTCGAGGTGCCGGCCGGCATCCTCGAGGAGGAGCTGGGACGGGAGCCCCATTCGCCCTTTGTCATGATCGACAGCGAGGACGCGCAGGCCCTGCGGGAGGACGTGATCCTCAGAGGCCGCGAGAATGCGGTCAAGATCTTCCGCGAGGCGGAATGGGGCCCTACCCTGCGGTTCTACCGGCCCAGCGGCCTGCGCCTTGATTTCTGCCTCGACGATCTCGTGACCGTTCTCACGGAGGCCGGACGGGATCTGCCCCCGGATCGGTATCCGGTGGACGGCGTCGTCTGGCCCAAGGCGGAGCAGCCGGAGGAGATCGCCTTCGTGTGCGAGATCCTCGAGAGCATCGAAGAGAAGCTCGGCCTCGAGAAGAACAAGATCAAGCTCGAATTCCTGGTGGAATCGGGATGGGCCGTGGCGCAGCTTCCTCTCCTTGCCAGGGCGGCCATGCCGAGGCTCGCCGGAATCATCTTCGGGATCGCCGATTACTCGGCCGACATCGGTCTTCCGACCATTCACAACAACCACCCGGTCTGCGACTGGGCCCGGGCGGCCATCGTCAACATGGCGGGCACCGTAGGGGTTCCGCCCATCGACAACATGACCGTGGACTACCCGGTGGCGGACAGCCGGCGCTCCGACGGGGAAAACCACCTGTTCATCAAGAAGCGCATCAAGCAAGTATTTGACGACACCCGGCACGGGGAGCAGCTGGGCATGGACGGGAAATGGGTGGGGCACCCCCTTCAGCTCTTCGCCGTTCGCCTCGCCTACCGACTGGCCCTCCCCGAGGAAGAGATCATCGCCGAGACGGACAAGATCCTCAGCTATGCCCAGGCCGTGGCGAACGAGCAGGGAGCCACGATCATCGAGGGCATCATGAGCGATCGGGCCACCGACCGGCACGCCCGCAACAAGCTGCGAAAGGCGATCGCCCTGGGGCTTCTGGACGGAAAGAAGGGCGTCGAGCTGGGTCTGATCACCGAGAAAGAACTGAGAGAGATGGGGTAACGGAGACGGCATGTCCGGCAGGGATTCTGCGACCCATGAGGCATTGAAGCAGGCGGGGAACGCACTGGATGCTGCGCAACGTCTGATGGACCGGACCCTTCGCGCCCTTCAGGGGCGTTCGGTCCGTGACGGGCGGGTTTCTGCGGGTGCCATGGACGAATTTCAATCGGTCTGCTACGACGTCGCACTCAGCGCCTCCGAACAGACGGGGGGGCGGGCGATGATCGACTATGCCCGCGAGGCGGGGTCCCCCCTGGATGCGAAGCTCGCCTCGCTCTTTGCCGCCGAGGCGGTGCAGAACCTCCACAACCGGGTCGCCTTTCGCCTGCAGGACTTCGGGCTGGCACGGGAGGACCTTTCAGAAACGCTGGGCAGGGAGGATGTGCAGTCCTTCTGTGCCGCCCAGCTCGCGGGCTCGAACCTGGCGGCCTTGGCCGACACGGTCCGGAAGCAGGGGGGCGGCGCGGGCGCGGGCGTTCTGGACGAGAAGCACAGGAAGCTTCGAGAAACCTTCCGGTCCTTTGCCGACCGGGTCGTCACGCCGCTGGCCGAACGCATCCACACGGAGAAGAGGCTCGTACCGGACGAGATTCTTCAACCGCTCAAGGAGATGGGCGTCTTCGGCATTTCGATCCCGAAGAGGTTCGGGGGCATGCAGGACAACGAGCAGGAAGACACCCTGTCCATGATCCTGGCCACCGAGGAGCTCTCCAGGGGGTCCCTGGGAGCCGCAGGAAGCCTGATCACCCGTCCCGAGATCTTCGGGCGGGCCCTTCAGGCGGGGGGGACGCCGGAACAGCAGGAGCGGTGGCTGCCCCGCCTTGCCGCCGGGGAAACCCTGGGCGCCGTTGCGGTCACAGAGCCGGACTACGGCTCGGACGTGGCCTCCATGAAGGTGAAGGCGGAGCGGACCGACAAGGGCTGGCTGCTCAAGGGGACCAAGACCTGGTCCACTTTTGCGGGCAAGGCAACGCTTCTGCTGGTGCTCGCGAGAACCGACCCGGACCCCGCCAAGGGCCACAAGGGGCTCTCGCTGTTCCTCGTCGAGAAGCCTTCCTTCGAAGGCCTGGAATTCGAGCACGTGCAGCCCGGAGGCGGAAAGATCCGTGGCGGGGCCATTCCGGCCATCGGCTATCGTGGAATGCACTCCTTCTGGATCGCCTTCCAGGACTATTTCGTGCCGGAGGACTGCCTCCTGGGAGGGGATGCCGGGCTGGGCAGGGGCTTCTACGCGCTCATGGCCGGCTTCTCCGGGGGCCGCATCCAGACCGCTGCACGGGCCGTCGGCGTGATGCAGGCAGCCTTCGAGCAGGCCGTGTCGTATGCGTCGAAACGGACCACCTTCGGGAAGCCCATAGAGGAATACGAGCTGACCAAGTCGAAGCTGGCCCGAATGGCCGTGCTTCTCGCGGTGAGCAGGCAGTTCACCTACGCAGTGGCGAGGCGGATGGATCGGGGGGAGGGGCAGCTCGAGGCGAACATGGTCAAGCTGTTCACCTGCAAGGTCGCCGAGTGGCTCACCCGTGAGGCGATGCAGATTCACGGGTCCAAGGGGTACGCCGAGGGCTCGCCCGTGAGCCGCCACTTCGTGGATGCGCGGGTGCTGTCCATCTTCGAGGGAACGGAAGAGATCCTCGCCATCAAGGTGATTGCCCGCAGCCTGATCGAGCGGGGTTCACTCGACTGAAAAGCGTAGCCACGGGCAGCGAAGAGAGGTTTGGAAGATGTCCGTTACATTCTCGATGCCTCCCCAACAGGAACTGGCTTGCGGACCGGAGGCGGCCCCGGACCGCGCGCGCTTCCCCAGGTACGGGCGTTATCTCGAGGACTTCGTGCCCGGCACCGTATTCGAGCACCCGCGGGGGTTCACCATCGACAAGGGGGTCGCGAGGTCTTTTGCGGCCGCTTTCGTTCATGCGAACCCCATCTACCTGAACGACGAGTACGCCAGGGCCCACGGGTTTCCCGCCTCGCCCGTCTGCCCGCAAATGGTCTTCAATCTGGTCCTCTCCCTGGGTGTGCAGAACGACTCCGAAAAGGCGATGGCGAACCTGGGGTACTACAACGCCCGGTTCCTCAGACCGGTCTATCCCGGCGACACCCTTCGCGCCCTGACCCGCGTTCACGACACCCGTGAGCGGGGGGAGGGCAAGCCGGGCATCGTGCACGTCCACACCCTCGGCCTGAACCAGTCCGATCAGGCGGTGTTGCAGTACGAGAGGAAGATCATGGTGCCCCCGTCCGGGAAGGCGCTGCACGAGGCAGGCGCAGCAAAGGCCGAGGCCGCCGGCTTCCCGTGGCAGGACGACCCTGTGGTGGAGCTTCCGGTCGAAGGCGGCCCCTACCCGACCGGGCTCACGGGACCCGATACCTACCTGGAGGATTTCGAGCCGGGTGACATCATCGTTCACGAGCACGGCCGGACGATCACGGACGAGCACATGTACTGGACCTGCCTGGTGGGCAACACCCATCCCCTGCACACGGACCGTATCTACAGCACGGGGCTGGGCGGCCCCATGAGCGGAGAGCCGATCGTGTACGGCGGGCTCGTGTTCGCATGGCTGGAGGGACTGGCCAGCCGGGACGTTTCTGAAAACACGCTCTGGCAGCTCGGCTTCACAGAGGGATACCACACAGCCCCCGCCCAGGCGGGAGACACCGTCGCATCGCTCACACGCATCCTCGCGATCGATCCCGGCCCGGCCGGTCTCGACGAAGCCGGCATACTGACACTGCAGCTCATCGGGGTGAAGAACGTGAGCGGCCGGAAAGCCCTGGAGGATCACGGTCCGGATCTCTTTGTCAAGGAGAACGACAAGAAGAAGCTGGGCAAAGAGAAGATCCCTTCCAAGATCTTCGAGATCGAGCAGCGCTTTCTCGTGAAGCGGCGGAACGACAGGTGAAGGGCTGCTCATTCCCTTTTTAACTTTCACAGCTCGGAGGACGACATGAGCAAGGATCCGAAAGAAATGAGTCGTGAGGAACTCAAGCACATGGAATACAAGCGGGTCCCCGAGATCCCGCTGGGTGAGGTCCCCCCCCTGGGCGTGCTTCCGGAAAAGATGCACGCGTGGGTGATCCGGGAAGAACGGTTCGGAGAACCCTCGCAGTCCTTTCAACAGGAGCTGATGGATGTTCCGGAGATCGGCCCGAACGAGGCCCTTGTCCTCGTGATGGCTGCGGGCGTGAACTACAACGGGGTGTGGGCAGGCCGGGGCAAGCCCGTGTCCGTCCTTCGCGTGACGGGCAAGGATTTCCACATCGCAGGGTCGGACGCCTCGGGCATCGTCTGGAAGGTGGGCGAGAACGTGAAACACTGGCGACCCGGGGACGAGGTGGTGCTGCACTGCAACCAGTCCTGCGACACCTTCTGCGGACAGTGTGCGGGATACGATCCGATGATGTGCCAGAGCCAGAAGATCTGGGGTTACGAGACCCCCTACGGCAGCTTCGCCCAGTTCACCAAGGTGCAGGCCCAGCAGCTTCTGCACAAGCCGAAGCGGCTCAACTGGGAGGAGGCGGCCAGCTACGGGCTGACCTACTTCACGGTCTTCCGCATGCTCGTGGACCGGGCCGGTCTGCAGCCGGGCGAGAAGGTGCTCGTATGGGGTGCGGCCGGCGGCCTGGGCGTCTTCGCGGTTCAGCTCATCAAGAAGATGGGGGCCGAGAGTGTGGGTGTGGTCAACTCGGACGAGAAAGGGGAGTTGATCCTGAAGCTCGGCGCCAAGGGGTACATCAACCGCAAGGATTACCCGAACCTGCAGTGGAAGGACGATGCAACCCCCGAGGAGGCGAAGGCCCGGTTCGACGACTGGAAGAGATTCGGCAAGGAGTTTCAGACCAAGATGGAGATCAACCGAGGCCCGGACGTGGTCTTCGAGCACGTCGGCAAGGTCACGTTCCCCCTTTCGGTGTGGATGCTGCGCAGGTTCGGCAGGGTGGTCATTTGCGGAGCCACATCCGGATACGACCTGAGCTTTGACGTTCGTCACCTCTGGATGCACCAGAAGTCGATCATCGGCAGCCATTTCTGCAACGGCGAGCAGGCGGCCCGGGCGAACGAGCTCATCATGTCCGGACAGATCGAGCCGGTCATGACCAAGCGGTTCACCTGGGAGGAGATCCCGGCGGCCCACGAACTTGTGGCAAAGAACCTGCACTTCGGCAAGTTCTCCTGCCTGGTGAGTGCTCCGGCCTTCGACCTGACCAACACGGACGAGGCCCGCAACGCGAAGAAGGCCGCCTGAGATTGATGCACCGAGATGCCCGCAACGGGCAGATGACCTGATCCTCGAGCGGACCCCGGAATCGGGGCCAGAATCGGGTCGGACCAAGACAACTGCTCGATCTCAATAAGAAACGCCGCCGCCCAGGGGCTGAAAAATGGCTTGGAGCCCATTTTTTAGCCCCGAAAATGGATTTTAAGAGCGGAGGGAGGACGCCCCTGCCTCCCACCTCCCTGAATCAGGGTCTAGACACCTCTCGGCCATCATTCTTCCGACGATTCCCCCGCCTTTCGCATCAACATAGACAGATGGATCGGACCCCCGATCCGGCCAGAACGGGCACAACCACCGAATCAACCGTTGAGGATCTATCATGGAGCAATCTCTGCAATTGTTTTCAAGGATCACCCGGGGCGGACAACTGGAGCTTTCAATCATCAGCGTCGAAATACCGACTCCTGGTCCGAACGAGGTGCTCGTCAAGGTGGAAGCCGCTCCCATCAATCCTTCCGACATGGGACCGCTCTTCGGTCCAGCCGATATCGGAGCCGCTCGATTGCATTCCGTAGAGGGGCGTCGAGTCCTGACTGCTCCGGTTCCACGGGGACGTCTTTCCGGTGTCGCTCTGAGGCTTGATCGGAAACTGCCTGTCGGCAACGAAGGCGCGGGCACGGTCGTTGCGGCCGGAACAGGTGAGGCGGCCCGGTCACTGATCGGCAAGACCGTTGGGATCCTCTCAGGCAAAACCTACGCACAGTATTGTTGTGTGCCCGTTGCGAGTTGTCTGGTTCTCAACGAGGGGACGACGGCCGCCGAGGCCGCGGACTGCTTTGTCAATCCCTTGACCGCTCTGGGCATGGTCGAGACCATGAGGCTCGAAGACCACGAAGCCCTGGTGCACACGGCTGCGGCTTCGAACCTCGGACAAATGCTGGTCAGGCTCTGTCTTGCGGACAACGTGCCGCTGGTCAATATCGTGCGCAAGCCGGGGCAGGTTGACCTTCTTCGGAGTCTGGGCGCCAAACATGTCTGTGACTCATCCTCCGAGACATTCCTGGATGATCTAACGGATGCAATCGAAGACGGGGGTGCGACACTCGCCTTCGATGCCATCGGCGGGGGACGACTGGTGAATGACATTCTCTTCGCCATGGAACGCGCTGCGGGGAGAAGCTTGACGCGCCACAGCACGTACGGGTCATCCACACGCAAACAGGCCTACATCTACGGGGGGCTCGATCCATCGCCGACGGTTCTCGACCGAACGTACGGGATGGCGTGGAACATCGGCGCCTGGCTCCTCCCTCAATTCCTCCAGCGAATAGGCTACGAACGAGCCGCGGAATTGCGACAACGGATTGCCGACGAAATCAAGACGACCTTTGCTAGCAAATTCACGAAGGTGTTGTCCCTCGAGCAGGCGATCACACCCGAGAACATCCGACTCTATGTGGCAAAGAAGACGGGTGAGAAATACCTGATCAACCCCCAGAAATGAGCGCTTTCTCCGCGCCGTCTCCGGGAGTCAGTCCGTCACCAGGAAGGTGCCGTAGTATCGATAGAACGGCAGGAGGGGCGGACACCTCACGCTCGACCAATCCGCATTTTGCCCCCCACCAACTCCAGTACCCCGTGACCTGGATTTCTGCAGCAGAAAAGCATCGTAGGGATCAATGAATGATAGGGCGGGAGGGGGTCCATGTCTCCTTAGAGGCGCGATTTCTACCTCAAAATCTCGGCTCTAAGGGTTCGCGAAAAAATAATTTCACATTTTTCTTAGAGGACAGATAGAGTA
>CAYZMM010000018.1:0-102698 GCA_964479535.1 uncultured Thermodesulfobacteriota bacterium
GAGACAGTTAGCCATAAATTATGTGAAATTATTTTTTCGCGAACCCTAAGTACTCCATCTCGACAATACGGTGGCATTCGGATGCCGATCCATCGCGGCAGGCTGCGTTGCTCGTCGGTTAAATACTCCCGGTATTCGCCCTCCTCGCGCCTTGCCTGCCGGGCGCCTCGGCATCCTCGGTGCGTCACCGTATTTATGAGATGGAGTACTAAGGTCGCCTGATGAGAGGAACGGCTACGGTTGCTCTTTGCAGCATTGCGTTTCTTCGGAACCCGAGCCGGAGTTGGAGCGGAAATGGCGGAAAGCATCCCGGCGGCGCGCATCTACTGTGAACTGGATCTGGGTGCGTGCGAGCTGAATTCGTTTGCGGGCGGAATGGCCTCCATCTTCACGGCGAAGAGCCCGCACAGGGAATCGGTCAATCAGGATGCGGCGGCTGTCCTTCCCTTTGGAACCGAGGCGGGCGTTCTGGTCGTTGCCGACGGAGTCGGAGGCCTCCCGGCAGGAGCGGCAGCCTCGGCCGTCGCCGTCCGTGCGATCGATCGATCTCTGGGAGAGGCCGTCCACGAAGGCAGCGACCTCCGTGGCGCGATCATCAACGGAATCGAAGAGGCGAATCGGGAACTGGCCGAGCGAGGCGGTGGTGCGGCAACCACCCTGGCAGCGGTCGAGATCCAGGGAGCGAGCATACGGCCCTATCACGTGGGCGATTCCCAGATTCTCCTCATGGGCCAGAGGGGGAAGATCAAGCTCCTGACGAAACCGCACTCCCCGGTGGGCTATGCGGTGGAGGCGGGCATCCTCGACGAGGAACAGGCCATGCACCATGCGGAGCGGCACGTCATCTCGAACGCAATCGGCTCTCCGGAGATGTACATCGAAATCGGTTCCGCCATGGAGATGGCGCGCCGTGACACCCTCGTCGTGGCCTCGGACGGGTTGTTCGACAACCTTCACATCGAGGAGATCGTCGGGATCTGTCGCAAGGGTCAACTGGCCGAATCGGGCCGGGATCTGGCGAGGCGATGCCGCGAACGCATGCTGGACCCGCGGGAAGGCCAGCCTTCCAAGCCGGACGACTTGAGCTTCATTCTCTTCAGGCGGGGTCGAAGCGTCATCCCTTCGAGCCCTGACCGAGAAGAGTGAGTTTCAAGCTGTCAACGTCCCGTTCGTAGATTTCCTTCGGAAAGAACTTGTAGAACGAGTTCGAACGTATCTGGTTCATCTTCAGCCAGGTGTGGGCCGTAGAGCTTCCCTTGGCGATGCTGAGAAGATAGGACTTCATGTCCTGAAGCTGAACCTCGATCACGAAGTCGCTCGGGTGATTGACGAAGTAGGCCAGGCGGTTTCGGAGCTCCCTCTGGGCCACCCGGTTTCCCTTCGTGAGCTCCAGCATCTTCTGGACCTGAGAGATGGAAGGGTGGGGCAGGGTGATGTCGTACACCGCCTTCCAGACGAAGTACTCCGGCGAAGAATACTCGCTCAGGCGGCGTCGACCGAACCGGTGGTAGCTGTTCTTCTCCATCTTCCTCGTGGAGCTTCCTCCGAGGAAGGACTCCAGGTCGCGGATGATGGCCGGGATCCGGTCCTCCTTTTCCACGACGATCTTCACGCCGATCGTGTCGTGCACCTGGTTCGGGAACTCGAGGTTCTTTCTGCCCATCTTCTCCACGTAGGAGGTGTAGGAAACCCTTCCGCCGCTTTCGAACTTGCTCCGGATTTCCATGTGCAGAATCTGATTGCCCGAAAAGGTCTTGAAGGGGTGGCAGACAAAGCTCTGCAGGGGGTAGATCCTGCAGGCCTGCCGTTTGCGCAGGGTCAGTTCCTTGTCGTAGGTGCTCCGGGCGCGTTTCGGGTCCGTGGAGAACTCCACCTTGTGTCTGGCGTTGAGCCAGAGATGGTACTCCTTCTTCCCCTTCCGGGTGCGCCGGAGGCCCCTGTCGAAGGCCTCCCAGACCTCGTTCTTTCGCTTCTCCAGATCCTCCATTTCCACGGTGCGGTCGATCCGGGCGCACAAGACGATGAGGCCGATCTTTCGGAGAACCTCGTAGCGGAGCCTGTCGTCTTTGGCCGAGCGAAAGAGCCGAAGCATATCGTAGAAATCGAAGCAGGTCTTCACTTCCTCCTTTTCCCTGAGAACGGCAGCGATTTCAATGGGGAACTCGGCCCGCTGCAGAATCTCTTCGATCACCTCCGAGGCGATCTCGGATCGTTCCCGGAAGAGAAAGGCGTTTTCCTCGTATCCCTTGGCGTTCGTGATGTCGTGGAACTTCACATTCAGGTAGGCATTCAGCCGGTCCTTGATCACGCCGGCCTGTCCCTTCTCCTCAGCGATCCGAAGGAAGGTGATCCCCTCGTGTGAGCCCTCCAGGACCGAAGGGTCCATGTGGGCGTATTTCTTCCTGAATTCAGGGAGGTCCTCGGGAAGGTCCTTGTACATCAGGTCCGCGGTGAGGACGACGGCCAGTTCATCCTTGGTGAGGTTCGGGTTGGTTTCGTAGTAGAGGGCAAACTTCTCACGGTAGTCCTGGATCTTCATGCAACCCCCCGGAGCGTGCAGGGGCCCATATTATCCTGTATGTTCGGCAAAGTCATTCGCTGGGTCTTCCGTCGGGACGCTTGCGGCCGTCCTTCCCGAGGGGTTGAAAAACACGGGAGGAATCCCCTATTGTGGAATGCTCACCATCGTGCAAAGAGGAGAGCGTTCATGACGGCCTTCCCGAACCTGTTCACACCCCTGACGATTCGCAACGCGACCATGCCGAACCGGATCTTCTCATCCGGTCATCTGACGCATTTCGCCGAGAACAACCTGCCTTCGGAACGACACATGCACTACTACGAGGCGCGAGCGAGGGGCGGAATCGGGATGATCACCATGGAGGTGCAGAGTGTTTCCCGCCACTGCTGGCCGGTTCCCACCCTCTGTTTCGCCGACACAGACCAGGTGATCGAGCATTACAGGAAAATCTCGGATGCCGTGCACCCGCACGGAACGAAGCTCTTTGCTCAGCTCTGGCACAACGGGCATCACACGCACTCGAAGATCTCCTTTCTCCCGGTTCAGTCCGCTTCCTCGGTGCCGAGTCCCGTCATCGGCGAGGTGCCGAAGGAACTGGAGGAGGAGGAAATCGCGGAGATCGTTCAGCAGTACGCACAGGCAGCCCTTCGTTTGAAGAAGGGCGGCTTCGACGGCGTGGAGATCCACGCGGGCCACGGGTACCTGCCCCAGCAGTTTCTCTCCCCTTACGCAAACCGCCGGACCGACAAGTACGGCGGAAGCCTCGAGAACCGCATGCGGTTCAGCCTGGAGGTCATCGACGCCGTTCGGGAAGCGGTGGGGCCGGACTTCGTTGTGGGCCTTCGTACGAGCGGCGACGAGCTCGTGGAGAGCGGGATCCATCTGCCCGAGATGCTCGAGGTCTGCCAGGCCTGGGAGGAAACCGGGGAAGTGGATTTCCTCAATGTGACGGTGAGTACGTACAAGACCGGCGCCGTGGCCGTGCCCCCCATGGGAACGCCGCCCCGGCCCTTTGTCTGGATGGCCGCGGAAGTGAAACAGGTCGTGGATGTCCCGGTCTTCACGGCGATCAAGATTACGGATCCGCAAACCGCGGAAGAAATCATCGCCAATGACGAAGCGGACATGGTCGCCATGACCCGTGCGACGATCTGCGATCCGGACCTTCCGAACAAGGCGAAGGAAGGTCGCGAGGATGAGATTCGGCTTTGCATGAACTGCAACGAGGGGTGCTGGGGAAGGGCCGAGGAGCTGGGGCCCATCACGTGCGTCCAGAACCCGGAAGCAGGGAGAGAGGGAGAGCTCAGGATCTATCCCGCGGCCGGCCGCAAACGGGTGACGGTCGTGGGCGGCGGGCTGGCGGGGATGAGCGCGGCCCGGGTGGCCGCGGCCAAGGGACACGATGTCGTTCTGTACGAGAAGGGGAGCGCGCTGGGGGGGCAGACCCTGGTGGCTTCCAGAGCACCCCTGCGCGCGGACCTGATGGAGGCGGTTCGCAACCTGGAGAAGGATCTGGCGCGGCTGTCTGTTCCGGTCGAGCTGGGCACGGAGGTGACGGAACAGATGGTGCTGGACCAGAATCCGGACCATGTGATCGTTGCAACCGGCGCGCTGCCCATCAACCGGCCCACGGCCGACGTGGTGGGGCCGGACATGGCCATGGACATCCACCCGGACGCCCACGTCGTGTCGGCATGGGAGGTGCTGAGCGGGGAGCAGGAGACCGGGCAGCGTGTGCTGATCTACGATGTGCAGCCCCACGTTCAGGGCTTCACCGCGGCGGACTATCTCTCGGCTCAGGGCAAGGAGGTCGAGATCCTGGTGATGGGCATGCGCATGCTCTGGTCCGCCTTCGATGTGGATGGGCCGACCCTTCTGACCCATTTCATGAGCCTCTTCATGAAGAACGTGAAGTTCACCTACATGACTGCACTGAAGAGCGCGCAGCCCGGCCATTGTGTCGCCTTCAACCCGGCGACCTTCGTGGAGCACGAGATTCCCTGCGACACCCTGGTGCTCTCCTACTGGAGGCAGGCGAACGCTTCCCTGTACAAGGCCTTGAAGGGGAAGGTGAAGGGATTGAGCCGGGTGGGGGATGCGGTGGCGCCGCGTTACATGCTGCAGGCCGTCTACGAGGGGTACGTGGCGGCGAACGCAATCGATTGACGGCTTGACATGTTCCGGTCCTCATGTCGCAGACGAGCCGGTCCTGCGCTGCTGTTGGGAGGTCTCCTTCCGATTTACTTGGGCGCCTCCTCAAAGTCGCCTCGCGTAAATCTCCAGGACACCTCCCAACAGCAGCGCACTGCCGAGGGCCCGTGTGGGAATCATTCGGACTGTCTCCCGTCTGCGCCTCGCAGATTGTTTGTGGGAGCAGGTTGATGGGTAATGCTGTGTGCTGGGTCTTGATGGAATGCCCCGGGGGGAGGATTCTTCGGGAGTCCCTGGAGGCTCTGTCCGTGGGCCTGTCCTTCCAGAAGCAATACGGGATGGAGGCGGTCGTTCTCTGGACCGGTGACCCTCCCGACGACACGCAGCTCGACCGCCTCGGGGCTCTCGGTGTGAAAAGGCTCATCTGTCTCGAAGACAGAGGGCAGAGCCGTGAAGGCGAAGAGGCGCTGCTCTTCGGCCTGGAGGAACTCTACCGCCGGCACAACCCTGACTACGTGTTCTTCGGCTCCAGCCCCTTGTCCCTTACGCTGGCGCCCGGCCTTGCGGCCCTCGCGGATGTGGGCTACGTGGCCGGGGCCACCTACCTCCGACGAATCGGGGACGCCCTTTCGCTCACCCGTCCCCTCATGCAGGGGGCCCTGTCCGAGGTGCTTCGTTTCGTCCCCCCCACGAGGGGCCTGGTGAGTCTGCATGCCCGGGCCTTCGACGTGCCCGGCCCTGCCGGGGACATGCCGAACGGCTGTTTGCAGAGCGAGTCCCTTCCTTTGGCGGAACCGAGGGATCGTCCCGGAAAGATGGAGGTGACCGAGAGGACGCTCGAGCCCGCCGAGTCCCTGGAGGTGGAAGATGCCGAGATCGTCGTGGCCGGTGGCAAGGGCATGCAGTCCGCAGCCAACTTCGCTCTTCTCCAGGATCTGGCGGAATGCCTGGGCGGCGCAGTGGCCGCCTCCCGAATCGCCGTGGACCTCGGTTGGGCCCCAAAGGAAAGGCTCGTGGGCCAGACCGGCAAGAAGGTGTTTCCGGAACTCTACATCGCCTGCGGCATTTCCGGGGCGCACCAGCATCAGGCGGGCATGAAAGAGGCCCGGCACGTACTCGCGATCAACACGGACCCGCAGGCGCCCATCTTTCAGACCGCGACCTGGGGCATTCTGGGCGACGCAACCGAGGTCGTCAGCAAGATGATCGACCGGCTCAAAAAAGATAGAATCTACATTAATAGTTTGTTGTAAATATATGTAGTGTAATAATAAAATATAACAAATCAGCAAGAAGGAGCCATGAGGGTCCTTGTCTTCGTCCGACCGGTTCACAACCCGGCCCTGCCGATCGAAGCCTCGTCGGTGCGCGTGCTCGAGGAACTGCCGGGGTATGCGCCCGTACCGAATGCCCCGGACGAGCTCGCGCTGGAGACGGCACTGCGTCTGCGCGAGAGCGCATCCTTTCCGGTGACGGTGACGGTCTGCGCCGTGGGAGGGGAGTCGGCCCGAAGGGTGCTTCGGGAAATGGTGAGCTGCGGGGCCGACGAGGCGGTGTGTGTCGAGGCGCCGGACCGGGAGCCCGACCCGGGGGTTGCGGCGGCGTGTCTGCGTGAACAGGTTCGGCCCGAGCCGTTTGACCTGTACCTGTCCGGGGCGAAGGACCTGGACACCGGCGCATGCGACCTGGGCCCCATGTTCGCCGCCCTGGCGGGGATTCCTTACCTCGATTCGGTCGTGGACACGAAGTGGTGCCGGCCGGATCGCCTCGACGTGACCCGGAAAGAGAAGCGGCTTCGAGAAGAGATTCGTGTCGCGCTTCCTGTATGCCTCGGGATCCTCCGCGGGGCGCCGCTCCGGTACCCTTCGTTCTGGGGCAAATGCGAGGCGGAAAGATCGCCCGTTCTCCATCGCTCCCCCGGGGACACCCCGAGAACTGCAAGACTCGAGCGGAAGAAGCTCTCCCGGCCCAAGCCGAAGCGGGGGTCGGTGGCCGAAGCATTCGCAGCAACCAGCAGTGCCGAACAGATGCGGCAGGCCCTCGGGATCGCAGGGCCGGGCGGACAGAAGAAGGGCGACTCGCTTCTAAAGGGGGAGCCGGAGGAATCTGTGGATCAAATCCTTGAAATACTGCAGGCGGAGAAGGTCATCGACCTCGATTCCGCCAAGGCGGTCCTCCCAGCGAAGACGGGGATCCCTGAGCGCAAGAGCTGAAGGTGCCCCCCATGCTCGACATGGCCACACGCGAGATCTTCTGGCAGGTTTCGAACCGATGGGTCTTCTACGTCCTGGCGCTTGCCTCGCTGGCCGCGCTTCTGTGGGGCATGGGTAGAGGCCTTCGCTTCATCCGCCGGGGTGCCGCCGTTTCGAGGGAGTCCGCTCGATCGGCCGGCCTCCGGTCCACCCTCGCCGACGTGCTGTCCCAGAGCCCATTGGCCGGCGGTGAGGGCTCCCGCTGGTGGCATTCCCTCATCTTCTACGGGTTCGTGGTGCTCGTCTTTGTGACCTGCTACCTGATGCTGGCCCACTACGTCCACGAGGGGCTGTTCACGGGGATTCCCTATCTGTTGATCTCGCTTCTGGGCGATCTTGCCGGTGCCGCGGTGGTCGCGGGGGTGATCCTTGCCCTGGTCACGATCCGTCGCGACCCGTCCCCGGCTCGAGACCGAACCCGATCCAAGATCCTGATCCTGCTCCTTCTCGGTGCGGTCTGTCTGACCGGTTTCCTCGTGGAAGGGCTTCGCATTCGTGTGCAGGGCGATGCATGGCGATCCTGGAGCCCGGTCGGAGCGGCTGTGGCCGGGCTGTTCCCCGAGGCGGGGGCAACCGAACCCCGGGGGCAACGGCTCTTCCAGGGCCTCTGGTGGCTTCACACCGTTCTGGCACTGGCGTTCCTTGCCTGGATCCCTTTTTCCGGTCGTCTCCGGCACCTGCTCTTCCTGCCCTTCCACCGGGCCGGAACGCCCGTGGAGCCCCGAAGCCCCGCTCCCTTCCTCGACCTGCAGGCGCTGCGCAACGCGGGCCCCGCAGCCGGCACGGTCCGACTGGGCATCGAGAGGCCTGCAGACGCGACCCGGGGCCAGCGCCTCGGGCTTCTGGCCTGCATGGATTGCGGACGCTGCGAAAGGCTTTGCCCTGCTCTGGAAACCGGGCAGCCGCTGACGCCCAGGAAGTACCTGCAGGACTTGCGTAACTTCGTCCTGGAGGCCGAGGGGGAAGGGCAGGGCAACCGGCAGGGGGAACCTCCATGCTCTGTCAGCGAGGCCATGACTCCGGCAGCCCTGTGGGCCTGCAGGCTCTGTCGGGCCTGCGAAGAGCTGTGTCCGGCCGGCATCGGACACGTTCCTCAGCTGCTCGAGGTGAGACGTGCCGAGGTCCAGGGCCACGGGCGGCTGCCCGATGACGGAGCCGTTGCCCTGCGAAGCCTGGCACGCACAGGCAACCCGTACGGGTCCAGCCGGTCGGAACGAGCCTCCTGGATCCGGGACCAGCGCGTTCCCGGCCCTCCCGCAGATCCGTCCCGAAAGCCCCTGCTGCTCTGGACCGGGTGCTTCCAGCCCGGGGACGAGCAGAAGCCGCGGGTGCTCTCCTGCCTGGTACGACTGCTCAGGAAGTTCGACGTACCCTTCTTCATTCCGGAAGACACGGCCTGCTGTGGAGATCCCGCCAGGATCCTGGGCGAGGAGGATCTGTTTCAGGCCCTGGCGAGGCAACAGATCGCCAGGATCGAGGCCTCGGGTGCCGAACGGGTCCTGGTCCACTGCCCCCATTGCTACACGGCCCTGAAGGATGTCTATCCCCTGCTGGGGGCCCGGTTCTCGGTCCTCCACACGAGCGAACTGCTCCACGAACGGATCGAGAAAGAGGGCCTCGGCGGGCAGGGCTTTCCGAACCCCCTCCCGGTCGTGTATCATGACCCCTGTTTCCTCAGCCGGTACCAAGAGCTTGCCGAGCCTCCGAGGGCAATCCTCGATTCCATTCCGGGGATCGAACGGCGCACCCTGCCCCGATCCGGAAGGCAGGGGTACTGCTGCGGCGCCGGCGGAGGGCACTTCTTCATGGATCTGGACCTTCAGGAACGACCCGCCTCGCAGCGGCTGCAGGAAGTGATCGTGCGCGAGCCTGAGGTCCTCGCCGTGGCGTGCGGCTTCTGTTTTTCCATGTTCGACGATGCGCTGAGGCGGCTTCCGAACACGCCCTCCCTGCGCATCGCCGACTGGCTGGAGCTGCTCGAAGAGGCGTCGGAGAAACCGGTCTTTGCGGACGAAGCGAGCGGCTGAAACTTTCATCCACACCGAGAAGCAAGGAGACGACCCATGGACTTTGCCGTATCCGAGAGGCTGCAGACGATCCTGGACATGATCGAGGAGTTCATCGAGAAGGAGCTGATTCCCAGGGAGGCCGAGTTCGCCGGCAAGAACTTCAGCGAGATCGAGCCGGACCTCGAGGAACTGCGCAAAATGGTCCGGCAGATGGAGCTCTGGGCGCCGCTCCACCCGGAGGAATACGGCGGCATGGGCCTCACCCTGATGGAGTACGCCATGGTCGCAGAGGCCCTCGGCTACACCCCCCTGGGCCTGTACGTGTTCGGGTGCCAGGCCCCGGACGCGGGCAACATCGAGATCCTGCACAAGTTCGGCAACGAGGAGCAGAAAGAGAAGTACCTTCGTCCCCTGATCCAGGGGAAGATCCGATCCTGCTTCTCCATGACCGAGGTGGAGGTCTGCGGGTCGAACCCGGTGTGGCTGCTGACCACGGCCGTCAAGGACGGCGACGACTACGTGATCAACGGCAACAAGTGGTACACCTCCTCTGCGGACGGTTCGGAGTTCGCCATCGTCATGGCGGAGACCAACCCGGAGAACGAGTCGCCCCACATGAAGGCGAGCATGATCATCGTTCCCCTGGACACGCCCGGCATGGACATCGTGCGGAACATCTCGGTCATGGGCCACGTGGGGGATGGGTATGCCTCCCACGCGGAGGTGCGGTACGACAACTGCCGTGTGCCCCGAAGCAACTTGCTGGGTCCCGAAGGCCACGGCTTCATACTGGCCCAGGAGCGGCTCGGGCCGGGTCGCATCCACCACTGCATGCGCTGGATCGGGATCATGAACCGCTGCTACGACGTGATGTGCAACTACGTGCTGCAGCGGCGCCGTACGCCCACCGAAGTGCTCGCCGATTCGGACGTCATCCAGACCTACATCGCCGAAAGCGCGGCCGACATCATGTCTTCCCGGCTCATGGTCCTGAGCACCGCCTGGACCATCGACAACGTGGGCGTGAAGGATGCGATGAAGGAGATCTCCATCATCAAGTACCACGTGGCGAACGCCATGCAACGGGTGGTGGACCGGGCTCTTCAGTGTCTGGGCGGGCTGGGCATGACCGACGACACGCCGATCGCCTACTACTGGGCGGGCGAACGGGCCGCCCGGATCTACGACGGTGCGGACGAAGTGCACAGGCTCTCCGTTGGCCGCCGCGTGCTCCGGGACTACAAGAAGGGCAAGAAGGTCCGTTTCGGCATGTAGGAAATCCTTCCTGCACCGGTGGTCGACAACAGATGCAGCGCGGCTGAAATACCCGCGACGAAGGGCCGTATCCGCTTGATGGGCAGAGCCCTTCTATTCGACCGGCTCCGGGTATGCCCGGGAAGGAGTCTCTGACGAGAAGAGAATGGGACTTCTTCGCCGGCTGATCTCTCGGGCCCTGAATCCGCACAGTGCCGCCACGAGAAGCAGAAAGATGTACAGCGCGAAGGCGGGCGTGTAGCTCCCCGCCGTATCGTAGATCGCCCCGGTGAGAAAGGCCCCCGTCCCCACACCGATGGTTCCCACGAGGGTGAGGACCCCGAAGACCGCGCCGAAGTGACGCAGGCCCAGGCAGATGGCCGTGAGGGCGGGGTTGATGACGAGGGGGGCCCCGGCCGAGAAGCCGAAGGCAACGGCGAAGAGCCAGGCAACCCACGAAGTCGTGCTACCCATCAACAGCAGAACGCCCGCGACGAGCAGCACGTAGGTGACCGCCAGCGCAGTGCGGACGCCCACGCGGTCGGTGACGAAGCCGATCCCGATCTTACCGATGACGGTCATCCCTCCGTAGATGGAGATGACCATGGCGGCCGTGCCCGCCAGGTGGCCCACGTCGGTGAGATAGGGCATGAGGTGGATGAGAATGCCCATCGTCGCGAGGCTGTGCAGGAACATCATGACGGCGATCAGCCAGAAGGAGGCCGTTCGGATCGCCTCCGGCAAGGTGAGGCCCTCGTTCTCCTCCGGTTCGGCTTCGGAGACGATTCCACCGTCCGGTAGCAGCCCCTTTTCGGCAGGGCGGGTGCGAACAAAGAGGAGGCTGAGGGGCACCATGGAAAGGATGATGCACCCCCCCACCAGATAGGAGGTGCGCCAGCCCCAGTTCACCACGATCCAGGTGGTCAGCGGGACCGTCAGCATGGCGCCCAGCCCGGTGCCGGTCATCACGATGCCGAGGGCCCTGCCGCGCCTGGCCTTGAACCAGTGGGAAATCACCACCGAGATCGGGACGACCGTGGCCGCGCTCTGGCCGACTCCGGCAATCCCGTAGAGGGCGTAGAAATAGGGGAGGGAGTCGGTACGCGGGAGCAGAAGGGCGACCACCCCGAGCAGGGATGCCCCTGCGGCCATGACGAAGCGGGCCCCCACGCGATCGATGAGTCTTCCCACCAGCGGTGCCGCCAGTGCCGCTCCCACCGTGCCGAGAGCCATGGCGGCAGAGATCGCCCTGCGCGTCCATCCGAACTCCGCCTCGAGGGGTCCTACGTAGACGGTGAAGCTGTGCATGGAGATCCCCAGCACGAGGAAGTTGATGATGAAGCAGACCGCCACGAGGTACCATCCGTAGTAGACCCCTCTCGGCTCCGATCCCATGGGCAAACTCCTTCCGGTCATGGTTTGGCTGCCTTCACGCGGATGCTGGCCAGCTTGTAAGGCTGGTCTTCCGACGTCTTTACGTAGTCCAGCCTGTCCACGATCTCCACCTGTTCGAAGCCTGCCTCTCGGATCATTCCGAGGTATGCGTCCTCGGGCACCGCCCCTGCTACGCAGCTCGCCCAGGCGGAGATATCCTCGCGCATTTCCTCCGGAAGGTCTTCGGCGACCACGTCCGAGATGAGGATGTGACCGCCGGATCGGAGAACCCGGTACGCCTCTCCGAAGACGGCATCCTTGTCGGGAGAGAGGTTGATGACACAGTTGGAGATGACCCAGTCCACGCTGTCCGTGTCCACGGGCATCGCCTCGATCTTGCCGAACCGGAACTCCACGTTTTCGTATCCGTTCTCCTTCGCCGTCCGGGTCGCCTTCCGGATCATCTCCTCGGTCATGTCCAGGCCGATCACCTTGCCCGACTTTCCGACCCGGTCCGCGGCGATGAAGCAGTCGATGCCGCCTCCCGAGCCCAGATCGAGCACGGTCTCTCCCTCCCCGACCTCGACAAAGGCCAGGGGGTTGCCGCAGCCGAAGGAACGGCCGGTCGCCTCCGCCGGGATCGCTTCGAGATCGTCCCTCGTGTAGCCCACACGCTCCGCGATCCCCGTCCCTGCGCCGGGTTCGCAACAACACGTGGCTGCCTTCGCCTCGCAGCAGCCGGTTTCGCAGCCGCTGTCCTCCTCCCTGATGAGCCCGGCGTAGAACTCGCTCACGCCTTTGTGGATTTCTTCCTTCTTGAGTGCCATGATCCTCCTCCTGTCCTGGACATTTCTGAATTTCGAAAAAAATCGAACTAATGGGTCGAAAAAAAGATCAGGCCCCCTCCGCCTTCTTGATGGACGCTCCGGCGACGAGGGATTCCGAGAACGCGGAAATCGCCTCCAGTGCCTCCGGATTGGGATGGACCCGGATGAACTGGCCGTTCCGCTCCACCCTGACCAGGCCCGCCAGGGCGAGTTCCTTGATGTGATGGGAGATGGTGGAAGGCGCCAGCTTGAACCGTTCCACGATGTCCCCCACACAGCTGCAGCATTCGGCACACGCTTCCTGCCCCTCAAGGGTTCCGGAGATACCCTCCGTGTACAGGGACTTGAGAATCTCGAGTCGGCGCTCGTTGGACAGAGCCTTGAAGATCTTGACCGGGTCGTACTGCATGACTGAATATCCTTTTCTATATTTCGAAATGTTTCTAATTGTAGAACCATCGAAAGCGGCTGTCAAGCGCTTTCTTTGGAAATTCTAAGTACTTGACGTATCACCCTTCTTTGGGTATATTTATGTAATAAAGACCACATATGATGTACAGTTTTCATCATTGGATCTAATCGAAATCCAAATGTACGGGTGGATGACATGCTGAAGCCGCTGTTTGGATCCGACAACTGCGAAAAGGCCCTCGTTTTTCTTGCAGCAAGGGGGGAAGGGTACCCTCGTCAAATCGCCAAGTTCTTCGATGTGGATTTCAGGGGCATCTACAATCAGCTCGACAAGCTGGAGGAAGGGGGGGTGTTGCGCAGCCGCACAGTGGGAAGAACACGGCTGTACTCGTTCAACCAGCGGTATCCATTGGTTGAGGAGTTGAAAAACCTGCTCGAGAAGGTGCTCTCCCTTTACCCGGAGGAGAAGCGCGAGGCTCTCCTCATGAACAGGCGCAGGCCGCGAAGGCGAGGGAAACCTCTGTGAAACCGGTCGAGGAAATGTCTGTCGGCGAACTGGCCGCCTTCATCGCGACCCACCTTCGGTCAACCGGGATCGACGTGATCCTTTCCGGCGGCAGTTGTGTGACGATCTACAGTCATGACAGGTATGTCTCAAGCGACCTTGATTTTGTGCACACCTGGTACGCTTCGGAACGAGAAGTGCGGGAGGCAATGCTTTCGATCGGTTTCCGTGAAAAGGGCGGAGTATTCCGCCACCCCGAATCGGGATTTCTCATCGATATTCGGCCCCCGCCTCCTGCGATCGGCGACGAAAGAATCGAACGTTTTGCCGAGATCACATTCTCAACCGGAACCCTTCGGCTCCTGACACCCACCGACTGTGTGAAAGACAGGCTGACCTGGTTCTACCACGATGGTGACCGGCAAGCCCTTGCCCAGGCCCGGCTGGTTGCTCGAACCAAGGATGTCGACCTTGGCGAGATCGAACGATGGTCGGAGCGCGAAGGAAAGGCGGCGGATTTCCTTGCCATCAGGGAGAGCTTGGTCAAATCCGGTTGAACCTGATAGGGTCTTGCCTGCGTATGTTGCCGGACCCTGGTGGTGTTCAAAGTACCTGGAACATAGCTCGCGCGCATCGCATGTCCGGCAGACGACACCCCTGTTCCTGTAGAGCACGGATACAAAGGAGGTCCTCCGTGAAAACGTACGAGACAATCCTGGTTGAAAAGAAGGAGCCCGTCGGGATCATCACCATGAACCGGCCTGAAAAACTGAACGCCATGAATTTGGAGATGAAGAGTGAGATTGCCGAGGCCTTGTCCGCGCTGGAATCGGACGGCGACGTGAAGGCCGTGATCCTGACCGGGGCCGGCCGGGCCTTCTCATCCGGTCACGACAACGACGATCCCTTGGAGAACATGCCGGAGTTCGCCGGCCTTAAAGAGGAACACCTGCTGTTTACCCTGGACAAGCCGACCATCGCCGCCGTCCACGGTTACACCTTGGGCGACGCAATGCAGCAGGCCTTGCTGTGCGACATCATCCTCGCCTCGGAGAATACCGTTCTCGGGTTCATCGGACCGAAGGTCGGTGGTCTCTGTTACGGGTCTTTTACGGTCTTGCCTGCCGTAGTGGGTCGGCACAAGGCGAACGAGCTGCTGTTCACCTGCGAACAAATCAGCGCAGAAGAGGCTTGTAGGATTGGATTGGTCAACAAGGTCGTTCCTCAGGAGGAACTGATGTCCGCCGCCCTCGAAATGGCCGAAAAGATCGCCCGGTGGCCGGTCGTATCAATCAAGTATACCAAACGGGCCATGCGCATGGCCCTGGCGAACGAGAGTCACCGGCAGGCACTGGACGAGGGGTGGCGCGAAATCCTGGGGGCCATGGGCGATCAGTAGCCCGGAGCACGTTCCCGTATTTTCTTCTCCTCCTCGACGATACTGCTGTGAAGGCGAAACTCGGGGATGCCGTCAACCAGCACGCCCCTGAGCGCGTGCAACGCTTCGAAAACGGGAACAGCGAGCCCGTGCTTCGCGGCACGGGCGGCAGGGACGCACACGAAGTGGCCGAAGCCGGTGTGCATGCCACCGCATTCCATGAAGAAGATGTTGTACTTCATTTTGCATCAACAGAAGGGCTCTAGACTTGCTAATTGCAATTCTAGCAGTCCCTCCTCCTTTGCTGCGGTAGCGGTAAAATCATGTTTTTCTTGCGTTTTTCCGATTCCTGCAGGTTTGGCATGCATCTTGTTTTCGTCAGGACATGATGTCCAAGGTCTCGCAGAAAGGATCCGCGTGGAACCTGCGGTCGATATTGAGACATACTACCGAATATTCCGAAATGTGAGTACATCGGTCCATTCCTGTACGGACGTTAAGGAGGTCCTGGATCTGGTTGTGAGGAAGTCCACCGAGGCGGTGAATGCGAAAGGAGCGCTCCTCCGGACCCTCAACCTCGAGACAAACGAATTCGAGCTGAGCGCTGCATACGGCCTGAGCGGGCAATACCTTGCCAAAGGACATATCTCCAGCCGAAAAGCCATCATGGATTTCTACAAGATGAACAAAGTCGTCATCATAAACGATGTCTTGACAGACTCCCGTGTCCAGTACCGGCAGGAAGCATGGGAGGAGGGCATACGAATGATGCTCGATCTGCCTCTGTCCATCGGCGATCACGTGGTCGGCATCATTCGGATCTACTTCACCGAAAACAGGGAACTCTCCGGGGAGGAGCTGAACTTCGTAGTCTCCATCGCAGAGCAGTCCGCCCTGGCAATCGAAAAGGTTCGGCTGATCGAATCGCAGAAGTCCCGGTACGATCATCTGGCCACCCGGACGGAAAAACTCTCCGCCCTTGGCCGAATGGCCGCGGGGATCGCCCACGAGATCAACAATCCCCTGGCAGGCATTCTGCTTTACAGCACGAACCTCTCCAAGAAGGTTGCCAAGGACGGTCCTCTCAAAGAAGGCCTGGATATCGTCATCCACGAGACGATACGCTGCAAGAGCATCATTCAGGAGTTGCTGGAATTCTCCCGGGAGAGAGAGCCCGAAAAGACTCTATCGAATATCAACAGTGTCATCGAAAAGGCCCTGAGCATTCTTGAAAATGAGTTCCGGCTACACTTCATCGAATTGGACAAGGATCTATCCAGCCAGGTGCCGGATACCCTTCTCGACGTGAACCAGATAGAGCAGGTCCTGGTCAACCTTCTCCTGAATGCAATAGAGTCCATTGAGGAGCACGGCCGGATCACGATCAGCAGCGTTGTGAACGCTGACAAGGGATGCCTGGAAATCCAGATCACGGACACCGGGTGTGGCATCTCTTCCGAGGATATGAACAAGGTATTTGACCCCTTCTTCTCCACCAAAGCCAAGGGGACCGGCCTGGGGCTGGCCGTGAGCTATGGGATTGTCCAGAACCATCAAGGAAACATCTTGGTTTCGAGTCAACCGGGACGGGGAACAACCTTTACGATCGTCATCCCCGCTCAGTCAGCTGCCTCATCCGTAAAGAAAGAAGGTTTTGAAGATGGAGCCCGCTAAGATTCTGATCGTCGACGACGAGAAGTCCATCTGTAACGGCTGCCGCCTGGTGCTTTCGGACAGTGGATACTCGGTGGATATCTCCATGACAGGGAAGGATGGGTTGGAGACCCTTCTACGGGGTGCATACGATGTGGTTCTGCTGGACTTGAAGCTTCCCGACATGGACGGCATGGATATCCTGAGAACGGTTGCAGGGAAAAGATCAGACCCATACTTCATCGTTATGACGGGCTACGCCACGGTTCAAAACGCGGTGGACGCCATGAAAATAGGGGCCCTCGATTACCTTGCCAAGCCCTTCTCCGACGATGAACTCCTCGTCGCCGTGGAAAAGGCTACCGAAAAGAAACGCCTGGTACAAGAGAACCTTTCTCTCCGAAAGACCCTCCTCGACCGATACAGCTTTGACAACATCGTGGGAGAGAACTTCAGGATCCTTCGAATATTCGACAAGATTACAAAGGTCGCTCCTGCGGACAGCTCGGTTCTCCTCTATGGGGAGAGCGGGACGGGGAAAGAGCTCTTCGCCCGGGCCGTTCATACCCACAGCCAGCGGGCTGCCCGGCAGTTCGTGGCGGTGGACTGCAGCACCCTCTCGCCGACTCTCCTGGAAAGCGAGCTTTTCGGTCACGTGAAGGGGGCCTTCACAGGCGCTGAGAGAGACAAGGCAGGGATCTTCGAGGTGGCGGACGGGGGAACCCTGTTTCTGGACGAAGTGGCGAACTTGCCGCTGGAGATCCAGGGAAAGCTCCTTCGTTTTCTCGAAATGCGCGAATACAAGCCGGTGGGAACGAGCCGCACCAAGAAGACCGACGTCCGCATCATCGCCGCCACCAACCAGGATCTGAAGACCATGGTGGAGGAGGGAAAATTCCGAGAAGACTTCTACTACAGGTTGAACGTATTTCCCATCCTTCTTCCACCCCTACGGGAGAGGACGGATGACATCCCGAAGCTCGCGTACCACTTCCTCAGGCTCTTCTGCCGGAAGACCGGGAAACGGATAGAGGGATTCTCCGACGACGCCCTCGAAATGTTGGTCCATTACGAATGGCCGGGTAACGTGCGCCAGCTCAAGAACGTGATCGAACGGCTTGTCATCATGGCCGACCGCGGTATGGTCGATCTCCTGTATATGCTGGATCATCTGCAAACGAGGCGGTCCTGGAAGACAAATTCGATCCCTGCAACCCTGGAAGAGCTCAAAACCGTCAAGAGGCATCTCCTTGAAGAGAGCTTTGGACAGATCGAAAAGGCGTTCCTCATCAAGGCCCTCAAGGCATGCAACGGAAATATCACGCATGCGGCGGAACGGGTGGGCATGAAGAGACCCAATTTCCATACACTGATGAAGAAACACCACCTGTCGATCCAGGGTGTCAAGGAGCCATCCCGGTGCAAGCTGTCCTCCGAGAACGCAGATGGGCCCAACATCCCATCCTCCTGACCTGCTGTCCGTCCCGCATCCTGACGTATACTTGTTCATACACTCCATAACTCATTGGAATCGAAGCAATCGTCTTATTCCCGTCCTCTTTGGGCCTATAGACATTCATACGGTTTGTGGGTCTGGTCAGGTCTGTGTCCTCTTCCCACGGCTTCTAACCCTTCTTGTCTCCACCACAAATGGAATCCTTCGATTCGCCCCCATCCACTTCCGAATTGGCACCGAGTTTGCTCCTAAGTGGATTTCAAAAGGCCCGGAACAACAGGAAAGGGGAAACGATGTCGTTCGGAGGAGGAACAATCATGAACCCGGTACAAGAGACCATTGGGACCCGGCCCCTGGGACCACCTCACATACTCGTGATGGAGGATGAGTTCAGTGTGGCGAGTGGACTGCAGATGGTCCTGACGGAAGAAGGGTACACCGTGGATATGGCCAGGACAGGGCATAGTGCCCTGGACATGTTCAGCCAGAAGGCGTTTGACCTCTTGCTCGCTGATCTCCGGCTTCCGGACATAGATGGCATGGAGGTGATCAAACGGGTAAAGGAAACACGCCCCGAGACGGAAACGATTGTCATTACCGGCTATCCGAGCGTCTCTTCAGCGGTCACTGCAGTAAAGATGGGGGTCTTCGACTATCTGCGCAAACCCTTCACGGACGATGAACTCAAGGAGGCAGTTGAAGGGGCCTTGAAGAAGAGGCAACAGGCCTCCATCGAGGAAATCATCACGGATGCGGAGAAGGAACGGGTCATCCAGAAACAGGAGGTCATTCGAGTGCTGGACAGGACTTCCCAGGACGCTGGTTTCTGGCGTGACTTGATGGAGAAGGGTTCCCAGGCCCTGGAGGGCTACCGATTGTCCTCCGAAGCCAAGGCCGCTATCGCCTTGGGAGACGTGAGATGGGTCAGAGAGAATGTGGGCGATCTCGACCCGGAACAGCTTCTGTTCATGTACAAGATCCTCGAGCGGGAGGCGTGGTAACGGACCCACAACCAGGAAAGGCGAGACTCATGCTTCAAGCGGAAGCGCATGCTCGGGTTTTTGAGGACATCTCGGACATAGAAGAAGAGCTGTCAAAGATCAAGGCTGAATTCCGGGGAAGGCCGGATGAACTCATCCTCATTCTTCAGATGGTTCAGAAGGACCTCGGCTATCTGCCGGAAAGGGTGCTCCTGGAGATTGCGGAATTAACGGGACTGCCGAGCGCCGAGGTTTTCGGAGTCGCCACCTTCTATGCTCAGTTTCGGCTCCATCCTGTTGGGAAACATCTTATTCGGGTCTGCCGGGGGACAGCATGCCACGTGAGGGGCTCGAGCCGGATCTTGAAGGAAATCCGCAGCCAACTCCAGGTGGCCCCCGGCGAGACGACAAAGGACCGGATGTTTACCCTGGAGACCGTCGCGTGTCTGGGGGCATGTGCCCTCGCGCCCGTCGTCGTGGGAGACGAGCAGTACTACGGGAGAATGAACAGCAAGAAAACCGGCAACCTTCTCGATTCTCTTGCCACGGAGTCTTCATGAAGCGATTCAAATCGATTGACACGTTGTTGAGAGTTTCCAAGGAACTCGCTGCGAGCCGGGACCCGGATCGTGTGGTTGTGACCCTCTGCGGCGGCACAGGGTGTACTGCCTCAGGGTCCGGGGCGATCAAAGAAGCTTTCTTGAGTGAACTCGAAAAGAGAGGGCTGACAGGAAGGATCGATGTCAAGATGACCGGTTGCCACGGCTTCTGCGAGCAGGGCCCGGTCTGCGTGATCCTTCCGAGTAAAATCCTCTACACGCAGATCATGGTTGAAGATGTTTCGGAGATCGTCGGACAGACCCTCGTGGAAGGCAGGATCGTCGAGCGGCTGTTGTGGGAGGATCCTCAGACCGGCGAAAAGGTCGTTCACAACGATGAAGTTCCCTTCTACAAGAAGCAGAAGCGTGTCGTCCTGCGGGACAACGGACGGGTGGATCCTACGGACCCCATGGACTACATAGGCCGCGGCGGATACACCCCCCTGGCCAAGGCTCTGAAGAACTTGACCCCGGAGGAGGTCGTAAGCGAGGTGGAGAATTCCGGCCTTCGGGGTCGTGGCGGGGCGGGGTTCCCCACGGGCCGCAAGTGGCGATTTACACGCGGGTCGGCCGGTGACAAGAAATACCTGGTCTGTAACGCCGACGAAGGAGATCCCGGGGCGTTCATGGACCGCTCGCTCCTCGAGGGGAACACGCACCTCGTGGTCGAGGGCATGATCATCGCCGCCTACGCTATCGGCTGTGATGAAGGCTACGTGTATGTCCGGGCCGAGTATCCCCTGGCTACGAGAAACCTGAGAAAAGCCATAGAGGACTGTGAAAACCTGGGGCTGCTGGGTGACCGGATCCTCGGTACGGACTTCTCCTTCCATCTGAAGATCAAAGAAGGAGCCGGCGCCTTTGTATGCGGGGAGGAGACCGCCCTTCTGGCGTCCATCGAAGGCAAGCGCGGCATGCCGAGGCCGAGACCCCCCTTTCCGGCCCAGAGCGGGCTCCACGGCTGTCCCACAAACATCAACAACGTGGAGACCTTCGCGAATGTGCCCATCATCATCCGGGACGGCGGAGAGGAATACGCGAAGGTGGGAACCGACGAGAGCAAGGGAACCAAGATCTTCTCCCTCACCGGCAAGATCAACAACACCGGTCTGATCGAGGTTCCCATGGGCATGGCGCTCGGGGAAATCATCTTTGGTATCGGAGGGGGGGTGCCGAAGGGAAAGAAGCTCAAGGCGGTCCAGACAGGGGGGCCGTCCGGCGGCTGCATCCCTGCTAGCCTTCTGAACCTTCCCGTAGATTACGAGTCGCTGGCCGAGGCCGGTTCGATAATGGGTTCCGGCGGCATGGTGGTGATGGACGAGGACACCTGCATGGTAGACATGGCCCGGTACTTTCTGGGCTTCACCCATGCAGAATCATGCGGCAAGTGCATACCCTGTCGGCTCGGTACCAAGCAGATGCTGGAAGTACTGGAGGATATCTGCCAGGGACGGGGGCGGGCCGATGCCCCGCAGTTCCTTGAGACCCTCAGCGAAGCCATTCAGAAAGGTTCCCTTTGTGGACTGGGTCAGACCTCCGTCAACCCTGTACGCACCACCCTGAAGTACTTCCGTTCCGAATATGATGCACACATCCGAGAGAAGCGGTGTCCGGCGGTAGCCTGTACTGCGCTCTTCTCTGCGCCCTGCCAGCACGCCTGTCCCATCGGGATGGACATCCCGGGCTATGTTGCACTCGTTCGAGAAGGTCGGCTCGACGACGCGTACAAGGTGCTGCTGCGCACCAACCCCTTCCCGGCTGTTTGCGGCAGGGTCTGCGATCACCCCTGCCAGGCCAAGTGCCGAAGATGCACGCTGGATGAACCCGTTGGCATCCGGGCCGTGAAGCGATACATCACGGACAACGCAAGCGTTCCGACTGCAAGGCGTATTCCGCCTGTACACAATGAGAGGATCGCGATCATCGGTGCCGGACCGGCCGGCCTGACAGCAGCGGGAGACCTGCAGGTGCGGGGATACGGGGTAACCGTCTTCGAAGCCCTTCCGGAGCCGGGAGGAATGCTCAAATACGGTATTCCGGAATATCGCCTTCCAAAGGACACGCTCGAGAAGGAAATCGACGCCATTCTGAGCCTCGGGGTCGAACTCCGCACGGGTACGCGGGTGGGCCGGGATGTGTCATGGTATCAGATCGTGGAGGAATTTGACGCCGTCTTTCTCGCGGCGGGCGCCCAGCGGAGCACATGGATGGGAGTAAAGGGAGAGGACCTGGAGGGGGTCATGGGTGCGGTGGAGTTCCTCCGAGAGGCCAACTCGTCTTCGTCCATGGATGTAGGGGAACGGGTCGTTGTCGTCGGTGGGGGCAATTCCGCCATCGATGCTGCACGGACGGCTCTCAGGTTGGGCGCCGGAGATGTCCATATCCTTTATAGAAGGCTGCGGGAAGACATGCCGGCCCAGAAGGAAGAAATCGAGGAGGCGGAGAAGGAAGGCGTCAAGATTCATCTTCTGGTATCACCCGTTGAGATCGTGGGTGCCAACGGTCGCGTCGAGGAGGTTGTCTGCCATTGCATGGCTCCGGGAGAATTCGATGCGAGCGGGCGGAGAAGGCCCGTACCCGTCTCGGAAGAACCGTTCCACCTGAAGGCGGACCAAGTACTGATGGCGGTAGGCCAGTCCGTGGAGATGCCTTTCAAGGGAAACGGCGCCGGCGTGGAGGTCTCGAGGCGAGGTCTCGTTTCGATCCGCCAAGGGACACTCTCGAGGACCAGCCACCCAAGGGTCTTCGCGGGAGGCGACGTGGTGACCGGTCCGTGGACGGTTGTGCGGGCCATTGCCGCTGGCCACGGGGCAGCTCAAGAGATCGATGCGGCCCTTCGCCTGCAAAAGCAGGCCTCCCCTTATGCGCCAATTCCGCAAGAGGAGATTCCCGTGGGCATGGAACTGGAGCAAGAGGTGATCGAACGGCCCCAGGAACCGATGCCTTTGCTGCCTGTAGAAAAACGGCTCAGGGGCTTCCCTGAGGTTGAGTTGGGTTACACCCATGAGCAGGCCTTCAGCGAATCCCGTCGTTGTCTCCGTTGTGACATTCAGGTTGAAGAAGAGACCGAGGAGTCGGGGAGACCGGAGACGGCGGCCGTTCACGAAGAGCCGTACGCGGGAGCCCGTTGATTCTGCCGGGCCAAGGAGGAGGACAAGTGAGGAGGATCAAACTTGCCATCAACGGGCGAGAGGTGACAACGTCCAAGGGGTCTACCGTCCTGCAAGCGGCCCGAGAGGCGGGAATCTACATCCCCACCCTCTGCTACGACCCGCGCCTGGAACCTTACGGAGCCTGTCGGTTGTGTATCGTCCAGATCGAGGGGATGCGCGGCCTGCCCACTTCGTGCACCACGCTGGCCGAGGAAGGGATGTGCGTCCATACCGAGACCGAGGAGGTCCAACAGGTCCGGCGAACCATCGTGGAGATGGCCATTGCCAACCACCCGTACGAGTGCCTCGTGTGCGACAAGAGCGAGACTTGCGACCTGTTGAAGGTGGCCAGGTACGTTGGTGTGGACAAAGAGTCCGTAGAAAGGATGCGCAGGAAACCTCCGACAGGACCCATCGATACGTCCCATCCTGCCTTTGACATTGACCCGAACAAGTGCATCCTCTGCGGAAAATGTGTGAGGGTTTGCCGTGAGATCGTAGGGGTGGGGGCCATCGGTTTTGCATTCCGCGGCGACGAGACCCGTGTCAGCACCTTCGGCTGCAAACCCATTGTCGAATCCGTCTGCCAGAGCTGCGGAGAGTGCGTAGAGAGTTGCCCCACCGGAGCCCTCATGTCCAAACATGCGCTTTCTCCGGAAAAGGAGGTCAAGACAATCTGCCCCTACTGTGGCGTGGGTTGTTCGATCTACCTGGGTGTTCGGGATCGGAAGATCGTGAGGATCCGGGGAGACGATGAAAGCGTTGTCAATGAGGGAAACCTTTGCGTCAAGGGTCGCTATGGCCTGGACTTCGTCCATCACCCGGACCGTCTCACCCGCCCCCTGATCCGCAGAGACGGAGTGCCGAAGACCGTCGGCAGCAGGGAGATTTCTCAGGCATTTTTGGAGGTGGACTGGGACGAAGCCCTGGAGCGGGTCGCTGAGGGGGTAAGAAAGACCCGAGAACGCTACGGACCCGGCTCCATGGGTGTGCTCAGCTCGGCCAAGTGCACGAACGAGGAAAACTACGTCATCCAGAAGTTTGCCAGGGCGGTGATCGGGACCAACAACGTGGATCACTGCGCCCGACTCTGCCACGCGTCTACCGTGGCTGCGGCATTGGCCGCCTTTGGTGACGGAGCCATGAGCAATTCCATCTCCGACATCGACCGTGCGGAGCTGATATTTGTCATAGGATCCAACACAACCGAGTGCCACCCCATTATCGGAAGGAGGATCAAGCACGCTGTAAGATTCAATGGCGCCGAGCTGATGGTTGCGGATCCCCGTACCATCGAGTTGGCCGATATGGCGCAGATCCATTTGAATCACCTGCCCGGAACCGACGTCGCGCTCCTGAACGGCATCATGCGTTGCATCGTGGAGGAAGGGTTGTATGACAAGAACTTCCTGGATGAACGGTGCGAGGACCTTGCTCCCTTCCTGGACTCCCTGGATCGATATTCGCCGGAGGCTGTGGAGCAGATCACGGGTGTTCCCGGCGAGAAGATCCGGCAGAGCGCTCTGCTGTTCGGCCGTGCCGGAAGGGCCATGGTCCTGTATGGCATGGGGATCACACAGCACACGACCGGGACGGACAACGTCAAGGCCATCGCCAACCTGTTGATGCTCACCGGCAACCTGGGTCGGTCGGGAACCGGGTTCTCACCCCTGCGCGGCCAGAACAATGTTCAGGGGGCCTGCGACATGGGCGCCCTGCCGAATGTCTTCCCGGGATACCAGCGGGTGGACGACCCTCAGGCGAGGGCCAAATTCGAAAAGGCCTGGAGCCGGAGTCTGGACCCAAAGCCCGGCTTCACTCTCGTCGACATGTTTCAGGCTGCCGCAGAGGGGCGACTCAGGGCTATGTATGTCGTTGGAGAAAACCCCATGCTGAGCGACGCGGACCTGAAGTTCGCGAGACAGGCTATGGCCGGGCTGGACCTTCTCGTGGTCCAGGACATCTTTCTCACCGAGACCGCCCAGTTGGCAGACGTGGTCTTGCCGGCAGCCAGCTTTGCCGAGAAGGAGGGCACCTTCACGAGTACGGAGCGCCGCATTCAGCGGGTTCGTAAAGCGATGGAGCCGCCCGGAGAAGCGCGGGCGGACTGGGAGATCGTCGCAGAGGTCGCGGACCGACTGGGATACGCTTTGGGTTGCGGATCCAGCGCCGAGATCATGGATGAGATTGCGCAGTTGACTCCCATTTATGGGGGAATAAGCCATGGCCGTCTGAACGATGGCGGACTCCAGTGGCCCTGCTGGGACCGGAAACATCCCGGCACGGACACCCTCCATGGGGATCGGTTCACCCGGGGTCGCGGAAAGTTCCACGTGGTGCACGACAGCCCTCCCGCAGAACTGCCGTCCGGTAAGTATCCACTCCTCATGACGACGGGCAGGGTATTGGAGCACTGGCATACAGGGAGCATGAGCCATCGATCCCGCGTACTGGAGGCCTTGGCACCCAAGAGCCGTGTGGATCTAAGCCCTGAGGATGCGGACGAACTGGGCATTCAGGAGGGCGATGTAATCTCGTTGAGTTCCCGAAGGGGTAAGGTCCGGACCCATGCGAAAAGGACGAATCGGGTCAAGCCAGGACAGGTTTTCATGCCCTTCCACTGGGGTGATGCACCGGCCAACCTCTTGACAAACCCGGTCGTGGATCCTGTCGCAAAGATTCCGGAGTTCAAGGTCTCCTCTGTGAAGGCCATGCTTGCAGTCCTCGAGAGGGCGGCGAAGGACAACGGCTTCCTGTCGGCACTGGCCGAGAATCCTGCAGGCGCCCTTCAATCCTACGATCTGTCTCCGGAACATAGAGCGGCATTGGCCGCCGGAGATGTTGCTGCAATCGAGGAATGGGTCGGGCCACTAGAGGAGAGACTCCGAGACTGGCTCAGGGGCCGGCTCGAGCGGGAGAGATTTTCAGAGGGCTCTTACGTATCGGAACGCGACTGATTCTCACCCGATGAGTCCCTTCCGCAGGGCATGACAAGAGCTGGTATCCCTACGGGAGGGTGTGGTGTAGCGTTTAGGATGTAGTGTCCGTAGACCCCGCTTGAAACGGGACGACAAGCTCCTCTGGGTGAACCTCCGTATGCCCAGGGGACCGGCCATCCACTGCGGGTTGCAGAAAGACGTATTGACTTCGAGACCCTACAGGCCCCGCGTCCCGGCTCTGCTACAGATATGCTACAAAAGTCCAGTGGTGGGAAGGGTGCCTTCTGTGTAGCGAGGTTAGGAGGGGTGTTTAATCTGCTGTTCCGTCCGTCTCCTTCAGGAGACGGGTGACGTCCTGGAACTTCCTGCAGGCAGGAAGGACGAGCTTTTCGATTTCATCGAGTCTCATATCTCTTCCATTCCTTCTCGAGCGGGCGGTAACATACGAGATATATCAAGCAAAGAGGAAACGCTGCAAGTCATTCTCACACGGGGCGCTTTCTGGTCGAGCTGCAAAAGTCCTGTTTCCTTGACATTCCGCGGGGTTCAAAATATAGATCAACGTGCTGGTGCCATGCACCTTCAGGCTGGGAGAAATAGGTAGATTGCGCAGGGTCTGTGCCCGTCGCACGCAGGATGGTTCGGGAGGCGATTCTGATGCAACTTTGCTACAAAATTCCAGGAAACGACCGTGAAAAGGTCGGCAAATGATGGCAAAATCGACCAAAATGAACCAGCAAAGTAGATTCTTACGTGCCTACGCTAAAGGCCTTGAATGAAAAGGGAAAAAATTATGCCCGGGTGATGGAATCGGTATACATGAGGGACTTAAAATCCCTTGGAGCCAAGCTCCGTGCGGGTTCGACTCCCGCCCCGGGCACCATAACAAAATCAAGTACTTAGGTGAATTTGTCCAACCCTCTAATCATCGCATTCTTGCCCGGGTCAACGGCCTCAGTCCCCATCTAGTCCCCACTTTGGTTTGTCTACTAGCCTATAGGGGCCATGCCGCCGAACGGAAGCCCCAGGCCGCCGCCTGCCGGTCCGCATCGGCTTCGGTATGGTGCGAGGGTAGGACGTGGTGACTGATTTCGTGCGCGAGAATTTTCTCAAGGTCGGGTTCGGACTGCCTTAAGGCCCGGTCAAAAACGACGATGTATTCCCCGGTCAGTGCACAGGCCCCGAGGCCGCTTCGTGGGTCATCAAAGACGAACCCCACGCGCCGCTCAACGTAGTCGAATATGTGGGCCGGAAGCTCGGACAGAACCCGGAAGAGCGCGGTCCTCGCCGCTCTGTTTGCCGGATGCCGTAGGAAGGAAGGGGGCCATATTGCAGGCCCCCGCATGAACCTTTCGACTCGTTCTTGTCTGGTCACGGTTCCCCTTCTCACGCCCACGCAGCGGGCGGCGATCGCCGTGGACGCGCTGCCCATGTTCGAGCAAGAGGCCAAAAAGAGGCTTGCGACAAGCACGGGCGGGAATGCACCCCGGCCTACGGAAAAAATTCCGGAGGCGGACCAAGGCGAGTCCCGCGAGCACGCGCTGCCCATGTTCGAGCAAGAGGCCAAAAAGAGGCAGCAGGAACATGGGCAGACAGCCCCAGGAAAGCCCAAAACAGTTCCGGAAAAAATTCCGGAAGTGATGGGCGAGGCCCGCGAGCAAGAGGCCAAAAAGAGGATGGAGGTGCGCAAGGGGAACCAGCCTGGGGCAAGTACGGAAAAAATTCCGGACTTGGACCAAGGCAAAGCTTCCGAGCACGCGGCCAAAAAGAGGATGGAGAAAGGGCGTCCCCAGAAAGGTACGGAAAAAATTCCGGAGGATACCGGCGAGTCCCGCGAGCACGCGGCCAGGATGCGGCCGGAAATCGCCGTCTGCGCTTCTTTCCCGGTCGACCCTTGTTCGGGTATTCACCTAGTCAGTATCGCCCTAGAATGAGCCCCTGTGCGTCTCAGGAAGTGAGCGCCGTTGACTCGCCCGCGATTAGCTGAACGGCGTGCGCCACAGGCCCGCGTCCCTCTTGCCGAACGATAAAGGAAACCCTGTCGCCTGCCCGTAACAGGCGCTCGATGCCCGGGTCTATGTTCTTCTCGCACAGAAACGCGTCCCGAGAATCGCGCTGCCGCCGGACAAAGCCGAACCGCCGAACCTTACTGTAAAAGGCAACGGTCCCGCGCTCCCTCTCTTTGCTCATGCCCGCCGCTTTCGCCTGACACCATATTTTTCACAGATCGCGCCGAACCTATCCGGTCCTTGCCCGGTGGCGCCGCGCATCTCTTCGCGCGTCCTGAATGTCTGCCCGCGCCCGGTTTTCGGGTCCCACCTGAAGAATCGCGGACGGCCCGCCGCCCGGTGAGCGCGCCTGAACGCTTCTTTCTCGGCCAAAACCTGTTCAAGTCCGTTCCTGAAGCCTATCGCCGTTTCGTAATGCATCGTTTATCCTCCGTTAGTTGATGCCGCGAAGCCTGCAAGCCTCGCGAAAGGTAAAAGCCCTGCGCTCCCAACCTTGAAAATTGACGGGAAGCGGCAAAGGGTCCCAACCCGCAAAACCCTGAGCCGCGAGTTCGCGATTCAATTCGTCGATGCGCGCGAGCGCGTCTTTTGCGATGCTCAGCCCGTCAGAGTAGGCTTTCACGGCTTCCTCGTATTCGGCGAGTCTTTCCTGCCTTGCCCTTTCGCTCGCTGCCTGCCGTTCCCGCTGGACTATCGCTTGCTGTTCGCTGATAGCTTTGTTGAGCAAGGAAAGCCGCTCTCGGATTCCTTCCCGCGCCTCGCGAATCGGCTCTAGCAGGTCGTCCAAGTCGCCGCCGTCGAGAAGGCCCTCGACGATATGGCGTTGCCTTTGTTCGGTCAGCCGTGCGCCCAAGCCCTCGAAATCAGCCTTCAACGCGCTCCGTTTGCTAATCAGTTCTTCGAGCCTTTTGGTCGCCGCCTGTAATCCGTCTTCTGTTTCACGATTTCTTTTCACGTCTTCTCCCTTCTCGTTTACAGGTCAATATCCAAGGTCGCCTTACAATGGTCTGTGAAAACCTTCATTCGCCTCTTGAAATCGACAAACGCGCCGCCGGTCGGGTCCGGCAAAGGTCCGAGTCCATACTTCTTACGAACCTGCTCAACCGCCCCGAATGCCTCGTTTGCGTTGCTCAACGCCCCGTAATACACCCTCACGGCATCTCGAAGCAGGGTTTCGCCCATCAGTTTCCGCGCGTTGTCGCACTCTAGCTTCTTCATATCGTTGTCTTGCATCTTTTCGCCCTTTCGTTGTTGGTTATTGCCTTTCTTGGCCTATTGTGGCCCCGCCCGGGGGCCGTTCCATTCCCTGTGTTCTGTCGTTCCCGGTAGCGCATGGAAGAACGACGCGCGCGCCGTGAACATTTCAACCTTTCGTGTAGTCATCAAAGCATCCCACGAGCCCGGCCGCCTGCCGGTCCGCGTGCCGTTCTTCAAGAATCTTCCGTTCGTCATCTCGCAATAGGTCGTTGTCTCGGAGATACCGCAAACGTGCCGGTCCTGTGTCTGGTTCCTGGTCGGCCTCGAATTTCCAGAACCCGGCCGGCCGCCATCCTTCCAAGCCTCTTTGGTATGACCGCGCCATCAAAGTTTCCCGGTGACGAAAGTAAAGTTCTTTCGTTCTCTCGTCGGCCCACCGCAGCGCCGATTTCGAGCCGTCCAAGTGAAGGCCCGCTTCGAGAAAAAAAGCATCATCGCCCGTCAATCGTCCTATGCTTCGTGTCCGGCTTCTCCGTTTCCTGTTCGTCGGCATTGTTACTTATCTCCCATGCCCGGGGGTCGCCCCACAGAATCGCGAAGCGGTTCAAGGTCGAGATTCAACATCGCGAGGCATTTCAAAACCTGAGCCCGTGCGTCGCGTTCAACCGACAAGAGGGGATGACTCTTCCGCTGTCCCCACCTATCAACAACAACCATCCCATCATCTTTAATCTGTAACTGAGCAAGCCAAAGGCGAGTCGTTGCCTCGGCCCCCATACGGATGATAGCCTTCCCGCCGCCGTCCTCGATTTGGTATTCCGCTGCGATGCCATCCCAAAGGGTCGTGGCCTCGGCCTCGATGGTTTCCGGCTTCGATGCCTTACCCGCCTTTTTTCTCGTTTTCTGCGCCGACTTTTTCAAAGGAAACCCTCATTAAAATTCACGCTGAGATACCCATCGGTCCCGCGCTTCCGGCCCCTAAGATTCGACCTACCCCCGGGGGTGCCTTCATTCAGCCCTGCCTCAACCCAAGTCCGAACGGGAACGGCGGCCTTGTGCATATCGGTTATGTCTTTGCCGCGAACCGGGGGCCATCGCCTCGCCTTCGGGAAATGCCGCATCCACCACAAGGACTCTTTAGCCCCGGCCGCGTCCGAATCGAGAGCGAGAAGAACCGCGTCCGCATCCCTGAGCCGGGCCGCTGCCTTCTCGTCCGGCCTCGCCTGTGCGCTTCCCAGGATGACAACCCGGCATAGGTCCCGGGCCTCTTGCCACAAGAGCAAGCCGTCAAGCTCAGACTCGACAACCGCGAACCCGGCCGCCTCGCCCGGGAGAACCCACGTCTGAGAAGAGCCGCCCGAAACGTGGACGTAACGCGGTTCGTCCCCCCCTGGCCGCCGTATCTTCAGCCGGAAGGGGTCGCCTTCCCCGGGATGGGACTTGAAATCTTGAATATGCTCCTTTTCGCTTTCAGGTTCGGGGGTTGGGGGGCACTGGTCATTTGACCGGTCTTCTGCCTGTTGTCTTCGCACCCTTGTCCTGATCGTCTCTGCCGTAAGCCCCTTGGGGCTTATTTCCTTATTTTCCTCCTTTTCGCTTTCAGGTTCGGGGGTTGGGGTGTTCGGGACATTTGTCCCGTTTTTCGCCTGCACTCTCTGCGCCCTCTTCTTGATCGTGTCTGCCGGGATCTTCTCCTGGAAGAGCTTCTCGCGAAAGGACGGGATGACCAACCCCGCCGGTATCCAAAGCCGCTTGTCACCTTCAAGCCCCCAGGCCCCTCGGTCAAGGAAAAGGTCTTTCGGATTCCAACCTAAGCGCGCCGCCTTCACGGTCTCGGCCCTGAGTCCCCGTTCTTGCCCGAGCCATCGCAACGCGTCGGGGTTCCCGGCAAGGTTCCTCTCTGCCCAGGAAAGGAAGGCCCCCGCTCGCTCGCGCCATGCTTGGCAGGGAAGGGCCGCCGCCCGAGGGGTCCACGTTCCGGCCCCAGGGTTCGCCCTCGGTCCATGTCGCCGGGTTCTAGGTTCTTGTCCCAAAACGGAACACGCTTCGCGAAATCCCAGGCCCTTTACGTCTCGAAGGAATTGAATCGCATCGCCACCGCGTCCGCATTGTCGGCACCACCATTTCCCATTGTCGCCCTGTTCGGGCCATACCCTAAAACGGTCGGTCCCGCCGCACAGGGGACAAGGCCCGGCCCACTCGCCGCCGTGGGTCGCGGCAACGCGCTTTGTCGTCAACCCGGTCTTTTCCAGAAGGTCAAGCATCGCCGCCCCGACTTTGGTCGCTTTTGTCGCTTTTGTCGCGTCCTCTGGTTCGTGATTTCCAAAACTCGGCACAGGCCCTTTGCCGGTCCCATTTGCATTCCTGGCAAGTTCTCACCCTATGCTCTTCACAGGCCGCAAGAAGGATTCCCTTCCAAAGACTGAGTGATTCCTCGAAGGTTTCCAGGGAACCCAAGCCTTGCCGATTCCTTGCCCATATCGTCTCAAGGTTTCCCTCTGCCTCTTGTAACTGCGCGTGTATTTCAGGATGTTTCCGGCGAATATGTTCGAGCAGCCCCGCCACATACTGGGCCTTGATTTCGCCGAGGGCTTCCTTGAACAAGAAGGAAAGGGTTTCGTCCGAACCCGAGTCTTTGCCCCTGTTCGGTTCAACCCTAATCTGTCGGGCCTTCTCCAAGTAACTCAATTTTTCCTCCTGCACAGGGTGCGACGAAAGCGATAAAAGCGACGAAAGGGTCATGCCGCCCCGTTCGTCCTGAGTCTCCACCGCTCAGAAGGCCGCCCGCCCGTTGAAACCTTTTCACAGACAATCCGGCCACAGTTCTGTAGCATCGTGAGTGCCCGGCCTATTTCGTCATCGCCTTTATGCCGACTGAACAGGTCTCGAATCTCAGTCCGACTCAAGCCGCCTTCTGGGTTCGCTTTCAGCCCTTCAAGAATGCGGTCGGCCGTGGGGTCGCCCGTTGCATCCCCGAAGATGTACCGGGCCGATGCCTCGACAAAATCCCAGACCGCTAGAGCCGCGAGAAGATGCTCGCGATTTATCTGTTTGCTTTGGTCGAGAAGCGCATAGACGGAAGCGAGCCGGACGGTCTGCGCCTCGGCCCGGGACGTGACGGCCCCGAGAAGGCCCGGCTTCCCTTCCGAAAGCTCAGGATAGACGGCCCGCCAGACTTCAAGGGCCTCGGGGGTCCAGACAATGCGCTCAGTCTGTGAAGCAAAGACAACCGCCCGGCCGAGCGATTCCAGACAGGAAGCAAGGTCGGACTCTTGAAGGTTCCCGCCCTCGGGTAAAGCCTTCGAGCGCCGCACGCAAGCCCATAGGAACCGATTTCCGAAGCCGTTCGCCGCGTCGGTCCTGCTCAGGTCCCGCCGAAGATCTTCGCGCGTGACGTGGCCGATAATCGAAATATGGCTTCTACTCGCGGCCGCCGGACTGTTCTTTGTGAGAACCTGAAGGTTTCCCGAGTCCCAGGCCCGACGGACAATCGCGGAAAGGATGTTCCCCTCGCGATTCATCGTCCGAAGGACCGAGGCGAATTCGGACTCAACGACGAGTAGTCTTTTGTCCGCAACGCCCGGGTCGGTTTCAACGTCCTGATAGCCGATAATTTCCTTTGCTTGCCGGATCGGTTCGCGCTTCGTGATTGCGTCTCGAACCGCCCATATCAAGCCCTCGCCGGACGACAAACCTTCCTTGATTCGGCCCTCGCCCCAGGGTTCATCTATGACCGAGAAGGCCCGTTTGACGTGGCCCCAGGATGTTCCCTTCCGGCCCTTAGCAGTCTCGCCCACAAGAACAAGATAAAGGTTTGTCCGATGCCGGTCGGCCTCGACAACAAAGTGCGGGCCGTCCCCTATCGCGTTCCCAAACGCGACAAGGAATTGAAGTAGAACGGCCGCAGGGTCCGCTTCTGTATGGGGTTCAATGATATGAACGAAATCACCGGCGAGCCCGTGGAATGCTTCCGGGGCCAGTGGGTCCGGCCAAGAGGGTTCGGTAACAGGTTTCGCCGTATTCGCCCGAGAATACTCTGTTCGCTCTTCGGTGATTCGTGCCTCTGCCTCTTCGCGGATTTGCTCCGCTGTCACGGTCACGCTCATACGTCATCTCGCCGCCGCGCCCGGGGGGAAGGCCGCTCGTCTCGTATCGGCCGCGAACGCGTCTCTAACCAATCAACAACGTTTCGAGCCGGATACACAACCTTGCAACCGATTCTAAACGCGCCGTCGGGTCCTTGCCCTTGCGAGTCAAGGTTTGCGAGACTCTTCGGAGAGACTACGCCGCCCGAAAATCGCCTGATTTCTCCGCGCGCCACAATCGGAGAGTCCCACCGCTTCAACATTTCCTCGAAAATCGCCTTATCCATAAGTTACCTCCAGAAGGGGTTTTCTTCCTAGAGACAGGATAGGCGACGATGGGAGGGGACAGTCACTAGCGAATGTCCCAACTATTTCTTTCGGAGGGGATTCCTTGCGATGCGCTTACGGATGTGGTCAGGATGGAGGGTTTCGCTCTCCCCGGTATCAGGGTCTTTCAACGTTCTGGATACTATCTCGCACGCTCGCTTAAAACTATGGCCCTGTCTGAGACAAAGATGGTTGATGGTTTCTTGTATTCTTCTGTTGCGCTCGCCCCGGTCGCGTGCCCTTACTCGCCGGGTCTCTTCCGCGCCTTTCGTCCGGTCCTCTTTTGCCTTCGCGCCATAGACCGCCAAAGGTACAAAGCTCTTCTCCACTTGGGCAAGGTCAATCTCCGACTGCGCCCGGGCCATGCAAAGATCGAATCTATCCAGGTCGGAAACTTGGCCGAATTCGTCTATGAGACTTTCGGCTTCTACGATTTCGTCAAGCCCGACTCCAAGCCGTTCCGCGTGCGGTTTCCATTTCGCGATTCGGCCACCGGGAGAATTTGCCTGTAACACTTCAAGCAAGGCTTCTGTGTCTTCAGGCCCGCCCCGGATGTATCCATGAACAAAACCGCCGCGCCGATACTCTATGCGCTCAACCGGCCTCTTGCTCGGCTTCGGCTTCGGGGTCTGCGCCTTGCTCTTTGTCTTCTGCTTTCGCTTCACTTAGTACGCCCTCCAAAACGTCTAGCGCAACGCGTCCGCTGTCCGGTCGCAAGTGACTATAGCGAGCCGTCATCACGGCCGTTTCGTGCCCTAGCAACCGTTGAATTTCGCGTGAGTCAACGCCCCGCTGTGCGAGCCAGCTCGCGAAGGTATGCCGCAAGGTATGGAACACAACCCGGTCCTTCGCGTCTGCGCGCCCTTCGTTGAATTCCAACGTATCAACCGCTTCTTTGAACGTTCGCGGTACCTCGCGCCTAAGTTTACCTTTTGGCCCCGGATACAAGGGCGCGTCGGGGTCGCCCGCGCCTTTCTCTTGTAGCATCGTTTTTACTTCGCTTGTCATGTAGGCGAACCGTGAACGCTTCCCTTTCCCCTCAACGGCGATGAGCCCCGCATCAAAGTTCAGGTCGGCCCGTGAAAGCTTGAAAATCTCCCCTGCGCGCAGACCACAGTGAAGACTGAGCAAGGCCATTTCCCACGCTTCTTTGTCGGTCTTCTTAAGTTCTTCAAGCAAGGTCTCAGCCTCGCTCGGGGTCAAGAACCGGATGCGCCTATTCGAAACCTTCGGCCGTTTGACTTGTCTCGCCGGGTTGTCGCCGGTAAAGGTTCCGCGTCGCCGCGCCTCGTTAAACACTTGCCGAACAAGCGCGAGTGCATATTCGATACTTCGAGGGGATTGCCCGGCCCTCGCCATTCGTGATTTCACTTTCTCAACGTGTATCGCGGAAATATCGGGGAAGGGAAGGGCCGCAAGGGTAGGGGATAGCCACATTTTGTAGAGGCTTCTCTCGCGAACCATCGTTTCGCCCGTTTTGTCGGCCGTTGCTTGCGGTAGGTAGGAATCCTTCCAGAATTGTCCGAAAGTCACTCGGCCCGCCTTTTCCTTGTCCCTTTCGGCATCGGCCTTCGCCCGCTTTTCTGAAAGTCGGGTTTCGCCCTTGCCGGTTCTTGAAGCTTCCCGAAGCTCGGCAAGGATTAGGGCCGCCTTTTCCCCGTTCATCTTCTCGCTTGCCCATCCAACGCCCTCTTCGATTCTCTCGCCGTCCTTCTGGTAGCGAACCGCGAAGTACTGGTCAAACTTCACGCCGTGCTTTCGGGTCGGATGCTTTCGGTAACGGACCCCAGGATACCCGGTTGAATACCATGTTTTGCCCATGTTCAGGCCCTCCAAGGGATTGATTTGACCACAAGGGATTGATTTCCAGTCCCCACTTAGTCCCCACTTTTTTGATTAAACTATGGTATGCGTCGGGATGCTTTGGGAAGGTATTGTATCAGTAAGATATTGATAAGTAAAGGCAAAAGATGGTCACAAGGGATGTTTAAGGAAGGTATGGGAAAACAGGGAAAACGGGACTTAAAATCCCTTGGAGCCAAGCTCCGTGCGGGTTCGACCCCCGCCCCGGGCACCATTTAAAATCAATAGCTTACGATAGATCGTCAACCCATCTTCCCGTCAAGAAGAGAGGTCTACTCGAAGAATACTTAAAACCACTGCTGCAGGAAATCTCTCTTTTTCTTTCGCTAGTCCAGGAAGCCCATCAGCCTCTTGAGTTCCGTGACGGTGGGAGGCAGGACCTGCGTGATGTTCTCGCTGAACCTCAGGTCAGCATGCTGATCAAGAGGTGTCTGGCCCTGGTTGATGATGACCAGCCTTGCCCCGGCACGCAGGGCCTCGACCGGGATGTTGGCCGCCGGGGTGACCACCAAGCTGGAGCCGACGACAACGAAGAGGTCGCTTTGGGCGGCATGCCCGAAGGCGAGCTCCAGGTCCCGTTCGGGCAGGGACTGCCCGAAGTCGACCACGCTTGAGGTCAGTGAGCCGCCGCAGACACATCGTTCCACCCCGGTAGCGCGCTCCACGGTCTGATCACAACGGCTGCAACGCAGCCTGGCCCTGTTGCCATGCAGTTCAGCCAGCAGTTCCGAACGGATTCCGGATTGGATGTGCAAGTTGTCCACGTTCTGGGAAACGAGGAACTTGAGTTTTCCGAGGGCCTGGAGCTCGGTGATGGCCAGGTGGCCTCTGTTCGGCTGGACCCGGTCCCATGGCGTGGCCTGGTGGGGTGGCGGCAGGCCTTTGTCCCGCCGTGTCCACACGCCCTCCGGGCCGCGGAAGTCGGGTACGCCGGATGCCGTGCTGATTCCCGCCCCGGTGAACACAACCAAGTGCTGGGCAGCGTGCATCCACTGGGCCAGGGTTCGGATTCTCTGTTCCAGCTCATGGGTCATAGCCAGAGTCTAATCCTCGAGTTAAGCACCGTAAAATCAGTAGATCGATTCGTAACAGGAGAGGGCAAACCGAGTCAAGTCAAATGTTTGACTGAGAGAAACATGTTCTACAAAGGAGTGGGTCTTCCGTGCTGGATCGGAGGCAGGTTCATCAGGCCGGAAACGCGAGCGATCCAAGCTTCTGCCGGATCATCCGACGATAGCGAACCGGAAGGAGGGGGGCTACAGCGCGCCCCGGAAGAAGAAGGACAGGCCGCGGAGGCGCTGTTTTCGCTTCTGGGGAGAGCGGTAGAACCTTCGGTAGCACTCGGCCACTTTGTCCTCGAGCTGCCGGGGCGAGCAGTTCTGCGGCTGAAAAACGCAGTGGCACACGTCGTACCTGGACCAGTCCTTTGTCAGGATCCTGCCTTCCGCCGTGTATCTCGCATAGATCTCCGTACCCGGGAAGGGCGTGAGGACGGTGGCCTGGATCGCCGTGGGGTCGATTTCCAGCAGGAACTCGATGTTCTCGTCCATGCTTTCCAGGGTGTCGGTGTCGAACCCGAAGATGATGGAAGCGAGGGTGATGATCGGGTACTGCTTCGTGATCTCGAAGGCCTTGCGGATCACGTCCCGTGTCTGCCGCTTGTGCGCATCCTTCAGGCTCTCCGGGTTCGCGGATTCGACCCCGATGAACAGGGCGATCAACCCCGCGTCGAACATCTTCTCCAGGAGCCTCTCGTTCGCCACGATGCTGTCCGCCCTGGACAGGCAGGCCCACCGGAAGGGGAAGCGTCGCTCTTTGATCCGGTCACAGAGCGCGTCGACCCGCTTCGGGTCCAGGGTGAAATTGTCGTCCACGAAGAGCAGATACTGGGTCTCGGAGAACTTCTCCAGTTCCTTCGCGAGGTTTTCCGCAGACCGGGCCCTCCACTGGCCGCCCTGCATGCAGGAGTTGATGCAGAAGGAGCATTTGTGGGGACATCCCCTGCTGGAGACGACGAGCCCGATGCTTCGCCGGAACCAGAGGAGCCGCGTCCAGCCGTCGTTCCGCGGAATGGCGAGCGTGTCGAGGTCGACGAGGGTCTCCTGCGGTGGGTTCTGAACGATCTTGCCGTTCAGGATGTAACTGATGCCTGCGATTTCCTCGTAAGGGTCTCCGCGGGCGAGGCGCTGCACGATCAGCTCTCCCTCGCCCCGAACGACCACGTCCACGCATCCTGTCTCGAGGGCTTCCACATCCTGAACCGAGACGTGGGGCCCGCCCATGACCACCGGTTTGCCCGGCCGGGCCTGCTTGACCTGCTTCGCCGTCTCAACGGCGTCGAGGTAGTTGGCCGTGGTCGAGGTGATGCCGACCATGTCGCAGTCGTCCAGGTGTCTGCAGACGTCCCGGAAGGCGTCCGGCCGGATCAACCGGACGTCATGATCGTCTTCGAGAGAAGCGCGGATGCTGTCCAGAGGCAGGGAGGGCACGTACGAACGTACGGGCAGCTTGATCCCCCGGGATACGAGGTCCTTGAAGTAGTCGTATCGGGTCGCACTGACGGGCGTGGTGAGCAGAATCCTCATGGGCGAGCCCCGGGTGCCGGGTCCAGCGCATTCTGTACAGATATTTTAACATATAACAAAATTTTGATTGTTGGCAAGGGGTTTCTTCAAGCGCTCCGGAACCGGACCCCCTCCGCTTCTCAGGGGGAGGGCGGGTTCACGGCCAGATAGTCGCGGACGAAGACATCCACCAGGGTGTTGATGGTCTGCCGAAGCCGGACGTCGAGGTAGGTGGCGGGTGTCGTGGCGCCGAAGCGGGTCTCGTCCCAGGTCGTCACGTTCGCTCGTTCGCCGGTCGAGTCGATCACGCCGCCTTGGCGGAATTTGAGTTGCGCGGTGTACACATAGGCCAGAATGCCGTCCACGGTGGGATGGGAGATGGAGATCACGGAAACGACCAGAAGGAGGTAGGGCCTTACGTTTCCAGCGACCTTGATCCCGGCCTCCTCGAGGGTCTTTTCCGTGTCGGTCTTGAGCTGCGCGTCCGTGATGCCGAGCGCCCGGGCCCCTTCATCGCCCAGCCTGACCTTGGCGAGCACGTTCAGGGCCTCCACGCCGCGAAGCGTATCTCTTTCCGCTGATGTGGTGGAAAAGCATGGGTCCGCCAGGGCCAATACGGCCACCGAAATCAGAATCGGTACAATAGACAGCGGATTTGTTCTGCCCTTCATGAAAATCCCCTTCATGGTTCCCTGAGCCTTTCTTTTCCCACGGAATTGGATGCATCTCCTGACCCGAAGAATGAATCCAAGAGTCGAGGGCGACCGCTCACCCGAAATGTGCCGGTCAAGACTCTCACCCTGGCCGTCAGTCCTTCCCCCCGGGCTGACGGCCTCTGTTTGTGGCTCTTACTCCCCTGTCGGTAAAGTCGTCATTCTACAACAGAATCTTGAATTTCGAATTACGCCCCAGCGCTGAAGCGGCCTGCCTGAGCACCCGTATTTCCGGGACAGGACCTTAGTACTCCATCTCATAAATACGGTGGCATTCGGATGCCGATCCATCCCGGCAGGCTGCGTTGCTCGTCGGTTAAATACTCCCGGTATTCGCCCTCCTCGCGCCTTGCCTCTCGGGCGCCTCGGCCTCCTCGATACGTGACCGTATTTATGACATCGAGTACTTAGTGCTCTATGGCATAAATGCGGTGGCATATGAGATGGAGTACTTAGTCGGGGAGGAGGCCGGACCCTCTGAGCCACCCTCTGAGGCAGGGAGTTGACAGCAAGTAGGATCATGTGCCATCATTCTTCTTAGAATAGGGTGAGTTCTGTTTGGAAGGCGTAAGTTTGCCGCTCAGATCGTGCTTATCTGGGCGGCTTTTTTTATGTGGGAAACGAACGGAACTTCACGAGCAGTCGTTCAATGTGTATCAGGAGGATCAACGAACATGGAGAAAGAAACAGGAACCGTCAAATGGTTCAATGAGAGCAAAGGTTATGGTTTCATCGCTCGTGAGTCCGGGGGTGATGTGTTTGTGCACTACAAAGAGATCCGGGGAGACGGGTTCAGGTCCCTGAACGAAGGGGACCGGGTGGAGTTCGTGGTTACCCAGGGTCAGAAGGGGCCCGCTGCCAGCGATGTGAGTGTCGTCTAAGCGGACCGTGTGGTTTCAGCCCCTGCGCCGTCTCCCTTCCCAAGGCGGCACAGGGGCTTTTTTATTAGAACTGAAGTGTCTTGGAGATGATCTCCTTCATGATCTCGGTCGTACCCCCGCCGATGCTCAGGATCCGGGAGTCCCGGTAGAGTCTTTCCACCAGGTATTCGCGTGCATATCCATACCCGCCGTGGATCTGCACGGCGTCGTAGACCACCTGATCGCAGACCTCGCAGGCGAAGTTCTTGGCCATGGAGACCTCGGTCACCACATTTTGGCCGGCCTGCATCTTGGCCGCCACCCGGTAGTTGAATTCTCGGGCCACGGCGATCTTGGTGGCCATGTCGACCAGCTTGTGGCGGGTGACCTGAAAGCCGGTCAGGGGTTTCCCGAAGGCCTGTCGGTCCCGGGCGTATTTCAGGCTCTCCTCGTACGCGAGCTGCGCCACCTCGTGGGCCTCGATGGCCATGATGAGTCGCTCCGTCTGGAAGTTCTCCATGATGCCGTAGAACCCCTTGCCCTCCTCGCCGAGCCGGTTGGCGACGGGCACGCGGCAGTCCTCGAAGGCGAGCTCCCCCGTGTCGGAAGCGTTCCAGCCCATCTTGCGGATCTTCCTGGCGACCTGGAAGCCCGGGGTGTCCGTCTCGATGACCAGGAGGCTGATCCCGCCGTATCCCTCGCCACCCGTCCGCACGGCCGTGGTCAGGAAGTCCGCACGGCACCCGCTCGTAATGAAGGTCTTGGCGCCGTTGACCACGTACTCGTCTCCGTCCCGGACCGCGCGGGTCCGGATGTTCGCCACGTCCGAGCCTGCGTCCGGCTCGGTGATGGCAAGGGCGGCGATCTTCTCGCCCGCCAGCACGGGGGGTATGTACCGCCGCTTCTGTTCCTCGGTGCCCATGTTCAGGATCGGAGGCAGGGCGATGGCATGCGATCCGAGGCTCGCCACGAGGCCGACGGAGCGGGACCGGACGAACTCCTCCATGTAGACCACCTTGAGAAAGACGTCCTCGGCGGGCGTTCCCCCGTACTCCTCCGGGTATCCGAGTCCGGTGAATCCCGCCTCTGCGACCTTCTTGTAGAGCTCCCTGGGGAACTCCTCCTTGTCCTCCCATTCGTCGATGTAGGGGTGAACCTCCCGTTCCATGAAGGTGCGAATGCTCTGACGAAGGATGTTGTGCGTCTCTCCGAAGTACTCCTGGTAGCTCATGCTCGTCTCCTCATTTCTTGGCCGGTGCAAGGCCTCCGCTCAGGATGAGAAACGCCTGGTTGCGGTCCTCCACCTTGACCGCGTCTTCCAGGCTGCTCAGGTTGAGTCCGGCATTGAGCGCATCCTTGGTGAGCCGCAGGCCGAGCCGGGTCTTGGAAACCATGGCGCGGGCCATCTCCATGGCCGCCGGCATCAATTCCTCCCGGGTGTAGAGATGGTTCACCAGGCCGATCCGGTACGCTTCCTCCGCAAACACACGGGCACCGGTGAGACACATCTCTGCAGCCCGCCCCCATCCCACGATGCGCCAGAGGAAATAGCTCGAACCCACGTCCGCCCCGCCGAGGCCGATGTTGATGTACTGGGCACAAAACATTGCGTCCGTGCTCGCCAGCCGCACGTCCGCGGCCGAGGCGAAGGCGAGCCCGCCGCCCATGGCAGGGCCGTGAATCGCCGCGATGATCGGCTGGGGGCAGGTGCGCATGAGGCGGATGACCGAGGACCATCGTTTCTGGGCGTCGTACGCGTACTCCGCAACGGAGGTCTCTGCGGACAGGTCCCCCGCGGCCCGCGCAGCCTCCTTGACGTCCACGCCGGAGCAGAAGCCCCTTTCGCCTGCTCCTCGCAGGATGACCACACGCACGGTCGTGTCTTCCTGCATTTCCCCCCAGAACCGGTAGAGATCCTCGAGCATCGGCCCGTTGACCGCGTTCACCAGGTTCGGACGGTTCAGGGTGAGAATCCCGATCTCACCTTGCACCTCGTACAGAAGACGCTCATCGCCCATCGGATCGGGTCCTCCCGTTACGGCTCGACCGTGACTTGCTCCGGCAGCTTGCGTGCGAGGATGTCCACCGTTTCTTCCACCATGTCCCTGAGAATTTCCGCCGCTGGCTTGATCTCGTTGATCAGCCCGGATACCTGGCCGGCAAAGGGACCGACGTACTCGTATTTCTGGGACTGGATGAACATCTCGACCATGGCCGAGGCGAACAGCACCTGGAGCGGGAAGGGCAGGGGATCGAGGGCCGAAGTCTCCCAGAGGTCGTGGAACCGGTTGTAGGTGGCCCGGGAGGTCTTCCCGGTGTAGAGGTAGGTTCGACGGGTGTCCTCGTCCGTGGCCTTGACGATCGCCTCCTTCTGTACGTCCATGAGCCCGCCTTCGTGGGATGCCAGGAAGCGTGTCCCCACCCACACGCCTACGCATCCCACGGCCAGGGCTGCGGCAAGGCCGCGGCCGTCGCCGATCCCGCCGGCGGCCAGCACCGGTGTGGGCGCGGCCGCGTCCACGGCCTGGGGCCATAGGGCGAGGGATCCCACCCGGCCCGTGTGGCCGCCTCCCTCGTGTCCCTGGGCCACGACGAGGTCCACGCCGGACTCGGCGATCCTTCGCGCGTTCTTCGTGTTCCCCGAGATCCCGAGTACCTTCATGCCGGCGGCATGGGCGTCGGCGACCATGAACCCCGGATTCCCCAGGCCGGCGCAGAAGAGGGGCACCTTCTCCTCGATGCAGGCCTTCACGGCCGCATGGGGGCGGACGGTCGTGGATGCCGTGTTCACCATGACGTCGATGTCCGGCAGGCCCATTTCCTCCTTCACCTTGGTCATCCACTCGTAGTGCGACTTGGGCAGGGTCTTGACGACCTCGCTCAGGGGGATCTCCGTGGGACCGTCGATCTCCCGGTCTTCGCTGCTCACCGTCTGGCTGGGCAGGAGGAGATCGACCCCGAAGGGCTTGTCGGTCTGTTTCCTTATCTCCCGAATCGCGTCGACCATCTGATCGATGGTGAAGCCGGCGGCCCCCAGTACACCCAGCCCGCCCGCTTCGGATACGGCGACCACGAGCTCGACCGTTGCGCCCGTCCTTTCGCCCACCAGGCTCGGTCCCATTCCGGCGCTCAGGATCGGATATTCGATGCCCAGCATGTCGCACAGCTTGGTTCTCAAAACCGGCTTGCCCATGAGAGACCTCCTCTGCAGGGGAATGGAAGAACAGCCTACCGAAGATACCACCTCCACGGCTTTCCGTCGAGCCGGAGGGCCGTGGGGCGTCTCGGCCTGCTTGCGCAAGAGGGGGGACGCCCTCAGATGCGTCTCGCCGTGGAACCGGCGTCCTGCATGGCGCTGTAGATCTCCCCGACGTTCCTCGCATCGCCGATGGCGATCGCCTCGATGCCCCTCTGCTCCAGTTCTTCGACCAGCTCGTTGTTCGGCCTTCGACCGAGGGAGACGACGAGTGTGTCCACCTGGATTCTGAACGTCTCTTGCCGGTCGTCCACCTTGCGCGCGAGTGTGACCCGGCCTTCAGCGTCCACGGCTTTGAGCTCGGAGCGTTTCAGAAACCGGATGTTCAAACTGCCCTTCATGGGGAGGTCCGCATCCGGATCGAGCATTCGCATGAGGTACTGCCGCCTCACCATGGACGATAGGTTCGTGGCGACCGTCTCTCCCTTGCCCGCCAGGGTGACCTCGTGTCCCTCCTCGCAGAGGGCGATGGCCAGTTCGGCCCCGTAGCCGAGGCCGTACACGAGGACCCTTCTGCCGAGCCTGAACTTGTTCTCCAGCGCATCCACGTGGGTCAAGACAAAAGGCTTGCCCGCAGCCCCGTCCGGAAGGCTCATCCGGGCGCCGCACGCGACGAGAACCGTGTCCGGCTCGAGGGCGGCGATGCTCTCTGCCGTGGCTTCCACGCCGGTACGGACGTCGACGCCGAGACGCCTCAGCTCGTGGGCGTGGTAGTCGTTCAGGTTGCGGAACTCGTGCATGAGCTGGGTGTTGCCCAGGATGCGTACCGTCCCCCCGGTAAAGGCCCGTCTCTCCAGGACGATCACTTCGTGCCCCCGCTCGGCGGCGATCCGCGCAGCCTCCATCCCTGCCGGTCCCGCCCCGGCGATGACGATCCGTTTCTTTGCTTCCGCCGGCTTCAGCTCGCTGTGAAGCTCGTTGCCCAGCTCCGGGTTGACCGTGCAGGGAACGCAGATGTTCATTCCGTTCTGCTGAAGGCACCCGATGCACCGCCTCGTTTCCTCGGCCCTTCCCTCGACGAACTTCTTCGGCGCCTCGCTGTCCGCGAAGAGCTGGCGGCCCATGTAGACGATGTCGCAGTCGCCCTGTCGGAGGTGGAACTCCGCCTGCCGCATATCGTTGATGCGGCCCACGCCGATGACCGGGACCGGAGAGATTTCCTTGACCATGCGGGCCAGATACATGAAGTAGCCCCTGCGGTAGTAGAGGGAGGGAAACATGCCGTCCGGCACGTGCTGGACCGAGCCCATGGACACGTCGATGCAGTCCACGCCCGCCTCGAGGACGCGGGGGATGATGAAGCGGGTGTAGTCTTCTACGGAATTGCCCAGGCTGCCGAGCATCTCGTCCACGGAAAGCCGGATCAGGATCGGGTAGTCCTTGCCCACGGCGTTGCGCATCTCGTCGATGATCTCCAGACAGAAACGCATCCGCCGGTCCAGGCCCCCGCCGTACCGGTCCGTCCGGAGGTTGTAGAAGGGCGACAGGAAATTCCCCACGAGAACGGCGTGGGCCGCGTGGATTTCCACCGAGTCGTAGCCCACCCGCTTCGCCCTCTCCGCGGCCCGCGCGAACTCCATGACGGTCTCCCGGACCTTCTCGGTGCTCATCGCCTCGCCCACGTAATTCGGATCCTTCAGAATGTCGATGCCGGAAACCGGCATCCAGGGGCGTTCGGCGTAGTGGGGAGCGGTGGGCAACTGGGGCATGAAGTCCGGAAACAGCATCCGGGCGGTTACGGCCATGAGCCCGCCGTGGGCGAGCTGAACGCTCGCATGGCAGTCGTAGGAGTGGATGAGGTCGACCAGCTTCCGGTGGGTCTCGGCCCTCTCGTCGTCGTGCATGGCCATCTGGGGCATGAACTCCCGGAACTGGTCCGGGCTCACGTTGGTTCCCTCCACCATGCAGAACCCGACACCGCCCTGGATCCTCGCCTCGTACCACGCCAGGGTCTTGTCCACGACCCTTCCGTCCTCCGCCATCATGCTGACCATGGGGGCGTAGGCGATCCGGTTTCGGATGGGTCGGCCCTTGATTTCGATCGGCTGCTGCAGAAGGAGCTCTTCCGGCATGTCTCTCTTCCTCCCGGGAGTGGGTTGCTACCAGACGGTGTGGCCGCCGTCCATCAACAGGTCGTGGCCCGTGGTGTAGCTGGACGCATCGGATGCGAGATAGAGAACGCCGCCGACCATCTCTTCCGCTTCCCCCTGCCTGTGAATGGGTGTGGTTCGGTTTTCCACTTCCAGAAACGCGGGTGTGTCCTGAATGATCTGGGTCATGGGCGTAATGATATAGCCGGGGCTGATGGAATTCACGTAGATGTTGTGCTGAATGAGCTCGACCGCAAGCGCCTTGGTCAGGTGCTTCACCCCCGCCTTTGCGGTCGCGTATCCGATCGCCGCCATGCCCGCGATGGGAACACCGCCCAACTCCATACAGTTCACGATGGTACCGCTCATGGAGGCCGTGTTGACGATCTTGCCGTACCTCTGAGGAATCATGTGTTTCGCTTCCTCCCTGCAGCAGTAGAAGACCGAAAAGAGATCCACGTCCATCACCCGCTTCCACTCATCGATGGCTCCGTCATCCATGAGGGGGATCGGCTCTCCACCGACGCCGGCGTTGTTGTGGGCGATGTGCAGGCACCCCAACTTCCGGATGACCTCTTCGACCATGGCGGACACTTGCTCCGGATCCGAAACATCGCAGTGGATAAAGGTCGATGTCCTGCCGAGAGCCCGAATCGCTTCGGTGGTTTCCCGGCCCAAATCGTCCTTCACGTCGATGACGGCCACGTCCGCGCCCGCCTTGGCCAGCGCGATCGCCGATGCCCTGCCGATGCCTCCAGCCGCTCCTGTCACGAGTGCCTTTCTTCCTGACAGATCAAACCTGGATAGATCGTTCATGTACGTGTACCCTCCTCGAGGATGGTCCGGGTGGTCGAGGAAGCCCCTATTTCACGGAGACGACCGGGCAGGGGGCTTCGAGGATCACGTGCTGGGCCGTTGAGCCCATGATGAATTTTCCCAGTTTGGATCGTTTCCTGACCCCGATCACGATTTCATCGATACCGTGTTCTCTGGCAAACTTGACCAGATGCGGGCCGGGATCCATCCCGCGGGCCAGCAGGTGGGTTTCGCAAAGGCATCCTTCGATCTTCATGGATGCCCTCAGATCATCCATATCCTGCTCGCCGAGGGCGTGCGGATGCCCCGGCTGGCCGCTGGTTCTCGAGTGCAGTACGTGAATGACCTCCGCGCTGAAGGCTTCTGCATGTTCCCGGGCCCGCTTCAAGGCCCTCTTTGACAGATCGGACCCGTCATAACCAACGAGGATCTTCATGTCCTTCTCCTGATTCGAAGCTGCACGTCTTGCCGCGGAAAAGGCCGGATCCCTCTCACTTCCTGAAGAACTGAAAGCGACAGGCATCGGCGCCTTCGGCAAGGATGGTCGGCCGCTCGAAGCGTATGCCGTACTTCTTCTCCAGCGCGTCGCCCCAGGTGTAATCCGTGGCGCAGAGGAGGTAGAGGACCTCCCGTGCATCGTTGTCCAGGAAGAAGTCGGCGAAGCCGCACCTTCGGAAATTGAAGAAGCAGCGCCGCTCGTCCTTGACGCCCTGCTCCACGACCCACGCTCTGCCGTATCGTTCCCGGCCGCTGGGAATGAAGTTCGTGCAGAGCCGGGTCCAGGCATCTTCCGGTCTCTCCGGGGAGATGCCGAAGTGGTCGAGAAGGAACGGATCCAATCCGTCCTGGAAAAGGAAGGCATGGATGACGCCCCCGATCAGATCGAGCAGGACCTGCCTGTCATCGAAACGGGGAAGGAGGGTGCGGTATACGGCCAGCAAGGTGCACGCCACCTTGACGTGGACCGCTCCCGGCGGATCCTGCGGCCTCCAGGCGTTCGTTTCCTGAAGGGCGAGATCGAGGCGCTCGATCTTGCCGCGCACTTCCTCCCATGGCGAGTCGAGCATCGGCCCAACACGTTGACCGAATGCATCCAGCACTTGGTTGCGCATCGGTGCGGCCAGGGGTTCCATCTCCTCGAGCAGTTGGGTCATGACGATCCTCCGATGATGTCCTTCGAGATTGCAGGGCGCTCACCTTCATAGCACGTCTCTTTTTCGCGTAGCAACGAAAGAGAAAGATGTCCTGGAGTACAAGCGAAAGATGGAGCAGGAGAAATCCTGACGTTCGCCGGGGTCCTGCCTTCGGCTCCCGGTTCTGCGCGACCAGGCCATGCGACCGGCACCGTGAGGGGGAGCTACTCCCTCAGGCTTTCCGCTGGCTTGCGGCGCACAGCGTCCAGCCTTTCAAGGAGCATCACTCCGAAAAAGGGTAGGATGAGCCCGAAAAAGGGGACGAAGAGCGCGCATTCGAGCAGGCCCGGCTCGTACCATTGCCGGCCGGCACACCGCTGGGCCACGAGCGTCTGATATCGAACCTTGTCGGCCCTGTATTCCCTCTCCCTGTCCATGAATTGCAGCGTTTCGGCAAACTTCTTCTGGCAGTCATCCAGAGGACGGCCGCGCATCCCGCTTCCTTCGCCCGGAGGGTCTGCCAAGGCCTTGAAGGGCAAACTGCAAAGGAGCAGGAGGGAGAGAAGCGTGAGAGAGCCGGCGGTGAACCGTTGCATGGTCTTCACCTAGGGATCGTCAGGGGGTGAATCCCTGCAGTTTAGTACGGCGCGTCGAGGATGTCGAGAATCTTTTCTTTTTCACTTGACGGAAGGCTCTGTTTTGGATAGATTGTGAATTCGGTTCGGCGGTTGAATCTGATTCAATAACAGCCCCGCCTCCATTACGAGCTCATGGCCAGGCAAGTGTCCCCCCCCTCTGCGGCCTCTGTGACCGCCCAGAGGCGAAAACGGGAAAAAGAGCAGCGATATCAAACGATTCTTCTGACGGCAGAGCGCCTCTTCTGCGAGAACGGCTACCCCAACACCAAGATCCAGGACATCGCGCGGGCCGCCGAGGTGGCCGTGGGGACGGTCTATTTCTACTTCCGGAACAAGGAGGATCTGCTGCTTCAGCTCATCGACGGGACCGCCTCGAACGTGCGGAACATTCTGGGGGAGGCGTTCCGTACCGGGGGCGAGCCTGTCGGGAGGATCGAGAACGCGGGCCGGGCGCTGTTTCAGAACTTCTGCAGCCTGCACCCGTCTCAGTTGATCATTCTGCTCAGGGAATCGGTCGGGGTCAGCCCGGAGGTGGAGGCGAGGAGGCAGGCCATCTTCGAGCGGCTCTACCGGGACGTTGCTCGGGCCATCGACGAGGTCCTCGAGGAATACGGGATTGCCGAAAGGCTCGTGGCAGAGATCGTTTCGGTGGCGATCGGAGGTATGCTGGAGCGCATCGCCTACCAGTACATGGTCTCGCAGGATCGCTCCGAAGAGACAGAGACGATCGTGCGGGAAGCCCTCGTCTTTCTCCGTGGCGGTCTGCTGGCCGTGTTGCGGGATCTGAGCGCGGCCGGGACGGATTCGGACGGCAACGCGAAGGGTTCTCGAGCGTAATCCGCGCCGAAGGGGAAAGGTCGAAACAAACCATGCTGCTGAAGGGCGCCCTTCACATCCACACGACCTGTTCGGACGGCGAACTGACGCCGCAGCAGGCGGCGGACGCTTATGAGGAGAGGGGATTCGATTTCATCGCGTTTACGGATCACGACTATCTCGTGAAACCGAATTGCCGTGACGTCTACTCGCAGGTGAAGAGCGGAATGATTCTGTTTCACGGAATCGAGCTCACGGTGTTCGTGAAGGGCTACATTCACGTGAACAGGATCGAGGGCGACGAAGAGGTCCTGCACGTGTTCAATCATATCGGCGAGTATGATCTGACCCTGGAGCAAATCGAACATCGAACCAGGAAAGTCGCCGAGAAGTACCCTCTGGACGCCGTGGAAATCACGTCCAAGGGGTTTCGGCAGAAGGAGATAGAGGCCCTGGAACTGCCCTATCCGAAGATCGCCTCCGATGACATGCACACGCGGGTGGGGCTCGGCAGGGCCTGGATCGAGCTGGATGCGCCGAGGGAAAAGGACGCGATCATCCGGGCGATCAGGAAGGGAAGGTTCTGGAACTGTTTTCTCTAACGCAAAGGAGGTGAAGGTCTCATGGGAAACCGAGTCGCGATTTGCGCCGTGGCGCAGATCAAAAACGAGCCCGACATCTGGTACAAGCGTAATCAGGGCATGCTGCTGGAGTGCCTGGAGCCGATCCTGGAGCAGACAGGCGTCACCTTTGACATGGACAAGGGCATCCGGAACATCGTGACCTGCTCGGACGATGTGTTCGACGCGAGAACCATCTCCGACAACGGTATGACGGACGTGGTGGGCGCCCACTATCGTGGGGAGGAGAAGACCGCTCAGGACGGTCTGAACGGTCTCGGTTACGCCATGGCCTGCATTCTCTCCGGCCACGACGATGTGGTGCTCTTCATGGGCCACTGCAAGGAGTCCCAGCCCGAGAGCCGGAACATGTGCACGAATCTCGCGTACGATCCTTTCTTCTGCCGGCCTGTGGGCATGGACTTCCTGAATGTAAACGCCCTGCAGGCGCGTGCCTACATGGAAAGATCGGGCGTCACGGACGAACACCTGGCAGAGGTGGTCGTACGATCCCGCCGGAACGCCGCCAGGAACCCCTTCGCCAGGGAGAACGGGACGGCGACCGAAGAGGATGTGCTGAACTCCCCTTTTCTGGCCGATCCGATCCGGGCGCTTCACGCCTATCCCGTCACCGACTGGGCGGTGGGCGTGCTGCTCTGCTGTGAGGAACGCGTGAGCGAATTCACGGACAACCCGGTGTGGATCACCGGCTTCGGCAACTGCATGGACCGGTACTTCGTGGGCGACCGGGACCTCGCCTCCAACTTCAGCCTGAAGAAGGCCTGCGAAAGGGCGTACGGCATGGCGGGCATCCGGGATCCGAAGAGCGACCTGAACGTGGTCGAGCTGAACGATGCGTATGCACACCAGCTTCCCTTGCTGGCCGAAGGCATCGGTCTGGCCGCGGAGGGGCAGGGCGGCAAGTGGATCGAATCGGGCGGCCCGGACCAGCGGAACGTCAACCTCTCGGGGGGCATGCTGAACGGCAACCCGATCATGCTGGGAGGGGTGGCCCGGGCCGTGGAGGGCATCCTTCAGCTTCGGGGCGAGGCCGGCGAGAGGCAGGTGGACGGTGCCAAAAGGGCACTGGCTCACGGAACCACGGGCGGCGCGTGTCAGCACCAGACCGTACTCATTCTAGAGAAATAAGGTGGGAGCCATGGCGCATAGAAAGAAGAACAGAAACGTTGGCGTGATCGGTGTGGGACAGACGAAACACTCGAGCCACCGGGAGGACGTGAATCAGCCGGAGATGATTCACGAGGCGGTGCGGGAGGCCCTGGACGACGCGGGGCTCACCATGAAGGACATCGACTGTCTCGTTCACGGGAACATGGAACTTTTCGAGATGGTCCATCAGCCCGACCTGTGGCACAGCCTCGGGACGGGGGCCTACGGGAAGGACTCGTTTCGCCTCACCACGGGCGGGACGACCGGGACGACCCTCTTCTGTGCCGGGGACAACCTGGTCGCGTCCGGCATGTACGATGTGGCGATGGTCATCGGCTTCGAGAAGCTCCAGGAGGGACACACCACGGGCGGCATCACCAACATGGCCGACCCGCTCTGGTTCCGGAGCCTCCAGACCGGAGCGCTCACGGGCACGTGCGCATACGACGTGATCCAGGAGTTCGGGAGGGAGCGTGCGACGCGGGCGGCCATGATCTACCGGATCATCATGGACCAGAACGCCTGCCTCAACCCGAAGGCGCACCGGGCCTTCGGTCTCGAGTGGGACCAGATGGACCACCTCATCAAGACCTCGGCCAAGCTCATCGGCGAGCTGAAGATCATCGACATGTGCTCCCAGTCGGACGGGGCGTGTGCGGTCATCATGGCGAGCGAGGAAAAGGCGAAGGCCATGTCCGACAAGCCCGTGTGGATCCGGGATCACATCACCGTGCACCGGGAGGAGACGATCAACATCCTTGGGTATGACCAGGCCACCAAGGAGAAGATGACCCACCGGGTGGCGGCCGAGGAGCTCTTCAAGCGGAACGGGATTACGAACCCCCTCGAGTACTTCGATGTCTTCGAAATGTACGACCCTTCCTCCTGGTGGGGCGTGGACTGGTTGCGGGAGTTCCTCCTTCTGGAGGGTGACGAACATCTGAAGCTGGTGGAGGAGAAGGAGATCGCCCTCGACGGAAAGTTTCCGGTCAACCCGTCCGGCGGGGTGATCTCGTCGAATCCGATCGGAGCCACGGCGCTGGTCAGGCCGGCCGAGGCCTGTCTCCAGGTCCGAGGGGATGCGGGCGCGCATCAGATCCCGAGGCCGGTGAACCATGCGCTCGCCTCCGGGTTCGGCGGGACCCTGTGGACGGTTCTGATCATGCTCGAGAAAGAACTCGGTTGGTAGGAGGAGGGAGACATGAGCGAGAAATTCGGAGTCAAAGTCGAAGACATCTTCAATACCATGGAAGAGCGGTTTCGGCCGGAAGGGGCGGAAGGCGTTGACGCGAGCTTCGGATACGACATCAAGGGCCGGGGCAAGTGGAAGCTCACGGTCAAAGACGGGGCGATGAAGATCGAGCAGACCGACGACTTGAGCGGGTGCGTTGCCGTCACCGTGGCGGACCCGGACACCTTCGTGGGCGTGAACATCGGACAGGTGGACGGGACCGCGGCCTTCACGAGCGGCAAGATCTCCGTGGAGGGCGACGTGGGGGCCCTGGCCACTACCTTCAAGCTCTTCAAGCGGTTCACGCCGCCCAGGAAGGAACTCACCACCCGCGAATACGTGCTCGACATGTTCGGCACGCTGGAGAGCCGGTTCCAGCCTGAAGCCGCGGAAGGCCTGGACATCACCATCGGATACGATATCGGCGGCGAAGAAGGGGGGCAGTGGACCGCCACCATCAAGGATGGGAAATGCACCCTGACCGAGGGACTCGTGTCCTCTCCGAGCATGACCATGATCATGAAGGCGCAGGACTACGTGGATCTGATGCTCGGGAAGGTGGATGCGATGAACCTGCTCACCACCGGCAGGGCCAGGGTGGAGGGGGACATGAACCTTGCGGTGAAGCTGCCCGAGCTTTTCGCCAAGTACACGCCGCCGGGTGCAGAGGAAGAAGAAGAACAGGAGCTTCTGGTCCTGAAGAAGGTCATCTCGGTCAAGGAGAGATTCGCCACCGGCCCGGTGATGGGGAAATACCTGAACGGGTTGAAGGAGAAGAAGATCCTTGCGAACCGGTGCCACGAGTGCGGCCGGACGCAGGTGCCGCCGCGCGAGATCTGCGCGGTCTGCAGGATCCGGTGCGAGGAATGGCTCGAGGTGGGCCCGAAGGGCAACGTGCGCCTCGTGGACACCGCCTACTATGCCAGCCCGGATCCGCTCACCGGTGAAACCAGGGAGACGCCTTACGGGCTCGCCTATATCCTGCTCGACGGCTGCAAGGGCCAGGAGGTGTTCCCGCATTTTCTCCGGGACGATCAGCTCGACCGGATCGAAATGGGGTGGAACGAGAAGAAGGGCACGATCGTGCGTCCTGTCTGGGCCGAAGAGCGGACCGGCAAGGTTTCCGATATCAAGTACTTCGAGATCGACGAATAAGGAGCCCGGTCATGAACGAGAATTTCGACACGAAGGACTGTTTTGTCGTCGAGGGGAAGCTCGCGCTTCCGTACACCTACTTCGCCGGAAGAGTGGGAAGCAGGTTCCTGACGACGATTCGGGACGAGAAGAAGATCATGGGCATCAAGTGCGAAAAGTGCAGCAAGGTCTTCGTGCCTCCGCGCCAGATCTGTGATGTGTGCATGGAAGACATCCGGGAGAACTGGGTGGACGTGCAGAACACGGGGGAGGTGACGAATTTCACGGTGATCCGGTACGAAGACAAGCACCTGCCGAAAAAGGCCCCGTACGTCCTGGCTACGATCCGGCTCGACGGGGCCGACACGTCGCTCGTCCACATCGTGGAAGGGATCGACCTGAAGGAGGCGAAGATCGGGATGAAGGTCCAGGCCGTGTTCGCGGAAGAGACGACGAGCACGATCCTGGACATCGATCACTTCGCCCCGGCATAAAAAACAGGGGTCAGGGGTACTCGAGAACGCCACCCTCACACCGTCATCCGCGCGGCCCGTCATTCCTGCGGATGCGGGAATCCAGGAGCGTTGGAAAGCGCCATACCCGCGGCCCGTCATTCCCGCGAACGCGGGAATCCAGGGGACGTTCTTTACTTCGTTGACTTGATGGGCACGACCACTGATTCATACCCCAAAATCGGTGGCTGTCCCCAATCAATTACGAAGATTGCGAGCGAAGCGAAGCAACCCCCAAGCTCAGTGAGAAGGGTGCTTGGAGGTTGCTTCGCTTCGCTCGCAATCTTCGACCCTGTTTTGAGCTTCGGCGTACGCCTCTTCGCAGGCCCCTTGATGCGGCCCTTTTGTCATCAAGGCCCGTATAGTGTAGGATCGGGGCCGTTCTGCAACGCTCGTCCTCAGGAAGGGAAGGAGGCCCATCATGATCAAGACGAAGGTTACGGAAATGCTCGGCGTGAAGTACCCGATCGTGGGCGGCTGCATGATGTGGATCACGACGCCCGAGTTCGTTGCGTCCATCTCCAATGCTGGAGGGCTCGGCATTCTCGCTTCGGCGATTTACAAAAGCAAGGAGGATCTCGCCGACGCGGTCGACCGTGTGCGCGAGCTGACGGACAAGCCCTTTGCGGTGAATATCAATTTATTTCCGGCCCTGGCTCCGGTGGACAACAAGGAGTACGTGGAGGTTCTGGCCGACAAGGGCGTCAAGATCGTGGAGACCTCGGGTCACTCCGCACCGGAGGATCTGTGCGGACGGTTCAAGGAGGCGGGCATGACGTGGATCCACAAGTGCGTGGGGGTCCGTTACGCCCTGAAGGTGCAGGACATGGGGGCGGACATCGTCACGGTGGTCGGATACGAGAACGGCGGCGCCACCGGCCGGCTCGACATCGGGACCCTTGTGCTCGTTCCCCGCGTGGTGGAGGCCGTGGACCTCCCGGTCATCGGGGGGGGCGGTGTCTCGGACGGCCACGGGGTGATGGCTGTCCTCGCCCTGGGAGCCGAGGGCGTCATCATCGGTACCCGGATCCTGGCCACCCAGGAGGCGCCGGTCCACGAGAGGCTCAAACAGGCGCTGGTGGAGGCTTCGGAGCTGGACACGATGCTGATCATGCGCTCCCTCCACGCGACACACCGGGTGTGGACGAACGCTGCGGCACAGAAGTGCGCCGAGCTGGAGGCGCAGAGCGCGGATCCTGCCGAGATCTTCAACGTCGTGGCGGGCAAGAACACCAAGAAGATGTACGACCAGGGCGCGCTCGACGCCGGCGTGCTCTCCTGCGGCCAGGGAGTCGGCCTGGCCCACGACGTCCCGACCATGCAGGAACTCTTCGACCGGATGATGGGAGAGGCCGAAGGCGTGGTGAACCGGTTCGCCGCGGCCTGAGGGGAGACGGCGTCTCTACCACCCCTTCTCGACCAGGATGTCCGGCATGGGGTAATGCCGGGTGTTCAGGCAGAAGATCTTCCCCCCCGTTTCAAAGGCGGTGGCAGCCAGGATCGCATCGTTTACGTCTACGCCGTGGCTCGGGTTCCACCGGCGGTAGAGTGCCCCGGCCCGGTCGACGATCCGTTGATCCACGGCCGCTGTGGAGAACTGGGACAGAAAGGCGAGGGTGTCCGCTTCTTCTTCGGCGCGCATGAAGAAGACGACTTCCGCCCGCTGCAGGGCCCCCGTCCAGAGGGAATATTCCGGTCGGCCCTGCAGGGTTTGGAGAAACCTCAAGGCCTTCCGTTCCCCGCGCAGGTGCCAGATCAGGATGTCTGAATCGACATACGCCCTCATTTCGAATGCCTCTTCATGGATTCACGGAACGCCTTGCGGGCCTTCTTCACGGTCGCTCCGGGGGATTCGCGGCGTTTCCATGCACCCGAGGTGCGGGCAAAGACATCCAGATCACCCTCTTGCTCCGTTTGTTTCGCATAGGCGAGAATGGCTTGCTCGATGACCCTCTTCTTCGGAATCCGCAACTTCCTCGAGAGCAATTCGATCTGATGGGCGACGGCTTCGCTCACTCTGGATGAGATCACCTTGTCCACGACGTTCCTCCTTGAAGCCAGATCATTACGTAATCATGCTAGCGTAAGAAGAACCGCGTGTCAAGCACGGAAGGCGCGCTGTCGAGTCGCTTCCGTCAGGGGATGTACCAGATCGGCGACGACCAGGCACGCTCCTGGATGGTCTTCTTCAGATCGGACCTTGGCCGGACCCCTGCGCGCACCGCGTCCCAGGTGGACCACCGGCACGTCGGGTTCTCCAGGACACGAGCATAATAGAAGGCCCGCCGGCCGGGGTCGAAGTCCGGATCGGTCCAGAAGGCCTGGAGTCGGGCATCGCCCGCGTCGGCGCTGATGGAGCAGTCTTCCAGATTCACCTTCGCGCCGTTGTCGGGACAGCGATGGGTGGCCGGATCGACCTCGAGACCGTCGGAGCAGGCCACGTCGTAGACCCTCTCCATCAGGTCACCGTCCTCGACCCATCCCTTGATGATCTGCAGTCGCTGGAGCGGGGCGCTTCCGGGATCGCCCATGGCCCAGACCAGAAAGACCGGCACCGCCCCCTCGCGTGCCTCGAGGTCACTTCCCATGGTGACCCCCTCCGCGTACGCCTGTGCCACTCTGTCCTTTCGGCCGAGGATGTCCTCCCTGAAGTCGAAGCCTGCGAAGAACCGCACCCGGATCCGAGGGCCGGTGGTGGCAAAGGTCTCTCTGCGGCGGAAAGCATTGTAGATCGCCTCCCGGGTGTTCTCCTCTGCCCAGACACCGGCGAGGCCGGCGGAACCGAAGGTGCGGCTGGCGGAATTGAAGTAATCCCGTTTCCCGTCCCGCCAGAGAAAGGCGTCCGCGCCGATCCTCCGATAGAGCCAGGCGCCTGTTTTCCCCAGGGGGGTGGACCCGCGCAGCGTGCTGTTCTGGTCCATCAGGCCGAGCTTCCCGAAGTAATCCGATTCGTCGTCCGAGGTTGCGCCGGTGTGGGTGTCGCTGGAACCGATGAAACCGAATTTGTAGGGGTTTCCCCGCTCGTTCTCCGCCATGGCCAGGCCGAGCTGAAGGGCGTGGCGGACGTAGCTTCCGCGGGGTTCGCTCGGGAGGTTGGTGGCCACGCGGTACGGCATGATCTCGAAGTCGGCCCACTCATCGTTCGGAGACAGGGCCGGATGAGTCTCGGAAGCGCCCTTGATCTGGGTGATCTCCACCAGCGGCTCGTTCCGCAGCCGTCGGGCCGCATACGCTTCGTCCATTAGGTCGCCCGTCCAGTCGGTCCGCTCGAACATCTGCCCGTTCGAGCCGTTCGAGTTGTGCGGGATCGCAAGGCTCTCGATCCCCTGGTCGCGCAGGGAATCCATCCAGTCCCAGAGCCCCTCCGGGTTTTTGGAGTGGAAGCGGGAGAAGGGGAGTGCAGGGACCTTCCCGTCCCCCCTGAAGATGACATTGCGGTGAAGATTGCCCAGGTCGTCGCTGGAGGAGGTGTACTCGTAGCCGATGAAGGTCGTGAACCTCCCGGGTTCGTTGTGTGCTTCGGCTGCCTCGATGATGTCCACCCAGGTCGAACGGCTGATCTCCGCGAGGCTCTCCCGGTCGATGGTGCCGTTCCGGATCCCCCGGACCGTCTCCGAGAAGAAGGACGTGAAGGCATCGTATCGCTTCCGCAGGTCCATCCCCTCGACGAACCCCCGAACCGTCTCGGGCAGGAGCCCCAGGAAGGGGCTCCTCGGCGCGTTCAGATCGTGGAGAGGCTCGTAGATCTCGAGCTTCGAGATTTCGGTGGACGTGTCCGCCGCTGCCGGCACCACACCCAGGAACTCGGCGTGATCCGTCACGGCGTAGAAGTCGAGAGGCTGCCGAAGCTGAACGGAGAAGCCTGCCGGGTGCTCGATCGCCTCCCCTTTTGCGCATCGATAGGCGTCGTCCGGGCCGGCCACCGTGCCGAAGGCGAAGGCGTCGAAGGAAAAGGCCGTGTGAACGTGCAGGTCGCCGAAGTAGGCGTTGCGCTGCGGATTCGCCTCGGGCCGGACCGTAACGGTCCCGTCTCCGATCGTAAGGATCGAGTCGGGAACGCCCCTGGGTATGGGAACCGGTTCGGTTTCCGCTCCGGCCGCGGCATCGCCGGCGGGAGGATCCGCGTCGGTGCAGCAGATGAACGCGGTCAGCACGCCGATCACGAGCAGTCCGGCCATTCGGTTGTTCATCGGCTCTTCCTCCGCAGCGGGTGATGAAAAGGAACGCTTCCGGCCTCAGGCCTTCCCGGAAAGAACGAGCGGGCCGGCCCCGCCCGCCGCATGCACCGGAAACACGTCCGGATCGATCTTCGTCGCGGAACGATACCGGGCGTCCACGTACTCCGCGAAATCCTCGACCGCGCCGGTGTCCACGAAGGCCACCATGCATCCCCCGAAACCGGCACCCGCCTGGCGGCCGCCGACGATGCCGGGTGCGCCCAGGATCGCCTCCATCATCGGTTCCGTGGCGGGGGCTACGATTTCGTAGAGGTCGCGGGCTCCGACGTAGGACCCCTCGGTCAGCACCCGGATGGCCGGTCTGTCTGCGGCGGACAAGGCGGCGCCCAGGTCGAGAACGCGCCGGTTCTCTTCGATGATGAAGCGGCACCGCTTCGCCACGACCTCCGGCAGCACGTGTTCGTGCTCTGTGAACTGCTCCAGGCTCAGGTCGCGAAGATGGGTCGTGCCCGGGTAGAATTCGGCCAACCGACGGACACCTTCTTCGCACTGCGCTCTGCGTTCGCCGTATTCGGATCCGGTGAGCTCCCGTTCGACCCGTGTGTCGCAGATCACGACCTGAAGATCTTCAGGGATGGAGGCGGTCCGGTGGGTCAGCGCCCGGCAGTCCAGCAGGATCGCATGTCCGGCCTGGCCCAGAGCGGAGCTGTACTGATCCAGAATCCCGCAGTTCATTCCGACGAACCCGTTTTCCGCTTTCTGACAGAGCCGGGCTATGCGCAATGCATCGATTTCCCAATCGCCGGCGAGCATCTTCAGGGCCGTGGCCGTTACCACCTCGAGTGCAGCAGAAGAGCTCAACCCGCTGCCGAAGGGAAGGGTGCTGTGGACCAGGCCGTCGAATCCGCGGAGGGAAAACCCCTCCTCGCGAAACACGGCGGCCACCCCCCGGACGTAGTCGGTCCAGGGGCAGTCCTCGTCACGATGGAGGTCGTCCAGGTCGAATTCCGCACCGCCCGGCACGTTGAGGGACAAGACCGCCACCTTACGGTCGTCTCTGGGCCGTGCTGCCAGCCAGGTGTTCCGGTCGATGGCCATGGTCATCACGTAGCCGTCGTTGTAGTCCGTGTGATTGCCCATGAGGTCCACACGGCCCGGTGCCTGCGCCCACACCGTGGGCAGGCGGCCGAACCGGCGCTTGAACTCCTGCTCGACGGTCTTTCCACGCTCCTCGACGTCCATCTTACACATCCAATTCGGCAAAGGCGTGCATGAAGGCTTCCACATTTTCCAAGGGGACATCCGCCATCAACCGGTGTGAAGGTGCAATCAAGAGGCCGGTGCCCTCCGGGGCCAGAGTCGATGCCGCATCCCGGACGGCAATGCGAACCTCATCCGGTGTGCCCAGGCTCATGACCGATTGGGTCGACACCCCTCCGTAGTAGGCGAGGCTGTCGCGGAAGGTCCTGCGCAGCCAGGCATGATCCGTCGCCTCCGGCTGCACCGGGTTGAACACGGTCAAGCCGATTTCGACCAAGTCCGGCATGATCTCCGCGATGTCTCCGTCGGAATGCATGATCACGGGGAGCCCTGCCTCGCGGAAGGGAGCGAACATGCGAGCCAGCCGGGGCTTGATCATCCGGCGCCAGAGCTTCGGGGAGAAGAGCATGTTCTTCTGGGCGCCGTAGTCGTCACCGAAGTAGCCTCCATCCACGCCGAGATCCAGAAACCTCTTGATGAGCACGAGCTGAATGTCCACGATCCGGTCGAACAGGGCCTCCACGAAGTCGGGATCCGTGACGAAGTCCATGTTCAGAGCTTCGAAACCTCTCAGCGACCAGGCCCGCTCGTACAGGCAGAAGCCGAAGTTGGGCGTGACGAAATGGCGTCCCTTGTCCTCGTCGATGGTCTTCCCAGCCCTGGTGAGCAGATCCGGGGCATGCGGGTCCGGCCACGTGAGGCCGTCGAGATCCTTGCTTCCGGCCAGGGGCGAGTCGGCGGGCCAGTAGCCCTCGATCCGCGTGTCCCAGCCCACGCCCCACCCGTCGTATCGGACCCTGCCGTCCTCGCTCAGACGAACCTCATGGTCGAGATCGATCCGGAGCATGTGGTTGCCGAGCCGGTCGGGCAGTTCGCCGGGAGAAACCCCGAAGTGCGTGCACAGGATGTCGCCCATCTCCGCAGTGTAGTTGATCTGAGTGGGGATTCGATCGACGGGTTGGTGTGTGAGTGCCCGCCGCATTCGCTGCTTGTGAGTCAGGGGCATGCCGGCAACACCTCCCGAGGATGATCGATGGAGCTTCAGATTATCACGGACCTGGACTTTTGAACAGTCCGATCCGTCTTCTTGAGAAGGGGAGGACTCCGGGATAGCGTTGCCCGAGGGAGTGCAGGCCGGGTCTTTCGGGCAGGCGCTTTCTCTCAACGCAGGTCGTGGATTGGGTTGGTCTCAAGCGGTGGATGCGTTCGACCTAGTGCTTGTCCCCTTGAGGGGGCACCTTTACAGGTCCGTCAACCCCTTTCGGAAGCCTTTGGGCCGGGTCTTCGGCCGAGCCACACCTCTGTGTACTCTCTGAATCGGGCGTACAGGTCGTCCGTAAGACGCCGGATCAGACCCTCCACGTCTTGTTCCACCTCGTGGAGCATGCGGCTGTTGTGCAAACTGATGATGCCGTTCGTGTCGCACCAGAGCTGGATGAAGAGATAGCGGGCTTCCTCGTCGGTGAAGTCCGCTACGTCGGCATACATCTCCTTGAGCACCCTGGCATAAATGTAGAGCGGCTGAAGGGCGATTTCCTTCTCACGGGCCGCGATCGCCTCCAGTTCCGTGCCTACACAACCGAAATACCGCGGCACGTGCCGGTTCACGAACATGACGTCGTAGTAGTCCGGGTACTCGATTCCGAAGCGGATCTGGCGTTCCAGCATGGCGCGGGCACGCTCGTGAGGCTCGTCGTGCTCCTCGTAGGCCTCCTCGAACATCTGGGCCACCATCTGAAAGCCATGGATCCGTATCGCGAAATAGAGCTCGTCTTTGCTGGTGTAGTAGTTGTAGATCGTCGTTGCGGTAATTCCGAGTCGCGAGGCGATCTTCCGCATGCTCAGGTTCTCGAAACCCTCCTCGATGACGATCTGAAGGGCCGTTTCCAAAATCCTCTCCTTGACAGCGTTCACTTCCGCTTCGGTCCGTGCCGGTCTGGTCATGCCCCGTCCTTGCCTTCCTCAATGCATGGAGTCGTTGATCGCCTTGATCTCCGCCGGATCCACCAGCGGATTGCGGTCGGGGTCGACGAGGGCGCCGGTTTCCTGATACTGCTCGTTGAACTGGGTGTAGCAGAAGCCCTGGATGTGGTCCTGCTCCATGAGCAATTCGGTTTGGGCACGATGGATGTCGAGGAAACCCGGCTCCCGGGTGCTGCCTTCACCGTATTCACTGATGACGATCGGCTGACCCTGATAGGCGTGATGCTTGACAAGGGGGTTCAATGTGCTCGACCTTGCCGGAGTCGATGTCCAGCACGAGGCTCTTCGCGGATTGCGTGCTCCGTTCCAGCCCGATTGCGTACATGCACTCCTCGGGTCAATCTGAAGTCGGAAGTTACATCTCGATCGCCCTGGACAGCTCGAACTGCGTCCACATCAGCTACAGGGATGATACGAACGACGACCTCAAGTATGCCCACAATGCCTGTCCTGACAACGACCGCGACGGCTAGGATGATCCGGGCTGTGGCGGAGATGATTGCGACGATACCGACCCAGACGTGAACTCTGGGGCATCAGAGAATTGCAATAAAAAGGCATCCATAGAGCTTAAGGCATTTCCCTGAAAGTCGAACAGGGTCAGGTCATCCCATTCATCTTCCCACTTCTTTTCATAATTAGCATATACGCCTGGCACAGGATACCATTCCGGTTCCCACCAAAAAATACCAATTCCTCGATTATCTGGTACTGTATGGATATCATAGATGAACTGTTTGATAAAATCATACTGGCCCTCTGGAGAAACCGGATAACGATCACCTGGCCCCCCTAAATAGCCAACGATCTCATCGTGATAGAGATTGGGCGTGGAATCGCCGTTCTCCTCTGTCCAGGGATAGGCCGTTTCGCATACGAGGATATCCTTATTGAATTTTTCAGCCAGATAATTCATTCGCTCTTTACATAAGTCCAGGCCAGAGCTAATTCCCAGGCGTGCTTTAATGAGATAACCGACAAGTGCAAGGAGGTCGCTCATTTCATCCACATTATGCCACGATTGCAAACCCTGCCAAGGATAGGCTGATATTCCGATGATATCAAAATCAGCGCCGCGCTTTTGAATCTGATTTAGAAAGAATTCATTGTTTGTTTTGAACCCATCAGCCAGCTGAACAACCGTTTTTGTTTTTGGACTTACTTCTTTAACAGCCTGAATACCTTTTTTAAAGAAATTGGCAAGATTATCCCATTCATCATATATAATGATATTATCCCATTCATCATAACCCCATACAACCTTGCCATATGGTGCAAGCAATCCACCATCTACTTCATTTCCTATTTGAACCCAATCTGGAGTAGCCCCATTGTTTTTCAATTCAGTCATGATGTTCTTTGTGTAATCGTATACCGAATCAGCAAGCTGGGCGGCATCCTGGCCCTCCCAGGCTCGAGGAATCGACCCCTTAAAAAACCCATCATTATAAAAGATATCAACCATCAGCCTAAAGCCCTTTTTCTTCACTCGTACAGAGGCCTCTACCAGATGGGCAAGATCATTGTATCCGGCAGGATTATCCGGCTGATGCCATGTCATCAGGCGGATGGCATTAAATCCATGATTTTTTAGGATGTCAAGAAGAGGTTGGGCAATACCATTATGCTTCCAGACAGCGCCTGCCTCCTCAAGTTCCAGCCAGTAGCTGATATCTGCTCCCTTGATGAAAGTCGCGTCTGCCGGCGGCTCGGCCGGAGGAATATGATCCTCTCCACAGCCTTGAAGCACTCCCAATAGTATTAAGCTAAGGATAATTATTGGTGCAAGTAAAAATATCATTAAATGTTTAACTAATTCTTTCATACGCATACCCTCCTTTTCTTGATGATGTTCTGTACGGCCGACACCTCCTCCCCGTCCGGCGATGTGGCGACGGCGGTTACGGTGGCCTCTCCCTCTCCGCCGGCGAGGCGGAGGACGAGGCGCACCTCCCCCGTGGCCAGATCGGGATAGGCCTTGTAGCTCTCCAGCAAATGCTCTTCCACATCGAAACGAAACGGGTTGTAGCCGCCGTTGTGCTCACCCAGGTAGACCCCGTTCAGCCAGACCTTCGCCCGGTAGTCTGCGGCCCCGAAGTTGAGAAGCGTGCGGCCGGGCGTGGCGGGAAGCCCGTCCTGGAAACGCCTGGCGTACCAGACCACGCGTGGCGGGTGGATGTCAGCGATTCCCGAGGCGATGGATTCCACGCAGTAAGGCACGTTGATCTTCTTGGAGAAGGCAGGGTTCTGGGCCCATCCGCTCGAAAGGCCCACATCCTGAGCGTCGTACTCGAAGTCCCATTCCCCGACCAGAGACTGGAAGCCCTCTCTTGCCATGTCGGGGCGATAGTATTGCCCTAAAGCCTCCAGGTCGGCCGGGCTGCCCTGGGCCCGAGTGCCCTGTGTGGCGTCGAGGCCAGGATCAGGGCGAAAAAAAGAGCGAAGACACGAGGAAGGATCGGAATCAGAACAGAGGGTTTGTGGGAAGCCTTCATTGCCAATCCTACTGCAGGTGAGTGTTTCCGAATTCTTGTCCAATAGTACATACCAATGTTTCATTAACCTGTATGACGCTGTTAAAGTTAACAGTGTAATCAGCCTTTGTCAAGAACAAAACCGGACCGCCGGAAACTCTCTTCCTCTATTGGGCTGGAAGCTGGCATTCGGACGAATAATCGTAGGAACGAGATTTGTCGGCCGTCAATGCAGACAGCCTAATAGAACGGTGTGACGAAAAAGTGGAGATTTTAGACCCTCAGGTTCTCGAACACGGTGGCGACACCGAGCCCCCCGCCGCAGCAGGATCCGAAGACCCCGTACTTGCCGCCGGTCCGGATCAGGTGCCGCATGGCGAACATGCCGATCCGGGCGCCGGACGCGCCGTTCGGGTGGCCGAAGGCGATGGCGCCGCCCATGGGATTCCACTTCTCCATGTCGATGATGACGCCGGTATGCTTTTCGATCTCCTTGATCACCGCAAGGTTCTGAACGGCAAAGGCCTCGTTGCACTCCATCACGTCCATGTCATCCATGGTGAGGCCCGCCCGTTTCACGGCCATGGGGATGGCGTAGGCCGGGGCGATGCCCATGATCTTCGGGTCGCAGCCGCAGTCGGCTCCGCTCAGCCATCTCGCCATGGGCTCGTATCCGAGGTCCTTCGCCTTCTCCGCCGTCATCATGAGCACGAATGCGGCGCCGTCGTTGCGACCCGAGGCGTTGCCGGCCGTGACGGTTCCGTCCTTGAAGACGGGCTTGAGCTTCCTGAGACCTTCCAGGGTGGTGTCGGGCCGGGGGTGCTCGTCCCTGTCAAAGACGATTTCCGGCGTCTTCCGGGTTGCGGGGATCGTGACCGGGACGTACTCCTCGTCGAAGCAGCCCTTGCTCATGGCCTCCCCGGCCCTCAGCTGGCTGTTGCAGGCAAACTCGTCGGAGGCTTCCCGCGGGGTGTCGTACATCTTCTGGAGGTTCTCGGCCGTCTGGATCATGCCGATGGAGTCCTCGGCCGAGGGCGCCAGCATCTGCTGTACGGCGGTGGGGGGAGTGAGCTTGAAGGGCTCCTGCGCCATGGAGAACTTGGCGAACATCTGGCTGTAAGACTCGGACCCGCCCGCGATGATGATTTCCGCCTGTCCGGAAAGGATCTTCCCGGCCGCATGATTGATGGAGTCGATGGCGGAGCCGCACTGCATTTCCACATAAGAGGCCGACGTTTCGATGGGCAACATGGAATCGATGACGGCCCAGCGTGCCGGGTTCAGGGCCTGCATACAGTGGGAGGCGCTGCCGAGCATCACGGTGTCGACGAAGGCCTTTTCGTGGACCTTCGTCTTCTCCAGCAGGCCGTCGATGCCGAGGCTTGCGAGCTTCGATGTGAAGATGTGCTTCAGGGTGCCGCCCATTCTGCCGAAGGGTGTGCGCACTGCATCCACGATCACGACCTGTTTCTCTGCCATTGGAATTCCTCCTCATGGGTGTGGGGAGCCGGTCCAGCCGGGGCTCGATATCCACGGACCGGTTCTTTATTCCATTTTTTCTGGTCCTTGGCAAGGGACGACCGGAAGATGGGCGGCAACGTCGAATGAGGAGTCCGAGGACTCTTTTCGGTATGCATGGATGCCGCAGAGTGGCCGCTGCCTGCGGTCGGAACAGCTTGTCGAACCGTTGAGAATCGTTGTTCGTTTCCGTTAGAATCGAGCAGACACAGACCGCACTCAAGGCAGAAGCTCCACTCCAAAGGAAGGAAAAACCATGCAAGTACCCGTCCTGTGTGTATCCGTGCTGGCCCTGATGGTCTTCTCGCTGGGTCTTCTCATCTCCATGCTGCGAGGCAAGACGGGGATCATCTACTACGGAGGATCGCTGGACGATCCAACGAGCCCTCTTACCAAGGCCGTTCGGGCTCTTGGCAACACGGCCGAGTTCGCACCGATTCTGGCCGTCATGTTCCTCTATCTGGGCAGCAAGAATCCGGCCGGATGGGTCTGCTGGGCCATCGTCATCGCGACCGTCAGCCGGGTGCTGATGGTGATCGGTTTCCTGGTCGCCGGCACGCTCGACAAGATATCGCCCTTCAAGGCGGTGGGGGCAACGGGGACCTACCTGTCGGGAATCGCCCTTGCCGTCGCCATGATCCAGAGCGTTCTCTAGCAGCCGGGTGAATGGCTTTCCTCAGGTCCACGGGAAGGGCCCTCCTCGTTACGAAGGCAACGTTCCCATGTAGCACTCCGCAGGTCTGCTGGGGAGCGAGACGAGACAGTAGCCGCATTCGATGCACGGAGAACGGTGCGTGCCGTCGCGTTTCAGCTTGTTGACGAACCCGGGTTCGGTGAGGAGCGGCCTGCCCAGGGAAACGAAATCCGCGGCTCCGAGGCGGAACACGTTGTTCATGTCCTCCCGGTTCCGGAGCCCGCCGACCACGATCACGGGGATGTCCACGCTCTCCTTGATCGGTTTCGCCTGACACACGTTGTAGCTTCCAAGGGGTCCGTAGGTCTTGATCATGAAGGGCAGGACCCAGGACATGACCTTCTTCGTAAGATCCCTCTTGTCCTCCATAGCGGAAGACCATTCCAAGATCGCCTCTGTGGGCACCTCTCGGACACGAATGGTGGCAAATCCGTCCACGCCGAGACCGGAGGAGACTTCGATGCAATCGCAGCCGGCTTCCTGGAGCATGCCGGCTATCTTGACCGCCTCTTCGACCCGCATGCCTCCTTCCTGAAAGTCGTAGGCATTGATCTTGGCCCACAACGGGAAGTCGGGACCGACTCGCCTTCTCGCCCTCCGGAAGATCTCTCCTACGGCCTTGAACCGCTTCTCCGTCGACCCGCCCCATTCGTCGGTTCGCTCGTTCAGGGACGGAGCGAGGAACTCGGAGAGGAGATAGCCGTGGGCGCAGTGCATCTGGACACCGTCGAAACCGAGGTCCCGGCATTTCTCGGTCGCATCGACGTATCGATCGATGAGGCTCTCGATCGCGGCGGCGGACAATTGCGTCACATACGGGTCCTTGAGGGTGTCGAAGGTCTCCTGTCGCCCCTCGTGGCTGATCTGCTGAACCACCGGGATGTCGTGGGCGTGGAAGAGGTCGGGGACCTTTCGAAAGTCGGGCGCGTTCTCGTCCCGGTACCGGAAACCGTTCAGGAGCATGCCGCCGTCCATCATCCCGGTGATGACGCAGCCGACGCCGCCCTCTGCCAGTTCCCGGTAGGTTCGCACCAGGCCCGGCCGCGGCAGGCCTCTTTCGTCGATGTCGTTGATCGTGGTCGCGGAACGGACGATCCGGTTCTTCACCCGGATCTTCCCGATCCGCGACGGCCCGAAGACGTCGACCTTCGGTTCCGTTCGAGGAATGTTCGCGAGGCAGGCCGTATCCGACACCCCAGCCGGGCCGCCTCCCCGGCAACCCGACAGGGACGGCAGGGTCGCACCCGCAGCGGCCATGCCGGAGAGCTTGAGGATTTCACGTCGGGTGAGGCCGGCTTTGCGCAGGTTCGCCGGGTGGTCTGCATCCCTTGTTTGCACGGCACGCTCCTTTCATCGCTGTGAGAAAACGGGTGACGGAGGGGTCACAGCAAAGTACCGGGTAGAGCAGTCATCTCGCTTGGGCCCTTACCAAGAGTCTTCCTTCGTGTCAAACGGCCGCATCGCATGAGCGCAATCTGGACAGGAAGAGGTCCATGAAGCTTGCGGCGTCGAGGGTAACGGGGACGTTCGCATGACAGACGGACTCTGCAGGCTGTTCCCCGCAGGGGCGCGTGAGGCTTCCACGCCTCATACCCTCTTCGCGCACGCGAAAGCTGCGCGGCTCCGAATCGAAGAGGGTGTCATCCGCCAGGTAGGCGGCGGCCACCACGTCCCACGGGAAGAAGCCTTTCTTCCTGAAAAAGATTCTTCGGTTCAAACGGAGCCACGGCTCGATGAAACGGGCCGTCCACCTTGCTGTCTCGTTGTCGCTCTCCTGCAGGTTCCGAAGGTGCTCTCCTGTAAAAACGGCCTGGCAACAGAGGTCCATGGTGATCATCGTCTTGGCAACCGGAGCGGAGAGAACGGCCGCCGCGGCCCTTCCATCGCAGTGGAAGTTGAACTCCCCGAAGAAGGAGAAGAGCGGGAAGTGGAAGGCCCCTCCCATCACGATGAGCCCGCCCAGCTTCCGGGCAAAGGCGCGGTCGAGCAGCATGGCCGTCGCCACATTGGTGAGCGGGGCGAGGGCGAGAAGGGTGATCTCGCCGGGCGCTTCCCTCACGGTGCTCAGGAGATAATCCACCGCGGGGTTCGGTTTGCCGAGGTCGTGCCGCGACTCTGCTCCCTGAAAGACAGGGACGGACGCTCCGATATGGCTCAGCAATGCACGGGCCTCGGCGTAGCCCACGGGTGCGCTCACGTTCCCGAAATTGACGGTAATCCCCTCCACCTCCACCTCCGGTGAAGCCATAAGGAACAGGAGCGCGAGCGCATCGTCGATGTCCCTTCTGGGCACCCGCATGTTCGGATCCGTGTCGACGATGATTCGCTTCTTTTTCCTGTTTCCCATCATGGTCCGTCTTCCAACTCCTCCGGGCGAACCGGCCGGATCCCCTGCCGCTGAAACTGGAGGGTCCCCGCATAGACTGCGGTCCGAGCTGCTTCGTCGATGGTTGTGCCCCGCAGGGTCTCTGAGCAGAGAACGGCTGTGGTCTGATCGCCACATCCCGTTTCGTCCGTATGGGTTGCGCATGAGAGGCGCGGGACCGGAATGTGGTCTCCCATCTCAGCGTTGAACAGGTAAGCCCCCTCGGATCCGTGCGTAATGAGTACGTTTCCGATGCCGCAATCGAGGAGTTTTCGGGCGGCCTCGCCTGCGGAAGAAAGGTCGGTCACCTCGATGCCGGTGAGGATCCTCGCCTCGTGCTCGTTCGGCTTGATGCAGTAGACGCCCGCCTCGAGGAGTGCGTCCACATCCTGTGCCGAACCGATGCCGCCGGGGTCCAGGACCACCCTTAGCCCGTACTCCCGGGCCTTGCGGATTGCGTGGGCGGCCGTATCCAGGGGCATCTCGAGCGTGAGGGCCAGGATACCCTCTTCCGCCGAGTCCTTGAAGAGGACTTCCGCCCGGTCCACATCCGCCGGAGAGAAGTCGTCGTTGATGCCGGGCAGGCAGTAGATCTGGTTCTCACCCTGTTTGTTGACCGGGATGAGCGCAATGCCGGGGAACTTGCCACATCGCTCCATTGTCTCGACGCGGATGTGATCTGTGTTCACCCCTGCCTCGGCCAGGGCCTTCACCGGCACCCTCCACAAACCGTACGGGTCTCTCGAGGTCCTTCCTACCATGAAGACGCGCCCGGGCCCGAGCAGGAGGGCGGACATGCGGGCGATGTTCGAGGATTTCCCGCCGGGTCCAATGAACAGTTCGCCGCTTCTTGACAGTTCCCCCGGTCCGAGAAGTTCATTGACCCCGGCCGCCACGATGTCGGTGTTCAACCCTCCCACGACAATGATCCTTGCAGAAGTCTTCTTCACAGAGGAACTCCGGAGGCAATACTCACTCCCATTCGATTCGGATGTAATCTTTGTTCCTTCTCATCAGGTCGTTGAAAATACGCTCTGCCTGACCATAGGTCTCGATGAGGGGATCTGCCAGAACGGCTTTGAAAGCAAGATCCTTGGACTTCTGAAGAATGCTCTCGATGCACAAATCCATCACAGGGATTTGTGCCTTGATGTAGCCCAGCAGATCCAGGGGATAATCTCCTAACGGGATTCCGTTCACACCCTTCTTGTTGATGATCGCAGGACATTCGATCACCAGATCCCGGGGCAGATTCTTGATGATGTCGTCATTCCGGATGTTGACAGAAGGCTCCACGTAGTTTGAATCGGTGATGATCCCTTCGATGATCGGGATGGCCGGCTCGTGCTGGGCAACCACGGCCTCGTGTCCTTCTCCTTTGCCGATCTTCTCTTTCAGATCGTCATAGACCATGTTCATCAGTTCTTCATATCCGTTCCAGAATCGACGGATCGCGAATACATCCGCCTTTTCCCACGCCCAGGGAATATACTCCCCGTAGTGACTGTCTGTCGTATAGGGGCAGTAGCCGAACTTCTCCAGGAAGAACGCTATGAATTTGAATCCGTCATAGGAGTCGAATTCGTACAGGAATGCCGGGCCCTTCTTTCGAAGGTCCGGATAGGCATCTTCACCGGTCGTCTTGCTCCTGCACTCGGTGATGACGCCAAAATGATTCAGGCCATAGCCCTTCACGTCCAGATCTTCGAGTCCCACCTCCAGGATCTGAGCCAGTACCGGCATGAAATGAATGTACTCGTGACACAATCCCACGAATTTCAGGGCAGGGTATTTTCGCTGGATGGCGAGACAGATTCTCGACATGGGATTCGAGTAATTGATGAATAAGGCATCCGGGCAGATCTTCTCAATGTCCTCACAAATGTCCAGGATGGGAGGAATGACCCGCAAGGAATGGAACAGGGCTCCCGGGCCGCCGTTCTCGCCGGAAACCTGCATGCACCCATAGTTGAGCGGGATCTTGTAGTCTGAATCCAACAGTGCAAACCTGGGAGCGACCTCGATCGAGTTGATGATATACGCTGCATCTCGCAATGCTTCCGGCCGCTCGGTGGTCGATTCTATGGAGATATCCAATTTCCTCTTCTCGACGGCGTCTTCAGAGGCCTTATGCACCCATGCCAGATTCTCCGCATCGATGTCGTGAAGACAGACGGTACTGCCCGCCAGGACGTCACTTTGCAGGATCCTTCCGACGGTGCCCAATCCGAACGTCAGCGACCCTGCCCCGATGACAACGATCTTTCCGGTCGTGGACATTTCACCCCCCTTGTGGGTTGTCGCATCTAGGTATACATCCTTCGAAAGGCCTCTGCTGCGTCGATCACAGCCTCCCGAATGAGATCCTCCGCTTTGGCGGTTTCCCGGTTTGCGAGGAACTGCATCAGACGGCTCCGGTCCAGACCCCGCGCCGCCCGCTCGCAGGCCTCCCAGCTCAGAACGCTCCGGACCACGCGGTCGATGGCCTGTTCGGCGTTGTCGTAGGGCCGGGCCTGCATGTCGTGGCCCTTCCAGCGACGGAACCCGGCCTCCTGAATCAGGCCGGCGATGGCGATGTTCATGCCGTTGATGCGCACCCCGTGATCGATGTCGTACTTGCCCGGGCCGCCGAGGATGATGCCGTCGCTGTAGCCCTGGCTGTTCAGGTGCATGTGCACGAGCATCCGGTTGTCGATCTCTTCCACGGTGTCGTACACCGGGTCGAGGCCGATCATCTCGGAATGGCCGAACTCCTTGTTGACGCCCTTCCTGTCGAGAGCGATGCCGTGCTCCGACTCGAGCCTGCGCCAGAAGGCGATGGCGCTCGCCACGGTGGGCAGCAGAAGGGTAGGGTGCCCTTCGTTCGGTTTCGGCTCGATCCCGAAGAAGAGCTCGCCGCCCATCTCCGCCTCCGACCGGCAGAGCGCGGCGATGCTTTCTTTCAGGTTCCGGTACATCTGCCCGATGCCGATGGAGGCCAGATCGTAGCCGAAGGAGCCGTTCCAGGCGACGAAACAGGGCGCCTTGTCCGGTTCCGGGTGCCAGGCCTTTCTGAGGGGGCCGTACGCCAGGTCCAGCGTTCTCTGCCCGAATGCGTCCGCCCGGCTCCGCTCTTCCGGATCCAGGGACGCGATTCCCCCGTAAGCGAAGCGGGTGTGAGCGCCCGGGGTGAGCATGGCGAGGTGGATTCCGGTCTCCAGCATGGCGGCGGCGATCTCGTCCGCCGTCTCTTCGTTCACCTCGTTGTCGTAGTGCAACTCGACGCCGAGCCGAATGAAGTCCGGGAGCCGCGGCCGGATCTTCTCCCTGACCAGCCGTATCATGCGGACCGTGTCCAGGTGGTCCGCGTCCCACGAGGGGATCGAGTCACTCGGCACGAAGCCGCCCTTGCCGGCGTGAAAGGTCCAGCGACAGACACTGTGCAGACTCGTTTCCATGGTTCACCTCTCTTCGAATTGTTCGACCCCTATTTTGCGGTTGCCTCCAGCTGAGCGTATCGATCGAGCAGTCGCCTCACGATGGGCCGGGCATCCGGATCCGGGTCCCGGACGGATGTGTCATCTCTCTGGACGTACCTGCGCGCCGCGTCCGGGTAGGAGAGACCGAGAATCTCCCTTGCGCCGCTCACGGCGCAGCCGAGGGGCGCCGCGAAGTCCGCGTGCCGGATGTTGTACGCCCTCGCCTGAAAGACGTCCGCAAGGATCTGCATCAGGAAAGGGTTCCGGGCGCCGCCGCCCACCACGCAGACCGCCTTTGAATCCGTGAGGTGGCCCGAGTGGAGCCGGAGGGAGAGAACCTGGGAAACGGACAGGGCCCGGATGTTGGCGCTTGCATCCGCTTGGTCGAGCCCCTGCCGGACCAGGCCCTTTCGCTTCAGGGGCACCGACTCGGCCTGCAGATAGGGCAGCATCAGCGGTTCGTCTTCCCCCAGCCGCGAAGGGCCTGCAGCCTTTGCATAGGCCTGCCAGTCCGAAGGGGTGATCTCTCCCGTCTTCCCCTGGAGAAGATAGTGCCGCAGGAAGTGGTCGTGCACCTTGCTTCCGTTCGTGAAGACGGAGAGGGTCATGGCCTTGCCGGGGAGGTAGCCGAACAGGTTGTACTCCCCCTGGGGGGAGGGGGCAACCGCCTCGCTCACGCCGTTCACCGTGTAACTGCTGCCCAGGGAAATCACCGTTTCGCTGCCGCATCCGAGCAGGGTGGCCGGGTTGTCGCCGGTTCCGCTGAGCACCATCGTCTCGGGGCTGACGCCGTATTTCTGCGCGAAGTAGGGATGGATCCTTCCGGCCGGGGCATCGTAGGGCTCCATGGCACCGATCTTGGCCCCGAGATCGGCCGCGATGCCGTGATCGAGCAGGAACCGTTCCATGGCGGCCAGCACGGGGGCGCTCCATCCCGGATTGTGGATGTCCGTGTGATTCAGGTTGGTGCCCCAGCCGTCCCCGGTGTCCACGGGGGCGATTCTCCCGGTGAGGAGGGAGGTCATGAAGGCGCTCAGAAGGAAGATGTGGCACGTCTCTGCGAGTTCGTCCGGATTCTCCCTCCCCCATCGGAGGATCTGCGCCGCGGGGAAGCGCAGCTCCGCCCGGTTGCCGGTCAGGGTCTCGATACCTCCCCGGGCCAGCAGGGAGTCGGTCAGATACGCGGCCTCCCGCGCCGGGGACCGGTCTTCCCAGGTGGGCGAGGTCCACCGGCTGATCGTGGGTCGGAGCTGGTCCAGCAGGTCGTGCTTCGGATGGAGCCTCCGGAGTGCCCGTGCGAAGCGGTGGTTCGCATACACCGTGCAGTGCTGCATGCCGTCCACCTTGACCGCCCGGACCCGGGCCAGATCGACCCGGTCTTTGCGCAAGCCCTCGAAGAGCAGATCGAGGGCCTGGATCAACATGAAAGGTGACGTGTGGACGTGATCGTCGGAGGAGACGAGCGCCCCGCCCCGGGTCCCGTATGCCGGAAAGGAGGTATCGTATTCTTGGGAAGCCATGTGCTCGACCTTGCCGGAGTCGATGTCCAGCACGAGGCTCTTTGCGGATTGGGTGCTCAATTCGAGTCCGATTGCGTACATGCACTCCTCGGGTCAACCTGAAGATGAACGACCCCCGTCCGCGTGTTCCGGGAGCGGGCAGGCAAGCTCAGCGATAGGGCTCCGCGTCCCGGAGCACCTGCTCGACTTCCCCTTCGGAGGCGAACAGGCCGAGCACGTACACGCCTTTTCCGCCGATCGCATCCAGAAGGGGTACCACCTCGTTCGCCCAGACGTTGATCGGCTGGACCGCCTTGCCGGCATCCAGGATCCTGCGGTACAGGTCGTACCACTCCGGGCTGCCGCCGTCCGGCACCTTCGGGTCCGGGGTCCACTCGATGGCGTCGATTTCCTCGATGTCCAGGATCATGTCGAGGTGCTTGAGGCAGGCCTGGCCGTCCAGGTGGAACAGGGTGTAGTCGAACCATTGACTCTGCCGCTTCAGAAAGGGGACGGCGAACCGCTCGAACATGGCGGGCGAGATCATGGCGGACAGGTCGCACTGGAGGTGCATGGTGGTTCCCGGCGCCCAGAGCCGGAAGTTCTGGTCCACCGTGCTTCCGTCTTCGAGGCGGATCATCCGGAAGATCTCCTCCACCGCCTCGAACATGGCCCGGTCGATCTCGGCCGTCTTCTCGAGCACCCATTCGGGCCGCTCGATCAGGTCCATCATGAACCTCTCGATGCCCCGCATCAGGCCCAGCGTGTCGATGCCCCCGTACAGGTCCGGAAGGCCAACCAGGTACTTCCCGCGGCCCAGGGCCCGTGTCTCCCGGATCGTATCCAAATGAGTCTTCCACCACGTGTTGTCCGGATCGAGCCGGATGGGCGGCAGGCTCTCCGGTTGAGCCGTGTCCATGCAGGGGTGCATCCAGACCGTGTCCTCCCGGAACTCCGGCTCGCCCCCGAGAAACAGGGCCATACAGCCGGGGCCCATGTCCGTGTTCGCCACGGGGAACATGTCGGCCGGGTAGGACTGCGAGCAGAGGTCGAAATGATTCATCCGTGCCCTCGCACGGGTATCGGTGTAATAGGCCGACGAGGTCTTCGGATGTCGCTTCGGGGGCGCCGACAGGGCTTTGTGGGGACGGTCCGCGACCGTAGCCCCCCACATGCCGATGGCCAGTCCCTCCCGATTCCACCAGCGGGTCAGGTTCTCTTTCGTCTCGGCCCAGTTCGGTTTCCACGCGAGTTCCATGGGTCTCTCTTTGCTGCTTTCCCCTGTGGCTCGTTCAGGCACGGAGGATCTCGGCGTGCAGTCGCTTGTGCCACACCCACGCGGTGCCGATCATCTCGGACAGACCGGCGAACCGGGGCGTCCATCCCAGGATCTTGCCCGCCTTGGCCGAGCCGGCGATCAGCGTGCTGGGGTCCCCGGGCCGTCTTCCGATCTCTTGAGCCCGTATCTCCCTGCCCGTGACGCGTGCGGCTTCCTCGATCACCTGACGGACCGAAAACCCCATTCCGTTGCCCAGATTGAACACGTCGCTCGCCTCTTTCCGCTGGAGGTGCTCGAGAGCGGCCACGTGGGCGGCCGCCAGATCCATCACGTGGATGTAGTCCCGCACGCAGGTGCCGTCCGGCGTGTCGTAGTCGGTGCCGAAGATCTGGACGTCGTTCCGGGTGCCGAGGGCCGCATCCAGGACGAGCGGGATCAGATGGGTTTCCGGGTCGTGCCATTCGCCGATTTCGCCGTCCGGGTCCGCCCCTGCGGCATTGAAGTAGCGGAGCGAGACGTAACGGAGTCCGTGGGCCCTGTCCAGATCCCGGAGGATCGTCTCCACCATCTGCTTGCCCCTGCCGTAGGGGCTGATCGGGGCCAGGGGGTGATCCTCCGTTATGGGAATCCGGACCGGATTCCCATAGACCGCGCACGTGGACGAGAAGACCAGACGCCGGACCCCGTGTTCGAGCATGGCTTCCAACAGGTTCAAGGTGTTCGCTACGTTGTTCTGATAGTACTTCTCAGGGTTTTGCGTGGATTCCCCTACATAGGTGTATGCGGCGAAATGCATGACCGCCGCAATCCGGTTCTTCCGGAACAGTTCACTGAGAGCGTGCCGGTCTGCCAGATCCCCGAGGACGAAGGTGCCCCAATGAGAACATTCCCGGTGGCCGTAGGCGAGATTGTCGAACACGATCGTGTCGTAACCATTTTGGTGAAGGAGCTTGTTCGTGTGGCTGCCCACGTACCCCGCGCCGCCGGTTACGAGAACGAGTTCCCTGTCCCGCTTCTTGCCCATGTCCATCCTGTCTGCCTCTTGTCCGCTGTTGACCCCGCAGTGCCTGTCCAACACCTCGCGCACAAGGTCCGGGTAGAAGAGCCGGTTCTGCTGTCACCCTTCGGTCCGGAACGTTAGAGCCGCCACGGAAAGGGGCGGAAGCTGACAGATGGCTCTGCCGTTCCGGATCGTCACATCCTCGAGGGGGCGGGACTTCACCCGGTCCGGTTCCTCGAAGGAATTCGTGGCTTTGGCGTCGGGACCCGTCAGTATTTCCGCGTCGACCAGGGAGGCGATGGGTCGGTTGGCCAGGTCGATCGTCATTTCCATCGGCTCCGCGGTGTCCCTGTTTGTGCCGAACACGTGGAGGTGTTCACCGGCCAGGACCGCGCTGGCGTCCAGGTAGGATGCGGTGCCATAGGTCTGCGTCGTGTAGGTGGGACATTCGACTCCGATCCTCAGGGAAACCCCGTCTTTGCGCTTCGAGTACATTTCAAAGGGAAAGAAGATCGATTGGATCAGGTGCTCGTCCCCTTTCGTGAGGATCGGGGCGATGATGTTCACGATCTGTGCGAGGTTCGCGATCTTCACCGAGTCGGCGTGGCGAAGGAAGCTGTTCAGGAAGCCCGCCGTCACGAGGGCGTCCTCCAGGTTGTACTCCTCTTCGACCAGATGGGGCGCGAACTGCCGCTTGCCGTCCATCTCGTAGTTCCGGTACCAGACGTTCCACTCGTCGAAACAGAGATAGGCCCGCTTCAGAAGGCGGCGCTTCGTCTGTACGGCCCTGCACAGCCCGTCCATCGCCTCGATCTGCTGATCGATCGAGTTCGTGACGGCCAGGAAGTTGGGCGTGTCGTTCTCGAAGTTCCGTACGTACCGGTGGAGGCTGATGTAGTCGGCGTAATGGCCCAGGTGCTCGAGGACCGTCCGGTCCCATTCCACGTAGGTCGACAGGGAGATGTCGCAGGTGCCGCAGACGACCAGTTCGATGGACTTGTCCACCAGCTTCATCATGTGGGCGGCCTGCTGGGCCCGGATCGCGTATTGTTCAGCCGGGACGTGGCCGAGCTGCCAGGGCCCGTCCATCTCGTTTCCCAGGCACCAGAGCTTGACGTCGAAGGGCTCTTCGTTTCCGTTTCCGGCCCGCAGGTCCGCGTACTTCGTTCCGGTGGCGGCGTTGCAGTATTCCACCCAGTTCCGGGCCTCCTCGGGCGTTCCGGTCCCCAGGTTGACCGAGAGCATGGGGGTCCAGTCCATCCTGTGGGCAAGCCGGATGAACTCGTCCGTGCCGATCCGGTTCGGCTCGATGCTGTTCCACGCGAGGTCGATCACGGTCGGGCGATTCTCTACGGGCCCCACGCCGTCCAGCCAGTGGTACCCGGACACGAAATTCCCTCCCGGATAGCGCATGGCCGTCATCCGAAGCCTTCTCAATGCGTCCAGCACGTCGGTCCGGAAGCCCTCTTCGTCCGCATGGGTGGAGTCCGGGTCGTACACGCCCTGGTGGATGGCGCGGCCCATGTGTTCCAGGAACCCGCCGAAGATGCGGGGGTCGACCGGAGCCACTGGGAATTTCGAGTGCAGATGGAGAGTGGAAGTCTTCATCGATCGTATCCCCCGGACTGGATCAGGTCCCGGTACCAGTAGGCGCTCGCCTTCGGGGTTCTTTCGAGGGAATCGAAATCCGTGTATACGATGCCCCATCTCGAACCATAGCCTTCGGCCCACTCGAAGTTGTCCATGAAGGACCACTGGAAGAATCCCTTCACCTTCACACCGTCGTCCATGGCCCTTCGGACCTCCGCCAGGTAGGAGGCGAGGAAATCGATCCTCTCCGGGTCGTCGACTTGGCCGTTCACGAGCTCGTCGTCGGCTGCGATCCCGTTCTCGGTCACGTAGACCTCCGGATCACCCCACTCGTTCTTGAATCGCATGAGGGACTCGTGGATCGACTCTGGGTAGATTTCCCATCCGAAGTGTGTATATGCCGACCCCGGCCGCCGGTGATCGAAATCGAGCATGGCTTCGATGAGCGGGGTGTTCGGGTCGTGGTGGGCGAAGAGGCGGCTGTACAGGTTCAGACCCGCGAAGTCCATGGGCTGGTGAATGCGCTCCATGTCGCCGTCCCGGATGGGCAGGTCGAGATCCCCGAGCAGCTCGAGGATGTCCTCGGGATAGCGGCCTGCCAGGATCGGCTCTGCGTACCACCGGTTCATGAGGCCGTCCATGACCCGGGCCGCTCTTCGGTCTTCCCCCCCGTCGGATCGTGGATGAACGGGGGGAAGCTGCAGCACACAACCGACCTTCGCGGCGGCCGCCTCACTGCGAATGGCGGCCACCCCGTCTCCGTGGGCCAGGTTGATATTATGGGAGAGGAGCACGTACTGGAGTTGATCCGCCTTCCCGGGCGCATGCTCCCCGGTTGCGTACCCGAGCATGCCGAAGATCTGGGGCTCGTTCAGGGTGGTCCAGAGCCGGATGCGGTCCCCGAGGGTCCGGGCTACCAGTGCGGCGTAGTCGCCGAACCACCCCGCCATGTCCCGGTTCGTCCAGCCTCCCCGATCCTCGAGGGCCTGGGGAAGGTCCCAGTGGTACAGGGTCAGGAGCGGCTCGATGCCTGCCTCGAGCAGCTCGTCCGTGAGCCTGGAGTAGAAATCGATCCCCTTCCGGTTCACCTCGCCTCTTCCCGCCGGGAGGATCCTCGGCCAGGAGACGGAGAAGCGGTACCCGCGGAGCCCGAGTTCCTTCATGAGGGCAACGTCCTCCCGGTAGCGGTGGTAGTGATCGCACGCCACATCGCCGGTGCTCCCGTCCTTGATCTTCCCCGGCGTGTGGGTGAACCGGTCCCAGATCGACTCCCCTTTGCCGTCCTCCTGCCACGCCCCCTCGATCTGGTACGAGGAAGTCGCCGTGCCCCAGAGGAAATCGTCCGGAAAAGAGATTCTGGCCATGTTCTTCCTCCAAAGAGGTGACCCGGAACCGTTCCAGGCTCTGCAGGGCACCGGATTACGATTTCGTCGAAGCCGATTTCTTCTTCCTCTTCGTGACCCTCTTCTTCCTCGGCCCTCTCGGAGCCCTGGGGATCGGCGGAAGGGAGATGTCTCCCTCCGACAAAGTGGCCGCGAGGATCCGCATCATGGACTGCTTCGCCCGTTTCGCGTCCCCGGGCCGGAGCCCTTCAGCGATCAGCAGCTCGCCCGCCTTCTCCGTTGCGGCCTGAAGCATGAAGAAGAGCCAGGGATCGTATTCCTCGCCCAGGGCCTTGAACGTTTCCCTGCGGAAGAAATCCACGATCATCCGGATCCCCTCTTCTCTCCGCGTGGCGATGTGAATGTCCGGGTGAATCGGATAGCGTCTCGTGGCGCTCGCCACGGGGCCGGTTGCATAAAGCCATTGGAGGTATGCGTCGATGCCCTTCTCCAGCTTGTCGGCCGGGTCTTCGACGCTTTCCACCGCGCTCGTCCATGTCTGCAGAAACGACATGCTGATCACTTCGTCCACCGCGTCGAAGGCGTCCTCCTTGCTCTTGAAATAGCGGTAGAAGGTGGGCCGGGAGACCCTGGCGTGTTCGAGGATATCTTCGACGCGGGTGTCGGCGTAGCCGAGCCTGCCGAAGGCGGCCATGGCGCCCCGGAGGATACGCATGCGGACCCGCGCCCGGTTCAGCTGCCGCGCCTGCGCTTTTTTCTGGGCCCCCTCCTTTATATTCCTTGCCCTCTTCGTACCTTTTGTGGTATGCACGGCCAAGTGTTTCTTCTCCCCCGGCAGCCCGGATTTCATGTTTGCAATAAATTAACATACGTGTTAAGACTTGACAAGAAGATTCTTCAGGAGGTCGATCCCGAAGCCTGGGCCGCTTTGTAAGGACAGGACTCGCGGCTTCTTTTCGGGCAGGCGCCCTGCCCACCATCTCGAAACGAGACAGATAACATGAGTGTAACATAATGCGTGCAGGTTGCCTTGTCGATCACACAGCTTGGACCGCGCGGCAGGGGCGAGGAAGACCGTGCCGTGCTCAACCGGGAACGCATTCACGTAGCGATCGCCTTGAAGGGGGGAACATGGGCATTTCAAAGGCTGTCAAACGTGGGCAGTGGCTGATTCCGAAACGAAGGACCTGCTCAACCCTTGCCCTCGCGGTGCTCGCCGGGCTGGTCGCCGGGATCAGCGCTGGCGGGCCGAGCCCGGGCTGGGCGGTGGAGGTCGAGTTCGGGCAGGTCAAAGGAAGTGTGGACACGACGGTCAGCGCGGGCGTTGCGATCCGCGTGGAGGAGCGTGATCCGGAACTCGTTGCCCAGGTCAACGGGGGAACCGGATTCGATCCCGACATCGATGACGGAAACCTGAACTTCGACCAGTGGGATGTCACATCCCTCAATATCAAAATTCTGCACGAGGCGGACTTGGGGTGGAAGAACTACAGCCTATTCGGGCGCTTCTACTACTTCTACGACTGGGCCATCATGAAGTTCGATCCCCAATTCAGAGCCTTCACGGAGAATGCCCAGCGGCGTGCGGGCCTGAACATCAAGCTTCTGGATCTCTACGTGGTGGGCGACTACGAGCTTTTCGGACGGCCCGTCACGGTCAAGATCGGCAACCAGGTGCTGAGCTGGGGAGAGAGCACCTTCATTCAGGGGGGCATCAACAGCATCAACCCGGTGGACGTGACGGCCCTGCGGGTGGCCGGCTCGCAGCTCAAGGAAGCCCTGCTCCCGGTTCCGATGATCAGCGTCAACGCGGGCATCACGGACAACCTGTCCATCGAGGGGTTCTATCAGTTCTACTGGGAAAACACCGAGATCGAGCCCTTCGGCACGTATTTCTCCACCAACGACCAGGCGAGCCCGGGCGCCAGCAGGGTCACCCTCGGGTTCGGCCTGCCGCCCCCGGAGGGGCCCACCGACAACCCGCCGCAACCGGTGGGGACGAGGCCTCCTGTGGGGAGCTGGATCCCCCGGAAGGACGACAACGAGCCGAGCCACATGGGCCAGGGGGGAGTGGCGCTGCGGTATTTCGCCCCCTGGCTGTTCGAGACCGAACTCGGGCTCTACTGGGAGCACATCCACAGCCGGAGGCCGCTCATCAGCGGTCTGACAGGCGATCCTCCTCCGGAGGACCCGCTCGATTTGCTGCTCTATGGACTCGTGTACGGAGACGGTGCGAGCACATCCGGCTATTTCCGGGAATTCCCCGAGGACATCGACATCGTGGGGATGAGCTGGAACACGGTGATCCCCTTCGGAGTCGCCTTCCAGGGCGAGGTGAGCGGTCGGCTGGACCAGCCGATTCAGATCGACGGCTTCGAGCTGGTGGCGCACGGACAGGCGGCGTACGATGAGACGCTCGCCACTCTGGCCACCCTCGAGAACCTGATCAACGGCGTCCCGCCGGAGGATGCCGTGGTGACACCGCCCATCTTCGCCAACAGCCAGGTCACCCAGCTGCGCGGTGTGCCCGGCTTCAACGAGTATTCACGGGGCTATGAACGGAAGGACATGCTCCAGGCCCAGGCGACGTTCACGAAGTTGCTGGGACCCACCTTCGGCGCGGACGACGTCGCGCTGTTGTGCGAGGTCGGCGGTACCTGGTTCTTCGGCATGGAGGACAAGGACGTGCTCCGGTACGACGGGCCGGGAACCGAGATGAGCGGCACCCGGTTTTTCACAGACGCCGGAATACAGCCCTTCACCCAGGAGGGGGGATTCGCCGACCCCTTCTCCTGGGGATACCGGCTCGTCATTGCACCGACCTTCAACAACGCCATCGGTGTCATCAACCTCACGCCCGTGTTCGCCTGGTCACACGACGTGGAGGGCGTGACGCCGACACCGATCAGCAATTTCGTGGCCGGCGCCAAGACCATGACCCTGATGCTCAATGCCGTCTATCTGCAGAAGCTCACGGCCCAGTTGTCCTTCACGATGTATTTCGGTGCGGGTAAGGCGAACCTTCTCCACGACCGTGACTTTGTCTCATACAGCATGAGCTACTCTTTCTAAGACAGAGCGCCGAATGGCCTCGGAGAACAGGAGACGAAAGATGATTAGATTCTTGCAATGGACTTCTGCTTGCGTATGTATCCTGGCTCTGCTTCTGTCCGTGGGGAATGTGGAGGCGAAGGTCTCGGCCGAAGAGGCGAAGAAGCTCACCGACGGCACCCTTACGCCCATGGGGGCGGAGAGGAAGGGGAACGAGGCCGGAACGATTCCTCCCTGGGAAGGAGGCATCACCGAGATTCCCGAGGGTTTCAAGAAAGGGGAGTACGTCGACCCCTTTGCGGACGATGAGATCCTGTTCACCATCACGGCGGCGAACGTGGACCAGTATGCGAACAAGCTTTCGCCCGGGCAGATCGCCATCTTCAAGCGCTACCCGAACACCTACAAGATGAATGTGTACCCCACACGGCGGAGCGCCTCCTACCCGCAGCGGATCTACGACTGGGCCGTGAAGAACGCAACGACGGCGGAGCTCGTGGAAGGGGGCAACGGCTTCCGGAACGCGCGGGAATCGATCCCCTTCCCGATACCTAAGGAAGGGGTGGAGGCGGTGTGGAACCACCTGACGCGGTACCGCAACGACACGGTCTACCGCGTCTATGCCGTCATCGCGCCCACGCCGGGCGGGGCGTACACGGTCGTGACCACCGAGGAGAATATCTTCTTTCCCTACTCCGTGGAGGGGGCGACCGCGGAGTCGATCGACAACGTCCTGATCTACTTCCTGTCGAATGTGCTCGCGCCGCCGCGTATGGCGGGAGGGCTCCTCCTGGTCCACGAGACCATGGACCAGGTCAAGGAGCCTCGGCGGGCCTGGACCTACAACCCGGGACAACGGCGTGTGCGGAGGGCGCCGAACGTGGCCTACGATCTGCCGGACGGCCCGTCCGACGGACAGCGCACGGCCGATATGCTGGACATGTTCAACGGTGCGCCGGACCGCTACGACTGGACCCTGGTCGGCAAGAAGGAGATGTACGTCCCGTACAATTGCTACAAGGTGGGCGACCGCCGCTACAAGTACGAGGACATCATCCGGCCGGGCCATGCCAACCCGGACCTTCTTCGGTATGAGCTGCACCGGGTCTGGCACGTGGAAGCCAACCTGAAGGAGGGGACGAAGCACCTCTACAAGAGACGGACCTTCTTCCTGGACGAGGACACGTGGACGATCCTGGTGGCGGATCTCTACGACAACCGGGACTCGCTCTGGCGGGTCTCCGAGGACCACACGGTCAACTACTACGACCTTCCCATGGTGGGGCCGGTGGTGGAGTTCCACATCGACCTGGAGAACGGCCGTTACCTTGCACTCGGGCTGACGAACGAGGGCACGCCCTGGAGCTTCGACAAGGAATATCCCCTGGACATGTTCACCCCCGCAGCGCTCCGCAGGCTCGGCCGCCGCTAGAGCTGGAAAGGGGTGGACATGGAGGAACGAATCCGGGTGGGGATGGTCGGATGCGGGGAGGCGGTCCAGGCCCTTCACATCCCGGCCCTGAACAGCCTGCCGAAACAGTTCCGTATCAGCGCCTGCTGTGACGTGAGCGAGGGCGTGCGCGACGACATCGCCTCCGGCACCGGGTCCCGCGCCTTTGCGGATCCGGTTGCGCTCGTCCGGGACCCGGACGTGGACGTCGTGCTCGTCACCACGCCCGATTCCCACCATGCGGATGTGGTTCTCGCCGCGTGCGAGTCCCGGAAGAAGGCGGTGCTGGTCGAGAAGCCCCTCACGATACATTCGAGGATCGGCAGGCAGATCGCCGCCGCGTCCCGTGAAACGGGGGTTCCGGTCCTTCTCGGATACCCGCACGTGTACGAGCCCGCCTTCCGGAAGGCGCGAGAAATCTGGGGGGAGCCGGGCCCGTTCTTTTCCGGCGAATTCCGCTGCCTGATCGGCCCGAACGAGAAGTACACGCGGGACGTGGTCGACACGGTCCGTGCCACGGAGCTGGGCCCCTTCGATTTGATGATGAGCCAGATGGATCTTGCGGCCGCCTCCACGGAACTGCTCGGCACGGCGATCGGTCTCGAGGAGGTCGTTGTTCACGGCACGATCCTCGGTCTTCTGATCCATGATTTCCCCGTCATGAGACGCATTCTGGGGGAGCCGGGGGACGTGGTCTACGCCCGTGCGCGGGGTGCCGGCGGCATGGGCCTCGCGCCCGGACTCGGCATCGACATCGTCTTCGACTACGGTGAGGGGCGGGTGCTGCACCAGACCGAGATCCAGGAGATGAAGTGCACGGACTGGGGCTTTGATCTGCGCCGTTCCGACGTTCAGGTGAGTGTCCGGTACCCGACCACGTATGCGCAGTCGGCTCCGTCCTGCTGCCGTGTCCGACGGGAACGGGACGGGATGACCGTGGATGAGGAGCACGGCGGTCGATACGAAAACGGGTTTCGCTGTGAATGGAAGCACCTGTACGAAGTGGTGACGGGTCGGGCCGAGCCGGAAACGGGCGTGGAGGACGCGGTGCGGGACCTGGAACTCGTGGAGCGGGTGACCCGGCATCTCGTGGAATCGAGCCGCCGGCCGGGGGGGGCGACATGAATGCACCCCCGAATCCGCCGGCCGGCGTGGCCCTGATCGGTGCGGGCTTCGTCTCCTACTTCCATTTCTTCGCGGTCCGATCCGTACCCTCCCTTCAGCTGGTGGCCCTCGCCTCCTTTTCGGCCCGGAATGCGGCGCATCGCGCGAGGGTCTTCCACGCGGACCCGTACGTCTTTCAGGACCTCGAGCGCATGCTGACGCGGGAGGACGTGAACATGGCGATCATCGCGGGTCCGAACGCGTTGCACTTCGAGCATGCCACGGCCGCCGTCCGGTCCGGGTGTCACGTGATCCTCGAGAAGCCGATGGTGCTGCAGATCGGGGAGGCGGAGCAGTTGATCGCTTCGGCCGCGCAATCGAACGTTTTCATCGGGTACGCTGAGAATCACGTCTTCAGCCCGCTGCTCGTACGAATGCGCGAGGAAATTCGGCGAGGGGCCGTCGGGGATATCCGGAGGATTCGGGGCCGCTTCCATCACGGCGGGCCCGCGAAGGGTACATGGTGGTACAAGAAGGGGTTTTCGGGCGGAGGGGCGCAGGTGGATCTGGGCGCGCACGTGATCGAAGGGTGTCTGTTTCTGGGCGGCAAACCGGAGGTGGTCCGCGTTCGCTCGTGTCGAATGGAACTGGACGGTGAGGATGGGCTCGACCGGGAAGCGGTCTGCGAGTTCGAGACCGACAGGGGAATGGTCATCGAAACGGAGAGTTCCTGGAAGCACCCGGAGATGAAGTGTCTCTACGAGGTGGAGGGCACGCAGGGTGCGCTCGTGGGGACATTCGACCCCGGTCTGGAGCCGCATCGCCTCGTGTTCCGCAGCAAGGGGGGGGTCGAGGAAAGCCTCACGGTGCACGATCGCTTCGGTTTTCGCGTCGACGAGCTGATCGAGAAGGGGGGGTATTCCCCTCAGCTGGCTCATTTCGACGCTTGCTTCCGGGCCGGAGCAAGCCCCGACGAGAACGGGGAGGATGGGCTGAATGTGTTGAAGATCATCGCCGCGAGCTATCTGTCCGCGGCCTGCGGCAAGCCGGTCGACCTCAGCAGCGAGATCCCGAAGGACAAGGCCCCCATCGACATGCTCGGGTGTTGAGCATGCCCGGGTTGAGGGCTCGACTCAGCCGGCTACGCATTCCCGCGCGAAGTCCTTGCCCGAGGTGGAGTCCGGACCGTAGAAGTCGGCGCCGATCTCGTCGGCGAACTCCTGCGTCACGGGCGCCCCGCCGATCATCACCCTGACCGTGTTGCGGATTCCCGCCTCTTCGACCGCCTGGATCGTGTCCTTCATGCCGATCATCGTGGTGGTGAGGAGGGCGGACAGGCCGAGCACCTGGGGCGTGTGGGTCTTCACGGCCTCGACGAACTTCTCGGGAGGCACATCGATGCCCAGGTCCACCACCTCGAAGCCGGCCCCCTCCAGAGACATGGAAAGGAGGTTCTTGCCGATGTCGTGCATGTCGCCGCGGACCGTGCCGACCACGGCGGTGCCGACCGATGCGGCCCCTTTCTGCACCATGCCCGGCTTGAGCAGTTCCATGCCCGCCTTCATCGCCTTGGCGGCCATGAGCATCTCCGGCAGATAGACCTCGCCCTTCTGGAAGAGGTCCCCCACCACGTCCATGGCAGGGATCATGGCGTCGTTCATCATGGCGTCCGGGTCCCGGCCCTGCCGGAGCAGTTCCTTGACCCGGTCGACCGTGTCGTTCACTTTTCCCGCCACCACGGCTTCCCGCAGTTTTTCCATCCCGGCCCTCCTTTCACGGCCCGCGGGGGTTGTGGTCGATCCGAAGGATCGCCGGTGCCCCGTGTCAGGCGTATCCGTGCTCCTCGTTCCACTTCCTGGTTTCATCGACCATGGCGTAGTAGTTCTCGATCTTGCAGTAATTGGTCACGGAATTGCCGGATCCGATCATGATGCTGCCGGCAGGTGTGCACGTCTCCAGGATCCGGCGTGTGCGGGCCCTGACCTGTTCGACCGATCCCCGGGCGAGAAGGTCTACATCCACGCCGCCGAGAAGGCAGATGCGGTCCCCGTATCTCGCGTGCATCTCCTCGATGGGGGTGATGTTGTCCTGAAAGCTGTGAAGGGCATCGATGCCGACATCCTCGATCAGGCCCTCCAGCAGAACCTCGATCTTACCGCAGGAATGGAAGATGAAAGGCTTGCCGTTGGCGTGGCAGATTTCCGCGAACCGCTTGTGCCACGGCAACACGTGCTCCCGGAAGAAATCGGGGTGCAGCATGGTGCCCTGGTTGAAGCCCATGTCTTCCCCGTAGAACAAGGCTCCGCTGGCGGGGTGCGCCGTTGCCATGTCGATGGCCCGCTCGTTCAAGCTGGCGAGATTCTCCATGATGTCGAAGAGCAGGTCCGGCTCTTCGATGCTCTTGAGGGCCATGGTTTCGAAACCCATGAGGTTGCGCAACTCCTCGAAGATCCCGTTGCAAAAGATCATCTGCTTCATCCCCGGGAGGGTTTTGTCGGCCGTGTATTCGATGGGAAGGATGCTGACTTCCTCGAGGTCGGGCCAGGTGTAGGCCTCGAACGCCTCTCTGGAGGAGATGACTCCGCAGTGCTCTTCCTGCCAGCCGCGGACTTTTCCACCCTGTAGCGGGTTCTCCTTGCGGTTCCATGCGGTGTGCTTGAGGGGTATCAGGGGCGTCATGGGTACGTAGTCGTAGCCCATGTTTTTGTGAAAGGCGATGGTCAGGTCCATGAGCGCGATTCCGGCGTCCATGGCGTCGGGGCTCATTTCCTGTGTCATGTTCGCGAAGTCGGCCCAGCTGTCTATGGGTGATTTGATTCCCGTGGCCTGCTCCATGACTTCTATGTCTACGAGCAGCTCGACGATGGGCACCGGCCCCTCCTTCGTTTCGCGGAGGAGCACCTTGCGGAAATGCTCGAAATCCGGTTCTTTCTTGAAGGGCCTTTGAATCGCCATTTTACGTCTCCCGTCCAGAACAGGCGAATGGGGCTGTTTCCCAGGCTGGGGTTCCGTGATTTTGGCATATGTAACATACATGTTAATTAAATGCAAGCAAAAAAATGACCCATGATCGATTATTTTAAGCATTTATTGTTGCACTCTCGTAACATACATGTTAATAAGGAGCCAGTGACGTGGAATCCGGTCAAGGGGGGGATGGCAGGCTTCCATGTCGTGAGAGAGGTTCGACGTATGCAGGTTCCAGAGAGAGACCCCACAGAATGGTGGAAGGCGGGCATCGTCTACCAGATCTACCCGATGAGCTTCATGGACGGGAACGGAGACGGGGTGGGGGACCTGAAGGGCATCGTCTCCAGGCTGGATTACCTGAACGACGGGACGGAGAATTCGCTCGGGATCGACGCCATCTGGTTCTCCCCGATCTACCCCTCCCCGAACAGGGACTTCGGCTACGACATCAGCGACTACCGCGGCATCGACCCACGTTACGGGACCCTGGAGGATTTCAAGGTTCTGCTGAGGGAAGCCCACGACCGGAACATCCGGATCGTCATGGACCTGGTGATCAACCACACGTCGAACGAGCACCCCTGGTTCCAGGAGGCCTGCAGGAGCCGTGACAACCCACACCACGACTGGTACCTGTGGCACGAGGGGAAGGACGGCAAACCCCCGAACAACTGGTTTGCCGCCTTTGACAGAAAGGCCTGGTGGTGGGTCGAGGATGTGAAGAAGTTCTATCTTTCCACCTGGTGCCGGTACCAGCCGGAGGTGAACTGGCGGAACCGGGAGCTGAAGGCCGCCATGTTCGACATGATGCGGTTCTGGCTCGACATGGGGGTGGACGGGTATCGGATCGACGTGATCAACTGGTTCATCAAGGACGAGCGGTTCCGCTCGAACCCCTTCAAACTCAGCTGGAACCCGCCGGACTACCAGCGACACATCTACGATCGCAACCGGCCGGAGGTCCACGACCTCTGCCGGGAGATACGCGGGGTGGTGGACGCCTACCCGGGCCGGTTTGCCGTGGGAGAGGTCTTCACGAAGTCCGTGAAAGAGGCGGCTTCCTATTGCGGCCACGGGGATGAGCTCCACATGGCCTTCAACTTCGAGTTTCTGTTCCAGAAATGGGGTGCGGCGGACTTCCTGCACGTGATCGACGAGTGGGACGGCCTTCTCGAGGGGAGGGGGTGGCCGACCTACGTCCTGTCCAACCATGACCTGCCGGGACGCCACTGCAGCCGCTATGCAAAGGGGGAGGAGACGGCCGGCCGGGCACGCGTCGCAGCCGCCATGCTGCTCACCCTCAGGGGAACGCCTTTTCTCTACTACGGCGAGGAGATCGGGATGTCCAACCGGAAGATCCCGAGAAGGCGGATCCGGGACCCTCTCGGGAAGAAGTTCTGGCCCCTCCTGAAGGGCCGCGATCCGGGGCGCACGCCGATGCAGTGGGACGGTTCCGTTCACGCGGGGTTCTCGCCGGTGGCGCCTTGGCTGCCCGTCCACCCGAACCACGCGTCGGTCAACGTTGAACAGCAGAGCGCGGATCCCGGCTCTCTGCTGTCCTTCTACCGCGAGCTGATCTGGCTCCGGAAGAGGACCCCCGCCCTGAACCGGGGGACGTACCGCCCCCTGGTGTCCGCCCCGACGGACTGCCTGGTCTTCCTTCGATCCCACGAAGACCAGACCGTGCTGGTGCTGTTGAACTTCGTTGGAAAGGCGGTGCGACCTCCCCTGAGCCCGGAATCGACGGATTTGCTCGAGGGGGCCTGGCAGGTCCTGTTCGCAACCCACCGGACAAGGGGAAACAGAATGAACGTTGCCGCGAACGTGGGGCTCAACGGATACGAGGTGTTGATCCTCGAGAGAAAGGGAGAGGCAAGATGACCCGAATCGCCATGATCGGGGCCGGAAGCGTGGAGTTCTGCCTGCGGCTCGTCAAGGATTGCCTTTGCTACGCGTCCATGTCGGACGCACACTTCGCCCTCATGGACGTGAACGAGAAGCGACTCGGGACGACGCACCGGGTGATGGAGAAGATGCGCGAGCAGCACGGGCTTCTCTGCAGTTTCTCCGCCACCACGGACCGGCGGGAGGCGGTGGAAGGCGCGGACTGCGTCATCACCATGATCAGCGTCGGCGGCAACGACGCCCTGAAGCACGACATCGAGATCCCCCTGAAGCACGGCGTGGACCAGTGCGTGGGGGACACCCTGAATCCGGGCGGGGTCTTTCGGGGCCTGCGGCACGTGCCGCCCCTTCTGGAGGTCGCACGCGACATGAGCGAACTCTGCCCGGATGCCTTGTTCCTGAACTACGCGAACCCGATGGCGATCTGCAGCTGGGCCGTGCAGAAGACCTTCCCGGAGATCCGGAACATCGGGCTGTGCCACGGAACGCGGCACACCACGAAGCTCCTGTGCAGCTGGCTGGACCTGCCCGTGGAGGCTTGCGAGGTTCTGACCGCGGGCATCAACCACATGGCCTGGTACCTGCGGCTCACGCACGAGGGGGAGGACCTGTACCCCCGCATGTGGGAGAAGCTGGACCGGGAAGGCCCGATCCGGCTCGAGCAGTACCGGTTCGAGCTCATGAAGGCCACGGGGTTCTTCTGCACCGAGAGCCCGGGGCACGCCTCCGAATACGTTCCGTACTTCCGTCACCGGAAGGCATTGAGGGAGCTCTTCGACGGCCCCTGGCTGTTCGGTGAAACGGCGGGCTACCTGAAGGAGCAGCTGAGGACCACCGAGCGGTACGAGGCCGAGATGGCGGCCATGGCGTCCGGTGAGACGCCCGTACCCTTTTTGGCCGGGCAGAAATCCGAGGAGTACGCCGCGGAGATCCTGAATGCGCGGTTGACCGGGGTGCCGTTCCGTTTCCAGGGAAACGTGCTGAACAGGGGGTTCATCACGAACCTGCCGGACGGCTGCTGCGTGGAGGTGCCGGTCTTCGCCGATGGTCAGGGGTTCCATCCGACCCGGGTGGGGGAACTCCCGAAGGTGTGCGCCGCCCTGTGCCGTTCCAACATCTCGGTCCAGGAGCTCGCCGTGGACGCGGCCCTCAACGGGGACTACGAGGCGGCGTATCACGCCTGCCTGATGGACCCGGTGACCGCCGCGGCACTCGCGCCGCACGAGATCCGCAACATGGTGGACGAGCTGTTCGAGGCGGAGATGGAGTGGCTGCCGCAGTTTCAGGGCAGGAGGCCCACGAGTCACGGTGCCAGGGTGGCGCGCCTTCCGTCGGGCGCGACGACCATGAAGCTGGGCGAAGACGTTTACGGCAAGCTCCTGCTCGAGGGCTATTCCTGGGGATGACGGGGAGGAAGGTCATGCTGACCCAGAAGATGCCGAACGGCGTCGAGATCTCGATCCCGGACGAAGACCTCCGGGTGCTGCGGGACCTGGCGGAGCGGGTCGCTGCTGCGGCCGCCCTGCCGGAACAGCAGGAAAGGAAGGAGCTCTGGCGCAGGGTGAACGGGCTCGAGAAGCCGCGGCCGGCCGTTCTCATCCGGATGGACGAGGTTCCCTGGCACGAGATGGACGTGGACGGTGAGCTGGGAATCAGAACGACGAACCCGTTCTCTCAGGCCCACGAAAGGGAGCTGCGCCAGACCCTCTACCAGTGGGAGCACATGGCGTGCGACATGGTCGTGGAACCGGTCCTGTATTCGCTGATGGCGGTGACCGACACGGGATGCGGCATCGATGCGGATGAGGACCTCCTGCCCCAGTCCGAGGACGGGGCCGTCTTCTCCCATCGCTACAAGCCGCAAATCCGCGAGGAAAAGGACCTGGACCGGATTCGGGCGCCGGAGGTGTCCCACCTGGAGGAGGTCACCGAGGGGATCCTCGAGCTGCGGAAGGAGATCTTCGGCGACATCCTGGAGGTCCGGAAGCGCGGCATCCACCAGGGCTTCTTCTTTCCCTGGGACGAGCTGGTCACCTGGTGGGGGCCCGAGCAGGCGCTCATGGATCTCGTGGAGAAACCGGCCCTGGTCCACGAGGCGATGGAGCGTCTCACACGCGCGTATCTGTCGCGGATCGACCAGTGGGAGGCGCTGAACCTCTTGACCCTCGACGAGGGCCTTTTCCACACGGGTTCCGGGGGGCTTCCGTACACGGACGAACTGCCCGGGCCGGGCTTCGACGCCCGGCACGTGAAGGCGCACAACCTGTGGGGGTACTCCACGGCCCAGATCTTCACGGCCGTCTCCCCGGCCATGCACGAGGAGTTCTCCCTTCGCTACGAGCGCCGCCTGCTGGAGCGGTTCGGCCTGAACTACTACGGTTGTTGCGAGGCCCTTCATCACAAGGTGCACCTCCTCCGGTCCCTGCCCAACCTGCGCAAGATCTCCATGAGCCCCTGGGCGGACATCGAAAAGGGGGTGGATGCGGTCGGCGGGGATTACGTTCTTTCCATCAAGCCGAGTCCTGCCGTGTTCGCGCGGGGGTGGGTCCCTGAAACAGCCCGGAGTGAAATGAAGCGGATCGTGGAGAAGACCCGGGGGTGCTCGGTGGAGATCCTCATGAAGGACATCTCCACGGTGAGCCATCATCCCGAGCGCCTCTGGGAGTGGGCGGATATGGCGATGTCGGCCGTCAGAAGGGCGGAGTGAGCCCGGAGATCGATCATGAGGCAGATCCTCAGTGTTCATCTGATCGCTGAAGTCCTCGGGACCCTGCTCCGGCTCGCCGTCCGGGCGGTGACGCTTCTCTTTCGTCCCGTGCAGGGGGTCGATCATGGCGACGATGCACCCTGGTGGAGGAAGCCCGGCCTCGCCATCATGTACCAGGTCGAGTCCCTTCCCGGCTGGGGCTGGGACAGGGACTACGAGAAGTTCAACGCGAGCCTGGTCGATGAGGACGGCAACGGCACGTTCAGGAGCCGGGAGTGCCGAATCGACGAGTGGATGGGTCTGAGCGGAAGGATCTGCGTGGACTATCACTCCTTTCAGGCGAAGTGGCACGACGGCATCTGCTGGTTCGATACCGCTTCCACCGAATGGAAGACGGACAGGGACCATGCCGGGGAGTTCGCGCAGAAGAGCCGAAAGGCCGGGATCCCCTTCATGTACTATTACTCCTCGCTCTTCGATCACAATCCCCGGTTCGATGCCGTCCAGCCGAACCGAAACAGCACCCTGTCCTTCATCGGCAGGGCCGAGGGGACCGCCTACCTCGACTACCTGGAGCATCACTACGAAGAGATCATGAGCCGATACGCGCCGGACGGGATGTGGCTCGACTGGTACTGGCCGGGCGATCGGACCTCGGACCGGAGCATCGAGATCTTCCGAAGGGGATACCCCGATGCCGTCGTCGCCTTCAACATGAGCAACCTCTTCTCCGGTTCCTACGGGAGAATCGATTTCACTTCCGGCGAGGCACATGTCCTGAACGGCCCGTTCCTTGCGCTCTCGGGAGAATTCCTCATCTGCAAGAGCGCGTGGAAGTGGGCCAACCTGAACCGGTGGCTTTTCGATCATCCCTGGGAGCTGTGCACGCCTGCCGGCAAGTGGTGGCAGGATCCAGCGCTCCGCGACGACCCGCGGGAGCTCCTGCGGATGGCCGCGATCGTTCTCGCCTGCGGAGGCAAGTTTCACATCGGCGCGACGGTCACGATGGACGGGACGGTCCATCCGGATCAGCAGGACCAGCTCGGCATGCTCGGAGCGTGGTACGGTCCGCGCAAGGAGTTGTTTCGCCGGGGGAGGGCGCTCCGTTACAGGGGCTCGGCGCCTCCAGGCGCAAGGGTGTCCTGCGGGCAGACCCGGATCGTGGCCACCGCCTTCGAGGACGGGTATCTTCTTCACCTGATCCGAACGACGGACCGGCAGGCGGATCTCACGGTGCGACTGAAAGGCGGGATGTGGCGGGATGTGCAAAGTGCCCGGCTGAAGCCTTCGGACAGAGAAGCGGAACTTCGGAGGGGTCCCGCCGCAACCACGGTACGCATTCCGGCCGAAGAGGTCCATCCCGTGGACACGATCCTGTTCGTACGCGGACAAGCGGCCTGCAGGGGGAAGGGAGATGCAGCCTTCCGCGACCCTTGATCTGCCTCCACATATGGACTAGACTAGACTTAGTCCAGTCCAGGGAGGAGAAGATGCGCCACGTCAATATCCACGAAGCGAAGACCCACCTGTCGAAGTTGATCGCCTCCGGCGAAGAGGTCGTCATCGCGCGCTACGGCGAGCCGGTGGCCCGCCTGGTGCCCATACGGCGCGAAACCGCCCGAAGGTTGCCCGGGAGTGCCCGCGGCAAGGTCAGAATCCCCAAGGCCTTCTTCGAGCCGCTTCCGCCGGAAATCATCGAGGCCTTCGAGAAATGAAAATCCTGCTGGACACCCACGTCTTCCTCTGGTGGATTGCGGATGCCCGGCAGCTTTCCAAGCAGGCGCGGGAATGCATAGCGGACGGACGGAACACCCTCTGCTGGAGCGCCGCAAGCTCCTGGGAAGTGACGATCAAGCATGCACTCGGCAGATTGAGGCTTTCAAAGCCTCCGGACCAATTCCTGCCCGGCGAACTGCTGAAGAACCGGGTGGAATCCCTGCCCATTGTCGACGCACACGCCTTTCGCGCCGGGATGCTGCCCCCGCACCACAAGGACCCCTTCGACAGGATGCTCGTGGCACAGGCCCAGATCGAGGGCATGGTCCTCTTGTCGAATGACCCGATCCTGAGCCGCTACGAAGTGAGCATCGATTGGTAGGAGGATCCACATGACGCGGCCCGTGTATCGTGACCCGACTCGAACCGGAGACGCTCGTGTGAACGACCTCCTCGGGCGGATGACCCTGGAGGAGAAGGTGGCCCAGGTCGGATCCGTCTGGGGGCCCGACCTCCTTGAAGGGGAGCGATTCAGCATCGAAAAGGCGGAGTTCTTCCTCTGCCGAGGGATCGGCCACGTCTCGCGGCTCGGCACGGCCTCCACGCTGAGGCCGGCGGAACTGGCCTCCACGGCGAACGAGATTCAGCGGTACGTCCTGGAGAAGACCCGGCTGGGCATTCCGGCCCTGCTGCACGAGGAGAGCTGTGCAGGCCTCACCGCCCGGGGGGCTACGCAGTTCCCGCAAGCCGTCGGGCTCGCGAGCACCTGGGAGCCGGAACTCGTCCGGTCCATGGCGGATGTGATCCGGCAGGAAATGGTCGCCGTGGGAGCCCGACAGACCCTCGCGCCGGTCCTGGATGTGGCACGCGATCCGCGGTGGGGCCGGTGCGAGGAGACCTTCGGGGAAGACCCGTACCTCGTGGGACGTATGGGCACGGCGTACGTGAGCGGGATCCAGGGCCCCTCTCTCTCGCACGGCGTGGCCGCCACGGGGAAGCACTTCCTCGGCTACGGCGCTCCGGAAGGCGGCATGAACTGGGCCCCGTGCCAGCTCCCCCGGCGGGAGCTGCTCGAAAGGATCCTGCCGCCTTTCGAGGCGGCGGTCCGTGAGGCGCGGGTCGCCACGATCATGAACGGGTATCACGAGATCGACGGGATCCCCTGCGGCGCGTCCCGGGAGCTGCTGGAGGATCTGCTCAGGGGGGAACTCGGGTTCCAAGGGCCCGTCGTGTCGGATTACCTGACCCTCCTGTTCCTGGTGGTGTACCACCGCATCGCCGCGGACAGGGCCGAGGCCGCGGCGCGGGCCCTCGAGGCAGGGCTCGATCTGGAGTTGCCCCGCCTCGACTTCTTTCAGGAGCTTCCCGCCGCCATCGAGTCGGGCCGAATCGAGGCGGCCCTCCTGGATCGCTCGGTCGGCCGGGTGCTTCGTCTCAAAGTCGACCTGGGGCTGTTCGAGGCTCCCTTCGTCGATGACGGCGCGGCCGCAGAGGTCTTCGGCAGACCGGCGTCCCTGGAGCTTGCCCGGACGATCGGCGCGAAGTCGTGCGTGCTCCTGAAGAACGAAGGCGTGCTCCCCCTGAGCCGGAAGATCTCGAAGCTTGCGGTCATCGGCCCGAATGCGGCGAGCGTTCGCCACCTTCAGGGCGCGTACCACTACCCGACCCATTCCGAACCGCAGTTCGGCCCCATCTACGACGGGGAGCCGCCCGCGGATGCGCCCGCCGCGTTCTCCGCCGACTTCATGGCGGGCGCCTTCGATCCGGCGGTCGACTTCAGGACGGTGCTTCCGCCCACGGTGACCGTTCTGCAGGGCATCCGCGAAGCTGCGGGCGGCGAAACCGAGATCGTGCACGTGCCGGGATGTGACATTCAGGATTCCGACGGAACGGGCCTGGACGAGGCCGCGGAGGCGGCGCGAGGCGCGGACGCGGCGGTGGTGGTCGTGGGGTGCCGGTCCGGGCTCCTGAAGGGGTACAGCAGCGGGGAGGCGAACGATTCGGCCCTGCTCAGGCTCCCCGGAGCCCAGAGCGACCTGGTCCGGCGGGTGGCGGCCACCGGTACGCCCACGGCGGTCGTACTGATTTCCGGCCGCATCCTTGCACTGTCGGACATCGTGGACCTGCCCGGTGCGATCCTGCACGCATGGATCCCGGGGCAGCAGGGGGGCCGCGGCGTGGCGGACGTGCTCTTCGGCGACGTGAACCCTGCCGGACGGCTTCCGGTCACCATGCCCCGTGCGCCCGGACAGCTCCCGCTCTACTACAACCACAAGCCTTCGGGCGCCTTCAGCCAGTTCCACGGGGACTACGCGGACCTTCCCGCCTCCCCCCTGTTCTGCTTCGGCCACGGCCTTTCCTACACCACCTTTGAATACGGCGACCTCCGCATTTCCGCCTCCGAGGTGGAGGCCGGGGGCTTCCTGGATATCTCGTGTGTTGTGAAGAACGTGGGCGGTCGGTCCGGTGACGAGGTCGTGCAGCTGTACGTGCGGCAGCCCTTCGCCAGCGTGACCCGCCCTGTAAAGGAGCTGAAGGGATTCGTGCGCACAGGATTGGAGCCCGGTCAGCAGCGACGGATCGAGTTCGCCCTGGACATTCGTCACTTCGCCTTCTACGATGCGGACATGCGCTTCGTTCTGGAACCGGGCGCGGTGGAGATCATGGTGGGAGCCTCGTGCCGGGACATCCGGCTGCGGGGCGAGGCCCGGATCAAGGGCGATCGGACCGAGGTGCGGCGCGCCGATCTTCGGCCTGCTTCGGTGCGGCTCGACAAAGGCGAATAGCACCTACCTTGTCGGAGGAGCCCACGTGGAGAAGAAGAGCCCGCCGAAGGGCATCTACAAGAACCTGACCTCCTACGGTGACGTCGAATTCAGCAAGTACATGCGACGCGCCTTTCTGGCCGCGGCCGGTTACGATGCCGAGGATCTGGAGCGGCCGATCGTCGGGATCGCGGACACCTCGTCCGATTACAACCCCTGCCACCGCCAGATGCCGGAACTGGTGGATGCGGTCAAGCGAGGTGTGCTGGAGGCAGGGGGGCTCCCCCTCGCGTTCCCCACCCTGTCCCTGCACGAGGTTCTCGTCAGCCCCACCACCATGCTCTACCGGAACCTGCTGGCCATGGTGACCGAGGAGATGATCCGGTCCCAGCCGATGGATGCGGTGGTGCTCCTCGGCGGTTGCGACAAGACCGTGCCAGCCCAGCTGATGGCCGCGATTTCGGCCGACGTGCCCGCCCTTCAGGTGGTCACCGGGCCCATGGTGACCGGAAGCTGGCGTGGCGAGCGACTCGGTGCCTGCACGGACTGCCGAAGACTCTGGGCCGAGCACCGTGCCGGCGTGCTCGAGGAGAAGGAGATCCGGGAAGTGGAGCAGGCCCTCTGTCCCACAGCCGGAACGTGCATGGTCATGGGCACCGCCTCCACCATGGCGTGCACCACCGAAGCGCTCGGCATGATGCTTCCCGGGGGTGCGACGCCGCCCTCCGGTTCCGGGGACCGGCTGCGCAACGCCGTCGCATCGGGCCGCCGCGCCGTGGACCTGGCAAAGGCGGATGCGAGGCCGTCCAAACTCCTGACCCGGGGGTCCTTCATGAACGCCCTGACCGTTCTCGCCGCGGTGAGCGGCTCCACCAACGGGGTCATTCACCTCACCGCCATGGCCCGTCGCGCCGGCATTCCCTTGACCCTGGACGATTTCCACGAGGTGTCCGCACGGGTGCCGGTCCTGGTGGACTGCAAGCCGGCGGGTTGCGGCTACATGGAGGATGTTCACAGGGCGGGGGGCGTGCCCGCGCTGCTGAAAGCGCTCGAGCCGATGCTGGATGGTTCCTGCAGCGGGGTTTCCGGGATGTCGGTTGGAGAGATGCTCGCAGCTGCTTCGTCGCCCGGACCCTGGCAATCCACGATACGAGCCCTGGAGAACCCACTTGCACCGGCGGGCGCGCTTGCCGCCCTGCGCGGATCCCTCGCCCCGGACGGTGCGGTCATCAAGGTAGCGGCCGCCACAGCCGCTCTTCTGCGACACAGGGGGCCTGCGGTGGTGTTCGAGTCTCCCGAGGACCTCGTGCGGCGCATCGACGATTCCTCTCTGCCGATCGGCCCGGAATCGGTCCTGGTCCTCCGGAACGCGGGGCCCATCGGTGCGGGGATGCCGGAGGCGGGGTGCCTGTCCATCCCTCGACGGCTGGCGGGCAAGGGGATCCGTGACATGGTCCGTGTGACCGACGCGAGAATGAGCGGCACCGCCTTCGGCACCGTGGTGCTCCACTGCTCTCCGGAAGCGGCGATCGGCGGCCCGCTGGCCCTGGTCCGTGACGGCGACCCGATCGAGCTCGACGTGGAGGAGCGCCGCATCGACCTGTGTGTGGACCCGTCCGAACTGAACCGGCGGCGGGCCGAGCTCGTTCAGCACACGATGCCGAAGCGGGGCTGGGCGAGCCTGCATTCCAGAAGCGTCCTGCCTGCTCACCTGGGCGCCGACCTGGATTTCCTGACGCCCGACGGCACCAGCCGTTAGCTTCTTCCAAAGCCCCCGAAAAATTACTTGACACAGTATTCCTAGTGATCTAGTATGATATATATTGCCTACCAAACAGGTATGAATAACGTATGCGACTTTCGACGCGCGCCCGTTACGCCCTCCGGCTCATGCTGGACGTCTCCCGACACGCGAAGGATGACAAACCCGTTCAACTCCGCGAAATCGCTCGACGAAACAAGCTCTCCAAGGGCTACCTGGAGCACCTCGTCGTCTCTTTGAAGAACGCACAGCTGATCCGCAGTTTCAGCGGCCGGAGCGGTGGCTATCGCCTCTTCAAATCACCCGAGCAGATCAGCGTCCTCGAGATTTTCGAAGCCACCATCGGTCCCATGAATGTTGTGGAGTGCGTGGTTCATCCCGAGGAATGCATGCGCTCGGAGTACTGCGAATGCCGACTCCTTTGGCGACTTCTCAACAGGAAGATCGTGGATCTTCTGGCGGACTACTCCCTGAAGGACCTGTCCGACGAGGGGGGCATACGGCGGATGCTGGACGAACTCATGGGTTGTCAGGAGGAGGGTGGTGGAAGTTCCACCGTGCGCGACGCCGCGGATGTGCTCGCCCACTTCACAGACGAAGAGGGCTGCGTATAACAAACCCCCAAGTTCAGATTGATACCGGACCTGCGGAGGACGACATGACAGAGAAGCAATGGAACGGCAAGACCATCCGCCTGATGAAGGGCGATGTGACCGACCTGGAGGTGGACGCCTTTGCATTCTATGCCGCAGAGGACCTGTCCCTGGGCTCCGGATACGGAACCGCCATCGCCGTCAGGGGGGGGCCAAGATCCAGGAAGAACTGAACGGTCGGGGGCCCCTGCCTGTGGGCGAAGCGGTCCTGACCGGTGCCGGCGAGATGAAGGCCCGATACATCATTCACGCGGTGGGGCCCAAGTTCCAGGAAGAGGACGAAGAGACAAAGCTCCGCAAAACAATGATCTCCGCACTCAAGTGTGCCGAGGAAAAGGGCCTCAAACGGGTTGCCTTCCCACCCATGGGGACCGGCTTCTACGGCATACCGGTAGAGCGATGCGCCCGGGTCATGCTCTCAACGATCCGGGAACGGCTGAACGGGCAGAGCCCCCTCGAAGAGGTCATCGTCTGCGCGCGGGATACGAGGGAAATCGGCCCTTTCAGCAGCGAGTTGGAGGTCCTGTGAGTCCCTCTTCTTCTGTTCGGATCGAGTCCGGATTTCCTTCACAAGAACGAACCGCATAGCGAGGAGAATACCATGCACGAGAGCCCGTTGCTGCACTTCGTTGCCCACCCCCTGCAGGAGGTGGCTCTGGTCTTCATGGCCGTGGTTTACTCTATCCGCCTCTACTGGGTCTTCCGCTTCAAAGCCGGCGGGGACCGGCAACACCGGTCCGGCCGTGTGACGACCGGGCCCATGATCGGGGCCGCTTACTCTCTCGCCAACATCGCCATGCCGTGGTCCATGGAGAGCACGAGAAGGCACCCCTTGTATTGGGTTCAGTTCGTCTTCTTTCACCTGGGCGTGACCGCAGCCATTGCCCTTTCCTTCATCATCCCTTACGGCCCTTCGCTTCTCCACAGCCCGGTATGGGTCTGGATGATCCGGATCTGCGTGGGGGCGGCCTTTCTCGTGGGATGCTACCGAATGATTCGAAGGATCGCCGTTCCGGTCATGCGGGCCATCAGCACGCCCGACGATTACTTCTCCCTGGGCCTGCTGACCGTCTGGTTCTTCTTCGCGTTCCTTGCGGCCCCCAACGACGCCTCCGGGGGCGAGCTGCACCTGGTGATCTACTTCGTCCTCACGGCATTCTTCCTGGTCTATGTGCCCTTCAGCAAGATCTCCCACTACCTGTACTACCCTTTCATGCGATATTACCTCGGCCGATCTCTGGGGTATCGGGGGGTGTTTCCGATTCAGCGTTCGGTCCAAACCGGGAAGGGGTAGGGTGAAGACAGCAGTTCGGCAGGACGGATGTCCAACAATACGGTCCCACAAGGGACGAAAACGGGGAGAGACATGAGCCTTGCAGAGAGGTCACGAAAAGCGGAAATCGTCATCGAACGAATGAAGAAGAAACTCAACCGGCAGATGGCCCTGTCCCTGGCGGGATGCGTACATTGCGGCATGTGTACCGATACGTGCCACTATATGCTGGCAAACCCGGAAGATCCGACATACGCCCCTGCCTACAAGGCAGATCAGATTCGAAAGCTCTTCAAGCGGCACGTGGACTGGACCGGAAGGGTCTTTCCCTGGTGGGTGAGTGCGAAGAGCGTTTACACCGATGAGGATCTGGAGGAACTGAAGGACACCGTCTTCGGCAAGTGCACGAACTGCCGGCGCTGCACCATCAACTGCCCGATGGGCGTGGACTACGCCACCTTCAACCGGATGGCCCGGGGGCTGCTGGTTGCGGCCGGAGTCATGCCGGAAGGCGTGGCCGTGGTGAGCAAGGACCAGTGGGAGGTCGGCAACCAGATGGGCGTTCTGAAGGAGGACTACATCGAAACGATCGAGTGGATGGACGAGGAACTCCAGGAAGAGCTCGACACAGAACGCCCGCTCATTCCGATCGACAAGGCAGGGTCGAAGATCATGTACACGATCAACCCGAGGGAGATCAAGTACGATCCGCGAACGATCGCGGATGCGGCCAAGATCTTCACCGTGGCAGGGGAAGACTGGACCATGCCGAGTGAGGGCTGGGACATGACCAACTTCGGGCTCTTCTCCGGCGACGACGAACTGGGCGGAACGGTCGCAAAGCGCCTCTATGAGAAGGCGGTGGAGCTCGGTGTGGAAAAGGTGGTCATCTCCGAGTGCGGCCACGGCTATCGCTCCACTCGATGCGAAGGCCCGAACTGGGGGGGTGTGAGTGTCGATTTTCCGCTGGAAAGCTCGGTCCTCACCATGCTCCGTTACATCCGGGAAGGCAGAATCCGGGTCGACAAGAGCCGGAACTCCGTACCGGTCACCTTCCACGACTCCTGCAACAACGCCCGAAGCTGCGGGCTCTACGAAGAGCCGCGAGAACTCATCGAGCTCGTGTGTACCGACTTCCGCGAGATGTACCCGAATCGGGCGGAGAACTATTGCTGCACCGGGGGCGGGGGGGCCATGTCCATGTCCGAGTACACACCGAGACGGCTGAAGTCCGGGAAGGTCAAGGCGGATCAGCTTCGGGCCACGGGCGCAAAAGTAGTGATCACTTCCTGTCACAACTGCGTGGACGGCCTCACCGACCTGATTCGGCACTATGACCTGAACATGGAGGTCACCCAGCTGGTCAACCTGGTGGCGAATGCCCTGGTCGTCGAAGAGAAGATCGAGGTGGCGGAGAAGCCCAGAGTGGAACGGACGCTCGAGGGGTACAGGGTCCTGGTGATCGACGACGACGAGGACACGCTCGAGTATCTCACCACGGTGCTCGAGGACAACCATGCGGCAACTCTGACCGCAGTCGACGGAATGAGGGGAATCGAGATGGCGAAGGCGGAAAAGCCGGACCTCATCACCCTGGACCTCTCCATGCCGCACATGGACGGGGGCGAGGTATTCGCACGCCTGCGGGAGGACCGGGAGACGAAGGCCATCCCCATCTGCATCGTCACCGGCAAGCCCGAACTGAGAAGACTCATCTACGACAAGCCGCACCGGCCCCCCGAGGGCTACCTGGACAAGCCGGTGGATGAGGATCATTTCGTGAAGAACGTGCGCAAGATCCTCGAGCTTGCCCACAAGGAAGAGGGCGGGCAATGACCTGAAAATGGGGGTCCACCCATGGGAAGTCCGTATAAGCAGTACTTCGACGAGATGCCCTGTTACCTGACGGTCCAGGATCCGGAACTGAGGATTCTCGACACGAACCGCCGGTTCCGGGATGACTTCGGCGATCTCGTCGGTGAGTACTGCTACAAGGCCTACAAGAAGCGGGAGGAGCCGTGCCCGGACTGCGCCGTGATGAAGACCTTTGAGGACGGGGAGAGCTATGGCAGCGAGGAAGTGGTCAGGACGCGGGACGGGACCGACGTGTCGGTGATCGTGTACACCCGGCCGATCCGAGACGAGAAGGGGGACATCATCGCTGTGATGGAGATGTCCACGGACATCACCGAGATCAAGATGCTCCAGCGGCAGCTTCACGAAAGTCAGCAGCTCTACCAGCTGCTCTTCGAAGAGGTTCCCTGCTACATATCCGTTCAGGACGGGAATCTCAAGATCGTGCAGGCGAACCGCCGGTTCAAAGAGGACTTCGGCGATCAGGTGGGGGCATACTGTTACGACATCTACAAACACCGCAGGGAGCCCTGCCTCGTGTGTCCGGTGGCGAAGACCTTCCAGGACGGGCAATCCCACAGCAGCGAAGAAGTGGTCACATCGAAGTCGGGAGGAGAAATCAACGTCATCGTGTACACGGCTCCCATGCGCAACGCAGCCGGGGAAATCATCGCTGTGATGGAGATGTCGGCCAACATCACGGACATCCGCCGCCTCCAGTCCCAGCTCACTTCCCTCGGGCTTCTCGTGGGCTCCATCTCCCACGGGATCAAAGGTCAGCTCACCGGGCTGGACGGGGGTATCTATCTGATGAATTCCGGCCACGCGAAGAACGATCCGAAGCGAGTTGCCAAGGGGTGGACCATGGTCCAGCGAAACGTAGATCGCATCCGGAGCATGGTTCTCGACATCCTTTACTATGCGAAGGACAGGGAACCGCAGTGGGCGCCGGTCTCCGCCGTGGATCTCGTCAAGGACCTCACGGAGCTGATGGAAAAGAAGGCCCGGGACCTCGGCGTGGACTTCCGTGCAGAGGTGGGTGAGGAGGTGGGTGATTTCGAGGCCGACGGAAAGGCGATCCGGTCCATGTTGACCAACATCCTGGAGAACTCCCTCGACGCCTGCCGTACCGACCTTGAGAAGGAGCAGCACTGGGTGAGATTCTCGGTTTCGGGGGACAACGGGTCCGTGGTCTTCCGGATCGACGACAACGGCACGGGTATCGATCAGGAGACACGGGAAAAGGTCTTCAGCCTGTTCTTCTCATCCAAGGGGATCGAGGGCACCGGTCTGGGGCTGTTCATTGCGAACAAGATCGTAACGAGCCACGGTGGGACCATCGAGGTCGACTCCACACCTAAGGTGGGAACGACCTTTCGGGTAAAGATACCGGGAAGCCGGTCCGCGGCGAAGGCAGCCTCGGCGAAGAGACTTGAGGGCCCGGAACGGGCAGAGACCACCTGTGATGAATGCTCCGGGGCGCCGAAAGGATAGAACCGAAGCGTGAAGAAGATCCTTGTCGTCGACGATGAACCGGACACGGTTGCTTACGTGACCGCCGTATTGGAGGACCACGCGTACACGGTCCTGACCGCTCACAACGCGGAGAGGGGAATGGAGATTCTGAAAAGGGAGGGAGCGGACCTGATACTCGTAGACCTCATGATGCCCGGGGCTTCGGGCCTGAACTTGGTTCACCGGGTCCGCAGCAACGCCAGGTACGAAAAGATCCCGGTTGTCCTTCTGACCGGCAAGGCGGAGGTTCTGGTGGACCGGGGGCACTCCTACCTCGATCGCTTTCACGTCCGGGCGCCGGAAGGCGTCCTGGAAAAGCCCTTTGATCCGGACCATCTTCTGAGCGTGGTCAGACGCTTCGTAATGACAGGTGTGTCGCAGTCGTTTTGAACCCATTGCAGGAGGGCAGACCCATGGGGAAGAAGATTCTCGTTATCGAAGACGAAGAGGACATCCGAAACTACATCATGACCTTGTTCGAGGACCACGACTACGTTGCCCTGGGTGCGGGCAACGGCCGCGAAGGCTTCGAGCTGGCCAGGAAAGAGGCTCCGGACCTCATCACCCTGGACATTTCCATGCCGGAGAAGTCGGGCATGAAGGCCTTGCGGGAATTGCAGGATGATCCTGCGACCGCAAGCCTGCCGGTCGTCATCGTGACCGGGGTCTCGGACGACCTTCAGAGTTACATCGAGCACCGCAAGCAGCTCAAGCCGCCTGCCGCCTATGTCTTCAAGCCGATTGAAAGGCAGGAGCTTCTCGAGACGGTCAATCGCCTCCTTGCCTAGTACTACAGCGACACATGGGTAGACATTCCTTTGAGGATATTGTATGATC
>CAYZMM010000019.1:0-100469 GCA_964479535.1 uncultured Thermodesulfobacteriota bacterium
TGGGACGATCATACAATATCCTCAAAGGAATGTCTACCCATGTGTCGCTGTAGTAGTAACCGTTCAGGTGAATCGGCTCCTCGCTCGGCATCAGCGCAAGCACGGCCGTTCCCCCTTCGCCTCCGAAATGGCACAGGACGGGACTCATCGCCTTCATTTCCGATTCACTCTTCTGGTCGAACATCTGGATGAACCTCTTGGCCGTGTCGTAGACCGTGCGCACGAGAGGAAGGCGGTGCATGATGGTGTCGATGAGGAAATTCCAGCGGTTCTTCATGCCGGCCTGCACGAGCAGGCCGAGGAGATAGATGAGCGCCAGGGCGACGCCGAGGCCGATCAGGTAGGCAACCACGTTGCTCGTGACGAATTGCAGCCCGAAGGAGCCCAGCACCTTGCCGAAGTCGCTCTTCGGCCCCAGGAAATCGTGCACGAACTTGGCCAGCCAGTAGACGACCGCCAGGGTCAGTGCCAGCGGAAAGACGGCCAGCACCCCCGCAAAGAAAGGCTGGGCGATTCTTTGGAGCAGACTCCTTTTCATGGCCGCCTTCGGCATCACGTCGTTTTCCGTCATTTCTTCGCTCTCCCATCCACTGCTTCGGCACGGTTCCCCTCGGCCTCTTCCACGGGGCAAGATAGCTCATTCAAGTGCCGGCCACAAGGGATCCTGCGGCCCGTGCGTTGAAAACGCGGGAGGAGAACTCTAGAATGAAGTGTTTTCTCACACCACAGGGAGTGTTCTCATGTGCAGCGACTTGAGGGCGGATCTGGCCGCACTGCAGGAGAGGCTGGCGCGCACCCAGGACGAAGTCCGCGCCGAGGCGGCGGCCAAGCGCCACGCCAGAGGCTATCGAACAGCACGCGAAAACCTGGCCGATCTGGTGGACCCCGGCTCCTTTGTGGAGTACGGGCAGCTGGCCGTGGCTGCCCAGCGAAAGCGGCGCGATTACGAGGATCTTCAGATCAGCACCGCCGCCGACGGGGTGATCACCGGTGTTGCGACGATCAATCGGGAGCAGTTCGGCGAGGAGCGGTCCCGCGCCGCGGTCGTGGTGTACGATTACTCCGTTCTCGCGGGCACCCAGGGCTTCTTCCATCACAAGAAACTGGACCGGATTCTCGCCGTGGCCGAGGAGTGGAAGCTGCCGGTGGTCATGTACACCGAGGGCGGGGGCGGCCGCCCGGGGGACACGGATGTCACCACGGCCATTGCAGGCCTCGACATCACGACCTTCGCGGTCTGGGCCCGGCTCAGCGGCCTGGTTCCGCGCATCGCCGTCAACAACGGATACTGCTTTGCCGGCAACGCCGTCCTGTTCGGGTGTGCGGACATGACCATTGCCACTCGCACGTCCTGGATCGGAATGGCCGGCCCCGCCATGATCGAGGGGGGCGGTCTGGGCGTCTTCAAGCCGACCGAGATCGGGCCCATCGAAGTGCAGGAAGACAACGGGGTGGTGGACATGGTGGCGGAAGACGAAGCCCACGCCACCGCGCTGGCGAAGAAGTGCATGGGCTACTTCCAGGGCATTCTCGGGAGCTGGCGCTGTGCCGACCAGGCCGCGCTGCGGGATATGGTGCCGGAGAATCGCCGGCGGTCCTATCCCGTGCGGCGGATCATCGAGACCCTGGCGGACGAGGACTCCTTCCTCGAGCTCAGGCCCGCTTACGGGAAGTGCGTGGTCACCGGTTTGATGCGCATAGAAGGAAGGCCTGTGGGCCTGCTCGCGAATGACTGCATGTACAAGGCAGGCGCCGTCGATTCCGACTCTGGGGACAAGGCTGCCCGGTTTGTTCAGCTGTGCGACGCGTACGGATTGCCCATCGTCTCCCTGACCGACACCCCCGGGTTCATGGTGGGGCCGGAAAGCGAAACGGAGGCGGCGGTCCGCCGCCTTTCGAGGCTCTTCGTGGCCGGGTCGAACGCGACCGTTCCGATCGTCGCCATCTTCCTTCGCAGGGGCTATGGCCTGGGAGCCATGGCCATGGTGGGCGGGAGTTTCCACGAGCCGGTCTACTCCGCCGCCTGGCCGACCGGCGAGTTCGGCGGCATGGGTCTCGAGGGTGCGGTGAGACTGGGATTCAAGAAAGAGCTGGAAGCGGTAGAGGACGGAGCGGAGCGCAAGAAGTTGTATGAAGACCTGCTGGCCATGGCATACGAGATGGGGAGGGCAACCGAGGCCGCGGCTCATCTGGAGATCGACGCGGTCATCGACCCGGCCGACACCCGCAAGGTGATTCTGCAGGCCCTCTCCGCGGCCCCCGAACCGAAGGCCTCCCACGGAAAGCGCTCCCGTTTCGTCGACACCTGGTAGGGGGACGCCGCGGCCTGCCCTGCAAACCGGCCCGGCCCGTCCGGCCTCCGAACGGAACCGAATCGATCCGTACCCCGTCTAATCTTTTGAATCAAATCTCTTAGCATTTTCTCGAACGCTCTCTCGCCGCCGGCCGGTGTGCGCCGGGGCTCTTGAAAGGAACCGATGGAGACGAACGCGGCAAAGGAAAAGAGCAGGAGCCGGGATTGGACCGGCACCGACACGAAACATCTGCGAAGGATCGAGAAGTCCGGGTTCCAGTGGGCGGTCCGATGCTTCGACCACTACTTCTCGAAAGAGGATCTCGAGTTCTTCGCCCTCCGGTACAAACCCTTCTATGAGGCGATGAACGACGTTCAAAAGGGGGAAGGGTCCGTTGTCCGATTCGATCCTTTCTCCCAGCACATGCACTGCAAGCTTCTCTTCGGGATCGCCTTCTCCCAGCACGGGGCACAGATGATCTCCCCGCCGGAGTACCCCCTGGGGAAGATCCCTGACCTCAGGTTCGCCGCCTTCGAACGGGGCGTCATCCAGAGCCTGAGGAATCTTTATCGGTTGGAGTGCGACGGCAAGCTTCCGGCCGAGTAGGCTTCCGCCCTTCGATCCCTTCGAAGGACCTCCGGCTCGGCCTCTGTTCCCTTCCATCCTGTTCTGTGCTAGGTTAAACCCACCCGGACCTGCAGAACCTCTCAAGAATCTGAAATCAGAACACGGGAATGATCGAAAACATCGAGATCGTTCTTCTCGGCGTCCTCCTTCCCCTGGTCGAGCTTCTCGGCATCATCACCGCCGTTCATGCCATACGGACCGTACGCAGCTCTCAGGCATCCATTGCCTGGGCCGTCTCCCTGGTTACCTTCCCCTTTCTGTCCCTTCCCCTCTACTGGGTCTTCGGCCGGCGCAAGTTCAGCGGGTATGTAGAAGCGCTCCGGCAAGGCCATGAGGAGCACGCCCGACAAGTGGACGAGATCCTCGTCCGGCTGCACGAGGAACATCGGGCCGACAGGAGCCGGGTCGAGGCGGACTGGAGGGTCTTCGAGAACTTGAATCGCGGCTTCCCGTTCCTGGACGGCAATTCCGTGGAACTCCTTGTGGACGGGGAGGCGACCTTCAACCGCATGTTCGAGGATATCGACCGGGCACGGGACTACATCCTCCTGCAGTACTTCATCGTGCACGACGACGAACTGGGGCGCGACCTGAAGGCCCGCCTGACCGCCAAGGCGCAACAGGGGGTTCGCATCCACTTCCTCTACGACGAGATCGGCTGCCACAAGCTGCCGAAACCCTACATCGAGGTCCTCACCAGGGCGGGCATTCACATCCACCCCTTTGGAACCACCCGGGGCAGGGGCAACCGTTTTCAGCTGAATTTCCGGAATCACCGAAAGATCACGGTCGTGGACGGAGAGACGGCTTATCTGGGCGGGCACAACATTGGAGACGAGTACATGGGCCGCGGCCGGAGGTTCGGCCACTGGCGGGACACCCACCTCCGGATCGAGGGCCCGGCGGTCCGCCACGTCCAGATGTCCTTCTTCGCAGACTGGTACTTTGCCGTTCGAACGACGATCCGAATGAACTGGGATGCAACGACGACGCATCACGGAGGCACGGACCTGCTGATCCTGGGGAGCGGTCCGGCCGATCCCATGGACACCTGTTCCCTCATGTTCGTCCTGGCGATTCATGCGGCGAGAGAGAGAATCTGGATTTCCAGTCCCTACTTCGTTCCGAACGAAGCGGTCATTGCGGCTCTGCAGGCCGCGGCCATGCGGGGCGTGGACGTGCGCATCATGCTGCCCATGAAGCCGGACCACCTGATCGTGTACCTGGCCGGCTTCTCCTACATGGCCCAGTTGAGCATGCCGAACATCCGCTTCTTTCGCTACGAACCGGGGTTCCTGCACCAGAAGGCCTTCGTGGTCGACGAGCGGCTCGCCATGGTCGGAACCGCGAATGCGGACAACCGTTCCTTCCGGTTGAACTTCGAGATCTCCGCACTCGGGATTTCACGGGATTTCGTCCTCCGGGTTGCGCAGATGCTCGAAACGGACCTCTCCCGCTGCAGGGAGGTGCCTGCGGAAGAAGGCCTGACCCGGGGTCTCGTCTTCGATTTCGGCATCCGGTTCGCGCGCCTGTTCTCTCCGATCTTGTAGCCGTCTACAAAGGGACGCCTGCTCAGGAGGAGGAGCCGGAATCCGGGATGACCAGTTCGTAGGGCCAGCCGAGGACGCCCCCATCGAGGAAGGAGACGTTGGGAAGGCCTGCACCCGTCAGGATCCGCTCCGCCTCGTAGCCCCGTAGGCTCAGCTTGCAGAAAGGGATGATCCGTTTGTCCCTGGGCAACTCCCCCGTTCTTTCCCGGAGCGCACCGAGGGGAATGTGGACCGTCCTGTCCTCGTAGGGCAGACGGACCTCTTCCCGCTCCTTCGGGCTTCGAACGTCGAGGAGCACCATCTCCCGGTCCCCCGCCTCCATCCTCTTGCGGAACTCCACCGGCGAGATCGCTCGGGTGACGCCATCCAGCTTGTTCTGCGCGATGTGGATCGCCGTCAGAATCGGGTCCAGAGGCGGCGAGTAAGGCGGTGCGTACGCGAGGTCCAGGTGCGCCATCGCATCGATGGTTGCACCGAAGGTCATGGCCGTGACCGCCACATCGAGTCGCTTCGCCACGTCTCCGGCACCGACGGCCTGGAAGCCGATGAGCCTTCTCGTTTTCCGGTCGATCACCAGCTTGATGCACATCGGCTTTGCCGTGGGGTAGTAGTGAGGCATGTCCGGACCGGGACACAGCACCGTCTCCACCTCGTAGCGCAACGCCTTTGCCTGTTCTTCGGTAAGCCCCGTCCTCCCGAGAGTGATGTCAAAGGCCTTGCAGATCACCGTACCCAGCACTCCGTCGAAGGGCTCCGGCCTGCCCGCGATATGGTTCGCGATGGTTCGACCATGTTTGTTCGAGGTGGACCCCTGGGGCGCGAAGAGCCCCCGGCCGGAGAGGCCGGTCAGGGAACTGTTCACGACACAATCGCCCCCCGCGTACACGTCCGGATCCGAGGTCTGGCAGAAGTTGTTGATCAGGACACCCCCCTTCGGGTCAACGGCCAGTCCGGCCTGCCGGGCCAGCTCGCTGTTCGGCCTTACCCCGATGGCGACCAGGGCAAGATCCGCCTCGATCTCGCCGGCCGATGTCTTGACAACTTTGAGCTTCCCCTCGTCGTCCCCCTCGAAGGCCTCCACGCGCTGGTTCATCCGAAGATCGACACCCTGCTGTGCCATGTGTTTCATGGCAAGCCTTCCCATCTCCTCGTCGAGGAGCAGCCCCATCACCGTGGGCAGCATTTCGACCACCGTGACCTCCATCCCCTGGGCCCTGAAGGCCTCGGCCATCTCGACGCCGATCAGGCCGGCCCCAATGATCACCGCCTTCCCGCCCTTCTTCCGGTCCACCACCTCTTTCACCCTGGACGCATCCTCGAAGTGGTGCATGTGATAGACCCCTTCCAGGTCGAGGCCGGATATGGGCGGCGCGAAGGGGCTTGCCCCCATGGCCAGGACGAGCTTGTCGTACGCCAGGGTTCGCCCCTCCCCCGTGCCCGCGTGCCTCGTCTCCACATTTTTCTTTTCACGGTCGATCTTCGTCGCCTCGGTTCCGGTCAATGCCTCGAAGCCCTTCACCTTCTTGAAGAAACCTGCATCCCTTATCACGCCCACCGGCGTTTCCAGGAGCGCATCCACCCGCTCCACATCCCCGGATACGTAGTACGGCATTCCGCATGCGCCGTAGGAAAGGACATTCCCCTTGTCGACCAGTGTAATCTCCGCATCCGGATCGAGCCTCCGAAGCCGGGCTGCGGTCTTGGGGCCGCACGCCACACCACCGATAATGACCACCTTCTTCGGTTGTTCCATTGCCTTGACTCCTGTCCTATTCTGGTTTTCCGATTCCGTCCGGCTACAGATCCCGGGGCCCGCACGACAGGGCCGGCAGGCTGTCGACCAGCTCGCCGCTCACGAGCTTCAGCCGGGCCAGGGCGATCCGCAGATCGTGGACCGCCTTCAGCCATTCGAGCCTCGACCTAGACAGGACCAGTTCCGCCTTCTCCAGTTCCACCACATTCGTCAGGCCCTCTCGGTATCGCTTGCGGATGATCCGAAGGCTCTCCTCTGCCTGGCCGACCCGTTCTTGTGTCACCTGGAGACTCTCTCTGCCGGTCGTCACCGCCACCACGGCCTCCTCGATTTCAAGGATGAGCCTGTCCTCCAGGCTCCTCAACTCCTGCAACAGCCTCTGCTGGCCGCTCTTCGCCTCCTTCAGCTCCGCACTGTCCGCAAGGCCTTTGAAGAGGTTCCACTCGATGCCGAGTCCGAGAAGGTAGGAGCCTTCCTGTTCCGAGGCGAAATTCGGGGAATTCCACTCATAGCTCGCCTCGAGCCCGAAGTTGGGCAGGAAATTCCCCTTTGCCGCCTTCACCGCCGCCCCTGCTGCGTAACAGCGCACCCGGAGGCCCACGAATTCCGGCCGCTTCTCCTTTGCCACGGTCAGCAGGTTCGCCGTATCCAGTTCCGGGATCTGCTCAGGGCCCGGCGGGCACAGGGTGGCCACCTCCCACACCCTGTCCTCGCTCTCCCCGATCAGAATCTTCAGAGCCCTTTCTGCAACGCGCGTCCTCCCGCGCGCCTTCACGAGCTGGTTCTGGAACCCGGCCTTCTGGACCTTGGCGGAGAGGAGGTCCGACCGCACCACCGAGCCCTCCTCGAAGAGCAGCTCGATCTGGCGAAGGCTCTCTTCGGATGTCTCGAGCGCCATCTCGGCCACCTTTTCGCTCTCACGGGCAAAGGAGAGTCCCCAGTACGCCTCGATCGTTCGAAACCCTACACGGGCCTTCGTTCCCTCCACGTCCCACCTCGAGGCCTTGCGCTCCAGCTTGCTGGCCGTGCGGTTCTGATGAAGCTGCCCTCCCCTGAAGAGCGGCTGGCTCACCGTGAACTTGGTCCGCCAGTTTTCCGTGGAGTCGGGATCGTTCAGACGATCGATGGCGAAGTCTTCCATCGTGAACCTGCGCTGATTCAGCTTGCTTCCGAAGACGGACACGGGCTGGTCGCTCCGCAGATAAGACTCCTCGAAATCGAGACGAGGCATGAGAGCGGACAGACTCTTCAGTTCACGGGCCTCGGCGCTCTTCAAGCCCTTTTCCGCTGCCGCAACCGTCGGGGAGGTCGCAAGGGCCCTGCTCACCGCATCCTCGAGTGCCAGCGGTTCAGCGTGCAACGCGCCCCCCGCAACCGCAAACAGCACGAGGAGAAGCGCCGCCGGGACAAATTCCCATCCTACTGCCTTTCGTTTCATTCCTGCCCCCTCTGCTTCCGGTAAGATGACCGGTTGCAGAATATATCAGACTCACCATCCAAAGCGAAGCTCCATCGCGCTTAAGAAGAGGTCGGTCGGCCGCATGGACACACGGCCGACCGACGGAAAACAGGGGAAGAAGAAAGAAGGGGAAGCGACTAGCAAGCGCCAGACTGCTCATTCGGACGATCACTCATCTTCCGACTCCATGGCCTGGAGCCTCTTCTCGATGTCGTCCAGGTTTGCCTTGAAATACTCCGCCTGCTCTTTCAACACCTCGATCTCTTCGGACCGGGTCATGCCGGCACCGTATGCCGGCACCCCCATACCGGGGCCGGGAAAGGTTCCGAAGCGCGCCCAGCCCGGCATACCTGTGGCCCAGTACATGTTTCTCCAGCCTCTGCCGCCGCCACGGCCTCCGAAGCCTCTACCCCGGCCGCCGCCTCCGCCTCTGCCCCACCCGCCGAAGCCTCTTCGAGGCCCGGGGTTTGCGTAGCCCGGCATCCCGTATCCGGCGCAGAAACCGGCACCTCTGCCTGTCATCGACCCCTGTCCCCAAGGGCCTGTTCCATCACCTCTCGGCATGCTGAATCACCTCCTTTCGCTCTGTCACTTCCCCTTCCCCGTGCTCTTCCCTCATCCACTTCCTCCTGTTGCTCCTCTTCCTCCGGCTACCGTCGCCCACCACGACCGCCCCGGTGTCTCCGGCCGCGACCTTGTCCCTTCCGATGTCTCCACCCCGCGCCGCATCCGGGCATCCGAAACCTCTCTTCCATGATTCTGCCTCCCTGCTGGGCGTCCACCACCTCTTCCACATCTCCTACCACGCCGTCCACCACCCGGATTCCCGCGCTTCGGAGCAGGGCTGCGCAGGAGCCGCTGATTCCCGCACATACCAGGCACTGCACGCCGACTCGCTTCAGCAGGGTCACCCTCTGGGCGGGGTTCATACCCTCCAGAAGAAGGCTGCCCCGATCCTCCCGTCCGGCCCGGCTCAACTCCAGAACCCGGACACGCGAAGCCACGTCGAACAGTGGAGACACGCGGTCCTGATGAACCGGCACGGCCAGCATCATGGGTCAGACCCCTTCGGTATGTTGGAGGAAAAGGCACATTCTGCAACTCCCGTTCGCGTTCAACCCTCATGTTTACAAGAGACATGCCAGGGTAGACGAGCCGACGGAGAAGAACGATAACCATTCGAATTCAATGCGTAAGTATTCACTTGCCGGACGTCGGCATCACGCGGGGGGAATCTGTTTTCGGTGCGTTTTGTTCCCAAATTCGATTTGATATGGAACGATCTTCACCTTCTTCCAGGGTGAGGGATCTCGAGACGAATCATTTTCCTCCTGAGCGTGTTCTTGTCGATACCGAGCTGGCGGGCCGTGGCCACGATCCTGCCCCGATTCTGCACCAGGGCCTCTTGGATGGCCTGCCGCTCCGTCTCTCGAAGGGTCACAGGCGGCGCCGCGTCCTCCCCCCCCTTCCGCTGCGGGGCCAGGGTGTCCGGCAAATGCTCGGACCGAATCGACTCCGCTGCGGGGCACAGGACAAAGGCCACTTCCACCGCGTTCTCCAGTTCCCGCACGTTGCCGGGCCAGGAATGGTGAATCAGCATCGCCATGGCCCCGTCGGAAACGCCCTGCACCGTCTTCGCCTTGATCCGCTGCAGCCTTGCGAGGAAGTGTTCGACGAGAAGCGGTATGTCCTCCTTTCGCTCTCTCAGCGGAGGGATGCTGAGCCGCATCACATGGACCCGGTAGAAGAGATCTTCGCGAAACCGGCCCTCTCTCACCTCGCTGCGCAGATCCTTGTTGGTGGCTGCGACGAGCCGGGCGTCGGTCTTCTCCGGCTGGACCGAGCCGAGAGGTTCGAAGCTCTTTTCCTGGAGGACACGCAGCAGCTTGGCTTGCGTTGCCGGGCTGATGTCCCCGATCTCATCCAGAAACAGGGTCCCGCCCCCCGCCTGGGCAAACCTGCCCGGCTTGTCCCGCTTCGCGTCGGTGAAGGCTCCCGCCTTGTAGCCGAACAGTTCGCTCTCCAGCAACGCGTCCGGCAGGGCGGCGCAGTTGACAGCCACGAAGGGCCCTTCGCTCTCAGGACTGAGCCGGTGAATCGCCCTGGCGACGAGTTCCTTGCCCGTGCCGCTCTCCCCTTCGATCAGTACGGTACTCCCGCTCTCGGCCACCTGCGGAAGGAGGGCGAAGATCCGGTGCATCCCCTCGCTCTGGCTGACCATATCCTCGAAGCTGTAGTCCCTGTACAGGGCCTTGCGCAGCTCTTCGACCGTTGAGAGGTCTCGAAAGGTCTCCACGCCGCCGATCGGACGCCCGTCTTCGTCCCTCAGGATCGCGGTGCTGACCCGTATCGGTATCTTCTTGCCGTCGGCCCGAACGATGTAGACCGGCTCGTTGATGATCGGCTCGTCGGACCGGAGGGTTCTGCGCAGCACGCAGTCGGTTTCGCACACATTGGCCCGGAAGACCTCGCAGCAGGGCCTTCCCACCGCCTCTTCCCGCGGAATTCCGGTGATCTCCTCGGCCGCCCGGTTGAAGGAGGTGACCCTCCATTGAAGATCGGTGGTGAACACGCCGTCGGCGATGCTTTCGAGGATGATGTCGGTGGAGGTCCGACCCAATGGCCCTGCCAAGGGCTCCGGATCAGGCCGCACGCTTCTCGCCACGTCAAAGATCCTCTTCCCGGCCTCAGCCTTTTTCGAGCTTGTTCAGCCGCTCGAGCACTTCATCCAGCTTCCGGGTCATCTTCTGCACCGCCTGCCTGAGGGTTGAAACCTCGTCCCCTCCGCCAGAGGGATCCGTCTTCCCTTGGGAGGCCTTCTGGGAGGGACCGCCTCCGGTCCTCATCCCCATTCCTCCCCCTCCGCCTCCACCGCCACCTCTTCCACCCCCTCCTCCCACACCTCGGCCGCAACCCATGCCTCGGCCTCCACCACCACCCATGCCTCGGCCTCCACCTCCCATACCTCGGCCGCTGCCGCCCCCCATTCCCTGCCCCATTCCCGGGCCCGACCCGCCTGCGGACGGCCCGGCCCCCCCCATGCCCGCATGGCTCTGCACATTCGGGGCGTCGCTCGCCGTCAACCCTTCCCTCTTGTACAGGTCCAGGGCCTCCTGCACGGTGCCGGTCAAGCCCGTAAAGACCTGGATCCCCGCTGCGGTCAGGGTCTCGTGGGCGTTCGGCCCGCAATTTCCCGTGAGGACCACGGTGGCTCCTTTCTCCGCGATGGTCCTCGCTGTCTGGATTCCTGCCCCACCTCCCCTGGTCTTGTTCTCGTTCTCGATCGCCTCGTAGGCCATCGTGTCCGGGTCCACAATGAGCAGGTACTCGCATCGTCCCAGCCTCGGATCCATCGGGTCGGCAAGACCTGGACCGGTGGAGGAAACGGCTATCTTCATGGCTTCTCCTTTCCAGATTCGTGCATTGCAGGTGGTCGTGTCTTCGTTCGCAGGAATTCACAGTCGAACAGGTACAGAGCAAGAAGTGTGCCGTTGACTGTGTCCAGCGGGCAATCCTTGATCCATGCCCGCAAGACCGCAATTTCACGATCCCTTTGGGCACATTGCCAGGCGGGCACGGGTGCGCTTGCACTTTCGGGATCCAGGAGGTCGGTTGCATGATGCAACCAACCGGTCCGGCACGACCGGCCGTAAAGGCGCGGCCTGCTTGCAATCCGGACGGAGACAGGACATCATGCAAGCCATCCTCGAGGCACGAATACCCCGGGAAGTATTCACGAAAAACCCGACGCCCTGCCCTGTCGGCTCGAGAAGGGCGCCGCAACAGAGACAGCCCCTCTCCGCCCGCCATCCCGCGCAGGCGGGAACCTCCGGCACCAGGCGCTGAGGGCGTTCCAGAGGAGAGGAAGGATGCCCAGCCGAATCACCCAGCTTCTTGCAGTCGCTTGCCTTTGCACCCTTCAGGCCCCGGCCATGGAGGCTTCAGCAGAAGACGCCGCCCCCCTGAGCGAAGCAACGGAGGAGTGTCTCTCCTGCCACAGCCTCTTCAGCCCGGGGGTTACGCACGACTGGCGGCGAAGCCGGCATTCCTCGACCACGGTGGAGACGGCGCTGAAGCGGCCGGGCAAGGAGCGTCGCGTTTCCGTCACGTCCGTCGAGGAGGTCCGGGGCATCGCCGGATACGTGGCCGTGGGTTGCGCGGAATGCCACACCGCCCGCCCGGATGCGCACGAGGACACGTTCCTTCACAACGGCTACCGTGTCCACGTGGTGGTCACACCCGCCGACTGCGCCCAGTGCCATCCGGTCGAAACCAGCCAGTACACGACGAAGAACAAGATGGCGCATGCCCACGGAAACCTGCGCAAGAACCCTCTGTATCACTCCCTCGTGGAGACGGTCATCGGACGCAGGGAGGTGTCGGGCGGAACACTGAAGCGCCTCGCTTCGACCGGGGCCACACAAATGGACACCTGTTACGGGTGTCACGGCACGCATGTGAAGATGCTGGGGCTGAAAGAGATCGAAACCGAGATGGACGTGATGAAGGTGCCCGTGCTCGAGGGCTGGCCCAACGTGGGCGTGGGTCGGATCAACCCGGACGGTTCCCTCGGCGCGTGCACCGCCTGCCATCCACGCCACGCCTTCTCGCTCAAGGCGGCCCGCCAGCCGTACGTTTGCAGCCAGTGCCATTTGAAGCCGGACGTGCCCGCATGGGACGTGTACAAGGAGAGCAAGCACGGAAACCTGTTCAACTCCCTGAAGGAGTACTGGGATTTCGACGCAGTACCCTGGCGTGTGGGCCGCGACTTCCATGCCCCCACCTGCGCAACCTGCCACGCCAGTCTCGTGGTCGACCCGGAAGGCGCCCTCATCGCCGAGAGAACCCACGGCTACAGCGAGCGCCTGTGGACGAGGATCTTCGGTTTGATCTACAGCCACCCCCAGCCGATCGATCCGGATACGCACAAGATCCGCAACGATGAGGGCCAAGCCCTGCCCACGTCCTTCAACGGGAAGCCGGCCGGGCGTTTCCTGATCAACGAAGCGGTCCAGCGTGAGCGGAAGAAGACGATGCAGGCCGTCTGTCACGGGTGTCACAGCACGATGTGGGTGGAAGGGCATTTTCAGAAGATGGACGGGACCATTGCGGAGGTGGACGCGCAGGTCCGGGCGGCCACACAGATCATGGAGCAGGCCTGGCGAAAAGGGCTCGCTTCCGGAAACAACCCTTTTGACGAGCCCCTCGAGATCATCTGGACCGAGCAGTGGCTCTTCTTCGCCAATTCGATCCGCTACGCCTCGGCCATGGCCGGTGCTCCGGACTACGCGTCTTTTCACAACGGGTGGTGGGACATGCAGAAAGCGATCCAGGACCTTCGAGAGGCGGTCCACATGAAGAACACCGGGCCTTGATTCTCGGGCGGCGGTTCCCCTGGCGGCACGCGGGGCTCCCCGAAGCGAAGGAGGCGACCAAGCATGATCGGGAACTGGGTGGACGTGATCCGCACCTGCAATCTCGCCCCTGAAAGGAAGATGGACCCTGTCAGCAAGTGGCTGATCGTCACGAGATCCTGCGTGTTCTCCATGACGTTCCTGTCCGCTCTCCTGGGCGGTGTGCTGGCGGCCCTGGACGGGTCCTTCTACTTCGGCCGATGGCTCATCGTCCTCCTGGGCCTGATCCTGGCACACGGTGCGAACAACATGGTCAACGACCTCTTCGATGTACAGGAGGGGGTGGACACCGGCGACTACCCGAGGGCCGCCTACGCGCCTCATCCGCTTCTCGGCGGGCTGGTGAGCCGGGGGGGTCTCATCGCCGCCATCCTCGCGTGCAACCTCATCGATCTCGTCATCGCCCTCTACCTCACGCGCCTTTCCGGATGGCCCGTCATGGCCTTTGCAGTGGGCGGACTCCTGACGAGCGTGTTCTACGTGGCGCCTCCCCTGAAGCTGAAGCACAGAGGCCTGGGCGAGCTGGCGATCTTTCTCATCTGGGGTCCCCTCATGATCGCCGGGACCTACTACGTCCTGGCGGAGAGCGTTCCCCCACGCATATGGATCGCCTCGGTTCCGTACGGCCTGGCCGTAACGGTGGCCCTCATGGGCAAACACCTGGACAAGGCGGACAAGGACGAGGCGAAGGGCGTGCACACCCTGCCGGTGGCACTGGGCAGGGCGCGGGCCCTGAAGGCGACCCAGCTGATGATCTGGGCCTTCTACCTGGTGATCGTGGGACTCACGGCCGCCGGGGCCTTCCCGTGGCCGGCGCTTATCGCCCTCCTTTCTCTCCCCCGGGCCACACGCTTTCTCGTGACGCTCGGTCAACCCATGCCCGCAACCCCTCAGGAAGCCTTCGATCGTGCCGAAGATGCGATCCCCCGGGACCTGAAGGCTCGCTTCGACCCCACCCTCCCCGCGGATTCGTATCCCCTGTGGCCCCTCTGGTATGTGGTCTGGGCCGTCTGGTGGGTTCGACAGGCGGGTGCGTGGCTCGTGGCGGGCCTGCTCCTCGCTGCTCTCGTGTAGGAAAAGGGGTCAGACCCCTTTTTTCTTTGCGTGCAACGGCTGCACCCTTGGCTTGCATTTTGCAACCAAATGTGTGAATCATAAAATGGAGAGGGGAAATGGATGGCACAGAAGAGGACATCGGCAGCCCGAAGCAAGAAGAATTCCCGCCCGGAGACGGCGTCCCGGGATGGATTCGTGGGGACCATACTCGACAGCGTTGCGGACGGTGTTTTCACGGTTGACCGGGATTTCCGCATCACGAGCTTCAACCGCGCCGCAGAGCGCATCCTTGGAATCTCCCGGGACCAGGCGGTCGGCCAGTCGTGCTGCGAGATCTTTCGGGCGGATATCTGCCACCAGGACTGCGCACTGAGGCACACACTCGACACAGGAAGGGAAATCATCGACAAGCCCGTGTCCGTCCTGAACAGCCGCTCGAGACGGGTTCCCATCAGCGTCTCCACGGCCGTCCTGAAGGATGACAAGCGAGAAATCATCGGCGGGGTGGAGACCTTCCGCGACCTTTCGGCCATCGAGCTGCTGAAGAAGAAGATCCAGAAACAGTATTCCTATGAAGACATCATCAGCAAGAATCATCGGATCCAGGCGATCTTCAACCTGCTGCCGGACATCGCCGAGTCGGAGTCGACGATCCTGATCGAGGGGCCCAGCGGAAGCGGCAAGGAGCTCTTTGCCAGGGCGATCCACAATCTGAGCAACCGAAAGGACCGCCCCTATGTGGTGGTGAACTGCGGGGCCCTGCCGGACACGCTGCTCGAGAGCGAGCTCTTCGGCTATGTAAAAGGGGCCTTCACGGACGCGAAGCGGGACAAACCGGGCCGCTTCGCACTTGCCGAGCGGGGCACCCTGTTTCTGGACGAGGTCGGCGACCTGAGCTTCGCCATGCAGGTGAAACTCCTGCGCGTCCTGCAGGAGAGGGAATACGAGCCCCTGGGCGCCACCCAGACGGTCAGGGCAAACGTGAGAATCCTGGCCGCCACCCACCACGACCTGCTCGAGCTGGTACGGAAAGGGGGGTTCCGGGAAGATCTCTACTATCGACTGAATGTGGTCAAGATCATCCTTCCCCCACTGCGGGAGCGGAGAGAAGACATTCCTCTGCTCATCGACCACTTCCTGGAGCAGTTCAACGTAAGGATGGGCAAGAGCATCGCCGGCGTTACCCCAGAGGTGTTGCGCTGCCTGATGGAGTACCCCTTTGCAGGAAACGTTCGGGAACTGGAGAATGCCATCGAGCACGCATGCGTGCTCTGCCGGGGCCGCCACATCGAGATCGAGCACCTTCCCCCGGAGATCCGGGAGACCGTGGAGGCCTCGGCCGATGAAGGGTCCCCCACCACCGGAACCCTGCCCGTCCTCAGAAGCACGGAGATCCAGCTGATCCGAAAGACATTGAGCAAGCACGACGGGAACCGCCTCGAGGCGGCCAGGGAACTGGGGCTCCACAAGACCACGCTCTGGCGCAAGATGAAGCGCTACGGCATCACCTACCCGTGAGGGGCGGCCCGTTGCATACTGCAGCCCATCGAGCCGCCCCTGTTGCGGTCTGCAACCGGCCCCCTCGCCGTATGCGGGGGATGCGGCGCAGCTCGAATCGGATTTTCCGCGGCTTTACGCCCTTTTTCCCACCCAAGGCACGCAGGGCAGGGGTGGCATGGACCTTGCTGTTTCCCTGCCGGACGGGGGTACCGCGCATCATGAAGCCGGTCGGCATCGTCAGGATGGAGAACCGTGTTGCGTACCGGCTGGACTGCGCCGACACGATCGTGGTGGCCAGGAAGGATCACAAAGGTCGGCTCCAGCTGGAGGAAGCGGCCCTGTCCGAGAGGGACGCCATACGGCGGGTTCAACAGATCGCCGACCTCGGGATCGAGACGCTGATCTGTGGTGCAGTGAGCGTTTTCGTCTTTCGGATGTTTCAGCATCACGGAATTCATGTAATCGGAGGCGTCATCGGCGATGCACAGGATGTTCTCGATCGGTACCTCAACGGCAACCTGCGTGCAGGGGCGATCCTGCACAGACCGGCGATGAGGGGTGGCGGCGGGTTCTGCTCGACCGGTCGTACATGCACGCGAAGGCGGATGCGAAACCGAGGTGCACGAAAAGGGGAACGAAATGGAAAAGGATAGCTGCGACAAGAACTCGGGCTGCAGTTCCTGCGGCTCGGCCAATCAGTGCGACGAGAAGAGCAAGCAGGAGCACGAGGACCGTCTGCTGCGGGAAACCCTGCAGCTGATCCGCCACAAGGTCTTCGTACTGAGCGGGAAGGGGGGCGTGGGCAAGAGCACGGTCGCCGTGAACCTGGCCGCCGCCCTCGCCGCCAGAGGATACGAGACCGGGATCCTGGACATCGACATTCACGGCCCGAACGTGTCCAAGATGCTCGGCATCGAAGGGTGGACCCTCTCCTCCGGAGGCAAGCAGGACAAGATCTCGCCGTTCCGGCCCTTCCCCCGCCTGAAGGCGATCAGCATGGCCGGCCTGCTTCCGGACAGCGACTCTCCCGTCATCTGGCGCGGCCCGCTGAAGATGGCCGCCATTCGACAGTTCCTGCAGGACGTGGACTGGGGTCCTCTGGATTTCCTGATCGTGGACTCCCCTCCCGGAACCGGAGACGAGCCGCTGAGCGTTGCACAGCTGATCCCGGAGGCAGAGGGAGCGTTGATCGTGACGACCCCGCAGGAGGTGGCCCTGCTGGATTCCAGGAAGTGCGTGAATTTCGCCCGGAAGCTGAACCTGCCCGTTCTCGGCATCGTGGAGAACATGAGCGGCATGCGGTGTCCCCACTGTGACGGGCACATCCCCCTGTTCAGCGAAGGGGGCGGAAAGAAGGCGGCCGACGAACTCGGCGTTCCGTTCCTGGGCGCCCTGCCGATCGCACCCGACATGCCGGAGCACTGTGACCAGGGCCAGCCCTATGTGCTCGCCGACGAGACGAACGCGCTCAATACGGCTTTCCGGGAGCTGGTGAACCAAGTGGTGGAGGCCGTGGAGAAAAACGAATCCTGCAGCACCGGAGCGGCCTTCTGAGGCTCGCCTCGCTGACCCGGGGGGTCGCCATCGTGAAAGAAGAAGACATCTATCGCATGATCTCCGAAAGAATGCCGGGCGAGGAGCAGCCCCTGGAGACCGGGGTCGTCCCTGTTTCACCAGAGGTGCAGCGCAGGGCGTTGAATCCGCCTCATCTCGGCGAAATCCGCCTGCCGGACGGCTACGCCCACGTGACCGGCGAATGCGGGGATTCCATGGAAGTCTTTCTGGGCATCGAGGGCCGTCGTGTTCGTGAAGCGCGTTTCGACACGCTGGGGTGCGGCTTCACTCTGGCGTGCGGCAGCATGGCCATGGAGATGGCCGAGAACAAGACCGTCACCGAGGCGATGCGGATCGAGGCGGACCAGATCGCCGAGTCCCTCGGAGGTCTTCCCCGCACGCACCAACACTGCGCCGAACTGGCGGCCGAAACGCTCAAGAAGGCAGTCCAGGATTATCTGTTCAGAGGCAAGGAACCATGGAAGAAACTGTACCGAAATCGCTGAGACCCCGGGAACGAACCGAGGCGAAGATCCGGGAAGCCCTCAAAGAGATCATCGACCCCGGGACCGGCCTGGACGTCATCCGCATGGGACTGGTCAAGAAGACACGGCTCGAGAAGAAGGGGAACGGCTTCAAGGCAACCCTGACCTTTCGTCCGAGTTCTCCGGTCTGCCCCATGGCCTTCAAACTTGCCTGGGACATGAAACAGTGTGCCGCCGGTGTGGACAGCGTCGATTCCGTGGAGATCGAGGTCGAGGGCTACGACCGGGCAGCCGAGTTGCAGGCCATCCTGAAGGAGGAGGGAACGCCATGAAGATCGCAGTCACCACGCAGGGGGATTCGCCCGACAGCGCCGTGGACCCGAGGTTCGGCCGGGCCCAGTGCTTCCTGATCTACGACACCGAGACGAACGCGTACACCCCTGTTTCCAACACACAGAACCTTCAGGCTCCGCAGGGGGCCGGCATCCAGGCGGGGCGCACCGTGGTGGACGCGGGCGCACAGGCCGTTCTCACGGGCAACTGCGGTCCCAAGGCCTTTCGGGTCCTGAACGAGGCCGGCATCAAGTTGTATGTGGGCGTGAAAGGGACGGCCCGCGATGCCGTCGAGGCCTACCAGAGAGGCGAACTCACCGAAGCAACCAGCGCCAATGTCGAAGGACACTGGTGACAAGAAGAGGAGACCAACCGATGCGTATTGCCGTTCCGACCGCTCAGGGAACACTCTGTCCCCATTTCGGACACTGCGAGCAGTTCGCCATCGTCGACGTCGACGACGGCAAGATCGTGAAGACCGACTACCGGACACCCCCGCCCCACGAGCCCGGCGTACTGCCCGCGTGGCTACACGATCTCGGCGCGAACGTCATCATCTGCGGCGGCATGGGCATGAGGGCCCAGCAGCTCTTCGCACAGAACAACATCCAGGTCGTCTACGGGGCTCCCAGCCTTCCTCCGGAAGAGGTCGTCCGGGCCCATCTGGAAGGGAGCCTTGTTACAGGAGACAACATCTGCGACCATTAGCAGGGGGGGCATGCATTGAAAACCATAGTGACCGTACTGTGTGAGAACACGGCCGGCTTCCCGATGAAGATCGTGGGGGAGCACGGGTTGTCCATTCTCATCGAACGGGGCGAGGACCGACTCCTCTTCGATACGGGCCAGGGCATGGCCCTGCTGCGGAATGCCGCCCACCTGGGAAGGGACCTCTCCCGGGTAGACCGCGTCGCGCTCAGTCACGGGCACTACGATCACACGGGCGGACTCTCCGATTTCCTGGATCTTTGTCCAAAGGCGACGATCTCGGCCCACCCGGACGTCTTCATCGAACGGTTCGCACGTTTCGAGGGCCCGGACGGCCCCCGGATCCTCCCCATCGGGATCCCCTTCTCGAGAAAGGCCCTCGAAGAAAAGGGGGCGGTCTTCGAACTGTCCCCCACCCTCCGGGAAATCGCCCCGGGCATGACCTTCACCGGCGAGATTCCCCGGCCCGCCGACTGGAAGACGTGGGACGACCGGCTCGTGATCAGGGAGGGAGACGACTTCCGGCCCGACCCCTTCCTGGACGACGCGAGCCTGCTTCTCGACACCGACCCGGGACCTGTCCTCGTCCTCGGCTGCGCCCACGCGGGCCTCCGGGCCATCCTGGAGCACGTGCGGCAGGAAACCGGGATCGACCGTCTTCACGCCATCCTCGGCGGCACCCATCTCGGCGCGGGGACCGAAGAGGACTGGCAGGACGCCGTGGAGCTCTTCGAGTCCTGGGGGGTGGAGAAGATCGCCACCAGCCACTGCACCGGCTTTCAGGCAGCGAGCTTCCTTGCCGGCCGCATGGGTGAGCGGGTGGAGCCCGCAGCAGCAGGCGTCTCCTTCGATTTTTGAGGGCTCTGATGTGGGATGAGATTCGGGGGCTGTTCCCGATCCATGAGCACTGCGTCTACCTGAACAACGCCGGCGTGGCTCCCCCTTCGTCGCGCGTGCTCGAGTCCCTCGAGGCCTGCCATCGGGAGCACGCCCTGCACGGATTCCACAAGGCCGCCATGGGCTTCCTGGACACGGGCGCCGAAATCAAGGAAATCCTCGCCGAGTTCCTCTCGTGTCCGCCCTCCTGCATCGCCCTGACCCACAACACCTCCGAGGGGATGAACATCGTGGCCCAGGGGTTTCCCTGGAAGCAGGGGGACTGCGTGCTGGGACTGGACCTCGAGTACCCGGCCAATGTCTACCCCTGGTGGAATCTGGAAGGTCGCGGGGTGCGACATCTGCGGCTGAAGCCCGAGCACTCCGCCGCAGACGTGGACGCACTGAAGAGCGCCGTCGACGAGAAGGTTCGCATGGTGGCCGTTTCGGCGGTGGACTGGTGTTCCGGCTTCGTTCTGGATCTGGACGACCTGGGCGCCTTCTGCCGCGAAAGAGGCGTACTGCTCGTAGCGGACATGGCCCAGGCGCTTCCGGTCGTTCCCCTGAAACCGGAGGCTTCGGGCATCAGCGCCATGGCCGGCTCGGCGTGGAAGTGGCTGATGGGTCCCGTCGGGCTGGGCGTCTTCTACTGCCAGCCGGACTTCATGGAACAGCTGAACCTGGTCTTCGTCGGGACCGACACGGTGGTGGAGCCCCAGAAATACCTCGACTATCGATTCGAACCGAAGCCCGACGCCTCCCGCTTCGAGTTCTCCACGCCGAACGTGAACGACTGGGTCTATCTTCTGGCCGCGATCCGTCTTCTTCGAGAGATCGGTCCCGAAAGGGCCCGGCAGCGCATTCTGCAACTGAATGCGTACCTGCGCGAGGGGCTCGACCGGCTGGGGTTTCGAGTGCGGGGCTCCAGGAAGGAAGAGGAACAGTCCGGAATCCTCTCCTTCGAAGGCGAGGGGCTCGACGCCCCCCGGGAGGCGCGCCGCCTGGCCGCCGAACAGATCTGGGTTGCCGCCCGGGACGGCGCCGTCCGCGTCTCACCCCACATCTACAACAACGAGGGGGACATAGAGCGCTTGCTGGACGCGCTCCAGCGCCGTTCCTGAAACATTCGCTCGAGACTCCCGACGGGCCGTTGCGTGTCCGGTGTCCCTCTCCGATTTGTTTGGGCTCCACTTGAAAGTCGCCCGGCACAAATCTCCGAGGGACACCGCACACGCAACGGGCAGCTTGGACGCTCCCCGGCGGGTTCCTCACGGCGGGCGTTCTTCTCCTGGACGACGCTGTGGCGCGTCAGCTGCGCTGCGAGAGAAGTGACCGATAGAGGCGTTCGGTGTCGTCCAGTTCCCTTTCCAGCCGGAAGCGCTCTTCGAAGATGCGCCTGCCCTGTTTACCCATGGCGACACGCTCGTCCGGAGAACGGATCAGGCGCAGGATCGCTTCGGCGAGGTCATCCGCATCCCCGGGGGCGAAGAGCAGGCCGTTCTCGCCGTGTCGGACGATCTCGGGAATGGCACCCGAGTTGCTTCCGACGATGGCCCGGCCGTTGGCCATCGCCTCGAGCAGAACGATCCCGAAGGCCTCGTTGTTCGACGGAAGCACGAGGAGATCGAGGGCCAGCATCAGGGAAGGGATATCCCTCAGGAACCCGGGCATGATGACCTGCTGCTCCAGCCCGAGCCCTTCGACCATCCCACGGATCTTTCTCGCGTACTCCGCCTGTCCGGGAACCCCGACGATCAGGAAGCGGCATCCCGGAACCGCCGCCGAGATCCGCTTCGCCGCCCGAATCAGCAGGTCCTGCCGCTTCCCCTCCGACAGGGAAGCGACCATACCGACGACAGGGTTTACGGGCTGGAGGCCCAGACTCGTGCGGATCTCCTCGGCCTTCCTCCGGTCTCCCACCGCCTCCGGGCCCAGGCCGTAGTGGATCACGGCCACCTTGGACGGCTCGATCGGATAGGTCTCCAGGGTATTCTCAAGAATGTAACGGGAGTTGGCGACCAGGGCGTCCAGTCGTCGGACCAGAAGCCGGTGCAGCGGGTCCCTCTTGCCGGACCCCGGAGGGGTACCGCTGTGCTTCGTGTAAAGGAGGACGGCCGACTTGCGAAGGATTCCGGCCAGAAGCATGCCTCTCCACGAATCGCGCGAGGCGTGCACGTGGACCACGTTGATCCCCATCGACTCCGTCATCCGTCTCAGGGGGAGGTAGGACCGAGGATCCAGATACCAACGAAAGGGAAGCACGGCGCGGGCGAATCGACTCTCCCTGCTGTGTTCTTCGGTCGCCGTCTTTGACCGCATGGCGAACAGGAGCGGATGCCCCCTGGCGGACAGCCCCTCCGCCACCAACAGGGGGTGCATCTCCATGCCGCCCCAGCCCCAGGAGCTGTTGATGAACAGGATTCTCAGGTCGGACATGGGCGATCCATCGACACTTCACCCTTTCGGCTCCACGTGGACGAATGAATAGGGGAAGGGAGCCCCCTTGTCAAGGAACGTTTTCCTTTTCCACCCTGGACGGATATAATAGGAGGTTCGTGTTCCTTGATCGGACGACCGCTCTGAAGGACCTGTAAGGAAGGGAAACATGACGCAAGAAGCGAAGTACGCTCCCGGGTTCCTCATATCCGTGCCTCAGCTCATGGATCCGAACTTCTACCATTCGGTTGTGCTTCTGATCGAGCACACGTCCGAGGGGGCCATGGGCCTGACCATCAATCATCCCACCGACAGGACGATCCAGAGCCTGTACGAACAGATGGGCCGCAACTGGCCCGGAGACGACCAGCACCTGCTGATGCGGGGAGGGCCCGTACAGCCGGAGCATGCGTGGATTCTCCACGGCCCGGAATGCGCCCTTGGCTCCGCCTATGAGGTGACGGATGAATTGAAGCTGAACACGTCCCTGGATGCCCTGGACGAGCTCGTGAAGACAAGCAACCCCTACCGGTTCTTCATCGGCTACGCCGGCTGGGGCCCGGGCCAGCTGGACGGCGAGATCCAGCAGGGGGCCTGGATCCTCTCCGATGTGGATGTCTCTCTGGTTTTCGACACGCCCTTCGAAGAGGTCTGGGAGACCAGCCTGAAACGGATGGGCATCGATCCGGCCATGCTCGTCATGGGCAGCGGCGTTCATTGAGGGGGTCGGGACGTGGCTGAAGTCAAAGACGCTTGCGGGCTGTTCGGTGCCTTCGGTACCCCGGAGGCCCCCTACGAGGTCTATTGCGGTCTCTACGCGCTTCAGCATCGCGGACAGGAGAGCACCGGCATCGTTGCGAGCGACGGCAGGACCCTCCACTCCTCAAAGGGCATGGGCCTGGTCTCCAATGTCTTCACCCGGGACTCCCTCAAGACCCTCGAGGGAGATGTGGCCATCGGCCACGTTCGGTACTCCACAACCGGGGGCTCCCGATCCCAGAACATCCAGCCCCTGGTCGTGCGCTACCAGAAGGGGCTGCTCGCCATCTCCCACAACGGCAACATCGTAAACGCGAAGGCCCTTCGGAGAGCCCATGAAAAGAGCGGTTCCATCTACCAAACCGGAACCGACTCGGAGGTCCTGGCCCATCTGCTCGCCCGACCGTCTCATCAGAAGATGCGGGACCCCCTTTCGCACTGCCTGCACCATTTGCGGGGTGCCTTTTCCTTTCTGCTCCTCGAAAAGGATCGGATCGTGGGGGTCCGGGACCCTCACGGCTTCCGGCCCCTCGTTCTCGGCAAGCGGGGCAAGACCTACTTCCTCGCCTCGGAGACCTGCGCCTTCGACCTCATACGGGCCGAATACATCCGGTCCCTCGATCCGGGAGAGATCCTGACCCTGACGAAGGCGGGGCCGCGGTCCGAGTTCATCGAAGGCCCTCCGCCCCTTCGTCACGCCCTCTGCATCTTCGAGCTGATCTACTTCGCGCGACCGGACAGCATCGTGTTCGACCAGACGGTCCACAACGTACGCGTCCAGTTCGGGGCGGCCCTGGCCAAGGCGAGCCCGGTCGAGGCGGACCATGTGATCTCGGTCCCGGACTCGGGCATCTCGCCCGCCATCGGTTACGCGAACGCCTCCGGAATCCCCTACGAGCGTGGGTACATACGAAACCACTACGTGGGCAGGACCTTCATCGAGCCGCAGCAGACCGGCCGTGTGGAGGGCGTCCGCTTCAAGCTGAATGTGGTCAAGGACGTGGTGCACGGCAAGCGGCTCGTGGTGGTGGACGACTCGATCATACGGGGAACCACGTCCAAGTCCCGGGTCCGGGCCCTGCGTGAGGCCGGGGCAAAGGAGATCCACCTGCGCATCAGCTCTCCCCCCTGCCGTCATCCCTGCTACTACGGAATCGATTTCCCGGATCCGAGAGAGCTCATCGCATCCAAGAGATCGGTCGAACAGATCCGGAAATACCTCGGCGTCGACAGCCTCGCCTACCTCGAGCCGGATGCGATGCTCGAGTGCGCTGTCCATCCCGCAAAGGACTACTGCACCGCCTGCTTCACCGGCGATTACCCCGTCCCCGTCAGAATGCCGAGAGGCAAGATGGACCTGGAAGAGGAGCCCCCATCCGAGGTGTCCGGACGGCACCGGAAGAAGATCCCGGGTACGGCCTAGCCCGGCGCCCTGAGCGGGGATGAGCGCACGCCCCCGTGCCGGTCGCGCCCCGGCGGCTCTCCTTGATCCTTTCCGACCCTTTTGTTAGCCTGTGATGCGGCTCGCCCCGGAGAACCTTCGAGGATTGTTGTGGAATCGCAGAAGCTGAAGCAAACCCAGCGCATCGTGCTGCGCCTCTTCATGAGGGGCTCGCACGAGAACATCAAGCGCATGATCACCAAGCTCCGACCGGCCGAGAGCGCGGAGCTTCTCGCACACATCCGTCGTGCGGACCAGATACGCTTTCTCCAGCTCCTCTTCGAGGTGCGGATGGCCGCACCCACGATCCGGGAGCTGCCCACCGAGCTCGCAAAAGACCTCATCAACGAGTTCAAGGACTCGACGATCACCGAGATCGTACGAAGGATGCCGCCGGACGACGCGGTCGACCTCCTCGGCTATCTGCCGGAGGACCGCCAGGAACAGATCCTGGGCCAGCTTACCGAGAAGGAGCGATGGACCCTGGAAAGGCTCCGGCTTTATGACGAGGACACGGCCGGCGGCCGGATGACCACCGAGTACATCGCCTTTCCCCAGGAGATGACCTGTGCAGAGGCCCTCGAGGAGCTTCGTCAGAAGCACGACAAGAGGGACCTCCTCTACATCTACGTCGTGGACGAGGTGAATCATCTCACGGGCCTGCTCCCCTGGCGGAATCTCGTGTTTGCCTCCGGCGAGGAGAAGATCAAGGATCTCATGGTCTACGATCCGGTCAGCATCCAGCCGGACACCCCCCAGGAGGATGTGGCCAAGCTCGTATCCGATTTCGACCTCCTCGCCGTCCCGGTGGTGGATGAGGAAAACAGGGTCCTGGGCGTGGTCACCTTCGACGACATCATGGAGGTCATGGAAGAGGAGGCGACCGAGGACATGTACCATCTGGCCGGTCTCGACACGGCGGAGAGGGTCTTCTCCCCGGTCAGCCGTTCGGTGCGGCTGCGGATTCCCTGGCTCCTCATCAACCTTCTGACCGCCATGCTGGCGGCGCTGACGGTTGCCCTCTTCAAGGAGAGCATATCCAAGTTCGTGGCGCTGGCCGTACTCATGCCGATCGTGGCGAATCTGGGCGGCAATGCCGGCAGCCAGAGTCTCACCGTGGTCGTCCGCGGTCTGGCCCTGGGAGAGCTGGAGTTTGCAAGCCGCTGGAAGGCGATCCTGAAGGAGGTCTCGGTCGGCTTCTGCACCGGTTCGATCAACGGTTCGATCATGGCCCTGATCGCCTACATCTGGTACCAGAACACGTGGCTCTCCGTCATCCTGTTCTGTGCCATGATCGGGAACATGCTCCTGGCGGGCCTGTTCGGGGCGGTCGTCCCTTTGCTTTTGAAGTGGGTGAACAAGGACCCTGCCCTCGGCTCGCACATCCTGGTCACCACGGTGACGGACGTGGGGGGGTTCTTCATCTTCCTGGGCCTGGCCACCGCCCTGATGAGTTATCTGAACGTACCTTTCTGACCCGGCTGCACGGCCTCGGTTCAACGCGGGAGAACACGCTTGATGAAGGCATCCGTTTTCGAGAGGGAAGCCGAGATCCGGCAGCGGGCCCGGGAGGCGGGGCAGGGACATCTCTTCGCCTGGTGGGGGGAGTGCAGCGAGGCGGAACGGGCGACCCTGCTCGAACAGGTGGAGTCGATCGACTTCCCGCTGGTCGCGTCGCTGGTCGAAGACCTGGTCCGGCATCCCCCCGAGGAAGAGGCGGCGACGCTCGAGCCCGCCCCCATCATCCCCATCCCGGAGACGGATGCCGAGAAGAGGCGGGAGGCGGTCGCCCGGGAGCGTGGGGAGGCTCTGCTCAGAGAGGGGAAGGTGGCGGCCCTGGTGGTCGCCGGAGGACAGGGGACCCGTCTCGGGTTCGACGGGCCCAAAGGGGCCTTTCCCATCGGCCCCGTGTCTCGCAAGCCCCTGTTCAGCTTCTTTGCAGAGAAGCTGCTGGCGGCGGGCAGGCGTTACGGACCTCCCATCCCCTGGTACGTCATGACCAGCCCGGCCAACGACGGGGCGACCCGGGCGTTCTTCGAGAAGAACGGATTCTTCGGACTGGCTCCGGAGCAGGTCCACTTCTTCGTACAGGGAACCATGCCGGCTGTAGACGAGGAGGGAAAGATCCTGCTCGCATCGAAGCACGAGGTCGCCCGCAGCCCGGACGGGCACGGCGGCACGTTCCGGGCCCTGGAACGAAGCGGTTCCCTGGACCGTATGGAGGCACAGGGCATCCATGAGATCTCTTACTTTCAGGTGGACAACGTGCTGGTCCGGGTGCCGGACCCCGTCTTTCTCGGCTACCACGCGGAAGCCGGGGCGGAGATGAGTTCCAAGGTCGTTCGCAAGACCTCTCCCGAGGAAAAGGTAGGCGTCATCGGCATGCGGGGTGGCAAGCTGGGCGTCATCGAGTACAGCGACTTGAGCCCGGAAGACATGGCCGCTCGAGGACCGGACGGCGAGCTGAAGTACTGGGCCGGAAACATCGCGATTCACATGATTCGCGTCTCCTTCGTCCGGAGACTCCGGAGCGAGGGCATCCGGCTCCCCTTTCACCGTGCCGACAAGAAGGTGCCCTGTGTCGATTCCCAGGGAAGGCACGTCGAACCGGACAGCCCGAACGGCATCAAGTTCGAGAGCTTCATCTTCGATGCCCTGCAGCACGCGGACCGCTCCGTCACGCAGGAGGTCGTCCGGCGGAAGGAGTTCTCGCCGGTGAAGAACGCAACCGGCAAGAGCTCTCCCGAGACGGCCCGGAGGGATTTGATGGAGGTCTACGCCTCTTGGCTCGAAGAGGCGGGCGTGAAGGTTCCCCGGGACGAGCGAGGGGCCCCGGCTGTCAGGATCGAGATCAGCCCCCTCTACGCACTGGATCGAGACGAAGCGATCCGAAAGATCCCGCCGGATTTGAAGATCACCGACGACCTGCTGCTCAGGCAGGGTGACCCGTACCCAGGGTGACCCGAGGGAAGAACATGGAAGGTTCGGACTGCCTGGAGAAGGCGCGCCTCCTCTTTCGGCGGCGCCTCGAAGACCATGAAGCAGACCTGGAGCAGCCCGTCCGGGTTCGCCCCCTGGACCCGGATGAGGCCATCGGCAGGGACGCGGATCCGGACTTCGTACTCAAGAAGGGCAAGGAGCGGGTCATCGAGGCGACCTTCCGTGAAAGCCGGGGCCAGGCATTCACCGATCGTCCTGCCGCCTGGTCGGGCAACCTGGAAGAGCTGCTCTCCCTTCGCCTCGATGACATCCCGAACCGGGCGGTGTTCGTGGCCGGCCTGAACGCGGTGCTCTGCGCCCTGGATCAGCTGCCCGGAACCATCCACTGCAAAGATGAGGATCCGTCCCGCTGCGGGGCCGAGATCGCCCGCATCCTGAGCGAGCGCTTCGGCGGGATACAGGTGGGGCTCATCGGGCTCCAGCCGGCCATCCTGAAGGCCCTGGCGGAGCGGTTCGGAGCGGGCGCCGTTCGTGTGGTGGACCTGAACCCGGACAACATCGGAGAGAACCGCTCAGGGGTCGTGGTCTGGGACGGAGAAAAGGACCTTTCCAGGCTCGTCGACGAGTGTGCTTTGGGGCTGGCCACGGGATCGAGCGTGGTCAACCGGACCCTGGACGGGATCCGGGAGCGTTTTCAACAGGCGGAGAAACCCCTCCTCCTCTTCGGGAACACCGTATCGGGGGTCGCAGCCCTGCTGGGCCTGGAGCGCCTCTGTCCCTTCGGAAGGTCCTCCGCCTGAGAACCTCCTCCCCATTCCCTCTCTGGCAGCCTGTTCAAAAGGTGCCTACCAGAGGCTGTTCAAAAAGTTCCAGATGCAAGGCAGGTGAAATCCCGAGGAATGAGCATACAAGGCGTACTTTTCGTACGTCGAATGACGAGGGATGAAGCCGAACGCCGCAGATGGGACTTTTTCAACAGCCTCTAGGCGACCCTCCTGGCGGTCTTCATGATCTCATAGCTCCAGAGCCCCTGCCGGTACCCCGGAACCGCGGCGGAGGCCAGGACCATCATGGGGTAGGCAACGCGAGGGTGCCGCATGTTGAAATCCATGACCGCCAACCGGCCGGGCACGCGACTGAAGAAGCGCCTCAGGTAGTAGCTGATCCGGTAGTACTTGTTCATTTCGCTGAATTGCTCGGCCGCGCGGTCCGGATCGTCCACCGCATCCGCCGCCACCTTCCCGGAGAGGATGGCCCCGTGAATCCCGAACAGGGCGCCCGGATCCATCGCCCCTGAGAGGGTGCCTGCAAGCACGTAGCCGTCCTGGTAGAGGCGCGGATTCCTTGCAGACCCGGTCGGCACCCTGCCCGTGGAGTATTCCCAATTCGGGAGCGTCACCCCGAACTTCTCCTGCGCGTCCTTCTTGCACCGTTCCAGCGTACGGACAGAGACCTTGCCCCGGCTGAAGAAGAGGCCGTACATCAGTTTGTTCGCGCAGTTCGCGTAGAAGTAGTCTTTCGTATACCCCACCATCATGCCGGCCGCCCAGGGCTCCCGGTCGGTCTTGTGTGTGCCGGAGAAGCCGCGGACGATCTCGAAGGGGATGTCGAGATAGTCGTACATGCTCGCGTCGAGGCCTGTTGCGATGATCGACCCCGCCGGAAGTTCCCGAAGATCCTTCAGGAAGGTTCCGAACTCGAACCGCACCCCCGCCCCGCAGGCCTCGTCGTAAAGCAGCTGATCGATACCGCTCTTCCTGGCCCCCCGCTCGACCGCGTGCATGGGGCCCGGATCCAGCTCGTACATCCGATCGCCGATGACGGTCTGAAAGCGCCGAATCGCGTGGAAGGCCGGCCGCAGATCGATGCCCACCTGCTCACTCATCCAGCCCGGGTCGATGGGCGTGGTGTGGATCGAAGGAAGATCCCGGTGCATGCCGCCGATCTTCTTCTCCCCCTCGAGCACCAGTACTTCGTGTCCTTTCCTTGCCAGATTGACGGCCGCCACCATTCCCGACAACCCTGCGCCCAGAACGTGCACCTTTCCGGCCATTGGCTTTCCTCCCTATTTGAAGCGGTGACCGATCCCGTTGAACACGAAATCGATGACCTCCTCCTTGCGCTCATCGATCATCTCCCGGGTGAAGACGTCCTTTTCCCAGAACTCCTTGATGGTGGAGGCGGCAACGAAGAACATGGTCGTTGCCCCGAAGATGTTCGAGATCAGATGAACGGTATCGTTCGGGTCGTCCCGCCTCAGCTCCATGTTGGCCAGAGCGAAGCGCTCCATCATGCCGAACATGTCCCGCAGGTAGGGCTTGGACAGAACCTTGTTGACGTACTTCCCCTTGTCGATCGACTCCCGAAGGAGGATTCGGACCATGTAATCCTTCTCCGCCAGGATCTCGATACCCTGAGCGATCAGCTGTTTCAGCTTTTCCCGGGGTTCCGCGTCCGTCATGATGATCGGAAGAAGACGCCGCTCCACGGCGACGTAGAAGTTCTCGATGACGGTCTTGTACAGGTTCTCCTTGCCGCCGAAGTGATAGTGGATCAGCGAGGGCGTTACCCGGGCGAGCTTCGCGATATCGTGGACCCGTGAACCTCCCAACCCTTTGTCGGCAAACACCTTCTCCGCTGCGGCCAGAATGCGGGCCTCGGTCTTCACCGAGTTGTTTCTCCCTCTTGCCATGTGCCTCCGCCCGTTCCATACAAGACAATTCATTTGAACATCCATTCAAATTTAGGCGATTTCAGGGTTCCTGTCAAGCGAAAAGAGGCGCTCCGGATGTAGCATAAGCTGTTGTAAACATTGTATTTTATATCTGAGCTCTCAAAAGAGAAAAAAGCGTTGACATCGGCGATTTTGCTTTGACATAATTGGGCCGTATGTTCAATTGAGGCCGGTCCCGTAGAAAGCCCGAAGGAGGTGTCTCATGGAAGTCCCAACCTCTCAGAGAGAGGGAGTCGCAAGGCGGGAAGACGAGCCGCTGCACATGAAGCTCGCCCGGACCGTGGGCGATGCAAACCTGCTGCAAGCCCGCGAGGACCTGGCCGTGTACTTCGCTGGGCCCGCGGATACGGAGGGGCTCCTGGCTGTACGGCCCCGGAGCACGGAGGAAGTCCAGGCGGTGGTCCGGCTCGCCGATGAAGCCGGCTGGGCTGTCTACACATCGAACGACCGCACGCTGAGGTCGGCCCCTGAGGTGCGACCGGGCATTCTACTGGATTTTCGCCGAATGACCGCCGTGGAGAAGCTGGACAAGCGGAACCTCCTGGCCCATGTGCAACGGGGGGTTACGTTCGAGGCCCTGAAGCAGGAGCTGGACAAGCTGGATCTGAAGCTGGCGACGCCTCTGGCGGCAACCTCCGACTCGGTGCTCTGCAATTTCGTGAACCGGGCGCCTCTCAAGAAGGCAACCCTCTATGCGGAACCCCACCTGTACAACATGCAGGTCGTCCTGGCCGACGGCAACCTTCTGCGCACCGGCAGCCACGCCTTGAACGAAATGAATGACTGCCGCGAGGACGGTGGCCCGAGCCTGAGCCGCTGGCACGTCGGCTCGGACGACATCTTCGGGGTGGTGACACGGGCCACGGTATGGCTGTACCCGAAGACGGAGTGCCGGGATGTGCTGCTCTTCGGTTTCGACGACCTGGAGGAGGTGGTCACGGCCCTTCGGAACGGTCCGCGAACGGAGCGGGGCTGGGAGTACCTCGCCTTGAACCGCCGTTTCCTCGCTTCCCTTCTGGGCACCGGTGCGTCGGATGCACCGGCGTGGACCCTCGTCGTAGGCTTCGACGGCCGCAAGAGGCTCGTGGAATACCAGAAAAGGAACGTCGCGGAGATGATTCCGACCTTCGGGGGCAAGCCCGTGAAGGCGTACGAAGAGGAGATGCTCACCCTGCTCGACGAGGTGTGGTACCAGGCTTCACCGCTCCACACGGGCTTCTACGCCGACTGTACGCGGTTCGGGGAACTGGATACGCTTGCCCGGGAACACATCACGAGAGCGGGCGTCCCCGCAGAGGAGGTCGGCCAATGCCTCCTCTCCGTCAACCGGGGCCGTTGCCTCTACAGCCAGTACGACGTGTTCGCCGATCCCTCGAGGCATCCCGGCATGCTGGAAGCCCTCGAAAGCAAGCTCGCGTCGGCAGGGGCCTTCTACGACCGGCCCCAGGGAGAGCTGACCAGACAGGTCATCGACAGCGTGCCGAATCTTCGTGAGCACCTGAGGACGGTGAAGGGTGTGACGGACCCGAAGGGGACGCTGAACCCCGGCAGGTACGTTTCGATAGAAGATGCCGGGTACGAGCCGCCGACCGTCGGCTTTGACACCCCCGAGGACACCGGCGTCAACGAGGGGAACATCCGTACCGTGGAAGAGAAGCTCCGTGAGGCGATCGGCGCGCAATGGGTCACCTCCAACCCCGCGGACCTCTCGGTCTACGGCCGGGATTTCACGGTCTACTCCGGAGAGCGCCCCAATCTCGTGGTCCTGCCGGAGACCACCGAAGAAGTACAGAAGGTGATGCGAATCGCCTACGAGCACAAGATCCCCTTGGTACCCCTTACCACGGGATTCAATCACGGGGGCCTGACCGTCCCGCGGAAAGGCGGGATCCTGGTGGACCTGAAGCGCATGAGCCGACTCGTGGCGATCGACGAAGAAACCCTCACCGCCAGCTTCGAGCCGGGCGTACGGATGAGGAACCTGTGGCAGGAATGCCAGAAGGTGACCACCTATGAGGACCTCCGGCTCAAGCCGATCCTCCCCCTCACCTTCGGCAGCATTTCACTGCTGAGCAACTACGTGTCGCGGGGAGGCCCGGGCAGTGCCCTGAAATACGGGTTCGGGTCGGACCTGACCGTGAACATGACCTGGGTTCTTCCGAACGGGGAGATCCTGCGCAACGGGCCTTCGTCGGTTCCGGGGGTCGGAAACCTGGGGGTCAACTGGGGCCCGGGCCCGGACATCTCGGGCATGTTCTTCAACGCGGACGGCGCATTCGGGATCTGCACCGAGCTCACGGCCAAGCTCTACCCGGACATGCACTGCGAGGAGCGGATCCAGACGGGGATCTTCGACGAGGACCCGGAGGGGATCGAAAAGGCGTGCAACGCCATCTACGACTTCTCCCGGGAGCATCTGGTCGAGTTCATGTACAAGACCCACCCCGGCACCATCGCCGTGGGCATTGCCGGCATCCTCGGCATGGAACCCCACGACCTCCTGCCCATCACGCCGAAGCAGCCCCTGTTTCTGCTGGTCACGGGCATGGACGAGGAAGAGACCCGGATTCGTGCCGAGCTCACCCAGGAGGTCCTGGCCCGCAACGAGGTCATGGTGGTCGACCCGAGCATGCTCCCGCCCGAACTGAACCAGCTCGCCTCCACGGATCCCCTCAAGGCAAGCCTCGGCGTCGAGAACAACACGGTGGGGACCCACCGCGGCGCGTTCCAGTGGCAGGCGGGCTACGTGTCGGTGGACACCGTCCCCATCCTGACCATGGCCTACAAGAAGCTGGTCAAGAAGTACTGGAAGACCTCGGACGTGAAGGCCACCCTGGAGAGTTCCCTGACCGGCACCGTGATCCAGGGACCGCTTCCCTATTCGCGGATCGGCACGATCGAGTTCGACTACTTCTGGGACCAGGGCAACCCGGAGGATGTGAAGCGGGCCAGCATCATGCTCCGCAAGACCACCGAGCTGCTGCTCGATCACGGGGGAATCCCGATTCGGAACATGTTCGGCTTCGGGGAGCTCTTGATGCCTCGGCTCGGCGTGTATTACGACCTTGTGAAGCGGATGCGAAGGGCTTTCGACCCGGCCAACCTCATGCACCCGGACGTTCTCCCCGCTACCGACGATTACGTGTGAAGAAGGCGAAAGGGAAAAGGCGAAAGGGAAGGAAGCCCGCTGAGCCCCGGTGGACGTGGACAGCAACAAGGAAGCCAGGTGTCTGGGCTGGAAGACGCCAGCGTTAGAGAAATGGGAGGACAGAGATGGCGAAGGACGCGAAGGTCGCCCGGAACATCAAGCCCCTGATGGAATACCGGAACATGGCCTGGAAGTGCTGGAAGTGCGGCTTCTGCCGGATGAGCCACCCGGACGAGCAGCACACCCACAAGTACGCGGACAACTGCCCCCGGGGGACCCGTTTCCGGTTCGACTCCTTTTACGGGGTGGGCACCCAGGAACTGGTCCGTGCCCTCACCTGCGACCCGCCCGAACTGGACATCCAGGACCCTGCGGTGGCCGAGCGAATCCGCCAGATCGTCTACACCTGCACGCAGTGCGGCGCCTGCCAGGTCAACTGCAACCCGACCAAGCATCTCGAGCCTGCGAATGCCTCGATCGCCCTGAGGAACTGGCTCGTGGAACAGGGTTTCGGCCCCCTGGACGAACACCAGCCCCTCGTCAAGAGCATCATGAACTACGACAACCCCTGGATGCAGCCCCGGGCGGCCCGGGCGAAGTGGGCGAAGAAGAGGAAGGTCAAGGATGCGGCCAGGGAGGAGGTGGAGGTCCTCTACTATCCCGGCTGCACCGCCTCCTACGATCCGGTCATCCAGCCGGTGGCCGGGTGGGTGACCGAGGTCCTGGATGCGGCGGACGTGGATTTCGGCATCCTTGGAAAGAACGAGATCTGCTGCGGGTCCACGGTACTTCGCGTGGGCGCCCTGGATGATTTCAAGAAGATCCGGAAGAAGAATCTCGAGTCCCTGAACGCCACCTCTGCCAAGACGATCGTCACCGCGTGCGCCGGTTGCTTCAGCACCCTGACCCACGAGTACGAAGAGGACCTGAACGCAACGGTCAAACACATCGTGGAATTCGTGGACGATCTCATCCAGCAGGGCAGGCTCACCTTCACGAAGAGCCTCGATCTGGAGGTCACCTACCACGACCCTTGCCACGTGGGAAGATACTGCGATATCTATGAGGCTCCGAGGAACATCCTGAAGGCTCTCCCCGGGGTTACCCTCACCGAGATGCAGCGCATCCGGGAGTGGAGCTGGTGTTGCGGCGCGGGTGGGGGATGCCGGACCGCCTTCCCCGAGGATATCGCGGGTTTTGCAGCGGAGGCGAGGCTCGAAGAGGCCTCGGAGACCGGGGCAAGGACGCTCGTGACCTGCTGCCCCTTTTGCGAGCAGAACCTGGGAGAGAACGCGAAGCGCACCTTCGATCGTTTCGGCATGGAGGTGCGGGATATCATGGATCTGGTCTACCGGGCACTCCAGCCATAACCCGCTTACAGGACGAATGAGACAGATATCCCCCACCGTTGCCTTTGCACCGCCGGATCCGGCCTTTGACAGGAGGTTCGGCCGGATCGTCTTCGGCCTGCTGCTGCTCGCCATCCTCGCCTCGACCTGTGTTCATCACCTGCGACCCGAAATCCTCCAGGTGCCGGACAACACGGACATTGCCTCCTGGACGAATCCGGCCTTCGAGCAGACGGTTCTGTACGACCGGCTCACCGAGGAGGCCCGAGAGAGGCTTCTTTCCGAAGGGGTTCCGCAAGGCGACAACCTCCTGTTCCAGTTCCTGGTCATGGACCTGTTCACGATTCTGCTCGGATGGATCTGCTTCCGTCACGCGAACGAGCATTTCGGGTTCTGGATGGCCTCCTGCTTCCTGATCGGCTCCTTCGTGTTCACCGGCCTCGAGGAGTCCATGTGGATCCTGCTGGGGCGCTTCCAGCCGGAGACCACGTCCAGCCCGGTGGGGGAACCGGTCTACGGAACCTACTGGTTCACCAAGGGGGGCTTCTGGTTCCTGGAAACACCGATCACCGCCTGCATCGGCTGGTTCTTCATCGCCTACTCCTGCGTGCTCGTGGCCGGAAAGGTCTTCCCGAAGATGGGCCTCGTCGGCAGAGCCACCGTGGGCGGGCTCATCGCCGTGGGCATCGACCTGTGGATGGACCCGATCGCCACGTCTCCGGAGCTGATGAACTGGGTCTGGGCAAAGGGGGACGTGCTCCTCGTCCTGGGCATTCCGCACACGAACTTCGTGGGGTGGTTCCTGCTGATCTTCCTGTTCGCCCTCTTCTGGGAGAACCTCCCGCGCTTCGAGCAGAGGTGGGGACGGGCGAAGGCGACCGGCCTGTTCTATGCGATGATCTTCGCCACCGAGATCGCCATCCTGCTCTTCTTCGTGGTCTGGATTCAGGTTCTGGGCAACCTCTTCTCCCTGGCCGGGATCGAAGGTGCGGTGGCGATTCCGCAAGGATGGTAGCCCCCGCCGTCAAAGGAGCCTTGTATGTGGAACAAGATCTGGAAGAACCGCCTGGAGTTCTACCCGTATCTCTCCCTTTTCCTGTTCTGGTTCACGGGCTCCTTTCTGAGTTCCTTTCAGGTCCGGAACCGGCCCGGCATCTTCGCCCTCGGCGTCGTAACGATCCCCTCGATCCTGCTCGTTGCGATCGCGGCTGTCCGGACATACAGGGAGCTTCCTTAGCGGGACACAGTCGGGGAGCCGTCATGTTTCCAAGCAGGCCTCCATCTCGTTGCCCTACCGGTTCCCCTCTCCGATTTGCTTGGGCTCCGTCTCTCCCGCCGTATGCCCGGCGGTTTGGGGTAGTGGCCTTCGGGGTCCTCTTCCTCGTCATCCTGGCTTCCACCTACCTGCACCATCTGCAGCCGCAGGTTCTTCGGGTCCCGGACAATGGGAACCCGGCCGCATGGAAGAACCCGGCTCCGGACGAGACCGTTCTGGCGGCGCGCATGACCGAGACGCAGAAGAAACGGTTCCTCGAGGAAGGCGTGCCCTTCGGGCAAGACCTGGCCTTTCCGTTCGCCGCCGATCTGTTCACCCTTCTGCTGGGCTGGATCTGCTTTCTTCACGCCCGCAGGCACTACGGCTTCTGGATGGCCTCCTGTTTCCTGATCGGCTCTTTCGTCTTCACCGGTCTGGAGGAAACCCTCTGGATCCTGTCGGGGCGGTTCTTCGGGGGAATGGTGAGCAACCCGCTGGGTGAAACGGTTACCGGCACGTACTGGTTCACCCGGGGCGGGTGCTGGTTCCTGGAGACCCCGATCGTGGCCTGCATCGGCTGGTTCTTCATCGCCTACACGTGCGTGCTCACAGCGGGAAAGGTCTTCCCGGACATGGGCCTTCTGGGGCGGGCCTTCGCGGGTGCCGTGATCGCGGTCGGAATCGACCTGTGGATGGACCCGATCCAGACGGCGCCGGAGATCATGGCGTGGGTGTGGGGCCGGGGAGACGTCCTGTACTTGTTCGGCATCCCCCACTACAACTTCCTCGGCTGGTTCCTTCTGATCTTCCTCTTCGCGATCCTCTGGGAGAAGCTGCCCGAGATGGAGCAGCAATGGGGACGCCCCGGGGCCACGATTCGCTTCTTCTCCATCATCCTGGGCCTGCCCTTCGGGATTCTCTTCTTCCTGTGGGCATGGATCTATGGGTTCGGCGTGCTCCTCTCCCTGGCCGGCGTGGAACATGCCTTGCGCATACCCGCCGGCTGGTAGGCGGTCGGAGGAGGTGAACCCTTTGTCAATCCAGGCTCCATCGCCGGACCTGCCTGCCCATCATCCGGATGAAGCCCTTGTACAGGAAGGGCGCGAACCGCTTGCAGGTGTAAACGACCTTCATCTCCGGACCCGGGATGATCAGGGGCTTGTTCCTCTGCACCGCTTTCACGATATCCAGGGCACAGGCCTCCTTGGTGATACCGAGCCAGGACGGCAGGTCCTCGCCCTTCGGCGCTTCGTCCTTCATGCCCCGCGTCTCCGTGGTGTGGAAGATAGGGGTGCGGACAACCCCGGGGCAGACGACCGTCACCCCGATACCGAAACGGGCCAGCTCGTTCCGGAGCACCTCCGACAACCCGACGAGGCCGAATTTCGTGGTCGAGTAGGCGGACATGCCGGCGCTTCCGATGAGGCCGGCCGAGGAGGAGATGTTCACGATGTGGCCGCTCTTCCGGTCCAGCATGTGAGGCAGGGCGAAATGAATCCCGTAGATGGGTCCCCAGAGGTTGATGCCCACGATCCATTCCCAGTCCTTCAGGCTCAGGTATCGCATCTCGCCGGTGAGGCCCACGCCCGCGTTGTTCATCAGGACGTCGATCCTGCCGAAGGCCTCGATCGTCTTCCGGATCATCTCTTCGATCTGCTCCGGGCTGGATACGTCCACCCGGAGAGCCATCGCGCTGCGGCCTTTCGCCTCGACGCCCGACACCGTCTCGGCCAGTCCCGCCTCGTTCAGATCCGAGACGACGAGGTCGGCTCCCTTGGCAGCGAATTCGATGGCTGTTGCCTGACCGATTCCGCTTGCAGCACCGGTCACCACGGCAATCTTGTTCTTCAGGTCGTTCATGGGCTCTTCTCTCCTGTACAAGGATTGCAGGACGAACAGAGTATAGGAGAGCCGGCCGGCTCGGTCAACGGATCCGGCCTGGAAACGAAAGAGGAGCTGCGCTAGAATGGCCGCAAAATCCTGGATCAAGAGGGTTGCTCATGATGCTCTTCACTCCCGAGGAACTCGCATCCGAAACCCGCCCCCTTTGCGACCTGGCACTGGAGGCACTCGATCGGGAAAACCTTGACGAGCTGCGCTTCCTGCTCGGGCGAATGTCGGTGGGCCATTTCGAGCTCTACTTCGGCTACCTCGACTGGGTCACGCGAATGGGCGGAAAGGTGCTGCAGCACTTCGGCGAGGCGTATTTCGAGGACACCTCGCAACGAATCGCCCGGTATCTCATGGCTCCCTACGCAGAGGACCTGAAGGCCGGAAAGGAAAGAGAGACCGCCGCGGCCCTCCTGACCCTCTGGTGCCATAAGCTGGGCAGGATCGACCCCCTCGGAGAGACGAAGAACGAGGCGGCCTTTTCCCTCGCACCCTGCGGGTCCGGAGGGAGGCTGGTGCTGGGAGGTTTCTACGACAGATCGCCGCGGAAGTACCCGTGCCCTTCAGACGGCATGCCCCTGTTCTGCCGGATCTGCCGGCACCTTCAAGCGGCCCTGAACGAACAGGCGGGCAAGGCGTTCTGGCATGCGGTGCCGGAGAGGAACCGCACCGGATTCTGCCGGATGACCTTCACAAAACATGAAACGAGGGGAACGCTCCTCTTTTCCGTGGAGGAGACGTACCGGCTGGTCACGCCGCGTTGTCTGCAGGCACTGAAACGATTGGATGCGAACGGGCAGAGCGACGTGAAGGACCTGCTGCGAGACCAGCACACCGAATGGCGTGCCCTGCACGACCTGCTCAACCTCTGGGTGACGGCGCTCTTCTCCGTGGTCTACGAAGAGAAGGGGATGCCGTACCTGTCCGAGCTGGTCTGGGAAACCTACGTCACCATGTTCGATTCCACCTACCGCATGCACAGCCTGATGGACAGCCGAAGCCTCTTCCGCAATCTGGTGCGGATGTGGTACTACCACCAGGCAACCTTTCGGGTGACCGAAGAGGAAGACCGGTTCGTCTTCCACCTCGATCCCTGCGGCAGCGGAGGGCGCCTCTACCGTGGGGAGGTGCTGATACCCGGGGTCTATCCGTACGGAACCGGTTTGCTTCGCGAAAGCCTCGAGCCGGACGACATCACCTTCGGGCGAGCCCCCTTCCCGATCTACTGCATTCACTGTGCCGCGACGAACCGGGACCAGCTCCAGGGCAAACCCTGGTCCTTCCTGATCGAAGGCGGTGCCATGTCGGACCCCTCGAAGCCGTGCGTTCAATACCTTTACAAGAAGGATACGCCTCGCGTTGCAGAGCCCCGTCTCCTCGAACAGGTGGGGCTCACCGAGGCAGGACCTCTCGACAAGGAATACGTGATATGAGCCTCCTCAGCCAGCTCGTCGGTACGTTCCTCATGTTTCTCGGCTTCATCGGAATCGTCTCCGGAGCCCTCCTCCACCGCATGAAGCAGGAAGACCTGGGAAAGATGTACATGACGGCCACCATGACGGCAGGGGGCGAGATGTCGGACTCGCCCGTGGTCCGCTTCCTGACGCAGATCAGGGGCAACGACGCACTGAAGCGGAAATGGGTCCTTCGGCTTCTCCTGGGCGGGCTCCTCACGGCCGTCCTCGGAGCCTGGGTCGCCTGAAAGGAGACAGGAGATGGCCCCGAAGCCGACCGAGACCTCCCAGCAAGCTGCACGGACCGACCTCGTCTGTCCCGCCTGCGGGGGACCGGTGGTGGCGAGCATAGCCTTCGGCAGCAACTTCTGCGGCGTCCGCACGGTGGCCGCCTGCGAAAAGGGCTGCAAATGGACCCTCCAGGAGCAGCAGACCATGAACAACGCCGCCAGCGACGAGATGTTCGGTTAGAGGTTAGCGGAGATGAGGCTCGATTCCTGGGTGCTGGATGTGATTCTGTACGTGTTCTTTCTGTTGATGCTGCGGGAAGGCCGGCTCGTTCTCGGCTGGAAGCGAACCAGCATCTTCCTGTGGGGCTCCATCCTCTGGACCGCCATCATCGAGAACGCGATGGTCATCCTCGGCGGGTACGACTACTTTGCCTATGCAGACACCTACACCTTCGGCGGGAAGGTGATCGAGGGATACGCGGGCTGGTTCTCCTGGGTCTTGTTCGTGCCCCTGGCCATCTGCCTCGGCTGGTTTCTGCTCAGTCTGCCCGCGCTGCTCATTTCCATCCGGCTTCTCGGCGAAAGACGAAGCATATGGATCAAGGCCGCCTTTGCGGGCGTCATGCTCGTCAGCTTCGACATGCTGCTCGACCCCATATCCGTTGTGAACGAGTGGTGGCGGTGGACCTCTCCCGGGTACTACCTTCGGGGCGTGACCCTCGGGAACTACATCGGCTGGTTCTTCCTGCTCTTCTTCTTCGGTGCGGTCTACGAGCGCACGGTCCTGCAGAAGGGAGGATTCGGCTGGCTCGCGTGCGTCGAAGGGAAGCTCTTCGGCGCCGACACGATGGATCTCTCCGGCCTGGAGATGCAACGGGTCGGAAGGGTATTCTACTTCCGTCTCGCGGCCTTCCTGCCGATCTTCTTTGTCTGCTGCATAGGAGTCTCTTCGGTCGCCCTCGCTTTTGCGAACAACTGGGGCCCCTTTGACAGCGTCTTTCCGAACACGGTCTTCAAGGCACTCACCGGACCCTGACCCGATCCGAAACAGGACCGGGCTCCGCCGTGGAGGAGACACAGCATGAGCCGTATGGATGACAACGAGCCGAAGACAGAAGAAACGGCCTTGCGCGCGAAGCTTCGCATGTCCTATCTTCTGCTCCTCCTCTTCGCCATCCACATGGTGGAGGCCTACATCACCTTCCCCTTCGTGGACCACACGAACACCTTCCAGAATCTGGTGTACGGGTTCCTCGTGACCGCACCCTTCTACACGATCAACCTCATCTTCATCGGGGTGACGCGCCGGGATCTGGCGAGTCTGCAGAGGCGGAGGGGGGGGGCGTGAACGCCGAACGGATTGCCGCCCGGTTCAACCTGAGGGACCCGGCTCGATACGGAGTGGATATGGGCCCCGGGCCGGACAGCGACTTTCGAGCATCGCGGCGGCTGGTCATGTGGTTCGGGCTTCACCTGGCCTGGGGCTTGGTGTTCCGGTTCTACCGATCCTCTCGTTTGGGGTTTGTCGGCCGGGATGTGGAAGACGGCCTGCTCGCACGGGGCAAGGGAATCATTTACGCCCACTGGCACCAGTACGCCCAGTTCTACTTCTTTCACGCGGGCGGGAAACGGCATCTCATGATGATCAGCCCCAAGCTCGGCGGCGAGTTCGGGGCCCGCTGTATGGACCGGGTCGGTGTGCTCACCGTACGGGGGTCCTCGACGAAGGTGACCCGGGAGGGGCACCTGAGATACAGGGGCGGCAAGGAGGCATTGTCCGCGGTGGTGAGGCTGGTGAAGGAAGAAGGGTTCCATGCAGGGATCACGGCGGACGGCCCGAAGGGACCCGCCTTCCGTCTCAAGCCCGGCGCCCTCTATCTGGCCAGAGACACCGGGTCCCCGATCCTGGTCCTGACCACCGCCGCACGACCTCGCTTCCGCTTGCCGGGCTGGGACCGGATGTGGATGCCCTTCCCTTTTTCCCGGATCATCAACTTCTTCTCCGGCCCCTTCTACGTTCCCCCTGACGCGGACGAAGATCGAATCGAAGAAACCCGCCTCCGCCTCGAACAGCACATGCAGGACATGACCGCGAAGGCGGTGCGGTACTGGAAAGACGAAGAGACGCGAAGAGAATTCCCCGAACCCGAGTGGAAGAGCTAGCTTCCTCGAGCATCGAACCGTGACATGGATGGCACCTCAGTGGTCTACGATGTGATAGCCACGGCTCGTCATACACCTCTGCAGGACATCGTTGTACTGAAGCTGCTGCTTCCTCCATTCCACCGCCTGCCGGACTTCCAGCTCCTTCTTCTCCTCCGGGCGCATTGGGGGCGTATCGTCGGGGGGCCGGATGGAAGGGTCAAAGCCGGTCCTCTGAATCGCGCGTCTGTGACACTCGTAGCGATCCTTGCTCTGCTGTTCCTCTCCGACGCCTTCCTTCTGGAACACGGAAAGGTCGAGCTGTGCGAAGGCGACCGACACCAGGAACCCGACACTCGCCAGCGAAAACGTGAGCAACGCGAGGCCGACGGTCCTGGTCTTGCCGCCCTCCTTCACCGCAAATCGAGACATGGATCTTCCCTCCGGCTCTTCATGGCGATCGCTCAACCGGCCCCACGATTCAACCGATCGAACATGCCCCTGTTGTTCCTGTAGATCTGGAGGAAGCAGCCGAAGAGCTCGTCGTAGATCCGGCGGTTCCCTCCGTTTGGGGAAAAGGTGCGCTCGTATTCGATCAAGTCCGGAATATCCTCGAAGGCGATGTGACCCAGCCCGACCGAGGCGATGAAGGCGGCCCCCCGGGCGTTCGCCTCGAGGGGATCCTTCACCTGACGGATCTCCCGGTCGAGGACATCGGCAAAGATTCGGCACCAGACCTCCGATTTCGCTCCGCCGCCCACGATGTTGAGGGGAGTCAACCGGCGCTTCACGAATTTTTCCACATATCCGAGACTCCACCGCGTGTTGTACGCCACCCCCTCCAGGAAGGCCCGCACGATCTGGTCGAGATTCGTCGTCTTCGACAGGTTGTAGAGCCCTCCCCTGAGGGTCGCGCTGTCCACCGGGGTCCTCTCGCCGTTGAGCCATGGCGTGAAGATGAGCTTCCCGCTTCCCGGCTCGACGCGGCTCGCCACTTCGTCCATGGCCTCGTACGGATTCTCCGGCGGCTCGCGCGACACGAGAGCGTTGCCGTGAAACAGGACATTGTCCGCAAGGAAGCCGAGGCAGCCGCCTGCGAGGTCCTGTTCGTTCACGCTCTGGTACTTTCCCGGGATCGCGGTCGGCAGCGATGCGATCGCGTGCAAGGCGTCCGCCTTCTTGAAGGGAACGATGCACTGCACCCACGAGGAAGTCCCGATGTAGATGTGCCCCTCGTAGTCCCTCACCGCACCGGACCCGACGAGCGCGCACTGATGGTCCGGCGAGCCCGTGACCACCTTCGCATCCCTCCGGATGCCCATCTCTTCGGCCACAGCCGGCAGCAGGGGTCCGAGGATATCGGTGGAGGCCCGGAGGGGAGGCAGCTTCTCCCTGTCGAGCCCCACGAGGCGGATCAACCGGTCGTCGTAGCGCACGCGGCGGATGTCTCTCGTGTCGGTCACCCAGAAGAGGTGAATCGAATCGAAGGAGGCGGCGAATTCCCCGGTCAGGCGGAGGTTCAGGTAATCCTTGCTCGGCAGGAACATGCGGGTTCGCTCGTACACGTCCGGGAAGGCCTTCTTCCAGAGCAGCACATGGGCCACGTCGTCCTTGCCGGACAAAGACGGCGCACCCGCTGTCTTGTGCACCCATTCCACGACCTTTGACAGCCCGTAGCCCATCACGCTGGGAAAGCCCCTCATCGCATCGGCGATGTAAGGCGCACCCCGGGAATCCATCCAGGTGAGCGAATTCGCCAGATGCCTGCCGCCCGCATCCACCGCAACCGTGCTGGAAAAGGTGCTCGAAACGCACACCGCAGAAATCGCCCCGGCCGGCACGGCACCCTTTCTCACCAACCTCCCGGAGACGGTCAACAAGGCCTTCCACCAGTCTTCCGGGTCCTGCTCGGCGCCTCCTCCGGGCAGGAAGTGAATCGGGGTCTTCTCGTAGTCCGAGGCCGCCACCCTTCCGTGCACCGACACGATGGAGGCCTTGATGCCGGACGTCCCGTGGTCGATGGCGAGGATGTATTCTTCCTGCTTCATGCCCGTCCCTGCAGATCGAATTTCGTCACCCTGCCCCGGGAATCGATCCGTTCCGCATACAGGACCTCCACCGCCTTCTTCCTTCCTCTCTGCTTGACCGGCTTCATGGTCTCCCGCAGGCGGATGAAATCCTTCGGGTCCACGCACGCCTCCGGCGGCAGCACGCCCCTGGCCCTGACCTTTCCCTGATCCAGCAGGATCACGCCCATGGCAGCGGGAATCCCGGTGCCCTCCCCCAGGGCGGCCCCCTCGGAAGCCATGTGGACCCTGTACTCCTCGCGCTTTCCGCCTTTCTTGCCCTTCACCACGACCGCCATGGCCCCCCGCTGGATTCCGAACTTCGTCCGCTTCAGGATCCGCTCCCGCTCCCGGAGGATGTAGGCGATGGCGAAATCATACGGCACGACCTCCCTTCCTCCCACCCGGAGCGGCTCTTTGCTCGCAAGGCCCAGCCGGCACATGTTCCCGGTCAGCTCGTAGTACTCGATGGGCAGGACCGACCCCTTGTTCGTGACCTGCTTCAACTGGATGTACTTGGGAAGGGTGACCTGCTCCGGATGGGGATACGGATAGAGGGGGATGTCCTGTCCCACGATGGGGAAATCGAAGGTCTGCCGCAGGGCGATTCCGTCTTCGCCGAAGTACTTCACGTGTTTCAACTTCCCGTCGAGATACATGGGGATGTCGATGGTCATACAGTGGAAACGGTGGCCGATGACGCCCTCCCCTTCCACGGGCTCGCCCCCGTGGGTGTGGAAGATGTCCACCGATTCGGTCTCGTCCAGGAGGTCGTCCGCCACCAGCTTGGCGAGCAGGTTCGTGACGCCGGGCGAGGCGCCCATCCCGATGAGGGCGGTGATTCCCGCCTTCTTGGCGGCCCTGTCCATCTTCAGGATGTCCAGGGTCACGTCCACGTCATCGCAGATGTCCACGTAGTCGATGCGCTCCTCCAGGACCACGCCCAGGATGGTCTTCACGCTCTTGTAGAAGGGGCCGACGCAGTTGAGCACGATGTCGCTGCCCTGGATCGCCTTCCGGATGCTGGCAGGGTCCTCGGCATCCACCTTGGCCGCCACCACCTTCTTCGAGCCGATCTCGGCGACGATCTCCCTGGCCCGGGCCATGTTCACATCGCCGATACGGATCTTCGAAAACAGGTCCTGTGCGGCCAGGCTCTTCACCGCAACGCTTCCCACAGCACCACAGCCACCCAGAACGGTCACCTTCGCCATGTCATCCTCCTTCGGGGATTGTTTGATTTGCACAGAACGTCTCGGTATTCTACCTGCAAACCGCGCTCAAGAAAAGGAATCCTGATGACCCCGGATGATCTCAAGGTCCACATCCTCGGTATCGTGGGCACGCCGATCAAGGACGGAAACTGCCAGTACCTCCTCGAGCAGGCCCTGCAGGTCGCGGAATCCGGAGGGCATGCGACGACCGAGCTCCTTCACCTCGAGGACCACCGCATCGAGTACTGCATCGGCTGTGAAATGTGCCTTCGTCGGGTGCACAAGGTGCAGAAGGAGGTCGGTTACCACGTCGTGCCGGTACCTGTGGAGGCGTACAACTGCAGCATCCGGGACGACATGGAGGTCATCCACAGGAAGATGCTCGCAGCGGACGGCATCCTTCTCGCGGCGCCCGTCTACATCGCCACGATCCCCGGCCAGGTGAAGACCTTCATCGACCGGTGCCGCACGTTTGTGCACGACTTCCGGCTGCGCGGCAAGGTGGCCGCGCCCCTCACCGTCGCCTTCTACCGGAACGCGGGGGAGGACACGGCCCTGCAGACCATGGCGCTCTCCCTGCTGGCCATGGGGCTGACCCAGGTCTCCTTCGGGGCTTCCGCGGTCTCCACCCGGGAGGGCCTCGGCATACCGATCCGCGAAACCCGCTTCGCGGTCAAGGAGGATCCGGTGGGGATGACCATGATGAACATGGCGGCCACGCAGGTGGTTCAGGCAGCCGTGCAGATGAAGGCGGGCAGGCTGGCCCTGGAAGAGGCTGGAATCTCCTTCCGGACCGGCGGCTGGACCCCTGCCCCCTGATCCCCGAGCCCTGACCCGTTCTTCCTATGCCAAGTTGATCCGGGTGCCGCAAATCACAACCTGGTCTGCAGAGCGCTCGCAGCCCCGCTCTTCGGCCGCGGCGAGCAGACGCGTCCGGTCCGCCACCTTCAGGTCGAAGGCACCGACGCCCGGTCCGCGGCCGTCCAGCGCAGGCACGAAGCGAAGCATCCCGTTCTGGAGCTGCACCCCCGGGTCGCCGGGGCCGCACTCCGTTACGGGAAGCCCCAGAATCCGCGACCAGAGTTCGGCCAGCGCCGCGGGGTTCTCGCTCTGCAGTTCCGCTCCGACCAGGCCGCTCACCACCTCGGTCCGAACCGCCGTCCGCCAATCCGGACCGGCCGGCTCCCACATGCACATTCGATCGGTGTAATCCGCTCCCGGAGCCACCGAATCCACGGAAAGGAGGACACCGCCCGTGTCGCGGGGATGAAAATGCGTGCAGCGATACTCCGGGTTGTCCAGGGTGAAGACGGATCGGACGCCGAGGCCGGCAATTCGCTCCCGCTCGGACACAGCATCCGCGCACTGGATCAGCACCATGTACCCCCCGTTGCCGCCTCGCCTTTCCAGGTAGCGTCCGGCCGTCGTATTCTCCTGGACCGGCGCCACCACCTCCAGGAAATCACCGTTGATCGGCATGACCGCGTTCTCGAGACCGAAATAGATCACCAGGGGGTCCCGGTACGCCACGTCGAGACCGAGCACCGACGTGAGATCGTCCACGACCGGCTCCAGTTTCTCCGCCACCAGGCACACTTGACGTAATCGCATGTCCGCTTCCCTCCCCTTCGGTGTCTCGATGGTTGCGCAGGACAAACATAACAGACGGCCGCGGAGACGGCAATCGCCGGCCCGGCACCGCTCGGATCACCGGCGAGTAAGGATTTCCGCGATCCAGGGCGATATACATAGGGAAGGAGGAAGCACGGGATGATCTGCCCGAAGTGCGGGTTCGAGCAGCCGGATGACGTCGAATGCCTCCAGTGCGGCATCATCATCGAGAAGTACCGTGAACCCGCCGGCGCACACCCGTACCAGGCGCCGAGGCCGGAACCCGGATCTTTGAAATCCCGAACCGCGGTCCCCTGGACCCAGCTCCTCCGGCTGACCCTGCTCATCAGCATCGGCCTCTTCTCCATATCCTATCTCCTCAAGGACGACCTCCCGGACGCCGACGAGATTCTCGACGAACTTCTGCAACAGCCGGTTCAGACCCCGGTGGAGATGGACCCCTTCGAGGTCGAAGCGGACGAAATCGTCTACACCATAGCCCCACTTCACGCCTACGAGCTCTACGGCCTCGTCGTCTCGGATCACAACTGCGGCACGTGGTGGGACATCTACCACCACGACCAGTGGAAGGACTTCATCAACGTGAAGGACCTGTGCGTGCTGTGGGGAAGCAACGTGGAGACGGAAGTCTACAAGGACATGCGGTTCACGAGCGATTCGTGGACCTGCACGTACTACTGGCCCAATCACGAGGTCGGGGCCCGCTTCAACCACACCGGTCTGTCCAACAACCACCTGCTGAGCCACGACGAATCGGTCACCGAAGCGCTGCTGAAGGCCTCCCGGGGAGATCAGATCTATCTGCGGGGCTACCTGGCGGAATACTCCCACAGCAACGGCGCGTTTCATCGAGGAACGAGCGTGGACCGCACCGATGCGGGGAACGGTGCCTGCGAGACGATCTTTGTGAAGGACTTCGAGATCCTCCGGATGGGCAATCCGTTCTGGCGGACCACCTTCACGGTTTCGAAATACGGGATCGTGGCGAGCCTGCTCCTCATCGTCATCCGCTTCTTCCGATCGGCGTGACGCCGAACCACGGGCAGCCTACCTTATGGGCCGGGCGGGCGATCGCTTCGCTCCGCTCGCAACATCCGTATTCAACGCGTATACAGAAAGGCAGGATCTTTCTTTACAACACGACAATCCCTCTTGTACTTTTGTCCAAAAGGAGGAACGCGATGATGAGGCGTCCCGATGGACAGAATGCGGATGGGGTTGTACGGGCCGAGGTTCTCATTGCCTGTGTCATGTGTTCGTTGCTGCTCTTCAGCGGATGTTCGAACGGGGGAGACGGTGAGAGTGGATCCGTCCACAACAGGGGGCAACACCCGCTGCCCACCTATGACGACAAGCCTTCCCTTTCATCCTTCTTCGTGGCTTACGAGAACCCTGTCGAGCCCCAGGTCTCGGGTTACGCCCTGCCGTTGCATCTGGACAGGGTCGAGAACTATGGGTACATGAACACGCTGTTCGACCTGGAGGCGGTCGGTCCCATGCTCGCGGGAAACGGGTTCGCCATCCTGGAATACACCTTCGGGGCTCCGTGGATCGACGAGCAGAACGATGACGACATGGTCGTACCTTACGCGTTGCTGCGCAAGATGGACGTTCCCATCTTCGTTTCTGCAGACACGCTCCTTCACCTGTATCACGTCCAGTTCGACGAAACGCTGAAGGATCTCGAGGAGAGGGAGTTCTCCGGCGACATCCGGGATCTGACAGAGGTCCTGTTGGCCGAAGCGCTCGTCCAGCACGAACGTCACGAGGGGGATCTCAGGGAAGCTGCGAGACGTAATGTGGCCTATCTCGCCGTTGCGGCGCACCTGATCGACCCCGATTCGCAGATCCCGGAACTCGTACGCGGTCCGGTGGAGGGCGAAGTCGGAAAGATCCGGGCGCACGCGGGTTTCGCGCCGAGTGACATCTTCGTCTACGAAGAGGACTATTCTCAGTACGTTCCGAGAGGCCACTACACCCGAAGCGAGCGGTTGGAGAGGTATTTCAGAACCCTCATGTGGTACGGCCGGATCGCGTTCCTGCTGAAAGGCGCGGAGAACTGGGGGGCCGGCGGCGACGCACTGATCCGTCTTTACGATGCCAGGATACAGACCCTGCAGGCCGTGCTTCTGGCCCTTTCGCTCAACAGCGTTCAAGTGGAGGAACGAACCGGACGGGCAATCTGGGATCGGATCTATGCCGTCACGTCCTTCTACGTGGGACTGGCGGACGATTTGACGCCCTACGAATACCTCGGGGCCATCAACGAGGTCTTTGTGAACGGTTTTGCGGTGACAGACCTGGAGGATGAAGACAACTTCTTTGCTCTCAAGACCGAGCTGGGGCTGCTCCGTTCCCCCGAGATCTTCGGCGGAACCGGAAACGCCATGGTCACGCCGCCCGTCACGCCGGGGGCACTGGACGAAGTGCTGGCCAAGACCAAGGGCATGCGATTCATGGGGCAACGATTCGTGCCGGACTCCTACATGTTTCAGCATCTGGTCTTCCCGGAAGTCCTGGACTACACAGGCAGCGGCGAGCCGGAACCCTTCACCTACGGGTTGACCGGGGTGCGCGGGGCCAGGTGCTACCCGAGGGGCCTGGATGTGATGTCCATCCTCGGCTCGGAGAGAGCCAGGGAGATCCTGATCGCAGAGGGGGACACCGAATACGTCGACTACGATCGGAAATACGGAGAGCTTCGCACGGAATTCGACGAACTCGGCGTGTCGGAGTGGACCCGGAATCTCTACTGGGGCTGGCTGTACGCACTGAGGGCCCTGATCGGCGGTTTCGGGGAGGGATACCCATCCTTTATGCGCACCGAGGCATGGGACAAGAAGTCCCTCAACGCCGCCCTGGCATCCTGGACCGAACTCCGGCACGACACCATCCTCTACGCCAAGCAGAGCCTAACACCCGGGGAAACCAGCATTCCGCCGGAGGTGACCGGCTACGTGGAGCCCGTACCGGAGTTCTACGGCAGGCTGTTGGCCCTGACGAGAATGACCCGGGAAGGCCTGGCCGACTTCGCGGTCCTTTCAACGGATGCGGAACAGAGGATGCTCGCCTTGGAGGAGATCCTCCTTCGACTGATTCAGATCGCCAGCATGGAACTGACGAACCAGGCCCTGTCGGAGGACGACCATGCGTTCATCAGGACCTTCGCCGCACAGCTTGAAAACGTCATCCTGGGCGTGGGAGACGAAGGCTTGAGGACGACGCTCGTTGCGGACGTGCATACCCACGGCGTGGAAGGCAAGGTAGTCGAAGAGGCTGTAGGAAACGTGGATCTCATCGTCGTCGCGTGTCCCGGGCCCGACGACGCGGTCTTCCTCGCTGCAGGTCCGGTGCTGTCCTACTACGAGTTCAAACATCCCATGAACGACAGGCTTACCGACGAGGCCTGGCGCGAGCTGCTCGCTTCTCCCGGCAGGCCCGAAAGACCGCCCTGGTTCCGGCCCCTCGTCAAAGGGCCATAGAAATAGGGGACGTTGTTTAATACGTTAACTTCTGGCCTTTGTCTGACCGACGGAAGTTAATCTATTCAACAACGTCCCCTAAATTGTTTCTAAATTGTTTCCCGGCTTCGCGAACGACGTTTTAGGCGGTTTCGATCCTGGAGGCCTCCTCCAGGCCCAGCTCCTTGATGGCGGCCTCCCGCATCTTGAACTTCTGTATCTTGCCCGTCACGGTCATGGGAAAATCTTCGGCGCTGCTCACGAATTTCCAGTACTTCGGCACCTTGAAATGGGCGATCTTTCCCTTGCAGAAGGCCTTCATGTCCTCATCGGAGAGGGCCCGGCCCTCCTTCGGCAGGACCCAGGCCATCAGCTCCTCGCCGTATTTCACGTCCGGCACGCCGAGGACGTAGACGTCCACGACCTTCGGGTGGGTCAACAGGAACTCCTCGATCTCTCTCGGGTAGAGGTTCTCCCCTCCACGAATCACCATCTCCTTGATCCGGCCCGTGATCTTCACATACCCTTCCTCGTCCATGGTGCCCAGATCGCCGCTGTGCAGCCACCGGCTCTTGTCGATCGTGTCCGCCGTGGCCTCCGGGTTGTTGTAATAGCGGCTCATCACCTGGTATCCCCGGAAGCAGAGCTCGCCCTGCTCTTTCCTGGAAACGGGCCTGCCCGTAGCCGGGTCGACGATCTTGAGCTCCTGCCACGGCATCACCCGTCCCACCGTGGAGACCCGCCGTTCCAGCGAGTCCTCGATACGGGTCATGGTCGTGACCGGTGAGGCCTCGGTCTGGCCGTAGGCGATGACCACCTCCTTCATGTTCATCTTGCCGATCACCTCCTCCATCGTCTTGGTCGGGCAGGGGGCCCCGGCCATGATGCCGGTCCGCAATGTGGAGAGGTCGTACTGATCGAAGTCGGGGAGGTTGAGCTCGGCGATGAACATGGTCGGCACGCCGTGCAGGGCCGTGCACTTCTCCTGCTGCACGGCTTCGAAGACGGGAACCGGATCGAAGATCGGACAGGGGATCACCATGGTCGCGCCCGTGGACACACAGGCGAGGTTGGACATGACCATGCCGAAGCAGTGATAGAACGGAACCGGAATACACAGGCGGTCCTTCTCGGTGAGCCGCATGACCTGCGCCACGTGGTACCCGTTGTTGAGAATGTTGAAGTGGGTCAGCGTGACGCCCTTCGGAAACCCGGTCGTTCCGGACGTGTACTGAATGTTGATATCGTCGTCCGGGTCCAGACCGGGGGCGATCCGGTTCAGGTCCTCATCCGGAACCTTCTTTCCGCCGTCCAGAATGTCCTCGAAGCGGAAGGTCCCCGTCTCCTCTCCGTCGACGAGGACGACGTTCTTGAGCGCCGGCAGTGCCGGAGCATTCAGCACCCCGGGCGCGGAACCTGGTATTTCGGGACAGAGTTCGAGCAACATCTCGTAGTAACGGGACGTCTTGAAGGCGTGCATCAGCACCAGCGTCTCGGTGCCGGACTGCTCCAGAGCGTACTTGAGCTCATGGGTCCGGTAGGCGGGGTTGATGTTCACCAGGATCGCCCCGATCTTGGACGTTGCGAACTGCGTGGCCACCCATTCCCAGCAGTTGACCGCCCAGATCCCGACCCGGTCCCCCTTCTTCACACCGATCCTGAGGAAACCCTTCGCCAGCTGATCGGTCAGGCGATCGAACTCGCCGTAGGTGAACCGCACGTTCTGGTGAACGGAAACGAGCGATTCCTTCTCCGGGAACTTCTCGACGCTCCCCTTCAGGCAAGCTCCAATGGTCATGTAGAGCAGCGGTGTTTCCACCCTTCCGTGGTCGTAGCTCGCGCTTCCAGATCCCATAAAGACCTCCTCCTTCAAATGATCCGCTCTTCGTCGAGCAGTTGTAAGCTCTTGAGCTTCCAGTAGTTTCCACCGGGCACGATCGTCAGCCGGGCCCGGTAGGCGTTGCAGCGATAGTGAACATGGCCGGAGTGGCTCACCGATCCGTACACGTCCCAGGACGCCACCATGGTGACGCCACCGTCCTCGACACCTTCCATCGATTCGATGGACTGGATGTCCAGTCGGTCGATGAGGGTCGAGGCCCCTTCGGTCCCATCCATGCGCATGGACTGCCGGTTCTGCAGGTAGACATCGTTCAGGAATTCCCCGGAAACGCTGCGCGCCAGGAAGTCGTAGACCTCCTCGTCCGTATCCAGCATGAAGGCCCGGTATGTGTTCAGCATCAACCCGTGAAGGATCCGCTTCGCCTCCCGGTCCGAAAGCACCTCCTGCCGGAGGATCTTCTTCTCGATCGGAAACCGACCCACGGCACTCCCGCAGAGGCCACCCGCGATCAGGGCCGTCGCACACAGAAGGATCCCTCGCCTCCGGGCCCGCGGCCGGAGGCTGATGAACCAGGCGGCGGGCAGGAGCAGGAGGGTCCGCCACCGATCCAGGAACCCGAGGCCCGCCCGCCCGAACCCCCTCTCCGCATCCGGCCCCGCTTCCGGCCCGGGGACCGTCGCCTCCCGCTGTGTCGGACGCAGGACCATGCGGTGCACGGCACCGCCGGCCAGCCGGATCCGAACCAGCGCATCCGTCATCGTCTGCTCGAGCCCTTCGATACGGATGCGAGCCCCCGCCAGGCCTCCGTCCCTGCAGACCATGTTCCATGTCTCGATGACCGCGCTTCCCGTAACGAACCGCTTCCTCGGCGTGGTCATCCGGCACTCCTCCGGAAACACGGGTGTGAACCGGGCCGGAAGGCTCTGATAGCGGGGCACCTTCCAGACGACCCTCACGTTTCCGGAATCGCTTTCCTCCATTTCGAGGGAGGCCGGGCGAATGTTGTCCGCCCGGGCATCCGTGCATGCCGCAAAGCAGCCCGCACATCCCGCCGCTACCACCAGAAAGGATACAAGCGCTCCAGCCAGCATGTTCGAAGAACCCGTTTCCGTGAAAGCGAAGCCTCAGTTCTCTGTTCTGGACCGGTTCAAATCGAGATCGTAGGGCATACCCTCGAGAAGCACACGATACTTCGAGCGAAGCTCCTGGTAGGCCTTCTGCGACCCTTCCCTTTGCTTCGCTGCCATCCAGTCGGCCGCAAGTCGGTCCTCGATCTCCGCGAGAGCGGGAAGCCGGGTGTCCGTTCGCTCATGAACATAGACCGCGTGAAGGCCGTATGCGGATCTCACCGGGCCGTGCCAGGAGCCGGCCGAAAGGGCCTTCAGCGTGTTCGCGAACTCCGTTCCGAACCGGCCCTCGATTTCCCGGGCGTCGCACCTCTCGCAGCGGGACGGAAGCATGGACGGGTCACCCATTTCGTGGGTGGCTGACGGGAAGTCGCCCTTCTCGCTCAACCATTCGAGAAGCACCCTCACCGCCTCCTCGGCGCCCTCGACGCCCCGCTTGTCGGTGCTGAAGAAGACCTGGGTGATGGTCGCACGCCACGGCACCGCGTACTGAGGTGCGTTCTGTTCGAAATAGCGTCGCAGTCCTTCAGCCGAGGGCTCGGCCAGGGTCGAGAGGTCCTTGAAGAGAAACTCCATCTTCTGGGCCAGGCGGCGGCGCACCACCATGTCATCCTTGTCCAGTCCCATCCGGACCGCCTCCCGCTCCAGGATCCTCTCCCGGATGAGCTGGTTGACCTGGCCGCGAAGGTCCTGAGCCGTCGGCTCCCGGCCCATCCGCCTCTTCCACAGGGTCCGGAACCACTCGATGTCGGCGGAGGATACCTCGACGAGGTAGGGATCCTCCTCAGCCTGTCGCGATCCTCGGTCCAGGAACGCGTGGAGCCCGAATACAGCGAAACCGAGGATGAACAGATGCAGCAGGGGCTCCGTGACCCAGCGTCGCAACGGCGGCCGTCCTTCCATTACGTCTTCCCTGTCTAGGAAACACCGGGGAGCCCGAAGGAGGGATCGATCTCCGGAGGCCGGGTGTCCGACCGCCGTACCATGGACAGGCTCTCCGTGAGACAAACGGACACACAGTTGCCGCATCCCACGCAGTGGCCCGGATGGACCGTGACGATCTCACCGTCCAGGGCGAGGGCCTCCATCTGGCATCGATCGATGCAGTCCCCGCACCCGGTGCAGGTCGCCTCGTCTATGGCCACCTGGAAGTTCGAAAGGGCCAGCAGGGCCTTGACGTCGTGCTGTTTGAGCATCTTCAGGAACCCGCAGCAGCACCCGCAGCAGTTGCAGACAAAGGCCAGGCTGTCCACGTAGTTGCTCCCGTTGTGAACCAGGCCCGCCTCCTCCGACGCCTTCAGGAGATCCAGGCACTCCTGTTTGGAGATCCGTTGCCCGAACGCCCGCTCCACCACGAAATCGGCCACCTTTCCGAAGCTCAGGCAGGCGCGGTCCGGCACGTTCTCGAGCTTGCAGGGATCGTCGATCAGGTAGGCGTGGTGCCGGCAGTAGCAGACCGCGGCGGCAAAGGACTCCTCCTTGTCCACCAGCTCGGCCAGCTTCTCGAAGGGATAGATTTCGGTGCCCGAGGGCAGTTCCTCCTGCACCGTGATCGTACGGGCTGCCGGCTCGGGCACGAGCTGCTTCGCCATCTCCGGATCCTTCATGGCGGCGACCATCATGCCTTCCAGATTCTGGCCGAACTCGTGCATCATCTTCGCCTTCTTGCGGTCGAGGGGCGTGTCCGTGCCCTTCATGAGCTGAAATTCCCAGACCCCCGGAACGAAGGGGGTGAGCGCATACGCCGTCTCCCCCGCGTCGTTCCTGGCGGTGAAGACCAGCCCGCTGTCCGCCATGGTTTCGAGGGCCCCGACGAGCTCATGTTCGTCCCGGCCCAGCTGTTTCGCCAGGTCCGGCGCCGGATGGGCCCCCTTCGGCATGGCCGCGCCGAGAGCCGCCTGCTCCTCGGTGTAGTACTCACGCAGGATGTCCAGGAACGCATCCACCAGGGGCATCTTGACCGGGTACACATTCAGTCGTTCCCCAAGCCTGTAGTAGACGTCCTCGCTCATGGCTCGCTTCTCCTTGGTTAGGATCTTCGTTGAAAGCCCTTCTCAATGACCCTGAAGAAAATCCCGGCACCGGTTGATTCCCTCCTTCGGGTCGAGGGTCCATGCGTCGGCACCCACGTATTCCCGCACCTGCATCGTGGTCGGGCCGCCGCCGATGATCACGAATCTTCCCTCCCGCAGGTTGCGTTCTTCCAGGAGCTCGACCACCTGTTTCATGGAGGCGAAGGTCGGCGTGATCAGGGCGGACATGGCCACGATCTTCGCCTTCGTCTCCATCACCTTGTCCACGATCGCCTCGGGCGCCACGTCCACGCCGAGGTCGAAGACCTCGAACCCGCCCACCTTGAAGAGGCCTGCGACGATGTTCTTGCCCAGGTCGTGGATGTCGCCCTTCGGGGTTGCGATGACGACGGCCCCGAGCGACGCGGGCCCCTGCCCTTCGGCAAGGAGGGGCTCCACCTTTTCCATCACCCGCTTGAAGATGTCGGCGGACATGATGAGCTCGGAGAGGAAGTACTCCCCCGTGCTGTACAGGTCGCCCACCAGTTCCATGCCCACACGGCATTCGTTCAGAATGGCCAGGGGGTCCCTGCCCGCTGAAATGGCCTGGTCCGCCCGCTGCGTCGCCTCATCGAAGCTCAGGCCGGCGATCGCCTGGGCGATCTCCCCGGTGGGCTCCGCCTTCAGAACCTCCTGCTTCCCGGCCTTCTGCTCCGGCTGCGCGGCCGGACGGCCCTTCTTCCCCCGGTAGCTCTTCGCCGTTTCCACCATGGCCCGCAGGTTTTCCGGCTTCACGTCGATGGGGCACTCGCACCCGGTGGTCAGCATGAACCCGCCGCCGTCGCCCACCTCGTCGATGAGCCGCTTGCAGTACGCCTCCACCTCTTCGGGCTGGCCCAGGGAGAGGAGGGCCGCCGGCACGTCGCCGCTGATGCACATGTGCCCCTTCAGGACCTCCTTCGCCTTGAAGATGTCCGTCGTGCCGTCCAGATCACAGATGCACTTCCCCTTCGGAAGCTGTTTGAGATAGGGGAGGTTCAGCCCGTAATCCGTGTCGAAGTGCAGCCAGGGGATGATCCCCTCCGAGATGAAGGCATCCACGTAGCGCTGCAGAAAGGGCCACTCGAAGCGCTCGAAGACGGGCAGGCGGTAGTAGTACCCGGAACTTCGTTCCAGCACGATGAAGGCGAGCGGCTTGCCGTTGTTCCTGCAGACCTGGACGGCGTTCGCGATCAGATCGTCGCAGCTCGCCCGGATGGCGGCCTCCACCTTGTCCGGGACCTCGTACAGGTCCTTGGTGAACTCCATCAGGGTCCGGCAGAGCGAGAAGGACATCATCACCGAGTCCACGGCCACGCCCATGAAGATGGGCATCCCCTGCTCCTCGCAGATCTTCATGTCCTCCACGAACAGGTCGTTGCTCATGCGCTGCATGGTGGAGAACTGCTCCAGGCTCTTCCGGCTGATCTTCTCGTAGTGCTCGTCCCAGAAGGCGTTCCAGCCCAGGGCGGCGATCTTGTCGTAGTCTTCCCGCTCGAAGAGGACGCGTTCGTCGATCTGGTACAGGTCGTCTTCGCCCAGGTGCCTTCCCGGAATCAGGGTGCGCACCGGCGCCGCGCAGTGTTTCCCCGGCAGCATGGGCCAGTAGAAATTCGGCTTCGAGCCGTAGTCGTAGCCGTACTCCTTGAAGCAACGGATCAGGCAATCACGGGCCACGTTGTGATCCGCCCAGGCCTCCGCCTGGGTCCTGCCGCACAACCGGGGCGCGGCCGTGACCAGGATCGGGAAGACCGGGGGGCGGTCCACCGACTCCACGGCGACGGCGGCCTGCATCCTCTCCTCGACGGTCATGGTTTCGGGGATCAAGTGCTCCTCCTAGGTTTCAGGTTTCTCCATTCCTGATGCGAGGCACAGCTTACACCGGTTCCTTTCGAAAGCTGTCCAGATAGTGGAAGAACGCCATGACGGGATGCCTGTACACCATTCTCGGTCCTGCGTACCGCATGACCGCTCGAACCTTCTCCCTCATGGCCGGCTTGAAGCAGTGGACGGGGCACTTGGCGCACGTCGTCTTCTCCTCCTGGAAGGGGCACTTGCCGAGGCGGGCCCGTGCATACTCCACGAGCTCGCTGCATTCGGAGCAGAGCTCAGGCCCTGTCTCCCGGTGCAGATCGCCGCAATACATGCTGATCATCGCTTCGAGGGTCTTCCGTTCCCTCTTCATTCTTGCATGTTCTTCCGGCAAGGCGGGTTCCTCTTCCCCTCCCCGGGCGGTTCGTCTTCCATGCGCTTCAGGAGTCTGTGCTCGGCCGTCTACCCACATTCTATATGCCATTCGGAGGTGCGTAAACCCGGAGGGCGCTCTTCTCTTTGACCTGGAAGAGAACGATGATACCATCATCCACATCCCCGCAGTGGAGAAACACTGGCAGGAGAGGACGCATGACCCTCAAGGGTGCATTCCGAAAGATGATCGCCGGATTGGCGGCGCACCTGGCGCCACCCTACATCGCGGATGTCTTCTTCCCGCCCTTTCACAGAGGCGGTCAGCCGAAAGATTCCCAGTTCATGGCGATCCGGCTGGAGGGAGATGCCACCGGCATCAGCTACCTCCTCCTCACGGATGCAAACGAGGAGACCTACAACGCGCTCCGGTCGGCCGCTTTCATCGGGAAAGACCCCCTGGACTACGCTCTCGCCTTTGGCGGCGAGGATCCGGTGCAGGAGATGATCGCTCTGGGCGCCATCAACGCGATCTGTCAGCACGTGATGCGGAAGACCGAGTTCCGGATCGAATCCGCTCCGGATCCGTTCGGTATGTTGTCGGTCGAAAGGGACGACAGGATCGGCATGGTGGGTCTCTTCGTCCCGCTGGCAAAGGCGATCCGGAAGGAGGGCGCGGAACTCGTTGTGATCGAGAAGAAAGACGAACTGATCGAGAAATTCCCCGATCTGCCGATCAGGCTGGACCCCTCGGAGCTCGGCACCTGCAACAAGGTATTGTGCACGGGAACCACCCTGTTGAACGATTCGCTCGATGAAATCCTTTCTCACTGTTCTCCGGATGCCTTCACATCCATCATCGGACCCACCGCAGGATACTTCCCGGATCCCCTCTTCGCACGGGGAATCGATTTGGTGGGAGGGCGGGTCGTGACGGACGGCGCACGGTTCCTCGAGCGCCTGGCCGCGGGAAAACGCTGGGGAGACACCACGCGGCCCACCTGTTTCCGGAAAGACACCTACCCCGGCCTTCCCCGGCCCTAACGGCTCGCCCCCCCCGGGTACAGGGACCAAACTGCCGACGTCCTTTCACAAATCGGGGACAGCCACCCATTTCCGGCAGAAATGGGTGGCTGTCCCCGATTTGTAAGGGGTTGGAATATATGGAACGTGCTATTCTGTTTTTTTGTTGACAGTCGGAAGTCGATCGACGATAATGTCCAAGAAATCACGCTTCCCCCGCCTAGAGAAGATTTCAGAGAAATGACTTCAGCGGCCCCAATCCAGAATTTCGACAGCATTTCCGGGCAGATAGCCAAGATTCTTGCCGAACGGATCATTCGCGGCGAAATGGAGCCCGGGCAGCGCATCCTCGAGCAGACGGTCTCGGACGAGATGGGTGTCAGCCGCAGCCCGGTTCGGGAAGCCTTCCTCGCGCTCGAGAAGCAACGCCTGGTCGAGATCCTTCCCCGCCGGGGAGCCCGTGTGACCGAAATGTCCAGAGCGAACGTCGAGTCTCTGTATGACCTCGTCACGGAACTCTACGCTCTGGCTGCGAGAAGAGCGGCGGAATGCCACACCGAAGAGGATCTGGCCAGGATCCGGCGGACCGTTGAGCACATCCGAGCCTGTGCCGAGAAGGGGGATCCGGAAGCGTACTACGACGCGATCTTCGAATTCTCCTTTGCGGCCCTGGAGGCGGCCAGAAACCCCTTGCTCACCCAGACCCTCGGTGACCTGAATGCACTGACGAGACGGGCCCAGTTCGGAACCCTGTCGCGACGCGCGGACGACCTCACGAAGAACGCGGCCTTCTTCGAACGTGCCATGGAATATCTTGAAGAGGGGAATCCCCAGAAGGTCGTGCAGACCATCCGGGAATACGGAATGAACGAGAAGGACTTTGCCATGAAACTGCTGGTGAAGAACGATGCTCGATGACAGAATCCTCGAGGCGGTAAGAACCCTTGAAAACCCGGACATCGCGGCGTTCCGTGCGGAAGGCGGCCGAGCGATCGGATTCTTCTGCAGCTACGTGCCGGAGGAGCTTCTGAACGCAGACGGGCTCGCCTCCTTCCGGATGAGGTCCATCGGTTGCCAGGCCACGGAGGTGGCGGACGGCTGCATGGGGCTCTTCAACTGCAGCTACACCCGGCACTGCTTCGAGCAGGGCATGGAAGGGGAATACGCGTTCCTGGACGGCTTCGTCTTCGTCCCGGGCTGCGATCACATGCGGAGGCTCTACGACAACTGGGGCCATTTCGTGAAGCCGGAGTTCCTCGCCATCGTCGACATGCCCCATCTCCGGGACGAGGACGCGCTCACGTGGTACAGAGACGAGATCGAGGTCCTCTGGAACAGGCTTTCCGACCGATTCTCCCTTCCCGACGGGCGGGAAGCCGTCTGGGAGGGAATCCGCAGGACCAACCGGGTTCGACAACTCCTCTCGGACCTGGACCGGCAGCGTTGGCTGGACACACCCAGGCTGAGCGGAAGACAGTTGCAGGAGATCTCCCTCTTCGCAGCCAGCGTTCCGAAGGAATGCGCCGTACCCGTGTTGGAGGAACTGGCCGGAGAAACCCCGGCCAACTCCCTGACCGAGCCCTACCGTGCGCGGGTCCTGCTCGTGGGGTCCCACCTGGACGACCCGGGATTCGTCGATGTCCTCGAAGAAACCGGAGCGCTCGTGGTGCGCGACGCCTACTGCTGCGGCCTGCGGGACCAGCTGGATCTCGTGGACGAGAGCGACGAGAAGGCCGACCCCTTCGAGGCCATCGCCCGCAGGTATCTCGACCGGCTCTCCTGCCCCAGGATGTACGGGGACTACCCGCGCAGGCTGGAGGAGATCCTTCGGATGGCTGAAGAGGCGCGGGTGGACGGCATCATCCTGGAGCAGCTCAAGTTCTGCGAGACCTGGGGTATCGACGGCAACGTCCTCCTGAAGGATCTCAAAGACAAAGGCTTTCCCGTCCTCAAGCTGGAAAGAGAATACCGGGTCAGCGCGAAAGGCCAGATACGGACCCGGGTGCAGGCCTTCCTGGAGAGCATGGGCAAGTGACAGGAGAATCCGTGGGACAGCTATCCTTCCAGCAGCAACTGCGAGAGATCCCTCTGAAGGCGAGGAACTACTCCATCCTGGCCGCCCTGGTCGCCCGCGTAGGGCCCGTGGCGTTCGCCCGGCTCTACAGGAAGTACCCGTGGATTCCCATGGCCGCCAGGATCCACGAGCTCATGGACCATTCCATGAACTACCGGGAGAGCATGGGCGCGGTCATCGAGCTCCTTCTCAAGTACGTGAGCAACGTCCTGCACACCCATGCGCGAAACCCCGACGAGCTGATCTGGTACGAAGAGCTCCTCACGCCGGAGATCCCGGCCGCCATGGGCTTCACGCCCTTCATGCCGGAATCCCTGGGGCTGGTCCTGCCCCTGATCGACAGCGAGGCTGCGATCGCCTGCGTGGACCGGACGGAGAACGCCGGGTACCCGGCCGACATGTGCTCCTTCATCAAGACCTCCCTGGGGCAGATCCTGGCCGACGAACTGCCCAGACCGCGCCTCGTTCTCACCACCAACTCCCCCTGCGACAGCGCCATGGCAGGCTATGTGCCGATCGAGAAGCGGCTCGGCGTGCCGGTCTACCGGATGGATCAGCCCTACGAAACGAACGAGCGGAGCCTCGACTACTACACCCGGGGCCTCTGGAAGATGATCGACTTCCTGGAAGAGGAATCGGGCCGAAAGATGGATTTCGACCGGCTCCGCGAAATCTGCGAGGAACGGAACAAGGCGACCGAGTACGTGCTCGAGTTCCGCGAACTGATGCAGAACCGCCCTGCCCCGCTCGGGGGACTCCTGCTCACCATGAGCACATTCGGCAGTCTCCTCATGCCGGGCACCAAGGCGACCACGAAGTGCAGCAAGGCCCTGCGGGATGAGGCGAAGCGGCGGGTGGACCGGAAGATCGGGGCACTGGAGGACGAACGGATCCGGGTCATCCTCTGGAACCCGCCCTTCCTCATCGACGGCGGCCTCTTCCAGTGGATGGAAGAAACCTACGGCGCGGTGGTCGTCATGGACATGCTCGCCTACCGTTCCTACGGAATGATCGACACTTCCAGCCCCGCGTCCATGGTCCGGGGGCTGGCCCACGACATGATGAAGGGGCCCATGGCCCGACACACCCGCGGCCCGGCGAAGAACTACTACGAAGATCTCATCCGCCTGTACCGGGAGTATGCAGCGGACATGGTGCTCATCGCATCCCACCAGGGGTGCAAGAACGCGCTGGCCATGTCCGGAATCATCCGGGATCTCTTTCGCAAACAGGACATCCCGCTCCTGGACATCCAGTACGACCTGGTCGACCCTCGCGTCACGTCGCCCGACGAAATCCGCAATCAGGTTTCCCACTTCATGGAAACGATCATGGCGGATGTCCTTTGACCCGCGGGCCCACCTCCGATCCACACATTGCACGAAGCGTTCTGTTGACACGCGAACCCCATTCCTGTACAGACTCCGAGAGGATTTCCCTCCGTTTATCTCTGTCAAACATCACGTATCAAGGGAGCAACCCATGAGAATCCCATCGATCCCGCTTGCCCTTCTGCTGGCAGGCCTCGTCGCGCTCACGCCCGCCCCCGCCTTCGCCGAGGCCCCCGAGAAGAATCCCCTGCTGGAGGAAGCGGAAGGCCTGGTCGCGCGTGTGGAGAAGGCCGAACAGGAGGCGGACGGTCTCCGGTCGAAGCTGGCCGGTGTGAACGGCGAGGACCGTCAGATCCTCCGGAAGCAGATCCTCGACCGCCACATGCAGATCGTCTCGGATGTTCACGACTTGTGTGCAAACGTCCTGAAGCAGGAGGAACAGGGCCTCGACGCGTCCGCCCTCAGGCAGAAGACGGAATCCTGGTTGAAGAAGATCTTCACCGTGCTCCGGCAATACGTGGAGGATCTTCGGGAATCGATCGCCGAACAGAGGGCCGAACGGGAATCCGTGCCGCCCGAAGAACTGGTGGCCTTCGAGGAGAAGCTCGCCAAACAGAGCGCCCGCCTCGGCGAACTCTACAAGACCCTGTGCGACAACGTGGACCGGATGAAGACGATGGGCCTGGATGTTTCCGAGGAAGTCGCCTACCTGGAAGAACGCCTTTCCGACCGGGCCGAGCTCCTCGCAGGACAGATCAAGCTGACGGCCGAGCAGATCGCCGTCGCAAAGGACCTGGTTCAGAAAAACCCGGACAACGCCGCTTTCAAGGCGCAACTCCAGGCCGCCGAGGCGAAGCTCACGAGAACCACCCATGGCCTGCAGACCGTGATCGATGCCATGAAGCGGCTCGATCTGGAATCGGCCCGGTACACGCAACTGCTCATTCAGGCCACGGGCGACATCACGGGAGACATCTTCGACACCGAGGTCGCTTTCGGCCTGTTGCAGCAGTGGATGGACGACCTGAAGAGATGGGCCATCGACAACGGCCCGCGCATGATCTTCAAGGTCCTTTTGTTCGCTCTCATCCTGGTGGTGTTCAAGATCCTGGCCCGCTTCACGCGCAAGGTGGTCCGCATGTCCATGGCCAGCTCGAAGCTTCGGTTCTCCCAGCTCCTTCAGAACATGTTCGTCTCGGGAGCATCCAAGCTCGTCATGCTTCTGGGCCTGCTGGTGGCCCTCTCTCAGCTCGGGTTCGAAATCGCCCCCCTCCTCGCCGGTCTAGGTGTCGCCGGTTTCATCGTCGGTTTCGCCTTGCAGGACACCCTCGGCAACTTCGCCTCCGGCATGATGATCCTCATCTACCGCCCCTATGACGTGGGCGATTTTGTCGAAGCGGCCGGCGCCTTCGGCAAGGTGAGCGACATGAGCCTGGTCTGCACGAAGATCCTGACCTTCGACAACCAGACCCTCGTCGTTCCGAACAGCAAGATCTGGGGGGACGTGATCAAGAACATCACGGACCAGAGGATCCGGCGGGTGGACATGGTGTTCGGCATTTCCTACAGCGACGACATCCCGAAGGCGGAGGAGGTGCTCATGTCGATCCTGAAGGAACACGACAAGGTGCTCCAGGATCCGGAGCCGATCGTGAAACTGCACAACCTGGGCGATTCGTCGGTCGATTTCGTCGTTCGCCCCTGGGTCAACACGACCGACTACTGGAACGTCTACTGGGACGTCACCCGCGAAGTGAAGATGCGCTTCGACCGCGAAGGCATCGCCATCCCCTTCCCGCAGCGGGATGTGCACTTCTACATGGAGAAGAGCAAGGAGGAGCAAACGGCTTAGGGTCAACACGCTTCCCGCACCAGCTGTCAACCGTTCGATGCGACATCTCTACGATGTAGGGGTCATAAGAGGGCCGGCAGCATCAATCAGCTTTACGGAGTTCTTGTGAGATGAATCGCCCTGCCCTGATTGCGAATGCACCAAGCACAACTGCAAGAATCAAAAGCGCCCACCAATAGAAACGACCCAGCGCGGACTGTCCGGAGACTTCCATGCCCTCGGGCTGATTGCTCGGCTCGTCATCGGGTAAGGGCGAACCGTCCGCGATGGGACGGCTACCACCATAGGGAGGTGTAGCTTGCCCGTCCCTCCGTGTACCTGTCGGTTGGTTGTTTCACCCGAGTCCCTGAACGGTCCTCTGGATGATGTTGTCCTGGGTCTTGCGGCTTATGTCCACGAAGTGGGCGCTGTAGCCCGCCACGCGAACGATCACCTCAGAGTATTTTTCCGGATCCCGCTGCGCGGCGCGAAGCGTCTTGTCCGAAACCATGTTGAATTGCACATGGTCCAGCCCGAGTTCTCCCCAGGTCTTCAGGTATGCCCTCCAAATCTGGTAACCCTTTTCCCCTTCGAGCTGCGTAGGCGAGAGCCGCTGGTTCAACAGGAAGGCTCTTCCATCCGCCACGTGGTCGATCTTGCCGCAGGACTTGAGTACGGCCGTGGGCCCCTTCTTGTCCAGCCCCGGTCCTGGAGAGATCCCGCCGTCGTACAAAGCGTCGCCGAGCCTGCGTCCGTTCGGAAGCGGCCCCACGATGTTTGCGTAGTGGATGTTGCCGCTCACGTTCTCCGGAAGGATGGGCCAGTTGTTCCCGCTGGGGCACTTGATCACCCTGGAGAAGCGTGCACATTCCCGCAGGCAGCGAATCATGATGTCGTCCACGTAGTCGTCGTCGTTGCCCCATTTGGGCGCGTTCTTGACGAAGTCCAGGCGCATCGCTTCATAGCCTTCCCAGTTCGCCTCCATGGCGGTGATCAACTGATCCATGCTGTACTTCTTCTCGTCGAAAACGAGTTTCTTGACGGCGGCAAGGCTGTCCGCGTTCTCCACCCAGGTGAAGGCGGTAATCCAGCAGTTCCCCCGCTCCCCTTCCGGGTTGACGATGTCGAGACCGGACTCCACGGAACGTTCAGAGATGGCCGAAAGGAAAGGCCGCCCGTATAGCTCCGGATCCATGTACCGGCCGAAGTTCACGGTACGCACCAGGGTGCTGAACAACCATTCCATCTGTTTGACCCAAGCCTCGAAGAGCTGCTCAAAGTCCGTGAAGCTTCTGGGGTCCCCGGTCTTGGGCCCCATCTGCATGGCCACCACATTGTCATAGCCGTTGCTCAAGGCGTACTCGACGATCTTTGCGCAGTTGGCCGTAGCCGAAGCCATGCGCATCGGCTGGGCGCCGTTCTTCGTTGTCGGGCAGGGCGACATGCAAGCCTGGTGCACCCACAGTCTCGCTTCCTCCAGGGGGTGCCCGTGCCAGTGCATCGCATTCTGCACGAGAACGGGATCGTTCCGCATAGCGGGATACCCAAGGCCCTGGCGGATGCATTCGAAGCACTCCCGCATCACCTCATCGTTGACCTTCGGGTGCCACCGGAAACCGAAGGTGGGGTTGGACACGCGCACCAGCCTTGCCGCCTTGAGCAATGCGATGGTCATGTCGTTGCAGGCATCGGAACCATCCGGCTTCACCCCGCCCAGGGTCCACACCCAGGTGCCGGTGATCCCCTGAAGCCCCTCGCGACCCCACCGAGGCCCGAACATACCTACCTCGTGAGCGCGAATAAGGAATTCACCGACCAGATCCAGGGCCTCGTCCTCGGTGAGTCTCTTGTCAATGTTCACGTCCTTGTCGTAGTAGGGTCCGTGGTAGTAGTCCGGCCTTGCAGGCCAGGCACCCTCGTACGCCTCGAAGCGGACGATCACCTGTACGAAATGATCCAACTGGAGCGACTCCTGCAAGTTCCGGGGAGGCTTCGCCGGAACTTGCTCACAGGTCTCTGCGATCCGAAGGAGTTCTTCCTTGCGCTGCGGATCGCTCTCGAAGTTCTCGGCCACGATGCGTGCAAGCCGGGCGTACCGATTCGCAAAGCGAATCGCCGCCTCCAGCACCACCTTCATGGCGTCCCAGTTCTGGATCTTCTTGTACAGGGGCAGGAGATCGGGACCCGGTATGCCGATGGTTTTTTCCTCGGCAGCCTGCAAATTGTTCTCGATCTCCTCGATGATGTGCTCGAAGCCCCTCTTACCGGTCATGAAGTACTCGTAGTCTTTGCCCGAATAACCAAAAGCCGAGGTGGGGGTTCCCCACCCGATGGCACCGCTCATGAACTTGACCGCGTCCTCCGGATCGAGGAGACGCGCAAGCTTGTCGATCGCCGCCTCTCCGGCCCATTTCGTGCAGAGCTCCGCCACCTTCTCGAGGGTTTCCTGTTCAGGCTCTTCGTGGATTCCGGGCTCGTTGTACACCTCTTCGTTCACCATGCTCGCACCGTCGATGCGCCACGCGATGGTGTGAGGTGCGCTTCCCACATATCCCACGAGTTGGGCACGGTCGGTTATGAAGATGGGAATATGATCGAGCACGTACGCCAGGGATTTTGCCTTTCGCATCATCTGTTGGTCGTGCTTTGCATCGTCGCTGAAATATATGTCCGTGAACAGAGTTGCCAGCTCCATATCGATCTTGATTCCCGGGTTGTAATTCCCGCCGATGGCCCCCTTCTTCCAGATCGCCTTTCTCAGATAGTCCAGCCTCTGGGAGCGCTTCTTCTCTGCAGCCCACCACCACTCCTGCTTGTTCTCGAAGCCCTCGATTTCCTTTTGCGTCTCTACGGGTGTAGCCATTGAAATCCCTCCTCGTGTCCTTCCCGGTTTCTTCCCGATCTCTCCTGGTATTGACCTTGCTTATCCGGTAGGTCACGATACAAACGCGCAAGAAGGATGCCAAGACCGGATCTAAAGATGTAAGGTTTTGTTTCTATTGAATAATGTTTCCCGAAACCTGGGGAACTCGGACCAGAACGGAAAGGATGGTTGAGCCATATATGTCCCGCAGACACTTGGGATGTCTGTCTACGTAATTGTTTTCATTAGACTAAATAGTTCTGGGTCAGTCTCGGCCCAACACCTGTAGAGCTGGGCCACAAATGGCACGAAATGCGTCTCCTCAACCAGCTACGCCCATCATGAGGGAGAGAGAACGTTGCCCTTTCCCGCCGGAAGGCGAGGAGGAACATCCCATGTCGGACAAGAACGATCCCGAGAAAGAGGTCGCTGCGTCTGAATCAACCCGGATTCTCGAACTCCGGAAGGAGAACCTGGAGCTCGCGAAGAAGAGTCGCTTCTTCGAGACGTTGATCAGGAGCCTCCCGGGTGTCTTCTATGTTCTTGATCACAACTTGCACATCCTGAACCGCAACGAGAAAGCGGAATGGGTGATCGGGTATTCGAGGGATGAATCTGGACCTGGCCGACGGGGGCACCCTGTTTCTGGACGAGGTGGGAGAGCTGAGACTGAGTCTTCGGGCGAAGCTTTTGCGAGCCATAGAGGGAGGAGGCTATTCACCGGTCTGGAGCAGCCTGAACAAGATGTCCGATTTCCGCATCATCGCGGCCACAAACCGCGACCTGCTCGACCAGGTCAGGATGGGGGTGATCAGGGAGGACTTCTTCTACAGGATTCATATCATCCAGATCGTCGTGCCTCCGTTGCGTGCACGCAAGCAGGACATCCCTCTCCTTTCTCTCAGAATAGGGTCGAGGCCGAGAGGGCGGTGATCAAGAAGGCCCTGGACATGTGTAAGGGCCGTAAGGGAATGACAGCAAAAGCCCTGGGAATCTCCCGCAGAACCCTCTTCAGGAAGATGAAGCAGCTCCAGTTGTCCTGACCCTCATCCGTTCGGCTCCTCCTTTCAGATTCCTGGTGGAGAGCGACGTCCTCGTGGGAGAATATTGCCCTTCGCAGTGGCGTTCATTTGAATCGGCTCAGCTTCCTGTCTATACTGTCTACTTTCCGGACACCCGTCGGATGATTGCCGGGTTGTCTTCGCCCGGGATGAGCGTGCCGGGCTTCCAATGTGAAACGAACGACGATCCGGAGGTTGAAAGGAGGCGGCTTTGTTTTCGCTGACGTTTCGGCGGTATCTGGCCTTTGCCGGGTTTTCCGCCCTTCTGTTCTGTTCCTTTGCTCCTGCCCGGGCAGCGGAGAACGACGGCGCACCCTTGACCGGCAGGGAACTGTACCGGAAAGCCTGTGCGGCCTGCCACGGCGTGGACGGCACCGGGGCTCCGTCCAGCACCGTGGGTTTCGACACACCGCTCCCGGATCTGACCGACTGCAATTTCGCCACCCGCGAACCGGACGGGGACTGGTACTACGTCATTGCAGAAGGCGGCCCGGCCCGGGGCTTTTCGCAGATGATGCCGGCATACGGCGAAGCCCTTTCCAAGGCGGAGATTCAGAAGATTCTGGACTACATCCGCACTTTCTGCCAAGACGAGAGGTGGCCCCGGGGCGAGTTCAACCTGCCGCGCGCCCTGGTCACGACCAAGGCCTACCCCGAGGACGAGCTGGTCCTGTCCGCCACGTTCGACGTGGAAGGCGAAGCCCGTATCGAAACGGAGATCATCTACGAGCAGCGCTTCGGCGCCCGTAACCAGGTAGAGGTCATCTTTCCCTTCGGCTGGAGCGAACAGGCCGCCTCCGGCGGGCCCGGCGGGGACGACACGAAATGGACGGCCAGCGTCGGTGACATCGGGCTCGCCTACAAGCGGGTGATGTTCCACAGCCTGGCAGCGGGTTCCATCCTGAGCCTCGGTCTCGAAGTCTTCTTTCCCACAGGGGACGACGACAGGGGGTTCGGCTCGAACACCTTCGTGTTCGAACCCTACCTGGCTTTCGGGCAGATCCTGCCCGCGGACTTCTTCTTCCAGTTCCAGGGGGGCGCCGGCCTGCCCGTGGACACCGGACAGGCCACGGAGGAGGCATTCTGGAGGGCCGTGCTGGGCAAGACCTTTCTTTTGGGCCGCTACGGCAAGGGCGTCTCCCCCATGGTGGAGGTGCTCGGCTCTCACGAATTCGCCTCCGGCGCGACCACGCACTGGGACGTGGTGCCCCAGGCCCAGGTGCCGCTCAACCGGCGCCAGCACATCCTCCTCTGCGCAGGGGCCCGGGTTCCCCTGAACGACACCGACAACCGAGACACAACCTATCTGCTCTACGTCCTTTGGGACTGGTTCGACGGCGGGTTCTTCGAGGGATGGTAGCCGTTTCCCGACTCTTCTCACAACGGAGGATATCCGTGATCTGGTTTCTCGCTTTGCTTGCGATCCTTGCGTGGCCCGCCGGACTGGCCGCTCAGGCCGGCGGTTCTCCGGCTCTCCTGCCCCAGATGTTCGTGACGTCCGACGCCTGCGTGGGGTGCCACAACGACCTCATCACCGCGGCCGGCCAGGACGTCTCCATCGGTTCCAACTGGCAGTCGTCCATGATGGCCCACTCGTCCCGGGACCCCTACTGGCAGGCCTCGGTGCGCCGCGAGACCCTGGAGCATCCGTCTGCGGGAGAGAGCATACAGGACGAATGCTCTGCCTGCCACATGCCCATGTACCGGTACCGATCCAAGGCCCGGAACCGGAAAGCGAGCGTCTTCGCGCACCTCCCGATCCTGCCGGCCGGGACCCTGGAGGGGCGCCTGGCCGCAGACGGCGTCTCCTGCAGCATGTGCCACCAGATCCGCAGGGAGAGACTGGGCACGGAGGAAAGCTTCACGGCCGGCTTCCTGGTGGACGAGAGCACCCCCCTGGGAGAGCGTTCCATCTTCGGGCCCTACGAGGTCGATCCGGGCCGGACCCGGATCATGCAGTCCGCCGCGCAGATGGTCCCGTCCAAAGCGCTTCACGTGCAGGATTCCGCCCTGTGCGGTTCCTGCCACACCCTGTACACGCACACGCGGGGGCCGAAGGGCGAGGTGATCGGCGAGCTTCCGGAGCAGGTCCCGTACCTGGAGTGGAAGCACAGTGAATACTACCAGACCCGGAGCTGCCAGTCCTGCCACATGCCGCAACTCGAGGAGACGATGCACATCACGGCTGTTCTCGGGCAGCCGAGGGAGGACTTCTCCCGCCACGTCTTCCGGGGCGGCAACTTCTTCATGCCCAGGGTCTTCAACCGGTACCGGGAGGAACTCGGCGTGACGGCCCTCGCCCAGGAGCTGGCCCAGGCATCCCGGGAAACCGAAAATCATCTCCGGACGAGCACCGCGCGCATCGCCATCGAAGGTGCGCGTGTTTCGGACGGCGAGCTGGCCGCAGACGTGACGATTTCCAACCTGGCCGGCCACAAGCTGCCCACGGCGTATCCGTCCAGGCGTGCATGGATTCGTTTCACAGTGAGGGACGCGGAGGGCCGGACCGTCTTCCAATCGGGAGCCGTGCGGCCCGACGGCTCGATCCGGGGCAATGCGAACGACCAGGACCCGGACCGTTTCGAGGAGCACCACACCCGCATCGAAAGCCCGGATCAGGTCCAGATCTACGAGGCGATCATGGCGGACCCTGACGGCCGCGTGACGACCGGGCTGATCCGGGCGATCCGCTTCATCAAGGACAACCGCATCCTGCCCCGCGGATTCGAAAAGGCCGCAGCTTCTTACGACATTGCGGTGCAGGGAGGGGCGAGTAACGACAAGGATTTCCAGGGTTCGGGTGACAGGATCCGCTATGCCGTGCGGGTGGACCGGCTCCGGGAACCCTTCACGGTAGAGGCCGAGCTCCTGTATCAGCCCATCGCCTTCCGCTGGGCCATGAACCTAAAGCAGCAGCAGGCCGCCGAAATCGACCGCTTCGTCTCGTACTACGACTCCATGTCTGGACAGACGTGGACGGTGCTGGCCAGGGACGAAGAAATCGTCCGGTAGACGCTGGGGAAACCTCAACCTCCAGGCTCTTTCTCTTTGACACACAGGAATTCGTGGACGAACTACGGGGCATGACCTAAACCGAGGACCCGCTCATCAAGACTACCTGGCTTCCGGCTATCGGCTTCGTACTGCTGTGGAATTCGGGTTTCATCGGGGCGGAGTACGCCCTGCCTTTCACGGAACCTCTCACGTTACTTTTCTGGCGCTACTGGGCTCTGGCCCTGCTCCTGCTGGCCTATCTCGCGCTGTGCAAGCGGCTGCAGTGGCCCGGACGCCAGGCAGCGGCTGCTGCCGCGGTTGTCGGCGTTCTGGCCCACGGCGTGTGGCTGGGCTGTGTGTTCTATTCACTGCAATACGGCGTACCCGCGGGCATCATCGCGCTGATCGTGGCACTGCAACCCCTGGCCACCGGCGCGTTTTCGGGACGGGTGGTGGGCGAGCACACGCCCTGGTACCGGTGGCTGGGATTGTTGACCGGCTTCGCCGGCGTGGCCGTCGCTGTCGGTGCGCGAACCGATTTGACCGATGCCGGTGCGATATTCGCCTATGCGCTGCCGCTCGGTTCCGTTGTTGCCATCACCGCGGCCAGCCTGCTGCAGCGCAGACTGGCCGTTCATCACCATGCCCATCATCTGCCCGTGGATCAGGGGCTGTTCTACCAGAGCCTGGGTACGGCGCTGGCAGTGACCCTTCCCGCCCTGATGGTCGAAGGCCTGGCCACCGAATGGAACCCGGGGTTCGTGGGCTCGATGTTGTGGCTGATCGTGGGCGTATCCCTGGGGGCCTATGCCCTGATGTGGCTGTTGATCGTCCGTATCGACGCCACCCGGGTGGCCAGTCTGTTCTACCTCGGTCCGCCGGTCACCATGCTGATGGCCTGGGCCGCATTCGGCGACCGGCTGATCGCAACGGACCTGATCGGTCTCGGCATCGTGGCCGCGGGGGTGTTGCTCACACAATTACAGTCGGGACACGCCGGGAAGGATGATGCTCTCTAGCCGGCAAGAATTCCCAACCACAAGCTGCTGCTTGTCAGAAAGCCTGTTCGGTACGGGCAATAATGGAATCCTGCAGTCCCTTGCTGAGATCGACGAAATAGGCGCTGTACCCGGCCACTCGAACCAGCAGATCCGAGTGCTTCTCGGGATTCTCCTGGGCGTCCATCAGGGTTTCCCGATCCACCATGTTGAACTGAATCTGATTGATTCCCAGATCTTTCCAGGCCTGCAGGTAGGCCGTGAACTTGTCCCTGTGACCTTCATCCAGAACCGAGGGCGTGAACTTCTGATTCAGCAGATGATTGTAGCTCTTTTCCGTGCTTATTTTCGAAGCCGACTTCAATACGGCCGTGGGGCCCACACGGTCGGCTCCGAAGACCGGTGACAGCGTGGCGTCTGACAGAGGCTCACCGGCTCTGCGCCCTTCGGGCGTTGCCGGTACGATGGCTCCGGCCGAGTAGGTCGCGGAGATCCCGCTGCCGTCTCCCCTCACCGACTCACCGAATCGATTCTTGGATTCTTCCATGGCGGCCGCGGTGCGATGGTGAACTTCCACCGCGATTCGATCTGCATAATCGTCGTCGTTCCCGAACTTCGGCGCGTTGAGCATGAGCTGGCGGATCCTTTCATAGCCTTCCCAATTCGCGTCGAGTGCCTCGAGCAACTCCTCCATGGTCACCTTCTTGTCCTCGAACACGATCTTCTGTATGGCCGCAAGGGAATCCGCGACATTCGACGGGCCCAAGACGATGCACTTGCTGGCAATCGGTGAAGCATAGCCCCACTTTCTGCAGTCCTGTCCTTTTTCGATACATCCCTGAATCAGAGCGGAAAGATACGGCCTCGGCAGATACCTCTCATACAGGGTCTGGCAGGTATTCTCGATCTTCACCTGCCTGCTGAAGAAGAACCGTACCTGCTCGACATACGCATCCATCAAATCCTCGATCGATTGAAATGTCAGAGGATCCGGAGTTGCGGCTCCGGTCTGTTCCCCGGTCAGGTAGTTCTTGCCCTGTCGCAGGGCATAGGTGAGTGCCAGGGGCAGGTTGATGCCTCCGTAGGCTTTCCGGTGCACGTTCTTGCCGGGTATTTCAAGGTACACACAACCGGAGATGGCGTAGTCCCGGCCGTCCTCCACAGGTACTTTCCAGCGTTTGAGGAGCGGCAGCATGGACTCATCGTTGAAGAACGAGGGATAGCCGATCCCGGTCTGAATGAGGTCCAGTGCTTTGGAGATGAGCTCTTCCCTCGTGTTGTCGTGAACCCGAAGGCAGATCGTCGGCTCCGGTGTACGCATTCTTCTGGCGGCTTCCAGGATGGCATAGGTCAGCCTGTTGGTGACATCGTTCCCCTTGCCGTCGGTGCCCCCCAATGTAATCGACTGTATGAGCGCCACGCCGCCGTACACGGCGCTCAGGGTCGGGGAATACATCATCCCCAGTTCCTGGATCTTGACCCAGAGGAGCTGAATCAACTCGATGGCCCCTTCTTCCGTGATTCTGCCGTTCCGGAGGTCGTCCTCGAAATAGGGCCCGAAGACCTTGTCGAACCGGACGCCGATGCCCACCGAAGTGTACTCGATGAATCGGACGAGATGGAGAAAGTAGAAGAGCTGCAACGCCTCCGCCAGGGTTTCCGCAGGATGTTCGGGAACCCGGCTGCAGTTCCTGGCAATGGTGTCGAGACGTTCCTTCTCGTCCGGATCGTCGGTTTCATCTGCTTTTTTCCCGGCCAGCGCAACATACCGGTGCGCGTAGGCGATCACCGCCTTCAGAACAATGATCACGGCCTGCAGGAACTCCTTCTGGTCGATGTAGTCGGCGGGTACCGTCTTGTCGATTTCGACCAGCCGTGCTTCGGCCTCTTCAATCAGCCCCTTGAGTCCGACCCGCAAGGCCTTCTCGTAATCGGGCACGCCGAGTTCCGACCACTGGGACCAGGATCCCGGAGTCAACTTACGATAGTTCCAGTACTCCAAGATCTCTCCCGAGAACTTGGCCTGCTGGATATCGCTCATGCACCTTCCTTTCCAGTACTCGATCATCTCGTTCAATTCCCTCCGCCCCTCGTCGTCCAGCAAGCTTCTTCCTTCGTCACTCTCCACGACACGCTTCACGGCCCGGTAGTTCATGTCGATTCCGAAAAACAGGCCCTCCGGCGTGGCGGTGCAGTTGCCGACGATCTTCTCCCGGTCCCGGATGTAGATGTCCATCTTCGTCAGTACGTTTTCCATGGCCTTGGCCCTTCGGAGGACCATGGGTTCACCTTCTGTGGCCTTGTACGACTCCGTGAGGTAGCGGGAGCGCTGCAGGTCCAGCTGAACACCGGGCCGATACATGCTTTCCACGCCCTCTTCTTTCCGCCCGCCTCTTTTCACCACGTGGACGGTCTTCACGACGTGGTTCTTCTTGATTTCTTCCGTACTCAGTATTGCAGGCATGGATGCCCCCTTTCGTCATTCATTCGACAGGATGTTCTTCCATGCTTTCCGGCGGCAGGGAACGAAAGATCCCGATGGTGGCAGAAGGAGCCCATGGAGGTCTCTGCCCTTTCCACAATAGATATTGCATAATGTTTTTCTTGCATGATTCCACTCAGTTTAGAGGTGAGAGGTTCCAAAAATAGAGTCCATGAATTAATTCTTAGTCACATGCGAGGGTGGATCGCTAAGAATCCGCATGGGTACGTCCTCGCTCCTATCGCTTCAGAATCACGATGCTGCTGTTCGGCCCGGCCCCCATGGCGTGGGCCAGGCCTGTTTTCGCTCCGGGAACCTGCCGCGGCCCCGCTTCGCCCCGGATCTGCGTGCAGACCTCGATAATCTGGGCCAGGGCGGTGGCACCGAGCGGGTGGCCTCTGGACATGAGCCCTCCGTCCGTGTTCACGGGACACTTGCCGTCCAAATCGAAAACCCCTTCCCTCAAGAGACGAGGGGCCTCTCCTTTCCTGCACAGGCCCAGCTTCTCTACATCCCACAGCTCGCCTGAGGCCATGGTGTCGTAGGCCTGGACGACGTCCATATCCTCGGGACCGCATCCGGACATCTCCCACGCCTGTTCCGCACCGATCTCGATGGTGTCCGGGGTCTTGATCTTCACGCTTCCCCCGCCGTATTCGTGACCGTAGGTGCCGCTGGTGAGGACCGATGCGGCGACGCTCACGACCTTGTCCTTATGCTTCACTTTGTCCTTGCTGCAGAGCACAACAGCAGCCCCGCCGTCGGCGAGCGGGCAGGCGTGCAGCAGGTGAAGCGGCTTCGCGACGACGCGGGAGGCGAGCACCTCTTCCAACGTGACAGGAGTCTGGAATCGAGCGTTCGGATTGAATGCGCCGTTCTTCCGGTTCTTGACGGTCACCCGGCTGAAGTCTTCGACCGTCGCGCCCGTTTCCTCCATGTACCGGAGCGTCTGCATCGCGTACGCCGCCGGCTGAACGTTGAACCCCATGGCTCTCTGCCACTCGGGCCAGGCCGTGCTCATGATGAAGCCTCTCGGCATCGTCTCGAACCCGACCGCAAGGACCACATCGTAGATCTCGGCGGCGATCATCTGACAGGCCAGCCGGAAGGCGGATGCCCCGCTGGAGCAGGCGTTCTCCACATTGACAATCGGAATGCCCGTCATGCCGATCTTTCCGATCGACTGGTGCCCGGCAGCGGTTCCGCAGTACACATTCCCGCAGAAGGCGGCCTGGATTTCCTTCCACTCCATGTCCGCATGGGTCAGGGCCTTCAGGATCGCCTCACTGCCCAGATCGTAGAACTCCTTCTTCGGCCGCCCCTTCCGGCCGTCATAGCTGTCGAATCGGGTCAACCCGGCGCCGGCAATCACGACCTCCCTGGAATTCTTCATGGTTTCGGCTCCCGTCACTCAAGCGTTTGAAGGGCGGAACTTGTAGGCCGTCACCTCGGTGCCGTCCTCGTCCTGGTGCAGCTTTTCGATCACCATTTCCACGTCCATTCCCACGTGCAGCGACTCCGGGTCACATCCCGTAAAAAGGGTCTCGACCCGTATTCCCTCGGGTAACTCCACAAACCCGAGCGCGTAAGGCACTTCACCCTTGTAGTAGACGGGCGGCCTCTGTGTTACGACCGAGTAGCTGTAGATCTTCCCCTTCCGGCTGAGCCTGACTTCCTCCAAATCGCCGGACTGGCAGTAACCGCACAACCCGGTGTCCTTCTTCGGGAAGAACAGCTCCCCGCAAGACAGACACCGGCTCCCCAAGAGCTGCGGCTTCTCAGCGGCGGACGTGGGCTCTACCCACAACCCGTCCCTCACCGGACGCCTCTTCTTCTGACCGTCCATACCTGTACCTCCGTTAGGATCAACTTTGACGCCTACACCCTGCGCAGCGACGATTGAATCTGGCGGATTGCCGCGCTTGGATCGGAACACCCACCGCGGATGGGCCTTTTTCAACGGCCTGTCAGACGATCGCTGACATGCCCAGTACTTCGCGGCCGACGATGAGCTTCTGCATCTCCGTGGTTCCATCCGGAATCGTGTACATGCGAGCGTCCCGGAAGTAGCGCTCCACGGGGTATTCCTCCGAGAGTCCGTAGGCCCCGTGGATCTGTACGGCCTTGGACGTGACCCGGACGGCAGCCTCCGTGGCATACGCCTTTGCGAGGGAGCCCTCCTTTCGGGCCGTCCCACCCTGGTCGAGGACGAAGAAGGCCCGGTAGGTCAGCAGTCTCGCCGCTTCCGTTTCGGCCACCATGTCGGCGATCATCTCTTGAACGAGCTGAAACTTGGCGATGGGCTTCCCGAATTGCGTTCGATCCCGCGCGTACTGGACGGCGGCATCGATGGCCGCCTGGGCGATCCCCACGGCGGCGATGGCCGCATTGCACCGGGCAAAGGTGAGACCCCGCAGCGCCGTCTTGAACCCCTTGCCCGGTGCCCGGAGGAGGTTTGCTTTCGGGACACGGCAGTCCTCAAAAGCGAGCTCGGCGGTCGGAAAGGACCGGACACCCATCTTCTTGATCTCCCGCGCCTCGAAGGGGGACTCTTCCTTGTCCACAAGAATCTGGCAGATTCCCTCCACCCCTTTGGAGGGGTCCAGTGTCGCCACCACGGACACATAGTCGGCGATGGTCCCATTCGATATCCAGGTCTTGGTGCCGTTGAGCACGTAGTGATCGCCGTCGAGCACGGCCCGGGCCTGGATGGCGGACACGTCCGAACCCACGTTCGGCTCCGTGATGGCCGTACAGGCGATCTTGTCCCCGCTCAGGAGGCCCGGAAGGGTCCGCCCCATCAATTCATCGTTCCCCGATTCCGAGATTCCATGACCGGTCGAGGAGGTGATGCCCACCATCCCTCCCAGCCCCGCGTACACGCCCCGAAGCTCTTCGTAGAGGACGGCCCAGTCGATGTGGCTCAACCCCATGCCCCCATGTTCTTCGGGCACGAGTGTCCCCACGTAGCCGAAGGGTTTGAGGTCCTTTAGAAAGCCGAGGGCCTCCTGCTTCGTCATGGGGCCCTTCCGGTCGTACTCGTCCGCTATCGGTGCCACCTTGTCCCGCAGATACCGGCGGACCGTCTCCTGCAGCATCTTCTGTTCTTCTGTGAGATTGAAATCCATGGCTTCGTCTCCTTCCCCGCCGTCCACGCTACACCATCGTGAATCCACCGTTGACGCTCAGGCACTGGCCCGTAACGAAGCACGACTTCGGGGAAGCCAGGAACGCGACCGCATACCCTGCATCCGAGGGACGGCCGATGCGTCCCAGGCCCTTCCCGATCGGGTAGGCCCGCAGCATCTTTCTCAGCAACTCGTCCTCTTCCGGTGTGGCGTCGGGGTTCAGAAAACTCCTGATTCCCTCGTGGGCGGTCGCCCCCATGGCGATGCAGTTCACGTTGATGTTGTGCGGACCCACCTCCTTGGCCAGGGCCTTGCTGAAGGCCAGCACACCCGCCTTGGCACCGGAATAGACGGCCATGTTCGCCTCGCCGACCCGTCCCGCGTCGGAGAGGATGCTGATGATCTTTCCCCCTCTCCTTTGGATCATCGAGTCCAGCACGGCATGCGTGCTATTCAGGCACCCGTAGTAGTTGAGATCGATTTGTTCCTTCCAGAACGGGAGGTCCGACTCCGCGAAGACGGTTCTCTTCGCCTCTCCGGTTCGCAGGACGATAGGCACACCCGCATTGTTCACCAGAATATCCACCGGACCGAGCGTTCTGCCGACGGTTTGCACCATGGCCCGCACCTGTTCCAGGTCCTTTACGTCCGCCTGCACCCCGCACGCGCTTCCGCCGGCTTCCTCGATCTCCTTTGCGACTCTTACGGCGCGGTCTTCAAAGAAGTCGTTGACGGCCACCTTGACTCCCTCTTCTGCGAGGATGGTCGAGATTCCCCTGCCCACGCCTTGACCGGCCCCTGTTACGAGGGCAACCTTCCCTTCGAGTTCCAGATCCATGATGAACCTCCTTCCGTCTCCTCTCCCGGTTTTCCGGATTACCGTCCTCTGAAGACCGGCTTTCTCTTCTCGGTGAATGCCTTGAAGCCTTCGATTCGATCTTCGGATGTGCCTAGCATTGCGGCGATGTGGGCTTCCAGATCGAGTGCGGAGGTCAGGTCGAGCTGCATACCCGTGTTCACGGCCCTCTTCACGTACTTGACGGACAGCGGCGGGTACTCGGCGAGCTTCCCGGCCAGCCCTTTCGCCTCGTCCATGAGCGCCTCCACGGGCACGACCCTGTTGACGAGTCCGATGCGGTACGCCTCTTGTGCGTCGATGAATTCCCCGAGCAGCAGGAGTTCTTTTGCCCGGGTGGCGCCGATCAGTCGGGGCAGCCGCTGCGTTCCCCCCGCCGCCGGGATCATCCCGATCTTGACCTCCGGAAGCCCGAAACGTGCGCTCTCCGATGCAATCCGCAAGTCGCACACGAGGGCCAGCTCACATCCGCCGCCCACGGCAACACCGCTGACGGCGGCGATGACGGGCTTCTCGCAGTTCTCGATCTTGCAGTAGAATTCGTGGCTCTTCCGTCGTTCGAAATAGAACTCAGCCTGTGTCATCTGCTGGTTTGCCCGCTCCTTGATGTCGGCCCCTGCAGAGAATGCCTTCTCACCGCCGGTGAGAATCGCCACTTTCACCTCTTCGTCTTTCTCGATCCCGTCGAAGGCGAGGCCCAGTTCCTCCTTCATCTGCAAGCTCAAGGCGTTCACCTGTTTCGGCCGATTGAGGACAACGACGGCCACCTGTCCCTCTTTCTCATAGATCAGTGTTTCGAAATTCATTGGACCACCTCTTTCCTCTCTGACTCCTGTCCTTCCATTCTCGCTCCTGTTCGGCTCCATTCTATAGCACGGGAATCTGCAGGCCCAAGGATTTCTTCGCCTCGTGTTGCTTACCTGCGTCGAGATACAAAGCACACGTTGTGCCAAAAGGGTTCCCGTCGCGAGAGCTCTTCTAACCATATGACTTGAATTGGTTCTTGCTAGTGTCCTGTCCCAGAAATAGCTTTACAGAGAGTCGTGCTGTAATTGGGGACAGCCACCGATTTCCTCACTGCGCCAACCGTCCATCAGGGCTGAGGAAATCGGTGGCTGTCCCCAATTACGCCCCAGCGGTGAAGTGCCCTATCTGTGCACCCTTATTTCTGGGGCAGGATACTAGATGCGCCGGATAAGGAACGGATTGGGGGAGAAGAGAATCCCCGCGACATTTCACGGCTGCGACATATCGCGAAAACCGTTCGGATCTTTCGAAGGCCTCCTTCTCACGCCTTCGGATTTTGGATGCCGATCTTTTTCATTCGCGAACGAAGTGTCGAGGGATTGAGTTGAGGATGCGTGCCGCGCCCCGCGGCCCGTCCACCACCCAACCGGTCTGTTCAAGTGCCTTGCTGATGTGGGCCCGCTCCACGGAATGAAGGCTCCCTTCCGGCCCCATGCGAGCCGCCCCGGTCGCAGGGCTCTCCAATTTCTCGACCAGCTCCAGGCCGTTCTCGATTTCTCCGTCGATCTCTCCCACGGACAGAGATGCAAATTTAGCCGACAATTCGAAAAGCAACGTCCTGAACCGACCCACTTCTTCGAGCGGAGCCTTCAGATCCTGAAGGGTCGTCTCATTCCTGCTATCTTTCTGCAGTTTCTCGTCCGTGGCGAAGTGGAGTTTCCTTCCGGAATGAAATGCCATTTTTCTGAACCTATTACAGGCTTGGTTCCGTGTCAATTTGATTTCGGAATTCAACGGAAAGGGAACGCGAGGTTATAGAGGCGTTCTCGGTTCCTTCTCTTTGACACACAATTCCCTTCCGTCGTATTCTCTTGAACCCTGTTCACCACCCATCTGAGGGAATCTCCTATGTCTTTCCAGGTACTACCTGCAAAGTCAAGACCTGCTGCTCAAAGGATCGCACGACGGGCTTTCCTTTCGAGCCTCTTGCTCAACGCCCTTCTGCAGATCAGCTGTTCCGAAGAGAATGGATTCGAAGCCCCCCCCGGGCACGGCACAGCTGACGTCCGGGCCGAGTTCGAGGCCGCGCTGGACGGCATGGACTTCTATTTCGGAAACCTGCACAGCCACACAGGCTATTCGGACGGCCGGGGCACTGCCGAGGATGCCTTCCGATGGGCCCGAGACGAAGCCCGGTTCGACTTCTACGTTATCACCGACCATGCCGAGTTCCTCTCGGCCGCTGAATGGCAGGACACGGCCGAGAAGGCTGACGCCTTCGACGAGGACGGCGTCTTTGTTGCCTTGCGGGGCTTCGAGTGGAGCAACCCGATCTTCGGCCATGCCAATGTCTACCAGACCGACCGTTTCACCGACGCCTTGCAGAGCTTCTTTCTGGGATGGTTCTACAGGTGGGTCGACGACAACCGAGGCCTCACACAGTTCAACCACCCAGGAAGAGAGAAGAACCTCTTCAACAACATGAAGTACGACGAGACCGTAGCCGACAACTTCTTCGCCATAGAGACGGGCAACAAGGGGGATGGAAACAACGACTCGACCTATCTTCCGTACTATCCCGATTTTCTCGACAGGGGGTGGCGGCTCGCGCCCACGAGCAATCAGGACAATCACAGTCTCCAGACAAATTCCCATCGAACGGTCTTCGTCGGGGAAGACCTCACCCGACATGCCCTCCTGGAGGCGATGCGCTCACGCCGCCTCTACTCGAGTGACGACCCGAACGTGCGGGTGGTCTTCAAGCTTGGACCCGCCTGGATGGGCTCCGAAGTGGAAACCCGGGAACAAAGCGTTCGCTTCACTGCAATCGTTGAGGACGACGAGCCGGTCACTTACCTGGAACTCATCACCAACGGGGGCGCTGTCGTGAACAGCAAGCCCTTCAGGGAAGGCGAGAGAATCGTGTCGTGGAATCCCACGGTGGAGATCCTCGGCGAGGAATACTTCTACTTGCAGGTAACCACCCTGAACGAATGGGAGGAAGACGGTCCGGATACGGAGCAGATCGTTGTCACTGCGCCGATCTGGGTCAGACCGTACGAAGAACTCTAGCGTACAGACGTCTCCACGAAGATCGCTCGGCAGGCATGTATGTCGGGCACGCAAGGTCTTGCTCCGCAGGGCTGTCGGCAGCCGTCGCCACAGGCAGGATGAAAGAGTAGATGCTCCCTTTTCCCTCTGCTAGCTCTCGAGAGGATTCCTGGTTCGCGCTCATTATTTATCTAATAGGCCGAGGCTTGAAAACGGGGATTTAATGGAGGAAGGCGAGGCAAAGCACGAGCGCGGTGAGGGTGGATGCGCGGGAGAGAGTATCGGGAACAGCCCAGGTTGAGGGAGTAGGGATGGAAGTGGGTGCCAGCTGATCCGATGCATCACTGGGGAAGGCGTAGGAGGTGAGGGCTGGGAAGCGTGAAGGAGGCGGCTAGCGTTGTTGAGTTTGCTCTGAACATTTCGAGACGGTATCAGCCCGAAGCGGCGGATTCGGACGAAGCCGTGGGGCAGTACGTGGAGGAGGAATCGCCGGATGAACTCCCGGGCATCCAGTCGGACGAGCCTGTGAGTGCCGGGGTTCCGGTTCTCCCTGGCACGGAAGGTAATCGTCTGCCCGTCAAAGGCGAGGAGCCTCTGGTTGGAGATGGCCACCCGGTGGGTGTAATGCCCCAGGTAGCTGAAGACATGCCGAGGTCCACCGAAGGGTCCTTTCGCGTAGACGACCCATTTGGTTCGCCGGAGTTTTCTGACCCACCTTTTGAAGACCGCTGGATTTCCCGAGCCGACGATCTTACCGGTGAAGCGGAGCTGTTCCTGTCCGAATGCCTTGTCGAGGCGGTCCAGGAACTTCCCACGGACCATTTTTGCCAGAGCGCGGACCGGGACCAGGAAGTTGTTCTTGGCCGGGATCCATCGGTCTCCTTGGAGGCTTACGCCTCCGGCCGTGACCACCAAATGCAGGTGGGGGTGGAACGTAAGTTCCTGGGTCCAGGTGTGCAGGATGGCCGTGAAGCCGGGTAGTGCACCGAGGCGGTTCCAGCCCTTGGCGAGTTCGATGAGCCCTTCCGAGGCGGCCTCGAACAGGAGGTTGTACAGGAGCCGCCGGTTTTGTAGGACAAGCGGGTTGAGCTCGTGGGGCAGGGTGACCACGACGTGTAAGTAGGAGGTAGGCAGTAGCTTTTGGGATCGTGCCAGGAGCCAGCGGGTCTTCTGGAGGTTCTGACACTTGGGGCAGTGGCGGTTACGGCACGAGTGGAACCACATGCGCTCGTATCCACAGCGGTTCCGGCACGTCTCAAGATGTCCCCCGAGGATCTGGGTGCGGCAGTGGGTGACATCCCGGATGACCTTGCGTTGTTCGGGGCTGGTCGGATGGGCCTGCAGGTAGGATTTTCCGTAGGAACGGAGGATCTGGGCCCGTTCTACCGAATGCCCAGAGCCGGACACCGACGGGGCAGCGTAGCTCGCTTCTTCTCGTTGCATGGCTGCCCTCCTTTTCCGTAGGTGGTGGCGATCATGGCTTTCTGCTTGATGTAGGGAATCGCCTCGAAGACGGCCAGCACCTCCTGTCGGCTCAGGACCACGGGCAGTTGCTTGGGCAGCTTCGGATTCGGGAGGTTCTCGACCTCCTCCGGGCGATTCAACGTGTAGCGGTAAAGGAACTTGAGCGCACAGAGATAGGCCTTCTGCAAGGCAGGACTGGCCTTTTGCTCCTCGGCGAGATAGAGCAGGAAGGTGCGGATCTCCTCCCGCCCCATCTCCTCCGGAGACCGGTTGAAGTGTTCGGCGAACTTCCGGCAGCGCGGAAGATAGCCTGCGGAGGTGCATAAACTGTAGCCTTTTAGCGTCAAATCTGCTTTCATCTGTTCGTGTAGCTTTCCCATGGTTCTTCCTCCTTGTGTTGGAGTGGAATGGATTCGTTGATGGGAAAGCTACTTGCTTCTTGCGGGGAATTACAAGGAAGGAAAACGTAAGGCGAAAACCAGAACGGTGATCAGGAGGTCGTGAAGAACCCAACTGCCGCTACGCGAAAGCGGAGCGGCTTCGTTCCAGCGCGTTGTCCAGCAGATTCAAGATAACGCTCCGGACCTCTTCTTTGACCATACGTACGGGACCGGTCTCCTGGCCGATATGGATTTCCAGTTGTATGGCCTTTGTCGCAATTTGAGGGGCAAACAGCTCGAGGACCTCTTGACAGATTCATCGAACGCGGTTTTTCCCCTGTCAGGAGAGGCTCCCCCCACTTCGATCTTGGACAATTCCAGGATGCGACCGATGAGCCTGTCCAACACTTCGATATTCTTCTCCATCAGATCCAGGTGGGGATAGGATCGCTCGCCTCTTGCTGTTCGAGACGGTCGCGATGTAGCTCAAGGGCGATACGCGTAAAGCTCGAGAAGAAGAAGCCCGAACCATCACCCGGAAGAATGCAAGGGATGGTGATCACGCACGTGACGACCCCGGAGGACTGGAAGACGATCAAGGAAACCCTGCTCAGGAGCGTCGGTCTGGGCCGCATCCCGGTCATCCGGATCGTGGAGGTCCGGGCCCACGGAACGCAGGAGATGGTCCTGCAGCACGAGTACGACGGCAGAGAGCTCGATGCCGAGTATGCGGACCGGACGCTGCGGTATGTGCAGCAGCTCTGGGGAAAGAAGGTCGTGCTGGAAACCCGGCTGGGCGGCGAGTGCTGCGAGATGAGCTACGACGGAACCGGAGACAAGGTCACCGTCTCCCGGAGTTGATCGAAGGCAGGCGGTTGGAGAACACGCATCTTCGGCGCGGTATCGATCATCCTTTCGCCTTTGCCCTTTCGCCCCAGAAAAGAGACCCTATCGCCGCCGATTCGTTCACTGACCTTGATGTGAACCGCTGCGCACCCGGATCAGCTCGTCCTGAAGGCGCAGACTTCCCCGCCCGCCCGCGAGCTCGTAGCGGCTGGCCCACACCGCCTGGGAAAGCTTGAAGCGTAAACGTTCCTCGTCAGTGGGTTCCCCTGTCTTCGGGTCAAGGGTCGACCGCGTATCCTCGAACCGCTCCAGTTCCATGAGCCAGGCGATCTTCTCCTCGATCAGGACGTCCTTGGCGGCCACCACCTCGATCCTCTGCTTCACCTCCGTGTCGTTCCGGCAGGCCTCCGGCCAGTTCGTGTCCCCCTTGACCGGGTCTGTCGGGAAGGTACGAATCAGGCGGTGGTAGGTCCAGAGCATGGTGTCCTTGACCTGGACTTCCGTGTCGTAGGCGGGCTTTCTCGCCTTTACCTTCGCCCTTCCCAGGGCGGGCGGCCATAGGTGGTAGGCAACGAGATAATCGGTGATCGTGATTCCGCTCGGCGCCCCCACCCGGTACCTGCGGTAGTCGTCCTCTGCGCCAGCCTCTACCTCCCAGTCGCGCAGGAAGAAACCCTCCTGATTCTTCAGCTGGTCCATGAGGGTGAAATAGCGGGTGTCCAGGTAGGCGAAATCCGAATTCTCCTTTCCGTGGACCACCAGGGTACGCCAGTCCATGGGCCAGTCCGTGGTGGAACCCACATTGATCTCCAGTCCCTCTTTCCCGCCTTCGAGCCTGTGCTGCTCGAAATAGCCTGCATGGGTGTGGGCGGTGACGATCCCGCCGAAGGCATACCGGGCCCACAGCCAGCGCAGGCTCGACCGGCTCTTGGAAGCGATCTCGTCGAAGGGATGGTGCAGCATCAGTACGAAACGTGTGTCGTCCTCTGTCTCCATCCACTGCCGGACGATGCGGAGCTGGTCCGAGAGAAGCTCGCCCGTCATGCCGCAGTCCAGCTCCAGGGGGTAGTTGTCCCAGGCGTTCGGGACCAGGGCCGGCAGCTGGGCGTACTGGGTCGAGTCGGTCAGGATCGCGTGAAAGCGGATTCTGGGGTCGGGACCGCTGATATCCGCCCGCTGCAGGATGAACGAGCGCCAGGGCGCCTCGCTGTCGATGTTCCAGACGATCCCCTGGAGAAAGGAGTCCAGGTTCCGGGGGGCAGTCCAGCTGTGTTGGATCGGAACCCGCCCGGCCAGCTCGAGCAGATCCAGGCCCCGCTCGTCATACAGGCCCAGGTCTTTCGCGAGCGCCCTCGTACCGGCCACGTCTTGCTGGACCAGGGCCGCCACGTAGAGGCGGATCAAGAGGTCTTTGGTGACGGGCTTCCCGGAGCCGTAGCAGGCGTCCTCCCAGAGAGGGGGGTTGCGGGGGTCGTACGTGCCGAAGTAGTAGCTATCGTGGTTGCCCGGGATCATCAGCCAGGGCTTCCCGGCGTCCTTCATCACGTCCACGAACTCCCGGAACTCCCCCTCGCAGGCCAGGTCGATGGCGTCTCCCAGGTGGATGACCGCCTCGGTCTCCGCGGGCGTGTTCTTCAGGATCCACCGGAGCACGTCCCCCGCGTACATGTCGAGCTGGGGCGGCCGGATCGCCGTGTTCACGAACATCTTGATAGACAGGTTCCGGTCCGGAATCGGTTTCGAATACAGGTTGTGGATCTGGCAGTCGGATACGAGCAGAATCCGCCGTGTGGTCACCCACCCCTCCTCTACCGGGTCGAAGGGCTCCAGGGCCGGCGAAAACCGCGACGGCATTTCGGGCGGCACTTGACAGGCGCTCACAAAAACCACGAGAAACAGAACCGTCACCCGGAACTTCATTTCTTCCTCCGCATGATTCGGCCGTCGTCCTTTGCGAGATCGATCGTGAAGATCCCGAGGAGAAAATCCAGGGCCTCCCCTGGGCTGTAGCCCAGGTCCAGATAGGCCAGGGCCCCCATTTCCAACTCGATGTCCCAGGCGTGGATCATGACATAGCGGTTGTTCCGCCAGGTGCGGCCGGTCCAGATGTAGTTGTCTCCCTCCAGGGGAACACCGTCGTCCAGGGCGTACCACTTGTCGCCTTCGCGATAGGTCGTGTCCGCCCATGTCAGAAAGGCGGGCAATGCAGCAATGCTCTTTCGGGCCAGTTTGTAGTCGGCCGAGGCATAGTTGCAGTTCTCCAGGGTTGAGGTGTAGACCACCCAGGCATGATCCGCCTCGAACTTGGCCTGATGAAGGGAAGGGGAAAGAAGAAAGGGGCGGCCGTACTTCCAGCCGAGGCTGGCGGCCTGGGGTTTGATCCCGAAGTTGATGCCGGTGCTGAACAGACCGAGATAACTGATCCGCAGGCCCCCGCCGGTACCCAACCCTCCCGCGGCGCGGTATGGATCCAGGAAGTCGACTCCACGGTCGGTCAGGTAGGCGCAGGACGGGAGCGTCAGGGCGGCGAGGAGCACCGCGACAAAGGGGTGCCACTTCCCGAACCGAATCCAGGCCAATTCACAAACCCGAGACTTCGCCATGTCAAGAACCTCGCGTTCGCCCTGGCGGGCAAGCCAACGAAAGCACCAGGCTTACGGTGCGAAGGACCCATGCCTGTCACGGCGGGGTGCAGGCCCCGAAGACGACAAAGGCCACCTGATCGCCTGCGACCGTCAGGACTATGTATCCGGTCGATTCGGTAAGGGACAGGCTGTACCCCCGTCCGTTCGCCGTCCCGCTCAGGAGAACCACCCCGCCGGCACGTTCCACCTTTTCGATCCTGGAGGCCTGGGCCTGCGCGTGCCGGGTCGTGTAGACCTCCTTCCTGTCAAAGTCGATCCTGAGAAAGCGTGAGAGCCCGTTGCTCTCTGGGGTCCCGCTCTCGCAACCGGCATTCGGGCCGCATTCGAAGGCTTCGATCATGGCGCACACCAGGGGTGTCGATCCATCGAAGTCGGCCGAAAACGCTGGTTGCATCCCCGCGGAAACCAGAGACAGAAACCCGAATGCCGTGACCGTCCCAAGGGTTTTCCTGCTCATTTCAGCTCCTCCTCTTCGGTTCCGAAGTGGTCATTTCAGCGCGTAGCCGCGTCCCTCCAGGCAGGCGGAATAGGCGCGGTCGTACTCGCTTCGTTTTTGCTGGTACTGGGCCTGTTGCTGTTGGACCTGCTGCTGGTACTGCGCCTGCTCGTTCCGATGATCCGACCGCTTGCGAATGGCGCCGAGCCCCCCGCCAGCTGCGGCGCCGATCGCAGCGCCCTTGCCGGCGTTTCCGGCGATGGCGCCCCCGATCGCCCCCAGGGCCGCCCCTTTCGCCGCACCCCCAACCACCTGGCCCTTGTGTTCAGGTCTCGACGGCGGCGGTGCCGGGCTCGCCTGGGTCGCCTGCATGGGATCGAACCCGGTCTGCTGCTTTGCCCAGGTGTAGCACTCGAACTTGTCCTTCTCCGTCTGTTCCGGGCTCTGCCCCTCGCTGGGGTAGACGAAAGGCTCGGCCGCATGCACGCTGCCGCAAACCGAACTCATGAGAAGGAGCAGCAATAGGACACCCATTCTCTTGCACATAGCACGTTTCCTCCTTTCGGATGATCGTGAGACCGGGCCTGCTTCCAAGCGCGGTTCCCGATCATTCATTCAACGACTTCTCCCGTCTATTCGTTGCGCAGAATCAATAGCGAAAGCCGAAACCAAACCACGGTCCGTGCACCGTGAGGTCGATCTCCGTCCTCTCGGGACCGCTCCCCTCCCTGTCCTGCTCGTTCAAGGCCCGGTAGCCTGCGTGAATGCCCATGAACCAGCCTCGTGCAAGGTGGAAGGTGTATGCCACAGAGGCGATCGTGTGCGGGGCGAGGTCGACGTCAACGCCGAAACCGCCGACGTCGCCCTGCAGCAGAACCGAGAATCTGTCGACGGGGAGCGCTACGATGCGCACCCCGACGAGCGGGTAAAGGGTGTCGCCGGCGTCTTGTGCGGAAAGAGTCCGCTCCTCTCTCCAGAGCTCCACTCCGCCGAGCGAAAGGGGAATCAGCATTTCCTTCCCTGGCCTCACAATCCGCCGTCTCCTCTGCTCGTGAATGATGATACACGCACCCTTCCGGAGTCGATCAACGTCGCAGTTCGAGCGTGTGCTGCCCTACGGCGGTGGGAGCCCCCTCTTGTTCGAGTCCTGAGTCCCCGGCATCCAGGCTGTGCCGCGCGTTCAGGGTTTCCGGCAGCGGCCTGAGCAGGCTCTTCCCCCACTCGGACGGGCCGATCTCATCTTCCAGAAAGGAGGAGTCAATCAGGGGCGCAACGGCTGCGAAGAACTGGAGTGCACCTCCGGTGCCGAGGTTCTCATGGTACTCGTGGAATCGCTGGCTCAGGAGTATTCCTTCTCGATCGAACGTAAGCAGGAAGGCCTGGTGGTCTGCCCTTCCCCTGGCGACGGAGAATTTGAACCATCTTATTAAGGGAAAATGCGTTGCTCCGAGTCCAAGGCCTATCTGTTTCTCATCCGTCCGTGCACTCTCGTAGAGAAAGCAAAGCCCTTCAGACAAGGCGCTCAACTTTCCGGGAGGACCCAGCCGATCGAGGACCGTCCGGTAGTGTGTTTCCTTTTCCAGGAAGGGGGTTTCACCTGGATCGATCCGCACGTCGATCTCTTTCTTCAGCACACTGCAGCCGCTAACGACGTAGACGAAGAACAGAGCAAGAAGAGGCAGCGATGAAACCCTTCGACCGAATTCAACGACCCTTTTCATAACGCACCTGCTCGCGGCTGTAGGCATATTCCGCCAGCACGCCGTCCTGATCAAAGAAGAAGATGGCACGGTCATACCGGATCTTCTCGTCCGACCGGTTGTACAGGGCTACAAAGAGACTGCGGAAAACGCTCCTTTCGAGCATGTAGTAGAAGACGATCTCATCGGACAGGGCAATGACCTGCGAGGGGGGGCCGAAAAGCTGAAGCACCTCCGATTGAGTGGTGCGGCCTTTCTCGACAGGGGGGTACGACTCGGCTCGCCATTCGTTCGAGACACCCTTCTGACTGATCCTGTGCGTACATCCACTCGCCGCCAGGAGCAGATACGCTACCAGAAGAAGCAATAGGAATCGTCTTGACTCTTTCGAATTCACGTTTCCTTTCATTGGGTCCTCCCAGTTTTGCGAATGGAACCGTTCATACGTTCCGGCGATCATTCCCTCCTCCTTTCAGGGAGCGAAGGGGCGAAGAAGTCCTTCCTGGGACTTGCCTCCCATTTCTCGTCGCGCCTTCTCCTTCAACGCGAGTTTGTCCACGATCAATCGGTAAGCGGTGTAGTATTTGTAGATGTTGCCGACATATTCAACCGTCTCCCGTCCGATCTGTCTGGCCGCCACGATCTCGACATTGCGAAACCAGACATTGGGGTCCAGGCCGGCACCGGCTGCCTCCTTTCGCAGACCGGCTACCCTGGCGGGACCCGCGTTGTAGCTGGCAAAGCAGAAGAGCGTCTTGTTCACATCGTCCATGGGCTCGGCTTCGTAATATCTGCTCCTGATGAAATGCAGATACTTCACGCCCGCATGAATGTTCGGCTCCATCTCTTCGATGTTGGCGATCCCGACGTTCGGGTCCGCGGCCGTGCTCGGCAGGATCTGCATGACCCCGATGGCGCCGGCAGGGCTGCGTTTGGTCTGATCGATGCGGGACTCCTGGTAGGCGAGGGCTGCGATCATGAGCCAGTCAAATCCGTTTGGGTCGGCGTACTTCTGAAAGAGATCAACCGCCTGTTTGAATCTTCGCAGCTCTTCGTCGCCGAGCGAGTTCCTCACCCACTTCGTGTTCTTGTAGTACTTGTTCACGAGGATGTTGCCGAAGAGGGTGCCTACCTTATGGGTCTTCACAAAGCCATTGATCATCTCCTTGAGCTTGGGGCTGTTCTTTCGGATCGCCCATGCGGTTTCTCCTTCGGTTCGCACCTTGAGGTCGGGGTGGAGTTTGAGGTCCTTGAAAATCCGCACCCAGAACTCCCCCTTGTGGCTGTCGATCACGGTCAGCGGGATGAGTCCCGCGTTCATCATCTCCAGGATGTCTTCATCCTCCAGGTATTCATCCACCGGCACGATCTTCACAGGTTTCTTGCCTGACTTCTTCAGCACCCTGTTGAGTGCGACCAGGCTTTGATGGTAGCTGCTGGAAGGTCGCACGTAGATCTCCTTGCCCGCAAGGTCCTCGAGGGTGCTGATCAAGGGGGCCTTCGGCCCGCTGATGATGATTTCGGCCACACCGGTGTATCCGGGGTCGGAAAAATGAGCGAGCTTCAGCCTGTCCGGCGTGATGGTCAGGTTGCCAGCCGCAATATCGCCGAGACCCTCCGCCAGGGCCGGCAGAAGGCGGTCTCGGCTGGTCGGAATCACGATCACGCGTATTTTCAGAGTCTTCTTTTGGAGCTGGTTGTTGACGTATTTCTCGAATTTCTGGAGGGCCTCGTAGGTGAGCCCCCGCTGGTCCGCACCGTCGAGGAAGTAAAAGGTCTTGCTGTAAGGTACCAGGGCCCGAATGAGATGCCTTTGGGCCATCCCATCGAAGTCGCCCGTCCATTTCTCATGAAGATCCAGCACCGGTTCGACTGCCTCTGACTCGGTCCCATTCGCGCCGCAAAGAAGGACGGCCAGCATCGCGGCGATCAGCATCGGACGTATCCGGGTTCGACTCTTCATGTCTGGGTACCCCCTGTGGACCTGACTCTCTCACGGACCTCCGGAGAACATGGCCTTCGGCAGAAGGACCTGCACCTGCAGGCGGAGGGTCCAGTCCCCGCCGGTCGCCGGCTTGTCCAGGTTGTAATACCCCTGAACCGAGCAGTTCAGGGGAAGCCTGCCGAGCCTGAAGACCTTGCCGGCGCCCATTCCGATCGGAAGCGTCCAGCGGTTGCCGCTGTCCGCCTCCCAGTTTGCCGTGATGATCGGTGCGGTCACCAGGTACCATCCGTCAGGAAGATTGTAGTTGGCAAAGGGCTGGATCAGCATCTGGTTCACGTCCCTGCGGGTATCGCTTCCTGCAAAGGACCAGACGTTGTTGACGAGAACGCCGTTCACCCAGGGCGGGTTCATCATCAGGAACACCGCCGAGGGGCCCGCTGCCCACTTCCCGGCGCCGAGCGCATCGTCTGTCGCACTGGGAAACTGGAGGATGGGCCCTGCTCCCCAGATGATCCTGCCCGGCTCGGCAGGGGAGAGAAACCCGGTGAAGTTGATGTCGCCCAAACCCGTGGTGCGACCCCGGCCGGGCACGAACTCGGGCTGCCAGATGATGGGAACGATCGTCCGCGTGATCAGGTTCCACTTTTCGGTGAGTGAAAAGGGAGCGACCGGCTGGATGTTCAGGATGTTCTGGGTCTCGTCCCGGGGACCCACGTCGAAGTTCATGTTGTTCTGAAAGGGGAGGCTGATCAGGTCCGAGACAGGGTTCTGCGCCTTCTGTGCCAGCTGCGATTCGTTCATGTCCTGTGCCCATGAGGGCATACAGAGGAAAGAACAAATCGCCACAAACATCACCACGACTCTCACCCGTTTCATGTTTCCTCCCGTGCAGCTTCTCCGCTATTACTCGTTGAGATAGAGTTTTGCCCTCTCCACAGTATCGGCATCAGCAGTCGCACAGTTCGGTGCAGTCACCCGTTCCTCGCTTCGGAACATCAGAACTTCCAGGCGCCGGTCACTGTGAAGTAGTCCGATTCGAACCGGTTGTCGGCGCTGAAGTCGTGCATCCACTTCCCCAACACGGTGAACCCGCCGCCACCGACCTCGGGAATCCAGACGAGGCCCGGACCGATCCCGAAGGACTCGGACTCGAAGCCGCCGAGGGTCGCCCCGGACCCGCTGTCGCCCGTCAACTGGTTGTAGTAGTAACCGCGCACGCCGAGGGCGAACGTCGGCGACAGGAACTGGTTCGCCACGAAGTCCAGATGGAATTCCGTTCCCGTCTCGTAGTCGGTGTCCGTGTTCTCGGTGTTGATCATCACACCGGGTGCAATCGACACTTCGGTTCCGGAATCGGGGTTGAACCAGGTCACAGCACCCACGGTGTCGAAGCTCCAGTAATTCCGCCCGAGATTGACGAGCTCGGAACCGGAGGAGTCGTATCCTCCGGTCGGAGCGAAGATCGACTCCCAGAGCTTGAAAGACCACCGACCCGTGCTCCAGCTCATCTGGAACGGGATGAGGGCGATGTCGCTCAGATGGAAGCTGTCATCGGAGAATTCGAAGCGCCCGCCGAGCGGACCGGTCAGCGTGCCGTCCAGTCCGGCATATCCGAAGGGTATTGCCACACCGATCGTGTATCGACCCGCGAGAACGGAGGCTTCGAAGGTATAGGTCAGCGAGGTGAGATTGATGAAGAGGTCGAGGTCAAGGCCCAGGCTGACCCGTCCCTCGAGGACCGCCACGCCGGTGCTGCCCGTCTGGTACCAGAGCGTGTTCGCGGCCTGAAGACCGGGCTCGGGCGGTACCGCGAGGAAGATGTCGCCGCCCGCGCCGGGCAGATAATGGCTCGAGGCGCCCTCGGCCGCGAAGGTCGCGGATGGAGCGGATGTACAGAGGATGGCCAACGCCACCAGGCCGGCCATCGCCGCCGCTTTGCGTCGTTGCACCGACGGTCTTTCCGGACCTGCCCTCGCGGGGGCCCGCGTCGCGCCGTTCGGTTTCAGGATCGTCATCTTCAATCTCCTTCCTGCTTCGCCGGGGCGTGAGTCGACTCGTCGGGCAACCTAGTCAATATCGCTGAATTCAGCGGCACTCACTTCCTGTTCGTCGGGGTTCTCGATGTCGAATACGACCCTGTGCAACTGCCCTTCGGTAAATTTGAATTTACCCAGATGGGCGTACTCCTCGTTCACGGGCATGCCTTCATCACGGCCGATATCGAAGGTCTCGTGGCCGGTATAGGCACCATAGACCGTCGCGGTAATGTCCATTTCTCCCACCTTTTCGTCGTTGATAAAGAATTCGACGGTGGAGGGGCCGTTCAGCTTTGGCTCCTTCATGGTATGTTTCAATGTGATCTTCACATCACCGTGCGGTATGTTCACATCTCCGTCGAAATCGTGCCAGTAGAGGCCGAGCGTGGAATAGCTGTATCTCAGCTTTCCGTCTTTGATAAACAGAGCCTGTCCTCCGATGTGTTCACCAACCGCATAAATCACCCCCTGGGTTGTCTCGTCAGCCGTTATATAGGCATTGACCTCATAGTTGGTGGACTTGATCTCGGGCCCTGCCATTTCGGGAACCCGGTAGACATTGGGGGTCAGCTCCCAGTGTCTTTTCGCGGCCCGCTGTGGATTGGATTCCGGCTGCAGCATTCTACCCAAAGAACCACCCACCGGATACACATCGTACTTCTCAGCTTCTTTCCAGAATATCTTTTCCAGTTCCTTGACTTTCTCCGGGTACCGGTCCGCCACGTTCACCTGCTGGATGGGGTCTTCATCGATGTTGTACAATTCCCATTCGATATTCAGGGGATCGAAGTTCGCCATGGCCGCGGGATCTACCGACCAGGGAATCCGATACGGTTTTCCACAGAGGGTCCATCCCTCGTGATACAAGCCAACAAATCCTGTCATTTCGAAATACTGGGTGGGATGGTTGGTTTCAGCATCCGGATCGTTCCACGCATAGGTGAGCGATTTTCCCGGATACTCCTTCCTTTTCTGCCCGTTCACATAATCGGGTGCAGGAACGCCGGTCACCTCCAGAATGGTTGGAACGATGTCGGTAACGTTCTGGAATTGCCTTCGCCATTCGCCTCTGGCCTGGATGGCTTTCGGGTATCGTACGGCCGTAGCGGACATGGTTCCACCGAAATGGGACGCCATCTGCTTGGTCCACTGGAACGGGGTCGATGAGGCGTACGCCCATGCGACCGAATAATGGTTCGCCATGTGCGGCCCTCCCCAGGCCTCCAGCCCCCCGAACTCTTCGAGTTTTTCCAGCTGCTGTTCCATGGTCAGCGGCGGGAACCCGTTCTGCATCAACAGCTCGGAGAATGTCCCCGTGGGCGTTCCTTCGGCGGTGCAGCCATTGTCGGCGGTCAGATAAATCACAAGGGTATTGTCCAACTCGCCCATTTCCTCGATGTGGTCGATGATCCGCCCGATGTGATAATCGACATGTTCCAGAAAAGCGGCATTGACCTCCATCTGCCGTGACAAATACCGTTTCCCCTCCTCGCTGTAGGAATCCCACTCGGGGATGGATTCCGGCCAGTCCACCATTTTGGCATCTTCGGGAACCAGACCCAGTTCTTTCTGACGTTCCAGTTGCCGGGCCCGATAGGCATGCCAGCCGTCATCGAACTGTCCCTTGTATTTGTCGCGCCATTCTTTGGGCACCTGGATGGGTGCATGAACGGCACCCGGCGTGTAGTAGATAAAGAAAGGCGCATCCCGCAGGCCTTTCCAGTTGTCCAGCCACTTGATCGCCTGGTCCGCCATGCCATGGGAAATATGGAATGTTGATCCATCGGCATTGGTTCTCGGGGTTTCAATCGCTGTGGTGTTTTCATACAACAAGGGATGAAACTGGTTGGTCTCGCCGCCCAAGAAGCCCCAGAAATACTCGAAACCCCAGATACCCGTGGGCCAGCTCTCAAAGGGACCGGCAGGGGAGGCCTCTTCCATGGGGGTGTTGTGCCACTTGCCGAATGCCGCCGTGGCATATCCATTGTCGGTCAAAATCTTGGCAATGGACGGTGTGCTGTAGTCGATTTGTGAATTGTATCCCGGATAGCCGGTTGCAAACTCCGAGATGATCCCGGTTCCGATCTGGTGAATATTGTAGCCGGTCAAAAGCGAGCCGCGGGTGGGGGAACAAACCGCGGCCACGGACATGTGCGTATATCGAATGCCTTCATCACCCAAACGGTCGAACGTGGGAGTGCGCATGACCCCCCCATAGGATGTTGCACTCGAATAACCGGCATCATCGAGCATGATGACCAGTACATTGGGCGCACCGTCGGGCGCTTGGGGCTGTCCGATAAAATCGGGTTTCGAATCAGCCAGAGTTTTCCCCTGAACGCCTTTCCATTCGGCCAACGGATAGGGAATTGAATTTTTCTCTTTCGCGGCTGCGCCGGAGGTCATGAGTAATAGCATGACCAGGCTCATGAGCATTAGGCAGGTTGAAATTAAATTGGTTTTCATCGTAATCTCCTTAATTTTTCGGTCTCAGTCCAGGTGCGTTCGCGGCGGACCCCGACCACCCATCTAATGCACGATGCGCTCTGCCTTTTAGTGCACATTGCTATCGTCCACCTCTTCCCCGATATCGTCCAATTGATCATCTACAGCCTCGGATACTTCAGGTGCCGAAGGTCGAGCCAGGACGCTCTCGAATGTGGCAATGGTCTTGTCCCGATCGGCAAAGGATCGTTGCCCAACGACGAATTCGGCCCATTCCTTGCTGGAAACATCGATGTGCGTTTGCTCCTTTTTGGATGCTTCGGAGATGATGATCACTCCGTTTCGCAACTCGATCCGCGTGGGCTTTTCGGCGCCCTCGAGGGAAACCGTAAATGCCAGTCGGGTATCCTCGGCTTTTCTGGGGTCAACGAGGTAACGTACATACTGAAAACTGTCTTCCAACGGCACGGACATGATGGTCTCAACCTCCGGGGTTCCCAAGGCGGCCCGCACCATCCCCAGGGTAACGGGCTTGTCACCGAGCTTCAGCTTCTTTTCCATCGCCAAAGCTTCGGTGATGTACCACCCTCGTGCGTTGGCAGAGGTTGTTCGCTGCCCCAGGGCCCGGGCCGCCTCTCCCCGTATCTTTCGTGCTTCCGAATCCTTCTCGTCGATCTCCAACAGGAGCGAGGTCAGCTTCAGCGCCCAACTCCAGTTCGGAAACCCGCCTTCATCAACCGCATCGCGGGCAGCGGAGCGCACCTTTTCGGCCCCTCCCATCATCTCCACCATCCGCCGGGTTTCCTCGTCCACAAACAATGGATTGATGTCGTACACATCGTTTCCCATCCAGCCGAGTCGACCGTTATAGACCTGCTTCACATGGCTTTCGACCTGTCCGTAGACTTCAAATCCATCCCGTAAATGGACCGGCATGTAAACATTCTCAGCCGCACGGCGGGCGTCCATCCCGAGGGCGATCATGCGAAAGGTCTGGTCATGAATGAGCTGCATCTGGTCGCTGGCCCGCTCCAGGGCTTCACGCACCGCTTCCTTGCCCTTGATGCCGGGCCCGTGGATATCGGCCAGCACCTCCGCATCTTTGGAAAGGGCCCAGTCATGGGCCTCTACATAGTCAATCGGGTTGCGGTACATATCCCCGCGCAGACTGTACAGATTGAAGATGAATTTGATGCCCACTGCGTTCGTTACCAGTGTCTTGCGATCGGGGAAATAAAATCCCACGCTGTCCTGCACATCGGTCCGGTTCGGGGCGACTTCCACCGGTTCGCCGGCAATCGTCAAATTCAAGATCTTCCCGTCTCTAAACGTCTGGGTAGGGGCGCGATAGCTCCGCTCGCCGGCAACCTTTTCCGGGCCGAACCCCAGCTTGTTGGGAAAGGCATCAGGCCCTTCCGTAGGATGAAGAACACCGAACTGGGTGACGGCCCGGGTCTGGAAATTGCCGCTCAGGATGCCGACCCCGGTATCGGCGCGTTTGTATTTGTCCAGATGCTCATGGCCCCAGATCTCGGCGCCCTCGTCCAGCCATGCATCCGTACCATCGGTGTAGTGGCTGTGGGTGTAGAGGATGGCGGCCACCTCGATTTTCTTTCCGACCTTTTGCTCCAGACGCTTGCGCATGTCGGCTGCGGTTTTCGTGGAATCGCCCGTGTCCACGATGATCCACCCCTCGGGAGCGTCGATGGCGATGGTGTGTGCAATTCCCCACCCGCGAATGTGGTATACGCCCTCCGTGATCTCATCCACCACTTTCTCGTGGGCGCCCAAGAGTTTGTTCACGTTCAACGCATCCTGCACCGTGACCGCACCGTTGGGGGCGGTTACGGTTTCATTTTTTAAGGACTTGCTGACAAATGAAGCACTTTCAGCACCCGCAGGCAGGGCCAGGAATAATGGTATGGCGCCCAGGGTGCACAGTAACCTTTGGGCAAACGCTTTCATGACTCGAACCCCCTCTTTGATCGTCCATGTGTATGGCAGCTTCGCCGAAAGAAACGCATGCGCCGGATCGAGATCATCGACGATTCCTCGTTTTATCTGACCATATGGGTCATATCGTCCAGCGACAAAATGGTGACATTCTTGGCCGGTTGAAAGCGGTCGAACATGGCAAAGACCTTGACAAGCGCATCCTTGTTTCCTTTTTTCAACGTTACCGCTTTCGAGCCGATCGCTTCTCCCAGGTCTGTCTCGCTCAGATAGAGTTTCGCCCAGGTTTTGCTATCCAGCTCCAAAACAAAATCTGCTTCGAGGTAGTGATCGGCCGGGACACTCCCTTCTTGTTTGGCTTCAGCGCCGTTCATCGGAACCAGTAAGACCATGACCAGAAGTGCTATTGAGATTAATCTGAACATCATTGCGAGCTCCTTATCAGAAAAAATTTGAACTTGATTGTTTCACCTTTCTGACGAATACGACCTCATATGTCCGGCCCGCCGCCGCCTGGTGGTATACGCCGGCCAGCGCAACGGGGATAAGGCCCGCAAGGGTGCGGCCACCGGATCGTGGCAACAGCCCTTGCGGCTTTTCCTTCAGATGAATCATCAAACTATTCAATTACGCCGTACTCAGCGGCACTCACTTCCTGGTCGTCGGGATTCTTGATGTCAAATACGACCTTATGCAACTGCCCTTCGGTAAATTTGAATTTACCATTTTTTTGAAACGGAGGAATTTGTGACATTCGCTTCGTCACATAGCGCGTCGGGTTGACCTTATCCAGCCAACCAACAGGAAAATAGTAAGGCCAATTCCTCCAGCTATCCAGCGAAGGTCAGGAATCCCAATATCGCGAGACAGTGGAGCTAAAACAACTTTCAAGGATGCCCGTTTATATGGCTCGACCTTCAGGTATTCAGGGTCAGTAACCAAGTCGAAAAATGCCCGCCTTCCAGTATACCGAACAACAAGGACACGATCCCAGTTGTCCAATTCAGGTTCATAGACAAGCAGATTGCTTTTTTCCTGGCCTTCCGAAATTCCTGAGGTGTCCCCGCCGAAATACGGGTAGGATCCGGATTTAATCAACTTGGGGCCCATAACATCTTCGTAATGTTCGTTAGCTTCCAATGGGGTTAACGTCTCAGGAACTCCGGAAACTGGCTCAATTTCATCGAAATATCGCATAAGATTCAGCATATAGACAGGCTTACCATCATCTCTTTCGCCCCAATCCCGCATGCGAGCGATAAATTCATTCCGCTCTTCCATCTCGACAGGAAGATTTTTTTCCATAATGTCGATATATTGATCGACTTCCGCTTTGGTAAGGGTTTCTGAAGACTGCCAGGCCGAGACAGCCAAAAATAGTAAAACCATCACGATACCAACAATAATCTCAACAAAATATCTCTTCATTTGCACTCCTCCTTTTTTAAGTTAACAAGTTTTACACATTGCACTTCTATGACTTCTCTTGTCTTTTAGTTTTTCAGCAGGGTTTAAAATCTCAAATGCTTCGCCAAATATACCACGTCATATGTCCTGCCCGTCGCCGCCTGGTGGTATACGCCGGCCAGTGCAACGGGGATAAGGCCCGCAAGGGTGAGGCCACCGGATAGCGGCCACAGCCCTCGCGGTTTTTCCTTCAGATGAATCATCGAAGTATTCAATTACGCTGTACTCAGCGGCACTCACTTCCTGGTCGTCGGGATTCTTGATGTCAAATACGACCTTATGCAACTGCCCTTCGGTAAATTTGAATTTACCTTTGTCCGCATATTCCTCATTCACGGGCAGGCCTTCATCACGGCCGATGTCGAACGTTTCGTGAGCTGTATAAGAACCATATACAGTCGCGGTAATGTCCATTTCGCCCACCTTTTCGTCGTTGATGAAGAATTCGACGGTAGAGGGCCCGTTCAACTTTTGCTCTTTCATGGTATGTTTCAATGTGATTTTGATATCACCGTGCGGTATTTTCACTTCGCCGTCGAAATCGTGCCAGTACAGGCCAAGCGTGGAATAGCTGTATCTCAGTTTCCCGTCTTTTATAAACAGGGCCTGTCCTCCGATATGTTCACCAATCGCATAAATCACGCCCTCGGTCGTATCATCGGCCGTTATATAGGCATTCACCTCATAGTTTGTTGATTTGATCTCGGGTCCGGCCAGGTCGGGTACCCGGTAAACATTGGGTGTCAGTTCCCAATGGCGTTTTGCAACCCGTTGCGGATTGGATTCCGGTTGCAGTGATCTGCCCATGGAACCGCCGATAGGATAGACATCGTACTTCTCGGCTTCTTCCCAGAACAGTTCTTCCAGTTCCTTGACTTTTTCCGGGTACCGGTCCGCCACATTCACCTGCTGTATCGGGTCTTCATTGATGTTGTACAATTCCCATTCGGTATTCAGGGGATCGAAGTTTGCCATGGCAGCGGGATCAAGTGACCAGGGAATACGATAAGGCTTCCCGGAAATTGTCCAACCATCATGATACAAGCCCATGAAACCCAACATTTCAAAATACTGGGTGGGATGGTTTGTTTTCGCATCCGGATTGTTCCATGCATAGGTCAGTGATTTGCCCGGATACGCTTTTCTTTTCTGGCCGTTCACATAGTCGGGTGCGGGAACGCCGGTCACTTCCAGAATCGTCGGAACGATATCGGTGACGTTCTGAAACTGCCTGCGCCATTCGCCCCTGGCTTCGATGGCTTTGGGGTATCTTATGGCCGTGGCGGACATGGTTCCGCCGAAATGGGACGCCATTTGCTTGGTCCACTGGAACGGGGTTGAGGATGCGTAAGCCCATGCGACCGAATAATGGTTGGCCATGTGCGGCCCGCCCCAGGCCTCCAATCCTCCGAACTCTTCAAGTTTCTCCAGTTGCTGTTCCATGGTCAGCGGCGGGAACCCGTTCTGCATCAACAGCTCGGAGAATGTTCCGGTGGGCGTTCCTTCCGCGGTGCAGCCGTTGTCCGCGGTCAGATAAATCACAAGGGTGTTGTCCAGTTCGCCCATTTCCTCGATATGGTCAATGACCCTTCCGATGTGATAATCCACATGTTCCAGAAAAGCGGCATTGACCTCCATCTGCCGAGACAAATACCTTTTCCCCTCGTCGCTAAAGGAATCCCACTTTGGGATGGATTCCGGCCAGTCCACCATTTTGGCATCTTCGGGAACCAAACCCAGCTTTTTCTGGCGTTCCAGGAGTTTCGCTCTGTACACATGCCAGCCTTCATCGAACTGCCCCTTGTATTTATCCCGCCACTCTTTGGGGACCTGGATGGGTGCATGAACGGCACCCGGTGTGTAGTAAATAAAGAAAGGCACATCCCGCAGACCTTTCCAGTTGTCCAGCCATTTGATGGCCTGGTCTGCCATACCCTGGGATATATGAAATTCAGAACCGTCCGCATTGGTTTTCGGGGTTTCAATGGCCGTGGTGTTTTCGTACAATAAGGGATGGAACTGGTTCGTCTCGCCGCCCAGGAATCCCCAGAAATACTCGAAGCCCCAGATACCTGTGGGCCAGCTCTCGAAAGGACCGGCAGGCGAGGCCTCTTCCATGGGGGTATTGTGCCATTTGCCGAATGCAGCCGTGGCATATCCATTGTCGGTTAGAATCTTTGCAATGGATGGTGTCGTATAGTCGATTTGTGAATTGTACCCCGGATAACCGGTGGCAAACTCTGATATAATCCCGGTTCCGATCTGGTGGATATTATAGCCGGTCAACAGCGAGCCGCGGGTGGGGGAACAAACCGCGGCCACGGACATGTGCGTGTATCGAATGCCTTCATCACCCAAACGGTCGAAGGTGGGTGTCTTCATGACGCCCCCAAAGGATGTTGCATTCGAATAACCGGCGTCATCCAGCATAATAATAAGGACATTGGGAGCACCCTCGGGGGCTTTCGGCTGCCCGATAAAATCGGGTTTCGAGTCCGCCAGGGTCTTTCCCTGGACCCCTTTCCATT
>CAYZMM010000020.1:0-95902 GCA_964479535.1 uncultured Thermodesulfobacteriota bacterium
GACCAGGTGAGCTTCGTGATCAGCTATCTGCTCAATTGACGTTTCCACGGACGGCGAGCCGTCCGTGGAAACGTCATCCCTGCGCAAGCAGGGATCCCCTGGCCCCGTGAGCCGAGGGATTCCCGCGTGCGCGGGAATGACCGAAAGGAGAGACGAAGACGCCCGGTCATCCCCGCTCCCCGCAAGCGCGGGGGACAGTCTTCGAAGGTATGATGAAACAGGAGGAATCGAGATGGCACGAAAGCTTTGCAGGACAGGAATGATTCTCGCCGGCTTTTGCGCAGTCCTGTGCCTCGCGTTGCCGGCCTGGGCGGACGTATCGCCGGGAGACGTGATCGACAAGACGAACTGGCAGAAGGCCGAAGGCCTTCTGCCCCCCGCCGTGCTGGACTGGGTGAAGAAAGGAGAGTTCATTCTCAACATCGGCACCCTGGACTACGATCCCACGGACTACTGGACCGAAGCGGTGCTCGATGCCCGGGAGACGAACAAAGGCAAGTACGCCCTGGATGAAGAGGGCGTGATCGTGGAGGCCGCCACGGGCGAGACGCCGAAGTTCATTGCCGGGGAGCCCTTTCCGGAGGTGAGCCTGGACGATCCGCGATGCGCCTACAAGATCATGCACAACCGGCTCTTCTACGGCTACACCCTGGGCAACATCGACTATCCCTTCGTCGCCACCTGGGTCGGCGAGGGCGGCTACGAGCGTGAGGTGTGGGCCGGCTTCCTTCAGTATCCGATGGTCGGTAGTCCGGATGCCGCCGAGCACAAGAACCCGAAGGGCATCGAGCGCTACTCGATCGTCCAGGTGCTCTCCCCCTACGACATCGCGGGCACGAATGTGATGACCTGGCGTTTCCTGGACGGACGCCAGGACTTGACCTACGGTTACGTGCCGGCCATCCGGCGGGTACGGCGCATGAGCCCGGCCAACCGCTCGGATGCCTTCATCGGCACCGACATGTGCGTGGACGACGCCTACGGGTTCGACGGGAAGATCTCTTCGGTCAACTGGAAGCTGGTCGGGACCACGGAGGGTCTGTTTCCCTTCCTGTCCGAGCAGCCGCAGAGGCTGGTGAAGAACGCCAAGGGGGAGTGGACGACCACGAAGTCGATCAAGCCGGTGGTCTACGGATACGAGAAGGAGGGCTGGCAGGGGGCCACCTGGGCGCCCACGAACCTGGTCTGGGTGAAGCGCAAGGTGATCGTACTGGAGATCCAGCCGAAGGACCCCTACTACAACTACGGCAAGCAACATCTCTGGATGGACGGGGACGTACCGTTCATGTGTTTCTACAAGATCATCCACGATCGTGCAGGGGCCTACTGGAAGACGGTCATGCTGATCCTGAACGCCTTCGAGAGCAGCGACGGGGAGATGAAGTATCTTCAGGGGCCGGGTTATCTGGCCATCGACGACCGGACCCACCACGCCACGGTTCTCAGGGCCCTCTCTCCGGAGAACATAGGCCTCTGGTTTGCGGTTCAGGACCCGAACATCTACTCCCTCGGCGGATTTCAGAGACTGTGTAAATGACGCTTCGGACACGAGCAAAGGAGCCCTGAAAAATGCTGAACGTGAAGGTACTCGGGATCGTGGGGAGCCCCCGGAAGAACGGCAACACGGCGAAGATGATGGACAAGGCCATCGAGGCCATCGGCGACTACCCGTGGGTGGAAACGGATCGGTTCGAAGTGGCGGGCAAGAAGATCGGCCACTGCATCAGTTGCTACAAGTGCATGGAGAAGCTCCGGTGCGTCATCCGGGACGGGCTCGACGAGTTCCACGAGAAGTTCGTTGCCGCCGACGCGCTTCTCTGGGCCGTTCCGGTCTACCACATGTCGGTGCCGTCCCAGGTGAAGGCGTTGCTGGACCGGTTCGGAAACATGATGATCATGCACCATCTCGCTCAGGGCATGGACGTGCCCAGGTTCAGCAAGGTGTGCGGCGTGCTCACGAACGGTGCGAGCCGCTACGGCGGACAGGACCTGACCCTGAGCTTTCTCGTGAACAGCAGCCTGGTGACCAAGGGCGTCGTGGTGGCGGGCGACACCCTCGTGGACAGCTACATCGGCGCCGCCGCCTGGACCGGACAGATGCCGAACCCGGTCGCCGAGGACAACGTTCTGCAGGACGAGCACGGGATTGCCTGCGCGCAAAACGTGGCGAAGCGCGTTGCCGAGATGGCCCGTATCGTGAAGGCGGGCAAGGAGGCGCTGGGCGACGAACTGCCGGACGAGTACGCCTCAGCCTGGGAGTTGAAAGAATAACATCCGAACAAGGAGGAAGTGTCATGCTGGTCAAACATGCGCAGCGGCTCTGGCCCACCCCTCTGTACGCCGATTTTCCCCGGAGCGAGTACGACAAACGCATCGCCCGTGCCCGGTCCTTCATGGAAAAGGAGAAGGTCGACGTGCTGGTCTGCTGGGATCCGGTGAACATCCGGTACTTCACGGGCTTTCAATCCCTGCACTGGAGCGCCATGAGCATCCAGCCCGCTGTCTACGTGCTGCCCCTCGACAAGGACCCGGTCATCGTGGTGCCGGACTTCTTCGCCGGCGTGGCCGAGGGGTACACCTACGAGACGGACATCCGCTTGTATCAGAAGCCGCACGTGACCAAGGTCATACGGAACCTTCCCGTGGAAATCGCGGACACCATCAAGGAACTCGGCTGCGGAAAGGGAAGGATCGCCCTCGAATCCGGGCAGGAGGGAGGCATGTGCATTCCCCGTCCCATCAACGACATCGACCGGTTCCGGAGCGAGCTGGACGGTGCCACCCTGGTCGACGGCTGCGACCTGATCTGGAAGTGTCGTATGATCAAGTCGGCCGGTGAGGTGGAGGCTCTTCGGAAGGCCTCGGCTGCCGTCGTGCGGGCTTACGGTGAGGTCGTCTCCAACTTCGAGCTGGGCATGAGCGAAAAGGACATGGGGAGCATGATCCGGCACGCCATCCTCGAGTACACCGAGGACTGCATGCCGCCCATCGCGACGGCCTCTTCGCGCAAAATCGTCATGCCGGACACGCCTTCCTTCTACGACGAGGTCAACCTGACCATCGGGGACCGTCTCGTCTTCGAGCCCCTCCCCACCTACAAGGGCTACTACGGAAGCTGCTGCCGGTGCTTCCAGATCGGACCCTTGCCGGACGAAGCCCTGCGAAAGGACGAGGCGGTGGACAAGGCGCAGGCAGCGGCCATCGCAGCGGTCAAGCCCGGCATTCCGACCAAAGACCTGATGGACGTCATCAACGGCGCCCTGCGGGACGAGGGGATCGAGCCCACCATCGAGGTGGCGGGACACGGCGTGGGGCTGAACCCGCACGAGCCTCCCATGATCGCCGAGGAGGAGGAGTCCCTGATCCAGGAGGGAATGGTCCTGGCCATCGAGGTCTGGGTGGTGGACTGGAGCGGCGTGAGCATGGCCGAGGCGGGTCTCGACGCGTCCAGCTTCGTGCCGGAGGTGTTCGGGAACGAGGACCTCGTGGTGGTGACCAAGGACGGCTGCGACCTCTTCCCCTCCTTCCCGAAGAACATCCGGACCCTTCCCTACAACGGCACCCTGCTGTAAACGGAGAGGGCCCATGAGGGAAGGGAAGGTCGTCATCGTCGGGGCCGGCATCGGAGGGCTCGCTGCAGGGTACTGGCTGAGCAAGAGAGGTTACGAGGTCCAGATCCTGGAGGCGTCCGAACGGCCCGGCGGCCGGATGGTCACCCTGGAGCACCGGGGAGACCGCGTCGACGTGGGGGCCCAGTTCTTTCACTCGAACTTCCGGTGCGCCCTGGAGTTGCTCGATGCCCTGGATTTGAACCGGTCGAAACGAACGGTGAAGGGAAAGATCCTCTACGCCCTCGCGGACGGGTCCGCGTACCTGTACAACAGCCGGCTGCCCTACATGAAGCTGCTCGGAGTGCGCGGAAATCTGCAGCTCTACGGGTTCGTGATCCGTCGCATCCTCCTCGGTCCGCGCCTGCCCGCCTTCGAGATCAGCCGGGGTGCGCCGGCTTACGACGATCAAACGGTCCTGGATCTGTTCCCTTCCCCCTCGGACAGCAGAATGCGGGACTACCTGGTGAAGGTGATCACCATGGGGGAAGCCCTTGCCATGCCGGAGTGGGTCAGCCTCGCGCACTACGTACGTCTTTTCCGCATGACCCTCTTCGAAACGTTCTTCGGCCTGACCCGCGGCGTGTCCGTGCTCGCCGAGGAGCTGGCCGGCAGGCTTCCGGTCGAGTACGACGCGCCCGTCGAGAGGGTGGTGGTGGAGAACGGGCGGGTTGCGGGCGTGGAGATGGCCGGTGACGGATCGGTGCGCAGGGCCGGGCACGTGATCGTGGCGGTGACGCCGCCCGCTGCCGCCCGGATGATGCCGGAGGAGTTGTCCGAGGAGCGGAGTTTCTTCGAGTCGGTGGTCTACTCGCCCCTTCCCATGCCCGTCTTCTTCCTGGACCGGCCCCTGCGCAGGGATGTCCCCTTCTATTTCAACGACCCGGCGACGGACCGGGCCTTCATGTATGCCATCGATGCGCACGCGAAGGTTCCGGAAATGTGCCCCAGCGGCAAGAGCGCTCTGACCGGCTGGGCCGTCTATCCGGGAACGCTCGACCTGATGGAAGAGGACGACGACGCGATCCTGAAGAAGGCCCGGGAGGACATGGAGCGTATGATTCCCGGCCTCTCCGGCTGGATCGAGCACGCGACGGTCTGCCGTCATTCCTTTGTGAACGCCGTTTACACTCCCGGCGCCTATCGCGCCTTGGTGGACTTCCGGGAGGGAGCTAGGAAGCGGAAAGGGGTTTCCTTCGTGAGCAGCGCGCTGAGCGGCACGAGCATGGAGGCTGCCATGCGGAGTGGGGCGGATGCCGTGCGCAGGGTCTGCGGATGGGGAGGGACGAAGTAGTAGCACATTCGAAGGTGAGAAGAAGAGGAGGTGTGTGCATGGCAATGAAGAAACCGCCGGAGCCAAGTGGTTTCGAAATGTATGGACCCGACCCGCACCTGCCGGATGTTCCTCATGCGGAGCTCAAGGCACGGCATGAAAGGGCGAAGGAGCTCATGAGGGCGAACGATGTCGACCTGCTGATGCTGTGGAGCCGGCAGAACTGCCGGTATTTCGCAGGGTACTCGTCGATCCACTGGCAGGTCCCGAGCATCCAGCCCATGGTCATGCTCCTGCCCGTGGACGGCGACCCCGTGGTGGTCGTTCCGGAGTTCTTCCGTTGGACCGTGGAAGCCCAGTGCTGGATCCGGGACATTCGAGGTCAGGAGGCCGGGCATCAGGTGAACGCCGAAAGGGAACTGCCCAGGGAAGTGGCTGAACTGGTCAAGGAGATGGGCTACGGAAGGGCGAACATCGGGCTCGAGAAGGGTGAACTCGGGAACATGTGGATCCCGAGACCCCTGAACGACATCGAGACCTTACTCAAATCCCTGCCCGAGGCCCGGTTCGTGGACGGGGACAAGGTCATCTGGGGATGCAGGATGATCAAGTCCGCCCTGGAGATCGACCGGATGACCAAGGCCGCCTCGATGCATCGGCAGGCCTTCCAGGCCATCCTGGACGAGTACCGGCCCGGCATGACCGAGCAGGACGTGGGCAAGATCTTTGCGAAGACGGCTGCAGAGAAGGGCTCGGAGTGGGCCCTGCCTGGACACATCTTCTGTGGTGACATGAAGGAAGGCGTCCTCGATACGGGCTGGCATTTCGACGGAGTCACCTTCGGCAAGGGGGACTACATGTCTCTCGATATGGTCCTCCGGCACAAGGGGTACTGGGCGGACATGGGCCGATTCGTCTTCGTGGGGCCCACGCCCGAAGACTACAAGCGCGGCACCGAGGCATGCTGGAGGGCTTTCGACAAGGCGGTGGAGGTGGCCGGGCCCGGGATTCCGGCCAAAGAAGTCTACGAGGCCATCGTGAACGTTGAAATGGAAGCTGGCATGATGCCGATCGAAATCGGCGGTCACGGCATCGGCCTGGACATCCACGAGCCGCCGGCCGTAACGGCCACCGAGGAGACCCTGCTACAGGCGGGCATGTGCCTGGAGATCGAGCCCTGCGCCATCATCGGCGGGTTCAAGAAGGACGGGAACACGGGGATGTTTCACTACGAAAACCTGGTCATCATCACGGAAGACGGCGCCACGCCGGTGATGGGCCTTCCGAGAAGGCATCTCGAGGTCGCCTGCTATCGATGACGAGAGGAGGGAGTGATGATCAATGCCTTGCAGCACGTCGGACAGGGTGTTCAAGACGTGGACAAGACGTACGAATTCTACAAGCGCAATTTCGGTTACAAGGTCAAGCTGAACGATATCACCGTCGCCTCGAAGGAGATGGCGGCGGTTCTCGGAAGCGTGGAGACCATGCGGATGATGATGGCGGCCAACGTAAAGGGGGGCGGCATCATCGAGCTGATCGAGCACAAGTCGAAGCCGATCACCTCCCTCCCCAAGGCGGATCTCTACGGGCACTGCGGCATCCTCGAAGTCGGCTATGAAGTGGTGAACATCGAGGAGGTCGTCTCCGACTTCCGGTCCCGCGGCATCCCCATGCTCACGCCCATCCTGGAGATCGATCTGGGAGGGGGCCGACGCTGGAGGACGGCGTTCCTCAAGGATCCGGACGGCCTTCCGCTCCAGTTGACGGAAGACGTGAAGCCGGGTGCCGCGGCCCGGGCCGGGGCGGAAGTGCACGGGTCGAGCCACGTGAGCATCGGCGTCACCGATCTGAAAAGATCCATTGCCTTCTATCAGTCCGTTCTGGAGTTCGATCGGCTGGTCTGTGAATTCGATGGCATCGTTCCGGAGACCGAGGCCTCCGGGGGAGACTTCCAGACAAGAAAGACGGCCCTCCTGGAGCGGTCCGCGGATGCAACCGGGCCGCTGGCCGGGCTCCTGCCCCGGGGCGCCGTGAAGCTTATCGAAGTGCCGGCCGGGGCCCGCCACCTCTACGAAGGGCGCCTTTGGGGGGACGTGGGGTGCATGGAGTTCTGTCTGGACGTGAGCGACGTGCCGGCCACGGTCGAGGTCATGAAGGAAAAGGGCGTCGACATCTACCTCCCACCCGTGGAGATCGGCATGGGGACGGGCTCCAAGGGCCTCGTCGCCTACATCCGCGACCCGGACGGGACCACCGTGGAATTCGTGGAGGTGCAGAGCATCTTCTGGCTTTCGGCGACCCGCTTCATGCGCATCGCCCTTCCCCTTCTCCGGCTCTATGATCGGCTGACGGCGGATCGATAGGCTTCCGCTGCCGTGCTTGCGTGGGTGAGTGAAGTGTAGCTCCGGATCAGACTTTCCGGGTGAGAAGGGTCGCGGAGGCCTCGTGGTTCTTCGCGTTCTCGATCGCGATGGCCACGAGCTCGCCTGCCAGGCGGAAGAACTCCACGTCCGAAGGGCCGAAACAGTGCGGGTACACGCAGTAGGCTCCCAGGATTCCGATCACCCTTGACTCCACGCTCAGGGGCACGAAGAGTACCGATTGGATGTGGGCCTCTCCCAGGGCTTCTCCGAACTGAAACTTCTCCTTTTCCGTGACCTCGCCGGTGAGGTACGGTTCTCCGTTCAGGATGCGACGGTTCAGCATGCTCTTCTCCACTTCCACTTCCCTTCCCTCGAAGAGCTCGTCGGGAAGCCCGTAGGCGGCCGCATACCGAAGATACCTTCCGTCCTCGCTGAGCATTTTCACCGAGATGCCCCGCACCCCCATTACGAGCTGGAGTTCGGCGGTGACGGTGTTGAGCACCTGGTCGAGCCGCTGGGTCGACCCGATCGCCCGGATCATGGAAAAAAGGGCGTTGAGCTTGTTGTTGAGCAGGGTCACCGACTCGGACAGTTCTCCGAGGTCCTGGATCCGGCTGCGGAGCATGGTCATGATGCCGCTCGTGATCGCGGCGGCGATGAAGACCGAGGCACCGAAGAAGCCCAGTTCCACCATCAGGTGAAATGGGTTGTGAACCAGGTCGATGGCCCTCCCCCGGAAGAGGAGCGCGTGATGCTGAAGCCAGCCCTGGTATTCCGCAAAGGCCATGGCGGACACGCCTCCCGCCACCAGGGCGGAGGCTCCGTAAGCGGAGAGAGGCGGAAGAAGTATGGAGGTCAGGATGATATGAAAGATGAAGAAGAAGATGAAGGGGCTCGCCGCTCCTCCTGTGAAGTGGGTGAGCAGGAACATGGCCGCGTAGTCCAGGGCCACCTGGCCGTAGGCGAACCGGCGAAGCCGGTGCTCCTCTCGGACCGACCCCTCCCGGTATTGCCGGCTCAGAAAGTGGAAGACGAAATTGTAGAAGAGGATGAATCCGGCAACGAGAAGGACTTCCTCATGGGGAAACCTGAACCCGATACCACGTGCCACCGCCGTACCGCAGACGATGCATGGGGGCACCCACCAGCGTAGCCGGATGAACCAGAGAGAACGGTCCTTCAATTCTCTGAGCAGGATACCCTTCTTCTGATCCAACTCCTCCTGAAGGCTTTCCGGCTCCGCGCCCATCTCTGCACATTCCTCTTCGAAGTGGACCCTCGGTTCCCCTCGGCCCCGGGGGCATACTCCCGGACCGATCCCGAGAATAGCAGCGTTCGGGCCAACGGTAAAGCGGAAGCGACCTTCTGCGGCCCCTGAGCGTTGCGGGGGCTTGCGCCGGGCCGGCCGGTCCCCGGTAAAGGGACGCCGTCGGCTTTCTTTCCGGTATGGAAAAGAAACCGACAGAGAATCGGTCCGCCGACTGGAGCCCGGAAGGTGGCGGAACCGGCTAACCCGTTTCCTTTTTTACATTTTTATGCTACCCTTCGTCCTGTTGCCTTGGCATACCCCTTGCTTGACATCCAAGATCCGAATGGAGTGGGCGCAGATCTGCGACGTGACATCTGCGCGTGTGCCGTTCTTCTGTTCCAAGGACGGGGTGCAGCCGTCTGCGGAAGAAGCAGATACGGACCAGGCGTTCGAGGACGCCCGACGGAAGGCCAATCCTCCTCCACGGACATCCGATGCTTGACGAGACCATGGACGTTTACTACCGAAACCGGATCAGGAACATGGCCGTTACCATCATCCTGGTTTCGATCACGCCCCTCCTTCTGGTCACAGGACTCATTCTCTATGAATTCCGGCATGCCTATCGCGAGAAGGTGGAAGCCCATCTGATCGAGCTCGTCCAGAAGCACAAGCAGAACATCGACAGCTTCCTCACCCAGCGGCTCGGAGACATCCGCGTCCTTGCAGCGACCTACGGCTTTGAAGAACTGAGCAGCCAATCCTTTCTGAAAGAACGCCTTTCGGTGCTGCAGCAGGTCTACGGTCCCGTCTTCGTGGACCTGGGCATCATCGATGCCCAGGGAATGCAGCACACCTATGCCGGCCCCTTCAGCCTGGCGCGGGCCGACTATTCCAAGGCCCCGTGGTTTCAGAAGGCCCTGCAACGGGATTACCTGGTGAGCGACGTGTTCCTCGGACTGCGGAACCTCCCCCACTTCATCGTCGCCGTCCGAGAGATCTGGAAAGGGGAGCCCTGGATCCTCCGGGCCACCGTGGACTTCGTCGCCTTCAATGCCCTGGTGGAGAAGATCCGCCTGGGGGAGACCGGCTTCGCCTTCATCCTGAACCGGGAGGGCGAGCTCCAGACGAAACCGTTCTTGGACGTCGTTTCGAACAGCAACGTCTTTCTGGACCTCCTGCAGGCAGAGACAAGGCCAGAGGACCGGATTCGTGTGATCGAACGGGTCGATGGGTCGGGCGAGAAGAACCTTTACGTAGCCTCCTTGCTCAAGGACCGGGACTGGATTCTCGTCTACCAGCAGAATGCGGCGGACGCCTTCGCGGACCTCCGGCACGCCCAGAGGCTCACGCTGGTCATCATCCTGATCGGCGGCCTCGGAATCGGCACCACCGCCGTGGTCATCTCCCGAAGGCTCTTCACCCGGATCGCCCGGGCCGACCGCGAAAAGGAGATGATGAACGAACAGATCGTGGAGACGGGCAAGCTGGCTTCCGTAGGGGAGCTTGCGGCGGGCATCGCCCACGAGATCAACAATCCCGTGGCCATCATGGTGGAGGAGGCCGGCTGGATCGAGGACCTTCTCGGCGAGGAGGAGTTCAAGGAGGGGGAGAACCTGGAGGAGTTCCACAGGGCCCTTCGACAGATCAAGAACCAGGGAAAGCGCTGCAAGGAGATCACGCACAAGCTGCTGAGCTTCGCGAGAAAGACGGATGCAACGGTTCAGGATGTCCAGGTCAACGACGTGGTGGAGGAACTGGTCGCCCTTTCCGCCCAGCGGGCGAAGTTCGGCAACGTGGTCATCAACACCACCCTCGACGAAAGGCTGCCCACCGTCCAAGCCTCCCAGTCCGAGCTTCAGCAGGTCCTGCTGAACCTGATCAACAACGCCCTGGACGCCATGGAGAAGAAGGGGGGGCGCCTCGACATCATCAGCCAGATGGACGAGGAATTCATTACGATCTTCGTGGCGGACAACGGCCCGGGTATCCCGCGGGCGAACCTCGAGAGGGTCTTCGACCCGTTCTTCACCACCAAGCCGGTCGGAAAGGGCACGGGCCTCGGGCTGTCCATCTGCTACGGCATCGTCAAGAAGATGGGTGGAGACATCACGGTACGGAGCATCGTCAACATGGGAACCACCTTTCGGATCCGCATTCCCCTTCCGAAGGAAGCGGGGGCGGAGGAGGAGATGGAGGCGCAAGGGGAGGCAGCGTCCTGACGGGGCGGCCGACGCCATGGGCCGGTCGACCGAAGCCGGGGGGTGTAGGCCGAACATGGAAGATGGAAAGAGGAGAATTCCCTATGCAGCTGGCGAACGTACTCCTCGTCGATGACGAGGAACCCTTTGTGGAGACCATGACCAAGCGGCTGACGAAGAGGGGACTCGACGTCAAGTCGGCCCTGAGCGGGCATTCGGCCCTGCAGGCCCTCGCGGAGCATCCGAACCTCGAGGTGGTCATTCTGGACGTGAAGATGCCCGGCATGGACGGAATCGAAACGCTCAGGGAGATCAAGAGCCGGTTTCCCCTGGTGGAGGTCATCATGCTCACCGGCCACGCCACGGTGGAGACGGCCATCGAGGGCATGAAGCAGGGCGCTTTCGACTACCTCATGAAACCCTGTGAGATCGAAACCCTCGTGTCCAAGGTCGAAGATGCGGCGACCCGGAAGAGGGCGCAGGACGAGAAGATCGAGGACGCGCGCGTCAAGGAGATCCTTTCCCGGCGCGTCTAGAGGATCCTTGCACCGGAGAAATCCATGGCCCACAGCGGAGACATGCGGAAGGAACCCATCCGGCTCCTCCTTACGGACGATGAGGAAGGCTACGTTCACGTCCTGGCCAACCGGCTGTCCAAGCGGAACATCGACGTGACGAAGACCTACAGCGGAGAGCAGGCCATCCAGGCCCTGCGGAAGGAGGACTTCCACGTGGCGGTTCTGGACCTCAAGATGGAGGACATGGACGGAATCGAGGTTCTGAAGATCCTGAAGAAGATGGACCCGCGCCTGGAGGTCATCATGCTTACCGGCCACGGTTCCGAGCAGGCGGCAAGGGACGGCATGGAGCACGGGGCCTTCGACTACCTGACCAAGCCCTGCGAGCTGGAAGAGCTTCTGGACAAGATACGCGAAGCGGCAAAGAAACGGGGGTGAGTCTCTTGGATCCGATCAAGGTTCTGCTCGTGGACGACGAGGCGGAGTTCCTCGAAACGCTCATGAAGCGCCTGAAGAAGCGGAATGTGGACGTCGCGTCGGCCCGGTCCGGCGAGGAGGCGATCGGCCTGCTCGGCAGGGAGGCCGTGGACGTGGTGGTCCTGGACGTGAAGATGCCCGGTATGGACGGCATCGAAACGCTGCGGCGGATCAAGAGAGACCTCCCCCTGATCGAAGTCATCATGCTCACGGGCCATGCCAGCGTGGAAATGGCGATCCAGGGCATGGAGTGTGGAGCTTTCGACTACCTGATGAAGCCGATGGACATCGACGATCTTCTCTACAAGGTCCGGGACGCTCACAAGAAGAAGATCCTTCAGGAGCGAAAGATCAAGCTCATGGAAGAAACGGCCGCTTCGTGCGAATAGCCGTTTCGTCTGTTAGGGAAGGATCCTTGTTGCAGCGGCGAGGCGGATCACCACACGAACCAAGAAATGCGAGGTCTGCTTGACGTTGGACAGGAGTTGCGCCTGAAGCTGCGATCGAAACGAGAACAGGAGGAGTTGCAGAAGATGGGATTCTTCAGACAGTGGGGAAGATTCATGATGGAAGGGGCACGGGCCCATGCACGCTGGGAGATGGAGGTCTCCACCACCATCATCCGGGACAGGAAGAGGCTGATCCTCCTCGGCCTCCTGATCGTCCCGATCGTTCTCGGCGGAATCGTGTTTGCAGACCCTCTTTCGGACGGCCTCCCCGACGTCCTGGGAGGAAAAAAGGCGTACAGCCCCGCCTTTTTCACGGCGGGCATCTTCATCGCGTCCATCCTCATCGGCCTGTGCGCCGGACTCATCACCGGATGCATCGGGGCTGGAGGGGGCTTCATCATCGCCCCTGCGCTAATGAGCGCAGGGGTGAAGGGCATCCTGGCCGTGGGGACGGACCTGTTTCACATCTTTGCAAAGGCGATCATGGGGAGCGTGATCCACCGAAAGCTCGGCAACATTTCGATCTCACTTGCCCTCACCTTTCTCGTGGGCGCCATCCTCGGGGCCACCGGCGGCGGGATGATCAACCGCGTCCTGTACGAAATCAACCCGGTCCTGAGCGACGCCTTCATCACCACCATCTACGTGGTCATGCTGGGCTTCCTGGGAACCTATGCGCTCACCGACTTTCTGCGATCCAGGAAATTCGCGTCCGTCGACACGCCCCACTCCGGCAAGTCCGAGGGGGCGGAACTGGGCAATCTGCCCGCCAGGATCCAGTCCATGAAGATCCCCCCCATGATCACCTTCGACCAGGGGCTGTATCCCGGGGGCAGGAGCATTTCCGCCCTCTTCCTGGTGCTGAGCGGCCTGCTGGTGGGCTTCTGCGCGGCCGTGATGGGGGTGGGGGGCGGGTTTCTCACCTTTCCCATCTTCGTCTACGTGCTGGGCGTCTCCTCCCTGACCACCGTGGGGACCGACATCTTCCAGATCGTCTTCACCGCGGGCTACGCGGCCGTCAGCCAGTACGCCATCTTCGGGTTCATCTTCTATACCCTCGCCATGGGCATGCTTCTCGGCTCTCTTCTCGGCATCCAGATCGGCGCCATGGTCACGACGGTGGTCAAGGGTATCACGATCCGCGGCTTCTACGCCATGGCCGTGCTGTCGGGTTTCGTCAACCGCGCCTTCGCACTGCCCGGGAAGCTGGCGGAACTGGATGTGATCCCGCTCCCCAAAGAGGCCGGGGTCGTCCTGGACAAGATCGGCATCTGGGCCTTTTTCGTGGTCATCGGGATCTTTGCGGTCTGGGTGATCGGAACCTTCCTGCGGAACCTGCGCGTCCTGAGGCGAAAGGAGGCTGCGGCATGATTGCGAACAAGAAGGAATTCACGTTGGGCGCGTTGATGATGGCCGGTTTCACCGCCGTCCTGATCCTTCTGTTTCTGCCCCTCTACGACGGGAAGAACTTCCTGGACTACATGGATGACCTGTACAATTCCATCTCGAAGGCCTCTGCGAACTACCTGCCGCAGCTGCGGGAAGAGGTCCGGGAGGTGCAGGGCAATACCGTCTCCGTTACCCTTGCCCTGGAAGCCCCGATGCAGGCGCAGTCGACGGCCCCCCTGTTCGTCGAAAGCGGTGCCGTGGTCGAGGTGGAGGGCTCCGATCTCGAGGTGGAGGGGGATCTGGGGCGGGTCCTGGCCAACAGCCTCGAAGACGCGGCGGCTCTGTTCGAAAACGACGGGGCCAAGCTCCGGGAGAAGTACGAAGTCCCGGAGAGACGGGTGCTCTACAACTGGTGGTCGGCGCTGAAGGCAATGGAGAAACAGCTCAAGAAGCAGCAGAGGTTCAAGGAGGCGAACCTCGTGGGCTCGGTGATCAAGAAAGGGGTCGAGTGTTCCTACAACTACTACACCATCGAACCCAAGCGCATCACCGAGAAAATCGGAATCGTGGTCTTCTCCCTACTGTTCTACGTGGTCTACACTGTATGGTACGGATTCGGCATCCTGTACCTCTTCCAGGGATTGGGCCTGAGGCTGGAACACTGATCGCCCGGCGGGGGTGCGGGGCCCTGTCCGCTCCCCGCGCCCCTGCCCCTCACGGACCATGTTGAAACGTCTGAAGGATCTTTTCTCCCGCGGCCGGCGCTTGGAGGAAGCCGAGGCCGAACCCCTGCGAGTCGAGTTCAAGGCCCGTTACCACCACTTCAAGCTCCTCCTGAACGCCAACAGCCAGGCCCTGGACATCATGGCGGAGATCGACGAGGCCCTGACCGGGACGAGGCCTTTCGGGATGAACTTCGTCCGGTCCCGGTGCACGCGGGTCGCCACGCACGTCTTTCAGATCGTCCAGCACCTGAACCGGCTGGCGCCGGGTCGATACGAGACGTTGCAGGAGAGATTCCGGGAGATCCGGGAACAGATCAACCTCTCCTTCGATGTTCCCGTCCGCAAGGGCGAGGGGCCCCTCGTCCTGCCCCTGGATGCGCTGGAACGGACCCGGGTGGATCAGGCGGGCGAGAAGATGGCGAACCTCGGAGAGATCCGCAACCGGATTCACCTGCGAACCCCGGCCGGGTTCGTGGTGACCGCACAGGGCTACCGGAGGTTTCTGCAGCACAACGATCTTCAAACCGAGATCGACCGGCGCATTCAGTCAACGGACACGGGGCGTGCGGATGCGCTCCACGGCTTGAGCGCCTCGCTTCAGCAGTGGATCATCCGGGCCGAGGTGCCGGAAGACCTCGAACAGGCCATATGGGAGCAGTACCGCCGACTCGAAGAGGACGCGGAGGGGCCCGTCACTCTGGCCGTCCGCTCGAGCGCACTCGGGGAGGACATGGCCGGGACTTCCTTTGCGGGGCAGTACAGATCGGTCCTCAATGTGAGCGAAGAGAACCTTCTCACCGCCTACAAGGAGGTGCTTGCCAGCAAGTACAGCCTTCAGGCCATGACCTACCGGATGCATCGGGGCATCCGGGACGAAGACGTGGACATGTGCGCCGGCTTTCTGCGCATGGTCCAGGCCGTGTGCGGCGGCGTTCTCTACTCGAGAAACCCGGTAGACCGCAGGGACGACGCCGTGATCATCAACTCGGCCTGGGGTCTTCCCAAGACGGTGGTGGACGGCTCCACGGCCGCAGACCTCTTCGTCCTTCGCCGGGCGGACCCCCCGGAGATCCTTCGCAGGGAGATCCCGCGGAAGGAGCACAAGCTTGTCTGTTACCCGGAAGAAGGCGTCGGCCGTCACGACCTGAGCGAAGAGGAAGGCGCCCGGCCGTCCCTTCTCGACGAGCAGGCCCGGGAGCTGGCGCGCCTGGCTCTCAAAATCGAAGAGCACTACCAGGCTCCCCAGGACATCGAGTGGGCCATCGAACCGGACGGTTCGATCGTCCTGCTGCAATGCCGTCCCTTGCCGCAGCTGGGCCCGGGAGAAATGTCGAGCGAACCGACCGCGGCCACCCGGCCGGAGTCGGTCCTCCTGGAGGGAGGGGTTACGGCCGGGCCGGGAGCGGCGGCAGGCCCGGTCTTCGTGCTGCGAAAGGACGCGGACACCCTCCGGTTCCCCGAGGGGGCCGTGCTCGTTGCGGCACAGGCCCTGCCCCGATGGGCCTCGGTGCTCGACCGGGCCGCTGCGGCCGTGACCGAACAGGGGGGCGTGGCAGGCCACCTGGCAAGCGTTGCGCGGGAGTTCGGCATTCCGGCGCTCTTCGGGCTGGCAGGGGCGACGTCCCGGCTCCGGACCGGCCAGTGGGTGACGGTGGACGCAACGGGCCTGCGGGTCCACGACGGGCGCAACGAGGCTCTCTTGAGCGAGAGGGGGACCCGCAAGAGCCTCATGGAGGGGAGCCCGGTCTTCGAGGCCCTGAAGGGCGTCGCCCGTCACATCACCCCCCTGAACCTGCTCGACCCGGACGCCCCGGAGTTCAGGCCGCAGAACTGCGGGACCCTCCACGACATCACGCGCTTCTGTCACGAGAAGTCGGTGCAGGAGATGTTCCGGTTCGGCAAGGATCACCGCTTTCCGGAGCGATCGAGCAAACAGCTCTTCTGCGAGGTCCCGATGCAGTGGTGGGTCCTGAACCTGGACGACGGGTTCCTGGAGGAGGTGAAGGGGAAATACGTGGGCATCGACAACATCGTCTCCATTCCCATGCGGGCCCTCTGGGAGGGCATCACGGCCATGCCGTGGGAGGGGCCGCCCCCCCTGGATCGAAAGGGGTTCCTGTCCGTCATGTACGAGGCGACCCGGAACCCGGCCCTCACCACGGGCGTGGCCTCCCGGTATGCAAACCGCAACTACTTCATGATCTCGAGGAACTTCTGCAACCTCACTTCCAGGCTGGGTTTCCACTTCTCCACCGTCGAGGCGCTGGTGGGCGACCGGCCGAGCGAGAATTACGTGAGCTTCCAGTTCAAGGGCGGTGCCGCCGACTTCGAACGAAGGCTCCGAAGAGTGCTCTTCGTCCGGGAAGTCCTGGAGGCGGTCGACTTTCGGGCGGAGATCAAGGAGGACACCCTCCTGGCGCGCCTGGAAGGCAGGGAGAGAGGCTTCATGGAGAACCGGCTCAAGGTGCTCGGGTACCTGACCATCCACACGAGGCAGCTCGACATGATCATGTCCAACGAGGCCTCGCTGCAGCCCTACCGAACGAAGATCCGAAAGGACCTGCAGGACATCGTCTCGGAGGGGCCGGCCTGACGGATCAGCCCCTCGAGGCCGTCGAGGCGGGGCCTTCTCTATGCCCTTCTGCCTGCGGGAGCGGGTGAGGGGTATTCGCTGGACAGGGGGCCGTGGCTGAACACGAGCGCGCCGTCGTCGAAGGGAGCCATGCGGGGCTCAGTTCAGGGAGAGAAAGAGAAGCAGGCAGAAGAAAGCGGACAGAGCCAGCAGGACGGTTCCCACGGCAGACCAGCGACCCAGCTCCTTTTCCACGTCACGTAGGATTCGTGTGTTTTTGAATGATTCCAGCAGGTCGGTGCGATCTATCGAAAGCCCGGCAAGCGTGTTCTGCCACAGGGGAGAAAAATAGCGGCGGCCGGTCCTCTCCAGGGCCGTCGCCAGCCAGGAACCTGCTGCTATCAGGTCGCCGGCGGGCAGGGACGGCATCCGTCGAAGGGCTTCCCTTCTGAACAGCAGGAAGACCACGAGTGCAGACAGACCGCCCGCGAGGACGGGCCAGAGGGATTTTCCGCCGGCTGCCAGGGCCAGGGCTTTCTTCACGGAAGGCTGTGCCTCCGGCAGCAGCCAGGCACTCAGGGCCGCCAGGAGCACCATGGCGGTCCAGGGAAGCCGGAGGCCGGAGACGGTGTGAGCGCCTGATGAGGCGTCCCGCAAAACGACGAAGAGAAACCGGATCATGAGCAGAGTCGTACCGACTGCGGCCATCGGCAGGAGGACGGCCAGATGGCCGGGCCAGGGATCCGGCAGGGGGGCGACGGCGCTCTTCAGGGCGGTCTTCGCCACGACGCCTGTGGTGAGCGGTGCGCCTGCCAGGGCCATCGCGGGAAGCACGAGACCCAGGATCCACGCCCATCGCTGCCATCCTCCTTTCTGCCATGCGCCTCCAACCCCCACGCCGAGGAAGAGGGCGCCTTTTGCAAAGGCGTGGTGAAGGGCGTAGGTGATGACGGCCACATGGGCCATGGGCCATAGGTCGGGGCTGAAGAGCCCGGCGCCGATCCCCACCGTCATCAACCCCATCTGACTGATGCTCGAGTACGCGAGAACCGTCTTCGGGTTGGTCTGAAGGATGCCCGAAATTACGCCGAAGAAGGCGGCGAGCAGACCGGCGACCATGCACAGGCTTCCCCATTCCGGGGAGCCCGCATCCCCAAGGGGCAGAAAGCGAATCCAGCCGAGCAGACCGGCCTTGATCATGGCACCGCTCAGCACCGCACTGGCCGGAGTCGGTGCGGCCGGATGGGCAAGGGGCAGCCACACGTGGAGGGGCAGCGCCCCGGCCTTGATTCCGAACCCGAGAAGGATCAGCGCGAAAAGGAGCCCCTTCGCCGGCGCTGCGGACACCCCGGGCAGGTCCAGCGAGCCCGTGAGATGGTACAGAATGACCAGGGCGCTGAAGAGCATCACCTCTCCCAGCACCACCAGATAGAGATAGATCCGACCCGCCCGCAGCGCATCCGCGTCCCCGTTGTGAATGACCAGACCGTAGGAGGAGAAACTCATCAGGGCGAAGAACAGGTAGAAGCCGGCCATGTCCTGTGCCAGGATGAGGCCGAGATTCCCTCCCATGGCGAGCAGGTAGAAGAAGAAGAACCTGGCGCGATGTCGGTCCCCTGCGAGATAGTTTCGGGCGTAAACGCCCGACACCAGCCAGAGCAGTGCCGTGAAGAAGAGGAAGACGCGACCCGTGGCATCCACCCCCAGCCGCAGGCTCAGGAGAAGGGAAGGAAACTCCCCATGCACGCCTGCAGGCACGAGCAGAGCCAGGCCGAGGGCCGGCAGAGCCGACCAGCCGTACAGCCTGCCCAGCAGGGGCTGCCAGCGCCTCGACAGACAGGACAGACTCAAGGCGATGGGCAGTCCCGGCCCCGACAACAGGAAAAGCTTCAGCATCACTTCGGGCAGTTCGGAGAAACTCACGGTCCGTACTCCCTCACTGCGATCAGGCGAGCCCATGCAAGCGGGCTGAACGAAGCGTCTGCGAGAAGACCGGCGGCGAGTGCCAGAAGCGCCGTGACGAGAGCGGGCATCAGCAGCATCCAGTTCGTCTCCAGCCTCCCCCCGGAATGCTCCTCCGGCCAGGGACCGCCTCGCTCCCGGAACCAGGCCGCATGAAGAATGGGCAGAAAGTACGCCGCGTTGAGCATGCTGCTCGCCGCCAGCACCAGAAGAACCCACATCTGCCCGTCCGCCACGGCACCCACGCCCAGATGGTACTTGCTGACGAAGCCCGCCAGAGGGGGCACCCCGATCATGCCGAGCGCCCCCAGGGTGAAGGCGGCCATGGTCAGAGGCATCCGTCTGCCGACGCCGTCCATTTCGCTCACCGCATGGATACCCAGGGTTTCGGCCAGGTTCCCCGCACAGAAGAAGAGCGTGATCTTCATCAGTCCCTGGTGCACCAGGTGAACCAGGCCCCCGACGGTCGCCAGGGGCCCGGCGATGGCGACCCCCAGAACGATGTAAGAAACCTGGCTGACGGTGGAATAGGCGAGCCGCTTCTTCAATCCGTCCTGGTTCAGGGCCCGCAACGAAGCGTAGACGATCGTGAAGGAAGCCGCCAGCGCCAAGGGGCCGAGAACGCCCAGGCTTTCGGCGAACTCGATGCCGTAGATGTCATAGACGATCCTGACGATGCCGAAGGCCCCGGCCTTCACCACCGCCACTGCGTGCAGCAGCGCGCTGACCGGGGCCGGCGCGACCATCGCAATCGGCAACCATCCGTGCAGCGGTACGACGGCGGCCTTTACAGCGAGACCCGTGACCAGGAGAGCGAAGATGACGGTGAACTCCGTATGATAGAGGGCGGAAAAGGGCTGCAGCATACCTCCCTGGACGAAATCGAGGGGGCCCACCAGCGCCTTGAGCCATGCCGTGCCGAACAGCAGGACCGCGCCTCCGGCAAGGGTGTAGGCAAGGTAGATTCTTCCGGCCCGCATGCTTTCATCGGTCCCCCGGTGCACGACGAGCGGATACGTGGACAGAGTGAGCATTTCGTAGAACATGATGAAGGTGATGAGGTTGCCGGCCAGGGCGAAGCCCACGGTCGAGCTGACGCAGAGGCTGAAGAACCCGAAGAAGCGGCTGCGGGACTGGGGCGAGGGCTCGAGGTAGGCGATGGCGTACAGGGTGGTCAGGAACCAGAGGACGGCCGAGAGGGATGTGAAGAGAACCGAGAGGGCGTCGGCGCTGAGGACGAGGTCCATGCCCGGAAGCAGCGGCAGCCGGGTCTCGTACACCTTGCCCAGGAAGACCCCCGAGATCATCACCCCCGTGAGAAGGAGCTTGACCGTGGCCCCCGCCATGTTCGCGGCCGTGCGCAGGCCCACGCGGTGTTCCGGGAGACAGAAGATGAGGATGCCGGGCAGCAGGGAACTCAGCACGATCATCAGGGGCAATGTGGAGCCGAGGTTCACGGAGGTCCTCCTGTGAGCACCGGTCCGGTCAGGGGGGCGCCGATCCGCAGTATTTCGAAGGGCAGATTGCCGATGACGCCCAGACCCAGGGCGGCCAGCCCAAGGCCGAGGGCGGCGAACTCCATGCTCCGCGGTACGCGCGCGGATGACGGGACGTCCTCCGCGTTTCGGAAGGCCCGCGAGAAGACGCGGAACACGTAGGCTGCGGCCAGCAGCCCTCCCAGAACGATCACCGTGGCCAGCCACCACTGGCCCCCTGCGAGGGCGGCGTTGAGCAACACCCACTTGGCGATGAATCCCCCGCTGGGCGGTAGTCCCATCAGGCTCACAGCGGCCAGCGCGAAGGCGAACATGGTGACCGGCAGTCGGCGGGCAAGGCCTTCCAGCTCGTCGATCCGGTCGTGGCCGATTCCTTGGAGCACCGCACCGGCCGAGAAGAAGGCAGCCCCTTTGGCACAGGCGTGGGAAAGGACCAGAAAGAGCCCGCCGCTCAAAGCGCTGAACCCGGTTCCCTTGTGCTGGGACAGGGGAAAGACGAGAAACAGATACCCGAGCTGCGCCACCGTCGAGTAGGCGATGAGAAGCTTCAGACGCTGTGCGAGCAGGGCGTGGACCGAGCCCCACAGAATCGCGGCGACACCCAGGGCGCCCAGAAGATGGGCGATGTAAGGGGATATGAGCGGGTCGAAGACCTGAAACCACAACCTGATCAGCAGGTAGAAAGAGGCCTTGACGACCAGAGAGGAAAGCAGGGTGCTCACCGGGGCCGGAGCATTGGCGTGTGCAGGGGGGAGCCAGAAATGCATGGGAAAGAGCGCTGTCTTCATGGCCAGGCTCAGGGTCATGAGGGCAAGGGCGGCAAGACCGGCCGGGGTGGAGGTCAGAACCTGTCCCAGCAGGTGCAGGCTGAGGGTCCCGTAACCGAAGTACAGGAATGCCACCCCCAGCAAATACCCCATGGAGCCGAGGAGGCTGACCAGCAGGTAACGCATGGCGGCTGTGATGGCGTCCGGGTTTCCGGCCGACGCGACCAGGGCCACCGCCGAGAGCCCCAGCAGCTCGAGGCAGACGTAGAGGTTGAAGATGTCGGCGGACAGGAAGAGCCCGTTCAGGGACGCCCACATGAGCAACCAGAGGGGCCAGAAAAGGCCTGGATCCCGGTCCTGCCGAGGCTCTGTCCTCTCCTTCGGGGAGGCGTAGTATCCGGTGGCAAAAAGCGTGGTTCCCACACCCACCACCGCGGTCACGATCAGCATGAACAGGGACAGGCCATCCAGCCGCAGCTCGATGCCCAGGGGAGCCATCCATCCGCCGACCGGGTAGCGCTGCGGACCGTGAAGGAGCAGTTGGCGGAAGAGCCCGAAGAGAGCCGGCACCAGACCCAGGACGGTGGCCGCCCCCAGCATCGCTCCGCGACGGGTGAAGAGGAATCCCAGGACAGAGGTGACCAGTGGCAGAAAGATCATCCACACGGGCCAATGGGTCTGAACAGCCATGTCAATCGGACTCATCTTCCGGAAGCCGAGGGCTTCCGGTCGTTTCCCGGACCCGGCAGGCAAGGGCGAGACCGAGGGCTGTGGCGCTTACGGCCACGACCAGACCGGTGAGCACCATCGCGTGGGGAACGGGGTCGGGAGAAGCGTGGGGCGAGCCGTACGCCAGGGCCACCAGGGTGAGGAATGCGCCGCTTCCCATGATATTCGCGGCAAGGATCTTCCTCACGAGGTGGGGAGAGGATATCAGGCCGTACAGGCCCAGGCTGAACAAGGTGGAGCCCACAAGGGCATAGAGGCTGGAAAGACTCATGGGGCTACCCCGGCTCCTTCTCCCTTCCCGGGGACACGGACCGCCTTCTGCGCTCCCCGGCCGACGGTCTGCCGCCGACAAAGAGGGCCAGGAGGGTCACGCCGATGGACAGGGTGGCGAAGCTCTCGATCAGAAGGATGAGAGGCCCTGCCCAGCCCTCGGGGTACTCGAGTAGCCGGCCCCCCGGCAGCGTACAGCCGAGGGCCACCAGCGTGAAGACGGAAAGGCCCAGGGTCAACGAGGCTCTGAAGGGCCACGCCTCCAGGAAGGAGGCGAACCGCTCCCGAGTCAGCACCAGCAGGATCCCTGCGCTTGCCAGGACCGCCCCCGCCTGGAAGGCGCCCCCGGGCGCGTGCGCACCTGCCCAGAGAAGGTAGCCTGCCGTCACCATGATGGCGGGCAGCAGGATCCGGACCAGTGCCGTGAGAAGAGGCCCTGCGGTCTGCCCTGCATCGGGCGCGTCCTCCGCTCCAAGGGACCAGACACCCAGAAGGGCCAGAAAGAGAACCGCGATTTCCAGCAGGGTGTCGTAGCTGCGGAAGTTCAGGAGGACCGCTGTGACCGGGTTGCCGACACCGCTTCGTTCCATGTTCGAAAGAACCTGAGACGCGGTGGACGGATTCGGAAGGGGCAGAGACAGCACCACCCAGCCGAGGAAGGCGGCAAGGGCGGCGATCGGCAGCAGGAGGAACGACGGGGATGGGGCGCCGTCGGGCCCGCCGTGGACGCGACGGCCTTCGCCCTGACCGTCTTTCCGTTCCTCACCGCCCAGTCGCCGGAGCGCTGACAGAATCAGGGCGCCTGTGATCCCGGCCCCGATGGCCGCCTCGGCCAGAGCGATGTCCACGGCGTGCAGCCGCACCCACGCCAGGGCCATGAGCAGCCCGAAGGCGATGAAGAGAACCGCAGCTTTGAACAGGTCGCGGGAATGAAGCAGCGTCCAGGCGAGCCAGAGGAGGGCAAGGGCCAGCGGCAGGTCGAAGAGCCACTGACTCCATGTCATGGTTTCGTCCATGGCTCGATTCCTTTGTGCAGTGCGGTCCGGGCAACAAGGTAGCAGGATGTTGCGCTTGCCACAAGGACCAGGAGCCAGATCACCAGCAACTTGAGCGCCGTGGCCCAGGAGGGGGACTGCAGCATCGCGCCCAGGATGACCAGGCCGAGCCCGATGTTGTCGGCCTTGGTCAGAGCGTGAAGTCTCGTGAACACGTCGGGGAATCGCAGAAGCCCGACCGTGCCGGACAGGAAGAAGAGAACGCCGAGCAGGGTCGATCCGAAGCCTAGGTACTCGGTGAGACTCACGTTGCCCCCTCAGCGGCCCTCCGATGCCGGCCCCAGGAATCGCATGACGAAGGCGACGACCGCAACGGCCGCCAGCAATGCAAAGATCAGGGCGACATCGAGAAGGGATGGCATGTTCATGGTTCTTGCCAACAGGATCAGGACGGCGACACCGGTAGTGCTGAACAGCTGGGCCGCCAGCATCCGGTCGGGGGCGGTCGGCCCCCGCAGCACTCGGACGAGCCCGGCAATCACGTTGAAGAGGAGGAGAGAGGCCAGGATCAGATAGGCGTCAATCACCGAAGCGTCCTTTCCGGACCGTGTTCTGGGAAGGCTGCAGACCAAAAACGCGGGCGACCCGGGTCTCCAGGTCCTGCAGCTCCTCGAGGGCTCCGCTCCCGGCATCCAGCACGTGTACCCTCAAACGGTCCCCGGACAACTCCGCACTCAGGGTTCCGGGCAGGAGACTCACGACGTTCGCCATGAAGAGACGGGGTGCACCGGAAGGCAGGTCCATATGGAAATCCATGAAGGCCGGATCCAGGAGGACGTTCGGGTGCAGGGCCCGGCGGGCCACGTCCAGGCTGGCACAGAAGGAACGCCAGAGGAAGAAGGGCAGGAACCTGAGCAGGCCTGCCGGCCGCCACCGATGCCTGAGCCGGCCGGACACGAGCTGACTGCAGGCGGTCGCGAGGAGGACCACGGGCGCACCCACGACCCAGGACGACCTGTCCCCGCCGGTCAGTACAATCCACAGCAGGGCGAGGATTGCCAGCCTTGCACTGAGCCGCAGGAGGTTCTGCGGCAGGGTGTCTCCGCCCTGCTCCGGTTGCCCTGGAGAGAGGCGGCCTGCGGTCGATGGAGAAGGGCCTTTCACTGTCCGCTCCCGGGGAGGTTCGTTCCACACGCGAGGGGTTGCCGGTTTCGTGGTATGATACACCCTAGAAGGGAGGAGATCCACAAAACCCGTGTCCCGGTCGGAGATCGACCGCTTGATAAGGAAGCCCCGGTCATGGCCAGGAGTCGTCCGACGGCGCAGGAACATGGAGCCCGCCTGATCGAGTACGTGCTGCCGGGCGGCTGGAAGGTGCGGGTGGGCCGAACCGATGCGGACAACGACCGGCTGAGCCTGAAGGTGGCCGGGGCGAACGACTGGTGGTTTCACGTTCGCGGCATGCCCGGCAGCCACGTGGTCCTGCAGTGCCCTCCAGGCGAGGAGCCGGACAGGGAGACCCTCAAGCGGGCCGCCGCCGTCGCCGCATACCACAGCAAGGCGAAGGACGGGGGCGTCGTGCCCGTCTCCTGCACACGGGCGAAATACGTCACCAAGCCTCGTGGCGCCCGGGCCGGCACCGTACAGATTCGCAAAGAGGTCGTACTGAAGGTACGCCCCGGGATCGGAGAGCTTGCCTCGGACGATGCGACATAGCCGTCTCCAAGAAGGAATCGATCTGCTCTTCTGTAAAGTCCTCGGTTTCCCGGGCCGAAGTTAACATAAAGGGGGGCGTCCACATTGTATCGTTGAATACGTTACGTAATACAGAAAGAGTCTTTGCCGTGCTCCAGGTCAGTATTCCCAGGCCGCGCAGTCGATTCCTGCCGCTGCTTCTTGCCAGGTGGGCGTGGACGCTTCCGACCAATGTGGTCGGTCACGCGGTCGGCGTGCTTTCGTGTCGGCGTCCTCCCTGCAGGCTGAGGGGCCCTGCCGGTGCCGCATGGCTCTATGTTCTGCCGGAAGGAAGTCGTTTGCAACGGGTGAGAGCCGTGGCGATCGGTCACGCGGTCCTGGCGGAGCGTTCCTTTGTTTCCGGTGAACGGGGCCGGTGGGCGCTTGCCCACGAAATGTCCCACACCCGCCAGCACGACTGGCTCGGGCCCATCTATCTTCCGCTGCACATTCTGTGTCAGATGGTGAGTGTCGCCATTCACCGGGTGAGGCCCGTTCCGGGCCTCACGCCTCTCCACGCCTACAATCCCCTGGAGCGCACCCTCCTGCACGTTCCTTTCGATGTGCTCCTCGAATCGGACGAGAGCTTGTCCAGGGGAGATCCACGCGTACTGAGCGTGTTCGGACTTTGACCCTCTGCCGGTTCTCTGCAGCGTGCAGGGCTCTCCCGTAAGCATTGTGAAGGACCCATCGCACCTCACAGGCCGTAGGCCTTTGCCAGGATGACGATCGGGTGGGTCACCCGGCCTTCCTTCACCCGGGTCCTCAGGTGGGAACGGCACGCAGGGCACTGGGTGACCACCGTGTCGGCCCCTGTCTGCTCGATGTCCTCGAGCTTCCGTGACCGGATGTCCGTGGCGAGTTCCTTGTAATCCATGAAAAAGGTTCCGCCCGCGCCGCAGCACTTCTCAGGATGCTCCAGGTCAACCAGTTCCGTCTCCGGGATCTTACTCAGTAGCTTTCGAGGTGCATCATCCATCGTGGGTGTCCAGCTGCGGTGGCAGGGGATGTGGTAGGTGTAAGACTCCGGCAGTGCTCCCGGCTCTGCGGTGAGGCCCACCTGATCGAGGTAGTCGGTGACCTCCCATACCTTTTCCGCCAGGGACTCGGCCTGTTGTCGGAGCGGATCGTCCCCGGGCAGCGCCTTGAGCGCCTTGGTCCTGAACATCATGCCGCAGGACGTGCAGTCCGTGACGACGGCGTCCACGTCGCAACCGGCCAGGACCGCCACGTTCTTCCGCAGCATCTCCTGCACGATTCCGAGATCCCCCTCGGCCAGGGCGGGCATCCCGCAGCAGACCTGGCCTTCCGGGATCACCACCTCGATGTCGTTGTGGGCGAGCACGTTGACGACCGCTTTTCCCGTGTCCGGGTAGAGCGTGTTCGTGGCACACCCCACGAAGTAGGCGACCCTGGCCCTGGCCTTCCCCTTTGCGGGGACGCGCCCCTTGAAACGCTTTTCAAAAGGCTTGGACGCAGGCGTCGGCAGCTCCTCCGGGGTCCATCCCATCTTGTGGGCCACTGTGCCTGCCGCTCCCATGAGGCCCTTCATGCCCCGCTGGTGCATGAACCTGCGAAGGAGCTGCCTGCGGACCGGGTCCCTCTTCTTTCCCTGATAGACCTGGTTCCGCGCCGCAGCAATGATCTCGTCCGCCGCAACACCGGCCGGACAGGTGCGGGAGCAGTTGGTGCACAGCAGGCAGCGGTCCAGGATCTCTCGAAACCGTTTCGTCACGGGGAGGGTGCCGTCCACGAGAACCGCTCGTATCAGGTCCACACGGGCCCGGGCCAGGTGAGTCTGGAGGAAGTCCTCGAGATACACCGGGCACGTGGCCTGGCAGAGACCGCAGTGGGAGCATTTGGCCATCATGTCCCGGTATGCGTTCAGGTCGAGCATGCCGTCCTACCTCCCGTCCTTCCAGAGCTTCCCCGGGTTCATGATTCCCTTCGGATCGAAGGCCTTCTTGATTCGCTTCAGGAGTCGAATCTGCACCTCGCCCAGTTCCCAGTGGAGGAATTCCGCCTTGTGGAACCCGATTCCGTGCTCACCGGAAACGGTTCCACCGAGGGAGAGGCCGAGCCGGACGACCTTCCGAATGGTCTCCTGGGCCTCCATTTCCGCCTCCCGGTTCACCTCGGGGAAGAAGATCGAGGGGTGCATGTTCCCGTCCCCGGCGTGGCCGCCGATGCCGAGGACCACCTTGGAGAGGGTGGCGCCCATCTTCTGGATCTCACGCACGAATTCGGGGATCCGGTCCCTGGGTACGGCCACGTCCTCGTTGATCGCCTTCTTCATCACGGTCAGCAGCATGGCGCCGAGGTTGGAGCGTGCGGTCCAGTAGGTTTCCGCCTCCTTCTCGTCCTCGATCATCCGGATGTCCAGGACCCCCATGCGGCGGCAGATGCCGAGGATGTGGTCGGACTGGGCCCGGATCTCGTCCAGGGTGCCGTCCAGGTCGATGAGCAGGTACGCCTGCCCCTCGGTGACCAGGGGCGGGTCGATGTAGTTGTTCATGGCGATGATGGCCATCTGGGGGATGAACTCGACCATGGCGGGCAGGGTGCCGCCTGCCAGGATTTCAGAGACCGTGTCCCCGGCCTGCTCGATCGTCTCACAGGCGACCACCGCCGTCCGGTGGGCCGGGGGCAGGGCGATGAGCCTCAGGTTCGCCTTGGTGATCACGCCCAGGGTGCCCTCCGATCCGGCAAAGAGGTGGGTCAAGTCGTATCCGGCCGAACTCCTGGCGGCCATTCCGCCCGGGTCGATGACCGACCCGTCGGGGAGCACCACCTCGAGGCCCATGACGTAATCGCCGGTGGCGCCGTACTTCACCCCGTGGGGGCCGCAGGCCCGGGTGGCCACGTTGCCGCCCAGCGTGCAGACGTTCATGCTCTGGGGGTTCGGCGGGTAGAAGAGGCCCTCTCTCCTGGCCGCACGGTGAAAGTCGGCGAGGACAACGCCGGCCTCTACCCTTGCGGACATGTTGCGGCGGCTGATCTCCAAAATCCGGCCCATGCGCTTCATGTCCATGACGATGCCCCCGTGGAGGGGTGTGCATCCTCCGGACAGGCCGCTGCCCGCGCCCCTGGGCGTCACCGGAATGGCATTGCGGAAGGCGAACTTCATGAGCTCCGAGACTTCGCTCGTGTTTTCGGGAAGGACCACCGCGTCCGGTCGGCCTCTCCTCACGTAGTAGGTGGCGTCCCCCGAGTAGGCGAACAGGTCCTCCGGGTCGGTCCTGACCCTGTCCCTGGCCATGATGCGTCCGAGATCCCTTGCCAGGCCTTTCATATCGATTCCTCCTGTCGGCTACCCGATGAAGACCTCTTCGCTGGCGAACCACATGGAACAGCGGGTAAGGTCCATGAAGCGCTTCTCGTCCTCGAGGAGCTCCTCGGAGGCTCGTTCACCCTCGGGCGTGGCGAAGGCGGCCTCGAGGTCCTCGATGCTGTCCCACCAGATCTCCACCACGCCGTCGTAAGGCTCGCCTCCGCCGCGGGACGCCCGCAGCACCTCGTTGAAAGGGGTGTCGATGGTGTGGGTCTGAACGTATCGTCTGGCGCCCAGAATGGGAAGGTTCTTCCGGGCAAGAGGCCCGTGGGTTTCACGCCAGTAGCGGTGGAACTCCTCGGACGAGAGATGGGGAAGCCTCCGGGCCGCGAAGACCAGCTTGACCATGGCGTGTCCTCCGAGGTCGGTGTCATCTCCGATATTGAATTATATTACCTCAAATCAATTCCTATGCCACCAGGCCCGCCTCGGCGAGCTCTTCAGCCACGTCGGTCATGCCGAGGCGGGCGAGGGTTTCACTCTTCTGAAGCCCTGTCTCCGCGGCCCAGCCCCGCAGGCCGTAGTACTCCTCCCGCATTCTCTCGAACTTCGCCCTGTCCAGGACATTGCCCCGGATGCTCACCGGCTCCTCGGTGGGCCCCGGAACGATCAGGCGGGGATTCAGCATGTCCTGTTCGAGGGGCTCGATGAAATTGTATTCGGCGGGCACGTCGTCCTCCTTCGCCTTCCAGCCCTCCCGAAGCAGGATCGCCCTCTGCTGATTGAAGATTCTCTCCCCGTATGCGAGCAGGCCCTTCTCGTCCGTGTCGATCCCGGTGACCGCCGAGAAGATCCTGCTCTCCAGGGTCGGGTCACCCACGTTGTCCGGTGTGTTGAAGGAGTCCATCATGGGCCAGACGCTGTCGCACAGCACCAGGCTGTCCTTCGCCAGGGTGCGGTCCTGGATGAGGGTCGTGGCCAGGGCCTTTCCCTCGTAGGAGGTCAGGTCCCATGCCTTGTCGCTCCCCCAGAACAGGGTGGCCGCCTTCCGGAAGACCTCTGCAGTCGTGGGGGAGAGCTCGGGCCGAATCAGGTGCAGCAGCCAGCGGGCGATCATGTAGGTCACCTCGTGGAGCATGGCGATCGGCTGTCTCGGCTCCATGGCGTAGAGCAGCGCGTTCGTGATGTATTCGCGGGCCGCATAGGCGCCGGTCAGGCCGACCCCTGCCATGTTGTCCGTGAACAGAGCCTTCGTCTCCGGGCCCAGCTTCTCTCCTGCCCGGAGGACCCCTTCCGCGAGGACATCCCCCATCCCTTGCCGCTCGGCGATCATCGTGACCAGCCGCCGGATGAAATCGACGCTCCCGATGTCGGACATGTCGAGCCCGATCTCTTCCTCGGTGAGCACGCCCGCCCTGTGGCATGCGGCGAGCCACTCGATCACGTTCGTCATCTCCATGGTGCAGAGGGCGTATTCGTTGCACAGGGCCGTGGCATCCACGGTCGTGTCCGCATCCCCGTCCGGCCGCATGAAGGCGTAAGGCATGTAGAAGATCAGGGACTGGCACTTCCGGACCGCTTCTCTTCCGGATTCGGTCCGGAATACGCCCCGAAGGCAGTCCAGGCCGCACTGATAGCACGGCGCCTTCTTCACGTAGCGTATGAGCTTCTTGGGGGTGGGCATCCGCAGGGTTCCCCGCTCGCTCATCTTGATGCTGAGCCGGTTCAGATCGGTGAGATCCTTCTGCCTTGCCACCGCGGGTTTTCCGGTCCCGACCACGGCGATCGCCTTCAGGTTCTTCGACCCGAGCACGGCCCCGAACCCGCCGGTGGCGCTCCCTTCGTGGTCGGTCATGAGGGTCGCGTTGCGGCACAGATTCTCGCCGGCGCGTCCGGTGGTAACGAAGTGGACGTTCTCCCCGTGCTCCGCCTGCAGGGCGCTGCGCAACTCCGAGACGTTCTTGCCCCAGAGGGAGGCGGCATCCCGGATCTCCGCCCTGCCGTCTGTGATCAGGACGTAGCTGGGCCGTTCCGCCCGGCCGGACACGACGACGCCGTCGTACCCCGCTTTCTTCAGGAAGGGGGCGAAATACCCTCCCAGGTTTCCGTAGCAGAACCCCTCGGGCAGCGTCATGGGCGATTTGCCGACCACCTCGAACCGGGAGGCCCCCTGGGCGCCCGTGGCCACCAGGGGACCGGTCATCAGGATGAGGCGGTTCTCCGGCTCGAGGGCGCCTGCCCCGGGCGTGACCTCTTCCCAGTACAGGCGGGTGGCGATTCCCCGGCCCCCGAGGAAGCGGTCCGCATAGTCCATGGTATCCAGCTCGACAATGCTCGAGCTCCTCAGGTCCACCTTGAGGATCTTTCCCATCCATCCGCAGAGCTGTGCCGGCATGGCTCCATCTCCTGAAGAATCGTTTAGGAATTGACTTTGACGGGTTCCACGATCACCTCACTGGGCCAGTTTCCTCACCGTTTCGATGATCTCTTCGTTGCGCGCGCCCGAGGGGAAGGCCGCCGCCACCCCCATCTCGAGGAGCCGCTCCCGGTCTCCGGGCGTGATCACTGACCCGCCCACGATGATCGGAACCTCGATCTGCTCGCTCTTCATCCGCGCGAACATGTCGGGAAGGTAGTGCAGGTACTCCCAGGAGTGGCAGCTCAGCCCGATCACGTCCAGATCCTCCTCGATACACGTCTTGACGACCGAGGCCGGCACGTTGAACCTTCCCCCGTAGATCACCTCCATACCCGCATCCCGCAGCATCTGGGCCACGGCGATGGCGCCGAGCTCGTGCTGGTCCATTCCCAGAATTCCGATGAACACCTTGATTCGCTTCATCGACCCTGCTCCCTCATATGGGTGACTCGACGAGGCCGTGCGGATCGTACGGGCAGTTGTAGGCGAGGCGCATGGCGCCGCCGATCTCCCCCATCGTCGCCCCTGCCTCGAAGGCCTCCATGGTCACGCCCATCAGGTTCGTGTCCTCGTCCCGGGCCGTCTCGAGCACTGCGGTCAAGGCATCCCGGATTCGGGCCGGGTCTCGATTCCTCTTGTATTCCTTCACCTGGTCGATCCTGTCCCACCAGGGCTCGATCTTGCTCTCCACGATTTCCTTGAGAAGGGTGTCCTCCTCTTCCGGGATCTGGAAGACGTTCAGCCCCACCTTCGGCAGGGTCCCGTCGGCGATCCTTCGCGAGTACTCGGCCATGGTCTCCTCGAAGAATCTCCTGAACCACCCCTTGTCCGACAGGTCGGCCGGGTCCCCCATGGCCTCGATCTCGTGGATGCGGTCCCGGATCCGCCGCTCCATCTCATCGGTCAGCGACTCTACGAAATAGGACCCGCCGAGAGGGTCGACCACCTTGGCCACGTTCGATTCCAGGTGGAGAATCTGCTGGGTCCTGAGTGCAACCATGTGGGACTCGGGACTGGGGGTGCGGTACGCCTCGTCAAAGGCGGAGATCTCCAGGGCCTGCACCCCGGCCAGAACCAGGGCCAGGCTCTGGACCGTGCCCCGGACGATGTTGTTCGCCGGCTGCTGGGGCGTCAGGGAGAGGCCGGACGTGTGGCTCGTGATGACCGCGGACCAGGAACGGCGGTCCCTGGCGCCGAATTCCTCCTTCATCATCCGGGCGAAGATCCGCCGCGTGGCGCGGATCTTGGCGATCTCCTCGAAGAGGTCCATGTTGCAGTCGACCAGGATGGCGATGCGGGGCGCAAAGGTGTCGATGTCCACCCCGCGGCGCAGGAGTTCCCGCACCAGATGCCGGATCTCGATGAACCCGAGGGCCATCTCGTCCACGGCGCCCAACCCGGCCTGGTCGAAGAAGTAGGTGTCTTCCACAAAGGAGTGGAACCGGGGCATCTCCCGGGAACAGAACGCGATGCAGTCTGCGGCCAGCCTCAGCCTGAGGCGGAAGGGCATGTGCACGGCGTAACCGCAGTCTTCTGCGTAGAAGGGCGCCTGGATGACCGAGCCCCGCAGCTGATCGAGGGGAATGCCGTTCTCTCCTGCCAGCAGGTGCAGGGCTGCGACGGTGATGACCGGTGGCAGCGAGGCGGACAGGACCGCCGAGTTCAGGGGAATGTCCCTGTAGAGCACCCGGAAATCATCCAGGCAGCAGAGGGAGACGCCCTGGGTCCCGATGGCGTTGGCCGCCAGGGGGTGGTCCGGATCCATGAAGGCCATGGTGGGGCTGTCTCCGATCACGTCCAGGCCGATCTGTCCCTGGCGCATCAGGTACTTGAGCTGTTCGTTCGAGCGCGCCGGGTCTCCCTCACCGGAAAGCTCCCGGTGCATCCATCCGCCGCCCGGATCCGCCCGGCGGCCCCGCGTGTAGGGGAATTCGCCGGGAAGGCCGAGTTGACTTTCGTAGTCCTGGCCCTTCAGGTCATCGGGCGTGTAGAGAGTCCTCAGGGGGATCCCGGAACGGGTCTCGTGGTCGCTCATTGGTCCATCTCCTTGACTTCCTTCCTGCTTCCCAGGGTGCCCAGGTTGAGTCCCATGCCCCCGTCCAGGCGGATCTCGGCCCCGTTGATGTACGCGGCCTTGTCGGAAGCGAGAAACGCGATCAGGTGTCCAACCTCTTCCGTCTCCCCCATGCGCCGCGCCGGGATCATGGCCGTGGCCCTGTCCAGGATCTCTTCGGGCATCATCTTCGCGAGCTCGGTGCCGATGAGCCCCGGGAGGATGGCGTTGCAGGTGATGCCGTCCCGGGCGTGCTCCAGGGTCACCGTCTTGGTCATGCCGATCAGGCCCGCCTTGCTCGCCGCATACCCGATCTGCCTGTGCAGCCCTCCGGCGGCCGCGCCGGAGGAGATGTTGATGATCCGGCCCCACTTCCTGTCGATCATGGGGCCGATGACTTCCTTGGTCAGGTTGAAGGCGCCGGACAGGTTGATGGCGATCTCCCGCTGCCACGCCTCGTGGGTCATCTTGGTGAGGCGGGCGATGTTCGTGACCACCCCGGCATTGTTGACCAGGATCTGGATGTCGCCGAGCTCCGCACGGATCTTTGCGACGCCTTCTGCCACCTGGGCCGGGTCCGACACGTCGAAGAGCGCGAAGACCGACCTTCTCCCCAGGGCGGCGACCTCCCGGGCCGTTTCCTCGACTTCGGGCAGGATGTCGGCCACGCCAACGTCGGCGCCCTCCCGGGCGAGCACCCGGGCGCTGGCCCTGCCGATGCCCCGAGCCGCGCCGGTGATCAGGGCCACTTTAGCCTTCAGCAGCATGCTTGTTCACCCCTCCTTTCCTTGCCTCCCTCGGGAAACTGCGAGCCGTAGGCGATGTCGCAGACTGCGAGCGAAGCGCGGCAGCCTCCCGGCACCGACTGCTTCTGTTCGCCAGCGGTGTCGCTCCCTTCCTCCACGCCCCTCTCCTCCTGGATTCCCGCGTTCGCGGGCATGAGGGTGAGGGAATGACGGCGTTCTCGGGGAAGACCCGGTTGGGGACCGGGAGGCGCGGCCTGACCCCTGTCTTTCTCCTTTGCCCTTTCCCCTTTGTCCTCTACGTTACATCTCCTTCAGCGCCTTCTTCAGGATCTTGCCGCCCGGGTTCTTGGGCAGCATGCCCTCATGGATGACCACGTGTTTCGGTTTCTTGTACCCGGCGATCAGCTGCCTGCAGTGATCGATGATCTCCTGCTCGGTCACGCTTGCGCCCGGCTTGAGAGCGACGACCGCCTTCACCGCTTCCTGCATGACCGGGTCCGGAACGCCGACGACGCCGACCTCCATCACGGCCGGATGCTGCATGATCGCGTTTTCCACCTCGATGCAGTAGATGTTCTCCCCCCCGGAGACGATCATGTCCTTGATCCGGTCCACCACGTAGACGTACCCGTCCTCATCCATGCGCCCCAGGTCCCCGGTGTGGAGCCATCCGTCCACGAAGGTCCGGGCGCTTGCCTCGGGCTTGTTCCAGTAACCCTTGACCACGGTGGGGCCCTTCACCAGGAGCTCGCCCACATCTCCGGTCGGAACCTCCGCATGGGTCTTCGGGTCGACGATCTTCACGTCCACGATCGGCACGGCCGGCCCCACCGAGTCGGGGACCCGCAGGATCCCCTCGTGGGTGTTGAAGGTGGTGATGGAGGTCGCCTCGGTCAGGCCGAACACGTTGCCGAAGTGCACGCGGGGGAAGCTCTCGATCATCTGCTTGAACAACTCGACCGGTACCGGGGAGCCGCCGAAGACGAAATGGCGGAGCGAGCCCAGGTCGAAGTCCTTCCAGGGGGCCATGTTCAGAATGACCCAGAACATGGCGGCCACGCCGGCGCCGAAGCTGATCTTCTCGTCCTGGATCGTCCTCAGGGTGTCGACCGGGTCGAAGGTCTGGTGGATGACCGAGCACCCGCCTATGTTCAGGAAGGCGGTGAGCTGGGAATGGATTCCCGTGGCGTGAAACATGGGGGCAATGATCAGGGTCCGGTCGTTTTCGTCTCCCTCCGCGATGTTCTTTGCATTCAGTGCGTTCGCAATGCAGTTGCGATGGAGCACCCGTGCGCCCTTGGGCACTCCCGTGGTGCCGGAGGTGTACAGGATGGCCGCCGGATCCTCCTGGCTCACGGGCGGGTCGCTCGACACACGGTTCGGTGCCTCCTTGTCGATGAGGCCTGCAAAGGGGAGAGTCCCCTGGGGACGGGGTTCGCCCTGGACATGGATCGTCCGCAAGGTTTCCAGCCGCTCCCGGATGCCCTCGACGGCGGGCCCGAAGGACTCGTGCATCAGAAGGTGGGTGGCCCCCGAGTCGTTAAGCATGTACGCGAGCTCCGGGCCGGCGCACCGCCAGTTGAGCAGGACCGCGATCCCTCCCACCCTCACGATGCCGAAGTAGGAGACGGCGAGTTCCCAGGAGTTGGGCATCAGGATCGCCACCCGCCCGCCTTTCTGCAACCCCAGCTCTTTCAGGGAGGCGGCCAGGTTGTTGCAGAGCCGATCGAACTCTCTGTAGGTCAGCCGGACCGGGCCGTCCACCACCGCCTCGCGGTCGCCGAACCGTGATACGGATCCTTCCAGCATCACCGCAAGGTTGTCCGGCCTGTCCCGGTAGTTTCTCATTTCGACGCCGTCGCAGGTTTCGGAGACGATGCCCTCGTACGCCTGGGCGGGAAGGTTTCTGTTCGCTGGCATGCTGCACTCCTTCTCGGTGACGACGCTGCTCCGGGCGGGGCGCAGGCCGCCGGGGGGGTCAGGAGAGGGCGATCGCGTCTGCGACGATCTTTTCTGCGAGACGTACCGATGCTTCCAGCTTCGGGCTGGCTTTGATGGCTGCGGGATTCCGGCTGGTCCGGTACGACTTCACATCGCTCAACTGAACGATCCCCACGAAGAGGCCCCAGAGCACGTCGGTGAGCTCGTACACGTTGAAGTCCTTGAGCAGGCCCTTTTCGATTCCGACGGCCAGCACGCGCCGGAGTCGTTCGAAATTCCGCTTCCCCTTCTCATTCAGCGACGCGCTGACCGAGTCGGACATTTCCCAGATGCGCCCTGACTGCTGGAAGAACTGAACGATTCGGAACGTGTGAGGGAAGCTTTGAAAAGCTCGGTACATGCGCTGGAAGAGATCGTGGACCAGGGCGGTTCCGTTCGGGTATCCGCCGTTGGTCACGGTCTCCTCGATCTGCCCGATCTGTCGGCCCAGCTCCTCGATGAAGGGGGCCATGAGCGAGAAGTAGAGCTGTTCCTTTGTCTCGAAATACTGGTAGATGGTCGGTTTCGTGATCTCCGCCTCGAGGGCGATGTCGTCCATGGTCGTCCGGGCGTAGCCCTTGGCCAGAAAGACCTTCGTGGCCGCATCCAGGATGCTCTGGGCCCGCTGCTGCTTCTCGCGCCTCTGCCTGCGCTTGATGATGTCCTTGTGCCGGGCGGCCTTCCCTGCCATGTACCGGTCCCTCTGGGGTTATGTCGGGTGGCCGGATCGCTTAAACCGTCGGGTTAAAAACCTTACTAAGAGTAAAGGGTCATGTCAAGGGGAATCTGGCGGAACCAACCCGAGGACCGCAGGCTGGGAGAGGGGTGCATGCGGATCGGGCGGGGCTCAACCGTCCGTGTAGCGGATGGCCACACCGGAGAGGGTGTTCTTCCGCGTCTTGTAGGGGATCGGCCGGGCCGTCATGTAGGCCCCACCGTGGTAGCCGCCGTAGTAGGGGGAGTAATACCCCCAGGGACGGTAGACCGGGGCGTACTTCGTTCCACCGCTGAAGGACATGACCGGGTCGGAGAAGATGACGGCATCCGCTCCCAGCTTCGCCGCCTCTTCACGGATCTTCACCGAGAGGCTCGCTCCGGACTGCTTGCTGTTGCCCATGGTGATCTGCGCAAGCTTGATGTAGGGGCGGTCCGGAGCCTTCTCCAGGATCTCCACGCTGCTGACCGACGGGGCCGCAGGAAAGTCTTCGCTGGTGAACCGAACCGTGTCGACCCCGGAACTGCAGGCCGCCAGGGCGAAGACCAGCAGAAGAGGAAGGGGCCTCCCCCCCCTCCGGAACAGGGCTCTATTCGGATTTCGCGCCATGGCGTACTCCCAATTTGTGCTCCAGGGTGGCCTCGATGAGTCCGAACTCGAGCCGGATTCTCTCCCGCTCCAGACGGTTCACCTTCTCGTCCGCCGCATTGAGCAGAACCCGCATCCGCTGTTTGTGCTCGTGCCAATCGTCGAAGATCTGATCCTTGTGTTCCGGGTGTGCGTCCGCCTCGAGGAGCTTCTCCTTGGAGAACCGGCAGTGTTCCACCAGGATGAGCATCGTCTCCTTTCGGGCCTCCATGCCGGCGAGGTCCGTGGCGCGGAGCTGCTCGTACAGGGGATATTGCGTCGGCGGCACCTGCTTCACCGCTGCGATCTCCATGTCGAGGTTCTCGATCATGCTGTGGAGCATGTTCAGGTTGATTTCCTGCAGCTCTGCCGTGGTTTGCGGGATGTCCGGCTTCCTGTGGGTGACCGCCTTCGTCTGGGCACATCCGACGAACAGGGCCGCGATAAGGAGGAGGAGACAGGCTCGATTCGCGTGTTTCATGGGGGGTTCCCTTTCCTGGCAGGTTTCCGGAAGACCGGGTTTGCCGGCGGCCGGGCGAGAGGGCGGATCTTGAGCCACTGCAGCATAGGCGAGCGGTCGCGGAGAGTCAACAAGTCCTCTTCTTCAGGTTCTGCAGGAAGGTCGCGATCCTTTCGTTGACGCCCGCCGTGCCGTCGTAGACCATGTTCACGATCGGCGTGCCCTTCCGGTTGCTCATCTGCCGGAAGATGGCCCCGGTGATCGTGCCCGGCATGCAGGTGAAGGGCGAGACGTTCACGATCATGTCGGCCCGGTCCCTGTCGATGAACAGGGACGCCCGCCCGGCCGAGAGGATCGCCTCGGAGTTGAACTCGAGGGGCAGGTACTCCCTGCCCCTCTCGACCATGTCCGCCATCGGGGGTTCGCGGCGGGCCTCCAGGAGGTCCCCTGCGGCGTCGTAGGCCCGGTGCTCGAGCCTGGAAAGGAAGCTGTTGCCCAGGTAGGACCTGAGCATCTCGACCAGATCCCTCGTCTTGCGCGCCTCGTATCGGTGGATGAAGGATGTGAAGAGGATCCACTCGCTCATCGGCGCGAGCCAGGGCTCTGCCCCCGCCTCGATGATCCGGTCCACCACCCGGTCGCAGGAGAAGGGGTTGCACCGGACGAAGATCTCTCCCACGATCCCGATGAGCGGCCTGGCAACATCCAGCTTCCCGATACGGGAGAAGCCGGCCGCCGCATTCTCGAGCACCTTCGTGAAATCGGCCCCGTCCCGGAAGGCGCGGGCGGAGTCGCCCGTGATGGATTCCAGTTCCCGTCGGGTCTCGCCCGCATTCCGCTCGAAGGGGGCGACGCGGCAGTAGAGCTTCAGGAGCAGGTCGCCCACCAGGATCGCCTTCCAGAGATCCTTGCGCAGGTCGTCCTCCAGGCCCATGTAGGCGTTGTGCGCCGAGGGGGAGACGATCGCGAGGTCTTCGAACCCGAGCTTGTTCAGGACGATCCGATGGAGGGAGACGTACTGGCCGAATCGGCACGGACCGTCGCTGGTCGGCATGAAGAGGGCCGTGTCCTGCGGCCTGAGGTCGTGTTCCTCGAGGGCGTGCAGCAGGCTTCCGGTCGTGAGGTGGGCGGGCAGGCATTCGCTGCCTCGGGTGTGCTTCCGTCCGAGCTCGAACTGCTCCGGGGTGATTTCCGGAAGCATCAGGGGCCGGTATCCGTGTTTCTCGAAGGCGGCCGCGAACATGGGCACCACCCCGATGTGCATCGGCATGAGCAGGATGCGCTTGTCGCGCAGCCCTCCCGAGGCCGGCGCGACGTAGAGACGGCTCTTCTCCCCGGGCGTCTCTTCGTACTCCGCCATCAGGTCCGCGAAGGCCTCCAGCCGGGTCCCGTACCCGGTGTCGGCGCTGTGCTCGTCCAGTTCGAGGGTGAGGGACGGCTTCCCGCCCATGATCTCGTCCACATAGGTGAGCAGGAACGAGTCGGGTCCGCACGAGAAATTCGTCAGATACAGGAGGAACAGGTTTCTTCGTTCCCGCACGAACCGTGCCGCGCTCAGGATGCGCTGACCGTAGTACCAGAACATGTTCCGGAAGAAGGGGCCCAGGTCTTCTTCGCTGAAGGGGAGGAACTCGTAGGGGACGACCCGGTAGCCCAGCTCGGAGACCTTTCTCGGAATCTCGAGGTTGATCCCTCCGTCGTAGACATTGTAATACCTGCCCACGACGACGACCGCCTTCTCACCGGTCCTGTCGATCTCTTCCAGGATCCGCGCGCCCTCCTGCCGGCATTCCCGGCGGTACCGTTCCAGCGCCCGGAGGCCCTCTCTCCAGGCCCTTGCGACCCGTCCTCTTCGGATACCGAGGGGCTTCAGGGCCGCTTGCAGTTCCCGGACGTTGACCGCATCCGGCATGGCGAAATCGATGACCGGACTCAGAAGTCGGTCCCCCAGCGCATCGGAAAGCGCCTCGGAGGACCGGACGATGGAGGGAGCGGCCTGCACGTAGGGGCAGAAGACCGACTTGACGGTGATCCGGGGCTTCTCCCCGGCAATCAGGTGCGGGATGAAGAGAGCCCCGTCCGAGCGTGCGGCCTGTGCCACGTGACCGAGCAGGATCTTGATGGGGAAGCAGAACTCGGCCGTGGCATTCGAAATGCCCGCCTCCGTGGTCTCCCGGCTCGTCTGCCGGGTGGTGTTCAGGGCGATTCCCAGCTCGCCGAAGAAGGCTCGCCAGAGAGGAAGGTGTGCGTATGTCGCAAGCGCCATGGGCAGGATGACTCCCGTCTCCAGGCCGCGTTCCTTTTGCAGGGTCCCGCCCCCTGTGAACAGCCGCCTCCGGACCTCGAAGGGCTCGAAGAGCCGGTTCGGCTTCTTCTTGCCGTCTTCGGGTTCCCGTCCGCACATGTACCCCCAGGAAGGCGCGTCTTCGGTTCCTTCGATCCGCGCGCGCGTGATCTTGCAGTGATTCGGGCAGAGATCGCACGCTTCGTAGTCGACCCGCACCTCCCTTGTGTAAAGGTCCAGGCCCCGGAACGAGGAAGCTGTGCCGGAAGAGGTCACTTCCTCTCGAGCCAGCTTCGCTGCGCCGATGGCACCGGTGACGTGACAGAAGGGGGACGTGACGATCTCCCGGCCCAGGATGATCTCGAAGGCGGCGACGAGCCCCTTGTTCTTGGCCGTGGCGCCCTGGAACAGGATCTTGCTGCCGGTCACGGGGCGGTTGCCCACCACCTTGGTCAGGTAGTTGAAACAGACCGAATAGAGAACGGCCGCCATGGCATCCACGGGGGAGAAGCCTTCTCTGAGGAGCTTCTCCACGTCCCGCTCCATGAAGACGGTGCATCGCTCCGAGGTGAAGGGCGGCGCGATCCCCAGGACACGGTCTCCGATCTCGTCGATGCCGAACCCGAGCTTGTTCGCCTGTTCTTCCACAAAGGAGCCGGTGCCCGCCGCGCAGACATAGTTCATGTTCACATGGTCGACCCGTCCGCCTTGCATGTGCACGTATTTGGCATCCTGTCCCCCGATCTCGAAGATCGTTTCGATCTCCCCGCCGAAGAGGAACCGTGCACCGCGGGCGTGGGCCGTGATTTCGTTGACGACCCTGTCGGCGCCCAGGATCCGGCCCACCAGCTTCCTGCCCGAGCCGGTGGTTCCACAGCATGTCACCTCGAATTCGGCGCCCGATTCCTTGGCCAGATCGTCGGCGCACCGCAGGAGTCTCTTCATGGCCCGGATCGGGTCTCCCGAGGTCCTTCTGTAAATGTCGACAAGAACCGTGTCGTCCTCGCCGAGCAGGGCGATCTTGGTGGAGGTGGAGCCTATGTCCATTCCCAGGCTGACCCTGTAGCAGCCCCGCAGGGGTTCGAGGATGCGCACTTCGTTCTGGTCCTGGTCCACATATTCGCGAAGGGCCTCCTTGTCCGGAAAGACGGAGCGTTCCAGCAGAAGAGGCGGCCGAACCGGGGAAGCGGGTCTCGGCTCCGGTGAATGGAGGTCCTCGGCGATCAGGGGCGTGCCCACGCCGGTTTCCTCCTCGGCGATCAGAGCGGCGCCCACGGCGGCCACGAGGTGGGGATGCTCGACGACGAACAGGTCCTGGCCGATCACCTGTTTCAGCCACCGGACGACCTCCCGGTTCAGCGCGACACCGCCGATGACCCCGGTTCTGCCGCGTAGCGGCTCGCCCAGCAGGAGGGTGTTCGCGATCGTGAAGGACAGCCCGCGGCAAAGTCCGCACCAGAGTTGCGGAATCGTATAGCCTTCCTGCTGTCGGTGAATCAGGTCGGATTTTGCGAAGACCGCACACCGGGCCGCGACGGAGGGGGGATCCTCCACGCCCTTGAAGCGGGCGAACTCGGAGATGCCGATCTCCATACGGCCGGCCTGCTGGTCGAGGAACGAGCCCGTGCCGGCAGCGCAGACGGAATTGGTTCGAAAATCGAGGAGTTCTCCTTCTTCTCCGACCTTGATGAGGGAGATGCTGCTCGCTCCCAGGTGAAGGATGTTCCGGCAGCTGCCGTCCAGATGGGCGCTGCCTCGAATCATGGACTGGACGTCATCGATGCGATGACTTCCGTTCCGGGGAAGGAGTCCGGAGAGAGACCCGGTGACGCCGATGGTGAGGGCCTCGTCTCGGAGGCCCTTTCGAAAGCGGCGGATCGTCTCGAGGGGTTGACCGTTGTGGGGCCCGAAATGACGGGCCACCAGCCTGTGGGCGGCATCGAGCGCCACCGCCTTGACGTAACAGGACCCGATATCGATGCCGACCCGCATGCAGAGCGCCCCCGGTCAATGCGTTTTCTGAGGAATGTACTATGTAATTGGATTGTCCAGGGACAGTCAAGGATGGGTGAAGAAAAGGACAAAGGTGAAAGGACAAAGGGCAAAGGGCAAAGGATATTGCGAGGGGCATGGGTTGGCCGGGTCGGAGCGCAGCGGAGAGGGTGCGTCCTTGCCGCGACGCGGCAATCTCCTGGCTTCGTTGGAGGGATGCCGAGAGGCCGGGGGTGCTTCGCCTGCGGTTCGCAATATTCCTGGTTCAGGAGACGCGGAGCCGGAGCCGAAGAGAACCGAGACGGAACAGCGCCATCGCACTCATAGGACCACCTCGGGGAGTTCCATCTCGCCTTTGTTGAAGGCGGCCAGGAAGGCCTTGACCACCCGGGGGTCGAACTCCGTGCCCGATCCCTTGGTGATGATCGACCTCGCCTCGTAGGGGGACATGGCCTTTCGGTAGGGGCGGTCGCTCGTCAGAGAATCGTAGACGTCCGCAACAGCGATGATGCGGGCCTCCAGGGGGATCTCGTCTCCGGTCTTGTCGTGATACCCGGAGCCGTCGAACCTGTCGTGGTGGGCCAAAATAATCGGGATGATCCGCCGGAGTGCGCCGCCTGCAGGTTCGAGCATGGAAGCGCTCTTCTCCACGTGCTTCTTCATCTCCACGTACTCGTCCTGAGACAGGCGTGCCGCCTTGTAGAGAAGCTGCCGGCTGGTGTCGAGCTTCCCGATGTCGTGCAGCAGGGATGCAGCGCGCACGTCCTCGATTCGTTCCGGGCCGAGCCGCAGGTAGGCCGCGATTCGGGTCGCATAGATGGAGACCCGGTAGGAGTGGTTTTCCGTGTATTTGTCCTTGGACACGAACTGCCGGAGGATGTGCAGGAGGCCGTGATACGTGTCCCGCAACTCCTTGAGCCGGGTCCTGCTCGTTTCGTGAAGTGTTCCCATGGCATATGCGGTGACCACGAGAATGCCGGCCCAGGCGGTGATGTCGTACCATCGTCCCTGGGCGAACTGCGTCTCTACGGCGGTGTTGAAGATCCTCGTGTTGAAATGCGCGAGGAGCCCGACCAGAAAGACACTGGCAAAGGCGGTCAGGGTGGCGTGGCGCCGCCCGTAGAAATAGGCGGAAAACAGGGTGGGCAGGGTATACAGACCGAGGAGCATGCGGTGGCCGGTCATCAGGTAGTTCATCACCCCGGCGATGCTCAGCAGAGAGAGGACGAGCCAGAGCTCCTTGTTGACTTCGGCCAGCCGGTCGAGCACCGAGGAGCCCAAGGACTTGACTCCGCCTTTGCCGGAGGGGCGCTCCTCTTCCGGGGCCAGGGCCAGGTCGTCCGAGAGGTCCGGATAGTCGAAATCGCCGGTATCCTCACCCGGGTGTATCGCCTGCAATGCGAGGTGCTCCTCCCTGGTCTCTTCTTTGCGTGCCGGCTCCATGCCTGCCCCCTCATGGGTTTGAACCCTCGTACCGATCTCTTTCTAGTCTTCGACCGGAAGGAAAGAAATCTGTAGAAGTAATCTTTTCGACAAAAAGATCCGATCTCAGATCTCAGGGAGCCCTAGTCACGCATCCACCTCCGGGTCATTGGACATGAACGATCGAGGACCGTCCCGAACGCGCATTCTGGTGGCGGACGATGAGCAGCTGGTCTTGGATTTTCACCGGCACATCCTCTGCGGTGATCCGGGTTCGAAGGTCTCCCCGGCCATGACCTTCGATGTGGCCTGCTGTGAACAGGCGGAGGAGGCGGTCCGTGCGGTCCGTGAGGCCACGGAGAGCGGAGAGCCCTTCGCCGTCGTCTTTCTGGACGTTTGCATGCCGCCCGGGCCGGATGGGATATGGGCGGCAGAGGAGATCCGGAAGCTGGACCCCCACACCCAGATCATCCTGATGACGGGCAACGCGGATGTGGACCCGATGGAGGTGGCCGAACGCGCACCCCCGCCGGAAAAGCTGCTCTACGTCCGCAAGCCTTTCCACCCCCAGGAGATCCGGCAGTTCGCCTCGGCCCTGAGCGCGAAATGGGAAGCGGAGCGCAAGCTGGAGCGGATTCACGTGCAGCTGGAGACCCTGGTCGAGGAACGGACCCGGCAGCTTCAGGAGGCGTACGAGGACCTGAAGAAGCTGGATCACATGAAGGACGAGTTCCTCTCTTCGGTTTCCCACGAGCTGCGGACGCCCCTGACCTCGATCCGCTCCTTCTCGGAAATCCTGCTGAGCTACGACGAGGTGGACGCACCGGAGCGGCAGGAGTTCCTGGAGATCATCAACGCCGAGAGTGAGCGGCTCACGCGACTGATCAACGATCTGCTCGACCTGTCCCGGATCGAATCGGGCAAGATGGTCTGGCACGACGACCTCCTTTCCCTGGCCGAGGTGGTCGGCGACGCGGCGAGGGCCCAGCGGTGTGCCCTGGAAGAGAAGTCCCTGCGGCTGGTCCTCGACATCCCCGCCGATCTGCCCTTCGTTTTCGCGGACCGGGACAGGATTCAACAGGTGATCACCAACATCCTGGGCAATGCGATCAAGTTCTCCTTCGACGGTGGAGAGATCCGAGTCGGGGCGGAGGTCTTCGAAGGGAAACGGTCCCGCGAGGCATCGGAGTGGATCAAGGTGAGCGTGTCGGACCAGGGGGTGGGGATCGACGAGAAGGATCGGGCGCTCATCTTCGACAAGTTCCGCCAGGGTTTGAGGGACCATCTGACCGAGAAGCCCCAGGGGACGGGACTGGGCCTGCCGATCTGCAAGGAGATCGTTGCCTATTACGATGGAAACCTCTGGGTGGAGGGCCGGAAGGCAGAAGGAAGCACCTTCTGCTTCACCCTGCCGGCGGTGGCGGGATACACCGGGTCGACGGGGGAGCGCGAGGCCATCCGGGACCTTTCGGAAGGCAAGGGGAAAAAGACGGTCCTCCTGGTGGAAGACAACCGCAACATGCGCAAGCTCCTGCGCTATCAGTTCCAGCGCTGGGGCCACAGGGTTCTGGAGGCGGCTTCGGGGAACGAGGCCCTGGAGATCGTTCACCGTGCCCATGTGGATCTGATCACCCTGGACCTGATGATGCCCACCATGAGCGGCTACGACCTGCTCGGGATGCTTACGGACGATCCGATCACAAAGGAGATCCCCGTTCTGATCATCTCGGTGGTGGAAGACAGGGAAAAGGGCATCCTTCTGGGCGCGAGCGACTACCTGATCAAGCCCTTCCGGCAGGAAGAGCTCGTCGAGAAGATCCAGGCCCTTCTCGGCGAGGAGAAGCGCTCCATCCTGGTGGTGGACGACGACCCGGCCGTGTCGGAGTCACTGCGCATGCAACTGGAGGAAAGGGGCTTCCAGGTGGAGGTGGCGTACGACGGGGATGAAGCCGTTGCCTCGCTGGGGCTCAGAGCCCCTGACCTCGTCATCCTCGATGTCGTCATGCCCGGCCGGAACGGGTACGAGGTCCTCCGCTGGATCCGCAACGACCCGAAGACCTCCGACCTTCCGGTCATGATCCTCACCGGTCATCCCATTGAAAGGGAACACGAGGAACTGCTTCACCTGGGGGCGGACGCCCACTTCAAGAAGGCCGAAGGGCTGGCCGCTCTCTGCGAGAAGGTGGATTCCGTCCTCCGGCCCGCACCCCACTGATTTCCTTTTCTCCCGAATCCGGAAAGAAATGCTTGACAGGAGTCCGACATATTTGCTATAAAGGAAACGAATAATACGGAATTCGTTTTTTATTGTAAATATGTGGAGGACCCGGACGATGACGAAGATCGAGAGGGGCCGGCCTTCGCGTACCGAGAAGACCCGAAGGAGGATCATCGCACACGCGGATCGCGTCTTCCGGGAGCGGGGGTTTCGCAAGGTCACCGTCGAGGAGCTGTGCGCCGACCTCGGCATGAGCAAGCGAACCTTTTACCGATACTTCCCGGATCGGGATGCCCTTGTGATCGCCGTAGTGGTTGAGGGGATCGAAGAGCACGTGCCGGCCATCCTGGAGAACCTCACATCCGCGGGGCCGGTGGATGCCATCCTCAGGAGACACTTCGATCTTCTGATCCACAACGTCCTCAGGAATGTTTCCACCCAGCTCATGGTGGACATTCAAGTGCTCATGCCCGAGCTCTGGGACAGAATCGATCAATTCCGATCCGGGGCCGTGGGGATCATTACAGAGCTGCTCCGCCGCGGACAGCAGGAAGGCACGATCCGCCCCGGCATCGACCCGACGGTGGCAGGCAAATTGATCCAGGGGATTCTCACCCACGTGGCCCACCCGCGCTTCATGGCGGAGCAGGGCCTGAGCTTCGACCAGTTCATCGCGACCTTCAAGGACCTGCTCCTGCAGGGGGTGCTGGTGCCGAGGGATTCCCGCATGCGCGGGAATGAAGGGAAAAGAAGAGGAGTTCGAAAATGGGAATGCGTTTGACAAGGCGATATTCATACCCGGCCCTGTTGGTGCTGGCCGGATTCCTGGTTTCGGTGACGGGGGCCCGGGCGGACGAGCCGCTCAAGTGGTCGGTCAGGGAAGCGATCGGCTACGCGCTGACGAACAGCCCGGACGTGGCGGTTGCCCACAGCAGGATCGAGGAGAGGGAAGAGGCGAAGAAGGAGGTCTTCTCCGGCTTCCTTCCCGACCTCACGATCGATGCGGGCTACCAGTACCTGGACAACATCCCCCGTATCGAAACGGACATCCGGGTGGACGCGCCTGTCCCCGGCGTTTCCCCCATCTCGATTCAGGACTCGAGGGAGATCGGTGCAAACGACAACTGGCTCGCCCGGTTGAGCCTGAACCAGGTTCTCTTCGAATCGGGGAGGGTGTACTACGCGCATCGGGCTGCGGACAAACAGGTCGAATCGTCCCGTCACGAAGAAGAGACGGTGAAGCTCGGGGTGGCCCAGAAGACGGCGCAGGCGTACCTGTCGGTGCTGATCGCCGAGGCGGTCTCAGGCGTCCAGCGTGAGGCCCTGGCCACGGCCAAGGCGCATCTCGAACAGGTCCGGAACCGCTACGATGCCGGGGTGGCCAACCGGCTCGAGCTGCTGCGTGCCCAGGTCGAGGTGTCGAATGTGGAGCCGAGGGTGATCGATGCCGAACAGGGCATCGAGACGGCGCTCATCCTGCTGCGCAGGGCGACGGGTCTGGGCCGTGACGTGGAAATCGAGCTGACCGACTCGCTCGAGGCCCGGGTCGAGGCCATCGATGAAGACCGGGAGCTCGAGCGTGCCCGCGCCCGGCGCCCGGAGTTCAAGGTGCTCGAACTGAACCGGTCCGCCACCGAGGACCTCGCCCTGTCCAGGCGGGGGGGCATGCTTCCGGTCATGCAGCTGACCAGCAGCATCGGCTATGAGAAACCCTACTTCGCCGTGAACGAGTGGGAGAAGATCTTCACGATCGGCGTCGGAATCCAGGTCCCCCTCTTCGACGGGCTGGAATCGTATCGGGCCATGCGCCGTGCCCGGGCCGCCGCAGAGACCATCGCCCTCGCATCGGTGCAGACCCACGCGAACGTCCGGACAGAGGTAAGAACCGCGGTGCTGGCCCTCCGGGAGGCGGCGGTACGGATGAAGACCACCCGGGAGAATCAGGACCGGGCCAACCAGATGCTCGAGATCTCCGAGCACAGCTACAAGGCAGGGGCCGCCACGAACGTGGAGGTCATCGACGCGCAGCTCGCGGCCACGACGGCCAGGCTGGAGCACCTGAAGGCCCTGTTCGACTACCGGAACGCGCAGATCCACCTAGCGGCCGCCACCGGGGATCTTGCATCGATCGGGAGGTGAGAAGATGGCGAGACGGATCATTCCCCTCATCGTGAGTCTGAGCCTGGTGGGCTTCTTCGGGTACCGTTTCTGGCAGGAACGAAAGGCCCGCCAGGAGGATGAATCCTTCTACGGTACCGTAGAGGCGGTGGAGGTGCTGGTGAGTGCGCAGGTGACGGGCCGGATTACCGGTCTCGACGCCGAAGAGGGCGAACGGGTCGAAGAGGGCCGGCTCCTGGCGGCCATCGACGACCGGCTCTATGGTGCTCAGGTCGAACAGGCGCGCAGGGCCGTGGCCGCAGCCAAAAGCCGTTCCGCCGTCGTGAAGGCGAACCTGGAGGGCGTATACATCAACCTCGCACGAATCCGGAGGCTGGTTTCCACAGGTTCGGCCACGGAGATGCAACTGGACGACGCGGAGACCCGGGAGTCCGTCCTTCTGGCGGAACAGGAGGTCGTGGAAGCCCAGGTGGTGCAGGCGGAGGCTGCCCTGCGCCTTGCCGAGACCCAGCTTTCCTACACGCGCGTGCACGCCCCGATCAGCGGTACGGTCATCCGTCGGGACGTGGAGCCGGGGGAGACCGTGCTCCCGGGATCGGCCCTGATGACCCTGGCCGACCTGTCCACCATGGAGGTGAAGGTCTACGTGCCGGGGCCCATGCTCGGAAAGATCCGGCTCGGCCAGCGGGTGGACGTGGTCACGGACAGCTATCCGGACCGACGGTTCAGAGGCGCGGTGGCGACGATTGCGGACGAGGCGGAATTCACGCCGAAGAACGTGCAGACCCGTGACGAGCGGGTACGGCTCGTCTACCAGGTCAAGTTGCGCGTTCCGAACCCGGACCGGGTTCTCAAGACCGGGATGCCCGTGGACGCCTGGTTCGTGCAGGAGGACTGATGGCGCTTCTGGAGGCCCGCGATCTGCACAAACGGTTCGAGGACGTCGCGGCCGTCGCCGGGATCGACCTGGACGTGGAGCCCGGCGAGATCGTCGGCCTGGTCGGGCCGGACGGTGCGGGCAAGACCACCGCCCTTCGGCTCATGGTGGGGGTGCTCGACCCGGACCGGGGACACACGTCCCTGGAGGGGCTGCGGGTGGACAGGGACCCGGAGAGAGTCCGGGAGCGGCTGGGGTACATGCCGCAGCAGTACAGCCTGTACGCCGACCTGACTGTGGCCGAGAATCTGCGGTTCTTCGCGGATATGCACTTCGTCTCGCGGGCCGACCGGAAGGAGCGGCTCGCCCGCCTGTACCGGTTCTCGCGCCTGGAGCCTTACGCCCGCAGACGGGCCGGCCAGCTCTCGGGCGGGATGTACAAGAAGCTCGCCCTGTCCTGCAACATGATTCACAGCCCGCGGCTCCTGCTGCTCGACGAGCCGACCACCGGTGTGGACCCCCTGTCGCGCAGGGAGCTGTGGGAGATCCTCTACGCCTTTGCCTCCGAAGGCGTGGCGATCGTGGTCAGCACGCCCTACATGGACGAGGCGGAGCGATGCCACCGGGTGGGGCTCATGTCGGGGGGCAGATTCCTCGAGACGAACAGCCCGAAGGAGATCCTGGCATCCCACACGGAGAGGATCTTCGAGGTACGGGTGCCGGAGGGCCGCCCGGCGCGCCAGGCCCTGGAGGGGGAGCAGGGCGTCCTGCGCAGCTACCCCTCGGGCCAGGTGCTGAAAGCGGCTTGCCAACCGGAGGTGAGGGAGGAAGACATCTCGGAAATCCTCAGCCGGGCGGGCATCGCTCCGTCGTCGGTCGAGCAGGTCGTGCCGACCTTTGAGGACGTGTTCCTCTCCTGGGAAGGGAGGCCGTCATGATTGCGGTCAAGGCGGAGGGGCTGGTGAGAAGGTTCGGACCCTTCACGGCCGTGGACCATGTCTCCTTCGAGGTGGGGGAGGGTTCCATCTTCGGTTTTCTCGGCCCGAACGGGGCCGGTAAGACCACCACGATCCGTATGCTCTGCGGCCTTCTCGCGCCGACCGAAGGGATTGCGACGGTGGCGGGCTTCGACGTGGGCCGCGAACCGGACAGGATCAAGGGGAACATCGGCTACATGAGCCAGAAATTCTCGCTCTACGGGGACCTCACGGTGAAACAGAACCTCGATTTCTACGCCGGCGTCTACAGCATCCCCCGGAAGAAGCGGGCGGCGAGGATCGACATGGCCCTCGGAATCGCAGGCCTTCGGGGACTCCAGCATCGCCTGACCGGCACCCTGGCCGGAGGGGTGAAGCAGCGGCTTGCTCTGGGCGCGGCGATCCTGCACGAGCCCCGGATCGTGTTCCTCGACGAGCCGACCGCGGGCGTGGACCCCGCCAGCCGTCGCGACTTCTGGGATTTGATCGCCGAGCTACGGTGCCAGGGGGTCACGGTATTCGTGACCACCCACTACATGGACGAGGCCGAGCACTGCGACTGCCTGATCCTGATCTACTCCGGGCGGAAGATCACGGAGGCTTCCCCGCGGGAACTCGTGACGGACGTTCTCGACGGTACGATGCTCGAGGTTTCCGGGCCTCCGCCGGGAGAAGTCGTGGCGAGGCTGGCCTCCGACGAGAGGGTGAGGCGGGCCCAGATCTTCGGCAGGACCAGTCGTGTGCTGATGGCGAACGGCCCGGCCGCTTCCGACGAGCTGCGCGGCCTGCTGGCGGATGCAGGCTGGCCCGAGGCCCGGGTTCGCCCGATCCGGGCGAGCCTGGAGGATGCGTTCATGCACCTGATCGAGCTGGAGGACGAACGGATCGCCGCCGAGGGAGGGAGGAGCCGTTGAAGACGCGCATCGCGGCCATTGCACGAAAGGAGTTCCTGCACATCCTGCGGGACTGGCGGACCCTGCTGATCGCCTTTGTGCTGCCGGTCATCCTGATCCTGCTCTTCGGCTTTGCCATCACCTTCGACATCCGCAACCTGAAGCTGGCGGTGTCGGACGAGGATCGGACCCGGGCGAGCCGTGAACTCGTCGAGGCGTTCACGGGAAGCAGGTACTTCCGGCTGGTGGCTTCCCCCTCGGATCCGGAGACCCTCATGGACCTGCTCGATTCCGGCGAAGCCCAGATCGGCCTGTCCATCCCGGAGGATTACGGAAAGAGCCTCGAGCGGTGGGAGGGGGAAACCGTACAGGTGCTCCTCGACGGCTCGGAGTCGAACACCGCAACGATTGCAGCCGGCTACGTGGAAGCGGTCTTCGCCGGCATGAACATCGATACGGTCCGGCGCGCCCTGTCCAGGAGCGGGGTGCCGCCTCAGGGCATCCCGCCGGTGGACATGCAGCTCCGGGTGTGGTTCAACCCGGAGCTGGACAGCACCCACACGATCGTGCCCGGCCTGATCGCGGTGATCATGGTCCTCATCGCGGCCCTGCTCACCAGCCTCACCGTGGTCCGTGAGCGGGAGTTCGGCAGCCTGGAGGGCCTGATTGCCACGCCGGCCCGCAAGTACGAGATCATCCTCGGCAAGATGCTTCCTTACCTGGCCCTCACCCTGATCGACTGCATGATCGTGGCCTTCATGGGCGTCGTCGTCTTCGAGGTCCCCTTCGCCGGGAGCCTCCTGCTCTTCGCCGGGACGGCCCTGGTCTTTGCCGTGGCCGGGCTTTCCATCGGGCTCCTCGCCAGCGTGATTTCGAGCAACCAGCTCCTCGCCAACCAGATCGTCATCCTCACCACCATGCTGCCGAGCATCCTGCTGTCCGGCTTCATGTTTCCGGTCAAGTCGATGCCGGAATGGGTGCAGGTCTTCACCTACGCGGTGCCGGCGCGTTACTTCATCACGATCTGCCGGGGCATCCTGCTCAAGGCCCAGCCCCTGGAAATCCTGCTGCGACCCACGCTCTTTCTGGTCGTATTCGGGACGATCCTGTTGAGCCTCGCCGTCGCCCGGTTCAGGAAGAAGCTCTGAGAGGGGAAGATGGGTCGGATCCTGCACGTAGCGCGCAAAGAGTTCATCCAGACCTTCCGTGACCCGCGGATGTTCGTGCTCATCTTCATCGCGCCGATCATCCAGCTCTTTCTGTTCGGGTATGCGGTGACCACGGACGTGAACAACATCACCCTGGCCGTCATGGACCGGGACCGGAGCCTTGCAAGCAGGGATCTGGTCCGGGCGGTGCTCAACTCCGGGTATTTCACCTTCGTGGGGGAGGTCGACTCGGACCGGGAGATCGAACGCGCACTGGTCGACACGCGGGCGGACGTGGTGCTCGTGTTTCCGGAGCGCTTCGCGGAGAGGCTGGACCGTGGGGAGGCGGCGCCCCTCCAGGTGCTGCTCGACGGCTCGGAGTCGAACTCCTCGGGCGTGGCGGCGAGCTATCTCCAGAAGATCCTGTTCCGATACGGACAGGAACGGATCGATGTGCGCATGGACCGCCTGGCCGGATTGACGGGAAGGGGGAAGCGGCCGGAACCGTGGGCCAGCCCGGAGATACGCTATCAGTACAATCCGGAACTCAAGTCGAGCTGGTACATGGTCCCGGGCGTACTCGGCATGATCCTCCTGGTGATCACCATGCTCCTGACGAGCCTTGCCATTACCCGGGAACGGGAGATCGGGACGATGGAGCAGCTGGTCGTGACGCCCATCCAGCCCTACCAGCTTCTTGCCGGCAAGATGTTTCCCTTTGCGATCATCGGGCTGATCGACGTGACCCTGATCCTGGTCGTTGCGGCCGGCCATTTCCGGCTGCCCATGGTCGGCTCCATCGGGCTTCTCTACGTCGCCACGGCGCTCTTTCTGTTCTCCACCCTGGGGCTGGGCCTGTTCATATCGACCCTTTCCCACACACAGCAACAGGCGATCTTCCTCGCCCTCATGGTGATGATGCCCTCGGTCCTCCTGTCGGGCCTGATGTTCCCCATCGCGAACATGCCCGAACCGGTCCAGTGGCTGACCTATGCGAACCCGCTGCGCTACTTCCTGGTGATCGTGCGCGGCGTGATCCTCAAGGGGAACGGCCTGCTCATCCTCGCGCCGCAGTTCTTCATGCTCTTCTCGCTGGGGGCGTTCGTGTTCACCCTTGCCGTGGCGCGGTTTCAAAAGACGATCGACTGAACAGTGCCAGCAGTTCTTTGTGCACCTGGGGCATGATGCCGGGGGGAAGCTCGTGTCCGATGCCCTCCAGCCAGACGAGTCTGGCGCCCGGGATGCGTGCGGCGCACTTGGCGCCGTGGCCGGGGGGCACCAGGGGGTCTTCCGTCCCGTGGAGGATCAGAGTCGGAACGGAGATCCGTCCCAGTCCCTCGAGTCGACACCCGGAAGCGAGAACCGCGGCAAGCTGATGTCCCTGTGCGTGTGGGTTGAATCCCTTGCGGCCCAGGATGCTCTCGGTCATCGCTTCTCGCTGGAAAGCCTCGTCAAAGGGAAAACGGCTTCCGGCAAAGGCCCTGGCCGCAGCCAGGCGGAACGCGATCGTCTCGGCAGGCTCGGTCAGGCGGCCCGGGAACCGGGCGACGAGGTCCTCGTGAAGAGCGCGGTACTTCTCCACATCGATCGAAGGTTGTACAGCGGGGTCCGCGTCCAGGGGAAAGGCGGAGGAGGCGATCGAGGTGAGGGTTCGCGTGCGGTCCGGGTGGCTGACGGCGATGCGTTGGGCGATCATCCCGCCCATGGAGGCGCCCACGATGTGTGCCGTCCGGATTCCCAGGGCGTCCAGCAGACCCACCGCATCCTTCGCCATGTCCTCCAGCGTGTAAGGGCGGTCTGCGTCCCAGTCGGCGATCCAGTCGGAAAGCCCGCAGTCCCGGTTGTCGAATCGAAGGACGCAGAAGCCGGCCTCCGCGATCGGCTCGTAGAAGTAGGGAAACCAGGCGGTGCACTGCTCGTCCATGCCGATGATGAGCAGCACCGCCGGATCCCCCGGGTCCCCGAAGGCCTCGTAATAGATCCGGATGCCGTTGGCAGCGACCTTCCCCTGTGCGTGTGGTTGCATACCCATGATGGTGGACCATCTTCCCTCTTCCGCCGGGCGAAGGCAAGATGGAAGCGGGAGGTTGCCACGCTACGCTCGCAGTCTCCGCACTGGATGGAGATTGCGAGGGCGCGAAGCGTCCGCGGCAATCCCCCAGCACCTCTCCTCCCCGCACACGCCGTCATTCCCGCACACGCCGTCATTCCTGCGCAGGCAGGAATCCCTCAGCTCCGACGCCCCTTGAGCCCGCCGGCCGTTGAATAGTAAAGTGTCCCGCCATGGAAGAACACACTCTCAACCGCCTCACCCTAACGCTCCGTGACCTCTGCAGGGACCGTCTCCTCGAGGAGAAGTGGCTGCTCGCCCCTTCGCGCCGCATCGGCTTCCAGTGGCTCGATGCCGTGGCCGGTTCCGGACAGTCCGTGCTGAACGTACGGGTGAAGACCCTGCAGAGCATGGTGCTCGACCTCACTTCCGGAGATATGGCCCGAAGGGGCCTGACCTTTCTGCGCGGCGTGGGCTTCGAGGTCCTGGTGGGTCGTCTGTTCGCATCCCTGAAGGCGGCCGGCGGCGGGTATGCGACCCGCCTGGAACCGAGTCCGGGGCTGACCAGAACCCTCGCCCGGTCCATCCGGGACCTTCGGCTTGCGGGCCTGAGAGGCTCCGACCTCGAGGCCGCCGCCTTCGAGGTGAAGACGAAGGGGGGGGAAATCCGGCGCCTCCTGCTGGATTTCGAGCGGGCCCTCGAGGCGAAGCGGCTCGTGGACGATGCCGGCCTGCTGCGCATGGCCGTCGAGAGGCTGGAGGGCGATCCGGGAGCGCTGCCGGGCAAGGCGATGGTCCTCGTGCCGGAGGACCTGGCAGAGGATCTTCGCGCCTTGGAGAAGATCTTCCTGGACCGCATCCCGGAGGGGCAGAAGATCGACCTGGCCGTGGACCCGGCCTCGACACCGGCCGTGGACGGGATCTTCCCGGCTCTGGGCGAGGTGAACGAGGTTGGCGAGGTCCTGCGGTCCTGTGTGGAGCAGGGCATTCCCTTTGACGAAGTCGAGATCCTGCACACGGACGCGGCCACGTACGTGCCCCTGATCTTTGAGAGGGCATCGAAGCTGACGGAGGATGCCGCCGGCGAGTCTCTCCCGGCCACCTTTGCCGAGGGCGTCCCTGCGCGCTACGGCCGGCCGGCGCGGGCTCTGCTCGGATGGCTGTCCTGGATGCGTGACGGGTATCCCCAGGCGACCCTCGCCAGGATGATTCAAGACGGTCTTTTGCGAATCGAGGTGCCGGAAGGCCGGGGATTCAGCTTTGCCGAACTGGGCGGCCGGTTCAGGACGGTTCCCATCGGAAGCGGGAGAGCGCGCTATCTGAGCAAGATCGATGAAACCCTCGATGCGGTCGAGAGAAGAAGGAGAGGGGGCCGACTGACCCACGGCGACCACGAAGACGCCGGCGACGAACAGGCGCGCCTTGCCAGGCGGTCCGAGGGATTGAGTGCGATCCGTCTCTTTGTTCACGAGCTGCTCTCTGACACACCGGAAGAGATCCATCGACAGCACGATCTGTTGCGTGCGGCGCAGGCCTTCCTCGAGCGCCATGCCCGTCACACCAGCCGGTTCGACGAATTCGTTCGGCAGAAGCTCTCCGACGAGATCCGGGAACTCACCGAATGGATCGGGCAGGAGGATTTGGAAGGGCTGGAAGGCCGGAAATGGCTGGAGGAGAGGTGCCTCGCCTCGCCCGTCCGGGGCGAGCGACCGCAGCCCGGCTGTTTTCACGTCGCCTCGGTGCAGGAGGGGGGTCACTCCGGCCGCAGCCACACCTTTGTCCTCGGCCTCGACGACAGCCGCTTCCCGGGCGCGGGTCTGCAGGACCCGATCCTTCTCGACCGGGAGAGGCGCAGGGTCTCCGGCGAGCTTCCCACCGCGGCGGGCCGTCTGGACCGCACCGGCCGGGGCTTTGCACGACTGCTGGGCCGGCTGCGCGGTACGGTGACCCTGAGCTACTGCTGTCGGAGCCTGAGCGATGACCGTGAGATGTTTCCGAGCCCAATTCTCCTCGACGCGTATCGGATCCTCGCCGGCGATCCGCAGGGTGACCAGGAAGACCTCCTCCGGTGGCTTCCGGAGCCCGCCTCCTTCGCACCGAGGCACCCGGACCGTTGCCTGGACCCGACTGAGTCCTGGTTCTGCTGGATGTGTGAGGGGGACGGCATCCAGGAGCCGGAGTCGGTCCTTGCCGGCAGCTTTCCCCACCTGGGCCGGGGTTTCGATGCGCGTAAGGCGAGGGCGAGCAACCGGTTCACCGAGTACGACGGCCACGTTCCCCAGGCGGGACTGGACCTGGATCCCTCCCGGCCGGACGGCACCATCCTTTCCGCGAGCGCGCTGGAGACGGCGGGGGCGTGCCCGCTCGAGTACTTCTTCCGGTACGTTCTGGAGATCCGGCCCCCGGAGGCGCTTCGAATCGATCCGAGAATCTGGCTCGACCCGACGGAGCGAGGGCAGCTCCTGCACGCCGTGTTTCGCAGGTTCATGCACCGTCTTGGCGAGCAGGGGCTCCTGCCGGATTTCCGGAGAGACGAGGCGCTTCTCGCGGAGATCCTCGAAGAGGAGATCGCCGGGTGGAAGAAGAGCAAGCCGGTTCCCAGCCGGACCGCATACGAACGGGAGGTCCTGGACCTGCGGCTCGCCTCCAGGATCTTTCTCCAGGAAGAGGAGTCCTTCTGCCGGAAGAGCAGGCCCTTCTGCTTCGAGGCTTCCGTGGGAATGCTGTCCGAGGGGCAGGGAACCCCTCTGGACTCCCTCGACCCGGTGACCCTGAAGCTGGGAGGCGGAAGAAGACTGCGTGCCCGGGGAAGGATCGACCGGGTCGATCAGGTTCCGGGCGCCGAGGGGAGACGGTTCACGGTCTGGGACTACAAGACAGGGAGCGGCTGGAAGTACCGGAGGGACAGGCCGGGGGGCGGTGAGGATCCCTTCCAGGGCGGCCGAATCGTCCAGAGCGCCCTGTACATGCGGATGGCCGAGATCCGGCTGCGGGAAGCCGTCTGCCCGGATGCCGAGGTCGAGCGGTTCGGCTATTTCTTCCCTACGACGCGCGAGCATGGTGAAAGGGTCGACTGGACCGCGCAGGAGCTTGCCGAGGGGTCGCGCGTGCTCGGGCGGCTCTGCGAGATGCTGGCAAGAGGCGCGTTTCTCTTCACAGACGACGCGGGGGACGCGGGCGCGAGCGATTACAGGGAAGCCTTCGGGAACCCGGAGGCTGCGGCGGAGGCGTCCAGGCGCAAGCTGGAGAACCGGGAGAACGACTCCCTGGGGGCGTTTCGGAGGTTGAGAGGATATGACCCGGAGTAGGCCGCACGCTCCCACACCCGCTGATCAGGGGCAGCGGGGTCGGATCGTCACGGATCTGGACCGGAGCATGCTGGTCGAGGCCGCGGCCGGCACGGGCAAGACGACGAGCATGGTGGAGCGCATGGTCGCGCTCCTCGTCACGGGAACGTGTGAGGAAATCGGCACCCTCGCGGCGGTGACCTTCACGAGGAAGGCCGCGGCCGAGCTTCGCGGGCGGTTCCAGGTGAGGCTGGAAGCAGCCGTTCGCGCGGGAGTCGGGGAGGAGAGGGAGAGGCTCGAGAGGGCCCTGGCAGGCATCGATCGGGTCTTCATCGGCACGATTCACTCCTTCTGTGCACGCTTGCTGCGAGAGCGGCCGGTCGAGGCGGACGTGGACATCGCCTTCGAGGAGATCGATGAGGATCTGGATCGGAGGCTGCGCGCGCAGGCGTGGGAGGTGTTGACAGCCGACCTGCTGCTCGACGACAAGGACGGCCTGCGTCCACGGCTGGATCGACGCGGCCTCGCCCTGGAGGACCTGGAAGACGCCTTCGTTCGATTCGCCGACTTCCCGGACGTGGACGAATGGCCCGTGCCGGACGAGGACGCGGTCGAGCCGGATCTGGAAGATGCGCGTGTCGCGCTCGAGGGGTACGTGGCGCACATGCGGAGACTCGGCCCGGACCTTCCGGCCCGGTGGGGCAACGATTCGCTGATCCCCCGGTTCAGGCGCCTCCCGCGGATCGTCTCCCACTACGAGGACCTGCGTTCGCCGGGTCAGCTCATGGAGGTCCTGGCGCTGTTCGACGGCAGGGGGAAGGTGGTCCAGAAGGAGTGGATGCAGGAGGGGCGGTTCGGACGGGAGGATGCGAAGCGAGAGGAGGCCCGCTGGGATTCGTTCCGGGAAGAGGTGGTAACTCCCGCCCTGCGTGCCTGGTACGAATCGCGATACGCCGCGGTCCTGCGCGTTCTCTTCCGGGCCCGGGAGATCTACGACCGTCTGCGGGCGCAGGCGGGACAGCTCAACTTCCAGGACCTCTTGATCAAGGCGGCCGACCTCCTCCGGGACAAGCCCCACGTGAGGCGGTATTTCCGCGACCGCTTCCGGTACCTACTGGTGGACGAGTTCCAGGACACGGATCCGGTCCAGGCCGAGGTGATGATGCTCCTGACGGCCACGGACCCGGAGGAGACCGCGTGGCGCAGGTGTGTTCCGCGACCCGGCTCCCTCTTCGTGGTGGGGGACCCGAAACAGTCGATCTACCGCTTCCGACGGGCGGACATCGTCACCTACAACGAGGTCAAATCGATGATCCGGCGAGGCGGGGGCCGCGGAGACGAGGGGAGCCTTCTCGAGCTTTCCGCGAATTTCCGGACCACGGGTGGGATCATCGCGTGGGTCAACCGGGTGTTCCAGCCGGAGGCCGGGGATTCGGAAGATGAGAACGGCCCCCCGGAGAGGTTTCCTCGCCGGGATTCGGACGAGTCACCGGGCTACGTGCCCCTGCAGCCGGGTCGACCGGAAGCGAACGAAGGGGGGTTGAGCGGCCTGTACGTTCTTTCGATTCCGGAGGAATACGCGAAGGCGAACCAGGCGATCGAATACGAGGCCGGGCGCATTGCACGCACCATTCGGGCGGCCATCGATTCAGGGATGCAGGCCGATGATTTCATGATCGTCACCCTGAAGCGAAAGCATCTCAGCCTGTACGCCCGAACGCTCCAGGATCTCGGGGTACCGAACCAGGTGAGCGGGGGGACCCTGCTGAACGAGGTGTACGAGCTCGGGCTGCTGCACCTCTGCCTGCAGGCCGTGATCCATCCGGACGACCCCGTGCGCCTGCTCGCCGTGCTGAGGAGCGAGCTCTTCGGCGTGAGCGACGCGGCCCTGTATGCCTTCAAGAAGGCGGCCGGCCGGTTCTGCTACAGAACGCCCGTCCCCGAACAGGGATGGGGCGAAGCCGAGGCCGAAGCCTTCCGGGACGTCTTCGGGCGCCTTCGGCAATACGCGGGCTGGCTGGGCCGGTTGCCCGTTCCGGCCGCCGTCGAAAAGATCGTGGCCGACCTGGGACTGCCGGCCCTTGCCGGCAGCCGTCCCGGCGGGGACGTGCAGGCCGGGAGCCTTGCCAAGTCGATCGAGATCCTCCGGGACGCGCAGACAAAAATGTGGACGATCGAACAGGTCGTCGAGCGACTGGGCGAGCTCGTCCGCCTGGAGACGCCCTACGACGGGATCTCGGTTCGGTCCGGGGAGAGGCCCCTCGTGCGCATCATGAATCTGCACAAGGTCAAGGGATTGGAGGCCCCGGTCGTCTTCCTGGCCGACCCTTCCGGAGAGTTCGACCACGGCGTGCAGACCCACATCGACCGTTCCGGCGATCGGGTGCTCGGGTACATGCTCGTGCAGGGTCCGAAGCGGGGCTATCAGCGGCCGGTCCTCGCCCACCCGGAAGGGTGGGAAGATCTCGCCGCCCGGGAGAAGGGCTTCTCCCTGGCGGAGGCGCTGCGGCTGCGCTACGTTGCGGCCACACGCGCAGGCTGCGCACTGGTCGTGAGCCGACGCCTGGGGACGGGGAAGCAGCGCTGGAATCCGTGGAAGGCATTCGAACCGTATCTGGATGGGGTTCCCGAGCTTCCGGATCCCGGCCCCCGGTCACTTCCGCAGCGGAGGCCGAGGCCGCTTGCCCGGGAAGAGATCGAGGCGAACAACGAAAGAGTGTCGAAACGTCTCGAGGCGGCCGTGAGCCCTACGCTGGAGGTCGTGGGAGCGAAGCACTACGCCTTGAAGGCAGTCGCAGGAGAGGCGCTCCAGGCGGCCGTGAGTTCGGGGAGTTCGGGGACAGCCACCGATCTCCTACGAGATCGGTGGCTGTCCCCGAACTCCGCGGGCGAAGGGCCGCAGCCTGACCCGGAAGGGGAACACGGGGTCGAGTGGGGCACGGTGATCCACCTGCTGCTCCAGGTCGCCATGGAGAACCCCGAAGCCGATCTTCGCGGCATTGCACGGACGGCGCTGACGGAACAGGGTCTGGACGCGGGCCTGACGGGGACCGCCGTGGAAACGGTCGAGGCCGTGATGAAGGCGGAGATCTGGCAAAGGGCCCTGGCGAGCCGGAGGCGGCTCGTGGAAGTCCCTTTCGAGATCCTCATGGAGCACGGCGATGACGTCCCGACGCTCGTCCGCGGGTCCATGGACCTGGTTTTCGAGGAGCCGGACGGGTGGGTCATCGTGGACTACAAGACGGACAGCCTCCCGGCCTGCGAGCCGGATCCCCTCGTGGAGAAATACGCACCCCAGGTCCGGCTCTATGCAAACGTGTGGGAACGCATCACCGGGGAGAAGGTGAAGGAAACGGGCCTGTACTTCTCAAGGGCGGATCTCTTCGTGCCTGTCGTCATTCCCGCCCCGGCCGTCATTCCCGCGAAAGCGGGAATCCCGTAGTCCCGTTCGGTGACATTGCGAGGAGGCGAAGCCGACGGGGCAATCCCCCGGCATCTCAAGGGGGACAAAAGGCGAGAACGAGGAAGAGAATCGAGGAAACGATCAGCACGCCTCTCAGGATCGTCGCTTCATTCCACAGCCGTCCCATCTCGAACGGTCCCTTGAAGGACTCCCGATCCATGATGACTGCTCCTGCCGCTGTTGCCGGAGGTTGCACCGAACCGATGACGGGACAGGAGAGCAAATTCGGGGCCAAACACCCAGAATGGGAGGGTTTCGCAACCCGATTGGGCAGTTGCAGCCGAAGATCAGGATCTCGAAAAACCCGCCCGTGCGTCAACATCTTGTCTGTCTTGGGAAAGATTCTTCTCTATTTCAAGCCTTTTCTTCGCCACGGGCGCCGGGCCGGAACAGGGCCTTCGCGTCTTCAACGATCATGTACAGGCACGGCACGAGCAGCAGGGCGATGACCGTCACGAAGAGGACGCCGAAGCCGAGCGAGATGGCCATGGGGATCAGGAACTGGGCCTGCACGCTCGTCTCGAAGATCATGGGCGACAGGCCGCAGAAGGTGGTGAGCGAGGTCAGCAGGATCGGCCGGAACCGGCGCGCGCCGGCCGCCGTGATGCTCTCCAGGGCGGACCGGCCCTTCTGACGGTTCTCGTTCGTTGCGTGGATGAGCACGAGGGAGTCGTTCACCACCACGCCGGAAAGGGCCACCATGCCCATCATGCTCATGAGGCTCAGGTCGTACCCCATGATCAGGTGCCCCAGGGTCGCCCCGACCAAACCGAAGGGAATGGCGGCCATGACCACCACGGGCTGGATGTAGCTGCCGAAGGCGACGGCGAGCATGGCGTAGATCACGATCAGGGCGAGGGTAAGGCCTCGCTGCAGGGCTTCGAGGCTCTCACGCTGCCAGCGCTGCTGGCCCTCCATGGAGTAGGACAGGCCGGGGTGGCGGGCCAGCAGGTCCGGCAGGACCTCCCGCTCCAGGTCGCTCAGCACCTTGGTCGCATTCGCGGCGCCGGGGATCGTGTCCGCGGTCACGTTCAGCACGCGGCGGGAATCCGCGCGGTTGATCTCGGTGTAGGCCCTTCCGCGCGTCACGTCGGCCGCCTCACGGAGCGGGATCTCGCCTCCGCCGGGCGTGAGGATCAGCAGCTCCTCCACGTTGTACTCGCTCTTACGCTCCACTTCCGGGAGCCGGACCATGACCTTCACCTCTTCCCGGCCCCGCTGCTGCCGAAGGGCCTCGGCCCCGTAGAAGGCGCTTCGGACCTGACGGCCGAGGATGGATGCGGTGATCCCCAGGCTGCGGGCCTCCGGCTTCACCTTGAAGTCGAGCTGGGGCTTGCCAAGGGAGAACCCGTCATCGATGTCCCGTACCCCCTGGTAGGAGCGCAGGGCGTCGGCCAGCTCGGTGGCCGCCTGCTCCAGGACGCGGACGTTCGTGTGGCTCAGCTCCACGTCGATGGAGGGCCCGGAGCCGATCATCAGGCTGTAGGTGTAGGTCAGGGATTCCGGCCCGACGATTTCGCCCACCTCCTCGCGCCACTCCCGGACGAATTCCGAGGCGGACACGTCCCGCCGGTCGCTCGGGACCAGGTAGACCTGCACGTGGGCCAGGTGGCCGCCCCCGCCCAGCGTGGAATCGCCCCGGGTCGGCCGCGCGCTGCCCACGTGGGTGAAGATGCCCCGCGTGATCTTCTCCCCACCGTGCCTCTCCAGGACCCTGCCGGCCGCCTCCACGATGCGGGCCTGCACCGACTTCGTGTCTTCCACCGCCGTCCCGTAAGGCATGGTGACGCTTGCGTAGACCCTTTCGGAGTCGATCTTCGGGAAGAAGGTGAACTCGATGTGGCCTGCCCGGTCGAACCCGATCGTGAGGATCAGGATCGCCAGGCCGGTCGCCATGGTCAGGTACCGGTTCCGCAGGCACACCCGGAGTCCCGGCTTGTAGTAATTCTGGATCGCGTGCTCCAGCATCCGCCCCACGGGCTTCTGTATCCGGCGGAGGGCGGCCCAGAACCCGTGTTCCCCGGTCCGGCGCAGGTGCCCCAGGTGTGCGGGAAGCACGAAGAGGGACTCGATGAGGGAGACGAAGAATACGGCCACCACCACGGCCGGTATGGACCGGAAGATCTTCCCCATGACCCCGGGCACGAAGAAGATCGGGATGAAGGCGACCATGTTCGTGAGGACCGAGAAGGTCACGGGCCAGGCGATCCACTGGGCCCCGCGGATCGAGGCCGGCAGGTAGTCCATGCCGCGCTGGCGGTTCTCGTAGACGTTCTCGCCCACCACGATCGCGTCGTCCACCACGATGCCGATGGTCACGATGAAGCCGAAGAGGGAGACCATGTTGATCGACACGCCGAAGAAGGGAAGGATCAGCAGCGACCCGAGAATGGAGATGGGGATGCCCATGGTCACCCAGAAGGCGAGCCTCACCTCGAGGAAGAGGCCGAGGAGCAGGAGGACGAGAACGAGCCCGAGCCTCGCGTTCCGGATCAGGAGGCCCATGCGCTGCTCGAAGATCTCGGACCAGTCCCGCCAGACCGCCACGCCGATTCCGGGGGGGAGGCGCTCGTCGATCTCGGCGGCGTGCGCTTTCACCGCCTCGGCCACCTCCACCGGGGTCTGGTCCCCGATCCGGTAGACCTTCAGCTGGACCGCGGGCTTGCCGTGGTAGAAGGCCGCCTCGTCCGTGTCCTCGAAGCCGTCGATGATCCGGGCGATGTCGCCGAGCAGGATCTCGGTGCCGTCCGTTCGGCTCACGATCGGAATGTCGGCGAAGTCCTTGCCGTAGTCCCGCCGCTCGGCGGTTCGCAGCAGCACCTCGCCCGACCGGGTCTTGACCCCGCCGGCGGGAAGTTCCACGGCACCGCGGCCCACCTGGCCTGCTATCTCCTCTAGGGTGAGGTTGTAAGCACGGAGGGTCGCCAGCGGGACCTCGATGCTGATCTCGAGGGGGGGGATGCCGCTCCGCTCCACGAGCACGATCTTCGGGTCCTGGAGCAGCTCGTCCCGGACCTGCTCCGCCACTCGGTGCAGCACGCGGGGGGAGTGATCGCCGTAGACCAGCAGGGAGATCACCTCCCTGCGCCGGCTGAGCAGGCTCACGATCGGCCTCTCCGCCTCCTGGGGAAAGGAGGTGATCCGGTCCACGGCGTTCTGGATGTCCTGCTGCGCCTTGTTCGCGTTCGTGCCGATCAGCAACTCGATCTGGACGACGCCGGTCCCCTCGTAGGCGTTCGAGGTGACCCGTTTCACTCCGTCCAGGCCCCGGACGCCGTCCTCGATGGCGAGCAGGATGCCCTGCTCCACCTCCGCCGGGCTGGCCCCGGGGTAGGGCACGAGCACCTGCACCATGTCCAGGTCGAATTCCGGAAAGACCTCCTGCTGGATGCTCAGCCCCATGACGACGCCGCCGACGATCAGGACCAGCATCAGAAGGTTGGCGGCCACGGAGTTGCGGGCCATCCAGGCGATGGCGCCGCGTTCTTGATCCATACCGTTCATGGTTTCCCGGTTCGCAGCTTCATGCCGGGCAGCGGCGAGGGAATGCTGTTGACAACGACCCGTTCCCCTCCTGCGAGCCCCTCCCGGATGAGCACCCTGTCCTTGCTTCGATGGAGGACTTCGACCTCCTGAAACACGAGCCGGTCCTCGTCGCCCATGATCCAGACCTGATCCCCTTCCCGGATCGCCGTTCGGGGGACCGAGAAGACCTCTTCCACGCGCTTCCCCGCGATCTCGACCCTGACGTAAGCACCGAGCATGAGAGGAAGACCCTGCGGATTGTCGTCAGACTTCAACCCAAGCGGGTCGTCGATCGCGACGAGCACCCGGGCCATCCTGCCCACCGGGTCCAGGTCGCCCAGGAGCCGCACCAGCCGGCCGGGCCGCCGGATCTTCAGGTCTCTGCTCACCTCCTGGGTGACCGTGACGACCGATCCGTCGGTTCCCTGGGTCCCCGAGAAGGCGATCCAGCGAAGCCGGTCCACCGGGACCGAGACCTGCACCCAGAACCGGTCCGTTCCCACCAGGGTGGCGAGCCGGGTCTGGGGGCTCACGAGCTGCCCCTCGTCGACGAACTCCTCCTGCACGAAGGCGTTGAAAGGGGCGTAGACCCGGGTCCGCTCGAGCTGGAGCCGGGCCTGCTCGAGTGCGCTCTCGGCGGCTTCCAGTGCCGCCCGGGCGTTCTTCTGCTGGGGCTTTCTCAGCGCCAGATCCTGGCTCGCCCCGTCGAGGGCGATGTCCTCCTCGAGAAGCTTCCATTCCCTTTCGGCGATGACCTGCCGGCCTTTTTCGAGCTGGACCTCGAGGAGAGCCTGTTCAACGGCCGCCTCCTGCTGCTTCACGGCGGTTTCGTAATCACGGGGATCGATCCGGAGGACGATCTCGCCCTTCTCGAACAGGCCGCCCGGCAGGAGCTTGGGGCTCTGCTCGACGATCCGCCCGCTCACCTCCGGCTGGAGCACCACCTGCCTGGCAGCCACCACGGTTCCCATGGCAGCGACGCGCACCCTTTCGGTGGACCGCTCCGCCCGGACGACCTGCACCACGGGCGGGATCGGCTCCAGACGCTCGCGCTCGGGCCGGGGGCGGTTGGCCACGAGCCACCAGGCACCGAAGACACCGATGGCAAGAACGACCAGGGGCAGCACTCGCCGTAGGATGTTCCGAACCGACATCAATACGACTCCTTCCTCCAACCCTGGTGCCTGAGTTCCTACGAACTCTTACATGGTCGCCTCGAATAGCGGACATTGCGAGGGAGCGACAGCGAGTGAATCTCCCGGCCTTTCAACTTCAGCCCGTCTCCCTGTTGGACGGCTCTGACGGGGGCTCGAGTTCAACGGTCCACGTCCCTCCGAGCGCCCTGTAGAGCTGCACGCGGAAGGAGAGAAGCTGCCGCTCCGCCGTGATCAGGCTTCGCTCGGCTGTCTGAAGGGACTCGAGCGCCGCCAGCACGGGCAGGTAGTCGCTCAGGCCGTTCGCGTAGCGCATGCGGGCTTCCCGCAGGGTGTCCCGGGCCAGGTCCACCTGCTGTTCGAGTTCGATCAGGAAATCGGCCTGCTTGCGCTCCTGGACCAGAGCGTCCTCCACCTCCTGAAGGGCCTGGAGCATGACCTGCCCGTACCCCCCCAGGGCCTCCTTGACGATCGCCTTGTTCCGGTCCACCTCCGCCTTGCGCCGGCCGCCGTCGAAGACGGGCCAGGTGATGTTGGCGAATAGACTCCAGATCCAGTTGTCGAAGAGGTCTTCGATCTCGTCGAAGTCCCTGGATTCGAATCCGGTTTCCGCTCCGATCCGAAGAGCCGGGAGCCGGTCCGCAACCGCGGCCGCCACCCGATGGTCTGCGGCCGCAAGCCGCAGGTAAGCGGACCGCACATCGGGACGCCGGGTCAGCACGTCCGAGGGAAGCCCTGTGGGAGGCAGAGGAGGCAGGGCGGGCAGTGCGTCACGGTCGGGCGGTTCGAAGGAACGGGGCGGGTCTCCCACGAGAACGGCGAGTTGGTGGCGAAAGACCTCCCGGCCCGCCTCCACGAGGGGCACCTCCGCACGGGTGGCCGCCAGCTGCTGTCTCTGCTGGTACACGTCGAGGGCCGAGGCGAGCCCCTGGCTGAACCGGAGCCGGGTCAGCTCCAGAAAGGTGCGGCCCGTCTCCTGTTGCTCCTCGAGCAGCATGGCCTGAGCGCCCTGTTCCACGAAGGAGAACCAGGCCTCGGCGACTTGGGCCGCCAGGGTCATGGCAATCGATTCCAGATCCCCGCGGCTTGCCTCCATGTCCAGGACGGCTCCCCTCTTCAGGGAGGCGATTCGCTTCCACACGTCCACTTCGTAGGCCGCGCCGATGGTCAACGGGATCCGTTCCGAGGTGACCGAGAAGGTGCCCAGCCTGTCGCCTCCGGAGAAATTGGACTGAGACTTGCTGTACCCGGTCGCGACCTCGATCTCGGGCCAGTTCCCGGCCGCGGCCTGCCGGGCGAGGGCGGTGGCCTGCTCCAGTCGCGCCCAGGCCTGGACGATGTCCAGGTTGTCCGCAAGTGCCCTGTCGACGAAGGCATCCAGGGTTGGATCCTCGAAGACGTTCCACCAGTGTTCCTCGTACGCCTTGGGCGAGCCGGATCTGCTGAACGCCTCCGGGACTTCCACGGGCGGGGGCCGGTTCTCGTTCGCCTTGTAGGGTGCACAGGCGGAGAGACACAGGACCAGACCTCCGATGAGCGCGTTTCGGGTCGCGGAATAGCCCTTCATCACCTTTCTCCAGGTTGTATCCTTTATGGATACCCTGTTTCTGCGCAAGGATTCAATGCGACCGGCGGGTGGGTGCAATGCTCTCGCACTTCCGGCGGGCCGTCAGCCCCGTCGGCCGGAAGCCGCCCCGCATCGTAAACAATCCCGCTCTCCATGACAAGGCTCCAGCTCCGCCCGCACCCCGCATGCCCTTGACAGTCCGGGTCAGAATCTGCAATGGAAGTACATCCGGGTCCCCAATTTCCACAATTTCCAGGCCGTCATGCCCGCGGAGGCGAGAAGCTTTTTGGCACCCTTCTCACACAGGAGAGGCAGCCCATGTCGGATCGAGTGGAGTATTTGAGTGACGAGTGGCGCGCCATGGCCGAGCAGGCCCTGCGCGAGCGGATCGCGCCGGAGAAGATGAAGAACATCTCCACCTCCATGTCCAACATCTACAGGAACTGCCCGGACGGAAAGGAGCGATTCCTCTTCGTGTCTCTCGAGGACGGCCGCATCGCGGATCTGCAGGTAGGCGAGGGGGAGCCGCCCAGGGCGGAGTTCCGGGTGACCGGCGACTACGAGGTCTTCACGAGAATCACGCGGGCCGAGCTGGGCGCTCACACGGCCCTCATGACCGGAAAACTCAAGTTGAAAGGGAACATGGTGAAGGCGCTCAAGCTCGCCTCCCTTGCCGACCGCATCAACAAGATCTTCTCCACCCTGCCCACGAACTACTGACACGTCTTGACGAGAGGAGAGCTGCGCCATGACCGGAAACGATCCCTACTTCATCGACTTTCCGAAGCGGTTACAGGATGTGCAAGCGGCCATGCAGCGGGAGAAGATCGACGTCTACCTGGGCTCCCGTTTGCGCACCCTCTCCTGGATCCTCGACGCCTTCTGCCCCTGGAGGAGCTTCGTGGTCATCCCGTCGGAGGGCCTGCCCACGGCCTTCACCTTTGTCATCGATGCCGCGCGCGTGGCGGACGACTCATGGCTGGACGAAGACCACGTGCTCGGATTCGTCCCGATCGCCGGGCAGGACCAGATCGCACAGATCGCCGACCACATCGAGGAACTTCTTCCGAAAGGCAGGGGCCGGCTGGGCGTGGAGAGCGGCATGTCCAACTACCTGCCCGAGGGGTTTCTGACCAAATACGAGTACGATCAGTTCGAAGCGGCCCTGCCGGATGCGGAACTCGTGAACGCGCACACGATCGTCGACCGGCTCGCCATGATCAAGGACGAGGGCACGATCAACCGGTTCCGTGAGGCGTCGCGTATCGTGGATGTGGGTCACAGGGCGGTCTTCGATGCCCTGTCCAACGGCGGCTGGAAGGGCATGAGCGAGACCGAGATCGCGGGGCTCGCCGCCCACGCCATGCGCAGGGAGGGGAGCGAGTTCGAGTGGTCCTTCACGGGCGGAAACGAGATCGCCAGCGGCTACCGGACCGGCCTCGCGGGCGGTGCGTGCACGCCCGCATCGCGCAGGCAGCTCCGGGAAGGGGACTCCCTCATGGTGGACATCCACGCCATGTTCAGGCTCGGGCTCGGCGATCACGCCCACAACTACTTCATCGGCAACGCCACCGACCGCCAGCGCCGGCACGCGGACAACTTCGTCGAGATGGTCCGGCGTACCCTGAAGACCTACCGGGCCGGTGTTACCCCGGTGGCCCTGTCTCAGGAGTTAATGGACTTTGCCGAGGAGGGCGGATTCGCCGAATACATGGTCCCCGGTTTCGAGCACGGCATCGGCATGATGGGGGACGAGTGGCGTATCGGCCTGAACGACGGGCCCTTCCCGTACTGGACCAACCCGGAGCACGTCTACCAGGAGAACGAGGTGATCATCTGCGCCATGCAGTACGCCTGCCCGGAGGAGGAGATCGGGTTCCGGTACGAGAACCCGATCGTCATCGGCCCGGACGGCTGCGAGGCGCTTTCCAGATACCCCCTTTCGATCGATGAAATCCTCTGAGTCCGGGGAGTACTCAGTCGGGCAACAGCAGGAACGACCGGATCTTCTCGAAGTAGTCCCTTCCGCCCACGAAGTAGGTATCGTTGTGCATCGCTCCGGGGATGGGCACGAACTCCTTCGGCTCCGGGGCCAGCTCGTGAAGGGCCCGGCCGAGCCGGTAGGGCACGATCTCGTCCCGGGTCCCGTGGAACTGAAGCAGGGGGGCGCGGATCCTGCCGATCTTGCCCGCCGAGTCGAATCGTTCGGTCATGATCCGCTTCATGGGCAGGAAGGGAAGCATGGAGGCGGCCATGTCACCCGCCGAGGTGAAGGTGCTCTCCAGGATGAGCCGGTAGCACGGTACGCGGGAGGCGAGATCCACGGCCACGGCCCCGCCCAGGGACCGGCCGAAGATCGCGATGCGCTCCGGGTCGACGTCGCCCCGGGACCGGAGGAGGGCGTAGGCCGCCTGTGCGTCGTCGTAGAGTCCCTGTTCGCTCGGGCTCCCTTCGGACAGGCCGTATCCGCGGTAGTCCGGTATGAACACGTTCAGGCCGCTTGTGTGCAGGCGTTGCACGTTCTCCACCCGGTCGCCGATGTTTCCCGCGTTCCCGTGCAGGAAGAGCAGGGTCACGTCGCTGCCGGGGGAAGGCACCATCCAGCCGTGAAGGGTCACGCCGTCCGAGGCCCGGAAGCGGACGTCCTCGTAGGCCATGCCCGCATCGGCGGGTGTGTAGACGAGGGTAAAGGTGGGGAAGAAGATCAGCTTTCTCTGGAGAACGCTCCACATGCTTCTGCCCGACCACGCGAAAAGGAATACCCCGACGATCCCGCAAAGGACCAGGACGCCGAGCTGTCTCTTACCCCCTGGCAAGGTCCTTCGCCTTCAACAGGTACGCGATGTCCTGTTCGTCTTTTACGTTCGGCTCCCTGATCCGCTTGAGCCGGATGAGATCATCTATGCAAGGAATGCGAAAGCGGATCCGGTCGGCTTCGTCCTCGATGATCGTCGCCTCACGATAACACCCATCGAAGTCGATCCGGTCATCGTCGGCATTCATGATCCGCCTGTGAAAGAACAGATCGTATTTCTTCATTCCTGAAAAGGCTGTAACGACCGGGTTCCTGGTCTTCGGGGGGTGAGAGATCTCGAAGCCGAGGTCCTCGGAAAGCAACGAAAGGCATGCCTTCCTGTCTTCCGGATGTATCCACAGGTCGTGATCCGCGGTCAGAACCGGAGCTCCATAGAGGATAACCGCCCGCCGGCCGATGATCAGAAAACGGATCCTGCTTCTGTCCAGTGCACGCAAGACTTCCAGGAAGTCGATGTCCTTTTCCTGTTTCATCTCTTCTCTTGACGGAACCTTTCTATGAATCGAAGGGTCTCTTCCCATTCCCTGTCTATGTAAGCCAACCGCTCGGACGGAGGATATCTGGAGAACCAGACCAGGTCGGCTTCGAGCTCTCTCTGCCGCCACAGGGGAATATCGTCCAGGGACCTCGGGTAGGTAATCGTCTCGTCAGCCATCTGCCACCTTGTCGAGTGTCTCAACGGGTATTATAGACGTTTCCCGTCGCTCTGCACATACCTTCCTCGCTCGCAGACGACGCGGCCCTGCCGCATCAGCCGCGTCAGGTGCTTCTCCATGATGGCCCACTCGCCGAACTCGAAGAAGGACCTCGGCTCCCGGGCCTTCCCGTACACGATCCAGGCCTCGATGATCTCCTGCCGGTCCCGGGGCCGGTCGAGGAGCCCGAGAAGCTTCTCCTCCCTGGCGAGGATCACCTTAGCGTAATCCTCCCACAGCCGTCCCGGCTCCTGCTCGAAGACGCCCTGCTCGTGGCCGGTGAGCCAGACCCGGGCCGGGATCCGTCGCAGGCGGTCGATGGAGGCGAGGGTTTCCTCGATGCTGGAGTCCACGTCCCCGTACCAGGGCCCGAAGGGCGTGAGGTCGTAGTCGCCGAGAAAGAGCACGCCCGGCTCCTTGAACAGGAAAGCCAGGTTGCCCGGCGTGTGTCCGGGCACGGAAATGACCTCCACCGTGACGGAGGCCAGTTCCACGGTTTCTCCCTCCTCGAGGAACCGGTCCGCCCTGCGGGGCCGGAAGTTGAACTGATCCTTCAGAAACTGCCGGAAATCGCTCCGGTGAGGGCCCTTCGTGTCGTCCATTCCGTAGCCGTCGAGGAAGGTCTCCAGGTCGTAGAGGAAGGGGGCGTCCCTTTCGGACATCCAGAGGGGCACGTCCTGGAAGAGGCCGAGGTGCATCAGGTGGTCTTCGTGCCAGTGGCTGAGCCAGACCGCCTTCACACCGGGGTCTTCCCGGAGCCGGGCCAGGCGCTCCCGGTCCGAGCTGGGGTCGATGAGAATGCCGCCCCCCTCGTCTTCGATGTACAGGGAATGGCAGTAGGGGTACTTTCCGTTTCGCTCGCCCGGGATGAACCGGACGGGACCGAATCGTCGCTCTTCCACAGGTGCCTCCTCGTATTCGAGCTCGTCAGGGTGTCACCCATTCATACATGCCGCGGAGGCGGTGTCAAAGGCTGGCCCTCCCAGCCGACCCTTCGCCCGTGGATCCCCCCCCCGGTTCCGGAACCCTGGGCATCCTTGGACGCATCATTATATAAATTGGGCACTAGGTCGATTCAGACCGTGCGGAATCTCGTACATGGATCGCCGAGGACGAAAGCACTTACCGGCTAGACATGACGACATAAATGTGAACGAAAGAAAAATGAAGGATGGTCCAATGAAAAGCCTCAGCACAACGGTTCTCGCGGTGATTGCTTTGATCGGCTCGCTGTACGTTATGGTCGAACCCCCAGAAATCGCTTCCGCCGCCGAAGCCCGCCTGGTCAGGGTCTGGTCGGTGGGTGACGGAACCCTGACCAACTTCCGTATCGATCCTTATACCCTGCACATCGACAAGAACACGATCGTGTTGTGGATGAGTGGGGTGCGGGACGAGGAAATACAGGTGGTCTTCGAGTCGGGCAAGTCGTGCAGAGATGTAACGGCCAACCCGAACGAAGAGAAGCCGGCTTTCATGCTTGACAACTCGAACTGCTATGTCACGACCCTCATGGATTTCGGGGACACCTCCTCGCTGGAGTTCGTCGACGTCGGCAAATTCGAATACACCGTGCAGACGATCGATGGAAGAGTCAAAGCGAAGGGGAAGATCTGTGTCCGCGACAGCGAAGAGGAGCAGCCCTAGCCGGATTGCATCGTTGCACGGCCGTTCGGAAGTCCGGGTTCCCGGCCTATGGATCAAGGAGGGTTCATGCCCTTGACGATACCCAGGAAACCGGTGCAGTTCCTGGAGGACATGCTGCCGGGGCTTCCGACCGGGGGAGTGCTTCGTGATTACGAGAGGTGGTGGGAGGCGGAAGGAAAGGGGATCTCCGAGGCCACCGACCGGGCCGGGACGCCGTGGCTCAGGATGTTCGACCGGGTCGGAAACAGGGTGGACGAGATCCTCCTGTCCACTTCCTACCGGAGGATGGTCCAGAAGGGCTACGAGGAGGGGATCCTCTGGAGGATCTTCGAGGAAGACAGCCTCTTCTCTTCCTATCTTCTCGGCTATGTGGCCTCCTTCTACGACCCGGGACTCTACTGCCCCTACACGGTGTCTCTCTCGACGGTCGTGCCCCTTGCGAAATACGGCTCGGAGGCGCTGAAGGACCGCTTCATGCCGCGACTGCTGCAGAGAGACGGAGAGGCCTGGCAGGGCGCCACCTGGATGACCGAGGTGCGCGGAGGGTCGGATCTCGGCGCTTCGGTGGATACGGTTGCGAAGCCCGCAGGGGACTGGTGGCTGCTGGACGGGGACAAGTATTTCTGCAGCAACGTGGGCGCCGAGCTGGCCGTGGTCGCGGCCCGGCCGGAAGGGGCCCCGCGGGACGTGCGGGGCCTGGCCCTTTACCTCGTTCCGCGGTACAGGGAAGACGGGGATCTGAATTACTTCGTTCGGAGGCTCAAGGACAAGGTGTCGACCCGTTCCGTGCCCACCGGCGAGGTGGAGCTTCGGGCGACCGAGGCCTACCTGCTCGGCAAGGCGGAGTGGGGGATCTATCTGATCATGGATGTGCTCAACTTCTCCCGGGTGGCGAACTGCATCGGCAGCGTTGCGGTCGTGCAGAGGGCCATGGCCGACGCACTCGGCTTCGCCGAGGAGCGGGTCGCCTTCGGCAAGCGGATCATCGAGCATCCCCTCCTGGCGAAACAGTTCGAAGACCGCCTCTCAGATCTCCGGGCGGCCTTCGCGCTTGCATGGGAATCGGTCAACCTGCTGAACGAGACCTGGCTGGAGACCCCTCCCTTCTCGGACAGGCATCACCTGCTGCGGGTGATGGCCCACCTGGCCAAGTACTGGACTGCGGAGCTGGCCGCGCAGACCGCGAAGTGGTCCATGGAGGTGCACGGAGGGATGGGCGTGCTGAGCGAGTACGGCGTGGAGAGGTGGCTCAGGGAGGCGATGGTGCTCTGCATCTGGGAAGGCACCCCCCATCGCCAGATGCTGGACGGCCTGGAGGTGATGGAGCGCAAAGGGGCTCATCGGCTGCTTTTCGAACACCTGAAGCCCCTGGCGGACCCGAAGGATCTGGCGGAGATGGCTTCCCGGGTCGAGGGCCACCTGGCCCTGCCTCAGGCGGAGAAAGAGGCCCGCGCCGAGGAGATCTTCCCCGACCTTGCGGGATTCACGGCCCGGGCCCTGCTGGCCAAGCACGGCAGTTGACCCGGGGCACTATCAAGCCTGCCCATAATAAAAGGGGGGTCAGACCCCTTTTCTCCGCTCTATCCCCCTCAGTCTTCCCTCTTGTTACGCAATGTCTTGAAGATCAGATAGTAGCCAAGGGACAAGGCCAGAATGATGGCCGCGATTCCGAGGAGTGTCGGGCTTCCCACCTTCTTCACATCCAGGATGATCACCTTTCGGGCGATGGCAATCAACGCCACGGTGAATACGACCTCTACGTGCACCACGTTCTCCTTGATGTAGATCTCCATGGTCTCGAAGAGCTCGATCCCGATCAGCACCAGGAGAAAGAGCCCGAAGATCTGGAGCAGCTCGTTCACATCGAGGATGAGAATGGGGGGGGAGAGGATGTCCTTCACCAGGATGAATCCAAGGTCGATTACAGCCAGCAGGAGGACGAAGCCCATCATGATCGTGATGGCGAGCACCAGGATGCGTTTCAGCCTGTCCATGAACGAGAGAAAACGAGCTTCCGAGGCTCGCTGCGTCGGCGGGGCCGATCCATGTCCCGGCATGGGTTCTCCTGTCTCAGTGAGGGAAGGTCATCTTGGCACCGAACCACCCGAGGATACCGACCAGCACGGCGAAGCTGCAGGACAGGGCCAGGTAGGCCCACCCCGCCGGGCCCGAGTTCAGCAGGATCTCCGGGTTCGTGATGCGCCAGAACAGGGCGACGAGGACGAGGAGGAAGAGCAGGCACGAGACGCTGAGCTTGACCCGGATGTTGTTGCTCATCTTCGCCCCGTAGTTCACCCACCACGTGAGGGGCCCTGTCGTCATGCCCACGAACATGGCGGGCACGCAGAGAACGAGCATGTGAAAGGCGGTCTTCTCAAAGGGGGCATAGCCGGTGAGCACATAGAGCACGTTGAAGAAAGGGAAGACCAGGTTGAAGACGAGCGGGAAATGGACGGTCATCGGGTGAGGATGCCGCCGCAGCATGGGCACCTTCTCGAAGAGGGCGAGCAGGAAATCCGGAATGCCCTCGTCCATGGGGTCCTTTTCCCCCTTCAGGGTTCCCACCTGCGAGAACTTCTCGAAGACCTCCGGCCCGTGAGGCGCGCCGCCGAGTTCTTCCGTGAGGTCTGCGCCGGAAGGGTGTCGCTTCATGTGCTGGCCTGTCTTCCAGAGCTTGCTCTCCGAAACGTCGTACACCTTGCCTTCGTATCCCACGTAGACCGTGGACCGGTCCCTGCCGTTGTGTTCGGTGAGCTCTTCCCGGTCGAATTCCCTGTTTTCGTCGGCCATCTCCGTTTCCTCGTCAGCTTTGGTTTGGTTCGGCACACCCTTTGCCGGAAGGGCTAAGGTATTCTGCCACGGCCGACTCTGCATGGCAACGCATCCGTCCTCCGGCAAGACGGCGGATGCCCAGCCGGGGCGACTTTTCGCAACTCGGGGACGGGGCGGCGCATCAAAGAGAGAAAAAATTTGTAACTCCCTTTCCATATTTCGTATATTCGCGCCTCCTTCATCTGATATAACAAGATCGACAGCAGTGGCAGGCCGTTCCTTCTGTTCATCGGCGAAGCGGCAGACATGGGTCCGGAAGTAGAATGACAGGCCTACTCATAGCGGTTCTCTCGGGGTTCTTCCTCGCACTCGCCGCCCCTTGGGTGCATCGTCTTGCCCCGCGCCGGTCCGGGTGGATCCTGGCCCTTCTGCCCTTTGCACTGACCGTCTATTTCCTCTCTTTCCTGGGGTCCCTGGCGCAGGGCGAGACCTTTCGTGCGCAATTCCAGTGGATCCCTTTTCTCGGCATCAACCTCACCTTTCTGCTGGACGGCCTGAGTCTTCTCTTCTGCCTGCTCATCACCGGAATCGGCACCCTGGTGGTCATCTACTCCGGGGGATACCTGGCGGGACATCTCGAGCTCGGCCGGTTCCACGCGTACATCCTCATGTTCATGGCCTCCATGCTCGGTGTCGTGCTCTCGGACAATGCGATCGCCCTCTTCGTGTTCTGGGAGCTGACGAGCCTGAGCTCCTTCTTTCTGATCGGGTTTGACCACGAGCGGGAAGCCGCGCGGGTGGCCGCCCTCCAGGCCCTCCTGGTAACGGGCCTGGGAGGCCTGGCCCTGATGGCGGGCCTTCTGCTCATGGGCCAGGTGTACGGGACCCTCGAGTTGACCGGGATGATGGCGCAGGGGGGCGACGTGCTCCAGTCGAGCCGCCTGTTTCTGCCCATCCTCTTCCTGGTGCTGGCCGGCGCCTTCACGAAGAGCGCCCAGTTTCCGTTCCACATCTGGCTGCCGAACGCCATGGAGGCGCCGGCCCCGGTGAGCACCTACCTGCACGCGGCGACCATGGTCAAGGCGGGCGTGTACCTCATGGCCCGGGTGAATCCGCTGTTCACGGGGAGCGAGGTCTGGTTCTGGATGCTCGTCGGTGCCGGAGTTGCGACCATGCTGCTGGGCGCCTGGCTGGCCATGGTACAGAGCGATCTGAAACGGATTCTTGCCTATTCCACGGTCAGCGCACTGGGAACCCTCACCCTTCTGCTCGGTCTGGGGACGGGCCGGGCAGCAGAAGCGGCCATGGCCTATCTGCTGGTCCATGGCCTGTACAAGGGTGCCCTGTTTCTCACGGCCGGGGCTGTGGACCACGGGACCGGCACACGGGACGTGGGCGAGCTGGGGGGCCTCCGGCAGGCCATGCCGATCACGGCACTGGCGGCCGGCCTTGCAGCCCTGTCCATGGCCGGCATTCCGCCCTTCTTCGGCTTCATCGGGAAGGAAGCGATCTACGCGGCATCTCTCGAAGCGACCACGGCCCGGGGGTTCGTGGTCGGCGCCTCTCTGATCGCGAACCTGCTCTTCGTGGCCATCGGGCTGATCGTGGGGATCCGCCCCTTCTTCGGGGCCCTGAAAGAAACCCCTCATCATGCCCACGAGGGCCCGGTGGCGTTGTGGATCGGCCCACTGATCCTCGGTTCTCTCGGACTGATCGCAGGCCTGTCGCCGGGTGCCGTGGGGCACGACTTCGTCCTTCGGGCGGCAACGACGGTGCTGGGTCGCCCGGTGGAGACACATCTTTCCCTGTGGCACGGGTGGAACGCGGCCGTGGCGTTGAGTCTGGTGACGTTCGCGGCGGGCTTTACCGTCTTCGGGATCCGGCGGTCCCTGGGGCGTGCCATGGGGGCCCTGGCCAGGGCCCTCGTTCCGGTCGGCCCGGCCCGCGGGTATTTCCGTGCGTTGGACGGCACCCTGGGGCTGGCCGCCTCTGCAACGAGGGTGCTTCAGAGCGGCTACCTGCATCGGTACCTGTTGTTCATCCTGTTCACCACGGTCGGGCTGGCCGGGTACACACTCTTCTTCCAGGCACGGGTCTCCTGGCCCGGAGGGCTCTCCGATGTCCGGTTCTACGAGGCGGGACTCGTCGGGGTGATGCTGGCCGCCGCGCTGGCCGCGGTCTGGTCCAGGGCCCGGCTGACCACGGTGATCGCGCTGGGGGTCGTGGGCTACGGCGTTGGGCTCATCTTTCTGTTCTTCGGCGCTCCGGATCTCGCCATGACGCAGATCCTGGTCGAGACCCTGACCGTGATTCTCTTCGTGCTCGTCTTCTACCGGATGCCCTACTTCGAGATCCTGACGCGCTCCGGTGGGAAGCGCTGGATCGACGCGGCGGCCGCACTCGCCAGCGGCGGACTCATGACCGCCCTCGTTCTCACGGCGGTCCATGTCCAGTGGCAGCCGAGCATCGCCTCCTACTTCAGCGAATTCAGCTTCTCTCTGGCCAAGGGGCGCAACATCGTGAACGTCATTCTGGTGGACTTCCGCGGATTCGACACCATGGGCGAGATCACGGTTCTCTCTGTGGCCGGCATCGGCGTGTACGGGCTGCTCAAGCTGCGCGCCGGGAAGGGAGAGGGCCCATGAGATCCCTCATCCTATCGGCCACGGCCCGGTTCCTGCTTCCGATCCTGTTCATGTTCTCCCTCTTCCTTCTCGTGCGTGGCCACAACCTGCCGGGCGGGGGCTTCGTGGGTGGGCTGGTGGCGGCGGCGGCCTTTGTGCTCTACGCCATGGCCCACGATGTCGAGGACGCCCGCCGGCTGCTCCGGGCGAACCCGGTCAGTCTGCTCGGTGCCGGGCTGCTGCTGGCCATGGGGAGCGGCCTGGTGGGCCTGTTCCAGGGGGCGGCCTTCATGAAGGGACTCTGGCTGCAGCATCACGTCCCGGTCTTCGGAAAGCTCGGCACGCCCGTGGTGTTCGACATCGGCGTCTACCTCGTGGTCCTGGGGGCCACGCTCACGGTTCTGTTCAATTTGCTGGAGGACTGAGGCATGGAGGTTCTTCTCGCCTTCCTGATCGGGGCGCTCTACGCGGCCGGGCTCTACCTGATGCTCGGACGCAGCATCGGGAAGCTGATCGTGGGGCTGGTGCTCATCAGCCAGGCGGCCAACCTGCTGATTTTCACGGCCGGGCAACTGACCCGGGCCGACCCGCCGATCATCCCGGAAGGTGCGATGCAGGCACAGCCGCCTTTCGCGGACCCCCTTCCCCAGGCGCTCATCCTGACGGCCATCGTGATCGGTTTCGCGGTTCTGGCCTTTGCCCTGGTCCTGGTGCACCGGACCTTTCAAACCGTGGGAACGTATGACATCGACGACATGAAGGCGACGGACACGTGAAATCGCTGCTGGTGTTGCCGATCCTTATTCCCCTGGCTACTGCGGCGGCCTGCTATCTCAGCTGGCCGTGGAGGCGGGTGCAGCGAGCCCTCGGAATGCTCGGGGCGGTCTGCCTCTTCGTGTCCTCCCTTGCCCTGCTGGTCATGGTCCGAAAAGAGGGTATTCAATCGGTCCAGCTGGGCGGTTGGCCCGCGCCCTACGGGATCACCTTCGTGGCCGATCTGTTCAGCGCCGTCATGGTTGCGGTCAACGGGCTCCTCGGATTCACGGTCATGGTCTATTCCCTGGCCACCATGGACCCGGCCCGGGAGTCCCACGGCTACTACCCACTCTACCACATCCTGCTCATGGGGGTGTCCGGCGCCTTCCTGACGGGCGACATCTTCAACCTGTATGTCTGGTTCGAGGTCATGCTGATCGCCTCCTTCGTGCTGATGGCCCTGGGAGGGGAAAGGGCCCAGATGGAGGGAGCGCTGAAGTACGTGACCCTCAACCTGGTCTCCTCCGCCCTCTTCCTGGCATCCGTGGGGATCCTCTACGGGGAGGCGGGCACGCTGAACATGGCCGATCTCGCCCTGACCCTGAGGGAGACCGGACACACGGCTCTGGTGGACACCCTGGCCATGCTCTTCCTCGTCGCCTTCGGCATCAAGGCGGCCATCTTTCCCCTCTTCTTCTGGCTTCCCGCTTCGTATCACACCCCTCCCGCCGCCGTGTCCGCCATCTTCTCGGGGCTCCTCACCAAGGTGGGCGTCTACGCACTGATTCGCATCTTCACGCTGCTGTTCGTACAGAACGTCGGCTTCACCCACACGCTGATCCTCGTCATCTCGGCCCTCACCATGGTGTTCGGCGTCCTGGGCGCCATGGTGCAGAACGAGTTCCGCCGGATCCTCTCGTTCCACATCGTCAGCCAGATCGGCTACATCATCATGGGCCTCGGCCTGTTCACCCTGCAGGCACTTGCGGGCTCCATCTTCTTCACCCTTCACAACATCTTCGCGAAGACGAACCTCTTCCTGGTGAGCGGCGTGACGCAGCGGCTGGGAGGATCCTATGAGCTCAAGAAGCTCGGGGGCATGTATTTCCTTTATCCGGGCCTCGCCGCGCTGTTTCTCATCCCGGCCCTCTCCCTGGCGGGCATCCCGCCCCTCTCCGGGTTCTTCGCGAAGTTGAGCCTGGTGCGGGCCGGACTCGAACGCGAACAGTACGCGGTCGTTGCGGCCGCGCTGGCCGTGGGGCTCATGACGCTCTTCTCCATGATCAAGATCTGGAACGAGGTCTTCTGGAAGGCGGGACCCGAAGCCTCGAAGGAGGGTGGCGGCGAAACCGCGGGGCAGGGACGCGTCGAGGGAGACAGGGGGAATTCGTGGGGCACCCTGGCTCCCATCGGCCTGCTCGCCCTGATCACTGTGTTCATGGGGCTCGCTGCGCAGCCGGTCTTCGAAATCGCCGTGCAGGCCGCCGAGCAGCTGATGAACCCGGAACTCTATATTCGGACCGTACTGGAAGGGGGGACATGAGGTTCTTTCTCTGGAACATTCTGCTGGCCGTGAACTGGGCCTTTCTGACCGGGCATTTCACCCTCGAGAACCTGATCTCCGGCTACGTTCTCGGCTTCGTCCTGCTCTGGATCATGAGGGGCGCTTTCTTCGATACGGAGTATTTCCCGAAGGTGCGAAAGGCCGTGGGCTTCTTCTTCGCCTTTGTCTGGGAGCTCCTTCTGGCCAACGTGAGCGTGGCGAGAACCGTGCTGCTCGAGCGGCAGCAGAACATCCGCCCCGCCTTCATCGGGATTCCACTGGATGCGGAAAGCGATGCGGAGATCGCCCTGTTCGCCAATCTGATCACGCTCACGCCCGGCACCCTGAGCCTCGACGTCTCCGATGACCGTCGCGTGCTCTACATCCACACCCTCGACGTGGACGATGTGGACGCCCTTCGGGTGAACCTCAAGCGCACGCTGGAGCGCCGTCTGCTGGAGGTGACACGATGACCGCACTCGACGGGGCCGTACTCATCGCTTCGGTCATGCTGGCCCTGGCCGTGGTGCTCGCCTTCGTCCGGGTCCTCCGCGGGCCGAGCCTGCCGGACCGGGTCGTGGCCTTCGACCTGATGACCACCCTCGCCGTGGGGATCATGGCCGTCTACACCATCTACACGGGAGAGACGGTCTACCTGGACGTGGCGATCGTGCTCGCCCTTGTTTCGTTCCTCGGCACGGTGGCCTTTGCCCGATACCTCGAGCAGCGCGGTCGAAAGAGGAGGGAGAAGCCGTGATGGACTGGGTTGCGGCCCTCCTGGTGGTTTCCGGGGCCTCCTTCATGCTGCTCGCCGCCTTGGGCTTGGTCAGGCTGCCCGATGTCTGGATGCGGATGCACGCCAGCACGAAATCGGCCACCTTCGGTATCGGCTGCATGGCCCTGGGCCTGACCGCCTGGCGCCTGGACGATCTCTCCGTTGTCATGCGGTCCGTCATCCTGATCGGGTTCATCTTCCAGACGGCGCCGGTGGCGGCCCACATGATCGGCAGGGCAGCGTACCTGGCGGGCGTGAAGCCGTGGAAGGGCACCCTGCGGGACGAGCTGAAGGGGCGCTACGACACGGAGACGCACCGCCTTGCCAGCGGACCCGGGGGGAACGAACATTGACAGCTCGAGACGATATGCGTCAAGATGAAAAGCCGTCCACGCCCTCGAACGCATACTTGCACGAGGTGGAACCTCCGCGATGAAGCGAAGGGATTTTCTGAAGCTCTCGGGCCTCACTGGGACGATCGTCGCAGCCGGGTGTGCGGAAGAACCCACGCGTAGGCTGATTCCTTTCCTCAATCCACCTGAGGACATCATTCCCGGGAAGGCCACCTGGTTCGCCACCACCTGCCGCCAGTGCCCGGCTGGCTGCGGCATGCTGGCAAAGAACCGGGAGACCCGGATCGTCAAGTTCGAGGGCAACCCGCAGCACCCGATCAACCGGGGCAAGCTCTGCGCCCGGGGCCAGGCTGCGTTGCAGGACCTCTACAGCCCGGACCGGCTCGACCGTCCGATTCTCTTCGAGAAAGGGAAGCCGAAAGAGGTGAGCCGGCAGGAGGCGCTCGACCTGTTCCGCTCCGAGGTGAAGAGGGCCGGGAAGGAGGTCGCTGTCCTCTCCGGGCTCGAAAGCGGGTACGGGGCGGATCTCCTCCGGGACTGGGCCGACGGCATCGGTGCCGGGCCGGTTCTCTACTATGAGCCGGTTTCCTACGACGCAGTCCGTGAGGGCAATCGGATCGTCTTCGGGCGGGACGCGCTGCCTGCCTACGACATCTCGGAATGCGATTTCATCCTTTCGGTGAACGCAGAGTTCCTGGAGACCTGGATTTCCCCTGTGGAGTTTGCCCGGCAGTTCTCCGAGGCGCGGGACCCGAAGGGCAGGAAGGCCGGTTTCCTTTACGCAGGGCCGAGACTCTCCCTGACCGGCGCCTCTGCGGATCGCTGGGTCGTGGTTCGGCCCGGTGCGGAGCCGGCCCTCGCCTTTGCGATTCTCGCTTCCCTGATCGAGAAAGGACAAGGCAAGGGCGTGTCGGAAAAGGAGCGGGCGAGCATCCAGGGCGTGCTCAAGGGCGCGAAGGCCGTCGATCTTGCGAAGCGTGCGGGCCTGGACCCGGCCCTGGTGGACAGGATCGCCGGGCGGATCGCCCGCTCGAAGCGGGCTCTCGTACTGGCGGACGGGTCGGTCGATACCGTGGTCGCGGCCAATCTCATCAACCGTCTGACGGGCTCGGCAGGTCCCTGCACGGATTTCTCCAGACCTCTGGCGCTTTCCCGGGTGGCGAGGCAGGCCGAGGTCGGGGCATGGGTGAAGCGGTTGGCCTCAGGCGCCTTCCGGGTGCTCGTCGTTCACCGCTCCAACCCGGTCTACAGCCTGCCCGGTTTTGCGGAGGCGGTCGAGAAGGTGCCCCTCACGGTGGCCCTGGACAGCGCGGCGAGCGAGACCACCGCCGTCTCACGGCTGGTCCTGCCGATTCCCACGCCCTACGAATCGTGGGGCACGTACGTGCCGCGGGGGGGGCTGACGAACTGCCTGCAGCCGACCATGGGGCCGGTGAGGGAAGTTCTGAGGCTCGAAGAGATCCTGACGAGCGTCTCCGAGGACAAGGGCCAGCACGAGGGGTCCCACGAGGCCTTCTACGGTTACATGGCGAAGAAGGGCGGCGCGGTCGACGACGCCGGGGATGAGCCCGGGGTCGTTGCCGCGATGGCGCAGGGCTTCTTCGAGACGCCGGTGGATCCGTCCGGATCCCGGGTCTCGGTCGAACTCTGCGGCTGCACCTACACCCCCGAGAAGGTTCCGGAGGGCCTCCGGCTCGTCACCTACCCGAGCCTGAGGTGGTTCGACGGGCGGGATGCGAACAAGACCTGGATGCTCGAGATCCCGGATCCCCTGACCATGATCACGTGGGACGGTTGGGTGGAGGTCCATCCGGACGCGGCGGGAGAGCATGGGCTGGCCCAGGGGGACCGGGCGGAGGTCTCCACGGAGCACGGCAAGGCCGAGCTGGGTGTCTACGTGAGCCCACACCTCGAGCCCGGGACCGTGGCCCTCCCGATGGGGCTGGGCCACAGCGGATTCGGACGCTACGCGGACGGGATCGGCGCCAACCCGAACGCGCTGACCGGCGGAAGGGGCAGCCCGGTGCAGGTGAAGCTCTCCGGGACGGGCCGCAAGGTTCGGTTCGCCCACGTGGACGGGTCCCGCTCACAGCACGAAAGGGGGATCGCCCAGGCCGCCTACGAGACCAAGCCGCAACACGACGAGCACCACGAGAAGTCCCATCATCATGATTATCCGCTGCGCCTGCCGATCGCTTCGGCTTATGACCCGAAAGTCGACATCTATCCGCCCCATTTTCACGACAAGTACCGATGGGGCATGATCATCGACCTGGACCGGTGCATCGGCTGTGCGGCGTGCGTGACCGCCTGCTACGCCGAGAACAACGTGGCCTCGGTGGGCAAGGAGCGGGTTCTCGAGGGGCGGGAGATGGCGTGGCTCCGGATCGAGCGCTATCTGGAGGAAGAAGAGAATCCGGGCATTCGCTTCTTTCCCATGCTTTGCCAGCATTGCGAAAACGCGCCGTGTGAACCGGTCTGCCCGGTATACGCGCCCCACCACAACAGCGAGGGAATGAACACCCAGATCTACAACCGCTGCATCGGGACCCGGTACTGCTCCCAGAACTGCCCGTACAAGGTTCGGCGGTTCAACTTCTTCCACCACAAGCCGGATCCTCCCCTCGATTACCAGCTCAATCCGGACGTAACCGTGCGGACCAAGGGTGTCATGGAGAAGTGCTCCTTCTGCGTGCACCGGATCAAGGACGCGCACCAGAAGGCAAAGGTGGAAGGAAGGAAGATCCGGGACGGCGAGATCGTGCCCGCCTGTGCGCAGACCTGCCCGACCGGCGCGATCACCTTCGGGAGCTTCCTGGACCCGGACAGCCGGGTCGTCCAGCTCGCCAAGGACGAGAGAGCCTATCAGGTCCTGGCCGAGCTTCTCACCAAGCCGGGCGTGATCTACCTGAAGAAGATCATCCGGGACGACGGGCTCGAAAAGGCATGACGGATCTCACCTACGAAAAGGTCCACAACACGATCCTGGGGAACCTGACCCGGCCGGGTCCCCTGTATTTCCTCGTGGCCTTTTTCCTCGCCTGCGGCGTGGTGGTGGGCGCCCTCTGCTGGACCCACCAGATCCAGACCGGGATCGGTGTGGGCGGACAGAACAACCCGGTCGCGTGGGGCATCTACCTCGTCCTGTTCGTCTTCTGGGTGGGAATCGCCCACTCCGGGACCCTGATCTCGGCCATTCTGTATCTCTTCCGGGCCAGGTTCCGGACGGCCGTGGCCCGGAGCGCGGAGGCGATGACCGTCTTTGCGGTCACCACGGCCGGCTTCTTCCCCCTCATTCACCTGGGCCGCATCTGGGTGGTGCACTACATGATCCCCTTTCCGAACCAGCGGTACCTCTGGCCCAATTTCAACTCCCCCCTCATGTTCGACATGATCGCCATCTCGACCTACCTGCTGGTGAGCTCCATGTTCTGGTTCACCGGCATGATCCCGGACCTGGCGGCGGTCCGGGACCGGTCCTCCGGGATCCGCAGGCGCATCTACGGCGTCTTCGCCCTGGGCTGGCGGAACGATCAGAGGAACTGGCGCCACCACATGCGGGCCTATCTCTTCTTCGCCGCCCTGGCAACGCCGCTGGTGATCTCGGTGCACTCGATCGTCTCCTGGGATTTCGCCCTTTCCGTGGTTCCCGGATGGCACAGCACGATCTTCGCCCCCTATTTCGTGGCCGGCGCGATCCACTCCGGGCTGGCCATGGTGATCACCCTGCTCATCCCGCTTCGGAAGGTACAGAAGCTCGAGGCGATCATCACGATCGACATCTTCGAGAAGCTGGCCAAGCTGATCATCCTGACGGGGCTGATCGTGGGCTACGCCTACGCCTTCGAGTACTTCATCGCCTACTACACGGGCAATCTCTTTGAGATCAACATCTTCAACTTCCGGGCCGTGGGCGGCTTCGCCATACCCTTCTGGATCATGGTCGGGTGCAATGCCTTGATCCCCCTCCTCTTTTTCGTGAAGAAGATCCGGCGGTCCATCCCGTGGCTGCTCGTGATTTCGATCCTGGTCAATGTGGGTATGTACTACGAGCGTCACGTGATCATCATCAGCAGCGTGGCGCACGATTTTCTCCCCTACGCCTGGGGGAGCTATTTCCCCTCTCTCATCGAACTGGGCATCGCCCTGGGAGCCTTTTGCTGGTTCTTCCTCCTGTTCTGGCTTTTCGTCCGGTTCATCCCCACCGTGGCGGTGGCGGAGATCAAGGAGCAACTCCCGCCGCCGGTGAAAAAAGAGGGCAGATTGAGCCATGGTTGATGCGCCTGTGTCGCGGTTTGAAGGGAAAAGGGGGAAAGGTGAAAGGGCAAAGGACAAAGACCCTCCCCGGCCACCCCGGCAGGCGGGTGACGGAAACCTTTTAGTGGATATTGCGAGGAGCGACAGCGACGTGGCAATCCCCGGGCGGTTGAATGGTGATTCCCGCGCACGCGGGAATCCAGAGGTGGGGATTTCTGAGCAGAAGCAAGGACGAAGATGATGGCTAGCGCGAAGACAGCCAAAGGGATCCTGGGTGTGTTCAAGCACCTGGACTGCTGCGTGTCCTCCATCGAGGCGTTGAAGGCCTCGGGGAGGGAAAAGATCGAGGTTTTCTCGCCGGTGCCCTCTCACGAGATTCAGGATGCCCTCGGCATCCAGCCGAGCCGCCTCGGTTACGCGACCCTGATCGGGGCCCTCTTCGGCCTGGTTGGCGGAATCGGGCTCTGCTACTACGCCATGTCGCGTTACGAGCTCGTGACCCAGGGGAAGCCTCTCATGGCCTGGCTCTCCTGGTTCGTGGTGGGTTTCGAGGCCACCATCCTGATCGGCTGCCTGACCAACCTGATCGCCCTGTTTGCCCTGTCGGGACTTCCGAACCTGAAGAAGGCCCCGGGGTACGATGAGCGTTTCTCTGTGGATGCCTTTGGGATCTTCGTGCCCTGCCGTGCCGGGGAGGCGGAGCAGGTCAAGGCGATCCTCGAGGAACAAGGAGCGGAAGAGGTCCATGAAAGCGCCTGATCCTTCGACGCCCACGACCGGGACGACCGCCTCGGGAAAATCGCCGATGCTTCTCATCGGGTGTCTCGTCCTCGTGGTTATCGGCGCGGTCACCTGGTTTGTCGGCGTGGCGTCCGATCCTCTGCGCGCATGGCGCATCTACCTCGTCAACTTCCTGTTCTTCAACGGGATCGGGGTGGGGGGTGTTCTCTTCGTGGCTGCCGTGAACACGGCGTCGGGCGCCTGGGCGCGAAACGTCAAGCGCGTGGCCGAGGGGCTGGGTGTCTTCCTTCCGGTGTCGTTCCTGCTGTTTCTGCTCATGCTTCCCGGTCTGAAGACGATCCTTCCCTGGGTCGAACATCCCTACGGTCCCTCCTGGTACCTGAACCTGTCCTTCCTCACCTGGCGGAACCTGTTCGGCCTTCTGCTCCTGGCCCTGCTGGGGCTTTGCATCATCTACCTTTCTCTCCGGGTCGATTTCGGTACGCAGAAGGAACAGGGCCGGGACGGGGACAGGCCCTTGAACCGGCTCATGACCCGGGGCTGGAAGGGGGGCGATGCGGAGGCGAAGGCCGCGAGAAAGCGGCTGGGGATCCTCTCGCCGGTCTATGCGATGGCTTTCGCCGTGGTCCTGACGGTGATCGGTGTGGACCTGATCATGTCTCTCAAGGCGGGCTGGTACTCCACCCTGATCGGGGCCTACTACTTCGTAGGCTCCTTCTATACGTCCCTCGCCGCCCTGCTGCTGGCCGTGATCTGGACCCGCAGGAAATACGGCCTGGAGAGCGAGATCGTGCCGAAGCATTTTCACGACATCGCATTGCTCACCATGGGCTTCGGGATCGTAACGGGCGACTTCTTCTACACCCAGATGTTCGTCATCTGGTACGGGAACCTTCCCGCGGAAACCTCCTTTCTGATCGACCGCATGGGTGATACGCCGTGGAGGACCGTCGGCATTCTGGTGCTCCTGTTCTGCTTCGCCCTGCCGCTCGTGGCGTCTCTGAGGCGCAGCCTCAAGCAGAGCGCTGCTCCCATGGTCGTCTTCTCCGTGGCCGTGCTCTGTGCCATGTGGATGGAACGGTTCCTGCTGATCGGCCCCTCCCTGACCGGAAGCGAGTCGATTCTTTTCGGATCCATGGAAATCCTCGTCTCTCTCGGCTTCCTGGGCCTGCTGGGGGCGACGTTTCTTCTGTTCATGCGACGCGTCCCGCCGGTGGCTCTGCGGGACCCGGTCTTCGATGACGTCGGGGAGACCCGTTGATGCACATGAACGACGTGAGACCGGGACCGAACGAGGAGAGAAGGAAGGCGGGCCGAATCCGGGCCGGCGCCGTGCTGCTCTTCTTGCTGGTCGGAACGGCGATGCTGGCCTTCCTCTATCTCTTCTTCGTCCAGCTCCAGGGAAGGGTCGGGCCCGAGCAGCCGATTCCCTTTTCCCATCGGCTCCACGCGGGCGTGAAGGCGATCGAGTGCCGTTTCTGCCATCCCTTTGTGGAACGCTCCGCAAAGGCCGGGATCCCGTCGGTGGGGAAGTGCCTGTACTGCCACAACTACATCATTCGGAAGCACCCCTGGATCCAGGAAGAGCACCGTTATTATCAGACGGACGAGCCCACCCCCTGGGTACGGCTCTTCATCGTGGGCGACCACGTCCAGTTCCGGCATCAACCGCACATCCTTCTGCACGGATTCGAGTGCTCGGAGTGCCACGGCGCCGTTGAGACCATGGACCGGCTGCCCTACCACGAGTTCAAGATGGGTTTCTGTATCGACTGCCACCGCAGGAACAATGCTTCCGTAGCCTGCTGGCTGGCGTGTCACAACTGAGAGGACAAAGGGCAAAGGACAAAGGGCAAAGGACAAAGGGGAAAGGGGTCAGGCGCAACGCTGCCCGTCGTTCCCGCGAAAGCGGGAACCCAGGGGTGGGGAAGGGTTAGGAAAGCGAGCGCGTTATGAATCATACGGAAAACGTCACAGGGGAACGAGAGACCCACACCACGGCGCTCGCTTACATGATCGGCGGGGCTGTCTGGATGTCGCTGGGCATGACCGCCGGGTTCACGGCCGGAACCGAGTTGATCGCACCCGATCTGATCGGAAACATCTCCTGGCTGGTCTTCGGCCGTCTTCGTCCCATGCACACCACCATGGTCATGTTCGGCTTCGCCGTGGGCATGCTCATCGGGGCCGCCTTCTTCATCGTACCCAGAGTGGTCAAGACGCCGCTCTACAGCGAGAAGCTCGGTCTCGCCTCCTGCTTCGTCTGGAACGGATCGATCCTGGCCGGTGTGATCGCTCTGTCCATGGGATCCACCCAGTCCCGCGAATACGCCGAGATGTTCTTCCCCGCGGACGTGGGGGTGGTGGCCGCCTTCGTGCTCATCCTCTACAACCTGATCCGCACGGTCATGAAACGCAAGGAACCGGTTCTCTACGTGTCCGTCTGGTACTTCGTGGGAGGCCTGATGCTGTCGGCCGCCACCTACATCATCGGCAACTGCATGTGGGCCGGGTGGAAGGGTGCGATCTTCGGCATGCCGGACGCGGTGATTCACTGGTTCTACGGTCACAACGTCCTGGGCCTGCTGATGACGCCTCTTGCGGTCGGGGCTGCGTACTACGTCATCCCTCACGCGGCGCGGGTTCCGCTCTACAGCCACACCCTGTCGCTGATCGGCTTCTGGAGCATCCTGATCATGTACACCCACATCGGGACCCATCACCTGCTCCAGGCTCCGGCGCCCACGTGGCTCAAGCTGATCTCGGTGGTGGATAGCGTGGCCATGATCATCCCGGTGGCCACCGTGCTGATCAATCTCTGGATGACCGCCAAGGGACGCATCGGCAGGCTGACCCAGGACTCCGGTGCGCGATTCGTCTTCGTCGGGACGATCCTCTACCTGGTCGTCTGCATACAAGGGCCGTTCCAGTCTCTTCCGATCGTGCAGCGGATCACCCACTTCACCCACTGGATTCCGGCTCACGCCCACCTCGCGGTTCTGGGCTTCGTGGGCATGATCGGGTGGGGGACCTTCTACTACCTGCTGCCCCAGATGACGGGGAAGTCGATCTACTCGGAGCGACTCGCCAACCTTCACTACTGGCTGATGTTTCTGGGCGTCACCTCGATGATGGTGGTGCTGACCATCTCCGGGCTGATCCAGGGGCATTCCTGGTACCACGGTGAGGGCGTCTACCGTGTGCTTCCGGCAACCTTTCTCTACAACGTGATGCGCCTCATGTCGGGCGCACTGGTTATTGCGAGCTCGTTCATAGGCATCTACAACATCTTCCGGACCCTGTACGGGGTTCCGGTTCGGCAGGTTTTTGCCCAGGAGGCGGTGTCATGAGGATGAGCCTGGACGTCCTGCTGGTGGGGAGTCTGCTGGTCTTTGCCGCCGTTGTCTCGGTGGTGGTGCTCCTTCCCGGACTGACGATTCCGGATAGCCCCTCGGCGGATCACAGACCGAGAACGGAACTCGAGCAGAGGGGACGGGAGATCTACGTGTCGAATGGATGCACCTACTGCCACTCGCAGTACGTCCGCTCCCTCGACTGGGGCATGGGTGCGCAGCGGATCGCGCGGTTGGGCGACTACGTGGCGGATCGGCCCCACCTGCTCGGAAGCCAGAGGACGGGACCGGACCTGTCCCAGCAGGGAGGCGAGCACCCGGACGACTGGCACGTGGCCCATTTCCACAACCCGAGGCACACGAGGCCCGAGTCGATCATGCCTCCTTTCGAGTTCCTGGGCCCGGAAAAGATCGAGGCGTTGATCGCTTACAAGCAATCCCTCGGCTACAGGAATGCGGATGTCCGGGTGGCCCGGCAGGAGAAGTGGAAGAAGCGGGCCATCGATGCCTTCGAGTCGGGAACCGAGGCGAACATCGAGTGGCTGCACAGCCACGTCCCGAAGCCCTGGCGGGAGTTGCCCAACCCGTATCCGGCCACGCAGGCGAGCCTGGAGAGAGGAAAGCGGATCTACCAGGGTTTCTGCATCGGATGCCACGGGCCGGTGGGGGACGGGATGGGCCCGGCCGCGCCGAGGCTGTATCCCCCGCCCTTCAACTTCACGACCCTGACCGGCAGGGAGTGGTCGGGCGGCATCATCTACTACCAGATCATGAACGGGATCACGGGCACGGCCATGCCCTACTTCAAGCGGGAGCTCGAGAGCGAGAAGATCTGGACCGTGGGGGAGTACGTTGCTGTCTACTTCATCGGCGAGAGTGATGCAGATACCGATCCGGAGGGCATCGACGCGTCCTACGAGATGAAAGAGGAGTTCACATACCGATGATGTTCTATCTGTTCTTCCTGGTCTACCTGGCCGCAGGCATCCTGATCTGCGGGGCCCTCTTCTACTGGGCCGTGATGAACGGCCAGTTCAAGGATCAGGACAGGGCGCGGTATTTTCCCCTTTCCGGGATGGATCCGGAACCCCGGGATGCTTCGGCTGCGAAGTGGCCGAAGTCCCTGGTGATCTCTGTGGCGCTCCTCCTTGGTGCCCTGGTCGCGCAGATCGTCACCGCACTGGTTCTGTTCTGGATGGGGTAGCAGGAGAAAGGCATGTTCTTTTTCGACCTTTACGGAAGGCTGGCCTTCCTGTTCACCCTCATGTTTTGCGTGGGGCTCATCCTTCTGGCCGTGGTGATCCACTACTCGGTCCGCAGCTATGAGAAGCCGACCAAGGAGGACGGCACGCCGGACGAACACGCCGATCCGGGCGTGCCCCTGGTCTTGAAGGGCCTCTATGTCGGAATTGCCCTCTACATCCTGATCGTGACGGCCATTTTCGCCATCAAGGGGATTCCCATATGAGCGAGAAGAGTTCGAAGCAATCGGAAACCATCGAGACGATCAGGACGTGGCTCATCCTCTTCCTCATCGTGCTCGGGATCCTGTCGTACGGGATCGTCACGTACGTGACCGTCGGGGACGAGGGGCCTCCCGGCTGGCGGTACGGCGCCGTGAAGGATGTGCCGGGGGAGTCCCCGTTTGCCATGGAGCCCATGAAATGAAGCGTAGCCTGCTGGCCTGTCTGTTCCTCGCGACGGTGGCCGCCGCCTGCAATCCTTACGACGCCCTCGACGATGCAATCGAATACGAGCGCATGAACGACCAGGGATCGTTTCGACCTTACGAGGCGCGCATGCCCGGCGTGGTGCCCGGTGCGGTGCCGAACGAAGGGGGAATCCCCGCAGGGGAGGTCAAGTACAAGTCCGCCCCCCTCGGAAGCCTGAAGAACCCCCTGCCCGCCGACGAGAAGACCATCGCCAGGGGCGAGCTCGCATACGAGTACTTCTGCATCATGTGTCACGGCTCCAGATACAACGGGGACGGGACCGTGGGCCAGAGCTTTGCCCCGCTCCCGACCGACCTGCAGTCCCCTTACGTGCAGCAGATGCGGGCGGATGAACTGTTCCGATCGGTCAGCTACGGGATCCAGCGCCACCCGCCCCTGTCCTACACCGTTTCCGTGGAGGACCGCTGGTCGCTCATCCGTTTCATCCAGTCGCTGGGGGTGCGGAAAGACCCGGACGAGCGGATTCCTTCGGGGGACTACCACCGCTCCATACAGGCCATCCCCTGATTCCTGCAGCCATGGCTCCTCCTTCCGAACCCCCTCCCGCCTGCAGGCTCTGCGGACTGCCGGTCCGCGGGCGCCGAGACGGGTTCTGCTGCATCGGCTGCTCCCACGTCTTCGAGATCCTCAAAGAGATGCTCGGCACCCCGAACCCGGAGGAGATGCGGGCTCACCCCTTCTTCCGTCGGATGCAGGCACAGGGCATCATCCCCTCCGCGGCCGCCGATCTTTCCCGAATCGATACGGAACCGCAGGGAGAGAGGCCGGTCCAGGCGGGAGAGGCGTCCGATGAGCGCGTGCTGAAGGTGACCGGCATGTGGTGCCCCTCCTGCTCGTGGGTCATCGAGCGGACCCTGACGAGGCAGGAGGGCGTCGTGGAAGCGACCGCGTCTTTTGCCTCGGATCGGGTCAGGATCTCCTACCTTCCGAGACTCGTGGGGCCTGCCGACCTCGCGCGGGTGATTCGGGAACTGGGCTATCAGGTGGAGGAGACGGAAGGAGAGCAGGGGCGGGAAAGGGCGCTGCGCAGGGAGCTGATCCGGCTGGGGGTCGCCGTCTTCCTCACCGTGAACGTGATGATGATCTCTTTCGGCCTCTACCAGGGCTTTCTCACCGAGCTGTCCGATGCCGGCGTCCGGATGATGGGCGTGCCGATCTTCCTGATGAGCACGGTCGTGGTCTTCTACTGTGGTTACCCGGTCCTGGAGCGGGCCCTGCGCGCGGCCCGGGCCGGCGGTTTCGTGATGGAGACCCTGATCGGCCTGGGGGCCCTGTCCGCCTATGGCCTGAGTGTGTATCAGCTCCTTCGCGGCAGTCTGCACATGTACTTCGACACGGCGAGCATGCTCGTCACCCTCATCCTGCTCGGCAAGTACCTGGAGGCGCGGATCCGGCACCGGGCGACCCTGGGGGTGGAGGAGATCTACGGACTGCTTCCCGGCAAGGCCCGGGTCGAGACCGAGGCGGGTGAGCGGTACGCCTCGATCGAGGCGGTGGCGAAGGGGGACGTCGTGCGGGCCGTGGAAGAGGAGCAGATCCCGGTGGACGGGATCGTCCTTTCCGGAGAGGGGCGGGTCGATGAGTCCCGGCTGACGGGTGAGTCGCGGCTACGCACCAAGGGGGCGGGCGACGGCGTACTCGGAGCCAGCCTGCTCGAATCCGGTGAGCTGCGGATACGGGCGACCGGTGTGGGGCCGTCGAGCGCGGTGGGGAGGATGATTTCCCTGATGGAAGAAGCCCTGGTAAAGAAGAACCCGGCCGAGCGACTGACCGACCGCATCATGGCCGTGTTCGGGCCGGCGGTCATCCTGGTCGCCCTGGCCACGGGGGCCGTCCTGACCGCTTGGGGACACCCCATGGAGGAGGCGATGGTCCGGATGATCACGGTTCTGGTGATCGCCTGCCCCTGTGCCCTGGGGATCGCGATCCCGCTGGCACGGGTGGCGGCCATGGGCAGGGCGCGGCGGGAGGGTATTCTGGTCGTGAACGGGGATGCCCTGGAGGCCGCCTGCAGGCTCTCGGTCCTGGTGGTCGACAAGACGGGCACTGCGACGTGGGGCAGGTATCAGGTGATTGCGGCGGAACACGGGTATGAGGATGCCGGACCGGAAGCCCTCGGTCTGGCCGCCGCCATGGAAGCGGGCTCGGACCATCCGGTGGCCCGCGCGATCCGGTGGCACGCGGCCTCGGTGGGTGCGGAGGTGAAAGGGAATGTCGAGGCCGCAGAACTCGCTGGCCTCGGAATGAAGGGCACCTTTGACGGGGAGGATGTCCTGGTCGGAAACCAGGCCCTCCTGGCGTCTGAAGGCATCGACCTCGCCGCGTCCTGGAAGGAGGCGGCTGCCCGCGGATCGGACCGCGGCGAGACGGTCATCTTTGTCGCGAGGGGAGGCAGGGCGATCGGCAGGATCCGGCTCGGGGATTCACTTCGCCGGGACATGCCCGGGACCGTGGCGGCCCTGCAGGCGAAAGGAATCGAGGTGCATCTCGTCTCGGGCGACACCGACCGGGCCACCGGACACGTGGCCGAACTGCTGGGCGTGGACCGTTTCAAGGGAGGGGTCCTCCCGGAGGAGAAGGTAGTCTGGGTGACCGCTCTGCAGGGTGAGGGCCACAAGGTCGGGATGGTGGGCGACGGGGCGAACGATGCAGCGGCACTCGCCGTCGCCGACGTGGGTTTTGCAACCGGGGATGCCCTGAGCGTGACCAAGCACGCATCGGGCATCACGATCCTCGCCTTTTCGGGTGAACGGCTCCTTTCGGCCATGGACCTTTCCCGGGTGGCGTCGAGGACCGTGTTCACGAACCTCTTGCTGGCCCTCTCCTACAACGTGGTCGCCCTTCCGGTCGCCCTGGCCGGCCTGGTCAATCCGGTGGTCGCCGTCACGGCCATGCTGCTTTCCAGTCTCACCGTGGTCGGCAACTCCTCGAGGATCGCCGGGAAGGGCAAGTGATCCCCTTCACCGACAGGAGAGGATCTGCTACTTCTTTTCCGTCGGCAATTCGTCCCCGGACCATTCCTTCCAGCCTCCCTCGAGCGCATAGACCTTTTCATACCCCATCCCCATCAGTTTCCGTGCCACACGGGCACTCGTGCCTTCGTTCGTTCACGAGCAGTAGAAGACCAGCGTCTTCTCCTTCGGATACTTCTGCGCCCACTCTTCCAACGCCTGCGGATCCTCCCGCACGGCCCCTTTGATCTTCGCGGAGCTGTCGGCCCAAGAACCTCCCGAACGCACGTCCACAACCACCAGATCCGGTTCGCCCAATCTCCCTTCGAGAGCCTCCTTCGTCATCCTAGGGGCCTCTCCCCCCCCGGTCGCCGTCTTCAAGATCGCGGCGGCGACCAGCGCAGCCACGCCCAAGACCAGGAACCAGGCAGATCGTTTCTTCATGGTTCGTCTCCCTATTCTGTTTCGATCCCTTCCGTCAGTGTCTTTGATGAACCCCGCGAGCCATAGGATCCTTTCCCCCCGGGGGGGCTCGCCTTGACACGCCCGAGGCCCCGCTTCTATAGTTTTGCCTTCAGCGCCAGGAGGCGAACGATGAAGGTCAAGGACTGGATGACCCCCGATCCCGTCATCCTCGAAGCGGACCAGCCGATCAGGGTCGCCGTCGAGCAGCTGGTCGAGAACCACATCCGTCACATGCCCGTCATCCGGAACAGCGAACTCGTCGGAATCCTGACCGACCGGGACTTGAAAAGGGCGCTTCCTTCCGTGATCGCGGGGGCGAGTCCGGAGGAATACCGGGCCTTCATGGAAAGGACCCTGGTGTCCGAGGTCATGACGAAGAACCCCTTGACCTGCAAGCCGGACACGGACCTGCGTGACGCGGTCCGGATCTTTCTGGAAAGAAAATTCGGCGCGATTCCGGTGATCGAGAATGGGAGACTCGCGGCGATTCTGTGCCAGAGCGATGCTCTCAGGGCCCTCGCCAGCCTCCTGGAATCGGACGCTTGATCCTTGATTTCACCACCCGCCGTCCTGCCGCCGGGTGGTCGGAACCCTTGCTCCGGATGCGCCCCAATGGAAAACCATCGGCTGGGAGACCTCGAAATCGTTCTCGATAAGTGGGGTTCCCGAGAGTATGCAAAGGTCAGTTATCCCCTGCGTTACGGACGCTACTGCGAGGTGATCGCACCGGAGGTGACCTGCCGGTTCGGCCTGAACGGGGATTTGAGATTTCTGCAGGGGCGGGGCCCCGATTGGCCCCATCCTGCCGAGTGGCTGAAGCGATCCGCAGGAGGGGACTGGGTCTACTACTCGGCGGGAGAGTACAGGGAGATTTTCGATCTTTTTGGCGAGTACTACGTTCCGCGGCTATCCTACCGGAGCAACTGTATCTTTCGGAACGATCCCTTCGAGCAGGCTGCTGTGAAATCCGCCCTGCGGGCGTGGGAGACCGTGAGCGAGGGTCTGAAGCGATTCTTGGCGGGCCTACCTGGGGGGCCGCTCAAGGAGTTTGTCGCGAGGGTTTGCGACAAGGATCCTGCTGGACTTGCTCGGAGGGCGGAGGCCTTCCGCGAGATTGTCGGTGGCTGGGTCACGGTTCTGCCTCCGGATGCGCGACACGTGGACTACGATGTCATTCCGGTCGTGGTCGCTGACGGCTGCCTGTATCACTGTGCTTTCTGCGTCGTGAAGTCATCCCGGACCTTTCAACCCCGTAGCGAGGAAAACATCCTGTCTCAGCTCGAGGGGCTGCGGGCCTTCTACGGGCCGGATCTGGGCAACTACCGTTCCGTCTTTCTGGCCCATCACGATGCCCTTGCTGCCGGCGGTGAGCAGATCGGGTTTGCAGCGCGCAACGCATACGAAAGGTTCGAACTGGAATCCTCCCACATGAAAGGCGGAGCGCGGCTCTTCCTGTTCGGAAGTGCGGACTCCCTGCTCTCTTCGAGGGAGGAGGTGTTCCGGACGATCTCAGGTCTGCCCTATCATACGTACGTCAATGTGGGGCTCGAGTCGGCCGAGCCCGAGACCCTCGAAGCGATCGGCAAGCCGATCACCTCGAGGCAGGTCGAGGAGGCCTTCGAGAGAATGCTGGAGATCAATCGGACATACCCGAACATCGAGGTTTCGGCCAACTTCGTCTTTGGTGAACATCTGCCGGCCGGGCATCTGCCTTCCCTGGTCTCGCTGACCCGGGAGAAGCTGGATCGGTATTGGGAAAAGGGTGGGCTCTATCTGTCTCCCCTGCTGAACGGGGCGACCCCGGATGGAAGCGAAAAGAGAGAGATCGTGCGGGAGTTCCAGGAGGTGAAGAGGCACGCCCGTCTTCCCGCTCATCTCTATCTCATTCAGAGGTTGTAGAAAGAGGGAACATCCCCGGACATCTGAAGAACTTCTTTGACAGGAACGTGCCCCTCTTCGAACATGCCGAAGCAAGACCCATGAAGAGGATTCCGAAGCCGCGGCTCAAGGGGAAGAGGGCCATACTGGTGGTGAACTCTGCTTCCCCCTACCCGTACAATCTTCTCCCTTCTCAGAGCCGCGGGACGATCCGGGCGTTGAAGACCGTTCTGAAATCCGGCGGCATCAGGATCGAGAAGATCCTGAACGTCGCCGACGCCTACAACTTCGACAAGAAGAAAGAGAAGCCCTTCCAAAGGGCCCGCAACATCGCACGTTCCCTCTAACCCCCCGAATCGGCCCCGAATCGGCGAATCGGGTTGGCCCCGGCCGTCGAATCGGGTCGGACCCGGCCAAGCGCTTGAAAAGAAACAACAAAGGCACCTGAGCAGGCCCATTTTAATACTTAGGGTTCGCGAAAAAATAATTTCACATAATTTATGGCTAACTGTCTCATA
>CAYZMM010000021.1:0-91181 GCA_964479535.1 uncultured Thermodesulfobacteriota bacterium
CGATACAAGATACCACAAGATATGGGGGGTACCCACACTAAACCCGGAAGGACCATAAATGCTTCGTCCATGAAGCAATTCCGAAGAAATGCGCCCTGGAAATGCTTCTTGCAGCATTTAAGCATTCTCGTTTGCATCATTTGTCCCGCACCGCAACGATATGGGCCCCCTGTCCCCGACCCTCGAATCGTATCTTTCCGTCGCACTCTGTTTCCTTCAGCGACCGGTAAACCTCATTCCTGTTGAAAACGGAGAAGCGACGGATATCAGCATTGGAGAGACGTCCCCGTTCTTTGAGAAGGGGAAGATTCTATCCAGGCCACTGTGAGCTAGTGGTTGCTCCAACAACGATGCTCTGATGTTAAAAATCGTAACACGTTGAAATAAGTTTTTTGCTATTCATATTGACAGTAAATGTCTTTTTGACTATTATGGAGATGAAGGAGGTGAAATATGAAAGAAGATACTATTTCTCTGAACCTTCGAAGACTCCGTAAGGCGAAGGACTTCTCACAGGAGCGCTTGGCCGAGAAATCGGGGCTGTCCAGAGCGGCGTACCGGAATATCGAAAACGGTAGATCCGAGCCGCGGGTCAGTAGCCTGCAGGCTATCGCTACTGCGCTCGAGGTTCCCATCCAACAGCTTGTGGAGCCCGTTCGTGCGCTTCGGAGAGTTCGGTTCCGTTCGAACAAGCGCATGCGCAGCCGCGAACAAATACTCGTGGACGTCGGTCGTTGGTTGAGCGACTTCGGCGATATCGAGGACATCCTTGATGACCATTTGGCCTACAAGCTTGACGACATCCGAAAGCAGATCAAAGTCCGCAAGAACCGAGGCGAGGTCGCAGCGGGCTTGGCACGCCAGGCATTCGGCTTGAACGCAGAGGAACCGGTGCGGGATATCTGTGGCTTGCTCGAATCCAGCGGCATCAAGGTCGGCGAAGAGAAGGTCGCCTCTCATGATTTCTTCGGTCTCTCGGTAGCCGCAGCAGACGGAGGTCCAGCCGTGGTCATCAACACCTGGGAGCGTATATCTGTTGAGCGGTGGATCTTCACTGCGGCGCATGAGACCGGTCACCTGATCCTGCACCTCTCGGACTACAACGTGAACTACATCGACGAGGAGAAGAAGCACGAGGAAGAGGCCAACGCCTTCGCAGCTGCATTCCTCATGCCCGACACCTCGTTCCAGAAGGAGTGGAGCGAAACCTACGGCCTATCACTCGTCGATCGCGTCATGAAGGTGAAGCGCATCTTCCGGGTGAGCTATAGGACCGTGCTGCATCGCCTCGCTGCCAGCTACCAAGGTCCCGGAAATATCTGGGCTCGTTTTCAGATGGACTACAAACGCCGGTACGGCAGAACCCTGCTTCGCGATGATGAGCCGGACGCCCTTGCCGAGGATGCTTTCCGGGCGAGCTTCCCCGAAGACAGCTCGGCCGGCGAGCCTGACAAGCTGTCCCCGGTGGACTTCATCCAGGACCGACTCTCTGGACTCGTTCGCAAGGCTATCGAGAAGGAGAAAATCAGCCTTGGACGTGGTGCTGAGGTTCTGGGCCTCTCCCTCCAGGACATGCGCGACCTGACCGCATCCTGGGTCGGCTGAGGTCATCGATGCCGAAGATGCCCAAAATCCTGCTCATTGATGCCAATGTGCTCATCGACTACCAGAAGTCAGACTTTACGGTCCTCGGACTGGCGAACAAGCATGTCGGCGAGGTCCACGTCCTGACGACAATCCTTGAGGAAGTGGAAGGCTTAGATGTCGTCGACTTCGAACGGCTCGGTCTCAAAGCCGTTGAGCCCGAGTTGAACCAATTGACACACGCTGCTACGAAACGTGGTCAGCTCTCCTTCCGCGACCACCTTTGTTTGCTCGTAGCCTTGGAGTCGGGCTTCATTTGCGTGACCAATGACAAACCGCTACGCAGAGCCTGCACCGAGGAAGGCGTCGTTATCCTCTGGGGGTTGGAGATCATGACAGCCCTTGTGCGAGGAAACGAGATGCGCGCTGAGGATGCTATCCAAACAGCCGAGAAGATCCACCTCAGCAATCCGCTGCATGTCCCCAGGAAACTGGTCGACCGGTTCGCCAAGATCGTCACCGGCATCGAGAAGAAGGGCGGCGGCAAGTAGTGATCATGCTTCAAGAACAGCTTGACTTCCTCGCCCGATAGCGCCGGTGTGGTCACGGTGCCCACCTTTTTCCCTTGGCTGAGGAATGCGCCAGGTACGAATCGTTTTCAAGGTGTCCAAGGGTAGCCAAAGGTAGAAAAGGCGGGATGGATTTCTGGCAAAATTACGGCAAGACAGCGCCACGGCCTGGAACGTAACCCCTTGATTTCTTTGGAGCCGGCGGGCGGGATCGAACCGTCGACCTGCTGATTACGAATCAGCTGCTCTACCGCTGAGCTACGCCGGCAAAAGTGTAATAAATCCTTATAGCATGGGGCCTTGGGGCGGTCAAATGGGATGTGGATTCCAGCTTGCGCGGGGATGCCGGCGTGTGTGCGCTAGGCCTTCCCGGTGCCGGGGTTGCCACGTCGCCTGTGGCGACTCGCGATCTCCCTGGAGGTGCAAAGGGATTGCCACGGCCCCTTGCGGGGCCTCGCAATGTTCTCTCCTGTTTCTGCCTTCACCCGGATGTTATGGCCAACCGGCAGGGTCTTTTGATCCGGAATCGGTGTTCGGGTATGCTCATAAGTTCCGGTAAGGGGGGTTGATTCCCCTTTGGTCAGAAGCAGCCAAAGCGCGAGCCGCGAGGAGGGGTACCGATGAACGACGATGTATACACCCGGCTCAGGGAGTTCATGGACAAGCTGCCGGGAGGATATCCGGAGACGCCGACCGGAGTGGAGATCAAGATCCTGAAGAAGCTCTGGACACCGGACGAGGCGGAGTTGACGATGCAGCTCAAGAACGAGCCGGAAGAGGTTTCCGTCATCGCCGGCCGGGTCGGCATGGACGAGGCCGGGCTGGCCGAGAAGCTCGAGTCGATGGCGCAGAAGGGAATCATCTACCGGGTGCGATCCGGCGACAAGAAGCTCTACCAGGCGTATCAGTTCGTGGTGGGCATCTACGAATTTCAGCTCAAGAACCTGGACAAGGAGTTCTGCGAGCTCTTCGAGGAGTACGTGCCGTATGTGGGTGGCGGTGCCATGGCCCAGGCGACCAAGCAGATGCGTGTCGTGCCGGTCGAGTCCGCGGTGGGCACGGACAAGGGCGTGGCCTCCTACAACCAGGTTCGGGAACTGGTCAAGCGGCAGCAGTTCCTCACGGTGCAGGACTGCATTTGTCGCAAGGAGCAGGATCTCATGGGCAACGGGTGTGACCATCCTAGGGATCTCTGTCTCGGCTTCAACGACTTCGGTCGATTCTATGTGGACAACAACATGGCCAGGGAGATCACGGTGGACGAGTGCCTCGAGCTTCTCGACAAGGCGGAGAAGGAGGGGATGGTGCTCTCTCCGAGCAATACGGGTGAGGAACTGGCCGCGATCTGCTGCTGCTGCTCCTGCTGCTGTCCGATCCTGAGGTTCGCGAAGCCGGCGCCTCGGCCCGCGGACCTGGTCCATTCCTATTACGAGGCGAAGATCGATCCGGACGAATGCACCGCCTGTGGCGATTGCGTCGAACGCTGTCCCATGGATGCGATCGCGGAGGGCGACAACGTCTCCGAGGTGATCGACGGCCGGTGCATCGGTTGTGGGCTCTGCGTTTCGGTCTGCCCGGTGGAGGCGATCTCGCTGATCGAAAAGCCCGGCATGGAGCCGCCGCCGAAGGACTTTCCGGAAATGATGAAGAGGATCGCGGTGGAGAGGGGTGTGGCGTAACGGTCGAGAAGGGATGCTCGAAACCCACGAGGAGGACAACCAATGAGTGATGCCGTATACACGAGTCTCAGAGAGTTCCTGGACAAGACGCCGGTTGGATTCCCGGAGACGCCGACGGGCGTGGAGATGAAGATCCTGAAGAAGCTCTACACACCGGAAGAGGCGGAGCTCACGACGAAGCTGAAGCTCGAGCCGGAGGAGGTTCCGGTCATCGCGAAGCGGATCGGCGCGGACGAGGCCGAGCTGGCCGAAAAGCTGGAGGCGATGGCGCAGAAGGGGGTGATCTACCGGGTTCGGGACGGGGACAAGAAGCTCTATCAGGCCTTCCAGTTCATCGTGGGAGTGTACGAGTTTCAGCTCAAGAACCTGGACAAGGAGTTCTGCGAGCTCTTCGAGGAATACCTCCCCTATCTCGGCATGAACATGGCGTCTCTTCAGACCAATCAGCTCCGCGTCGTCCCGGTGGAGTCTGCGGTCGGCAGAGGCGGTTCGGTCGAGCCCTACAACCAGATCCGCGAGCTGGTCAAGGAGCAGAAGACCATCTGCGTCCAGGACTGCATCTGCCGTAAGGAGCAGGGGCTCCTGGGGCACCCCTGCGACAAGCCGAAAGAGATCTGCATCGGCTTCGGCGATATGGCGCAGTTCACGCTCGACAACGATGCGGGCCGCCAGATCAGTGTGGACGAGTGCCTGAAGGTGCTCGACAAGGCGGAAGAGGCCGGCCTCGTTCTGCAGCCGAGCAACACGGAGAAGCTGGAGTGGATCTGCTGCTGCTGCGATTGCTGCTGCCCTGGGCTGAAGATCGCGAAGTCGACGCCGAGGCCCCAGGATCTGGTCCGGACCTACTACGAGGCGAAGATCGATCCGGATGAGTGCACGGCGTGCGGGGATTGCATCGAGCGGTGCCCCATGGATGCGATCGTGGAGGGCGACAACGTCTCCGAGGTGGTGGACGGCCGGTGCATCGGGTGCGGGCTCTGCGTGGATGTCTGTCCGGTGGAGGCGATCACCCTGGAGCCGAAGCCGGAGATGGATGCCCCGCCCAAGGACTTTCAGGAGATGCTGAACAGGATTGCGACAGAGCGGGGTGTAGCGTAGAGGATGGTGAGGGATTCCTGCTTCAGCAGGAATGGCGGTGAGGAGAGGCGGGGCCTGGACCCTGACCCCCGATACCTGACCCCTATGTGTGCTCTTCGGTCAGCACGCGACGCAGGGTCTCGGCCAGATCCTCCATCCGGTAGGGCTTCGAGATGACCGCCCGGAACCCGTGGTCCAGGAAGCCGGACATGACCGGATCGGTCGAATAGCCGCTGGAAGCGATCAGCCTGGCACCCGGGTCGGCGGCCAGGATTTCCCGGGCGGCTTCCAGGCCGCCCATGCCGCCGGGAATGGTCAGGTCCATGACGACCAGATCCACGGGCCTGCCCGAGGCCCGCGCCTCCTGATAGAGGCGGACTCCTTCGCCGCCGTCTGCTGCCGTCTGCACCCGGTATCCGAGCCGTTCGAGTGCCCTGGCGATCGATCCCCGTAACACTTCATCGTCGTCGACCAGGAGTACCGTTTCGCTTCCCTTGAAGAATGCGTCCTTCCGCCGTCCCTCTGCCGGTTGTCCGTCTGCAACGGCAGGCAAATAGACCCGAACCTCGGTCCCCCCTCCCAGCCGGGAGTCTACGTGCAGCGACCCGTCGTGCCGTTTGACGATCGAGAAGGAAGTGGAGAGCCCGAGTCCGCTTCCCTTCTGTTTGGTCGTGAAGAAAGGGTCGAAGACCTTCTTCAGGTGCTCCGCCGGAATCCCGAGGCCCTGGTCCAGGATCGAGATTCTGACGTGGGGTCCCGGTGTCAGGGGCAGGAGATCCTCTTCAGAGATGGTGACGTTCTCCGCCTTCACTCGTAGGACGCCGCCTCCCGGCATGGCCTGGTCCGCGTTCAGGACCACGTTCTGTATGACCTGGCCGATCTGCGCCTCGTCCGCTTCGATCGGCCAGAGGTCTTGAGCATAGTCGTGCTCGCACTTCACGTTCGATCCGCTCAATGCGAAGTCGACGGTGTCCCTGACCAGCTTCGAAACGGCAACCGTCTTCTTGATCGGCTCTCCGCCCTTGGCGAACGTGAGCAACTGCTGTGTCAGCCCCTTCGCCCGCAGAGAGGCCTTCTCCGCATCCGCCAGCATCTTCTCGATCTCCTCCTCGAGGTCGCCGTACATCTGTGCCATCGAGATGTTGGTCATCACCGCGGTCAGGATGTTGTTGAAGTCGTGGGCAATTCCGCCGCACAGGATCCCGAGGGATTCGAGCTTCTCCGTCTTGACGAGCTCTTCTTCCATGCGCTTTCGCTCCGAAATGTCCCGAATGATGGCCCACCTTCCGACCTCTTTCCCTTCCTCGTCTCGAACTATGTGGCTTCGCAGCTCCACCGGCACGGTGGTTCCGTCTTTCCGAATGTACTCCTTCTCGTAGATCTCGGAGTACCCCCGTTTCATGATCTGTTCCCAGAGGATCTTCTCCTCCATGGCATGCCATTTCTCCGGGGTGATGTCCCGATAGGTGAGTCGGACGATCTCGTCCGGCTCGTACCCGAGCAGGTCCTGGAAGGCCGCGTTGAACTCCACAATCCTTCCTTTCAGGTTCACCGTTGCGGAAGCGTCCCGCAGGTTCTCGTGCAGAAAACGGTACTTGTATTCCGATTGCGCGAGGGTCTTTTCCGCCCGCTTCCGGTCCGTGATGTCGCGGCTGTTGAGGACGATGCCCCGTAGCGCAGGATTGGCGAGCTGACTGTTGGCCACCGACTCGAGGTATCTCCAGGAGCCGTCCTGGTGGCGCAAGCGGAATTGCACGGTCGTCAGCTCGTCCGGATTCTGCAGGCACCGGTCGAAGGCGGCCGTGACCTCCTCCTTGTCCTCGGGATGGACCTCCCCCAGCGGATATCTGCGGACCGCCTCCTCCGCACTGTAACCGAGGACCTTCTCGACAGAGGGGCTGACGTAGCGAGGGGTCCCGTCTTCCGCCATGATCCCGATGATGTCCGATGAATTCTGTACGAGGAGGCGGTTTCGTTCCTCACTTGTTCCGAGAGCATCCTCCAGTGCCTTCTGCTCCGTGATGTCCCGCACATTCAAGAAGATTGCGCGTATTGCGGGATTGGCGAGAACATTGCGCCCAACCGCTTCGACGTATCTCCAGGATCCGTCCTTGTGACGAAGGCGGTACCGGGTGTTCAACAGTTCTCCCGGGTTCTGCAGAAGCCGGGCGTAGGCAGCCACGATGGACGCCCTGTCTTCCGGGTGTACGTGGTCGAAGCCCATCTGTTCGTAGATTTCCTCCGGAGAGTACCCCAGAATCTGCTCCACTGCGGGGCTGATGTACCGAAAGGAGTTGTCCGGGTTGATGATGGTAATCATGTCCGGGGAGTTCTCGGCAATGAGCCGGTAGAGTTCTTGGCTCTTGTGGAGATCCTCCTCCAGCCGGTTTCGTTCGGTTACGTCTCTAAAGCTCACGATGATGGCTCGAATCGCCGGGTTCTCGAGGCAGTTGTTGGCAATCGACTCGAGCGTCCTCCAGGTACCGTCCCTGTGGCAGTAGCGGTACTGCGCCGTCGTGATCTCGCCACTGTTCTTCAGGCACGCTGCAAGGTCTGCGAGCATGGTGCCCCTGTCTTCCGGGTGGATGAGATCGGTTCCGGGTTTGCCGACCAGCTCCTCCGGTTCGTATCCGAGGATTCTTTGCACGGGCGGGCTCACGTAGAGGATCGTTCCGTCGGCATCGAACATGGCCGTGATGTCCGAGGCGTTCTGGATGAGGAGCCGATACCATTCTTGGCTTTCGCGAAGCGCCTCGTCGGGGCCCCTGCTTTCGAGTGCGGCAATGCGCTCGCGGAGATGCTCGAGTTCGTGAATGAGTTGTGCCTTCGTCTTTCTTGTGTCGTGCATGGTTGTCTTCTCCGGGGAGTAGAGGTATCCATGTACATACTACCGCATGGCCTGCATGCATGACAAAAGGACGGGGGCATTGCGAGCGAAGCGAAGCAACCCCCTGCAGCCCCAATGGCTGCTGGGCTGGGGGGTTGCTTCGGTCGCTGGCGCTCCCTCGCAATCTCCTGAAGGAGCGAATGCTGCGAGCGAAGCGTGGCAGCCCCCCGGGTGGGCGGCTCCCTTGGATGGGGGATTGGACAGAAAAAAGGGCCGGAGGTTCGGCCTCCGGCCCTGGGGTGGATGGCTCGGTGCGGCGGTCCGGCGCGGCTGCACTCCGAAGAAGTGCCGGCCAGCCCGGTCGATGGCAAGAGAGGGGCCCTCTTGCGTCAGACGCCGATGCCGCCCGCGATGATCAGCCCGCCGACCATCGCGAAGAGGGCGAAGCTCTCGACGATTCCGACGGCTGCGAAGCACTTCCCGAAGATTTCCGGTTTCTTCGTGGAGGCCTGAATCCCGGTGCCGGCAACACGGCCCTGGAGGATCGCCGAAGTCATCATGGCGACCCCGCAGAAGATGCCGATGGCGAGTAGGCCCAGGCCTGCACCCGCGTTCACCTTGCCGATCAGGACGAACATCAGCACGATTCCGTAAATCGTCTGCGAAGAGGGTGCGGCGGACATTCCGATGAACTTCCCGTGTCCCTCGTCCACCTTTGCCATCGCCCCGTGCGAGGCCGCCCCCGCCACGTAGCATCCGATCGAACTGCCGATTGCGGCGAGGCCCAAACAGGCCGCACATCCCGCATAGCCTAGAGAAGCGTCCATCAGTTTCCTCCCGTCCTTTTTCTATTGTTCGCTTATCCGCTGGAACGGCTTGTACTCCAAGCCGTCACCCTCAAAACACCAGCGATACCATTCCAGGAAGTTGAGCCTGAGTCCGTGGATCACGCCGCCCATGATCGCGAGCCCGATGTTGAGCACGTGACCGATCAGGAGGATCACACCGGCGAAGACCATCCCGAGTACGGGGATGCTGTCCGCTACGGCCCCGCCCAGGATGTTGAAGGTCTGGGCAATGTAGACCGTCGCCACGCCGAGGGCGAAGAGCCGGAGATAGGAGAGCACATCGCCGAAGACCTGGATGATGCCCAGCAGGGCCTGCACCCCTTCGAGGAGCCGGACCAGCGGGTTTCTGTTCTTCGAGGTAAAGAGCAGGACGACGGCCAGGCCTGCGATCAACCCGTACATGGCCGCGGGGTTCTCCTCGCCGTGGGCCATCCTGCTGTTGAGCAGGAAGTAGGCGGACCAGATGGCGACGATCCAGCCCGGTGCCCCGTAGTCCCGGTCGTTGTAACACTTGATGAGCATGGAGAGCGATATGTGGACCATGCCGATGAGGATGGAGACCAGCATGACATGGTTCTGGCCTTCCATGGTAGTGTAGTCCAACAAGGCAAACTTGAACCAGGGGTTGTCCGGGTCGAGCTTGATCCCGAAGAAGCCCGCGTCGATGATGCCGAAGAAGATCACGGAGGCGCACAGGAGGTACATGAGCCGGAACATGCGGACCGCCAGAGGGGAACGGCTCTTCACCTTACGGGTGATCCAGAAGGTCATGGCCAGCAGGACGAGCCCGTAGCCCAGGTCGCCGATGATCATGCCGAAGAAGACGGCGAAGGAGTAGAGAACGAAGGGGCTCGGATCGAAATCCTTGTGGCTCGGATAGCTGTATATCTTGACCAGGTCTTCCCCGGACTCGAAGGCGGGCGGGTTCTTCATGAGAACCGGCATCCGATCCCACTCTTCCGGCTCTTCGCTGTAGTGGTAGAGGGTGAATTCGCTGCCGAGCTTGCCGACCAGCTCTTCCTCCGGTACGGGGGACCAGCACTGGAGTGTGAAGATTCGTTCCTCCAGTTCCGGCTTCGCGTTCATCAGGGTCCGCCGGTACTCCAGCAGGTCCGTCATCTCGCTCTCGGCCTTCTCGAGGGTTCCCAGATGTTCGGCGAGACGTGTGTACTCGTCCTCGATCGCCTCGAGCCGGGCGACTTTGGCGCCGATCTCCGCGTCCACGTCCGAGAGGCTCTTGGGCGGGAGCTTTTCTTCGGGAACGCCCAGGTCGCCCTCTTCGGCCGAAAAGGTGGCGAAGAAGATCTCCCCTCCGCGCTCGCCGGCGACCACAAAAAAGACGTCGTCCAGTGGAAGGGCTTCGAAGGTCCTCCGGTTGACCCGGAAGAGCTGGATGTGAAGGCCCCTGTCGCGCAGGCTCCGTACGTCGTCGACCGAAAAATCTCCCCACGGCTCGATGGACGCCCGCAGCTTCCGCAGGGCCACGAGCTCGGAGTTGATGGCCGCTTCCTCGCGGCCCAAAGCCTCCCGCTTCTCGCAGATCGCCTTCGCCTCGAGCTCGTCCTCCGGGCTTCCAGCGCTTCCCCTCTTTGCGAGGAACTTCTTCGTATCCACGATACGCTGCAGTTCCCGTGCGACTTCCGAAGGCTCGACCGGCTCTCTGGGCAGTATGATGTGGGTGATGCCCACGTCCTGCAGGCGCTCGAGGAAACGGTCCTTCTCGGATTCGATCCCCACAAACGTGATCTTCTTCATGGGCACAATCACGGCTAGATCACTCCCCGTTCCTGTGTCTTCACTTTCGCGATCTTGGCCCGTCCCACGGCGGCCGTTTCCTGGTCGCCGAGGAAGATCTTGATCTTCCGGATATTCTCTTTCAGCTCGGGAATGAGCTTCTTCTCGAACAGGTTGCAGCGCTGGGTGGTGGTGCGAAGCTCTTCGCGGATAAGGGCCTCCTTCTCCCGGAGAACCCGAATCTCCTCGCGGACGGCGATGAGGCTGCGAACCGTGTCGATGGCCGGATCGAGCCAGCTCGGTGTGGCGAAGAGGGAGTAAGGGGTTTCCTCGAACTCCACCTCCTGGAACTCCGGCACCTCGACGCCGGCGATGTTGTCCATCTCCACATGAACCTCCCGGATCTTCAGGAAGTCGTTGATGTCCACGGCCGGGTCCGAGAGAAGGCGCGACCAGGGGCGGATGCCCTCGGCGGCCTCGGAGAGTTCCTGTACCTTCGCCTCGATCTGAGGCTCCAGCTGGCGGAGGACGATCTGCAGCTGCATCTTCTTCAGCTGCAGGATGGGAAGGAACTTCTCGTACTTGGCAAGCCCGTCGCGCTGGGCCTTCAGAGCGGTCTTGTTGTATTTTACTTTCTCAACGGTCATTCAGCTCACTCACGCTTCCTGCTGCTATTCCCTCCTCACCCCTGGATTCCCGCCTTCGCGGGAATGACGGCTCATCTTGGGGAGGCGGGAGGACTTTGTCCTTTGACCTTTGTCCTTTGTCCTATTCTCTTACGCTGCTTCGTCCGCGCCCTTCTTCGGCCAGAACTCCTTCACCAGATGGTCCTTCAGGCCCGTCTGGACCGCATCGAAGTGCCTCGCCAGGATGTCCCAGCAAAGGTCCAGGGCCTCTTCGATCGGGATGTTCACTTCGAGAGCCATCAGTTCCTTCTCGAAGTCCTCGCCGTAGGCGAGCAGGGTCTCGTCCCATTTGGAGAGCTTGAAGCCCATGGCGATCTTGTTCCTCGACTCCCGGCAGTCCGAGTAGAGGCGGATCATCACATTCATGATGTCGTTGTGATCGTCCCGGGTGACCTTGGAGACCACGTTCTGCTTCAGCCGGCTCAGGGACCCGAAGGGGTCGATGACGCCGTTCTTCAGGTAGAACTGGCCCTCGGTGATGTATCCGGTGTTGTCCGGCACCGGGTGTGTGACGTCGTCGCCCGGCATGGTCGTCACGGCCAGGATGGTGATGTCGCCCATGCCCTCGATGTCCACCGCCTTTTCGTAACGGGCGGCGAGCTGGGAGTAGAGATCGCCCGGGTAGCCGCGGTTGGACGGGATCTGCTCCATGGAGATGGAGATCTCTTTGAGCGCATCCGAGAAGCTCGTCATGTCCGTCAGGAGCGTGAGCACGCGACGGCCCGCCTCGGCGAACCGCTCCGCCACCGCAAGGGCCATGTCCGGAACGAGCAGGCACTCCACGACCGGGTCCGAGGCCTGGTGGATGAACATGATGACGCGGTTCATCACGCCGCTCGCCTCGAAGGTCTCCTTGAAGAAGGTGTAGTCGTCGAACTTGAGCCCCATTCCGCCGAGGATGATGATGTCCGCTTCCGCCTGCATCCCGACACGGGCCAGGACCTGGTTGTACGGCTCACCCGGAATCGAGAAGATGGGCAGCTTCTGGCTCACCACCAGGGAGTTGAACACGTCGATCATAGGAATGTTCGTCCGGATCATCTGCTCGGCGATGATGCGGTTCGCCGGGTTGAAGGAAGGGCCGCCGATCGGGATGTCCTCCTCCACCGGCTCGGGGCCGCCGTCGATCGGCACGCCGCTTCCGTTGAAGATGCGTCCGAGCATGGACTCCCCGTACTTGACCTGCATGGGGTGGCCGAGGAAACGCACCTGGTCGTTCGTGGAAAGCCCCTTGGTCCCGCCGAAGACCTGCAGGGTGACCATGTCTCCGGACACGCGGATGACCTGCCCGAGTGTCTTCCGGCCCGGCGACTGAATCTCCGCCAGCTCACCGAGGCCGACGCCGGAGGCGTGCAGCGAGGCGATGCTTCCCGTGATCTCTGTGATCCGCGTTACGATCTCTCTCACGGCATTAGCTCCCTAGGAATTCGTTGATCTGTTCTTCGTATTTCTTGAAATCCTCACTGTCCCACTCGGAGGAGTTCCAGTTCTTGACCAGCGCGGTCAACCGGAAGAAGATCTCCCTTGCATCGTCCTTGTCCTGAGCGGTGACCTCTTTCCGCAGGATTTCGTTTACCTTCTTGAACACGTACACCTGGCGATCCATCGTGTTGTAGGCGTCCACTTCGTCGAAGGCGTTCTGCTGGAGGTAGACCGCGTCGATGAATTCCGCCTTGAGATGCTTGATGAAGTCGGCGAGGGAGGTTCCCTCCTCGCCCACCACGTCCATTCTCTTCTTGATCTCGTCGCCGGTGAAGATCATCTTCTGCGCCTCCTTGACCATGCTGACCCATTCCGGGTCGATCTTGTCCAGGGTCTCCTTCATCTGCTCCACGTACTTGGACCAGGAGATGAGCGGGTCGATGGCCGGGAAACGCCGGGCGTTCGACCGTGCCCAGGTCAGGCCCAGGAAGGCGCCCACCACGGCGAGAGTGCCCTGGGTGACCGGCTCTTCGAAGTTTCCGCCTGCAGGCGAGACGGTGCCGATGATGCTGACCGACCCCCTGGATCCGTCCTCCAGGGTGACGTAGCCGGCGCGCTCGTAGAACTCCGCGATCCGGGTCTGCAGGTAGGCGGGGAAGGCCTCCTCGCCCGGGATCTCCTCCAGGCGGCCGCTCATCTCGCGCAGTGCCTGCGCCCAGCGGGACGTGGAGTCCGCCAGCAGCAGAACGTTCAAGCCCATCTGGCGGTAGTACTCGCCCAGGGTGACGGCCGTGTAGATCGATGCCTCCCGGGCGGCGACCGGCATGGAGGAGGTGTTGCAGATGATGATGGTCCGCTCCATCAGGGTCTTGCCGGTGTAGGGGTCCTTCAGGTGGGGGAACTCGCGCAGGGTCTCGACCACCTCGCCGGCCCGCTCTCCGCAGGCCGCCACGATGATGATGTCCACGCTGGCGTAACGGGAGATGAGCTGCTGCAGAACGGTCTTTCCCGAGCCGAAGGGGCCGGGGATGCAGGCCGTTCCGCCTTTGGCCACGGGATAGAAGGTGTCGATGATCCGGCAGCCGGTGACGAGCGGCTCGTTCGGCAGGATTCGATCCTTGTACTTGTCGAGGGCGACCTTGATGGGCCATTCCTGCATCATGGTGAGGTTCTTGACCTCGCCCCGCTCGTTTTCCACCTCGGCAACGGTCTCCGCGACGGTGTAGCTCCCTTTTTCGGCGATCTTCTTGACCTCGGCCCTGCCGATGAAGTCGAAGGGAACGAAGACCTTGTGGCTGAAGATTCCCTCCGGCACCGTTCCGAGAACGTCCGCCGCCCGGACCGTGTCGCCCACCTTCGCCAGGGGCGTGAACTCCCACTGCCGCGAGCGGTCGAGGCAGTCGAGGTAGATGCCGCGCTTGAGGAACAGGCCGCTCTTCTCGGCGAGTTCCGGCAGAGGGTTCTGCAGACCGTCGTAGATCTGCTCCAGCAGACCGGGCCCGAGCTCGACGACGAGCAGGTTTCCGGTGAACTCCACCGAATCACCCACCTTGATGTCCCGGGTGTCCTCGAAGACCTGCATGTCGCAGACCGTGCTGCGTACCCGGATGACCTCGCTCTTCAGCCTGCGGTCCCCGGTGATCACAAAGGCCACCTCGTTCTGCTGAACATCGGTCTCAAAGGAGGCGGTGACCATGTTTCCGTAGGCTGCGACGACCTTTCCGCTGACAGACATTTCAGACGCCCTCCAGATGACGAACAATCTCCATACCCCGCTCCTCGCTCAGAGCCAGGCGCTTTTCCAGGAGTTGAAGTTTGAGCAAATAGGCGAGAATCACCTCGAAATCGAAGTAGACCTGCGTGGTCTGTTCATCCAGAAAGTCCCAGAGGATCTGCTCGATGGTATCTTCAAGCTGAAGCGGGTCTCTCGCCTCGACCAGCCGCTCGATCCAGGGCATGTCCTGGCCGAGGCCGAAATCATCGGCGTTCGACCGGCCCAGCTGTTCCTCGATCTCACCCTCGCCCAGGATGTGGTCGGCGGGCGGGAGTCCTTTCCTGCGGGCCCGGATGGCCGCCAGGACGTTGCGAAGCAGCTTCTCAAAGGCAAGGTACTCCTTGAGAAGCGGGTTGGTGGCGTTTTGGATGGTGTAGTCGTAGTAGATCTGATGGAGCAGGTTGACCTCGTCCGGCCCGAAGGTCTTCTCTTCCTGGACGGTCTGGAGGAACGCCTCGAGGTACTCCGGAACCTCCTTGGGCGCCTTGACCTGCTCTTTCCAGAACTCCTTGTCGTAGAGCGATTGCTCCACGTCCGGGTCCTTCCCGGCGAGGAGCTTCTCCAGGAGGAGGAAGTCTCGGTTCAGCAGCACGAGCTCGATTTGCCGCCAGTCCTCGGGCGCTATGTTTTCACGCTCGGCAAGAAGATCCGCAAAACGGAGCTTCAGCTTCTTGTCATCCCGCTGGATCTCGGGAAGGTAGGTCACCAGAAAATAGTACTTCATTTCCCAGCGCTCTCCCCTGGTTTGATGTTCTTGAAGAGTTCCCGGAATCGGGGCGTCAGGAACTGGAGGAACAGGGTGAGGAAGGCTTCGTCCGTGAAATCCAGGGTGACGTTGCCGTCCATCTTGTTGATCATGAAACCGAAGGAAACATTCCCCGCCTGCAGGGACAGGCCCTTGTGATTCGGGTCACCGCAATCGGTCTGGGCCTGGACCAGCTCGATCATGAAGGCGTAGAGCTCTTCCAGCTTCTCCCTGGCGACGAGCACCTGCAGGTCGCTGCATCCCTCCTTTCCGGTATACTCCAGCACCACCGCCCGGATGAGCTCCTTCAGAAACTCTCCGTCCCCCAGGGCCTCCGTCACCTTCTCCTTCAGGGGGAGCGCGAGCAGGTTCTGCTCGATGACCCTCTTCAGGCTCGTTACGAACTGCGACCCCGCGATCTCCATCGAGGACTCGAGTTGCTTGAGCCTCTTGTCCGCGTCTTCCTGGGCCTTGCGGACGATCTCCTCCGCCTCGCCCTTTGCCCGGTCCACGATGCCCTGGGCTTCCTTCTGTGCTTTCTCGATGATCTCCCGGGAAGACGCCTCTCCGCTCTCGACGGCCTGCTTCTTCAGGGTGTCGATGAGTTCCTGGAGTTTGCTGTCCGACATAACGCTGCTCCTTGTAACGTTTCTGCTGCGGCAGGGTCTAAGTTGGAAAGAACGGACTCCCGCCTGCCCGCAATTTATGACCGAGAGAGGTGGACCGAGCCAATGAGGGGGTCGACACCGGCGTACCGATTGTAAGGGCTCTCTGAAATGATTCGCACGGAGCAAGCTGCGAATAAAAAAAGATGATAATACGCGTACGAACAATTCATGTACGTATATATTTTTTCTGCCCTTTTGTCAAATTGTGCGCCTGATCAAAGCCTGTTGTTCCGCTATGAAATGTTGTGAAAACCGGGATCTGAGATATAATGGGTACACTATGCAGCGCATTCGTGCCACATTCACGAAGAGGCCAGCGAGCCCGGTCTTGACCGCCTCCCTGCTCGGCGCCGTCTTCGCATGGCTGGCAGGCACCTCCGGGTGCACCTACATGAACACCCGCACCCCGGGAGAAACCATCCGCTACGAGGAGAGGGTCGGTCGGCAGTTCTCCCTCGAGGCCTCCACCTATTTCCGCTGGATGGACGAGCCCGAAGTGCTCGACTTCATCAAGGACATCGGGCATCGGCTCTCCGCCCATGTCGTGGGATCCCCCTATGAATACCGGTTCTACGTGATACGCGACCCGACGATGAACGCCTTTGCCGTCCCCGGGGGATACATCTGTTTCTTTGCGGGCCTTATCGCCCAGTCGGACACGGTGGACGGCCTGGCCGGGGTGATGGCCCACGAGATCTCCCACGTGGAAGGAAACCACTTCATTCGGGGCCAGAAGAAGATGGATGTGGCCAACGTCGCCAGCCTGGCGGCGACCATCCTGGCGGCGACTCTGGGAGGCGGCCAGGGGGCGGCCGCGGGGGCGACCCTGGCCCAGGCCGCGCAGCAGACCGCGTCCCTGCACTACAGCCGCGAGTTCGAGCGGGAGGCGGACCGGGAGGGTGTCGAGTTGATGGCGGCGGCGGGGTTCGACCCGGATGGGATCGTGGCCGTTTTCAAGCGTTTCCACGCCCTGGCGCGTCTTTACGCCGCGGACATTCCGCCCTATTTCTACACCCACCCTCTTCCTGCGGAACGGATCTACGAGGTGGAGGGATGGGCCAAGGCCATGAGCGGGGTCCAGCGGGCGAGACCGCAGCTGGAGACCCAGTTCGACCTGGCGCGCATCACGGCGAGGCTGAGGACCGAGCGGTTCGATGCGCTCTCGGCCTGGCAGAAGGAGAGGGTGGAGGAAAACCCTGACAGCGCCAGAGAGAAGTTCCTGCTCGGCTACCTCCACCTGAAGCGGGGGAACCTGTCCCTTGCCGAGGAATATCTCCAGAAGGCCTTGGACATGGACAGCTCCATCGTCGAGCACTATCTCTACCTGGCCCGGACGTATCATCTTTCCGGAAACCTGGTGAAGGCGAGGGAGCTGTTCGAGGCGGCCAACGAAATGGCTCCGCAGAACCACCTCGTGGAGGTCTTCTACGGCGACCTGATGGCCCAGGGGGAGGGCTGGTTGGAGGCCCTGCACCATTACCAGAGGGCGGCCATCCTGAACCCGAGGTCGTGCATCGCACACGCCAGCCTGGCCAAGGCGTACGAACGGATCCAGGAGCGGGGTAAGTCCTATTACGAGCTGGCCCTTTCCGACAAGTGCGCGGGCCGGTATCTGAAGGCCGTTTACTACTTCCAGAAGGCCCTGAAGCACCTGAAAAAGGACAGCAGAGAGGCGAAGCTGGCCAAGGCCGAGCTCACCTGGATGGGAATCGAAGAATGACAGGCCGCTGAAAAAGGCCCATCTGCGGTGTTGCACTCACCCTTCGTCACTGCGGCGTACGGTGTACGCCTCGTTCCAAAGGGGTTCGTGCGCCTTGCATCCGGACCTTTTTGAGCGGCCTGTAGCAACTCAGGGGACGTTAGACGCCGTAACCCTCGGGGACGCCCTTCTTTATATGCGCAAACTTAGGGGACGTTAGGCGCCGTCATCCCCGCGAACGCGGGGATCCAGGAGTGGAGTGGTGGATGGGAGCCTCCTCTACTTCCATCAAGAAGTACGGCGCGAAGTCTACGGAGTCGCAGGAGACGAGGACGTAGCGAACGCCCCGGTTCACGAAGTCCCAGGTCCTGTTTCGGGGCAGCCCGAGGTTGTGCAGGTGGCCGAAGACGCAGACATCGGCCCCGTGCTTTTCGAGGAGCCTGGTGACGGCCGTTCCCCGCCCGGATTCGTCCGTCGGCGGGAAATGGGTCATCACGATGCGCAGGCGTGCATCCGGGGCGATCGAGGCCAGCGAGAGCTCCAGTCGGCCCAGTTCCCTGCGAAAGATCTTCTCGTCATGAGGGGCCTCGTGCAGGCTCCGCTCCGGGGCTTCCCGGTCCTTTTCGGGCAGGATCTCGAGGGGGTCTTCGTAGGGGATCTCCAGGTCGGGCATGTTCCACAAACGCGTTCCGCCGATTGCAGCGCGGCCGAAGGCGATCGAGTCGTACTGAAGCGCGAAGAGCGAGGTTCCGTCGATGTGCTCCCGGAGTCGCGAAATGCTCGGCCACCAGTAGTCGTGGTTTCCCTTGATCAGGACCTTCCTGCCCGGCAGACGATCCAGCCAGGCGAGGTCCTCTTCCGCCTCCTCGAAGCGCATGGCCCAGGAGATGTCGCCCGGGACGAGCACCAGGTCCTGATGGCCGACCCGGTCCTCCCAGTTCGCCGCGATCTGCCGCTCATGGTCCTTCCATTGCGGACCGAAGATGCCCATCGGCTTGTCCACGGCGTGTCCGAGGTGCAGGTCTCCGATCGCGAATAGCTTCATGGCCCGCTCGAACCCGTTCCCTTCCCTGGCCTGCATTCGGTCTTGTGGATCGGTGCCTTCCTTCCCTCGCTGGCCGTGTAGATACTGCTCCCCGACGCCGACAAGCCCAAAGATTCGCCCTGCTCCTCCGTGGCCAGCGGCAACGTACGAGGCGGGGAGGCAAAGGCCTCTGCGATCCCGCCCTTCGCAGGTCGGGTGTATGCATAGGCTGCGAAGTAGTCCCGAAGCACGATCCATGTACCATCCCGGGTGATATCGCCCCCGGTCAGGGAGGCTCGGCCAGGGAGGATCGCCACCCTCTCCAGGGTGGCGGGCTCACCGGAGTCCAGACTGCCGGGAAAACGGTAGACTACCCCTGCTGATCCACCCGGCTCCTTGGTGATCAGGTAGGGGATGCCGGTGGCAGGGTCTACGAACAGAGTCTCCGCGTCGTGGGGCCCGTCGGGGTACCTGCACTCGAACTTCTCGGTACCCACGAGGGTTGCAAGGACGGTCGGCCCGCCAAGGGCCACCGCCGGCTCCCGGATTCTGTAGATTTGAATCTGCGGCCGCTTTCGCCGGTTGTCTCCGATGTCGGCCACGTAGAGGCAGTCACTGCCCGGTTCGTCGCAGGGTCCCAGGGCCATGTCTTCCCAGTCCACGGCATCGGCGTGCGCCAGATGAAAGATCGCCTTCAGTTCTCCGTCCTCGCGTACGGCGAACAGCCTCGCCCCATCGCCCGAGTCGTTGTGCACCCAAAGAATCCCCGGGTTCTTCCGGCTCACGACCAGCCCGGAGCATTCCGTGATCTCAGGCGATGCGAAGCTGCCCACCCGTTCGAACGGACCGCACCGGTCACCGGTCGGATCTCCGGTTTGAGCAAACGTGGCAGAGCCGAGAAGAAGCACCAGGAAGAGAGCTGCCGGAAGACTGCGAGCGGAGCGCGGCAGCCCCCCGCATGCCCCGGCACCCCGGGGATTGCCGCGTCGCTCCGCTCCTCGCAATCTCCCTCTGGTGTGGTAACGTGGCCTATGACAGCCATCCTTCACAATTCCAAGCCTTCCATGGGGTGATTCGCCGATTGCCGGTGCTTCCGGGTTTGCGTCCGCTCCGAGGTCTTCTCTGTCAACCACCCAATCCTCCTCCAGGGCCCGGGGCCTGACCCCTGACCCCTGATGGCTGGAGCACTCAAGGTGTATACAGCACGACGATCAGCTCGGTCTTCTGTGTCGACGGATTTCGCAGATGATGGGGAATCGAGGCCTCGAAGTGAAGGCTGTCGCCCCTCTTCATCGCATGCAGGTCTTCCCCCACCTTGATTTCCACCTCCCCCCGAAGCACGTAGACGAACTCTTCCCCTTCGTGCTTGTATTCGATCATCTTGTGATCTCTTCGGGGATCGATCGTGATGCGGAAGGCCCTGAGGTGCTTCTGCTCCGCCCCCGGCGTGAGGGTTCGATAGGAATAGTTCCGGGTTCTCTTCGTGAAGCTCTCCACCCGCCGCCGGTCGGCTCGGGCCCCGTCCGCCATGGTCAGGAAGGGCGCCGGATCCACCCGGTAGAGCTGTGCGAACCGCAGCAGCAGGGAGACCGAGGGCGTGGCCCGGTTCTCTTCGATCTCCTGCACATCCCTGGAAGGCACCTCGAGTGCCCGGGCGACCTCCGCGACCTGGAGGCCTCGATCTTCCCGGAGGTCCCTCAGCCGCTTGCCGAGGCCCCGGATCGGCTTTCCGAGCCCCTCGGGATAGACCTCCTCCGAAGACTTCCCGTATTGCTCGATCAGAACCCTCTGAAGCCTGCGGATCAGCTCGGGCAGGATCTGTTTTACATCCCCGACGATTCCGAGGTCGGAGTGAGCGAAGATCGACGCCTTCGGGTCCCGGTTGACCCCGATCACGCAGCGGGATTGCTGGATGGCCGTGGTGAACTGCGTGGCCCCGGATATTCCGAAGGCAAGCAGTACGTCGGGGGCGACCGTTCGGCCCGTCTGTCCGATCATCCTGTCCTCGTCGACCCAGTGGGCATGTACGGCGGGCCTCGTGGCGCCGACTTCGCCCTCGAGCAGCCTCGCCAGGTCCCAGAGGGCCTGGAAGCGGCCTTCACTTCCGACACCCCGCCCACCGCAGACCACGACGCGCGCGGCTTCCAGGGTTCGGTCCGCGTCCGGGTCCTTCTCCGCCCCGAGCCGCTTCACCCGCTCCTTGATGGATGCTCCGGGAAAGGGGACCTTCCGGAACTCGGTCGACTTTTCCTGTCCGGCCGGCAGATCGCCGCCGTTATCCAGGACGGCGTCCGGCCGCACCGTTGCCATCTGGGGCCGTCTCTTCGGGGTCAGGATCCTTCCGTAAATCTGGTCCCCGAAGGCGGATACGGTCTGGACCAGAAGCCCGGTCTCCGTGTCGATGCCCAGGCGGATGCAGTCCGCGCACAGGCCCGTGTCCAGCCGTGCTGCCAGCCTGGGGGCCAGCTCCCGGCCGCAATCGTTCGACAGGAACAGGAGGATCTCGGGGCGATGCTCCCGGCTGAGGTGGGCCAGCGCACCGGTGAACGTCTCCTGCCGATAGTGCTCGAGGCGCGGGTGATCCATGAAGAGGACCCGGTGGGCCGGGCCCTGCCGGAAGAACGCCAGATGCGCTTCGAGATTCCGCCCCAGGACCACGAGCGAAAGAGGTACGGACCGCACGGCCGCCAGGCCCGAGGCGACGTCCAGAAGGGAGGCGGTCGCCTTCTTCAGCGCTTCCGTGCGAAGATCGCCGAAGACCCAGACACCCCCATCCTCATTGCCCGGCCGGTCGGCCGCTTCCCTCTTCTTGCCGTGATCTCCCACCGCCCCCTCAGCCTCCGAGCACGTTGTGTCTCCTAAGGATGTCCAGGATCCGCTCCGCCGCCTCGGCCGGCCGGGTCTGAAGGATCTCCGCGGAGCGGGAATGCCTCAAGACCGCATAGTCGCCCGCGACGGTGGGGGACCCCTCCCAGCCGATCCGTTCGGGATCCAGGTCCAGATCCTGCTTCCCCCAGCGCTCGATCTCCGGTCTTCCAAAGGCCCCCTCCACCGATCCGAGGGCCAGGGGGCTTCCGGTCTGCATCTTCCCGGCGACGGTGATCAAGGCCGGCATGGGCAGGACCAGCCTCTCCCGCATGCCGTCCAGGGTTCGCTCCACACGCAGAGTCCGGTCCCTGCAGACCGCCTTGCCCACGTGGGCCGCCATGGGCAGGTCGAGGATTTCCGCCAGCTGCGGCCCCACCTGAGCCGTGTCGCTGTCCAGGGTCCTGGCACCGCAGAGGATCAGCGAGAATCCGCCGAGCTTCCGGACGCCGGCAGCAAGCGTGTGTGCCGTTGCCAGTGTATCTGCGCCTGCAAATGCCGGGTCCGAAAGGAGGATCGCCCTGTCCACGCCGAAGGCCAGGGCCTCCCGGAGGGCCTCCTCCGCCTGGGGAGGGCCCATGGACATGACCGCCACGGTGCCGCCGTTCTTCTCCTTCAGGGCCACGGCGAACCGGAGGACCCGGCGATCGTAGGGGTTCAGGATTCCCTCGGTCCTCGCACGGTCGATCTGGATGACATCGCCCGTCTTCTTGAAGACAGGCTCCCGGGGAACCTGTTTGATGCAGACGACCCAGGTCGGTTTCATGACGTGGAGGTCTCCTTGAGGCTTCTGGCGATCACCATGCGCTGGATCTCGGACGTTCCTTCATAGATCTCGGTGACACGGGCGTCCCGCCAGTAGCGCTCGATCGGATAGCTCTTCGAATACCCGTATCCTCCGTGGATCTGCACCCCACGGGATGCGGTACGGCTCGCGGCTTCGCTGGCGTAGAGCTTGGCCATGGCCGATGCAGAGGAGAAGGGCCGCCCGCTGTCCCTCAGCCACCCCGTCCGGTAGACGAGCAGGCGGGCCGCTTCGACCTCGGTGGCCGTGTCGGCAAGCATGTTCTGTATCGACTGGAACTGGGCCAGCGGCGCCTTGAACTGGACGCGCTGCCGGGCGTATTCGAGGGACACGTCGAGGCTCGCCTGGGCGATGCCGAGGGCCTGGGATGCGATCCCGATGCGGCCCACATCCAGGGTCTGCAGGGCGATCCGCACGCCGTCTCCGGGCCGGCCGAGCAGGTTCTCCTTCGGCACCGGGCAATCGGTCATGATCAGGGAGGAAACCGGGTTGGAGCGCATGCCGCAGAGGTCCTCGAGGGGGCCCACCGCAAACCCGCGCATGCCCCTCTCCAGGATCAGGGTGCTGAGGCCCCGCTTTCTGTCCTCCGGGTCGGTGCGGGCCAGGATCACGGCCACCCCGGCGATCGCCCCGTTCGTGACCCAGATCTTGTTTCCGTTCACGATGTACCGATCGCCGTCCGGGATGGCGGTCGCCTCCGTGGCCGAGGCATCCGATCCCGCGTTCGGCTCTGTCACGCAGAAAGCGCCGACTCGTTCTCCGGAGCACATGCCCGGAAGAATCCGCGCCTTCTGGTCATCCGTTCCGTACGCCTCGATCGGGTAGAGGGACACGCTGTTATGTACGGTGACGGTCAGGGCGATGCCGGCGCAGACCCGCGCCAGCTCCTCGATCGTGACGGCGTAACTGATCGTGTCCAGGCCGGCCCCTCCCCATTCCGGCGAGGCCTGCAGGCCGAACAGGTTCATCGCCTTCATGTCGTCCATCAGTTCCCAGGGAAAGCGCGCCTGCTGATCGAGCTCGTGGGCGATCGGGCCGATGCGGCTCGTGGCGAACTCCCGTACGGTCCTGCGAATGACCCGTTGTTTCGGGTTGATCTCGAAGTCCAAAGCCGATCTCCCGTTCAATCCCGTCGGGCAGCTTCTTCCTGAAAGGCGACCACGATCGGGCGGATGCAGCCCCGAAACGTGATCGGCGTTCCCTTGAAGTCCTCGAGAAGATGGTCCATGAACCCGGGCCGGTACGGAACCCTGCGGTAATCATAATCCTCGGGCACCAGCCGCACCTGTTCGCGGCCGAAAAACCCGTCGGCGGGATGCTCGCGTCTGGCAACGGCACGGGGCAGGTTCAGGAGCCCGATCATCCGGCGAAAGTTCTTGAATGCGAAACGCCGCGACAGGTAGCAGTCGGCCATCCTCTTCTTGACCTCCAGTTCTTTCCCGTCGAGCGCCATCCAGCACGTCTCCACCCGGTCTTCGGGACGCGATCGTCCCGCCAGAAGGGCGGTGAGCACGTATTCCGGAAACTGGTACAGCGGAATGCGTCCCTCCACCTCCTTCTCGAAGCTCCGGACGGCCAGGGCCCCGAAGAAATGGGCCAGGCTGTGTTCCGGGTGACCGCCCTGAAAGGCCACGGTAAAGGCCACGTCCGGCCGGAATTCGTAGACCGCCTCGGCCAGGGCCCCCCGGATGGGCTCGAAGAAGGCGACGACCTCGGACAACCGAAGGGGGTGATTCTTGAGCCGGGCCAGGTTCCGGTAGATCTGTTCCTCCGAATACCCGCAGAACCGGGCCTGGTCGGCTCCAAGTCCTGCGGTCCCGAGGCTGTGGAGGGCTTCGGCCTTCAGGACAGCCGCGTATCGGGCCGGGTCCGCGCTTTCGGTCCGTGCCCGGACGTCCCCGTTGGTCATGAAGACCACCCGGATCCGGTCCCTGAGCCGCTGGAGAATCCCGGAGCAGGCCAGCTCGTCGGTCGGGTGGGCGAGCACCAGAAGGGGCCGCTCGCTCCCGGACAATATCTGTATGAACGACCTTGCATTCACCTCTTCGACCCGGCGCTGTTGCCGTCTCCGGGCCTCGACCCGAGAACGTCCGAACCTCTCATCCTAGGAGAAGCGGCCCTTCCGGTCAAGAAATCGGCAGGGGAGCCGTGGACGACTACAGGCAATCGTCCAGTAGAAGTGTATCGAACGCGTTGACTCGCCTGAAAACCGCGTCATTGCAGAGAAACCCGGTCGCACCGGAGCAGATCGCCGTGGCCGCCTGTATGGCATCCGGGGTCTTCATTCGATGATCCGCCCTGAGCCTGGCGGCCGTGTCGGCGATATCGAGGTTGAGTTCGATCCATTCGATATTCGGATAGGTGGTGAGAAGCGCGTATAACTTGAGGACCAGCTCGTCCAGCTTCTTCCTGTACGGCTGAACGAGGATTTCGAGGAGCGTCAGGGTGGAGGTGGTTGCCCTGCTGCTGCCCTTCTCTATGGACGCAAAGACCGGCGAGCAGAGTCCATGGTACGTCGGGTGCAGCTCGACGAAGTAGATGAAGACGCTCGTATCGAGAGTCAGGAGGGGATGCTCCTCGAGGAACGCGTGCAGCAGGGACCCGGCTACCAAGAGCGCCGCTCCTTCGGGACATGTCTCGTACTGTAGACGCCCTTTCCCAGGCCGGATATGGAGTCGCTGTAGCTCCCGGGCTTCGGCATGATGATGGTAACCCCTCCCTTCACCACGACCAGCAGTTCATCCTTTCCCTTCAAGTGCATCGCATCCCGGGCCTCCTTCGGGAGCACGATCTGGTTCTTTGAACTCAGTCTGACGACCGGCATGGCAAGTCCTCCCTTGGAAAGCTTTACTTTACGAAAAAATGTAAAGCAAGTCAATAGCACCCACCATCAGGGAGGGAGGATCTTGAACTCGATTCGGCGGTTCTCGGCTCGGCCTCGTGCATCCCGGTTGGTTGCGATGGGATGCACCTCGCCGTAGCCCTTGGTGACCAGGCGGGAGGCGGGGATCCCCTCGGAGACGAGGTAGGCCTTTACGGCGTCCGCCCGCTCGAGCGAGATCTGGCGGTTTCGTCTGGCCGGGCCGGTGTTGTCCGTGTGCCCGCCGATCTCCACCCTCAGGGTCGGGTTCTCCTTCAGGACCTCGGCGACCCGGTTCAGGGCGGGAGAGGAGCCGGCGGGGATGCTCGCGCTGCCGAAACGGAAGCGGACCGTGGGCAGCACGATCTCTCCCCTCTGCACTCGGGAGCAGCCGGACGCGTCCGCTTCCTCGTCCAGGCCGGTGTCCGGGCACCGGTCGACCCCGTCCGGCACGCCGTCTCCGTCCGCATCGACCCGGCAGCCCCGCTCGTCCACGACCGCCCCGGCCGGCGTGTCCGGGCAATGGTCGATGCCCTCCACCAGGCCGTCCCCGTCGGAATCGTAGGGACAGCCGTCCGCCCGGACCAGGGCCCGGGAGTCCGTGTCCGGGCACCGGTCCAGGCCGTCCAGGATGCCGTCCGCGTCCTTGTCTCTCGGGCACCCGGCGGCGTCCACGGTGGCACCCCGCGCCGTGTCGGTGCACTGGTCGATCCCGTCGAAGACGCCGTCCCGGTCCGTGTCCGCGGGGCATCCCGCGGGATCCACGCTGGCACGCGCCGGCGTGTCCGGGCAAGCATCCTCACGGTCGTGGACGCCGTCTCCGTCCGCATCCCTCGGCTTGCCGAGGCGGAGGGCGATCAGGGGGAAAGCGCCCCTCCCTCCGTCCCTCATCGAACACTCCGGGTCGAGCGCAGGACCTGCGGCACTGGGAGCTTCCGACCGGCAGGGCAAGGCTGCCAGGGCAATGAGAAGCAGCATGCATCCCGGGGTCGTGGAAAGTCGAACGGCCCGCATCCTTCGGCCTCATCGTTGTGGCGCTGGAAACCCGAATCCTCAGCCTTCCATACAACAAGTCCTCCCGGTTATCAACCTTTGAACGGTCGGCCGGCAGCGTACGGTCTCCCGGGTTCCGGCCTCCCGTCCGCGCTTTCGGATCTATTGACTCCCTTCCTTCCCTTCCTGTAGGTTCCCGTCAGACCGGAGGGTTTCCAAACGGGGGAAGAGGACCATGCGGGTGGGATTCGACAACGAGAAGTACCTGAAAGAGCAGACATCCGCCATCCTGGAGCGGGTGGAGCAGTTCGACAACAAGCTGTACCTCGAATTCGGGGGAAAGCTGCTCTTCGATTACCACGCGTCCCGCGTCCTGCCCGGTTTCGACCCGAACGTCAAGATGAAGCTCCTGCAGCAATTGAAGGACAAGGCCGACATCCTGCTGTGCATCTATGCCGGAGACATCGAACGGAAGAAGGTGAGAGCCGACTTCGGCATTACCTATGATTCGGATGCGCTCAAGCTGATCGACGATCTGAGGGAGTGGGGCCTGGAGGTCGTGGGCGTGGTGATCACCCGGTTCGAGAACCAGCCCGGGGCCAGGCTCTTCCGGAACCGGCTGGAACGGCGGAACGTGAAGGTCTACACCCACAGCTTCACCAAGGGGTACCCCACCGACGTGGACCTGATCGTCAGCGACATGGGCTACGGCGCCAACGAATACATCGAGACCGAGAAGCCCCTCGTGGTGGTCACAGGACCGGGACCGGGCAGCGGCAAGCTGGCGACCTGCCTGTCCCAGTTCTATCACGACCACAGGCGCGGGACGCGGGCCGGCTACGCCAAGTTCGAGACCTTCCCCATCTGGAATCTCCCCCTGAAGCACCCCGTGAACATGGCCTACGAGGCGGCTACGGCCGACATTCTGGACTTCAACCTGATCGACCCCTTCCATCTGGAGCGGTACGGAGAGACGGCCGTCAACTACAACCGCGACGTGGACGCCTTCCCGGTTCTGAAGCGAATCCTGGAGAAGATCACCGGGGCCACCCCCTACTACTCGCCCACGGACATGGGCGTGAACCGCGCAGGGTTCGGCATCGTCGACCACGCGGTGGTTCAGGAAGCGGCCAAGCAGGAGATCGTCCGGAGGTACTTCCGTTACCGGTGCGAATATGCGATGGGCTTTGCCGTCAAGGAAACGTGCCAGAAAGCGGAGCTCCTCATGAAGGAGCTCGATCTGGAGCCGGACTACAGAAAGGTCGTGGGACCGGCCACCGAAGCGGCCCGGGACGCGGAGAGTTCGGGCAAAGGGAACGAGGATGTGTTCTGTGGAGCGGCGGTCGAACTCCAGGACGGAAGAGTCGTCACCGGGAAGAACTCTTCTCTGATGCACGCCGCATCGAGCCTCATCCTGAACGCGATCAAGGAGCTGGCCGAGATCCCGGACAAGATCCACCTGCTGGCGCCGAACGTGATCGAGTCGATCACCAACCTGAAGAAGAACATCATGAATCGGAAGACGGTCAGCCTGAACCTGGAAGAGACCCTGATCGCCCTGAGCATCAGCGCCACCACCAACCCGACCGCTCAGCTCGCCATGGAGAAGCTCAAGGATCTCTCCGGATGTGAGATTCACACCACCCACATGCCGACCCCGGGCGACGAGGCGGGCTTGAGAAGGCTCGGGGTGAATCTGACGAGCGATCCGAATTTCTCCACGAAGCGCCTCTTCCTTTCCTAGGTCCACCACGGTCTCCCCACCGGCGACCCCAATGACCCCGGCGTCTACCGTCCGATTCATCCGTCGACGGCTCCGGCTTGTGAATCTGCCTTCTTCCGACTATCCTCTAAATAATAGTGCGGACTTGATACGGGAGTACCGAATTGACGCAGCAGAATCGTGGAAATGCCTCTGGAGCCCCGGTTTGCGTCGTGGGCGGGGGGGTCATCGGGCTCGGGATCGCGTGGCGCCTGGCCAGAAGAGGCGCGGCCGTGGAGGTCTTCGACCGGGAGACCGCCGGCAGGGGAGCGAGCTGGGTGGCCGCCGGCATGCTCGCGCCCCTCTCCGAAGTCGGCTTCGAGGACGAAGGCTTTCTCGAGCTGGGGCGGGAAAGCCTTCGTCTTTACCCCCGGTTCCTGGAAGAATTGAAAGAGGATGCTGGAGTCGAGGTTCGGCTGGACACCAAGGGGACACTGAACATCGGCCTGGACCGGGACGATGCGGAGCGGCTCCGGCGGCTCTGCGAATTCCGGGAACATCTCGGCCTTCCGGTGAAATGGCTTTCCGGCACCGAGGCGAGGGAGATCGAGCCCCTCGTGTCTCCCAGGACCTCCTCCGCGATCTGGATCCCGGACGACCACCAGGTGGACAATCGCGGTCTCCTGGAGGCCCTGAAGAAGGCACTGACGAATTGCGGGGGCAGACTGCACGAGAATCGTCCTGTCGAGGAAGTCGTGAGCGAGGCGGGTCGGGCGAAGGGCGTGAGGACCGGGGAAGGGGAAGTGGAGGCGGCGTGTGTGGTGATCGCCGCCGGATGCCGTTCCAAACAGGTCGGCGGGATTCCGAAGGGGCTTCTGCCGCCGGTCCGCCCCGTGAAGGGCCAGATCATCACACTGCAGGAAGACCCGCTCTATTCCCTGGACCACGTCATCCGGGCCCCGGACGCTTACCTCGTTCCGAAGGGGGACGGGCGGATCATCCTGGGGGCTTCCGAGGAGGACATGGGCTTCGACACGAGCATCACGGCGGGCGCGGTCTACAAGCTCCTCGAGCGGGGATGGGAGGCGGTCCCTTCGATCTACGACATGCCGATTCAGGAGATCGTGGCAGGGCTGCGGCCCGGGAGCCGGGACCATGATCCGATCGTGGGAAAGACGACGATGGAAGGGCTCTATTACGCGACAGGCCACTATCGCCACGGGATCCTGCTCGCGCCGGCAACGGCCCTCGAGGTCTCGGCCCTGATTCTGGAGGGCAGATCGTCCGACCTCTTCGCTCCCTTTGGGCCGACCCGGTTCCTCCCGTCCGGAGAGCGGTCGGTCGCCTGGTAGGGTGGGGCAAGTCCGGTCCGTTCAGGAGGTGAGCATGAAGCTGATGGTCAACGGCAACGAACTGGAGGCTGAGGCCGGCAGTACGGTCGAGGCGCTGCTTGCCCAGTCCCTGAATACGGACGAACGGGACGGCATCGCCGTGGCCGTGAACGGCGAGGTGGTTCCGAAAGGGGTGTGGGGGGACCGGGGCCTGCAGGAAGGCGACAGGGTGGAGATCATCCGTGCGGTCCAGGGAGGCTGATCCGGACCCGCGGTCTTTGCCAGGGAATCGGAGGAAGACAGGGGGCGTGAAAATGGATCAACTGAGAATTGCGGATCGGACGTTCAACTCCAGGCTGATTATGGGGACATCCCGTTACCCGGATCCGCAGACACTGCTCGATTCACTCGAGGCGGGCGGTGCCGAGCTGATCACGGTTGCGATCCGAAGGGTGAACCTCGAGGATCCGGACGACGAAAGCCCTCTCCGCCTGATCGACCGCAGGAAGTATCAGATCCTGCCGAACACGGCGGGCTGTTACACGGCCAAAGAGGCCGTGCTCACCGCCCATCTTGCCAGGGAGGCCCTCGGCACCCACTGGATCAAGCTCGAAGTGATCGGGGACGACGAGACGCTCTTCCCGGATATTCCCGAGCTGCTCAAGGCCGCCGAGGAATTGATTCACGAGGGCTTCGTGGTCCTGCCCTATTCGAACGACGACCCGATCACCTGCAAGAAACTGGCCGACATGGGCTGCTCGGCCGTCATGCCCCTGGGGGCGCCCATCGGCTCCGGGATGGGCATCCGAAACCGCTACAACCTGATGATCATCCGCGACTTGGTCAAGGTGCCCCTCATCGTGGATGCCGGTGTCGGGACCGCCTCGGACGCGGCCGTGGCCATGGAACTCGGCGCGGACGGCGTCCTGCTGAACACGGCGGTTGCCCAGGCCAAGCATCCGGTCCGGATGGCCCGTGCCATGAGGCTCGCCATCGAGGCGGGTCGGCTCGCCTACGGGGCCGGGCGGATTCCCCGCCGGCTCTACGCCACCGCATCGAGTCCCCTGGAAGGAGTCATTGGCACCGAACCGAATGATTGATTTCAAGCTCTATCTCGTTACGAACAGGGCCTTGTGTGCGGCCGGGTCCATCGATACCGTGGTGGGCCAGGCGTGCGCCGCCGGCGTTCGGGCTGTGCAGCTTCGCGAGAAGGACCTTTCGGCCGGGGAGCTTCACGGCCTGGCGCTTACGATGCGGGAGGTCACGAGGCGGTCGAAAGCGAAGCTTCTCGTCAACGACAGGGCGGACATCGCCCTGGCGGTCGGCGCAGACGGCGTTCACTGTCCCGAGAGCGGGTTGCCCGTGGGCACGGCGAGGCGGCTCTGCCCGGAGGCCCTGGTCGGGGCGAGTTCCCACTCCCTGGAGCGGGCGGCCGCGGCCGGAGAAGCGGGGGCGGATTTCGTCCTCTTCGGGCCGGTCTTCGCCACCCCGTCGAAGGCGCGGTACGGCGAACCCCAGGGGCTGGACGCTCTCGAGGTCGTCGCGAAAGAGGCCGGCGTGCCCGTTTTCGCCATCGGAGGGATCACGCCGGAGAACGCGCATCTGTGTCTCGAAAAGGGCGCTGCCGGCGTGGGCGTCATCTCCGCCATTCTTTCGGCAAAGGACGTCCCCGCGGCCGTGGAGGCCCTCCGCCGAAGCCTCGGTGCCCTTTGAACCCCCTATAGGTCTTCGGGGGCCAGGGCTATGACCTCCTCGATGCGCGCAACCCCGGCCAGAAGCATCACGAGCCGCTCGATCCCCAGGGCGATGCCGGCGCTGGGCGGCAGGTCGGCCAGCAAGGTGAGGAACTTCTCCGGCAGGGGGTAGGCACGTTCCCCGCGTGCTCTGCGACGTTCGTTCGTCTCCTCGAACCGTCGCCTCTGTTCTTCCGGGTCGGCCAGTTCGGAGAAGCCGTTGGCCAGTTCCAGCCCTCCGGCAAAGAGCTCGATTCGCTCTGCAGCCCTCGGGTCGTCCGGTTTCTTCCTGGCCAGTGAGGCCTCGTAGGAAGGAAAGTCGATGAGGAAGAAGGGCTTCCGCCTGTCCAGATTCGGGACCACCCTGTCGGCCAGGTCCTGTTCGAACCGCTCCGGATCCCGTTCTTCCAGCGGATCCCAGCCCGCGTGCTCGAGGAACGCTTCCCGCACCGTCACCCGCTGCCAGGGAGGAGCGAGGTCGATCGTTTCTCCCCTGTAATCGATCCGGGTGGTGGCGAGCCGTTCCCGGCTCAGCGTCTCGAGGAGCCCTTCGCAATCATCCGCCAGGGCGCGGTAGTCCCGACCGGCCCGGTACCATTCGAGCATGGTGAATTCCGGCAGGTGCTGTTCGCCCCGTTCTCCCGTGCGAAAGCAGGGGCCGATTTGAAAGATCCTGTCATAGCCTGCGGCCAAGAAGCGCTTCATGTGGATTTCCGGGGAAGGGAGAAGAAAGCCCTGTTTCGTTTCGACCGGGTGGATGTGATCTTCGGGAATCACGCAGGGGTTGAGCAGGGGCGTGGCGACCTCGAGAAAGCCCTGCTCGCGGAAATAGTCTCTCACGGACCGGAGGATTCGTTCCCTCAGGACGAGGTTCTTCCGTTTGAAGGCGAGACGTACCAGATCCATGATAGGGGAGGATTGAAAGGAGTCAGTCCTTTATCCGGGAAACATACTCCCCGGTTCGCGTATCCAGGCGGAGGGTCTCTCCCTGCTCGATGAACAGGGGGACATTGATCTCGTATCCGGTCTCCATGGTGACGGGCTTGGTCGCGCCTGTGGCCGTATCGCCCTTCATGCCCGGGTCCGCCTTGACGACCTTCAGGTCCACGAAGGTCGGCAGGTTGATGGCCATCGGCTTCGACCGAAAGAACGACACCGTGACCTTGAGGTTGTTGGTCAGGTAGTTCTTCGCGTCCCCCACCTGGTCCTCCTCCATGTAGACCTGGTCATAGGTGGAGGTGTTCATGAAGCAGTATTGGCTGCCCTCCTGGTACAGGAACTCCATCTCCTGCTCGTCCAGGTCCGCCTCGTCGAACTTGTCCCCGGAGCGGTAGGTGCGATCGAACTGGGCGCCGGTGATCAGGTTCTTCAGCTTGCACTTGTACAGGGCCTGGCCCTTGCCCGGCTTCACAAAGGAGAAATCGGTGATGATATACGGCTCGCCGTCGATCTGGATCTTCAGGCCCTTGCGGAGATCGGCTGCTTCGTACATGTGCTTTCCGGTCTTGCTGTACTAGGATGTGGCGGCCTTGCTGTCGCCTTCCAGGAGCTTCTTCAGGCTCGGCGTGGATCCCTCGCGGCGGAGGCGCCGTTTTCGCTCCTTTCCGGACTTGGCCAGCTTGTTCTTGCGGATGCTCTTCGTCTGCTTCGAGTTGGAGGACATGACAACCCTTTCCCTGTAACAAGATGGGATCGATTCGCGGTTAACTGACAAAGTATATGGAATCGGTCGGTTCCGGTCAAGAGAAGCGAATTTTTTTTGACTTGGCCCGGGCCATTTGCTAGCCTCTTGACCGTGCACGAACCGCCATGAACGAGGAGGAGACATGCCGAAACGAATCCTGGCCCTTTCCGCGGGGATCCTGGTCCTGATGACCGTGGCCGGATGCGGATACAACAAGATTCAGGGCCTGGACGAGGAGGTCAAGTCCGCCTGGGCCGAGGTGCTCAACCAGTACCAGAGGCGATTCGACCTGATCCCGAACCTCGTCAACACGGTCAAAGGGTATGCGAGCCATGAGAGGGAGACCCTGCAGGCGGTCACCGAGGCCCGCGCCAAGGTCGGGCAGATGAAGGTGGACGCGTCCACCATCAACAACGCGGAGGCCTTCGAGAGCTTCCAGCGGGCTCAGGCGGGCCTGTCGGGAGCGCTTCAGCGCTTGATGGTCGTGGTCGAGCGGTACCCGGACCTGAAGGCGAACCAGAACTTCCTGGCCCTGCAGGATCAGCTGGAGGGCACGGAGAACCGCATCGCCGTGGCGCGGAAGAGATACATCGAGGCAGTCAAGGACTACAACAAGGCGGTTCGATTCTTCCCCACCAATCTGACCGCAAAGTACATCCTCAACATGGAGACGCGGGAGACCTTTGAGCCCGAGGGGCAGCCCATCGACAAGGCCCCGGAGGTGAGTTTCTAGAAGGCAGGATTCAGAGTTCGGAGGTCAGGGATCAGGCCCCGCCTCCCCCTTTTCGAGATGGGCTTTGCCCAACGACCGAGAGAAGAACGTGGTTGCTGCTATGAAATTTGCCAGGATGATGGCCAAGCCTTCTCTTTCCCGCAACATGGCCTGGTTTCTTCTCGTCGCGTTGTTGCTCGGCGTGGCCGGGACCGCCCTGTCCCTGGAGGTTCCCCGACCTGAAGGGTATGTGAACGATCACGCAGGGCTACTATCCGATCGGGAAGAGGCGAACCTCGAATCCCTTCTGGGACGTTTCGAGGCGGAAACGACCAACCAGGTGGTCCTGTTGATCGTCCCCTCTCTGGAAGGGGACAGCCTGGAGGCTTTCAGCATCCGGGTCGCCGAGTCCTGGAAGCCGGGACAGGAGGGCAGGGACAACGGCGTGATTTTCCTGGTCGCCCTCGAAGACCGCAAGGCGCGCATCGAAGTGGGATACGGGCTGGAGGGAGTCCTGACCGATGCGAAGTCCGGGCTGATCCTTCGCAATCTCGTGTTCCCTGCCTTCCGGCAGGGGGCCTACACGAGCGGCATCCAGGCCGGGCTCGTCGGCATCATGCAGAGCATTCAGGGGGAGTTTTCCGCGCCCCCCGGCAGAGGGACGGCCCCCACCCGGCAGGCCCGCACCCGGGTGAGCGGCCTGCTCCTGCCGTTGATCCTCTTCCTGCTGTTCTTCTCCCGTGCGGGCCGGTTCTTTCTTCTGGGCGGGCTCATGGGGGGCATGTGGGGCGGCCGCGGAGGAATGATGGGACGAAGAGGAGGAGGCTTCGGCGGCGGATTCGGCGGATTCAGCGGCGGCGGCGGCGGTTTCGGCGGCGGCGGTGCATCGGGAAGCTGGTGAATCGAGGGGAAGGAAGCGATGAAGGCAAAGAGGATCTTCACGCCTGACAGAGAGAAGCGGGTCGAGGAGGCGATCGGCCGTGCCGAGACCATGACCTCGGGCGAGATCGTGCCCATGGTGGTGGACCAGTCGGACGCCTACCTCCACGTGGATTTCATCGGCGCCCTGATCGTCCAGTTCGCAGCGTTCCTGGCGGCCGTCTGGCTCCTGCCGGTCCCGGATTACCTGTGGATCCTTGCCGCACAGATACTGGGCCTCGTGGCTGGCTTCTTCGTCTTCCGGCACCTGAGCCCGCTGAAGCGCATCTGCCTGTCGCCCAAGCTCGCGGAGGAGGAGGTGTTCGAGAGGGCCCTTCGGGCGTTCCGGGAAATGGCGATGAGCCGCACCACCGAGCGGACCGGCATCCTCATCCTCGTTTCCCTGCTCGAGCACCGGGTCCAGGTCCTGGCCGACTCGGGGATCAACGCCCGCGTCAAGCCCGGCACCTGGGACGAGGTAGTCGAGATCGTTCTCGCCGGCATCCGGAAAGGCGATCTCTGCCAGGGCCTCTGTGACGCCATCGACCGATGCGGCGAGATCCTCGCCGGGGAGTTCCCGATCCGGCCCGACGACGAGAACGAGCTGCCCGACCGGCTCCGCAAAGGCTGAACATCTTTCCAAAGGAGGGTTGCCCATGATTCGTTTGGTCTATGTCCTGCGGAGGCTTTCCACCCTGTCCCGCCAGGAGTTCCAGGAGTACTGGCGGAACACCCACGGCCCGATCGTGGCGAAGCACTCGACCACCATGCGGATCCGCCGTTACGTGCAGACCCACACCCTGGATGACCCGATCAACGAGCTGCTTCAGGCTCCCCGGGGGACCCTGGATCCCTGTGACGGGGTGGCCGAGCTCTGGTGGAACCACGAGAGCGATGTGATGGAAGGAGTGGGCGGGCCCGAGGGGCAGAAAGCAGGGGAGGAGCTGCTCGAGGACGAGAAGAACTTCATCGATTTCTCACGATCCTCCATGTACTGGGCAACCGAGGTTCCCCAGATCAATCCCACGCCGGAGAACATCGTGGCCCGGGTCGAGAGCCCGATCATCAAGGTCTGCTTCTTCGGATTCCACAAGGCGGAGCTCTCTACGGAAGAGGCCGGGCTTTACTGGCGCATGCATCACGGTCCGCTCGTCAGGTCCATTGCCCCGGCCGCCCGCATCAAGCGCTACATCCAGGTCCACAGCATCGAGACGCCCCTGAACGCAGCCGTGCGGGAGCCGCGGGGAGAGATGGAAGAGCCCTTCATGGGGCACGCCGAGCTCTGGTGGGACCGGCTGGAGCTGGCCGGAGCTGCGACCACTCCGGAGGGCGCGCGCGCCATGGAGATGCTCGTGGAGGATGAGGCCAAATTCGTGGACTTCAAACGGTCCGCCCTCTGGGTTGCCAAGGAGCACGTCTTCATCGACCGTTAGCAGGCCTTTTGAAAAAGGCCCGTTTGCGGGGTTGCACTCATCCTTTGTCGTTGCAGCGTACCAACCACGTACGCCTCACTCCTCACGATTTCGTGCGCATTGCATCCGGACCTTTTTGAACGATCTGCCCGATGGCCGTTGGAGAAGGCCTCTTCGCTCCAAGGCCGGTTTAGAGGTCGCGGAGGTCGGACACCTTGAGCACGACCCCCAGGTCCGCGGCCTTGGCGCTGAATTCCTCCATGAGCCGGGCGAGGGCCTGCTGATCCCGGTCCCTGTAAATGAGCAGGATGTTCGTCATCTTCCGCTTCTCGGGGGGTTCATGCCTCTCGGGTGTGCTGATCTTTGCCGAGAGGGGCCGGATCTCTTTGAGGATCTCTCCAACATTCCGGTATCGCTGATCCGGATCGGACCGCGCGGCCTTCGTGATGAAACGCCGCAGCTCGCCGGGCAGCCCCGGCACCCGTTCCGCCGGGTCAGGAACATCCTTATGCAGGTGCAGGTCGAGCAGGTCCTTGACCGACTCCGCCTGGAAGGGCTTCTCCCCCGTGACCATCTCGTAGGCGACCAGCCCGAGTCCGTAGACGTCGGTCCTCTCGTTCACGGGATCCCCCTCGATCTGCTCCGGTGAGATGTAGGCCGCCGTTCCGGAGAAGTTGATGTCTTCCGTGCCCACCTGGCACGCGAGCCCGAAATCGAGGAGTTTCACCCGGTCGCCGGGAAGAAGATAGATGTTCTCCGGCGTGACGTCGCGGTGGATGATCCCCCGCCGATGAGCATAATCGAGCCCGTGGCAGGTCTGGGCGACGATGTCCACCACCAGGGGAAGGGGTAGGCGCTTGAGCCGGCCCAGAAGGTCCCTCAGCCCCTCGCCCTCGAGCAATTCCATGATGATGAAGACCGTCTTGTAGCGCTCTTCGATGTCATAGATCTTGATGATGTTCTCGTGGTTCAGACCGGCGATCGTCTTCGCCTCCTGTTGGAAGCTTGCGAGGAAGTGCTCGTCCATGGCTAGGTTGTGCCGCATCATCTTGATGGCGACCGGCATGTTCAAGGTCGAGTGGACGCCCCTGTAGACGATGCTGAACCCCCCACGCCCGATCACGTCCGTAGCCGCGTACTTCCCGATCGTCCGGTAGGCGGTCGGCCGTCGGGAATCGAACCGGTTGGCCACGAACTCGGTCAGGAAGTTCATCATCTCCGGATCCTTCTCGGAGATGCGGTCGAAGTCCGCCCGGGTGAGGGCCCATGCCTCCACATCGGTTTCCGCCTCCACGTGGGCAATGTGGGGCTCTCCGGTGAGCAGCCCGACGCCCCCCACGATGTCCCCGACCCCGTAGTGGTCGACCGGGTGGAGCTCCCCGTCCTTCTCGACAATCACCAGGCAGGTGCCGCGCTGAATGATGTAGGCGGTGTCCCCCACTTCCCCCTGGGCGATGAACCTTTCTCCGGCCTTGATGTATGTGTAGGTCTCGTGCTTGAAGATCGATTCCCTGCCGTCCCGGGAAGATACGAAATTCAGGAACTTGGTGCTGACGTCCCCGGTTCCCTCCTCCTTGCGCACCTGGCGGAAGAAGGCGCATTCCGTGCAGGACGCCCGCTTCTCGGCAAAGGAGCCCTGGACCCGACCGCCGCAGAAGGTGCCCGCCACGGCCCAGCAGATCCTGCCGCCTGCGACTCCGTTGTTGATCCCGTCAAAGGAGGTGTCTGTCGACGCGGGACAAACCCCCAGTTCATCCACCCTGTGGCCTCCCGGCTGCCGGCCGCAACGGCAGTGTTCCCAGCAGTTCTGCTTTTTCGTGGCCATGGACAGCCTCGGTCCTCCCGGCCGCTGTCAGGAGGAGGGTCCTTCCCCTTTCATTTCTCCCGCAGGGTATAGGACAGGTAAGGGGTGAACAGCTCCGGCTCGAGCAGGAATGCGTCGTGACCCTTGTCCGAATGCACGGTGATGCGCTGGACCCGGATCCCGCATCGCTTGAGTACCTTCTCGAGGGCGGCCTGCTCCTCCGGATAGGAGCAGACGTCCGAGTCGACGCTGAAGATCATGAACCGCTGGTCCCGACAGCGGGCGAAGACCTCACGGATGTTCTTCACGCCGGTGTCGGCCACCAGGTCCGCCTTCTGCCAGGCTTCCATGATGCGGATGTAGGTGTTCGCATCGAAGCGGTCCACGAACTTCTGTCCCTGATGGAGCATGTAGGACTCCACGGGGTGATTGATCTGGTACCGCGAGAGGTCTTCCTCTCTGCGGACCACCTCGCCCCGGGCCCGGTTCTCCATCACCTTCAGGGAGATGTATGTCTTGTGTGCGATCATCCTCGCCAGGGCAAGCCCTTTCCGCGGGGCAGCCCCGTCGTAGTAGTCCCCGCCCCGGAAGTGGGGATCCGACTCGATCGCATAAACCTGCTCGAAGTTGTGAATGCGCTGCAGGATGGTGACCTCGTGGGAGCAGGCGATCGGGACGACGATTCGCACCCGGTCCGGGCACCGGGTCGCCGTGGTCAGAGCGAGCAGTCCGCCCAGGGAACCGCCGATCGTTGCGTGAAGCCGTTCGACTCCAAGGTGATCGAGCAGCCGCATCTGCGTGTCCACGATATCGCGAAGCGATATGCCAGGAAAACGGCTGCCGTAGGGCCTTCCTGTGGACGGCTCGATGGAACGGGGTCCGGTGGAGCCGTAACACCCGCCCAGGTAGTTGGCGCAGACCACGAAGAAGCGCTCCGTGTCCAGGGCCTTTCCCGGGCCTACGAAGGCATCCCACCAGCCCAGCCGGCACTCTTCGGTCCACAGCTCCTCGACCCCGGGGACCGAAGGGTTGTAGCCGGCCGCGTTCTGGCTCCCGGAAAGGGCGTGAAAGAGCAGAATCGCGTTGTCCCGCTCCGGCGAGAGCGTCCCGTAGGTCTGATAGGCCAGGGTGACCGGGTCCAGACAGCCTCCGTTCCGGAGTTGCAGCGGCTCGCTTTCGGGCCCGCCGAGAGTAAGAAACTCCGTCCGGGTCGCCGCCGGCCTCTCCGTCATCGACGTCGCTTCGAGATTCACGTTCCCGTTCCGTGCTCCAGAAGAGGTGTTGTCTGTGCCGAGCTCTCCAGGGCCTGATCCACATCCGCAAGAATGTCGTCGATGTGCTCGAGCCCGATGGAAAGCCGAACCAGCTCCGGCCGGATGCCCCCTTCCAGTTGCTGCGCTTCGTCCAGCTGCGAGTGGGTCGTCGTTGCCGGATGAATGGCCAGGCTCTTTGCGTCTCCCACGTTCGCAAGATGCGAAAAGAGCCGCAGGCTGTCGATGAAGCGCGATCCGGCATCGCTGCCCCCCTTGATGCCGAAGACGACCATGGCACCGAACCCCTTGTTCAGGTATCGGCTTGCGACCCCGTATGCGGGATCCTCCTTCAGCCCGGGATACCTCACCCATTCGACGAGAGGGTGTCCTTCCAGGTGCTGCGCTACGGCGAGAGCGTTCTCGGAGTGGCGCTCCATGCGCAGGGGCAGGGTTTCGATGCCCTGCAAAAAGATCCAGGCGTTGTCCGGCGATATGCAGGCCCCCAGGTTTCTCAGCGGCACCAGCCGCATCCGCAGGATGTAGGCGACTGGGCATAGGTCGCCGAGATCGAAGGCGTATCGAATGCCGTGGTAGCTCCCGTCAGGCTCGGAAAGGAGAGGAAACTTTCCGGTGGTCCAGTCGAATTTCCCCGAATCCACCACGATCCCGCCGATCCCCGTGCCGTGCCCTCCCAGCCACTTCGTCAGCGAGTGCACCACGATGTCCGCCCCGTGCTCCAGCGGTCGCAAGAGATAGGGGGTGGTGAACGTGCTGTCCACGATCAGGGGCAGGCCCCCGGAGTGTGCGATGTGAGCGATCGCCTCCAGATCCGCCACCTCGAGGGCGGGGTTTCCGATTGTCTCGCAGAAGAACAGCTTGGTCCTGGGTGTGGCGGCCTTCGAGAAGCCCTCCGGGTCGGTGGCATCCACGAAGTGCACCTTGATCCCGAACTGGGGCAGGATGTTGTTGAACATCGTGTAGGTTCCGCCGTAAAGATTGGCGGCGGACACGATCTCGTCTCCGTCCTGGCAGATGTTTATGATGCTGTAGAAGATGGCGCTCGTCCCGGAGGCAAGGGCGAGTGCCGCGGCTCCCCCTTCCATGGCCGCCACCCGCTTCTCCAGCACGTCCTGCGTGGGATTCATGAGACGGGTGTAGATATTTCCCCTTTCTTTCAGGGCAAACAGATCCGCCGCATGCTCGGTGTTGTCGAACAGGTACGAGCTGGTGCGATGGACCGGCACCCCCCGGCTCTTGGTGGTGGGTTCTACTTCCTGGCCCGCGTGCAGGCAAAGGGTCTCCAGCTTCATGGCTCTCTCCGGATTCGAGCAGCAAGGGCTTGTGTGCAGATAAACTTCTGATGCCGGCCGTCGGATGGATGCTTCGCGCCCTGCGGGCGCGGGCCGACACCCTGCCTTTCAGGATACCCGGTTTACGGAGGATTTCCTTGACCTGGCTCAAGCTCGAGGGGAGCTAGATGACCGAGCCGACGGCGCGGTAGTGCCGCTCCCGGGCATCGTCCGGCATGCCGAGGAACTCGTCGATCTGGTCGAGCATCTCCTGCTTGTCCTCGAGCAGGACGCCGTGAAGAGACACGTAGTTGTTTGCGTGATCGCAGGTCAGCTGGGGGCCGTCCACGGTGATCTCATCGACCAGGAGCCGCAGCTCCTTCACCGTGCCTTCCGGTGACTGCTCCTCGAAGGCGCCCTCCCGGATCTTGCCTGCGAGCTTCGTGTGGGGATGAATCCAGAGCCTGCGGATACGGACGAAGTCCGGATGGCTCTGGTTGATGACCTTGGCGGTCTCGGTCATGTGCTCTTCCCACCGGTCCCTTCCGCCAAGGCCGAGCAGGACATAGTAGCTGAGCTCGATCCCTGCCCGGCGGACCTTGTTCCCGGATTCGATGAGCACCTTCTGGCTGATGCCCTTCTTGTGGAAGCGGAGCAGGGCGTCGCTTCCGGTCTCCAGACCCACGTGCACACGGTCGAGCCCGGCTTTCCTGAGAGAGGTCAGGTCCTCCAGGGACTTGGTGTAGAGACTGCTCGCCCTGGCGTAGGCCGTGACCCGTTCGAGGCTGGGAAAACGTTCTCTCAGCCGCTCGATGATCGGTACGAGTTCCTCTGTCGGCCTCTCCAGGGGATCTGCGTCGCCGAGAAACCCGGTTCGCGGGTGGTCGCCCCAGTACTCCTTCAGAAGGTCGATGTCTTCCAGGACGTCCTCCACCGGACGGGTCTCGAAGGGCTGTCCGTACGCTTCGTAGATCCCGCAGAACAGGCATCGGTTCCAATGGCATCCGCGCACGACCCGGAGCAGAAGGCTCCCGGCCTCGCTCGGCGGCCGAATGATCAACGATTCCGGGGTTCGCATTTCTGATGTCCCTCCTCTCACCTGAGATGCTCTTTCCTCCTGACCCCCGACCCCTGGTCCCTGATACCTGACTACGTCTTCTTCCTGGCCCGACTCCCTGCGGCCTTCCTGGAACCGGCCTTGGCGGCGGCCTTCTTCCTGGGCGCGGCCTTCTTCGCCTTGGCCCTTGCCGGAGCTTTCTTTCCCGGTGCGCTCTTCGTCGCCTGTGTCCTCGTGGCGGCCTTCTTCTTCGCGGCGGTCTTCGGCTTCGGGATCGCCTTCGGTTTGCAGAGCAGAGACCGGGTCGTGGCCAGACGTCCGCAGGCGTCACAGAAGTACTTCAGCTCCAGCCGCTTCGGAAAGCAGACGTGCCGGGGGTCGGCGGCGGTCTGCCCGCAGAACTCGCAGACGGCCATGGACAGGTCCTCTGCCTTTGCCGGGCTGCAGAGGTGCCCCTTTTGGGTCGTGCTCTTTCCGCAGGTGGTGCAGACGTGGAGTTGGGAAGCGGGTCTCTTTGCCATCATTCCCTCCTTTCAGCTTCATGAGCGCATCGGGTAAGGGACCTGTTTCTCGATCGCTTTCAGTGAGATTGCTTTCTAGCCGCAGATCCATTACAATATTATGTTTATTCATTACATTACATTGCCTTTGATGCAAGAGAAGGAAGAATTGTTTTAAGGTTTACACCCAGGGGAGAAGAAGGGGAGACATGACATGAAGGCGGTGCGCATTCCATTGTCGTCGGGACCAGGGAAACCCGCAACCCTTTGGATCCTTCCGGTCGTGATCATCCTTTTGAGCCTTCACCCCTCTGCCGGGTCTGCCGACATGGTCCTGAGCGAACGAACCGAAATCGTCGGGGGTCCGCCCATGAAGGGGCAGGCGCCGGCCGGTATGCGTTCGCGCGAGTCCACCACCTATCTGCAGGGAAAGCGGATCCGCACCGAGACCGAGGGCCACATCTGGGTGCTGGATTTTGAAAAGGGAATGCTCATTACGATCAATCCGAAGGCGAAGACCTATACAGAGATGAGTTTGAAAGACCTCAAGGAGGCCCAGAAACAGGCGATGGAGTGGATGAAAGGTCTGCGGGACCAGATGGAAGAGAAGATGAAGACCATGCCTGCCGAGTCCAGGGCGGCTATGCAGAAGAAGCTCGATTCCCTGCCTCAGGGCATGTTCGGGGAACAGGAAGAGCCGGCCAAGGTCGAGGTGAAGGCAACGGGCAAGAAACAGACGATCAACGGCTATGCCTGTAAGGAATACGAGATCTATGAGGACGGAGAATTGACGGCCCGATACTGGTTGGCCCCCTCCGTGTCCACCGAGGTCTTCGACGCATACCAGCAGGAGATCCGCCGCTGGCTTGGGGAAATGGGGCCTCTGGGAGCCAATCGTCTGCGGGAGTGGGAGCATATTCGGGAAAACGGATTCCCGATCAAGGTTACGAGAGTCAAGCCGATCGCAGGCAAGGTCTCCTTCAATCGAGAGATTCTCAAGGTGGAGGAGAAGACCCTGGACCCGGGGCTCTTTGCGCCGCCGAAGGATTACAAGCGCACCGAAGCACCGGCCATGCCGAAGCTCGGCGCCCAACCGGGGACGAAGCCCCCGCCCAAGTAGAGCGGAAGTGTGAGCGATCCCGAAAGAAGCCTTCCTCTGAAATCCGCGTCCCCCCTCGCTTCTCGCCCGAAGGGGCTGCCGATCTCATGAAGCAACGAGCCTTGGTGACCGGCGCCTGCGGCTTCATCGGCGGCCATGTCGTAGAACGTTTACTGGAGGACGGGTGGGACGTCCGGGCCACGGATCCGCCCGAGGCGGACAGCAGCGGCCTGCCTTCGGATGTGGCCTGGGTGCCTGCGGATCTGACCCTGCGGGAGGCGACGGCGCCCCTGGTCCAGGGGGTGGAGGTGGTCTTTCATGCGGCACAGATGCCCGATTCCCCGGAGCCCTGGGAACGGCTCTACCGGACGAATGTGATGGGAACGGAGTACCTGCTCGAGGCGGCCCGCCGCGCCGGCGTGAAGCGTGTCGTGAGCTGGTCGAGCTACCGTGTGTACGGTAGGATCAGCAAGGTCCTCCAGCCCGTGGACGAAGACCAGCCGGTTCGACCCAGAGGGCCGCTCGGGCGCTCCATGGCCATGCGGGACGCGGTGGTGTGGAGGTATCACGAGGCGGGCCTGCCGGCGACCGTTCTGCGGCCCAGCATGCCTTACGGTCTCCGGGCCCGTGGAGGGCTCGTCGGGCTGATTCGCCGCCTGAACGGGCTGCCTCGTGTGCCTGTTCCGGTCAGCGGTGCGCACAGGGCCATGAGCGTGAACGTGAAGGACGTCGCCAGGGCCGCCTCGTTTGTGGCCCGGAGGGAAGATGCTGTGGGCGAGGAATACAACCTTACCGACGACGGGCGGTACACGACCCGTGATTTCCTCGTGCTGCTGGCCGAAGCGCTTGGAAAGCGAACACTGTCGGTTCCGGCCTCCGGGTTCTTCCTGCAGGCAGGATCCTGGCTGAGCGTTGATTTTGTTCCATCCAACAGTAAAATCAAGTCACTGGATTTCCGGTTCGAGTACCCGGACCCGCGTTCGGGGATCCCGGAAACCGTCGAGGAGCTTCACCGCGAAGGATATCTGAAATAGGGCCGGCAGGAGCCCTGCAGGTCGGGTGAGGCTCGGTGTTCCTGCGCAGGAAAGGAAGAGTATGTATCAAGAGACGATTTCGATCAATGGCAAGGAGACACATCTCGAGACCGGCAGAATCGCAAGACAGGCGAATGGGGCGGTTCTGTGCCGCGAGGGGGACACCGTGGTCTTGGTCACCGCTGTGCACGAGAAGCCGCAGCGCACAGGGTTGGATTTCTTCCCCATGACGGTGGAATACCGCGAGAGAACCGCTGCCGCCGGTCGCCTGCCCGGCGGGTTCTTCAAACGGGAGATGCGGCCGGCGGACAGGGAAACCCTGACCTCCCGCCTCGTGGACCGGTGCCTGCGGCCATTGTTTCCGAAGGAGTTCAAGAACGAGACCCAGATCATCGCCACGGTACTCAGCTTCGACCCGGATGCGGATCCGGGCGTTCTGGCCATTACCGGGGCTTCCGCTGCGACGCACATCTCGGACATGCCCTGGTGCGGGCCGGTGGCCGGGATTCGTGTGGCCCAGGTGGAGGGGCAGTTCGTGGCCAACCCCTCTTTCGACGAGAAAGAGAGGGCGGATCTGGACCTGATCGTGGCGGTGGCGACCAATGGCCTGGTGATGGTGGAGGGGACCTGCGAGGAGGTGCCCGAGTCCGTGGTCGTCGAAGCGCTTCAGTTCGCCCAGGAGGCTGCCCAGCCCCTTCTGAGGGGCGTGGAGCGGATGCGGGAGCAGGTCGGCAGGGAGAAGATCGTCCTCGAGGACCTCCCTACGGAGGACCCGCAATGGGTGGAGGAAATCTGCGAGGCGGCCAGGCCCGAGCTTCAGGCGATCCTGCGGGCCGCCATGGAGAAACAGCCGCTGCAGCAGGCCATCAAGGACTTGAGGAACCGGATCATCGAGCGGTTTGCAGGAGAAGGCGAGGATGCCGCGGAAAAGGCGAAGAAGGTCCGCAGCATCTTCGAGGACCTGGAAACCACGGAGGTGAGAGGGCTGCTCGTTCGGGAAAGCCTGCGCGTCGACGGCCGGGGTCCGAAGGACATCCGGCCCATCTCGGGCGCTGTGGGCTGGCTTCCCCGGACCCACGGATCGGCCCTGTTCACGAGGGGCGAGACCCAGGCCATGGTGAGCTGCACCCTGGGCACGGGTCGGGACGAGCAGATCGTCGAGGCCCTGAGCGGTGAGACGAGAGAGAGTTTCCTGCTTCACTACAATTTCCCGCCCTACAGCGTGGGCGAGGTCAGGCGGATCATGGGGCCGGGCCGCAGGGAGATCGGACACGGCAACCTGGCCCGCCGTGCCCTCGACTCGGTCATTCCGGATCCGGATCTGTTTCCGTACACGATTCGGATCGTCTCCGACATCAGCGAGTCGAACGGTTCCTCTTCGATGGCCACGGTCTGCGGAGGGACGCTGGCCATGATGGATGCGGGAGCCCCCATCAAGGCGCCCGTGGCAGGGATCGCCATGGGTCTCGTCCAGGAGGGGGATCAGATCGTCGTCCTCTCCGACATCCTCGGCACGGAGGACCACCTGGGAGACATGGACTTCAAGCTCGCCGGCACCCGGGAAGGGATCACCGCGGTGCAACTCGACAACAAGCTCGGCGAAGTGAAGCCGCAGGTATTGACCGAGGCCCTGGAACAGGCAAGGCAGGGCAGGAACCACATCCTGGATGAGATGCTCAAGATCCTGGAAGCTCCCCGAGAGGACATTTCCCAGTACGCGCCCCAGGTCCACGTGGTGACCATCCGCAAAGAGCGAATCCGCGATCTCATCGGGCCCCAGGGAAGGGTCATCCAGCAGATCCAGACGCAGACCGGCACGAACATCGAGGTCAATGACGACGGCCTGATCAAGGTCTACTCGCCGGGCAAGGATGCCCTGGAAGAGGCCCTGCGCATGATCAAGTATTACACCGCCGACCTGGAACTGGGCAAGATCTACCGGGGTACGGTCGTCTCCGTAAAGGACTTCGGCGCCTTTGTGAAGATCTTCGGGAACATGGAAGGGCTGGTTCACATATCGGAACTGGACAATTACCGTGTCAACAAGGTGAGCGACATCCTCAAGGAAGGGGAAGAGACCCTTGTCAAGGTGGTCGACGTGGATCGGCAGGGTAAGATCAAGCTGAGCCGAAAGGATGCGATGGATGCCCCGGCAAGCGAAATCGAGGGTTAGGCCGTCCCTCTAGTTGTTTCTTTTGAAGGGGCGTCGGCCGCCCCGGTCCCTGGAGGATTCGGGGGCCGCCGGCGGATTGAGGAAGCGGACGGATTCCGGATCGATGGTCTGCATCTGCAGGGCGACGGACCGCGGGACGATCGTGTAGTCGTCCTCCTCGCTGCCCGGCACCTCCACGATGGCCGCCTGGCCTTTTTCCAGCCTGCCCGTCAGTTCATCCGACAGATCGAGGAACGGGATCCTTTTGTCCCGCGTAACGAAATAGAACCGTCGCGCCCCGAAGCCGGTTTCCTTCAGGCTTCCATCCTCCACCATCTTCTGAATCCGCTCCCTGGCCTCGCTCTCGGAAAGTTGGGACCAGTCCTCCGGCGGTTCCTCGGTTTCGGCCGCTGCCGGGGAGGGCTCCGGGCCCCTCCTGGAAGGGGACGCAGGCGGATTTGCTTCATCTACGCGCATCGTGCGGCCCTTGAAGCTTGTCTCGTTCAGTTCCTTCTTCGCCTTGTCGGCCTCGGACGCGTCGGCCATCTCGACAAAACCGAATCCCTTGCCTTCGATCACATTGACCGATTCCACCGTGCCGTAATCGGAAAACAGCTCTTCGAGCTCATCATTCGTCACCGAGTAGTTCAAGTTCCCGACGTAGAGTTTCTTGCCTGCCATGAGTACCCCCAGCACAACACTTGGTTTTTCTTCCGTCCGCCTGGGCTCAGGCGGATCGTTTTCCGGTGATTCCGGTCTGACTACATAAACATCCCATTATAGTGGGTTTGCATTTTTTCCGCAACGGCCGGAACAAGGGCGACCGGTTCCAGGTCCTCTCCTTCCACGCAAGAGGGCGACGTTCGTTCTTTACGTTGACAACGCACCGGGGAGATGAAACACTCTGTTCTAAATTCTCTTCAGGAGGAAAGATAGCGTGCCGACGACGAGCGCGACCTCGAAGGGCGGCCTCTTCACGGTCCTGGCTGTTCTGCTGCTCGCCTGGCCCCCCTGCCAGGCCCAAGCGGAGACGTTCCGCAGCCCCTCGGACGGGATCCAGTCCATGGTCTACGAAGACGGCAGGCTCAGCCTGGACGCGAGGAACGCCTCCCTCGACAAGCTTCTGAAGGAGGTTGCCCGCATGGCGAGGCTCACCGTAGTGGCCGACGCCCCGATCGAGGGCAATGTCACCGTGTACGCGGATCGTGTTCCTCTGGAAAAGGCGTTGCGAAAGATCCTGCGGGGAATAGACACCAGCTTTGTCTACACGGCAAAGGCGGGCGCCTCTCCGGCCGAGTACGAGGTGGCGGAGGTCAGGATCTACCTGGCAAAGACCGGGCAGGGCGAGACCCGGCGGTATTCCTATGCGCGAAACAGGGCGGATGAAACGGAAGACCGGTCACGTTCGGCCCGCAGGCCCGGCCGGGGCCGTGGGGCCGTGCCCCGGTCGCCTTCTGCTATCCGTCCCCCCCCTCCGCCCATCGGCTCCACGGAGGAGGCCCGACGGCTCATCACGGAGCTGATGCAGGGGAACCTGGACGAGCTCGACGACATCGCCGAGCGGCTCAAGGCTCAGAACCCCGAGGTGGAGGCTCAGATCGAGGAGTTCCTGGAATCCCTCGAGGAGGTCACGTCGCGGGAGGCCTTCGAAGGCCAAGCGCCGATTCCCTCCCTGGAGGGATTGGGCAGCATGCAGAACCTGATGGAGCAGATGAGGCAGCGGCGAAGGATATCTCCGGGGCAGGAGGAGTAGAAGGGGGTCAGGGGCGTTTGCTTCGGACCCGGCCGACCGCTTCTTTCCAACCTTTGTACAGGGCTTCCCTCTCCTTCGGGGACATGGTGGGTTCGAAGACCCTCTCCCCCCGGCGGGCCCGCCCCAGTTCCTCGCTCCCTTTCCAGTAGCCCACGCCCAGGCCCGCCAGGAAGGCCGCCCCGAGCGCGGTGGTCTCGACCATGGCGGGCCGGTCGACCCGGACATCCAGAATATCCGCCTGGAACTGCATCAGGAAGTCGTTGGCGCTCGCCCCGCCGTCCACGCGCAGCTCCTTGATCGGTATGCCCGCGTCCGCCGACATGACCTGCACCACGTCCCGGGTCTGATAGGCGATCGATTCGAGGGTCGCCCGAACGATGTGCGCGCGATTCGAGCCGCGGGTCAGGCCGATGATCGCGCCCCTCGCCTCCATGTCCCAGTAGGGCGCCCCCAGTCCGACGAAGGCAGGCACCATGTAGACGCCCTGGGTTTCCGGGACGCTCCGGGCGATCCGTTCGCTGTCCGCGGCCTGCTCCACGAAGCCGAGCTCGTCCCGCAGCCACTGCACCGCCGCGCCGGTCGTGAAGATCGCGCCCTCCAGGGCGTAGGCGGGCCCCCCCGTCTCCGAGCAGGCCAGCGTGGTCAGCAGGCCCTGGGTTGACCGGACGGCCTTGCCGCCTGTGTACATCAGCAGGAAGGAGCCCGTTCCGTAGGTGTTCTTGACCATGCCGGGTTCCCAGCACGCCTGTCCGAACAGCGCTGCCTGCTGGTCGCCGGCAATCCCTGCGATGGGGATCTCGGAACCGAAGGGCGGTTCGGCTACCGTGTGGGCACACACGCCGCTCGATGGCGTCACTTCCGGGAGAACCCCTTCCGGGATGCGGAGCAGGTCGAGAATGTCCGTATCCCACTTCCGATCGTATATATTGTAGGCGAGCGTACGGGAGGCGTTCGTGTAGTCCGTGACGTGGGCCTGCCCGCCGCTCAGCTTCCAGATGAGCCAGGTGTCGATCGTTCCGAACAGCAGTTCGCCCTGCTCGGCCCGTTTCCTTGCGCCCGGCACGTTGTCCAGCAGCCACTGGAGCTTCGTGCCCGAGAAATAGGCGTCCAGGACCAGTCCGGTCCTCTCCCGGAACCAATTCTCCCGCCCCTGGTCACGGAGTTCCTGGCAGATCGGTGCGGTTCTCCTGCACTGCCAGACGATGGCGTTGTGAACCGGCTCGCCCGAGTGCCGGTCCCAAAGCACGGAGGTTTCGCGCTGGTTGGTGATCCCGATGGCGGCGATCCGGTCCGCAGGGATACCGGCTTCGCGCAACGCCTGCTCGATGACCGTGCACGTGACCTCCCAGATGGCCTCGGGGTCGTGCTCGACCCAGCCGGGCCGGGGGTAGATCTGCCCGAATTCCGAGTAGGCGCGCCCCACCGGGCGGCCGTCGTGGTCCAGGAGGAGGACGGTGGTTCCGGTGGTGCCCTGGTCGATGGCCAAGAGGTAGGAACGCATCGCGCTGGCTCCTTTCGCAGACTTATCGAAGAGAACCCACTTTACTGAAATGGCGGTTCCGGGGCAACGGTCCTTCTTGACTTCCTTGGAGAGAACTCCTTACGATCGGTTTTCGAGATAAAAGGTGAAAGGTAAAAGGTGAAAGGTGAAAGGAAAATGGCGATCCCATGATGCTTTAATCTTCAACCTTTCACCTTTGACCTGGAAGAGGTTCCAATGGTTGAACGAGAGAGACTCTTTCTGATCGACGGGGCGCACGCCCTGTACCGGTCCTTCCATGCGATTCGAGGGCTGACGACCTCGGAAGGCTTCCCCAGCAACGCGGTCTTCGGATTCGTACAGATCGTCCAGAAGGTCATCAAGGATTACGAGCCGGATTACCTGGCCGTGGCCTTCGACCTTCCCGGCCCCACCTTCCGGCACGAAATCTATCCCGAGTACAAGGCGAACCGTCCTCCCCCGCCGGAAGATCTGGTGGTGCAGATCCCCTGGATCAAGAAGATCCTGGAAGCCTACCGGATCCCCTGCATCGAGAGGCAGGGGTACGAAGGGGACGACGTCATGGCGACCCTGGCCCGTCACGCCCGGGATCAGGGGATCGAGGCGATCCTCGTGTCCGGGGACAAGGACCTGCACCAGCTCGTGGGGGGTGGGATCCGCGTCCTGGAGCCGAGGAAGGGCGTGTTTCTCGGGCCGGACGAGGTGGCCGCCCAGTACGGAATACCCGCGGCGCGGCTCACCGAACTCTTCGCCCTCACGGGCGACAAGGTGGACAACCTTCCCGGGCTGCCCGGCGTGGGCCCCAAGACGGCCTCCTCCCTGCTCCAACAGTTCGGTTCCCTGGAGGAGATCATCCGAAGGGCGGAGGAGATCGAGAAGCCGAAGCTCAGGAAGGCGGTTCAGGAAGGTTCGGAGACGCTCCGGAAGACCCGGGAGCTCGTGGAACTCGACTCCGCCGTGCCCCTCGAAGTCTCGCCCCGGGACCTCCGGAGAGTTGAGCCGGACCTCCCGTCTCTTCGAGACCTCTTCCGTCGCTTCGAGTTTCAGCGCTTTCTCGAGGAACTGCCGGCCGAGAAGAAGCTGACGGACGCCCGCTACGAGACCGTCCTGGACGAGAAGGCCCTCGACGACCTGATCGACCTCCTTGCCGGCACACGGGAAGGCTTCGCTCTGGACCTGGAGACGACCTCCAAGGAGGCGATGCGGGCCCGGCCGGTGGGGTTCTCCTTCTGCGTGGCGGGCGACCGCGCCTTCTATGTTCCGGTCGCGCACAGCTATCTCGGCGCACCCGAACAGCTGTCCCTCTCCCATGTCCTCGAGCGGCTTCGGCCCGTGCTGGAAGATCCGGATCTGCCCAAGTTCGGCCAGAACATCAAGTACGATCTTCTTGTCCTGAAGGGGCAGGGGGCCGGGGTGGAAGGGGTGGGCTTCGACACGATGATCGCCTCCTACCTGCTGGACCCCTCGGTGAGGGGACACGGGCTGGATGCCCTTGCCATGACGTACCTGGACCACAAGATGCTCTCCTACGAGGAGGTCACAGGCAAGAAGGGCGCTTCCCAGCTCGGGTTCGAGGAGGTGGAGATCGAGAAGGCGGCCACGTACGCGTGCGAGGACGCCCACGCCACCTACCGGCTCACCACCCTCCTCGGGGAGAAGATCCGTGAGGAAGCCTTCGAGTACCTGTTCCACGAGGTGGAGATCCCGCTGATCGAGGTGCTCACCGAGATGGAGTTCGTGGGCGTCCGGATCGATGTGCCCCACTTCCAGGAGCTCTCCGCCGAATTCCGGGAAGAGCTCGCGAGGCTCGAAGGGGAAATCCACGAGCTGGCCGGGGGGCCCTTCAACATCAACTCGCCGAAACAGCTGGGGGCGGTCCTGTTCGAGAAGATGAAGCTCTCGAGCCCGAGGAGGACGAAGACCGGGTATTCCACGGACGTGAAGGTGCTCACGCGGCTGGCCGGCGAACACCCGCTGCCCCGGCTGATCCTCGACTACAGGAGCCTGTCCAAGCTCCTTTTCACGTACGTGGAGGCCCTGCCGAAGCTGATTCACCCGGAGACCGGACGCATTCACACCTCTTTCAACCAGGCGGTCACCGCCACCGGCAGGCTCAGCTCCAGCGACCCGAACCTGCAGAACATCCCGATCCGAACCCCGGACGGCCGCAGGATTCGTCAGGGGTTCGTCCCCGAGGAGGGGATGCGGATGCTGAGCGCCGACTACAGCCAGATCGAGCTCAGGATCCTGGCCGAGATCTCGGGCGACGAGCGGCTTCGGGAGGCCTTCCGGAGGGAGGAGGACGTTCACAGGCACACGGCCGGCCTTCTGTTCGGGTGCAAGCCGGAAGAAGTCTCCGGCGAGATGCGAAGGAAGGCGAAGGTGATCAACTTCGGCGTGATCTACGGGATGGGCCAGAATGCCCTCGCGGACCAGCTCGGCATCGGCCGCGACGAGGCCCGTGCCTTCATCGACCAGTACTTCCGGACCTACGAGGGGGTGAAGGCCTGGCGGGAGGCCTGCCTTGAACAGGCCCGGGAGAAGGGGTACGTGGCCACCCTGCTCAACCGGCGGCGGTACCTGAGGGACATCCTTTCCGAGAATCCGGGGATCCGTTCTCTGGCGGAAAGGACGGCCGTCAACACGCCCATTCAGGGCACGGCGGCCGACATGATCAAGGTCGCCATGGTTCGGCTGTTCCGAAGACTGCACAAGGAGGGGCTGAGGACCCGCATGCTCCTGCAGGTCCACGACGAGCTCGTGTTCGAAGTGCCGGAGGACGAACGGGAGGGGGTGAAGCCGCTCATCCGGGAAGAGATGGAAGGGGTCATGCCCCTCGACGTGCCGATGCGGGTGGATATGGAGACAGGGAACAACTGGAGCGAGGCGCACTAAGAGGCGGGAACATGGAGCAGAAGAGGCCGACGAGTCAGAGGCTGTTGACCGGCATGGTCATCGGGATGATCATCGGAGTCGTGGGCGGCATCCTGCTGGGCCCGTCCCCCGAAGACATCTGGGATCGTCTCCTTGCGCGCACGGGCGGTCCCGAGTCCTCGATCCGGTTGGTCGAGCGGGTGATCGACGGCGACACGATCGAGATCGACGGAGGCGAGCGCGTCCGCTACATCGGCGTGGATGCACCCGAGCTGGACGAGCCCCTCTACGAGGAGGCCCGGTCCTTCCAGGAGAAGATCCTGCACCGGAGCCGCGTCCGGATCCGGGTCTGCAAGGAGGAGCCGAAGGACGGTTACGGGAGGACACTCGCCTTCGTCTACAAGGGCAACGTGGACATGGGCGGGCAGCTCCTGCGGTACGGGTATGCCCGAACCCTGTTCCTCGGCCACTGCGGCGATGAGGTGGCCAAGGAGTACCGCAGGCTCGAGCGCGGCGCCTTCCGCGTCGGCCTCGGAATCTGGTCCCTGAAGGAAGAGCGCGAGATCGATCAGAGCGACGCCGGCCGGTACGTGGGCCGCCTGATGAGCGTGACGGGCAGGGTCCTGAACGTTCACGCCGGCCCGAAGGCGTTTCACCTGAATTTCGGCGAGAACTACCGGGATGATTTCACCGTCGTCATCTTCCGCGAAAACCTGCCCGGACTGCAGGAGGAGGGCCTGCATCCCGTGAGCGGCTACGAGGGACGGCTCGTCAAGGCGACGGGCATCATCCGGGAATACAACGGCCCCCAGATCGTCGTCGAGTCGGCGGACCAGCTCGTCCTCGCCTCGCAAACCCGGTGATCGCCCGCCTTGGAAGACGCAGAGACGGGAATCAGGGCTATTGAATAAAATGCTTTTCTTCTTGACATCCTGCCTCGCTCCGAACTAAGTTGTGGACATGAAGTGGATCCGATAATACGGGTTCGATTTCTTGCCTTCCCCGCAATCCCACCGTTCGGCGGGAAGGGACCCGCTGAGCGGTCTCCGGCATGACTTCACGCAACCGGCCGAACCGGTTGCGTCGAGGATGGCAGTAAACGCCTTCACCCTCTGACTGGGCGCTTGACAACCCACCCCCTGCTTGCCACCAGACGTTCCGAGTCCGAGGGTGTCCCTCTGATGGAGGAGACCATGTCTGACTGGAGACAGCAGCCCTTTGTCCGCTCTGTTGCGAAGATCCTGGTTTGCGTCATGGCGATCCAGGCCTGGCCCCTGTGGCAGCTCAGCCATACCTACCGGTGGCATCCTCAACGGTATGTAGAATTGCTGCATCGACTCGGAGAGTTTCTGGGGCCTCAGCGGGTGATGGCGGACGTTCCGGGCATGCCCGGCGACCTGGACGAGGACTGCGATGTGGACGTGAACGACCTGAATGTGATCCTGGCGGGCCGGAACACCCCGGCCACGGGCCCCGACGATCCCCGGGACCTGGACGGGGACGGCGTGATCACGGTCCTGGACGCCCGGAAATGCGTGCTGTTGTGCACCCGGCCGAGGTGTGCGGTCGAACCGTACAAGGTGGCCGTGCCCGATGTGATTGGATTGGAGCAAGCGGTCGCGCTCGCCGCTCTGGAAGCCAATGAACTGACCGGAGGGACGATCACAGAGGAAGCGTGCGATGCCGGGCTGGCGGGTACCGTGATCGACCAGAGCCGGCCGGCCGGAGCCGAGGTCGCGCCCGGCTGCGCCATCGACCTCCTGGTGTGCTCGTCAGGGGAGGATCTGTGCCCGGAAGACCCGGAAAAGACCGAACCGGGTCTTTGCGGGTGTGGGGTGCCGGACACCGACTCCGACGGGGACGGTATCCCGGACTGCATCGATCCGGGTGACCCGCCTGTGGCCGATGCCGGAGAGGATACGGAGGTTTTCGTACCGCCCGGAGCCTTCAGAGACGTGGTGCTGGACGGAACCGGCTCCACCGATCCCGACGGAACCGTTGTCGGCTATACGTGGACCGGTTCGCCGGACCCGGATGATATTGCACAGCCAACGGTGAACCTGCCCGCAGGGCTCCACACGTTTTCGCTCGTGGTGACGGACAACGACGGTAATGACAGCGACCCCGACACGGTAACCATCACGGTTACGGAACGTGCGGAGAATCTCCCTCCGAGTATCACCTCGATGCCCCTTACCGTAGCATCGGTTGATTACGAGTATGTCTACCCGGTCAAAGCGCATGACCCGAACGGAGATCCCCTGACTTGCTCGCTCCTGACCGGCCCGGAGGGCATGACAATCGGTGCATCAGCGGTGGTTCGCTGGACTCCTACAGCCGACCAGGTCACGGATCACCCGGTATCTGTGCAGGTGGATGACGGATACGGTGGGACGGACGCGCAAACCTACTGGATCCGCGTATCCGATAGCAATTCGGTAGCCGGCAACACGGTGCCCATCGCCCATGCCGGGGACGATTACACCATGGAAGAGGGCGCCCAGGATATTCTCGACGGCTCCTATAGCTTCGACGCCGACGGGGATCACCTGCGCTATACGTGGACCCAGACTGGAGGTCCGGAGGTGGAGCTGGACAACCGGTTCGCGCAGCGACCCGGATTCACCGCGCCCGACGTGGACGCCAATATCCTCCTGACCTTTGCACTCACCGTCCATGACAGCATGGCGGACAGTGAACCGGATGAAGTCAACATCATGGTCCTCAACATGGACCTGCCGCCCGGAGGCAACGGCATCGTCACCAACTCCAACCTGGACGGGCCTGGCTCGCTGAAGGCGGCCATCGTCTACGCCAACGACCATCCGGGCACGCGCATTACCTTCAACATCCCGGACTCAGACCCGAAGTACGACTCGGTCAGGGGCGTCTGGCAACTGCCGAATGCGTCAATGGGGGGCACTTACGGGGGTGCCATCGGCCTGCACCTGCACGGGGTTGGGTGGACACTGGACGGCTACAGCCAGAGCGAGAACCAGGGGGATAGGAACCCCTTCGGCCCTGAAATCGAGATTGACGATAGTGCCGTCGGCGGCACGGTGGGTGTCTCCGGAGACTACGGCGTGATCCGTGGCATCGCCTTTACGCAGCCCAGCAATGAAAAGGGTGTACTGATGATCTGTCCGGGCAGGAACATGGTTGTGGAGGGCAACCATATCGGAGTCGATGCCACAGGTACGACCGTCCGGGGGAATTCCGGTTTAGTGATGGCATCGCATGCCTGTGCAGAGTGGGGTTGGGGTGGAGGTTACTACCAGAATCAGTTTGATCCGCCTCCGGGCTGGACGGTCCGGGTAGGCGGAAGCCGGCCCGGCCAGGGAAATATCATCGCAACAGAAACATTTCCTTCTATTAGAATTGGAAGATATGTAGGGCCGGAATCTGTTACGATTCAAGGGAATCTGATCGGTTGCGACCGTACCGGCACCATCCCCCTTTCTCCTTCTGGCGTGAGAAGCATCGGGACTGACAAATACGCAGTCACCACCCACTACCAGATAGGCGGAGTGAGTCCCGGTAGCCGGAACATCATCATGAATCAAGTCAGCCTGTATGTTCAAGACAACGAGGTCGTCCTGCAAAACAACTACATCGGAACGGACATCAGCGGCTCGACGGCCATGGCCCCGAATCCTGCGGGATCGGGTATCGAGGTTATCGACGTAGATGATGGGGGCTCAGAGACCGCGGGAAGCTTTTTGATCGGTGGCAGAACCCCAGGCACGGGTAACCTGATCTCGGGATTTCACAATGGAATCCGCTTGGTAACAGATAGGCACGAAAACAATTTTTCGCTTCGCATCCAGGGGAACCTGATTGGCACCGATGCAACGGGCACCCAGGCCATCGGCAATAGCTATGGCATCGTGTCGGTGTCAAGACCAGGGGGTCTCATCGGGGGCACCGGCCCCAATGACGGCAACATCATCAGCGGCAATCAAAACGAGGGAATTGTTCTCGGAAACCAGGATTTTCTCACAATACAGGGGAACAAGATCGGCGTCGGTTCAGATGGCGTGACCTCAGTACCCAATGGAACAGGGATCAGGGTGGGCGGTTTTAGCTATAGCATCATCGGCGGAACCGAGGCGGAAGCAGCTAATATCATTGCCTTCAACGATGGCCCGGGGATAGAAAAAAGAAGATGGAGCGCCGGCACTACAAGTCCCACCCGCGCATCGACCTTACGCTGTTCGGGAAATCAGATCCACAGCAATGGCGGCATGGGCATTGCCGGGGCATACATCACAAGTCTTAATGAATACTTCCTTGAGGGCATGCAGAACTATCCCATCGTCAGCGTTACAGAAGCGGGCAACGGCATCACACGAGTGGTCGGCAATCTGAGTTCCAGCAATCCCCAGAACTGCCTGGTCGAAATCTTCGCTAATCGCGAGTGCGACGCCAGTGGTTACGGTGAGGGTGAACGCTGGGTGGCAGCGGTCTATCCTGATGCCGACGGCAGCTTCGAGACGACGGTTCCCGAGAACCTTTCCGGTCTCTATTTGACCGCGACGGCCACGCGCATGACCTGGGTCGATCCCGATCCGCGGATCAACTCCAGCGGATTTTCGCCGTGCAAACTGGTGGGCGATTTTGCCACCACCAACGAACCGCCCGTGATCACCTCTGATCCGGTGACAACGGCCACGGCAGAGACATCTTACGGCTACCAGGTTCTGGCCAACGATCCCGAGGGCGGTCCCCTGAGCTACGCCCTGGCGTTGGCACCGGAGGGCATGACCATCGATTCAAACGGGATCGTCTCCTGGATGCCAGCGGTGGATCAGGAAGGCTACCAGACCGTAACCGTGGTGGTCCGCGATGCCCAGGGGCTGTATGCCTCTCAGAACTTTCGTGTTCAGGTTCTGCCACTGGTGGACACCGAAGCTCCCGTGGTCTCGGTCGGCATCCCACCTGATCTCACCATCGATTCAGTGTACGACATTGTCGGTACCATCAGCGATCCTTACCTGGTGTGGTACGGTGTCGAGATTGCGCCGGCCGGGAGCGGCAATTTTCGGCAGATTGCCGAAGGAACCGCATCCGTCCAAAACGGCGTGGTCGGCACCATCGATCCTACCATACTGGCCAATGGGCTCTACGATGGCCGTGTGATCGCATACGACCAGGACGGGCACCTGACGGTCTTCAATCTGTCGGCACCCATCGAAATCGATACAAAGCTGAAGATCGGCCGATTTTCCCTTGCTTTCCAGGATATCTCCATTCCGGTGGCTGGCATCCCCATCACCGTGACCCGCACCTACAACAGCTTCGACAAGGAGAAGGGCGACTTTGGTGTGGGCTGGTATGGGGATCTGATGTCGGGGGTCAAGATTCAGACGACCCGGACGCTGGGTACGGGCTGGCAGGCGGTGGAAAGCGGCTCATTTCTGGGCAGCCCCACCTATGATCTGGTGACCGACAACCTCCCGAAGGTGCTCGTCACCTATGCCAACGGCCGCCAGGATCGTTTCGAGTTCACGCCTTACTTCGTGACCCAACCGACCATCGCGCCGGATTGGGTACAGCCGGCATTTACCGCTTTGGAGGGAACCACCGCCACCCTCGAAGCTGTTGGGGCGTCAGACCTTTTCCTCGACAATGGCCAGCTACTGGATCTGGGAGCTACGGAAGTCGGGCCCTTCGATCCGGATCGATTCCGGCTCACCACGGCCGAGGGGATCGTCTACGTCATTTCCAGGTCCTCGGGACTCGAGAGCATTACCGACCGGAACGGGAACACCCTGAACTTCGGCCCAGGCGGCATCACGCACTCCGCAGGCCTTTCCATCAACATGGATCGCGACAGCGAAGGCCGGGTCACCCGGATCACGGACCCCATGGGATACGAGGTGGCCTACGATTACGACGGCAACGGCGACCTGATCGAGTTCACCGACCAGGAAGGGAACGTGACCCGTTACGGGTACGACGACGAGCACAACCTGGTGAGCATCATCGATCCCCGGGGCATCGAGGTCCTGGAGACCGCGTACGACGAGCAGGGCCGGATGATCGGAACCACCGACGCCCTGGGCAACGTCACGACCTTTGTTCATGACACGGAAAACGCTGTGGAATACGTGACCGACCGCCTCGGGTACACCACGGCCTACGAGTACGACACCGACGGCAACGTGATTTCGATCAGGGACCCCTTGGGCAACGTCACCACCTTCACCTACGATGATCGCGGCAATGAGCTGAGCAAAACGGACGCCCTCGGCAACACGACGACCTGGACTTACGACGACCGGGACAACCGGCTCACCGAGACCCACCCGCTGGGGAATACGACCAGCTGGACCTACAACGATCGCAACCAGATCCTCACGAAGACGGATCCCCTTGGCAACGTGACGACCTACACGTACGACGGGAGCGGAAACCGCCTGACCAGGACGGACGCACTGGGGAACATGACCAGCTATGCGTACGACGGTGCAGGGAACATGATCTCCATGACCGACTGTGAGGGCAACGTAATCAGCTATACATACGACAGCCACGGCAACAAACTGAGCGAGACGGATGCCTTGGGGAACGTGACCACCTACGCCTACGACAGCAACGGAAACCTGCTGGCCGTGACGGATCCCCTGGGCAATACGACAACCCGAGCCTACGACCATCTCGGCAACCTGATCATGACCACCGACCCGCTGGGCAACTCGGAGATCACGGAATACAACGAAATCGGCAAGAAGTCCGCAGAAGTAGACAAGAACGGAAACCGGACGGAATACGAATACGATGAGAACGGAAATCTCGTGCAGACGAGCTATCCGGACGGCACAGCTGAAGCCCAGACCTATGATGAGAACGGGAACAAGATAACATTGACGGATCGTGCGGGAAGAATAACCCAGTACGAATACGATCCCGTTGGATATGAGGATCCGGAACAAGGGAAGCAGGGCCGGTTGGCCGGCATCGTCTATCCCGATGGGAGCACCAACCGTTACGAGTATGACGGCGCGGGCCGAATGCGTGCGATCATCGACGAAAGCGGAAACCGCACGGAATTCGAATACGACGCAGCAGGCAGGAGGACAAGCACGACAGACCCCATGGGCAATATTACGAGCTTCTCGTACGACGCCAATGGAAACCAGCGCGGCATGACGGACGCCAACGGGCATAGCACATCCTATGTGTATGATGCCCTCAACCGGCGGGTCCAGACGGTCTTTGCTGACGGCACCTCGACCCTGCAGGAATATGCGGCGGGTTGCTGCTCCGGTTGCAGTGACAAGAAGATTTCCGAGACGGACCAGGCGGGAGCCACGACGGTTTTCGATTACGACGCCCTGGGTCGTCTGATCCAAGTGACCGATGCGTTGGGAGGCGAGACCGTGTACACCTACGACGCCGTGGGCAACAGGCTCACGCAGACCGACGCGAACGGCCATACGACCTCCTTCACCTACGACGGCTCCGGAAGGATTCTGTCCCGGACGCTCCCCATGGGGCAGAGCGAGAGCTTCGCGTATGACGCGGATGGAAACCTCCTCGAGAAGACCGACTTCAACGGCGACACGATTGCATACAGCTACGACAGCATGAACCGGTTGACGCGCAAGCAGTATCCGGACACCTCGGAGGTTTTGTTCACCCACACCCCGACCGGAAAGCGGGCGACCGCTACGGACTCCAGGGGAATTACAGCCTACACCTATGACGTGAGAGACAGACTTCTCGAGGTGGAGAACCCGGATGGAACCAGCATTGCCTACACCTATGACGCGAGGGGCAATCGCATATCTGTCACGGTTCCTTCGGGGACGACCGGATATGCATACGATGCACTGAACCGCCTCGAAAGGGTCACCGACCCGGATGCTGGGGTGACGGACTATGCCTACGACGATGTGGGCAACCGCACGGGCGTCGTCTATCCCAACGGTACCGTGGCCGAGTACGTGTATGACAGCCTGAACCGCCTGGTCTACATGGAGAACCGGAAATCCACGGGCGAGATCCTCTCGAGTCACGCGTACACCCTGGGGCCGGCCGGCAACCGGGTGCGGTTGGCCGAGGACACGGGGCGCATCGTCGATTACACCTACGACAGCCTCTACAGACTCATCGAAGAGGACATCAGCGACCCTGCCGTGGGTGATGAGACGATCGGCTACACCTACGATGCCGTTGGGAACCGGCTGGCCAGGGCGAACGCTATTGGCATTACATCCTATACCTACAACGCCAACGATCAGCTCCTGACGGAAACGAATCCTTTGTACAGCCGGACGTATGGCTACGACAAAAATGGAAACACAACGAGCCGAACGACGGGAAGCGACACGGATCTATACGGGTACGACTGCGAAAACCGTCTGATCGGTGCCCAAACGGCGGCGGGTGTCTTGAGCTACCGGTATGATGTGGGCGGGAACCGCGTGCGGGCGACGGTGAACGGAGATGAAACCGGCTATCTGGTGGACGGGAACCGCCGCTATTCCCAGGTCTTGGAAGAGCGGGATGGAGCCGGCGTGCTCATCGCCGATTATGTCCACGGTGACGACCTCATCCGGCAGAGGCGGGTCGGGGTCTCGAGCTACTACCACTACGACGGGCAGATGTCCACTCGGGCCCTGACAGACGCCTCGGAGTCGGCGACGGACCGCTACGTGTACGATGCCTTCGGTAACCTGATGAACAGAACGGGAACAACGGAGAACCCGTACCTCTACACAGGCGAGCAGTACGATCCGAACGTGGGGTTCTACTATCTCAGGGCGAGGTACTATGATCAGAATACGGGGAGATTCATCACGCACGACCCGGTCTTAGGGTTTCTTTTCGATCCAGCTTCCTTGCACCGGTACCTGTACGTCAAAGCGAATCCCTGTAATGCGGTTGACCCAGGAGGGGAAATGCCCTTCTCGCTGATCGAGGCGCTCGTCGTGGTAGCGGTTCTGGGGTCTCTCGCAATAGCCAAGCACGCAATGCAGAGATCATGGTTCAACTTCAAGTTCAATGCTCAGGAAGATGTGTTCTGCTGGCGCCCCGGTGACGCCGAAAGGCAATTTGAGAGATATGACCGGGCTTATGAGCGGTTTCTGCAGCAGGCTCCACTTCGGAGTTACGCGCATGAGTTGACAGAGTATTTCACTCTGCATGTGCGGAACACCTGTTGTCTCGTGTACACACAAACCTACTTCTATTGCCAAAATATCGGGCTGCTGCCGGGTCGCGGGTTGTCTGTTGTTCAGTGTGGGTATGGGAGATACATGGACGATTTCGTTTACAAGAGATACTTCCCTTGGAGAACAGCGTATACGGGCAGTTCGACCAGGGAGAGGTGTTGGTAGTCGGCCTGTGTGCGAGGATCGGTGTCGGACTTTCACCTAAGTACTCTGGGTCATAAATTCGGTGACGTATCTTCAGGCGGCCCTTTTCTTTGGAACGCGAAGAGAATCAAAGTTGTTGAGGACATTTCGCAAGTCCTTGCGTGAGAATTTCCACTCAAAGGGCTTTGCCGCTCTTTCATAGGTTTCCTGGAAGTCCAGTATGATCTGTTCGAGTTGCAGGAGGTCCTCGAAATCGTTTGTATCAGCAATCAGGGTCAGGCTTTCATTGTGAACCTTGCCTTTACCGCGGCGAGAAGTTCTGCAGCCAGTTGATACGCTACCGGGACAGGCAGCCTTGACATGGAATAGAATGTGGGCCATCATAGCTATATTAATCCATATTTCACGAGGGATACCCGTGCGCACCGTACAGATGACCCTGGATGACGACCTCGTCCAGTCCATCGACGAGGTCGTGAAGGAACTCAATACGACCCGGTCCGCCTTCACGCGGGATGCGCTGCGAGAGGCTCTCCGCCGGTTCCACATGAGTCGTCTCGAAGAGCAGCACCGTCGGGGGTACACGTCCCAGCCGGTGCAGAAGAGAGAATTCAGCATCTGGGAGAAGGAGCAGGACTGGGGGGAGGAATGAAGAGAGGAGAGATCCGCTGGTACCGGTTCAAGGCGCCTGACAAGAAGCGTCCCGTCTTGATCCTTACCCGCGATTCCATTCTGGAATACCTCGGAGAAGTGACGGTCGCACCCGTAACGTCAACCGTCCGGAACATTCCGAGCGAGGTGATGTTGACGAAGCGGGACGGCATGCCGAGGGGCTGCTCCGTCAACTTCGATCACATTCAGACGGTATCCCGAGGCAAAATCGGTTCCCTGATCACTACGCTATCGCCGGACAGACTACGAGAAGTTAGAAAATCAATCCTTTTTGCGCTCGACCTTTGAGCACCTCGGAAAAGCCTGCCCGGGCATTCGGAAGACCCCTCGTTCGCAAGCGATTTTCTGCCCTTGACAGTGAAACCAAAAAGGGTGTATTCTTATAATGACCGACATGTCGGTCAAAAAGGAGAAGCGAGGGGAATGCCCAAGAGGATCGACAGGGAAGCGAAGAGGCAAGAGATCGGAAAGGCGGCCATGCAGGTCTTCCGCCACAAGGGTTATTACCCGACCAAGATGGCGGACATCGCCCGGGCGGCCGGGATCGGAAAAGGCACGGTTTACGAGTACTTCCGGGACAAGTCCCACATCCTTCAGGTCGAGTTCGACCGCTATTTCGAGGCGTTCCGGCAGGGCGCAGAGGAGGTTCTGGAACGAGTCGGTACTCCCGGCGGGAGGCTGGTCGCCCTGGTGGACTTCGCTCTGTCCCACGTGGAGGAGTGGAGGGCCCACTGCTCGGTCTACATGGACTACTTCAGCGTGGCCCGCACGGACACACAGGCAGAGACGTTCACGCTGGAGCAGATCTACGGGGAGATGCGCAGCCTTCTGGTCGGGCTGATCCGGGAAGGGCAGGCGTCCGGCGAGAACCGGCCGGAGTTCGACCCGGAGCCCACGGCAGACCTTCTCCTGTCCCTCTACGACGGCGTCGTGTTGAGCGCCATCTTCGTGGGCCGGCAGGGCAGCGCGTCCCGGATGCGTGCAGAAGCGATGAGGCTCGTAAGGCACGGCCTGGTTGCCTGCGACGCGAGCCACGGTCTTGCCAAGGGGGCGAAAGGGGACGTCTGACATGTTCAGCTACGTGTTCATGAAGATCCTCGAAGGCCGTCCACGCTCCTACGACCGGATCATGGACAAGTTGAGCAGGGGCCGCGTGCGCGCTGCCAAGGAAGCGGTGGCGGCCGAGACGCCTGCGGGGGGTCGTGTACTGGAAATCGGATGCGGGACGGGAGAGCTGGCCGAAATGATCGTGGAGAAGGGGGGCACGGTTGAGGGGTTCGACCTGAGCCCCTCGATGATCGAGGCGGCAAGAGAACGGATCGATGAGCAGGGCTTGGCCGGAAAGCTCTCGGTCCGACAGATGGGGGTGGATGCCATGGACACCCTGCCGGCCGCCGCTTACGACGCCGTCGTGTCGACCCTCGTGCTGAGCGAGCTGAACCCCGACGAACGGAGCTACGCCCTCCGGCACGCCCGCAGGGTCGTCGGGCCCGGTGGGCGGATCGTCATCGCCGACGAAGTGGTTCCTCGGCCGGCTTGGGGTCGCGTTCTCCATGCATCAACAAGGGTCCCGCTCGCCGCCCTCACCTACCTGGTGTCCCGCAGCGGGAGCCGCCCGATCCCGGACCTTGCCGGGGAGCTCGCCCGGGCCGGATTCAAAGTGGAAAAGGAGGAGCGAAGTCACGGTGACGCCTTTGCCCTCGTGGTTGCCCGGCCCGGAGAAGAGGGGGAGTCTTCATGAGCCTGCCCAAGGCCCTTTGGTCGATCCTCTTCCGCCTGTTCCCCTGTCCCGTGCCGGTCGGGCTCCATCCCATCGGCCGCCCGGGCCGCGACAGCCCCGTTCTTCTGACCTGTAACTTCTACCTGACCGTGGAGAGGCTGAAGCGGGTCCTTCGCGGTACGGACGCCTGGCTCCTGGTGGCCGAGGCGAGGGGAGTCAACGTCTGGTGTGCGGCCGGCGGCGACGAGTTCAACACGCACTCCGTGGTCTCGGCCTTGAAGACGTCCGGAATCTCGGACCGGGTCGATCATCGCACCGTCATCCTTCCCCCTCTGGGAGGGCCCGGGATCCGGGCCGTAGATGTGGAAGAGCAGACCGGGTGGTCCGTGAAGTGGGGCCCCGTCCGAATGTCGGATCTACCCGCCTACCTCGCCGGAGGCATGCGACGGAAGGAGGCGATGAAGAGGGTGACCTTCGACTGGAAGGAGCGGGTCGATGCAGGCCTCGGGAGCCTGTTCCCCTTCTTCCTGCTCGTCGGCATCGGCTTCGCGATCTTCGCCCCCCGGCTGACGGCCGACTACCTGGTCATCAGCGCGGCGGCCTTCGTCTTCTTCATGCTGGCTGCACCCCGGATCCCGGGGAAGCGGGGAATCAGCAAGGTTCTCTTCCTCACAGGGCTGCTCGCCGTCCTGTTTCTCGCCACCTGGTTCGTTCCCTCCATGGATGAAGGGAAGATTCGTGCGGACATCCTCATCGCCACGGCCGCCCTCTTCATCTGCGGTTCCGAGCTCGGCGGGCTTGCCTCCACCATGGCCAGCGATTTCGACGCCGCCGTGGCCCGGCTCGGCATCGGAAAGGTCGGCAACCTCGACTTCGCCGGTTCGGTGCGTACGGATCTGCTGAACGGCAACAGGCGGCTTGCCATCGTTGAGTCCGAGTGCATCGGCTGCAGGCGTTGCCTCGAGATCTGCCCCCAAGGTGTCTGGGGCATCAACGAAGAGAAACGCGCCGCCCTTTCACGGCCAGATGCCTGCACGGCCTGCAGGGCCTGTCTCGTTCAGTGCCCCACCGGGGCCATCCGGGCTGCACCGGCAGCCTGATCCTCATCCCGGCCTGTCCCGAAGGTTTCCATATGCGTCGCACCACTGCCGCGACGAAGCCGCTTGCCGCCTGCGGTTGAAGTCGGCTGATTCGAAAAGGGTATTTCTCTTGGGCAAGCATTTCTCACGGCGAACGTGTAGAATGTGGGCCGGAGGAGGCTCCCTTTGATTGACCCCGCCAAGGCAAAGACTGCTCTTTACGTGGATACGGACGCGGGCCTGCTGGATCTGGTCGCCCGGCTGGAGGGGGCGCCCGAGATCGCCCTGGACACCGAGGCGGACAGTCTCCACCACTACTCTGCCAAGGTGTGCCTGATCCAGCTCTCCGCAGGAGACGAGCACGCCATTGTGGACCCCCTCGCCGGGACGGACCTTTCCGCGCTGCTCAGGGTCCTGGCGCGGAAGCCCCTCGTCCTTCACGGTGCCGACTACGACCTCCGCATGATGCGCACGAGCTTCGGGTTCCTGCCGGAAGGGGAGGTTTTCGACACCATGCTCGCCGCACGACTGCTTGGTTGCCGGGAGATCGGCCTGGCCGCCCTGGTGGAGCGCTTCTTCGGGAAGAAGCTGAGCAAGGGGGGCCAGAAGTCCGACTGGTCCAGGCGGCCGCTGTCGGCCTCACAACTCCGCTATGCCGCGGACGACACGCGCTATCTTCCGGCCCTGGCCGCAGGACTCCGGGACGACCTGGAACGGCTCGGCCGGCTGGACTGGCACCGGGAAACGTGCGCTTCCATGGTCCTTCAGGCCTCGCACGAGAGCGAAGAAGAGCCGGGTGACAGATGGAGAATCAAGGGGTCCTTCAAGATGACGCGCAGAGAGCTCCATGTCCTTCGGGCCGTCTTCGCGTGGCGGGATTTCGAGGCACGCCGCGCCGATCGTCCCGCCTTCCACATCCTGGGAAACCAGCAGCTGCTGGAACTGGCCGTTCTGTCGGCCTCGGATCCGACAGGAGCCTTTCCGGCGGGACTCAAGCTGCCCAGGAACTGCAGGGGGAGACGCCTTCAGGCCCTGAAGCAGGCGGTTCGGGACGCTGCCGCGCAACCGGAATCGGCGTGGCCGGCATGCAGGCAGAGAGAACGACAGCGGTCCGCGCCGGCGGGCAGGCTGAAGGCTCTCCGCGCCGAGTGCGACCGGCTGGCCCGGGATCTGGGGATCGAATCCTCCGCCCTGGCGCCCCGGCCCGCCCTGGTGAACATCGCCCGCGAGAAACCGGCGACCCTGGAGGGGATCATGAAGTGCGGCCCCCTTCTCGGCTGGCAGGCGCGATTGCTGGAGCCTGGGATCGAAAAGATCCGCAAGAAGTGAGGGGACCTGAAGAAGAGAAGGGGGCGGGGCAGCAGATGGGGAAGCCGAAGAAGTACTACGCAGTTGCGCGGGGACGAAACCCGGGCATCTACACCGCCTGGTTCGGCCCGAGCGGCGCAGAGGCGCAGATACGGGGGTATCCGGCTGCGCGCTACAAGGGGTTCCCCACCATCGAAGAGGCCCGGAAATGGATGCAGGACCAGGGGGAACTCGCCGTTTCAGAGAAGAGGAAGAAGGCCCGCAAAGAGGCCTCCGGCGAAGAGACGGTCGCCGCGGGTGACACAGCCGGTAAGATCCTGGTCTACACGGACGGCGGCAGTCGCGGGAACCCGGGGCCGGGCGGGTACGGCGCGGTCATCCTCGACGGGGGCGAGAGGACCGAGCTCTCGCAGGGATACCGGCTGACCACGAACAACCGCATGGAGCTCATGGCCTGCATTGCCGCTCTGGAAGCCGTGCCTCCTTCCTCGAGCGTGATCCTCCACAGCGACTCACGGTACGTGGTCAACGGGATGAGCCGGGGGTGGGCAAAGAAGTGGCGCGAGAACGGTTGGATGCGCACCAGGCAGGAGGCCGCCGAGAATGCGGATCTCTGGGCCAGGCTTCTCGATCTCTGTGAAGACCGCAGGGTCCGGTTCGTCTGGGTCCGCGGCCACGCGGGCCACGAGGAGAACGAGCGCTGCGATGCCCTCGCCACCGGCGCGGCCGACGGTGCCGACCTGATCGAGGACGAGGCCTACGTCGAGGGCCGCACCAGGCGGGTGCCCGCCGGCCTTCTCGATTCGGGCTAGTGTGGGGGACTAACGCTTCTTCCTCCTCTCGACCATCTCCTCGGTCCAGAAGTTGGGCTTCCTGCGCTCGTGGAAGGCGATGAAGGCCTCTACGGGCTCCGGGTGTCCCAAGAAATCCGGGGTCATCATGTTCAGGAACTTGTCCGAGTACTGAAGGGACATGTCGACCGCCTCGAAGCTCTGCTTGCCCGCGGCGATGCAGACCGGCACCCGGTCCAGCAGATCGTCGCACCACCTGTCCACCTCGGCGTCCACCAGCCGGTCCTGCACGACCGTGTTGCAGAGACCCGCCTCGAGGGCCTCCTGTGCGGTGAGCAGCCGGCACCGGAGCCACATCTCCCGTGCGCCCTTCATCCCCATCACGTGCGCGGAGGAGGCCATCATGTAGCCCGTGGCCGGGCTTCCGATGCGGGGGCCGTTCTGCCCGAACACGGCGCTCTCACCGGCGATGGTGAAGTCACAGGTGTAGGCCATGTGGTTGCTCGCCCCGATGCAGTAGCCGCGCACGGCGGCGATCACCGGCTTGCGGGACCGCTTGATCATCGGGTCCACCTCGGTCATGGCCGGGCTGAGGCTGTCGCCGCTCAGATCCCCGCCCACGCCGAAATGGGCCCCGGTGTGGGTGATGACGGTCACGCCCACGGTGGGGTCGGCATCGGCGAGCATCAGTCCCCGGAAGATCCCCTCGAAGACCGGCCCGTTCATGGCGTTCATGCGTTCCGGGCGGTTGATCCGGATGCGCGCGACCGTGCCGCCCCGCTTGCGCGACTTCTTCTCGTAAATCACGACCTCCGATGTCACGCCCTCGACGGCTTCCCAATCGTTCCACTCCGACATCAGTACCCTCCCACGACGGTGTCTGCATTCTTGATAAGGTCTACCAGCTGGTCCTCGTCGATCCGGTCCAGTTGGTCCAGCTCCGGGTCCAGGTCCAGGAACCGGCCCCAGAGGGGGCAGGCCACGAGCCGGAGGTTCTCCTCGCCCGCCATGGAGCGCACCAGCGCTCGAACGTCCGACCAGCGCGCGTCCAGCTCTCCGTGTGCCAGGGGAAGCCCGCACGCCTCGGCCGCCGCGATGACCGCGCTCCGGCCGTCCCGGGTCTTGAAGTTGGGCGACCACCGGAAGGTGCCCCTGTCCAGGGCGGCCAGGGCCTCTCCGGCGAAGATCAGGGCCACCTCCTCGCCGCGTTTCGCCATGGCCCTCGCCAGGGCGACGTTTCCCAGGACCGCGTCTTCCAGCGCGTCCCGGCAGATCAATACTGTGGACATGCTTCCTCCCCCGATTTCGGTGTGAATCCCGCAGGCTGGTTTCTTCCGGGCCGACCGAAGGGTGCGGCAGTGGTCGATTCCCACCCACAGTAAACCGAAATGCCTGAGATTTGTCCAAGCGCGCTGTGTGCGGGCTTCCGATCATAACAGGAACTCTCGGCTGCCTGCCCGCGATCAGGGGGCCGCCCACATCCCGAACGTCCGAAGCACGAAGAGTTCCTCGCAACTTCGTCATGTAGAGGGATCTTCAGTTCCCGATCATGAGGGTGGCCATACGGTTTCTATTGACGTATACCCATATATGGTATATGGTAAGCCATACGACTTGGGTTCGCCCCTTGGACCGGGGTGCGATTTCGTTCCATGAATCTGCCGTGAGGCAGCGCATGAAAACAACCCTGAACATCGAAGATTCTGTGATGGCTCGCTTGAAGCAGGAAGCCGCCCGGCGAAAGTGCACCATGTCCGAGCTGGTCGAGTCCGCTCTGCGGCTCCTGTTCAAGTCCCAGAAGAGGCCGGACTCTCAAGCGCCTCTGCCGACCTTCAAGAGCGGAGGGCCTCTGGTCGACATCGCGGACCGCGATGCTCTCTATCAGGCCATGGAGGGGCGATAGTGTTCGTAGTGGATACGAACATCCTCATCTACGCTGCGGACGAGGACTCGACGTTTCATGACCGGTGTTACGAGCTTCTCGAAGATTGGAGGCGTCAAGCTTCGGCATGGTACTTGACGTGGGGAGTCCTGTACGAGTTCCTGCGCGTGACGACCCACCCCCGCGTGTTCCGCACCCCCTGGTCCGCTTCCCAGGCTTGGAGTTTCATCGAAGCGCTGACGGCCTCTCCTTTTCTGGGGATCCTGATCGCAACAGATCGGCACGCGGATGTTGTCTCTGAGGTAATCAGGGAATTGCCCCATCTGAGCGGCAACCTCATGCACGACCTGCAGACTGCGGCATTGATGCGCGAGCACGGCATCAAGCGGATCTACACGCGGGATACCGACTTCCACCGGTTTCCTTTTCTCGAACCGATCGATCCCGTCACCTGATTGTGTGAACGGCCTTCCGCATTCCCCGCGCAGGCAGTGCGCGAGCGTGGCGCCTCCCCGAATTCCCCCGAGAGTTGCTAACCGCAGTTCAGTGAAGATGAATGCTTCACCTTCAGTTCTTCCCGCATTCATGCGAAGCGCCGCTGGTAAGCTTCTTGCACTTCACTGAATCCCATGATCGCCACGGTGAAAAGCGGTGCCCTTCTCGGGATCGAGGCCTACCTGGTCCAGGTGGAGGTGGACGTGGCCTCCCGGGGCATCCCGAAATTCTCGATCGTAGGCCTTCCGGAGGTGGCGGTGAGGGAGAGCAAGGAGCGGGTCCGGACCGCCATCATCAACGCGGGGTTTTCCTTCCCGGCGCGCCGGATCACCGTGAACCTTGCGCCGGCCAACCGGAAGAAGGAGGGGACGGCCTTCGACCTGCCCATCGCGCTCGGCATCCTCTGCTCCATGCACGACTGGGACAACCCCGCGCTCCGGGAGCTCCTCTTCGTGGGGGAGCTCTCCCTGGACGGCCTGGTGCGGCCGATCCGGGGGGCTCTTTCCCTGGCCATGACGGCCAAGGAGGAGGGCCTCCGGGGTGTGGTCGTTCCGGAGCCGAACGCCCACGAGGCGGCGGTGGTGGACGGGATCCGGGTGCATCACCTTGCCAGCCTGCTGGCGGCGACCCGGTTCATGGCAGGGGCCAGTGCACTGCCCACGCAGACCGTGGATCGGGAGAGCATCTTCCTGGGGCCGGATGCCGGGTGCCCGGACCTGGCGGACGTGAAGGGACAGATGGTGGCCAAGCGTGCGCTGCTCATCGCCGCGGCCGGGGCGCACAATCTCCTTTTCATCGGCCCGCCCGGTGCGGGCAAGACCATGCTGGCCAGGAGGATCCCATCGGTGATGCCGGCCATGTGTCTCGAAGAGGCCCTGGAGACGACGCGCATCCACAGCGTTGCGGGCCTGCTGCCCTTGAAGACGCCGCTCATTACCCGCCGGCCCTTCCGGGCGCCCCATCACCACATCACGAATGCGGGACTCATCGGTGGAGGGGCCCTGCCGCGGCCCGGTGAGCTCAGCCTGGCCCACAACGGGGTGCTCTTTCTGGACGAGCTCCCGGAGTTCAGGCGCCAGGCCCTCGAACAGCTGCGCCAGCCCCTCGAAGAGGGAGCCCTGGTCGTGGCCCGTTCCGGGGTTTCCGCGGGATTCCCGTCGAGGGTTCTCTTCGTGAGCGCCATGAACCCGTGCCCGTGCGGGTTTCTCGGGGACCGGGACCAGAGCTGCACCTGCAAGGAGGCGGACATACAGCGGTACCTGAGCCGCCTGAGCGGGCCGCTGGTGGACCGGATCGACCTGCACGTGGAGGTTGCGCGGGTCCCGTACAAGGACCTCACCCACCGCGGGCCTTCGGAGATTTCCACCGCCGTGCTTCGGGAACAGGTCCTCCGGGCCCGCCGCATTCAGGAGGAGCGTTTCCAGGGCATGGAGATGCGATGCAACGCACGCATGGGGGCCGGGGAAGTCGTCCGCCTCTGCCCGACCGAGCCGAAGGGTGCCCGACTCCTGGAGGCGGCCTTCGACCGGCTCGGCCTGAGCGCACGGGCCTACCACCGGATCCTGAAGGTGAGCCGGACCATTGCGGATCTGGAGGGTTCTGACCGCATTCGGACGGCACACATCGCAGAGGCGATCCAGTACCGGATCCTGGATCGACACGGCCGGCAATCGATCATCGGCGGCATGGCCGACCATCTTCACTGAGAGGAACAAAGGAGGTGATCCATGAAGGATGTGTTCACCATCATCGAGAAGGAAGGCTGGGACAAGAGCGTCTGGCTGAAGGTGGGGGCCGCCTTCGAGAACCGGGACGGGTCCCTGACGCTGTTTCTGGACGCCCTCCCTGTGAACGGGAAGCTTCACGTTCGGGAACGGAAGGCGAAGCAGAACGCCTCGTCCGGGCAGGAATCCTGAGCCGGCTATCGGAATACGCGGTCCAGGAACCGGAGGGCCCCGCGAAACAGGGTGGCCATGGACTCCTCCTCCGGCCGCTCCGCAGGCGCCTGCGTCCGGAAGGCCTCGTACCAGGGATCCTGCTCCTCCGAGTGGACGATGCCGTCCAGGGAATAGGCGTGGATGTTCGCGATACCCGCCATCTTGGCGGCGCCGACCTGGGACCGGACCTCGTCCACGTCGGTGATGCCTTCCCCCTCGACCATGCCCCCGTGGGCGATCACGCCCAGGTCGATGGCGGCCCTGTCGCCGTAGAGGCTGTCGGCATCCGATGCGTACGAGTAGACGAGGTCGGCGGAGAGTTCGGTGCCGACGAGCCGGCTGAACGTGGTGGTGTAGGCCATGAAGGAGAACTCGTCCCAGGGAACGCCGTGAACGGGGATGTTCATCACGTCCTGGATCAGGCCGCCATTCTACATTTAACCGCCGGTCTTCTCGAATGATGGTTGCGCCGACCGACTTGTCATTCCCTTCCTTTTCCCGTATGACCCAAGTATGACCAACTTCTTCCTCCGTGACCAGGCCGGGCCGCTCAACATCGCTCACAGGGGCGGGGCGTCCCTGCGTCCGGAGAACACGCTACCGGCCTTCCGACACGCCTTCGAGCTCGGCGCCGTGGCCCTGGAAGGGGACCTGCACGCCACGCGGGACGGCGTGGTGGTGGTCTCCCACGACGCCACCGTGGACCGCACGACCGACGGGCAGGGCCTCATCCGGGACATGAACTTCCGGGAGGTGAGGGAACGGGACGCAGGCTACCGGTACACCCGGGACGGGGGTGTATCGCATCCGTACCGGGGCAAAGGAATCGTGATCCCGACCCTCGAAGAGGTCTTCGGCGATCCGGTCGTGGCCGGGACGCCGATGGTCCTGGAGATCAAGCAGCAGGAACCGGACATCACGGACGCGGTGCTCGACATCATCCAGGCCCACGACATGACGGACCGCCTGGTCATGGGGTCTTTCAGCAAGACAGCACTCGAGGGGCTCCGCCGGCGGGCGGCCGACCGCGGCATGGACCTCGTTACCTCCCTTGCCGAAGAGGAGGTCATGGTCTTCTTCCTCACCCCGCTGGAAGAGATGACCCGCGGCGAATACGTGCCCCCGGGCAGGCTCCTGCAGGTTCCGGTGAATCACGAAGTCGGCGACAAGCGGGTCGAGGTCGCAGGGCCGAAGCTCATGTCCAGGGCGAGGGCCCTGGGCCTGAAGGTTCACGTGTGGACCGTGAACGAACGGAAAGAGATGCAGCGGCTCATCCACGAAACGGGCGTCCAGGGCATCATCACCGACGACCCCGGCCTGCTCCGGCAGGTGATCGACGAAACCCCTCATTGGTAGCTTCCAGGAATCAGCCGTACACAGACCCTCCCGTACACGGCAGCAGGACCAGAAGAAGCGTGACGACCGTCTCCACCTTGTCCTTTCACGTGTTCTGTGGAAAGAGCTGGCGCGGGCCTTTTCTGATTCTGTGACGGATATGACTCGGGCATAAGAACGCAGCGGTTTGATGCCGTCTCAAACGGGCAGGGGGGCGGGGTGGGAGAAGAGGAAGCCCTGGCCCAGGCGTGCGCCGTTCTTTCTCAGGTAGTCCTTCTCCAGCTCCGACTCCACGCCCTCCGGGATGATCTCGATCTCCTTGTGGCTGCAGAAGGCTCGGAACTGGCGGAAGATCCGCTGCTTGGCCGCGTCGCAGTGGATGTCTCGCGTGACCGTGATGTCCGTCTTGATGTAGTCCGGGTCGAGTTCGAGGATGGTGCGGAGGCTCAGCGTGCCGGCCCGCGCATCGTCCACGGCCAGGTGGTAACCTCTCGCCTTGAAGTACTCGGCCGCCTCCCGGAACTTGAGGTACTCCCGGATCCTTCTCTTCCGGGTCACCTCCAGGACGATCCTCTCCGGGGCGAGGTCCTCCGCAGCCCTGTCGCAGAATTCCCGGAACATGGGATTCGAGAAGCTGCTCGGGCTTACATTGAAGAATATCTTCTTCGAATCCGGGATGCGTGCCGCCGCCTTCTGCAGCTTTCGAAGGCAGATCAGATCCAGCACCAGCTCCATGTCGAGCTTCCGGGCCAGGCTGAAAAGGATCACGGGGCTTTCGAAATACGTCTCCACCGGTCCGCGAACCAGGGCTTCGTACCCGAAGACATGGTCCGTGTCCAGGTGTACGATCGGCTGAAAGTGGATCTCGAGGGACTGGGCCTGGACGATCTCCCGGAAGCGCTTGAAGTGTTCGGTCAGAGCCTTGGACGGCCCTCTCAGGTGGACCGGCTTCGGAAGCCCCTCGTACGCAGCGGGTCCCGGAGCCTCGTCGGCGACCGACGGCAGGGAAGTCAGGGAGCGTCTTCTCTCCTTCACCCAGCGGCTTCTCTTCTCCCGCTTCGCAAGGTCGAGCAATTCGGAGCCCTGCTCCACGATCCGGGCGACGTGACCCGGCGTGCCCGCCTCCTGCGTGATGATGGCGATGGAGAGAAAGGTGCGCTCATGAGACGTTTCCCTGCCGCCCCGCCTCCTCGCCAGGGTGTAGCCGTTCTCGAAGTCGCAGGGCTCGTAGAGATCCGGGAGCCTCTCTTCGAACCGCTCCACGATGCTCGAACAGATCGCTTCCGCCCGGTCCGGGTCTGTAACGAGAACGAAATCGTCCGCCCCGAGGTGGCCGAAGAAGTCGAGGTAGCGGTTGCCCGACTGGAGCACCTCGACCACCTGCATGGAGACCTGTCGCAGGAGCTCGTCCCCCCGGGCATAGCCGTACCGCTTGTTGAAGTGTCGAAAGTTGTGGAGGTCCAGGAAGCAGATCGCAAAGGGGCGGCCCTTCTCCAGGGTCTCCTGCACCTTACGGTAAACGGCGTCGTAGCCGGGCAGGCCGGTCACCGGATGGCAGTTGAATCCCATGGTGCCCTGCCGCAGGATCTGTCGGATCCTTCCGTCGAGTTCCCCCACCGACACGGGCTTGTGCAGGTAGTCGTCCGCGCCCGATTCCCTCGCGGCCAGCTCTCCCTCGAGGAGGGGCTCGTAATCGATCAGTATCAGGGGCGTGTGCCGCAGGACGAGGTCGTTCTTCAATTCGGCGCAGAAGAGGAGGCCGTCCATGTCCGGCAGTCTTCGGGCGAGGAGGATCACGTCCGGAGAGGCCTGGAAGATCTTCTCCATCCCCTCCCGGGCACTGTCAACGTGGGTCACGTCGTAGCCGTAACGGGCCAGCGGGTCGGTGAGTTCCTGTCGAGATGTCGGATCGTTGTCGATGAGGAGTATGTGTGCGTTCCTGGGGAACATGGTAAGCCGGAGAAAAGATTCTCTTAATATTTTAACAATTAGGCAGCAATTCTAGCTCAAAGAATACTCGTTCTATTTAGCGCTCCGCGACATTGGTTTTTAAAACGATGGACTTGAGTATCACACCGGGCTCGGCCTGTCAACGAAAAAGGGGAAAAAGCCCGCAGAGCCATGTAATGCGGGGGTGCGCCGGGGGATGTTCCGGTCAGACCATCCTCGATCGGATCTCTTCGTCCGGACAGGCGGCCACTCGGAATGTCCTTTGGGTATCTCCGTCGGTGCACGCAACCTCGGCTGCTTGGCCCTCCGGTGCGTCGCTGTAGCGGACAGCCGCCTGTGCGGCGAACCGGAGCGCGTCTTCCGAGGCCCTCGGTGACGCGGGGACCAGGACCACGGGCCCGGGGAATCCCTTCACCCAGAGCCGGAAATCCCCCTTTTCCCAGAGGGCTTCCAGCCGGTTGTTCTCCGCCTCTCTTCTTCCGACGATCACCTTGCAGCCCTCTGCCGAGCGGAGGTGTCGGCCCACCTTGAGCAATTCCAGGTCGCGGTGCCGGGGATGGGCCTGATCCCGGAGAAGATCCCGCAGGCGGTTGGAGAAATTCGGCTCGGTGAGCAGGCAGCCGCCTGCGGGGCCGGGGTATTCGGTGATGCCGAAGCGCTCGGCCAGCGCCATCTGTCGCTTCCTGGAACGGCCCTGGATGTCCTCGAGGCGCGAGCGGTCCACCCAGCCTTCCCTTTCCGGGGTCGTTTCTTCCAGGAGCTTTGCGCTCAGGGGGCGAAGGATGAGATCCCCGAGCCCGGAAAGATGACCCACGGCCCTCAGGGCGCCCCGGGTCTGGCTGAAAGGCCTCTCGCCCACCACCTCGCCTGAAAAGAGAAACCGGGCGCCATGGGCCTCGAGCTTCTGTCCGGCCAGGCGGAACATCATCGCGTGACAATCGATGCAGGGATTCATGTTCTTTCCGAACCCGTATCTGGGAGCCTTCATCATCTCCATGTACGGCTCGGTGATTTCCCACACCTCCAGCCGTATGCCGACAACGTCGGCCGACTTGATCGCCTGCTCCGGCCCGAAGAAGGGCGTGGCAAAGGCGTATCCGATCACCTCGACGCCCTGCTCCTGGAGAAGCTTCACCGCCAGCATGCTGTCGAGCCCTCCCGAGAAGAGCCCGATCGCCTTTATGTCTTGGTTCATGTACGTCTCGTTCCCTGCTGCTCATGCAGCCCCGTCCCGTGCCCACGGGCTGTTGCCGCACTCTGTTTCCACCGCAATTCCGGAGTTCGGTGCCTGTCCCCGAACTCCCCGAACTCCCGAAGTCCTCCGGATTGGGCCCGTTTCGGTGGCTGGGGGCCTTTCACCTTTCCCCTTTCACCTTTCCCCTTCTGTACTCTTCTTTTGGATGTCTCTTCTAGCAGAACTTCTCGGGATTTCGAAGGTGAGCCCGCCGTGCCCCGGATTCGTCCGGGCCGGGGGACTGTGGTAGAGTGGGTGAGAGGAATCCGGAATGCCTGCAGGTATGACCCTTTTGATGAAGGCCCTGGGGGAAGCCCTTCCTCCCGAGCCCCTGCGCCGGGAGTGGACGGACAGGCTCGTGAGCGAGATCGCCTCGAGAGCAGGTGCCCGGGAGGGGACGCTTCAAGGAAGCCCGGCGCCCTATTCCGTCTCCTTTCCCCTTCCCGACGGGGACCACCTGTCTGCAGCAGGACCCGGCGACTGTGATACCCGCCGGTTCCGGCTGAGGCTGGGCTGGCTGGAAGACGAGGGCCTGGAGGGCCTGCTCGCCTGGGCCGCGACACTCGGGGACGATCCGGTGCGGGTGGGGACGTGCCGAGGGGCTCTTCTCCTGGAGGGCGCGATCCTTGGGCCGACCCTGACCCAGAGGTGGAACCGCAGCGTGTCCTACGAGAGGTTGTACGAAGAGGCTTCCCACAGCCGCAGGGAGGCAACCCTGAAGTTCTACACGCCCACGACCCTGGAGAGAGACGGGCATCCTTACCCCCTTCCGGACCCCGGCCGCATCTTTGTCGGATATCTGACGGCATGGAACCGTTTCTCCGGGATCGGTCTGGCCCCGGGCATGCGGGAGACGATGGCAGGGCGCCTCCTTCTCACCGATTTCCGCATTCAGAAGCGCCGTTCGGAAGCCGACGAGGGGCCGGTGCCCGGCTTCATCGGGTCTGCCACGTTTCAACTGGCGGGCCGCCATCCCGAATCGATTCTCAAGGGCCTGAATGCTCTCGCGGATTACGCGTTCTTCTGCGGCACCGGAACCGGAAGGGAATACGGCAAGGGGCTTACGCGCAGAATCCGCAGGGGAGAAGGCCGCCAGGGAGGCTAAGTACTCCATCTCATAAATACGGTGGCATTCGGATGCCGATCCATCCCGGCAGGCTGCGTTGCTCGTCGGTTAAATACTCCCGGTATTCGCCCTCCTCGCGCCTTGCCTGCCGGGCGCCTCGGCATCCTCGGTGCGTTACCGTATTTATGAGATGGAGTACTAAGGCATGCCCGTGGGAGGTAGAAAGAGCACTCGGGCGAGTGAAGAAGCGGTGCGGCTTCACAGGGACTCCCTTGTGATCGATCTGCACGTGGACACGCTGTACATCCAGAGGGCCTGGGGGTACGACCCGGCTCTCAGGCACAGGCCGTGGATTCCGTATTCGCCCTTCTTCTTTCACGCCGACCTGCCCCGCATGATCCAGGGATCCATCGACGGCGTGGGCCTGGGGGTCGTGCAGTCTCCTTTCTACAAGTCCCGCACCCGGCGCGTCCGGATCGTTTCCCGAACCGTCACGAACCTGATGAACCTGGCGGAGCGGACGCGGCAGGTCAGGCTGGCCCGAAGGGCGGAGGACTTCTCTCTTGCGCGGCAGGACGGGCAGGTGGCCGCCTTTCTGGGGATCGAGGGGGCCCATGCGCTGGCCGGCGACTTGGATCTCCTCGAACGTTACCACCGCTGGGGGGTCCGGTACCTCACGCTGGTCCATTTCTCGGCGAACGAGGCGGGCGCCCCGGCGTGGGGGTGGGGCATGAAGAAGGAGCGGGGCCTGACACGGTTCGGTATCGATCTGATCGAGGCGATGAACGGCCTCGGCATGCTGGTGGATCTCGCGCACATCCGTCGCGACGGGTTCCTGGAGGCGACGCAAAGGAGCCGGGCGCCCGTGATCGTGTCGCACACAGGCGTGACCGGGGTCCACGACCTATGGCGGAATATCGACGACCTCCAGCTCCGGGCGGTGGCCGACTCCGGGGGCGTCGTCGGCGTGATCTACAGCCCGGACTACCTGACCGGTCGTCTGCGCGCGCCGGTGGACGCCGTGGTGGACCACCTCGAGCACATCTGCAACGCCATCGGCTGGCAGCATGCCGCCCTGGGAAGCGACATGGACGGGATGATCCCTTCGCTTCCGCAAGGGATGCGCGACATCGCCGACACGGTCCAGGTCACCGATTGCATGCTTCGCAGGGGCTTCTCTGAGGAAGCGATCCGCGGCATCCTCGGCGAGAACAGCTTGAGAGTGTTTTCAACCGTGTTCCGGTGATGGCCCTGAGGAGAAGGCCCGCCATCCGCGTTCTTCTCATCGCTCCAGGACAAAGGCAAAAGGACAAAGTCTCAGGGAGCAGTCGGTGTTGCCGGATTAGGGATTCTCCAATGGGCGAGCACGCAGTCAGGGCCGGAACTCTTCGATCCCCTTTTCGAATCTGAGTAGGGGGAAAGATCGGTGACTGTCCCCGATCTCCCCTGTAAAGGTATTTCTGGGACAAGACACTAGGGGGTGGATCAAGGATTTGGGCGGAAATCAGCGAGGTTCCAACCATTCGCTGTTTGAAACGATTTCGTCAGTTCTTCGACCTTCCCTTTCCCCTTTGCCCTTTCCCCTTTCGCCTATCCCTTTCCACGTGACGCAACAGGGCCCAGAGCAGCGCCATCTCCGACCTGTCCGGAGAGGCTCGAACCAGAAGCCGCTCGAGCCGCCTCATGGCGGTCTCGTCCCTGGACGGATCCCCGGCAAGAAACCCCGTCGCCCTCAGGAACGCTTCCGCCGCCTCGGTGAAGCGCCGCAAGGCGACAGGCGAGACGGTGCGCGGTCCCGTTCCCTGAAGACCCTCGGACGGCCCGCGGGCAAGGACATAGCAGACCAGCCCCACTGCGTGGGAAAGGTTCATGGAGGGGCACTCCTCGCGGGTCGGGATGCGCAGGACCCAGCGGCAGAGGGAGAGCTCTTTCACCGGCAGGCCGCGGTCCTCGGGTCCGAAGAGAAGCGCGGTGGTCCGCCAGTCCCAGCCGGCCGCCAGGATATCGATCAACCCTTCCGGGTCGATCGCCTCCCGCCAGCGTGCGCCCCTGCGGGACGTCGTGCCGATGACCAGGTCGACACGGCGAAGGGCTGCGCCCAGGTCCGGGTAGAGAATGGCGGATTCCAGGACATCCTCGGCTCCGTGTGCCATCCAGAAGGCCTCCGGCTCGTTTCTCGGGTCCTGATCCGAGACGATTCCCAGCCTTCGGAAGCCGAGGTTCTTCATCACCCGGGCTACGGAGCCCACGTTCCCGGGGTAGAGGGGGCGTACGAGGAGGATACGGACCGAACCGGTGATCTTGTCCCTGAGCCGGACCGCTTCTGCTTCGTGTTCGTCCACGGTGCGATTCCTCCCGACGCGGTTCACTGCGGTCAGCAGCCCCTCTCCCCTTCGGACGATCCGGAAGACTTCTTCGTTGACATTTGGAACGCGTTGTTTTACCGTAATATTTTACGATTTCGACGAACCGGCAGAGCAATCTCTATCATAATTTGTTCAAGCCTTCCAATCCATGCCGCCGGGGTCAGCCGTGCCTCCACAGAAGCCCAGCATAAAAGAGGCCATCGAGGATCCGCCGATTCACGCGCGGGCGCGAAGGAAGAGCGTCCTCTGGATTCCGGGTTTTCTCGTCCTCTTGCTGGCGATCTTCATGACCTTCTTCGAGCAGTATTTCCTTCCCGTTCGGCTCCCCATCGTTGGAAAGCCATCGCCTCAGGCCATACGCGCTCCGTATGATTTCGTCTTCAACGAGGAGGCGGCGCTCCGGAATGTGGTGGAGCAGGAGCTCAGTGATTTCGTGCCCATCTACGTGTACGACTCCGGGAAATCCAGGCAGATCATGGCGCGCTGGGAGGAGTTCTTCAGCGGGTTGGCGCTTTGCAGAGAGACCGCTGAGGAGAGCAGGAGAAAGGGGCTGGAGTGCCTGCGGCAGCACTTGAGCGCCGGGACGGGTGAGGAGGCGGAATCGGAGCTCCTCCGATACCCCCACCTGGACAAGGTGAGGGGGTTGCTCAAAACCTCCCTGGAAGAGCTGCTGGAGGCCGGGGTCCTGGCCGATGCCGAGGACCTGGAGGACCTCACCGAAATCCGCCTCCGTTCGACCGGCGAGCCCGGGGTCGCCCTTGTGCCCGTCGCCGAGGTCAAGAGCATCACCGAGGCTCGAAACGTTCTGGAAGAGAGGCTTCAGCTGCTGGACCTAAGTGCCGCCCTACGGGAAGGCCTCTGGAAGAACCTGAGTGAGCTCCTCGAACCGAACATCGAGTACTCGGCTGAGAACGCAGAACTTCTCGCGGCGATCCGGTCTCAGGGGTCGGAGAAGAAGAGGATCCTCTACAAGCGAGGTGACCTTCTCGTTCCGAAGGGCCGGGTGGTCACCCTGCTGGACGAGATGCGGGTTCGGGACTGCTTGAACGAGCCGAGACCGGATGCCCTCCTGGCAGGGGCGGGTTCCTTTCTGCCGTTCTTCCTCCTGACGCTCATCTTCCTGCTGCTGGTGGGCAGAAGGGTGTGGGGGGACCGTCCCCAGGTGCCGCACTATCTGCTCCTGTTCTTCGTCATGCTGGCCGTCCTGCTGCTCGCCAAGGCGGTTTATCTCTTCACCAACCTGGAGGGCGTGGCGATTCCGGTAGGCGCCAGCGGGCTCGTGGTGGCCCTGCTGCTCGACCTGCCTTCGGCCCTGCTCGCCCTGGCGTTGACGGCCGTCTACACCTCCTTTCTGACCAGCTTCGACATGGGTCTCTTCCTCTACTACCTGATCGGGGGGACCCTGCTCGTGCTGAGTGCGGCGCGTACGAGCAAGAGGATCGTTCTGCTCTTCTATTCCCTGCTGGTGGGCGTGATCAACGTGGTTCTTCTGTGCTGCATGATCCTCCTTCGGGACGCCTTTCCGAACCAGACCCTCATGCTCGAGCTCGCTCCCCAGGCATTCCTGAGCGCACCCGCTGCATGGCTCGTCGCGGTACTGGTCACACCCCTGGGCGAGAAGCTCTTCGGGCTGGCCACGGCCGATCGGCTTCGGGACCTTACCGATCTGAACCACCCTCTCCTCAAGAAACTGCAGGAGAAAGCCCCCGGCACATACTATCACAGCCTGGCCATGGCCAATCTCGCCTCGGTTGCAGCGGAAGTCGCGGGCGCCGACGTGCACCTGGTCAGGGCGGGCGCCTATTACCATGACATCGGCAAGATCGTGCAGCCCGAGTACTTCATCGAGAATCAAAACAACAGGGAGAACCCGCATGACACGATGGACGCGACCTCCAGCCTGGAGATTCTCAAATCGCATGTACGGGACGGAATCGAGATCGCAGAGCAGTATCGCCTGCCCCGGGCGGTCGTGGATCTGATCGCAGAGCACCACGGCACCACCGTGCTGGAGGCCTTCTACTCGAAGGCAAAGAAGGATCAGCCGGGGATGGAGTGCAGCCCGGATTTCTTCCGCTACGGCGGGCCGAAGCCGCGCAGCGTGGAGTCGGGCATCCTGATGATCGCGGACGTCGTGGAGGCGGTGGGCCGGCTTCTCACGACAACGGATCCGGTCGAGGTACGGCGGGAGGTTCACGAGGTCGTGGTCAAGCGGTTTGACGACGGACAGTTCGAAGAGTGCGGCCTGTCCACGCGGGCCCTTGCTCGCATGGAAGCCGCGATCGCGCAGACCCTGCTCCGGATCCTCCACAAGAGGGTCGATTATCCGGCGAAGGAGCCTCAGAAAACGAATCGTTCCCTGGCGTCGAATTGAAGCGGGCGAAAGGGAGGAGACAGACATGCTCACACAACTGGAGAGCGCCCGAAAGGGGTTTCTCACAGATCAGATGAAGCGGGTCGCAGAGGAAGAGGGGGTCGACCCCGAAACGCTGCGAAAGGGCATTGCAGAAGGCAAGATCATTCTTCTCTGCAACACCCGACACGAAAACGTCGAGCCCCTTGCCATCGGCGAGGGCGTGCGCACCAAGGTGAATGCGAACATCGGCACGTCCAGGGACAGCGCGGACCCGGAGACGGAGAAGGAGAAGGCCCTTCGGGCATGGAAGGCGGGGTCCGATACCCTGATGGACCTGAGCACGGGCGGGGACATCGATCTCATACGAAGAGAGATCATGAAGGCGACACCGCTTCCGGTCGGAACGGTCCCGTTCTACCAGGCCGCCATAGAGACCGTGGCAGGAGGAGAGCGTCTGGTGGATATGGAGGCGGACAAACTGTTCGACGTCATCGAAAGACACGTCGTCGATGGGGTCGATTTCCTGACCGTCCACTGCGGCGTAACGCTCCTGTCCAAGGACCGAATGGAGGCCGAGGGCCGCCTGATGGACGTGGTGAGTCGTGGAGGCTCCTTTCACATCGAATGGATGGTTTCCCAGAAGAAGGAGAACCCGCTCTTCGAGCAGTTCGATCGTCTGCTCGAGATCGCTCACGCGTGTGATGCCGCTCTCAGCCTGGGGGACGGCTTTCGACCCGGCTGTGTGGCGGATGCGACCGATCGTGCTCAGATCCAGGAACTCATCGTGATCGGTGAACTGGCGCAGCGGGCGCGGCAGGCGGGCGTGCAGGTGATGATCGAGGGTCCGGGGCACGTGCCCCTGGATCAGATCGCCACGAATGTACTGCTCGAGAAGAAGCTTTGCAACGGCGCCCCTTTCTACGTGCTCGGGCCGATCGTGACGGACATCGCGCCCGGTTACGATCACATCACGGCCGCCATCGGAGGTGCCCTGGCGGCCTCCGCAGGAGCGGACTTTCTCTGCTATGTGACCCCTTCGGAGCATCTCAGGCTGCCCACGCCCGAGGATGTCTGGGAAGGGGTCATGGCCTCGCGGATCGCGGCGCACGCGGCGGACCTGGCGAAGGGGCTTCCGGGTGCGTTCGAATGGGACCGGAGAATGGCCGAATGCAGGAAGAAGATGGATTGGAAGGGCCAGATCCGGGAATCCATCGATCCCCAGAAGGCGAGTGACATGAGGGACAGCAGCCTTCCCGAGGATGAAGACGTCTGCACGATGTGCGCCGAGTTCTGTGCCATCAAGAAGATGCGGGAGGCAGGCTTTCTGGAAAAGGAAGAAACGGTCTAGTCGGTAGGTTGCCGGGAAAGAGCAGCGGGTTCCCGGCTGCGTCGTCCTCTCTCGCACGCCCGACACAGGGGAAGCTGGCCCACCCGAAAAACGGAGCTTCTTCGCGTCCTTTCAGCGGCCGAAGAGCGGCTGACCCATCTCCTCCGAGGCATCCTTAAAAAAATCTTAAAAAGAACTTGACACGCCGTGCCCGCTCCACTATATTGGCCAAAATGAATACTGATTCATTATTCATTTTTGTAATCGTTACGTGAAATCAGCAGGTTGGTAAGTAAATATAACAAACATCAGATTTGTTGTTGCGTTTTAAATCAACCGAGGGATCTGGGGTTCCCGAATCCGGATCCCGAAGGAGGACAGAAGATCATGTATTCCGCTCTCACGGCCGCGAAGATCATTACCGGCGCAGCAGCCACGGAAGCCGACATGCCCCCGATTCTGATCGAGCTGAGCAAGAAGGCTCATTTCTGTCGCTTTCTCGAAAAGGAACTCAACGCGGCCAAGACGGAAGCGGAGAAGGAGGCGGTTCGGACGATCCTGATGAAGACCAAGATCGAGATTCGCTCGATGGAAGAGAAATGGCAGAGGACGCAAGCCGCCCTTCAACAGTCGACGCCCTCCAGCTCGAAGAAGGTGGCGAACGCCTACCCGACCCACCGAATCCAGTAGCGGGGAAATGGACTTTTTGGAAATGGCCCTGTGAAGAGATCCCCCTCGAGGGCCATTTCCACGCTTCTTCCTTGGTGGCCCCGCCACCCCCTTCCGCGCCTGCGACACCTTCTCCGGTCCGACTCGAATCTTCTTGACATCATCCGGTCAAATACCAAGAATAGCGGCAGGTGGCCCTTCCCAAAGCTCCCGAGCAAAGGCAGGAGCCTTTTCAATGGAAGAAGCAGAAAAGAGACAGACCACCCGTATCCCCGTCCCCGTTTATATCGAAGCCTTTACAGAGTCCTTCCCGGTAGGCGTCCTCAAGAACGCGAGCGCCGACGGGCTGTTCATCCAGTCGACGGAACCGAAGGAGGTCGGAACCCGCATGGATCTGAGTCTCACGCTGCCCGGTTCCGAAAGCAAGATCAAGTTGAGCGCAGAGGTCGTCTGGGTGGTGTACCCCCCCTCTTTTCCTGAGTCGGGACAGGAGGTTCCGCCCGGAAGGCCGATAACCGACAACCCGGGCATGGGTCTCCGAATTCTGTCCGCCTCTGCCGATGACCGGGCAGCCCTGGAGGGGTTTCTCCGACGGGGGGAAGCCTCTGAATCCAGCCGGACCGGGTAATCCATGAAAGCAGTCGAAGAGGGCCACGTGCCCTCCTTTGACGGGACGCGAATCTACTTCCGCGCGGAAGGGGAGGGCTTACCCCTGGTCGCGTGCAACGGCGTTCTCTGCTCCTCGGGCTACTGGGTCTACTTCCGTCGCTTCTTTCGAAACCGCTGCAGGGTGGTGACCTGGGATTACCGCGGTCACGGCGGCTCGGATCCGCCCGCGCACCTGTCCCGGATCAGTATCGGCGACTTCTGCAGAGATCTGAAAGCGGTGCTCGACGGTCTCGGAATCGAGAAGGCGGTCCTTCTTGGCCACAGCATGGGCGTCCAGGTGATCCTGGAATTCTATCGCATGCGACCGGAGAGGGTCGCGGCGCTCGTTCCCGTTTGCGGAACGTCGGCTCATGCCTTTCGCACCTTCTACAACCAGCCCTGGATCGAAAGGATCGTTCCGCCGGTACTGCGGATGGGAGAGAAGTATGCGGATCAAGCGGCCCGGGTCTTCAAGCCCCTGTTGCGAACGTGGCTTCCCGATCCGCTGGCCCGCTTGAGCGGCTGCGTCCACTGGTACCTCTGCCCGCGGGAGATCATGAAGGACTACTTCCGGCACATGGCGTCCCTGGATTTCCATGTGGCGGCCCGTGCTCTGCTCGCCATGGAGGGTCACGGAGCAGAGGATGTTCTCGATACGATCCGTGTCCCGACCCTTCTCATTGCGGGCGAAAGCGACCTTTTTACGCCCCTTTGGGTCATGGAGAATATGTGGCGAAGCGTCCCGGGCGCGGAATTCCTCGTCATTCCGAAGGGGACCCACACGGCCCTGGCGGAGAATCCTCTGCTCATGAATCTGAGGCTCGAGATCTTCCTGCGGGACCACTTTCGTGAATCCGGCTACACGATCCTGAAGGCCCTCGGAACACACGTCCAGGCAATGCCCGCCCGGAAGAGCCGGGGCCGGACAAGATCGGGCAAGTCCACCCGCTCGAGGGGAAGGAGGACCGCCGGCAGGGAGTGGCCCTGAAGGCGGGCTACTCGAGAACATCCCGCAGGTGCATTGCGGCCCGTACAACCGATTCCTGGTCCTTGCTCTCCACCACGAGCTTCACCTGATGGCCCGTCTCGTCCCACAGGGGATAGGAACCGATCTGGATGGAAGGAAACCGGACCAGAGCCTCGGAAAGCAGGTGGGCGATCTCCGACTCGTGCCGGCGGGTGAAGATCTCTTCGGTGTAATAGGGACGGGTTCGGAACCGCTCCTTGATCCCCTCGAACTTCCTTCGAAACAGCTGCGGGATCCCCGGGAAGAGGTAAATGTTCTCGATGGAGAGGATCGGGAAGGACATCTCGCCGGACATATGGAGCTCCGCCCCTTCCGGGACTTCGGCCATCTTCAGGCTTGCCTCGTCCAGATCGTCTCCGTAGTAATTCCTGATCTTCTCTTCCAGATCGGGATGCCGGACGACCCGGACGCCGAGGGCGAGCGCCGCGCCTTCGACGGTGACATCGTCATGGGTGGGACCGAGCCCGCCCGAAGTGAAGATGTAGTCAAAGCGGTTTCGCAGCAGATCGAGCGCCTCCCGGATGACCTCCTGTTCATCCGGCACGACGATGCCTCGCATCAGTCGTATGCCGAGTTCACGAAGAGCTCGAGCCAGGTAGTGAAAGTTCGAGTCCTGGATGCTGCCTGAAAGGATTTCGTTCCCGATCCCGACGTAGGCTGCGGTGATTTCCTTTCCCGTGTCCATGAGAACAGATTACAGGAACTTCCCCTTCATTTACACCCGATGCGCCGCCCTGAAGACCCGAGAGAAACCACCGTTGCCTGGGGACCATCCAATGTGCTATCGGTTTGCTGCAACACACCGGCGGTCAGGACCGCCACCCCGTCGAATCGCAGGGAGGGAGCCACCCCTGGCTCGAGCCGTCCGACATGAGGAACCACTTCGTTGATTGCCGGGGACTTCGTCTGCACGTGGTCGAGTGGCCCGGATCCGGGGAGGAAACGGTCCTCCTTCATCACGGATTCCTCGATCAGGCCCGGTCCTGGGACCCGGTTGCCGAGGCCCTTGCCGGAAGATATCGAGTGCTTGCGGTCGATGCGCGGGGACACGGAGACAGCGGCTGGATCGGCGAGGGGGGGTACTACCATTTCCAGGACTACGTATTCGACCTGGCGGACGTGCTGGATGCCCTGGTGGAAGGCCAGGCCATCCTTGTGGGCCATTCCATGGGGGGCATGGTTTGCTCCCTCTTCTCGGGCGCCTTCCCGCGACGGGTGAAGGCCCTGGTGTCGATCGAGGGTGCCGGCCCGCCCGCCCTTCAGCCCTCGGACGCGCCCGGCCTCATGAAGGGATGGATCGAGGGGGTTCGCGGAGCACGCTCCAGGAAGGCTCGCCCCCTGGCGGATGTCGAGGAGGCAGCGAAAAGACTGCAAAGCTACAATCCGAGAATCACCGTGGCCTTTGCCCGGCATCTGGCGGTTCAGGGGACGAGGCAGGCGGGCAACAGGGGAGGGCGGGTGTGGAAGTTCGATCCCCTTCACCGCACCCGGGGCCCCCAGCCCTTCTACCTCGAGCAGGCGAGGGCCTTCTGGCTGAGGGTGAGCGCTCCCGCGCTGCTCGTGACCGGCGGGTTGAGTCCTTTTCGGTGGGACGAATCGGAAAACCGGGAGTGTATTCCCTCTGCCCGAAGGATCCAGGTCAAGGGAGCGGGCCACATGGTGCACCATGAGCAGCCGCAGCGGCTGGGAGAGGCGATCCTCGCCTTTCTGGACAACTCAGCCGAGTGAAGGGCTTCTCTTGACGGCGAATTGGGGGCGGCCCGCGGTTTCGGGCCGATGAGCGGTTGATCCCCACAAGGAGGGAGGGAGTTCATGGGAGGACCAAGGGCAAGGGGCCGTGGAAAGAGGATCCTGCTACTCCTCGTCTTCGCGACGATCCTTTCTCCCGCCTGCAGTGACAAGAGAACCCCCGGAGATGTCCATGTCCCTGCAGGCCCGCCCGGACTGGTGGTCTCTTCACACCCTGCTGCCTCGAAGGCCGGCATGGACGTGCTGCGAGGGGGAGGAAATGCAATCGATGCCGCCGTTGCGACGGGGTTGGCCCTGGGCGTGGTCGACCAGTTCAACTCCGGGATCGGAGGGGGAGGCTTCCTGCTCGTCCGTCTCGCCGACGGAACGGTCCGCGCCTTGGATGGCCGCGAGAAGGCGCCGGCGGCCGCCACCCGGGGAATGTACGTCAAGGACGGCAAGTACGTGCCCGCCCTGAGCAAGGTCGGATCACTGGCTGTGGGCGTGCCCGGGATCGTGGCGGCCTATCAGAAGGCCCTCGCAATGTACGGTTCCCGGTCCATGGCGGAGGTGATGGAACCCGCCCTGGCTCTGGCCGAAGAGGGAACCGTGCTGGACGGCTACGCGCTGTCCCGGTATGAAAAGGCGATCGATGCGCTGAGACGAGACCCCGCCTCGGCCAAGAGCTACTTCAACCCGGACGGAACTCCGCTGAGAGAGGGCGACCTCCTCCGGCAGCCGGAGCTTGCGGTGACCCTCCGCCGGATCGCAGCCAAAGGCTCGGACTACTTCTACCGGGGCGACTTCGCCCGGCGGCTTGCCGCTTACATGGAACGAGAGGGCGGGTTGATTACCTTCGAGGACATGCGGAACTACGAGGCGGTCCTTCGGGAACCGATCCAGGGGAAGTACAGGGGCTGCACCGTGTTCGGCATGCCGCCTCCGAGCTCGGGAGGCGTGCATGTGGTCCAGATCCTGAACATGATCGAGGTCTCCGGCATCCTGAAGGGCAGGTCGGGCTGGGACACGGACACGATCCTCCGGACGGCACGGTTCACGTCCCGGGCTTTCGAGGATCGAGGGCTCCACCTGGGGGACAGCTCCTTCTATCCGGTGCCGGTCAAGCGTCTCATCGACCCGCACTACGCAGAGGAGGTCGTTGCCTCCCTGACGAAGGCGAAGGAGCGGCCGGACGGCCCTTCCGGTTCGGGTGCGGCGGTGCAACCGGCGGGGGGACACACGGCGAGTCTGGTCGCCGTCGACAGGAAGGGAAACGTGGTGGCCGTCAACCAGACGGTCAACCTGAACTACGGTGCCAAGATCACTCTGCCCGGCACCGGTGTGATCCTGAACAACCAGATGGACGACTTCAGCGCGCAACCGGGCACGCCGAACGCCTTCGGGCTCGTGGGGAGCGAAGCGAATTCGATCGAGCCGGGAAAGCGGCCCTTGTCGAGCATGTCGCCGACGATCATCGTCAGGGACTCGCAGCCCGTCATGGCCCTCGGCGGTGCAGGAGGACCGGCCATCATTACGGCCGTGCTCCAGGTCATCGTGAACGTGCTCGGTCTCGGGATGGAACTGCCGCAGGCCGTGGCCCACCCGCGGTTTCACCATCAGTACCGGCCGGATCTGCTGATCGTGGAGGAGGACTCCCCGATCGCCCTCGAGGAGGAGGAGGAACGAATCGCAGGTCAGCCGATCATGAAGCGCGATCACCTCGGCGTCGTGAACGCCCTTGCCTGGAGCGATGAGGAGAAGGCCTACGTGGGGGTGTCGGATCCTCGTGTGCGGCCGAGCGAGGAATCCTTCGAGCCGGGTGAGCGCGCACCGTGAAACGATGAGCCTTTCGATCTTCTCGACCCGCGGTCACTCCGACCGGGAGGAGCCTCGAGCCTGTTCCGGGGTCCTGTAGCCATGGGCCCGCATCCGCTGCAGGAGATCCCGGTGCTCCTCGATTTCCTCCATGAAGGGGGGGCATGCGGAGATGTCCGCCTCTCTGCGAAAGACCTGGGCCGCAAAGGCCATGCAGGTCGGTGAGGAACAGGCGCCGCAATTGGTTTTCGGCAGACCCCTCAGGATGTCGAGCACGCCCAGTGTGGACCGCTTCCTTCTCGCCCTTCACGAGCGTCATGGTGATCCGTTTCGGGTGGATTCCGATGATGTGGCCGGCGTCCATCAGGTTGATGACATCGGAACCGTGCACGTAGTTGCATCCCGGCAGGCAGGCAGCGAGGTAGGGCATGAGGTCCTCGATGGTGGACTCGAGATCCATGACCACGTTGAATTCCGTGGAGGTCCGAAGGCAGTCGACGTTCGTCAGGCAGAAGGAGTATCCGTCTCTCTTCTGGATGTGCTCGCCCATGGAGATCCTTCCCGTCACGCTGAAGGAACTGATTCCTATACAGAACCGGCAGCGGCCTGTCAACACGCGGGATTCCTCGGGGTCCGGATGGGGAGGTCGTTGACAAGGGGCGGCGAAATCGCTCATCATCCGGAATCAACAGCCCCCGGAAACCCTCCGAAGGAAGACTCCATGGCCGAAAGCGACCCTGAAACGCGACCTCGAAGTGATCTCGATGAACGAATCCGGGCTTTGAAGGCGCAAATCGCCGAGCTTCGAGATTCCCTTTCCGGCTACGAGAAGGAGAACCAGTTCTTCGAGATGCTGATCAAGAGCCTTCCCGGGATCTTCTACCTCATCGACGAGGACTTCAACCTGTACAAGTGGAACAGGAACGCCGAGGAGGTCACCGGCTACACATCGGAAGAGATCCCGGAAACCGATCTTCTGACGGTTTTCGCGGGCGACGATATGAAGCTGCTGAGAGAGAGCATCGAGGAGGCCTTCGTTACGGGACAGGGCGTTGCCGAGGCGGAGCTTCTGACACGGGATGGAAAGCGGATCCCCCATTTCTTCACCGGTGTGACCGCGCGGATCGGCGGCGTCTCCTACCTGATCGGCATGGGAACGGACATCAGCGAGCGCAGGCGGGCGGAGGATGCGCTGCGCGAGAGTGAAGCGCTGTACCGGATCTTTGCCGACCGGATCACCGAAGGGCTGGCCCTCTGCCAGGACTCCCGAATCGTCTTCGTGAACAACACCTTTGTGTCCATGTTCGAGTACCCGAATGCGGAGGACCTCCTCGGCAGGGACGTGATGAGCCTCGTCTCCCAGGGCTTCGAGATCTATTTCCGGGAGATGGTGGAGGCCATCGAAAAGGGGGTCACCGAGGAGAGGTCCTTTCAGGCGAGATCGGTGACGAAGAACGGAAGGGAGATCTGGGTGGAGGGTCGCGGGAATCTGATTCAGTGGAAGGGACGTCCAACGGTTCTGCTCACGGCACGCGACATCACCGAGGCGAAACAGCGCGAGATATCCATGCGGGAGGAGGCGGAACACCTCCGAAGGGAGAACGTGAACCTTCGTTCCTCCATGCGGGACCGGTACCGGTTCGGCGACATCCTCGGCAAGAGCCCGGCCATGCAGGAGGTCTACGGGCTGATCCTGGATGCAGGGGCGACGATCGCGAACGTGGTCATCTACGGCGAATCCGGTACCGGCAAAGAGCTGGTCGCAAGGGCCATCCACGAGACCAGCAACCCTTCCTCGAGCCCCTTCGTGACGGTCAATTGCGCGGCCATTCCGGAAAACCTTCTGGAGAGCGAGTTCTTCGGCCACAAGAAGGGCGCCTTCACCGGCGCCTTCGCGGACAAGGAAGGCTACCTGGATCTGGCGGACGGAGGCACCCTTTTCCTGGATGAGGTGGGCGAGCTGAGTGTCACCCTGCAGGCGAAGCTACTGCGCGCCGTGGAGGGGGGTGGCTACGCACCGGTTGGAGGCAGCCGGACCAAGACGTCTGCCTTTCGGATCGTGGCGGCCACGAACAGGGACCTGATGGAGCTCGTGAAACAGGGAAGGATGCGTGACGATTTCTTCTACCGGATTCACATCATCCCGATCCACCTCCCCCCGCTGCGGAGCAGGAAGGATGACATTCCTCTTCTGGTGGAACACTTCCTGAGGGTGTATGCCGGGGAGAAAGAGGTTCCGACGATTCCAGGACAGGTCCTCGAGGCGCTGGTCAACTACGAGTGGCCCGGAAACGTCCGGGAGCTCCAGAACGCGATTCAGCGCTACGTCGCGGTGGGGCGCCTCGAGATCCCGTATCTTCGCCACGCGACACCGGATCCCCCGGAGGCGGAGTTCGAAAACGCTAAGTCAGCAAGCGATCAGGCGGCAAGCCTGAAGAGCGACATCGAGCGGCTGGAAAGAGCCTCTCTCAAGGCGGCCCTCCAGAGAAGCGGGGGCAACAAGACGAAGGCCGCGGAGGCCCTCGGGATCTCCCGAAAGACGCTGTTCAGGAAGCTCAAGCGCTACGGCGACCTCTAGGAGGCTGTTGAAAAAGTCCCATCTGCGGCGTTCGGCTTCATCCCCCGTCATTCGACGTACAGAAGTACGACTCATTCCTCGGGACTTCGCCTGCCTTGCATCTGGAATTTTTTGAACAGCCTCCGGCAGGCGCTTTTTCAACAGCCTGCTAGTCCGAAGTTCCCTTGTAGTTTGAAGGCTAACTGACTGAACTTACGGTGACATTCTC
>CAYZMM010000022.1:0-88809 GCA_964479535.1 uncultured Thermodesulfobacteriota bacterium
TGTCACCGTAAGTTCAGTCAGTTAGCCTTCAAACTACAAGGGAACTTCGGGCTAGAGAATCATCCGTGCGAGGAAGTCCGTGAGGTCGGCGAGGCGCAGGGAATCGTCACCCGACTGGGCCGCCGTGGTGAGATTCTGCAGACAGAAGGGGCATGTCGTAACGAGCAGGCCGGCGCCCGTGGCCCTTGCTTCCTCGATCCGGGAACGGCTCGACTCGAGGGCCCAGGCGGGAAAGGCGGAACGTACCCCTCCGCCTGCCCCGCAGCACCATGCGTTCTCCCGGGTCCTGCCCATCTCTGTCAGTTCCACTCCCGGCAGCGACGCCAGCAAACGGCGCGGGGGGTCGTAGACCCCGCAATGCCGCCCGAGGTGGCAGGGGTCGTGGTACGTAGCCGACACGGCGGTCTCCCGGTCCGGTCTCAGGGCGCCTGCCTGGAGCAATTCGAGGAAGTACTCGCTCGAGTGCACCACCCGGACCGGCAGCTCTCCGAAACAGGGGTAGTCCTGGCACATCGTTTTGAAGCATCCGGCGCAGGACGTTACCAACGTGGAGACGCCCAGCCTCTCGAAGAGTTCCAGGTTCTTCTCTGCGAGTTCCCTTGCCACCGCTCTCTCCCCGATCCGCAGGAAGACCGATCCGCAACAGATCTCCTCCTCCCCCAGGACTCCGAAATCCACGCTTGCCTCCTGCAGAAGTCGCGCCGTATTGCGGGCGATGTGCTGCAGGGCGGGATCGAGGGCGGCGGTGCACCCGACGAAGTAGAGGACCTCCGCCCGGCTCGAGCCTTCCGGATCCAGGATTCTCACCCGCTCCTCCCGCAACCAGTGCAGGCGTCTTCTCCGCGGCTGCATCCACGGGTTCCGGTACTGCACCAGGCTCTCCCGCAACCTCCTGTGGGAAGCAAAGGGCGTTCCCACGCGGTGGACGGACTCGGACCGAAGCGCCTCGAACACCTCGATCATCTTCTCCCGGACGCTCATGGGGCACTGCCGGGCGCAGTTGCCGCAGAGCGTGCAGGCGAAGAGCTTCTCCAGAACGCCCTCGTCCCCCCAGGGAAGAATCCCTTCCCTGAGTCCCCGGGCGATCCAGATCTTCCCACTGGCGAAGTAGGCCTCGAAACGAAAATGCTCCCCCGCAGGGCAACTCGGCTCGAACAGCCCCGGGCCGGCCTTGCAGGTGCCGCAGCGAACACACTGGGCGATATACGGGTCGATCTCTCCGTAATCGAGCATGTTCACAATCCCCATCGGCCGGGGTTGAAGATCCCCAGAGGATCCATACAGGCCTTGATTCGCTCCACCAGCCCGAAAAACCCGTGGCGGTCACGTTCCCGAATCTTCTCCACGGCCCAGCGAGCTGGCTTGTAGGGAATGTAGCGGAGGTCCAGCAAACGATCTCCGAGGAGGCTCAGGGTCCTGGTCGTCCTTGCCAGGTCCCCGGGATCTGCACGGTCGAAATGTAGAATGAACCTGAGGACCCAGAAGTGCCCCCCCTTCATCGGTCTGGCCACCAGGATGGGTGGGAAACCCGCCTGCCGCAAGATCTCGAAGCAGGCGTCCACGCCCTCGGCCCAGGTTCTCCCGGGACCGTAGGAACCGACCCAGGTCATTCCGCCGGGCCCATAGTCGAGGAGGAAATCCAGGGTGGTCGGGAAATCGGCTACCTTGGCGTGGTCCGGATCGATGCGGATCAGGTCGTCCACGTCCAGCGGGTCCTCGAATTCACCCCCTTCCCGCCTGACCTGGTCCAGGACCTCCCGCATGATCCGCTCCTTGATGTCCCTGTGAGCCTCACTCTCCGCGTACAGATCGGAATAGACGAACAGGGTCGGCTCCCCTTCCCGGTACCCGAGGGGCCCGCGCGCCCCGAAGAGCATCTTGCCCAGGGGCCAGGACAGGCACGCCAGATCGTCGAAGATGTCCTTCCGGCAGAGACGAAGCATCAGTCGGTAGGCGGTCACCGCGTCGTAGACCGCAAGGAGGTGGCGTTTCCGTACCGGTGGTTCAGGCCAGATCTGCAGGGACCCCCGGGTCACGATCCCTGTGGTTCCCTGCCAGCCGAGAAACAAGCCCGCCAGGTCGGGCAGGGGTGACCTGGCGTGCCAGGAATCGACGATCGCGCACGAACCGACGCGCACGCGTTCCCCAGTCGGCAACACGACCTCGAGCCCGTTCACCCAGTCCGACATGGCGCCGTGCCGCATGCTCATGTTGTTCAGGCCGTCCATCAGAGCGTTGCCCAATGCGGACGTCTGCGGAGGCGCCAGGGGGTAGGCGTATCGGAATCCTGGGTGGTTCCTGTCAAGATGGGCTCGGATCATACCGAAGGTGACGCCCGGCTCGACGATCATGTAGAGATCCTCTTCGCTGACCTCCAGGATGCTCCTCATGCGCTTCAGGTCCACGACCACCGCGTCCTCACCGGGTATGGTGAGACCGCCCATGTTGAGGCCGTATGCGAAGGGCACCAGGGGGATGCGGAACCGGTTGGCCTGTCCGACGACACCCTGCACCTCCGTGGCGTCACCGGGCATGACCACTGCAAGCGGGTTGCGGGCCTCGTTTTCGGTCAGGTCCCGCGAGTAGACGTATCGTGTGCCGGGATCCGCGGCAACAAAGGCGCTCCCCACGATCCCGGCAACTGCATCCAGAAAACCCTGTAGATCTCCGTGGCCACCTTCCGCCCGGAGCCCTTCGGTCATGGCGCTTTCCTTTCCCTCCGTCCTGCCGGGCCGCTGAACAGCCGAAGGACGGCCGTCATCCGACGCGCACGAGGTGCATCAGCTTCCTGGCACGGAACAAACCCCTCCAGCTTCTGGGCCGGACGCGTAGCCTTCGCGACAGCACGGCGCCGAGGACATTCGCCCCCAGGGCCAGGGACAGCAGAGCCGGAAGTTCCCCGGAGATCACGAGATCCGGCCGTCCTCGGCTGCCATCTTCGGCCCGGACCCCGTTCGTGTCGAACAAGAGGGTCGTTTCCATCCTTCGGGTGCGCACCCATACCGTCAGTCCCCTTGCCGACGTCACCCCTGCCTTCCCGGGGTCCTGCAGGTTGCGTTCAAGAAGCCTCTTCAGCATCAGCGTCAGGAGGCTCGAACGGCCGGGGTCCGGGATCTCGACCGACTTCATGGCGTCGTTTCGTTCTCCGGGCGAAGGCATTCCGGGTCGATCAATCCGCCTCTTCATCCGGAAAGGCCTGTTCGAGGTCCTTTACGACCCTTTCGGCCCTTTCCCGGTCCTTCATCGGCACCTCCACGTATCCCCACCCCTTCTGCGCCTCATAGATCCCGTCATACGCTGTGTCATGAAAGGTCCGGATCAGCACCGTGAAGCCCTCCTGCTCCAGCGCCGCCTGAAATCGATCCGCCTCGAAGGCATTCTCAGCGACCTTGACCGGAACAAAGGTCTCCATGGCCAACCGTTCCCGCTCAGCCTCCTTTTGCTCAACCCTCCTGTGGTATTCGTCGGCCGAGATGAGCGGCACCTGGCAGTCTGCACATTCCCCGATCTCCTCCCTGTATTCGGCCTCACATTCCGGGCAGTATTTCATCCTCTTCTCCTCTTGCCCCCTTACGGTTCGGGTGTCGAGTTGAACTATCGATGCGGATCGGTTATTCTCCAAATTTGTTTATACTCGTTACCCCTGCTCATCCCGACGCGAGGGCCCCCGCGCAATGGCCGTGTTCGTAACAGGCGCAACAGACGTGGTCGGCGCCAACATCGTTCGAGCCCTCACCCGCCAGGGAGAAACGGTCCGGGTGTTGCTGCGGAACAACGACCGTTACAATGATGTTCTAAGCGGCATGCCTCTCGAACCCACGTACGGGGACCCGAGCGATCCGAACGCCCTGCGCCGTGCCATGAAGGACTGCACGGCCGTTTATCACACCGAAGAAATCAACCCGGTCGAATACTGCCCACCCTCCGCCTACATGGACGTCAATGCGGAGGGAACGCGCCGGGTTCTTCAGGTCGCCCTCGAACGTGAGATCCGACGTGTTGTCTGCACAAGCTCCGCCTTCGCCGTCGGGCAGGGCGACTCCGACAGCCTAGCCACTGAAACCACGGAGTTCAACATGGCGTACCTGGAGGACCCGTACGTAGAATCAAAGCGCAAGGCAGAGTCGATTGCAAGGGCCTTCCTGGAAAAGGGCCTGGAGGTCGTCATTCTGAACCCGGGACTCGTTCTTGGGCCGCTGAGCGTTCGGCCGTCCATCGGGAATTCGCTGGTCCGCCTGTCCGGCACATTGACCAAGCTCTACCCGAGCGGAGGCATCCTGGTCTCGGACGCCGAAGACGTGGCCATGGCACACATCGTTGCCATGGAAAGAGGCGCGCCGGGCGAGAGATACATCGTGGGGACGGAGAACACGAAGTACTCTCTTCTCCTGGAACTCCTCTACACGGTCTCCGGCTTCCGCCCCGTGTCCATTCCGATGCCGCGTTTCTCCGCGCTCCTCATGGGCTGGATGTCCGATTCCTTCGCAAAGACCTTTGGAAGGGCCATCCCCTCGATTCCCTCCCTTTCGGTCGTCAAGAGAACCTACCTGGACCTCTTTCTCTCTTCCGAAAAAGCGACGCTCGAACTCGGCATGACCTGGACGCCGCTGAAGGAAACCCTCGACAAGACGGTCAGCTGGCTCAGGAAGAACCGGATGATCTAGCCGGCGCCGGTGTCGTGTTTTTCCCCCCCCTGTGGTAATCTTTCTGGTTTGACAGTGCCTCGACCGACATGGTCCGTTTCCGTTACGAAACGAACGCTCGAGAATGGGGAATCGCTTCCATGGAACCACCCTCTTCACTGCACGCGCCCCTCTCCGAGGGCGGCCATACCCCCGTCGCCCCGGATCGGCTGCGCCTGCCCACGTATCCTGTCGAACTCCGTTTCGACGCACAGGGAGAACGCGCTCCAGCTCCGCTGTCCTACCATCAGCCCAGGGCCGAGAAGGCGCTGACCCTCGGAATCCGCATGAAGAATGCGGGGCACATCTTCCTCTGCGGCCCGGCGGGGACCTCGAGGAAGGCGATCATCGATGCGGCCCTGAGGCAGTACGCGGCCCCCTTGACCGATCTGAGAGACTACCTCTCCGTGTTCCCGGTTGCGGAGGATCCTCCCCGGCCCCAGTGGATCTCGCTTGCCCCCGGCCAGGGACGGAAGTATGTCGCTTGCGTCGAAGAGTCCATAAGGAAATTGAGGGGCAGCATCCGATCACGGGTCCTGCAAGCCGCCCGGGAACCGGAAGCCATCCTGGACCAGGCGGCGTGGATGCAGGAAATGGACACCTGGCGGGAAGCCAGAGGGGAGCAGGTCCGACGAGCAGGGCTCGATTCGGCTGCCCTTGACTCCGTCGACGCCCTTCATGAGGTTCTGGTGGAACGCCTCCGGCGTGCCTGGGAGATTGCGACCCTGCGGGGTCGCGGCAGGGCCTCCGCGCGGGGCCTCGAGACGCTGCTCGAGGAGGCGGAGCGGCTATCCGACTGCCGACCTCAACTGATACGCGACGCATCCGGCCGCGAGGTTCCTCTCGTCTTCGAACCGAACCCCACCTTCGGCAACCTGTTCGGGGGTGTTCTGTGTGACCCGGGAACGAGCCGTCGGCCTTCGTCCGTACGCGGCCTCCTGCAGGCCGGCTCTCTGTTGCGGGCCCAGGGCGGTTTTCTGGTACTGGACTTCGAGGAGGTCGCGGCCGAGCCGGATGTCTGGAGGCATCTGAAGCGGTGTCTCAAACACGAGCAACTCGAGATACCTGTTCTGGATTCGGCTTCCGGGGCTTGGAAAGGCATCATGAGAGCCGACCCGATTCCTCTGAAGGCCAGAATCGTGGCGTGGGGAGACGAAAGGCTCTACCAGGAATTCTACGAACGTGACCCCGCCTTCGGTGAGGTCTTCACGATTCGCGCTGACCTGGACACCCAAATGGACCGGAACGAAAAGGGCATCGAAGGCTATCTCGCTTTCCTGAGGCACTGCTGTGATGCCGAGGGGCTCCTTCCCTTCGATCCCACAGGGGCCGCCTCGTTCATCGATGCGGGCGCGGAACTTGCCGGTAAGCAGAAGAAGCTGTCCACGCGCTGGACGGTACTTGCCGAAATCCTGCGGGAGGCCTCCTTTCTTGCCCGGGAGGAAGGAAGCACCTCGGTGGGGGACCGCCACCTGGAGGGGGCTCAGGAGGCAAGGAGATACCGACGGAACCTGAGTGAGGAGCAATTCGATGATCTGATACGCGATGATTCCTTGCTCATACAGACCGTAGGCACCCGGGTTGGACAGGTGAACGGAATCGCGCTGTACGAAACCGAGGATTACCTTTTCGGGAAGCCCTGCCGCATCACCGCCCAGACCGGAATGGGCCGTTCCGGTGTCGTCAACATCGAACGAGAGGTGAACCTGAGCGGCAAGATACACGACAAGGGGATGCTCATCCTCTGCGGTTTCTTGAAGACCCGCTTTGCTCAGAACAAGCCGCTGACCCTCGGTGCGAGCATCTGCATCGAACAGTTCTACTCCGAGATCGACGGTGACAGCGCCTCCCTGGGGGAGATCTGCAGCCTTCTGTCGAGCCTGGCCGACCTGCCGATCAAACAGGGGGTCGCCGTTACAGGATCGATCAGTCAGTTCGGGGATGTCCAGCCCATCGGATGCGTGAGCGAGAAGGTTCTCGGTTTCTTCGATATCTGCTTTCACAGGGGGCTGACCGGGGATCAGGGGGTGATCATCCCCGCCGGCAACGTGGAAGACCTGATGCTCCCCTCCAGGGTGGTGCGCGCAGCCGAAGCGGGAAGCTTCAACGTCTTCGCCGTTCGAACCGTCGACGAGGCCATGGAGATCCTTACGGGCCGCCCCTCCGGCCATCCGGACAGCCGGGGTCGGCTCCCGAAGGGAAGTGTGAACGGGCTGGTCGACGAACGACTGTGGGAGCTCGCCTCCGGACTCCGGGACTTCCTGGGGGACGAAGAGGAGACGGATGATGGAGAAGAGGGCCAATGATGACGAATGACGTTTCCGCCCTTTCAGGTTCAGGCAGACCGGACAAGGACCGCCTTCCGACGGCACTGGCAATGGCCATCGGCAGCATGCCCCACAGGGATGCACGTGTCGCTCTGGACCGGATTCTCGAGGCCTGCCCCGAAGCGCCCTGCTGGCCCCAGCTTCCCGCGCTCGGCTTCCGGGAGAACATGATGGCCCAGTTCTCCGAAGGGATCCCCTGCATCCGCGCCGATCTGGAAAAGAACAAGCTCTTCTTCGCCCGACCGGAGGCCTGCCCCGAAGAGCTGGCCCGTTTCTATGAAGAAGCCCTCCATGCGGAGGAAACAGGAGACCTGTCCCGGTTTGCCCTGTCCGAATCCTATGCCGTCGGCCTGCAGGCCTTTGTGGACAAGCTCTCCCAGGGTCATGGGTCTCCGCTTCGGATGGTAAAGGGGCAGATCACAGGACCGCTCACGTTCGGCCTTTCCGTCCTGGACGAAGACGGCTTGCCGGCACTGTTCGAAGCGACCCTCGAGGACGTCGTCCGGAAGGCGATTCTCATGAAGTCCCTGTGGCAGGTCCAGTGTCTCCAGCCCTTGGGAACGAAACCGATCCTCTTCGTGGATGAGCCGATCTTGGCGGCCTTCGGCTCCTCCGCTTACATCAACCTTACCCGGGAGAAGGCGGTCGGCGTTCTTGAGGAGAACTTCTCTGCGGTCAAGGCCGCAGGGGCGCTGGTGGGCAGCCATTGCTGCGGAAACACGGACTGGAGCCTGATGGTCGAGGCGGGCGTGGACATCATCAACTTCGACGCCTACGTCTACATGGACACCATCGGTCTCTATGCGGAATCGCTCGCCCCATTCCTGGACAGGGGAGGCTATCTGGCCTGGGGCATCGTTCCGAGCCAGTCCCTGGAGGTTCGACCCCGCCCGCAGGAGCTTCTGGAAAATCTCCGGCAGGGGATCGACGCCCTGAGCGACAAGGGCGTCTCGAGAGAGAAGCTTCGGACAAACCTTCTGCTCACCACGAGCTGCGGGCTCGGCACCTTGGGCGTGGGTGAAGCCGAGTCCGCACTGGCCGAGCTCAAGACGCTCAGCGCCCTCGTTCGGGAAGGGCTGTAGGGGGACTTCGAAAGAAGAGGAGCTTCGGTCGCAACTGGCGCTGCAGATGGGGCTTTTTCAACAGCCTCCCAGTTACAGCACGACGCTCTGTAAAGCTATTTACGGGACAGGAAACTAGTTCGGTTCGGGGTGGAAGAGGTGTTCGAGGAGGATCTTCTCGGCCACTCGCGTGCTGTTCGGATCCCATGAACCGGAGGCAATCCGACGGCGCAGCTCATCGACCCTTTCGGGCCGGGTGTCCGGAACCCGCCGGATGTACTCCATGACCCAGTCAAAGGATCCCTGTACCGTTTCCATTTCCATATCCTCATCTCCTCGTTCCCACCTATCAAGATCGGATCTTCGGAACCCTTCCATTAGCTGGAAGAGGTTTCATTATCGTAACAAGTCCAAGCACATAGAGTACTTGACCCACCCCTTCCGCCCCTGTCCTTCTTCCTTTGGCCCGGGAGGATCCGCAGCAGGCCGAAGAGAGGGGTCGCTGCAGGCTAGGTCAGGCTGTTGAGGATCTTGCCACGCAGCCGGAGGACGGCCTTCGTGTGGATCTGGGAAATCCGGGACTCGGTGATGTCCAGCACCTCCCCGATTTCCTTCATGTTCAAGTCGGCGTAGTAGTAGAGGGATACGACGATTCTCTCCTTCTCCGGGAGGACCTCGATCGCATTCTGCAGCACCTGCCGAACGCGGCGTATGTTCAGATCCCGAAAGGGATCGGTCCCCTTCCAGAAATCGGAGGGAATCTCGCCTGTGGTTCCGTCGAGCTTCTCGCGTCCGGTGATCTCGTCCCAGTTGATGAGCGAGATGGAGCGTACTCGGTCAACGAGTTTGTAGAAGGATTCTCGATCGAGACCCAGCTCCGCCATGACCTCTTCGTCCGTGGCGGATCGCCCCAGTCTCTGCTCGAGTTCCGCATAGGCACGGCTCAGTTGATTCGCTTTCTGCCGCACGGAGCGGGAAACCCAGTCCTGAGCACGGAGCTCGTCCAGGATCGCGCCGCGAATCCTGAACTCGGCGTAGGTTTCGAAGCGGACACCCTTCTCAGGGTCGAATTTCTCGATGGCATCCATCAGTCCGATGACCCCGGAGTTGATCAGGTCCTCCAGCTCGATGTGGCTCGGAAGGCGCATGGCGATCCGAAGAGCCAGATGCTTGATCATCGGAGCGTACTTCTCGATGAGACGATCCCTCTCTTTCAGGGAGACTCGACGGGAACGCGACTTCTTCTTTGAGGGGGTCGTAGCTTTTTCCGTCAAGGGAAACCTTCAACTGAGATGGGGCCCGTCGGGGCAGGGAAACCGGCCCACATGCTCCGGGACGGGTTTGCGGGATCACATGGACTTTTCCCGCAAACATAGAAGATTGTCTGTCATCTGTCAAATCTACAGGGGCTGCCGCTCCTGTAGATCCGGTGGTAGAGGGACCAGTTGTAGAGGACCTTCTTCACGTAGATCCGGGTCTCCCGATACAGAATCCCCTCCACGAACTCGTCCGTATCGGCCCGGGGCATCCGGGTCGTCCACCTCGCCACAGCGCCGGGGCCCGCGTTGTAAGCTGCGAACACCTTGGGCCAATCCTCTTCATAGCGACTTGCAAGGCCTTCCAGGTAGGCGGTGCCGATCGTCAGGTTCACCTCCGGGTCCTGGAGCAACCCGGGGTGGAAGTTCTCCAGCCCGATCTTCTCCGCCACTCGCTTTCCGGTGGCGGGCATGATCTGCATCAGGCCCACCGCTCCGGCCGGCGAAACCGCATCGTGCATGAAAACGCTTTCCTGGTGAATGAGCCCGGCCACGAGAAAGGGGTCCAGGCCTCTTTCCCGCGCTTTCTCCGGGAGTTCGAACCGTGCAGGAAGGGGGTAGAGGAGGTGCAGGAACCGTTGCGCTTCCGGGTCTCTTCCGGAAATCGCCTCCGGGAGCCGGAGGGCAAGAACTCCGTTGCTCCTCGCAATGAACAGTCCTTGCAGGATGTTCCCGGCCACACAGTACGCCTCTACCCATTCGTCATTGGACAACCGTCCACGAGGGGATTGATCACGTAACCAGTCCAGCCTGTCCACGGCATCCTTTTGAAGGCCTGCACTCACCAGAAGAGGGATCGCCGGATCCGCAAGCTTCTGGAACACCCTGGAGCCGTATGCATCGCGCACCTGTCCCGCTGCATCCGCCTTCCCCGGCGCAAGGATCTCCTTCAGCGGTTTGCCGGAGAGCCGCCACTCCGACAGCACGCTGTAGTAACTGTCCGGGTATGCGGCTCGCGTCTTCTCGTAGACCTGCCGGCCCTCGGTTCGTCTTCCCGCCCCGTCCAGGCAGCGGGCTTGCCAGTACAGGGCTCTCGGGATGCTGAGGTCCCAAACCTCCTGTGCAACACACTCTCTCAGATGCTCGGCACATTCCACATACCCGCCGAGCAGGTAATAGCACCACGCCTCACCCCAGGCCGCCTCCTCTTCCCAGCGCGTCCCGGGAAAGAGGAACCGCGTCTCCCGGTACTGGCGTATCGCCTTCTTCAGCCGTCCACCTTCAAAATGAATGCGGCCCAGGATGAAACCCGCCCGGCCGGCATGCTCGCTGTCCGTATACTCCTCCAGCAGAAGGGTAAGGACCGGCAGGGCCTCCTGGTTGCGGTCTCTCCGCCAGTAGCCCCGTCCCACCACCAGCAAGCCCTCCGGAATTCTCGCCGAATCCGGGTACTCCCGCATCAGTCGCCGCAGGACGCCGTGCGCTGCCTCCAGGTCCCGCCTGCCCGCATGGGCGAAGATCCGGTCCAGCAGAAGGCTCTCCCGCTGCGCCTGCGACATGGGCAGACGCCCGAGTTCCTCGTAGAACGTGAGCGCCTCTGTATATGCGTGTTCCCGGAGACACAGGTCTGCCTCGTGCCGAAGATAGTCCGCCCTCCGCATCGACCCGATCGTTTCCGGATGTTCTTCAGCGATCTTCCGGGCACGATGTTTGGCGATCCGGGCCTCCGGGGACCGCGGCCACTTCTCGCGGATTCTCTGATAGTTCGAGTAAGCCTCCGAAAACCTTTCCAGTTGCTCCAGCACCTCCCCGTATCGGAGGCGGGCCTCGGCGAATTCCCTCTTCTTGAAGTAGGATTCATAAGCCCGGGAGGCGAGCCAGTATGCTGAGCTCTTCTGATACCCCTCCGCCTCGATGTAACTCACCTTCTCCGCAAGCAGACTGCCCGGGAAGTGCTGCTGAAAGGCCTTGCAGAAGCCGAGGGCCTCGGCCACATGCTCCGTCTTCCAGTGGGATTTGAGGAGATAGAAGTAGGCGTACTCCTCCCATTCCGTGGGGGTCATCAGAGACGCTTCGAAGTGGGCGATCGCCTCTTCATACCTTGCGTCTCTATAGCAGGCGACTCCTTTTCGGAAGTACTCTTCGGGGGGCCCCCAAATCGCCTGGGTCGAAGGGTGGGCCCCCTCGGATGTGGAAAGGCGGAACAAATGCGAACAGGCCAATGCAAGGAGCCCGATCAGCGCCACGCTTCTCTTGCCGGGAATCCGCATGTCGACGGCCGCCCCTCTTTCCTCTCGGAACACATCCGAACCCCGCCCGCTGGATTCACCGCCACAGCAGGTCAAGGCCCTCATCCAACCGAGGAACAAGGGCCTGCGATGCACTCGAGCCTTGATAATTCAAGGGTTTTCTTGCAGCGACAACCTTTCTGTTACGTATCTGCAAAACGAGTCATCTTGAGTTCGGCAACAGAATCTGTTATACACGTTGTTTGACGAAAGGCAATCTTGGATGAAACCTTCTGATTTTCTTTCTCCAGATCTTATCAGTTTGAACCTTCGGTCGTCCACCAAGGAAGAGGTCCTCAAAGAACTCGTCTGGATGCTGGACGTCAAGGAAGAGCACAAGCCGATCCTCCTGGACATGGTGCTCCAGAGAGAGGCGCTTGGGTCCACCGGCTTGGGGGAAGGAGTGGCCATCCCTCACGGTCGATCGCTGATCGTGAACCACCTTCACCTTGTGTGCGGTTTCTCGAAGAAGGGGATATACTTTCAGGCCATCGACCGAAAGAAGGTGTACCTTTTCTTTCTTGTCATCGCCCCCCATCGAGAGGTATCGAATCAGTACCTCCCCCTTCTTGGAAGCATTGCCAGACTCGCAAGCGAACCCGAGAACATCCGAAAACTGCGCACGGCAGAAACCCCGGAGCAATGTCTGGAGTTCTTGCAGCAAATTGGCTCGTAGACCCGACAACCCCGGTTTTTGACGATCTTGACTCGAAGCATGAGAGAGACCCTTTCCTCGGGACCCGTCGATCTGTTGCCAGGGATCTACGTCTCGAGGCCTCGGTCTCAAGAGGAATGTGAACCATGCATCCAGAGCTGGAACTGCTGATCAAACTGCACGACCTCGACATCATGATCCGCGACGCCACGGAAGAGCAATACGCGAGCGAAGAGAGGGACATGGGATTCGTGCTTCGCAATCTCACCTCTCTGCAGCAGGCGCACGACAAGCTGCGCGAACAGGTCTCGCCGGAAACGCTCCTCCATTACGACCGTCTGTTCGCAAAGTATGGCCGGTCCATAGCGCCGGTGAACGACGGGGTATGCTACGGTTGTTTCCTACAGCTACCCACCCTGTTCGTGCAGGAATCGAAACAGAACGAGGGGCTCGAAGTCTGCCCGAAGTGTCGGAAGTTCCTCTACTGGCTCTAGGGACGATTCCAGGGGACAATTCCACAATTTCATGGGCGTCCCCTTCTTTTCCTCCTTTTCTCGATTTCTGTTTGGATATGGGCGGTTTTGGACAGCCGGTATTGACGAGAGGCGGAGCGTTCTGCTACCTATGTAGGTGTTGTCATCGTCACCTGCCCCATCGAACTCCTCTGTCTTCGGAAGGGCCTTTTAGACCCGGACCACAGGGACGACGGCAGGCAGGGATCCGGCAAGCTTGATTTCGTCTTGTTGTTTTCGACCGAGACGAGAAGGATGGTGAAAAGCCATGGCAGAAGAACGAGGGACCTGGGAAGCGAAGAAAGGCCTTGCCCAGATGCTGAAGGGCGGGGTCATCATGGATGTAACCACATCGGAACAGGCCAGGATCGCGGAAGACGCAGGGGCGTGCGCGGTCATGGCCCTCGAGCGCGTTCCTGCAGACATCCGGGCCGAGGGGGGTGTGGCCCGCATGGCGGATCCGGAAGTGATCGTGCGGATCCAGGAGGGGGTCACGATCCCGGTGATGGCCAAGGCACGTATCGGGCACTTCGTCGAAGCGCAGGTCCTCGAGGCCCTCGAGGTCGACTACATCGACGAATCGGAAGTGCTGACTCCGGCGGACGAGAAGAACCATATCGACAAGCACGACTTCAAGGCGCCCTTTGTTTGCGGGTGCAGGGACCTCGGGGAGGCCCTCCGGAGAATCGCGGAGGGGGCCGCCATGATCCGCACGAAGGGGGAAGCAGGTTCCGGAGACATCGTTGAAGCTGTCCGGCACATGCGGAAGGTCCAGGGGCAGATCCGTTGGGTCAAGTCGCTTCGACCGGATGAGCTCTACACCGCCGCCAAGGAACTTCAGGCACCGGCACACCTCGTCGCCGAGGTGGCGCGCAACGGGGGCCTTCCCGTGGTCAATTTCGCCGCCGGAGGGGTCGCCACCCCTGCGGACGCCGCACTGATGATGCAGTTGGGCGCCGACGGCGTCTTCGTCGGCTCCGGCATCTTCAAATCGGAGGACCCTGCGGCCCGCGCCAAGGCGGTCGTGGAGGCTACCACCCACTTCAACGACCCGGAAAGGATCGCCCGCGTCTCCAGAGGACTGGGGGTGGCCATGCGTGGCCGGCAGGTCTCGGACCTCCCGGAGGAAGAACGGCTCGCCGTCCGCGGCTGGTAGGAGGAGGCCGACCCTCCCCGATTCCTGAGAACAACGCGGAAGATCGAAGAAGAGACGATGAAGATCGGAGTCCTCGCCCTCCAGGGCGCGTTCCGTGAGCATGCAGAGGTGCTGGAACGCCTCGGTGCACAAACCACAGAGGTCCGCCAGCCGGCTGACCTCCGTGGATGCGACGGACTCGTGCTTCCTGGAGGAGAAACCACTGCGCAGCGGAAGCTCGCAAAGGCCTACGGCCTCTGGGAACCGATGGAACTGCTCGGCAGGAAGGGCATGCCGATCCTGGCAACCTGCGCGGGCCTCATACTGCTGGCGAGACGGATCGACGAGGAGCCGGAGTCATCCCTGGATCTTCTTGACATCGATGTTCGACGGAATGCCTACGGCCGGCAGGTCTTCAGCTTCGAGACCTTTCTCACGGTGCCCTGTCTCAACGGCACCCGGAAGCCGGCCGATTCGTTTCGCGCCATCTTCATTCGCGCACCTCGCATCACCCGGGTGGGCCCGGCTGTGAAGGTCCTCGCATCCCACAACGACGAACCCGTCGCCGTGGAAAAGGGGAACATCCTCGGGCTGTGCTTTCATCCGGAACTCACCCGGGACTCCCGCTTCCACGCCTACTTCCTGGAGACGGTTCGCCGGCACCGGGTGTCGGCGGCCGGAGGGAAGACGTCTGCCGGGATACGGGCCGCTGCGGAGCACGGCCCCTGAGCGGCTGGGAGGGGCCTCGTCACTTCAGCTGAAAATAGAAGGGACGAGATGCTTCGTAGCGTTCTTCGAAAGCGCGGATTCTCTCTTCCTGTTGCAGGCTGAGTTCGATTTCGTCCCAGCCGTTCATCAGACACTCCTTGCGAAACGGATCGATGCCGCCGAAGGAAACCACGTCCCCGTCCTCGGTTCTGACCTCCTGAGTCCCCAGATCCACCGCCAGCCTGGGGCCCTCCCGGCTTTCCGCATAGGCAAAGAGCCTGTCGATCTCCTTCGGTTCGAGGACCACGGGAAGGATCCCGTTCTTGAAGCAGTTGTTGAAGAAGATGTCGGCAAAGGACGGGGCGATCACGACACGGATGCCGAAGTCGACAAGCGCCCAAGGCGCATGTTCCCGGCTGGATCCACAGCCGAAGTTGTCTCGGGCAAGGAGGATGCTGGCGCCTTTGTAACGTGGGTGGTTCAGGGGGAAATCCGGGTTCTCTTCTTTGCCCTCATCGTCCAGGTATCGCCAGTCGTGGAACAGATGACCACCGAAACCGGTCCTGGAGATCTTCTTCAGAAACTGCTTCGGAATGATCTGATCCGTGTCCACATCCGAACGATCGAGGGGCACCACGATCCCCTCGTGGCTCTTCAACGACTTCAAGACCCTCTCCTATAGGTATTCGCGAATGTCCACAAAACGACCCTCCAGAGCGGCGGCGGCCGCCATGACCGGATTGACCAGATGGGTCCGCCCGCCCCTGCCCTGTCTGCCTTCGAAGTTCCGGTTGGACGTGGAGGCGCACCGCTCGCCCGGTTGGAGGATGTCCTCGTTCATGCCGAGACACATGGAGCAGCCGGCGAACCGCCAGTCGAATCCGGCTTCCCGAAACACCTCGCCCAACCCTTCCTCCTCAGCCGTCCGGCGAACCTGCTCGGATCCCGGCACCACGAGGGCATGGACGGCCGGGTGTACCTTTCTACCCCGAATGAACTCCGCGGCAGCCCGAAGATCCTCGATCCGTCCGTTTGTGCAGGAACCGATGAAGACCTTGTCGACCCGGATGTCCACGATCCTCGTACCCGGTTCCAGCCCCATGTATTCCAAGGCCCGGCGGGCGGCCTCCACTTCAGCCGGGTCCCCCAGTGCGTCCGGGGTCGGCACGATCCCTTCCACGTCCGTCACCATTCCAGGGTTGGTTCCCCAGGTAACCTGAGGCGCAATCGCTCCCGCATTCAGTTCGACCCGCTTGTCGAACTCCGCTCCAGGATCCGAGGCAAGGGTATTCCAGTAAGCGACGGCCTCTTCGAACACAGTCCCCTTCGGTACGTACTCTCTTCCCCGGAGGTACTCGAAGGTCTTCTCGTCCGGGGCCACCATCCCGGCCCTGGCACCGGCCTCGATGCTCATGTTGCACACGGTCATCCGGCCCTCCATCGAAAGGTCCCGGATCGCCTCTCCTCCGTATTCGATCACGAACCCCCGCCCGCCCACCGTGCCGATGGCACCGATGACCGCGAGGATGATGTCCTTGGCAGAGACGCCCGCGCCCGGCTTTCCCTCCACCTGCACCCCCATGCTCCCGGTCTTGTACTGCCGCAGGGTCTGGGTGGCGAGCACTTGTTCGACCTCGCTCGTTCCAATGCCGAAGGCAAGTGCGCCGAAGGCACCGTGGGTGCTCGTATGGGAATCACCGCAGACGATGACCGTCCCTGGAAGGGTGAAGCCGAGTTCAGGACCAATGATGTGAACGATTCCCTGGTGCGGGTGTCCCAGATCGAACAATCGGATCCCGTGTTCCTCGCAGTTTGCGACCAGGGTCTCCATCTGCAGCCTGGAAATCGACTCTGTTTCCTTCATGGCCCGGGTGTGGGTGGGTACATTGTGATCCATCGTGGCGAGGGCAAGCTCGCTTCGTCTCACCTTTCGGCCGGCATTTCTCAATCCCTCAAAGGCCTGAGGTGAAGTAACCTCGTGGATCAGGTGACGGTCCACATAGATCAGGGGCGCCTGCACACCATCGTCGAAGATCAGATGGTCGTCCCAGATCTTGTCATACATGGTTCTCGGCTTCGGTTCGTTCGATTCCATAGGGGGCAATCTTGTATGTTTTTCGGGTGAAAGTCCAGCGCAGCCCGCATTTGCTTTGATTCGGTTTTTCGGCTAAAGGAAACGAAGGGAGGAAGCATGAGAGAAGTCGCCCATCGAAAGGACGATATGCGGCCGACCGAGCTCAAACCCTTCCTGCGGGGCGCGCAACTCTGCCCGCCGACACTCTTTGCGGCCGGGGAAGAAGACGGGGTGGTCACCTTGTACAGGAAGGGCATCGACGGGATGCCCTCTCCTTCCTCGGGTTCCTCCGGGGGTAACCTCCGATCCTTGACTTTCCAGGGCTGCAGATGGGACTTTTTCAACAGCCTCCTAAGGTGCGAGGCCTTCCAGATAGGGCACTTCAAAGACCTTGTCGTGCTGGATGGGGCCGTGGCCGAAATAGCCCTCTTCCCCGAAAAGCTCACCATGGTCGGAAGTGATGATGATCCAGGTGTTCTTCGGGACCATGTTGAAGAGCCGCTCCACCACCTGATCGAGGTAGCGCACCGCCTGAATCTGTCTATCCTTCAGGTAGGCGAGCTGGTCTTCATCAAAGAAGTCAGGCGGCTTCTCTCTCTTGAGCTGACCGTCCTCGACGTGCTGATCCATCTTCTTGACCACTCCGTGCACACCGCTGATATGAGGGAGATTCAGGCTCGCCATGTCCTCCGACGGAACCGCGTACGGATAATGCGTTTCGCCCACGTTCAGCATGTAAAAGGACGGCCGATCCTCCGGAAAGGACATCTCATCCAGCATGGCCGCCATGTCATTGTGCTTTTCCATGAGCTTGAAGGTGTGGAATCCCCGGTTGATGGGCGTTGCCGGGTTCAAAACGGGGAGGGAGACCTTGGCGTGTGTCCGGTAACCCAGCTCCTTCTGGAGGTAGATCGGCAGGTAGAGCTGGGGGACGAGCTTGCCGAAGTCGATGCCGTCCGATCCGAGACGCTCGTTGTAGCGGAAGTAGTCCTCCTTGTAGTATTCCGACGCGTACACCCGGGAAGGGCTGGTGTGAGGCACCAGTCCCATGAGCAGATTGTAATGAGACGGGGCTGTCCAGGATGCATAGCTGTAGCGCTTCTCCACCCTGCCAAGCCTCTGAATCTCCCTTGGCTCCGCCTCCATGAACGTGTCGTATCGACAGGAATCGAAGATCACGATGACGAAATTGTTCTTCGCCTTGGGTGGGGGAGAAGGTGCCGGCTCGACGGGTGCCGGGGCGGGGCTCTGCTTCGGTGCGGGTTTCTTCTTGCCGAATCCGAGTATTCCCATGATGGTTCCTTTCAGGGGTGTTCCTCACTTCCGATCGCTTCTTCTGGTCTTATCGTCCGGCTTTGACCTTTCATGAAGCAAACTTACACGAAATCGACCGGAATTGCAGCATTGCGACACACATGACGCGGAAACAAGGCCTGCTTGACAAAACCGTCCATATAGCCTACTAATTTAGTTCCTTATAGGAAATTCCCGGCCATCGCCGCATTGCATTCGCCCCTCCCTGCCGAACGCACACGGACATAGACGAGCGAATCGCCCCTGCGCGGGGCCGCGCGACCCGAATCGAGGTTGCGCCGGCCCGGTTACGGGCGTGGCCGCTCCTGGGACGCCGATGAGTCTATTGGGGGGATTACGAAACAGGAAACACCCAGGATAGAGGAAGGAGCCGAGGGTGAAGAAGGAAAGACGTTTCGAAAAGGTCCTGGTTGCAAACCGGGGAGAGATCGCGATTCGTATCTGTCGCGCCGTCCAGGAGGAGGGTCTCCGGGCGGTGGCGGTCTACGAGACGCCCGACAAGGAGTCACGCCACATCATTACCGCGGACGAGGCGGTATGGATCGGTCCCGGACCACGCAGGGACTACCTGGACATCGATCGGATCATATGGGCGGCCAAGTCGAGCGGGAGCCAGGCCGTGCACCCGGGATACGGGTTTCTGGCGGAGAATCCGGATCTCTCCCGGGCCTGCGAAGACGAGGGGCTGATCTTCATCGGCCCTCCGGCCGAGGTCATTCGGGACCTGGGCGACAAGACGATCTCGCGCAGAATCGCCGAAGAGGCGGGCGTTCCGGTCATACCCGGCAGCGGGATTCTGCCGCCGGGGGAGGAGGGGGTCCGGGCCGCGAAGGCATTCGGCGAACGGGTAGGGTTTCCCCTGATGCTCAAGGCCGTAGCCGGAGGGGGCGGGAGGGGAATCCGGAAGGTGACCGGGCCGGAGGCGTGCCCCGAGCAGATGCCCATGGCGGAGAAGGAGGCGCAGGCCGCTTTCGGGGACGGGAGGCTCTACCTGGAGAAGGCGATTCAGAGGCCCCGCCACCTGGAGGTACAGGTTCTGGCCGATGAATCGGGCGGCATGATCCATCTCGGAACCCGCAACTGCTCGATCCAGCGCAGGCATCAGAAACTGGTCGAGGTGGCGCCCGGCCTGATGGGCCCGGAGCTCGAAGAGAAGATCTGCGAGGCCGCTCTGCGGTTTGCCGCAAGGGCGGGCTACCGGAACGTGGGCACCGTGGAGTTCCTCGTGGACGAGGACGGCTCCTACTACTTCCTGGAGATCAACACCCGCCTGCAGGTGGAGCACACAGTGACCGAGGTCATCACCGGGATCGACATCGTCAGGAGACAGCTCAGGGTCACCCAGGGGGCGCCGATCGACATCGGGCAGGAAGAGGTATCCTGCCGGGGGTATGCGATCGAAATGCGGATCAACGCCGAGGATCCCAAGAAGGACTTCATGCCGGAGTGCGGGAAGACGGTATCGGTCTACCAATCCCCGGGCGGGCCGGGCATTCGTCTCGACGGTTTCGTCTACCAGGGCTACGCAATCCCCGCGGACTACGATTCACTCCTGGTCAAGCTCACCGTGTACGGATACACGTGGAGGGAGGCAACCAGCCGGCTCGAGCGGGCTCTGCGCAACTTCGTGATCGTGGGGCCCAACACCACGATTCCCTTCTACAGGCGCCTGCTGCAGGAAGCGGAATTCCAGCGTGGAGAATTCGACACCGAATACCTGGACCGGCACCCGGAGCTGTTCGACTATCCTTCCGCGCGACGGGAGGAGGCGAAGCTGGCACGGCTGCTGGCAGAGATCCATCACCGAAAACACAACCCCTTTGCCGCATAGGACGCGGCCAGGGAACCGAACCGCGTCGGAACCAGGGAGTCGATCATGGCCATGGCAGCAGCGATCACACCGGAAACGAGCCCGGAAGAAGGGTTGCGTCTTCTACGCAGCGCGAAAGGGTACTTCTTGACCAACACCGCAAGGGATCTGTCACAGTCGGATTACAAGAACCGTATTCTGCCGCACACGGACCTCCTCGTGGCCGAGGAGAGGGACCGGGCCGGCTTCTTCTCCCTGGAGATCTCGGGTGGCGCGAGCGTCCACGTGGATCTGCTGCGCAAGCAGATCAACCCCTTCGAGCGGCTGCGGCTGCTCCGTACCCGGATGCCGGCAACCCTCTTCCAGACCTTGTGTCGGGGGGCGAATCTTTTCGGCTACCGGCCCTACCCGGAGAACGTCGTTCGTCTCACCGTGCAGTCCTTTGCGCGGTACGTGGACGTATGGCGGGTCTTCGACTTCATGAACCACATCCCGAACATGGTGCCCGTCTTCGAGGAGGTCAAGAACGCGGGCAAGTACCTCGAGCCGGCCATCTGCTTCTCCACGGGCCCGGAGCACACGGACGCATTCTACGTAAGCAAGGTGGGAGAGATCCTGGACGTGACCGGCCCGGACATCCTCCTGGCCGTCAAGAACCATTCCGGGCTGGGCAGCCCGGCCCGCATCCACCGACTCGTCTCCTCCCTGCTCGAGAGATACCCGGACCTGGTCATCCACTACCACGGCCACAACACGGACGGAAACGACGTGGGCCGCATCGTGGCGGCCGTGAAGGCGGGGGCCCGGATCGTGGACGCCTCCGACCATTCCCTGACCGGCTTCTTCGGCCCCCCTCCCCTGCTCACCGTAGTCCAGACCCTGAGGGAAGAGGGTTTCGAGGCGGAGGGAATCAGCGAGGAGGCGATCATCGCCACGAGCAACCTGCTGAAGGAAACGCGCGCCGCCTACGGTGCCTTCGAGTCGCAGTCCAAGGGCTTCGATCCCACCGTACACATCCACAAGCTCCCGGGCGGGGCCACGGGCTCGAGCTTCGAGCAGGCGGTGAAGGGAGAATTTCTGGACCGCATGCCCGAGATCCTTACCCGGGAACTGCCCCGTGTGCACAGGGAGCTGGGCAATATCTGGAGCGTCACGCCCGGCTCCCAGATTCTCTGGACCACCGCCGTAACCCACACGCTTACCGGAAAGCGCTACGTAAACGCCTCGGAAGACCTGAAGAGGCTGCTGCTCGGACGCTACGGCCCGTTCCCCTTCTTCCGCCCCTCCGACGAGATTTACGAGGCCGTCTTCGGGCCGCACTGGAAGGAGGTCCTCGACGCAGAGGGTGGCGCCGAGGCCTGCGATCCGATCGACGTGGACGCAGAGAAGAACAAGCTCGAGAAGGCGCTGGGAAGGCCTGTCGAGGAGGAGGTGGTGGTTCTCTATCTCCAGCATCCGCGCGACGCGATCGAGTTCTTCAAGTTCGAGGAGGAATACGGAAAGGCCCACGTATTCCCGCCCGAGGTCTGGTTCCGGGAAGGCGGGTTCCAGCCGGGAGAGACGGTGGCTTTCCAGGACCACACGGGCAAGCACCACCAGATCGTCTTCGGCCCGACCCACAAGCAGGAGGAGGGCGGGCTGCTGACCTACCTGATGGTGGATCATCACCTCGAGCCCTTCACCTGCGAGCCGGAGGGCGAGACTGCGAAGGGAGGCAAACGCACCTTCACGGCCGAAGAGATCACGGCACTGGCCGAGATGGGGGAGATCCGCTCCTTTGCCAACGGCGTGGTGGCCGAGGTACAAGCCCGGGAAGGCGATCGTGTCCAGGAGGGTGGACTGCTCCTGGTGCTCGAGGCGATGAAGATGCTCAACCGGATCGAGAGCCCCATCGAGGGCACGGTCCGGGAGGTGGCCGTTGCAGAAGGGCAACAGGTGGAACCGGGGGACCTCCTCGTGAGGATACGGCCCAGGACGTCCAAGGACGATTAGCCTGCCCGGCCCCTGACCCCGTCAACCGACCAGGGGCGAACTGCCCGAGGCCGCTCTGGGCTGCTCCTCCTTCTTGAATGCCGCAGGGATCGCCGTAATGGGCAGGAGGACCGTGAAGGTCGTGCCCCCGCCGACCTTGCTCTCCACGCGGATATCCCCTCCGTGCTTCTTCACGATCCCGAGCGACACGGAGAGCCCCAGACCGGTCCCCTTGCCCTGTCGCTTGGTCGTGAAGAAGGGGTCGAAGATGCTCGTCATGATATGGTCGGGAATGCCGTCCCCGTTGTCCCGGACCTTGACGGCGATGTAGGCCGGATCCCTGTCCTTGTCCACCATGATCTCCAGATCCCCGCCGCCGGGCATCGCATCCAGCGCGTTCAGGATCAGATTCAGGAACACCTGGCTCAAGTGCTGCTTGTCTCCGTGGATGGGAGGCAGATTCGGTTTCATCCGGATTTCCACCTTCGCCTTCTTCAGCTTGATCTCGTTCGCCGTGAGCTGCAGTGTTTCGTCGATCAACGCCCCCACTTCCAAGGGTTCGGAATCGATCTCGCTCTCTCTGGCGAATTCGAGCAGGTTCCGCACGATTCGGGTGGCCCTTTCCGCCTGGGTCGTCAGATCCCGGATCATGTCCAGCCGCTCCTCGTCGTCCATCTCCTCGTATTCCTCCTCGAGCATGGCCGAGGTGAGGGTGATGTTGTTGATCGGGTTGTTCAACTCGTGGGCGATCCCTGCCGTGAGGGTCCCCACGGCTCGAAGCTTGTGGGACTTCACGAGCAGGTCGTGGCGGCGCTGCAACTCCTCCATCATGTGGTTCAGGGCGATCGCCAGGTTCGTGAATTCATCCCGGAAGCGCCTTGCCGGAGGGATCGGCGTGAAGTCCGCCTTGGCGATGCGCTCGGTGGCGGCCAGCATCCGGCCCAGGGGCCCGAGCATCTGTCTTGCGAGGAAACTTGCCGTGTAGATTATCAGGGGGAGCAGGATCGCGGAGAAGACGAGGGGAAGCCTCTTGAAGAGATTGAGCATGAGATTCACGCTCTTCCGTTCCCTTTCGGCCAGGTCCAGGGCCTGGGAGACCATGGCTGCGCCATGCTCTCGAAGCTCGGCCTCGCTGTTCGGGTGCTGCGGAATCGTGCCCGGCGGCCTGTCCCGGTCCATGGCCTGAAGCTTCTCCAGCCGCTGAATGTACTTCTGCAGATGCCCTTCCACACTGTGCAGTTTTTCCTCTCCGATGACGCTTTCGAGCTCCTCCTTTCCCGACACCAGCAGGGCGGAGGCGTTGTGGACGTGTTCCTGCACATCCTGAAGATTGGTCCCGTAAAGAAAGTAGTTCTTCTCGAAGCGGCGGGCCTGCTGGATCTCGGTGACGTAGTGGTCGGCGATCTCCAGGAATTTCAGCTTCTTCTCGATGCGATTCAGCGTGATCCACGCACTGAGCGTCATGCCCGCACTCAGGATGAAGAACAGAAGGAAGCCGACCGTGAGTCGAGCCCGGATGCTGAAGCCGGGCCGCTCGAGCAGGGCCTTGTCCAGCTCCTCCGCCATGGTGAGCGGGAAGGCGGCGGGTGGTCTCTTCTCAGAAGCAGCCGATGCGCCCGGGTCTTCTGCCAAACCTGGAGGGACTTCCGGATCCGGGTCTTTGCCGTCCGTGAAAGCCTTGCCGTCCGCCATGGGAACCCCCTTCCTGAGCCTTACCCCTCAACGATCTGATACTTCTTGAGCTTTCGGTACAGGGAAACCCGGTCGATCCCCAGGATCCGGGCCGCTTGGGACTTGTTCTTTCCGGTCCTTGACATGACCCAGTGAATGTAGTCCCTTTCGAGCTCCTCCAGGGTGCGAAAGGGATGGGCCTCCTTGTGGAAGGAGAGAACCTCCATCTCCTTGATGTCGGTCGGGAGATCTTCAGCGCCGATCTTCTCCCCCTTCGCAAAGGCGGCACATCGTTCCACGATGTTCTCGAGCTCCCGGATGTTCCCCGGGTAGTCGTACCTCCTCATCAGGTCCATCGCTTCCGAAGTGAAACCGAGCAACATCTTGTCCGATCGCATGACGACCTTCTTCAAGAAATGATGGGCGAGGAGAGGAATATCCTCCTTTCGCTCTGCAAGAGACGGCAGATGGAGGGGAACCACGTTGAGCCGGTAGTAGAGGTCCTGGCGGAACAGGCCTCCTTGGATCGCCTTCTTCAGGTCCTTGTTCGTGGCGCCCATGATCCGCACGTCCACCGGAACCGGCCGAACGCCCCCAACCCGCATCAGCTCTCTCTCCTGGATCACCCGGAGCAGCTTCGCCTGCATGGAGAGGGGCATGTCCCCCACTTCGTCGAAGAAGATCGTTCCCCCATCCGCGCTCTCCAGCAGGCCGGGGCGCACCGAGGTGGCACCGGTGAAGGCCTCCTTCTCATGACCGAACAACTCGTTGGCAAGCAGCTCTTCGGTAAAGGAACCGCAGTTGATGGCCAGGAAACGGCTGTTTGCCCTGGGGCTCAACTGGTGGACCGCCCGGGCGACCAGTTCCTTGCCGGTACCGGATTCACCGGTGACCAGGATGTTCGAGTCCGTGGAAGCGACCTGTGGGATCGCCTTCTTCAGGGCAACGATGGGACGGCTCTGACCGACGATCTGCTCCACGCCCCAAGGCTTGTCCTTCTCAGCAGCGAGACGACGGATCTCCTTGCGAAGCCGGATCTTCTCCAGCGCGTTCCCAACCACACAGTCCAGCTCATCCAGACGCAGGGGTTTCGCCAGATAGTGATAGGCTCCCTTCTTCATCGCCTCGATCGCGGAGGAAACGGCCGCGTAGCCGGTGAGGATGATGACCTCCGTGTCCGGGGAACTCCGTTTTGCATGGCTGAGAACTTCCATCCCGTCCACATCGTCCATCACCAGGTCCGTGAGAATCATGTCAAAGGATTCCCTCTGGATCCTCGCCAGGGCCTCCTTCCCTCCGGACGCGAGCACGGTTTCATGGCCCTTTCGTTTCAGAAACCTTGCCATGTTCTTCAAGCCCACCGGGTCATCGTCCACAAGGAGCACTTTGCACCTTTGCGGGTGGGTTGCGGGTCGGTCCTGTTGAAGGATCCCGCCCGTGCCGCCTTCGACTTCCATGGGGTCTTCCTTGCTCATGGGTCGGCCGAACCGCTGGTTTTCTCCTCCTGTTGCATATTGTAACACAATGGCTCTTTCGCACAACAGATTTTTATCTCCCTGAAATAAATAGAGATTCTGGTTTTCGCGGGCAAAGGTGTAACAAATTGCAACGCATGTCCGTGCAAATCTCCCCGCGGCCACAGAGGCTGCCGGACAGGGCTTTCATCAATGAAATCAGCGCCTTTTCTCCTGCCACCCGGCGGTGGCTCGGTTCTTGCCAGCGAATCACACTGGTACACGATGCACATGCAACGCCATTCGAACCGTGTGCATGGCATCAAGAGGAGACCCAACGCCGTGCCGAAGAAGATACTGATCCTCCTGGACAGCCCCAGCGTACGGAGCGAGGTCAAGACCTACTCGGTGGAGCTGGCGCGAAGGATGGGCGCAAGGGTCCATCTTCTCATGCTTCTTCGATGGGAGGCACCTTCGGTCGACAGAGCCGCTGCAGCTGCGAGGGATTCGGAAGGTGCCGAGATCGGCAGCGAGGCGGAGACCGTCTTGCAGGATTGCGTCAACGAGATCCGGTCCCGTGACGTAGACGCGGTCGGCTCCATGAGGCAGGGCGATCCTGCCTCCGAGCTGCTCAAGTACCTTGCCGAGTACCAGCCCTTCCAGGCAGTGGTCTGGGGAGGCAGCGAGGCATACATACGACGCAGGCGTACACCGGTTCGAACCCACTGGCTCGAGCGAATACGGGAACAGCTGGATTGCACCCTGGTGGTTCCCTCGCTGAGAAGGGAAAAGGCGGAAAGCGGCTGAAGAACGGAAGGAGGATGGGCGTGGGCCTCTGGAGACGATTGGGACTGCCCGGACGCAGATCGCAGTCGCTGATCGCGGTCGAGCGGAAAATTCTCCGTTTCCGAAGGCTCGTGGAGCAGCACGGGGAACTCCTGGACCTCTTTGCAGACCTGAAGGAAAAGCAATCGGGCGAGTACATCCTCGACCGCCAGTACATCGAGGCGCGTCTCGACCGGGCGTACGAAGGGGCTCGACGAATTCTCTACGACATGCAGGTGCTCTCCGGGTCCGACCTCGTTGAAGGCTACGATCAGGTCGACAGGCTTCGGTCGGAGTCGGAGAGGATTCTGCGGAATGCCCAGACCGAATCCGCTCCTGCAGGCTGTCCCCCGCAGGAAGAGGAGGTGGATTGGGAGACCCTCGCTCTGCAGGCCCTGCTCCAGGACCTGACCCGCCTGTCGCCTCACAACGCCGGGGTCGGCGGCGGGACGGAAACGGACCCCGACTCTCCCGGGAGCCTGTCCGAATGGGCATGGTGGGGGCACCGGATGGCGGCAGAATGGCTCACCGAGCACCTCATTCGCGTATCTCCCACGCCCCTCGCAGACCTTTGCCGGGAAACCACCCGTGAGCCGCTGGTCCGGATCTTCCTGCTGGGCAGCGCACGGGAGTCGGAAGAGGCCCTTCATCAATGTCTTGCCCCGGAGCGTCGCGATCATCGGGCGGAAGGCCACCCGCTCCTTCCCTTGAGGATCTTCCTGCAGGGCCTTTGCGGTCGAAGGGACGAAGGCGAAGCGAGACAGGTGCGACTCGAAAAGGGGGGAAAGCAGGGGGCCGGCGGATCGGACGCCCGGCTCGAGCTTTACGCGGACGAGGATTTGCTGCTCCTCAGGCTTCCCCGCACCCTTCCCCTTCGACTCTTCTGGTGCTCCCTGTCCCTGCAGGCGAGAGAGAACCTGTTCTACCTGTACGGAACGCCGTTGCCCTCACACCCGCAGGGGGCCACTCCCAGGGCCTTCTCTTCGGAAAAGGAACCCTTCTGCACCTACCGGGGCGGCATCGGCGACCGATGGGTGTACTGGGCGTCCAACTTCTCGCGGACGCAGGGAGTAGAACGGATCCGAATGCTCGGACACTCCCTCTCGGTCGGCACAACGCCGTTAAGAGGATACGGACCCGACGATGACCCGGGGGAGCGCTTACAGGAAGGAATCGCCCGGTTTCTCAAACAGGCGGCCATACCGCAAAGGGAGGGATAGTCATGCAGAGACCTCTGGAGATCGTTGTGGTGGACGACGAATTGATCGTCCGAAAGCGCCTCAAGCCGGCACTGGAGAAGAGCGGCTACAACGTGGAAGTCTACGACGACGGTTCCGGCGTGCTGAACCGGCTCAAGGAGAAGGCCTTCGACATCGTGGTCACCGACGTTCGCATGGACGACGTGGACGGCATTCAGGTTCTCGAGGAGGTGCTGGCCCAATCCAGCAACACGAAGGTCATCATCATCACCGGCTATGCGACCGTGGAGGTTGCACGGGAAGCCCTGGCAAAGGGAGCCTTCGATTTCATCGCAAAACCCTTCAAGCCGAACGATCTGCGCGTGATCATCGAGAGGGCGGCCGAGGCCCTCCGCGCCGAGAACAGGCAGGAGGCCTAAAGGGATCCCCCATGCCCTTCCTTTTCAAGAAGCCCGGCGCCGAAGAAGGGGGCCAGGATGCCCGCCATATCTACGAATGCCTGCGCAACCTGCTCAATCGAAACACTCTGCTTCTCGAGCAGATGTCGGAGATCGAAGCGGACCTTCGGTTCTACGCATCCACGAGCCCCGCGATTCGGAAGAAGATCTCCCGCACGGTAGAGGAGACCCTGCTCCTCACCGAAGACCTGAACGTGCTCGCCCAGGATCGGTTCAGGGGCCTGTACCGGGCCTTTGACCGAATCCGCGGGCGCGTGAGCCGAGAGCTTTCCGCCGTCGCATCGGACCAGCACATGCTTCCAACGACCCTACCCCTCGCCCAAGTCGCCGGGGCGCCAGGCGGGCTCGCCGGAAACAAGGCGGCCAACCTGAGCCGGGTGAGGGAAGTCATGCCCGAACACGTACCGCCCGGATTCGTCGTCACCACCACAACCTACTGGCAGTTCATGCACGAAGGCGGGCTGTTCCATGCTGTTCTGCCCCTGTTGCAGGAGCTCGAGGCGATCCAGGACATGGATCTGCTCCACCACAGGCTAGAGACGATTCGCAGCAAGATCCTGAGCGCCCGTATCCCCGAAAGCATCGAGCAGGAGATCCGCTCCCTTGCCGGAGAGCACGGGGACCGGGCCGGTTGGGCGGTGCGGTCGAGCGCCGAGGGCGAAGACGGGCATTTCAGTTTTGCCGGCCAGTTCGAGAGCGTCCTGAACGTGCGGCACGGCGATTTGGCGTCCGCCTACCGCAGGGTGGTTCAGAGCCGGTTCCAGCCGAGGGCCTATCTCTATCGCAGGGGGCTCGGTTTGCAGGAAATCGACACGCCCATGGCGGTCCTCTTTCTCGCCCTCGTGGAAGCCCGAAGCGCGGGCGTACTCTACACACGGGACCCGAACGACAGGAAAAGCGATTCCATGCTGATCCAGTCTGTGTGGGGGCTGGCACAGGAACTCGTCACAGGCGGAATGGACGGAGATCTCTTCCGCCTTTCCAGATCCGGTCCGGACAAGTCGATGGAGCAGCAGATCCGGCCGAAGCCCCGCAGACTCGTCATCGATCCTGCCGGCGGACTGCGCTCCGACCCGATGGCCGGGGAGGAGGCGAACCGCCCCAGCCTTCGGCCGGAAGACCTCCGGGGTCTGTGGGAAGCGGGTCATGCCCTTGAGAAGCACTTCGGCATACCCCTGGACGTCGAATGGGTCACAGACCCCGCCGGCAAGCTCTGGATCGTGCAGGCCCGACCCCTCCAGATTCAGGAGCAGGCGATCGAGACCTCCCCGCGAGCATCCCTCGCCGAGAGGCCCCTCCTGCAGGGAGGGACTCCGGTCCAGGCGGGCAGGACCTCGGGTTCACTCGTACTGGTAGAGTCTTCGACCCTGCCTCGGAAGATCCCCGACGGGGCGATTCTTGTCGTGCCCGTTGCCTCCCCCGAGATCGCCACCCTTCTGCCGTCCCTAGCCGGATGTATCTCGGAGACAGGCAATCCGGCCGGTCACGCCGCCGCGCTCCTGCGGGAGTGGAGAATCCCCAGCCTGTTCGGGCTGGAGGGGGCCCTGCGCGCGCTCGAGGGGGAGGAGGCGGTCGGCCTGGATGCCACGAACCGGGCCGTCTATCGGGGATGCCCCTGGGCCGATCTGCCCGAGAGGAAAGCGAGGCGGGAGCAGGTCCCGGAGACCTCCTGGGAACGAGACCCGTTGTGCAAGCACGTCTTTCCCCTGCACTTGACAGATCCGGCCTCCCCCCGATTCCGGGCGGAGGGCTGCTCATCGATCCACGACCTGATCCGCTTCGTCCACGAGAAGGCGGTGGAAACCCTTTTCGAACTGGGAGACCGGCATGCCGGCCTTCGGAAGCAGAAGGCGAAGCGATTGAAGACGGAAATACCCCTGAACATCATGGTTCTGGATCTCGGCGGGGCTCTTGGCGCCGAGGAGCAGAATCTGGCCGCGGTCACCCCGGAACAGATCACATCCGTACCCTTCCAGGCGGTCTGGAGGGGAATGTCGCACCCGGACATGAGCTGGGCGGGCAGACGGCAGGTGAGCCTGAAAGGCTTCACCTCCGTCCTGGTCTCCTCCATGGCGGGTGCCGAGGCAGGGACGCGGAAGCTCGGAGACCAGAACTACCTGCTTGCAGCGCGAGACTACATGAACATGAACCTCCGTCTCGCCTACCACTACACCATGGTGGACGCCCTGGTGGGGGAGAGTCCTGAGAACAATTTCGTGAATTTCCGGTTCCGCGGAGGAGGCGCCCGCGCCGACCGGAGGGAACTCCGGGCCAAGTTCCTGGCCGAGACCCTGAGAAGATCCCGCTTCGCGGTGGACCGCCGAGGCGACCTGGTGACCGCCTGGTTTCGGCGTTACCCGCGGGCCCGATGCGAAGAGGCCCTGAATATGATCGGCAAGCTCATGGCCTGCTCGCGGCAGCTGGACATGCTGATCGCCAACACACGGATTGCACACGAATATGCAGAGCGATTCCTGACCGGCGACTACGAGACGTTTCGTTAACGAGGGGGGAATGCATTCATGGAGCAGCTGACAACGGAAATGATCCTTGTGATGGCGATGATCGGCGTGGCGATCTTCCTGTTCATCGTTGAGTGGATCCGTGTGGACGTGGTCGCCATCCTGATGATGGTGACCCTGCCTCTCTTGAAGCTCGTCACGCCGAACGAGGCCTTTGTCGGGTTCAGCTCGAACGCGGTCATCTCGATCATTGCAGTCATCATCATAGGGGCCGGACTGGACAAGACCGGTCTGATCAACCGGGTCGTCGCGCCGGTGCTGCGCATTGCGGGCAACTCGACCTCACGGATCGTGATCGCCATCTCCGTGACGGTGGCCGCCATCTCCAGCTTCATGCAGAACATCGGCGCAGCGGCCCTCTTCCTGCCTGCGATCCAGCGGGTGAGCAAACGGCTCAAGATCCCGATTTCCCTTCTGCTGATGCCGATCGGTTTCTGCGCCATCCTCGGGGGAACCCTGACCCTGGTCGGCTGCAGCCCGCTGATTCTGCTGAACGATCTGCTGGCTCCCTTCAATCTGCCGCCCTTCAACCTCTTTGACGTAACGCCCATGGGCGCCGCCCTCGTGGCAAGCGGTATCCTCTACTTCGTCATCTTCGGGCGCCTTGTCCTTCCCAGTCCGAAGGTCCAGGAAGAGACCTCCCATGAGCCGGCGTCCCATGACCCTGCAGATACCTATGAGGGCATGGAGGAACCGCGTGAGATGCGGACTCCCGAGGACTTCACCCATTATCGCGAACCCCTCACCATCGGTGAGTTGCGCAGGAGGTACCTGGTCAACGTGGTGGCCCTGTCCGAGCCCTCGAACCTCACCACGATCAACCCGCCGCCGGACAAGGAGCTTCGAGACAACACGGATCTCGTCCTCTACGGCTCGGAGAAGAACATCGCCCGTCTGGCCGAGGAGGAAGAACTGGTTCTGAAGGAGTCGCTGGAGGTGTTCAAGGACGTCCTCTCGGAGGAGAACTCCGGCACGGTGGAGGCGGTCGTGGCCCCTCGATCGGCCATTCTGGGGAAGACGCTTAACGAGGTGAAGCCGGCGGAGCGGTTCCAGGTGACGCCCCTGGCCATCCATCGCCAGGGCCGGACTCTGGTGACCGACATCTCGGACGTTCCGCTGAGCGTAGGGGATGCGATCCTCTTCCAGGGCACCTGGAAGCGCCTGAAGGATCTGAGCGACGAGAAGATCCTGATCTTCACCACGCCCATCGACCTGGAGGAAATGAAACCGGAAAAGGCCCTGCTCGCCGGCTTCTGGCTCGCCGTCGCGCTGACCATGGTCATCGTATTCAAGATTCAGCTTTCCGTCTGCCTGATGACCGGTGCACTCGGCATGATCGTCACCCGGGTCCTTTCGATCGACGAAGCATACCAGTCCGTAGACTGGCGGACGATCTTTCTCCTGGCCGGACTGATTCCCCTCGGTATCGCCACGGAGAAGACCGGAACCGCGGCCTGGATCGCCCATCAGGTGCTCGGTGCGCTCGGCGGCTCCGTGCCGCAGATCGTTCTGCTGACCGTCATCGGGGTGCTCTCCACGATCTTCACCCTGGTGATTTCCAATGTGGGGGCCACAGTCCTGCTGGTGCCCCTGGTCGTCAACATGGCCCTTGCCGCCGGCCACGATCCACGGATGGCCGCCCTGGTGGTGGGCATGGCCACCTCCAACTCCTTCATTCTCCCGACCCATCAGGTGAACGCCCTGTACATGGGGCCGGGCCATTACCGGAGCGTGGATTTCATGAAGGCAGGCGGCATCCTGAGCGTGATCTTCATTCTGGTGATGATCGCGACCATATACGTCCTTTACCTCTGAGCGAGCAGTCTCGTCTCAAAAGGGGCAACCCGAGCATGCGGAGGATTTCATGGCAGTCATAACGATTTCCAGAGGGTCGTACAGCAAGGGGAAGGAAGTGGCGGAAGGCGTCGCCGCCAAACTCGGTTACGAGTGCGTGAGCCGGGACATCCTTCTCGAGGCTTCGGATCGGTACAACATCCCCGAGATCAAGCTGGACCATGCGATACACGACGCACCCTCCATCCTGGAAAGGGTCGGCCACGGACAGGCCGCCTACATCACCTACATCCAATCCGCCCTCCTGGAGCACGTGAAGGCGGGCAAGGTGGTCTACCACGGCCTCGCCGGACACATCCTTCTGAAGGAGATCGAAAAGGTGTTGAAGGTGCGTATCCTTGCGAATCCGGACCTTCGCGTCCAAGTCGTGATGGACAGGGAGCAGGTCGGCGCCAAGGAGGCCCGCAGACGGATCGCCAGGATCGACGACGAGAGGAGGAAGTGGACGCGCAGGCTCTACGGTGTGGATCCATGGGATCCGTCCCTGTACGACCTGGTGATCTGCATCGACAAGATCAAGGCGGAGGGCGCGATTCATCTGATTTGTGAAGCCGCCTCCCAGGACGCCTTCCAGCTCACGCAGAAAGACCGACAGCAACTGGGCGACCTGGCCCTGTCGTGTAAGCTCAAATCTGAGATCCTCGACCTGGACCACAACGTGACCGTCACCTCGGATTACGGCAACGTCCTGGTATTGATCAAATCGGATGACCGAAAGGCAAGGAGGATCGAAGAGAAGCTCCGTTCCGCGGCCGACAGATTTCCGGAGCTCCACAACCTGGAAGTACGGGTCGGAGAACCGAAGGTCTCCGCCGACGCATGACAGGGATTTCGACCAACCCTCACACCCAAGAGAGGACGAGGCACATGTCTGTTGTCATCATTTCCGGTGAATCGTACTGCAGGCGCGAAGAGATCGCCCGGGAGTCGGCGCAGGCACTCGGATACACCTGCATCAGCAGGGACGTTCTGGCCGAGGCCTCCCGGCGTTACGGTGTCTCCCAGGAAAAACTCGAGGAGGCCCTGCAGAACTCCTCCACCTTCCTGGACAGGTTTTCCAACGCCCGCACCCGAAATCTGGCCTACTTCCAGGCGGCTCTCATGGGGGCGTTGAGCCGGGACAACGTGGTCTACTACGGCGAAGCGGCGCACATGTTCTTGAGTGGCATCTCACACGTCCTCACGGTGAGGCTGATGGCGGACCTGGAAGAGCGGGTCGCGTCCAGGATGGAGAAAGAGGGGCTTCCGGAGAAGAAAGCCCGTGAGCTCCTCCTGAAGGAAACGGAACAGCAGAAGCAGTGGTCTGCCTCGGTGTTCGGAACCGATGGGATGGAGCCGGAGCGATTCGATCTGGTGATCAATGTTACGCAGATCGGCCCGAAAAGGGCGGCGAACATCATCGTGGAAACCGCACAAGACGTGAAGTTTCAGCCCATCACCTACTCGCTGAAGGCGATGCAGGACCAGGAGCTTGCCAGCAGGGTCCGGGCCGCCTTGATCGACGCCTACCCGGATCTGGCGGTGAGCGCAAGGGACGGTGAGATCTCGATCAGCACAAAGGCCCTGAAGAAAAAAGAGAAGGGCGACCTGATCCGGGACCAGGTTCAAGGCATGGAGGGCGTCCGCTACGTAGAACTCGGCTCCTGACCCAAGCACCATCCGAGCGGGGGGAGGTTTGGGGGCTTTGCTTCGGATGTGAGCACCTGTTCCGTCTCGGCTTTCGCAGGGCGACTTTGTAGGGGGAGGGAGAGACGGAGCACAAGAAAGCCGAGACGGAACAGGCGCTCACATCTAGTCGAAGCCCACCCAGGTGGTGAGTGCGTCTACCGACTCCCGGTCCGTCTCCACCGCGTTCGCGGGATAGTCCCAATCCGGGTATCCGATCGCAATGGCGATCACGATCCGCTTCGACTCCGGAATCCCGGCAACGGTCCGCAGCACCTCCGGGTAGTAGACCCCCTGCCTGGCGATGCAGGTGCCGAGTCCGTACTTCATTGCAGCCAGGCAGATGCTCTGCATGAGGGAGCCGATGTCCATCAAGGGGCCTGATCCGGACAGCGACTGATCCTGGACGATGATGATCGCTGCAGGCGCATCGAAATGGCGGAACCCTCGTTCGGTCCATGCGGACCTCTTCTCCTCATCCTCTCTCGTGATCCCCATGAGCCGAAAGAGCTGCTTGGCGAGCTCGACCTGCCGTTTTCGATACACGCTGTCCTTCGGGAAGGCGGACTCCGCCACCTCCAGCTCCAGAGGCGCGCCCGATCTCAGCCGCTTGACGTTCTCCTTGCAGACCTCTTCGAGTGCGTCTCCGGCTAGGACGAAGAACTCCCACGGCTGTGTGTTCAGGGCCGAGGGTGCACGGCATGCGGCTTCGAGGATTTCCTGAAGGATCTCTTTACGGACCGGTCCCGGCTTGAAGGCGCGGATGCTCTTCCTGCTGCGCATGGCTTCGACTACATCCATCTGCTGTCTCCTCCCACGTTCCTGATGCAAAGGCGGCTCACTACGAGCCGGTGGCGGCCCTCGGATCCGTGTGGGCCGCCTCCAGTCTGCGTCCGTAGATGACATAGTACATAACGGGCACGACGATGAGTGTAAAAGCCGTGGATGCGAAGAGCCCGAAGATCAACGCCCAGGCCAGACCGGAGAAGATCGGGTCCAGGGTGATCGGCCAGGCCCCGAGCGCCGTGGTGGCCGCCGTCAGCAGGATCGGACGCATCCGCACCGCTCCGCTGTCGAGAATCGCCTCGCGGACGGGCTTCCCTTCCCGAAGAGACCCCTGGATGAACTCGATCAGTACGATCGCGTTCCGCACCACGATGCCCCCGAGAGCGATCATCCCGATCATGGCCGTTGCCGTGAAGAAGACCGGGTTCTCGAAGGATCCGATCATCTCGCTCGTCAGAAGGTTCAGCAGCCAGAAGCCCGGAATGATCCCGATGGCGGTCAGCGGAATGGCCGTCATGATCACCAGGGGCATGAGGAAGGAAGCGGTCTGGATCACGAGGAGGATGTAGATGCCGATCATGGCGGCCCCGAAGGCGATGCCCAGATCCCGGAAGACACGGATCGTAATCTTCCACTCGCCCTCTCCGGCCCACTGAAGCCAGATGTCCTGCGGGAGCGGGTTCTCCCCGAAGTAGGAGGACATGTCCAGAATCGCTTCGGCAGGCGCCCTGCCCGCCATCTCCGCGAATACGTAGACGACCCGCTCGAGGTTCTTGTGGTAGATGGGCTGGTCGTTCGAAACTTTCCGAAAGGACCCGATCTCGGCGAGCTCCACCAGTTCGCCCTGCATGCCTTTGACCCGGATTCGTCCGAGCTCGGTGATCCCGGAGCGCTGCTCCCTGGGAAGCTGGAGGTGTACCGCCATGGGATCCCGTTCTCCGACCCTGTGCACCGTGGCCGGCTCCCCTCCCTCCAGGGCAATGCGCAGGGTGCGGACAACCCCGTCCGTGCGGATGCCGTGGAGCCCCGCCTTTTCCTTGTCGAGGACGTAATCGATGCGCAGGTGCGGTGCCTCGGCCGAATGGTCGATGTCCACCACCCCCTCCTCCTCTCTCATGCGATCCATCACCGTGTAGGAAGCGTCAATCAGGGCCTGGTAGGGCACATCCGGTGGCCCGTACACCTCGGTCGTGATGGTGGCGATCACGGGCGGACCGGGAGGCGACTCCACGATATACAGATTCGCCCCATATCGTTCGGCCACAGCGGTCATCCGGTCACGAATCCGGAGGCCGATCTCGTGGCTCTGCTGCACCCTCTTCTTCTTGGAGGCCAGTCCGATCCGGATGTCGGCCTGATGTCCGGCCTGCCGAAAGTAGTAGTGTCGCACCAGCCCGTTGAAGTCGATCGGGCTGTAGGTTCCCACGAAGCTCTCGAAGTGCTCGACCTCGGGGATCGTGAAGAGCTCCGTCTCGAAGGCCCGAACCACCGCGTCCGTGGTCTCGAGGGTCGTTCCCTCAGGCATGTCGATCACGAGCTGTAACTCGTTCTTGTTGTCAAAGGGCAGCATCTTCATCGGGACCTGGCGGGTCACGATCAGAAGGCCTGAAACGCCGAGAAGGAAGAATACGAGCAGAAGCAGCCCGAAGCGCATCGACCGCCGCTGCAGTAGGGGCTCGACCAGCCAACGATAGAACGAGCGAATCCAGCCGGGTGTGCTCTCGCCCAGCCCCTCCCCCTGCTCCATAGCCCCTTTCGAGGCCTTTCCCTTGAGGAGTTGATAGGCGGCCCACGGCACGATCGACAAGGCGGCAACCGTAGAAAACGTAACGGTGAGCGGCACGTTGATCGCCATGGGCTGCATGTACGGTCCCATCATGCCGGTGATGAAGAACATGGGAAGAAAGGAGACGATGATGGCCAGGGTGGACATGATGACAGGCGGCAGCAGTTCCTTGACCGCCGCCAGGGTGGCGTTGAAGGGATCCCGCCTGCGCATCAGGATGTGCCTCTGGATATTGTCCACGTTGGCGATCGGATCGTCGACAACGAGACCGAGGGTGAGGATCAGGGCGAACAGGGTCACCCGGTTGACCGTGTATCCGAAGATGTAGTTCACGAAGAGGGCAAGGGCGAAGCTGATCGGCACGGCAAGGGCCACAATCACCCCCTCGCGCCAGCCGAGCGTGAAAATGAGAAGTCCCACGACCGTCACCATGGCGAAGAGCAGGGACTTGAGCAACTCGTTGACCTTGTCGTCGGCCGTTTCCCCGTAGTTGCGCGTCGTAATCAGCTCGACTTCGCCCGGGATCACCTTGCGCTCGAGCTCCTCGAGCCTCTCCAGCACCTCATCGGCGACTTCAACCGCATTGGTACCCTGCTTCTTTGCCACGGCAAGCGTGACGGCCGGGTACGTCTCGCCGTTGCTTCCACCTCCCGGACCGGTCGGCCCCATACCTATGCGGGTGTAATGGCGGGCTTCCTGCGGCACGGCAGTGACCCGCGCCACGTCTCTCACGTAGACGGGCCTGCCCGCATGGACGCCCACGATCAGGCTCGCCACATCCTCCGCAGAGCTGACGAAGGGGCCGCTGTGCACCTCGAAGGATCGATTGGCCCGGGAAAAACCGCCTGCCCTCAAGGATGCGTCCGCGGCCGCCAGCGCCTGATAGACCTCGAGGCCGGTGACCCCGCGCCCGGAGGCCTCCTCCGAGGACATCTCCACGCGCACCTCCAGGGGCCGGCCGCCGACCACCCGGGTCCTCGATATGTTCTTCACCGTATCGAGGCGGGCGCGCACCTCCTCGGCGATTCGGCGCAGAACGTGATCGTCGTAGACCTTCGAGTAGAGGGCGACCGTGACGATCGGCACATCGTCGATCTCGATCGGCTTGATCACCCAGCCGGCAACGCCGGGCGGCGCCTCGTCTATGTGCGACGCAATCTGGTTGTGCAGCTTGACGAGGGACCGTTCCCGGTCCTCACCGACGTAGAAGCGGACTGTAACGATCGCCATGCCGCGGCTCGAAACGGAATAGACGTATTCCACCCCGTCGATCTGCCAGAGGAGCCTCTCCAGCGGCGTGGCCACCAGCTTCTCCACCTCCTCGGCGCTCGCCCCCGGGAAGTTCACGAAGACGTCCGCCAGAGGCACCACGATCTGCGGCTCCTCCTCGCGGGGCGTAAGCAGAATGGCCGCCGCGCCCAGGCTCACGGCGAGGATGATCAGAAGGACGGAGAGCTGGCCGGAGAGGAAGGTACGGACGATCGCCGGGATGAAGCCGGATACCGCCTCCTCCACATGATCCTTTCGGTTCTCAGAGGCGTTCATCGGTCCCCTCCTCCCCGGCCTCTTCCGGAAGGGGAGCAGGATCCCAGCCGATCGTCTCTCCGCCGTCCAGACCCGACAGGACCTCCACCCTTTCTCCCACGGCCGCTCCGGCCGTGATGTATCTCCGGACCCATCTGCCGTCCAGGAGCAGGCGAACGGTGCTGAGCTGGCCGACCCGGGAGACGGCCGCCGCAGGGATCATGACCGTGGGCCGCGTCTCCAGAGGTATGCGCAGCCTGCCGAACATTCCCGGGTAGAGCCCATCGGTCACCGGCAGGGCCACCTTGACGAGGAAAGTGCGGCTCAACGGATCGGCCGAGGGAACGATCTCTTCCACGGTACCCTCCACGCTCCGGGAGAGGGCCGTGAGCTCCACCTCCAGCTTCTGGCCTCGCTTGACCCGGGTGATCATGCCCTCCCGAACACTCGCCTCCAGTCGAAGCCCCTTCGGGTTGTGAATGACCACGAGGGCACGGCCCGGATAGGCCAGGTCCCCGGGATCCGCTTCCCGCTTCGATACGACCCCCGTCATCGGGGCGCGCACCTGTGTGTAGTCGAGCACGATCCCGGCTTCCTCGAGCTTCTTCTGGGCCGCCGCGACCGCGGCTCTGGCCTGCTTGAGCCGCGCTTCCGCCTCATCCATCTGAACCTGCGTTGCCGCCCGTTCCCGGAGCAGACGTTTGATGCGGCCGTAGTGGGATTCCGCATCGGCCAGCTCCGCCCTTGCCGCATCCAGCCCGCTTCGGGCCTGGCCAACCCTCGTCTGCAGCTCCTGGCTGTCCAGGGTCGCAAGGAGATCCCCCTGCCGGACGGCGTCCCCCGCGTCGACCTTCACGGAGGTGATGCGGCCGGACACTTGAGCGGCCACCGTGGCCTCGGTCCGCGATCGGATGGTTCCCACCGCCACATAGAAGGCCGGACATTCCTCGCGGACCGCCTGCCCCCGGATCTCGGGCGGGGACAGTCCCGGAGGCCGCTGCTCCTCCCCGGGCGCAACCTTTCCTGTTTCGAATGCGCCTCCGAACCACAGGATCGCAACCCCCAGCAGCATCAGAGCCAGCAGGATGCCTGCGAGTCGAGAGATCTTCATCGAACGTTCCTTCATGTCTTCTGCCCTTCCTGATTTCTTCTCCGGCCGGATCGCCCACGCACTTACGGATAGTACGGGGGGCCCGGATAATCAAGGACGAATCCCGACCTCGAGACGCACGTTGTACCGGCTCACCATCTGCTCCACGGCGGCCCGTCGCGCGTCGTCGATCTTGGCGCGGCGCGCGTCCTCGAGCACGTAACCTGCAACTTCCTCCAACTCCGGTGTCCGGCACGGCACGATGCGAGTGACCACCACGAGATGAACGCCGTAGGGAGAAACGAATGGGCCTTTCCAGCGATTCGTGGAAGAAGAGGTCTTGAAGAGCTCTTCCGCCAGTACCGCACCGCTCATGGCAATCAGGAACGGGCTCATCAGGGCCAGGACGCGAAGAGCCATCGATCGAACCTCCTTTGAAAAGGTTCCACAGGTTCTCGTATACAAACGGCTCTCTCAAGTCAAGGAATTCCGAGTGGACAGGAGGATTTCCCTGCTGGTACCGTATTCGTTCAAAGGATACGGCCTGTCATGCCAGCCCCCTACCCGCAAACAGACGGCTTGTCGCGCTTTCGAAGGTATCGCTCCATCGTCGACGATTGGGAGTCCTTTGCGAGCGCGCTGGAGCGACCCCTTCCCGCTGCGGTCTGGGCCAACACCCTGAAAACCGAACCGGAACGGGTCGCCGCCCTGCTTGCCGAGGACGGGATTCCCCTGGAGCCTCTCTCCTGGCGCCCGGGGGGGTTCAAGCTGCGGGTGCAGGACGCGAAGCCGGGAAACCACTGGGGATTTCTGGGCGGCCTGTTTCACGTGCAGGAAGAGGTCTCCCTGCTGCCCGTTCTTCTGCTCGACCCCCAACCTGACGACCGGGTCCTCGATCTCTGCGCCGCACCGGGCAACAAGACGGCCCAGATAGCGGTGGCCATGGGAAACCGGGGAACGGTGGTGGCAAACGACCGGGACTATCACCGGATACGGGCGATCCACCACATGACCGAGAGACTGGGGATCCTGAACACCAGCACGACTCTCTTCGACGGCGCCAACTATCCGAAGGGGTCGGGACGGTTCGACAGGGTCCTGGTGGACGTGCCGTGCACCTGCGAGGGAACGGTCCGGAAAAACCCGGACATCGCCCTCGATCCGACCGGCGGGCTCTCCAGGAAGATGTCCGGGGGTCAGAAGGCCCTTCTGCGCAAGGCGATCCAGCTCTGTCGGCCGGGGGGACGGATCGTCTACTGCTCGTGCACGTATGCCCCGGAGGAAAACGAGGCGGTGGTCGACGCTCTCCTCCGTGAAGTCGGCCGGGATGGGGTCCGCGTCGTGCCGGCCGGTGTCACGGGTTTTCGGATCTCCGAAGGGCTGACGACCTGGAACGGTGCAACCTTCGACGCGTCCCTCAGGCTCGCCGTACGCATCTGGCCGCACCAGAACGACACGGGCGGCTTCTTCATCGCCGTTCTGGAGAAGCCTGCCCGGAATGGGCGGGCAGAGAAGCGTCCGGCAACGGCGCCGAAGCGGGCAGACGAAACAGGGACGGCTTGCGACCGGAAGGATGGCGTCTATGCCGCCACATCGTCGCATCTGGCACCCTGGATGGAGATCCTGGAGGAAAGGCTGGGGATGACCCGGGACGATTTCGAGCACTGCGCCTTTTTCCGGAAGACGGCCCGGGACCTCCGGGTGGTCAACCGGGGGCACCGCCCCCCCCTTCAGCCGGTCCCTCAGGCCACGGGTATGGTCTTCATGCGGGCCCAAACCCGTTTTCCGAAGCTTACCACGGCCGCCGCCATGGTTTTCGGGGGGAAGGCGACCCGGAACACGATCGACCTGGATGCCGGGCAGATCCGGGCCTATGTGGCGCGACAGGAAAACCCTCTGCGTCCCGACCAGGTGCGGACCTGCACCGGTATCGGCTATGTCATGGTCCGCCACCGGGGAGTCGAATTCGGGGTCGGCCTCTACCTTCCGGAAAAGGGGGACAGGGGACACCGCCTCCAGAGCATGTTCCCCAAGGCCCTGGCCGCGCGGAACGACGGGTAGCCCGACCTCGAAGCAACCTCCAGGTCACGACGCGCGGCGCTGCGCGCGCTGCCCCCTGTTCCGACTTCGATTGGTGCAGGGCGACTTTGCAGCGGGCGGAGCGGGGACAATACCCCTACAGCGCCTCTCCCCGGAAGCCCAAGTGCACGTCACTGCCGATGGTGGCCGCCACCTGGCCGAGGAGGGGCACCTCCATGGGCGGAAACCCGTACGAGAGGCCGCCGTCCACGAGCAAATCGTACTCGTCGCGGCCGTCCCCGTCCGTGTCCCCGAGGGGGGACCATTGACCCGAAACGCTCAGGTCATCGGAAACGAGGACCATGGGATAGTCCTGGACAATCGGAGGCACGCCGAGACGGGCCGTCACCAAGGCGTCTACGCGCAAACGGATGTTTGCCGTATACCGGCCTTCCGGATCGAGGATCAGGTCTTCCGGATCCTTCAGTTCCATCCGAAACGCTCCGACGCGGACGGTCAATGTCCCGAGGGGAATCAGGATGCTGGCGCTCACCGTTTCGACGTCGAAGACCATGGGCTCGACCCGCACCCACCCCTCGGACGTGACATAGACGGCCTCCGCCTCCCCCGTGTAGGAAATGCGAATTGTTTCCTGCTCCTGGAAGGTACCTACCGTAAGCGCGATCTCGAGGTCGGTCCATGCAGGGGCCACCTCTTCCTCGAGCGTCATCCGCACCACCTGGTTGCCCTCCTGGCAGGCGATCTCTTCGTCATCGGTCAGGCCGTCACAGTCGTTGTCCTCGCCGTCCACGCAGGAAGGATCGGTCGGCAGCGCCTCCCGGGCTCCCGGGTGCACCTCGGCCCGCACGTCGTCGCAGTCTTCGCCGCCGCACGCGGCGTCCGTGTACCCGTCCCCGTCGGCGTCCAGCGGATCGCCCGTGCAGATCCCGCCGAAACAGGCGTCGTTCACTGTGCAGGCGTTCCCGTCGTCGCATGGGCCCGGCCGATTCGTGTAGGCACACCGCCCCTCGACACAGGCCTGTTGGGTGCAGGGGTTGCCGTCGTCACAGTCTCCGGCCGTCTGACAATGGAAGCAGCCGGCGTCCTCCTCGTCCACCAGGGCATTGCAGTTGTTGTCCACCCCGTCGAAACAGACCTCTTCGTCGTAGGGGGCCTCCAGAATCCCGGGATGGACCCCGCCGTCCTCGTCGTCACAGTCCGGCCCCCCACAGACGTGGCTGACATAGCCGTCCAGGTCGTCGTCGATCGGAAGGCTCCGGTAATCGCAGAAACCCTCGTGACAATCGTCGATCGTGCACGGGTTCGCGTCGTCGCACTCCGCCGCGTCCTCACAGGGAATCCTCGCCTCCGGCGCTGCCCCTCCCCCGTAGTCTTTCGGTGCAGGGGCTCCCCAGTCGTCGCCGGAACAGCCTGCCAGCAGAAGAACGCCGAACAACGCACCCAACCCATTCCGTTTCATTGCAGGACTCCCTTTCTTCCGTTGCTCCGGAGATTCTTGGAGGCGGCAACAACCTTGATTTGTTCGAAATTCCTGTCCGACAGGGTCATGGTCACCGAGGAGATGTCCCGGGAAGGTCCGGGAAACCGATCCAGCGCCTCAGCCCCCATCTGGATCATGGATCGGTGGTAGTTCGCCACGGACGTCGAGGTTACCTCGTCACCGGTGGAAATGAATTCATCCCTCTGTACCAGGCGCCCCGATTCGTCCCGTTCCAGGAGCCTCAGCTGCTGGAGCAGATCGAGCGCCTTCTGCGCCTGTTGCGGGGATATGGGCGGGATGAGCCGTTTCGCGATCCAGGCGGGATCCTCGGAGAAATCGGGCAGTGTGGTCAGTTCACGGATCGCGATGTTGTACCAGTCCGTGTAGTAGCGATACTGGTCCTGTCTGAGGGGATGGATGTAACGGAAGGGGCGGAACTGCATGAGCTGTTCGGCATAGATCTTCTTTTCGCCCACGGTCCGGGCCTGGTTCAGGTGGACCAGCACCCGGAAGAATTCGGCTTCCTTCTTGCCGAGCTTCAGGGCCTTCGCGAATTTCTCGATGCTTTCCGGCGAAAGATTCCGCTTTCCCTCGATGACCAGTTGAAGGAAGTTCGGGGAGCGAAAGCCCGCCTTCTGGGAAAAATACCGATAGGAGAAATGGGGCTTCGTCTCCTTGTAGGACGTGTAGAGATCTTTCAGGTAAGCCCGATAGTTGTCGTATTCGAATATATTGATCGATTTAGGAGACATCCAGGAGAACCGTGTCGATTCGTGAAAACAGATATCGTTCTTTTTAACTGTTTTTCGATGCCTTATACTAAACAGCCGCCTCCGGACGGTCAAGCGAATTCGGTCATAAGTGTATACAGATTGTATACATAGCTTTCGGGCCCTGTTGAGGGGCGGGCGGCACACCGGACGCATCCCGGCCGGAGCATCGGCGGGCGCGGCGGATCGTGGGGACCCCCGTAAAGCCGCCCGAAACTTGTACGGCACACGGAAATGCGTTATAGACAAATACATCGACCGGGGCGGCTTCTACATCCAATTATAGTTGGTGAAAAACAGTCCGAAGGGAACCGCCCATCAGGGGGAGACCGGCACCCATGAAGAAGACAGAGATGTTCTACGAGGGGATCCTGGACAATCTCTACGACGGCATCTACTTCGTAGACCGTGACCGGAAGATCACCTACTGGAACAAGGCCGCAGAGAGAATCACCGGATTCCGGCGCTCCGAGGTGATGGGCACCCATTGTCACGACCGCATCCTGAACCACATCAACGACAAGGGAGCCCCTCTCTGTCACCGCGGCTGCCCCCTCGCCAGGTGTATCGATACCGGCGAACCCGTGGAGATCGAGGCGTACTTGCATCACAGGGAGGGCTACAGACTCCCTGTCTCGATCCGGGTAACCCCTATTCTGGACAACAAAGGAAACATCATCGGCGCGGCCGAGCTGTTCAGCGACAACTCGGCGAAGGCCCAGATGCTCCACAGAATGGAAGAACTCGAGACCATGGCCCTGATCGATCCCCTCACAAGGATGGCGAACAGGCGATACATCGAGATGCACCTGCACAATCGGCTGGAGGAGATGCATCGATACGGGTGGAACTTCTGCCTGCTCTTTGCCGACATCGACGATTTCAAGAAGATCAACGACACCTACGGACACGATGCGGGAGACAAGGTGCTCAAGATCGTCGGAAGAACTCTTTCCGGGAACGCCAGGCCCTTCGACATCATAGGCCGGTGGGGAGGGGAGGAATTCGTGGCGGTCATCGAGAACGTCACGGAAAAGGACCTTGCGATGATCGCGAACCGTTTTCGGCTCCTGGTGGAAAACTCCACGCTTTCGGTGGGCGACGAGAAGGTCCGGGTGACGGTCTCCATGGGCGCCACCGCAGCGAGGCGCGACGACACGGTGGAAACCCTGCTCAGGAGGGCGGACCAGCTCATGTACCGGAGCAAGAAGGCCGGCAAGAACCGTTTGGTCACCGATTCCCCCGTGGAAGAAGGATATGCGGCGTCCGGCAGGGAGCCCGCCGGGGAGCCAGCAGGGCGGAAGGGAAAGAACGCGGAACTGTAGAAAGGAGTCCGTATGTCCTCATCCGAGCATGCAACCGCATTTCAGAGGGGCGACAAATCGGCCGGTTTCGCCGTATCCGAGGTCACACCCCTGAGCGACCTGCGCGCGGTTGCCTACCTGCTGGAGCACGAGAGAAGCGGCGCCAGACTGCTGCACCTGCACAACGAGGATCCGGAAAACCTCTTCACCATAGCCTTCCGAACCCCCCCTCCCGACAGTACGGGACTGCCGCACATCCTCGAGCATACCGTGCTGTGCGGCTCAGAGAAGTACCCGGTGAAGGACCCCTTTGTCGAACTGCTGAAGAAGAGCATGGCCACCTTTCTCAACGCCATGACCTATCCGGACAAGACCGTCTACCCCTGTGCGAGCATGAACGAGAAGGATTTCTTCAACATCGTGGACGTCTACTGCGACGCAGTCTTCCACCCCCTCATCACCGAGAAGCACTTCAAGCAGGAAGGGCATCATCTGGACTTCGTGGAACCGGGGAATCGTAAGAGTCCCCTCACCGTCAAGGGGATCGTGTACAACGAGATGAAGGGCGCCCTCTCCGACCTGGACGGCATCATCCAGCACAAGGCGGGCCGGCGCATCTTTCCGGAAAACGCGTACGGGCTCGAGTCGGGAGGAGACCCGGAGGCGATCCCGGAGCTGACCTACGAGCGGTTCGTGGACTTCTATCGAACCTACTACCACCCGACGAACGGGCTGATCTTCCTTTACGGAAACATTCCGACAGGTAAGCTCATCTCCTTTCTGGATGAGAAGTACCTGAGCGCATTCGGCCGGCTTTCCATCGACACCACCATCGCCCCGCAGCCCCGGTGGAAGGAACCGGTCTACGAGACGGTGCCCTATCCGGTGGGCTCGAGCGAAGACGGATCCAAGAAGTCTGCGGTTGTCCTCACCTTTCGTACGAACGATGTCACGGACACCGTGACCACCCTGTCCATGCATCTGCTCGGCGACTATCTGCTCGGCAATGCGGCCTCTCCCCTCCGCAGGGCCCTGATCGACAGCCGGCTCGGCGAGGAGCTCACGGACTCGGGATATGCGGGACACCAGCGGGACACCTACTTCTCTGTCGGCCTGAAGGGAACCAAGGCGGAGCACACGGCTGCGATCACCGACCTCGTACTGAAGAGCTGCGCGAAACTCGCAAAGGAAGGGCTCGACAGCAAGAAGGTCGAAGCGGCCTTTCACCGTCTCGAGCTCGCCTCGCGGGAGATCCGGCCCAGGCATCCACTGCTCCTGATGGATCGCGTGTACCGAGCCTGGCTCTACGGCGCCGACCCGATCGACAGCCTCCGCATGAATGAGCATCTTTCCAGGCTCCGCGACCGGTACGAGAAGGAGCCCGGCTTCCTGGAGGGTCTGCTTCTGGAAAACATCGTCAACAACCCTCATTACACCGTTCTCACCTTCGTGCCGGACCCGGAGCTCATCGGAAAGAAGGAAACCGATTTCCGGAAGCGCATGGACGAGCGAAAGGCTCAGATGAGGCCCTCCGACCTCGAACGGGTGTCGGAGGAAGCTGCGGAACTCGACGCCCTGCAGTCGACGCCCAACCCGCCGGAGGCCCTGTCGACCCTGCCCCGCCTCGCCCTGGAGGACGTGCCGGCCGAGCCCTTCGAACTCCCGACGACCCTCGAAACCGTCGCCGAACGCCCGTTCCTGCATACGGATATATTCGCCAACGGAATCGACTATCTGAAGCTTGCCTTCGATCTTCGAGGCATCGACGAGGACTTGATGGATTACCTGCCCCTGTTCACGGACGCCCTGACCAACATGGGTGCTGCAGGCCTGGACTACGCGGCCATGGCCGAGCGCGAGGCGGCCTGCACCGGAGGGATCGATGCGGGGGTTTCTGCAGGGGGACGCGCGGACGACAGCCTCTTTGTCCAGCCCTTCCTGCTGGTCACCTCGAAGGCGTTGGCAACGCGCCTGCCGGATATGCTGGACGTCCTCTACGATCGGTTGCTGCTCTGCGATTTCAGCGACCTCGACCGTCTCAAGGACATTCTGCTTCAGGGAAGGGTTCACTGGCACAGCAGCATCATCCCGAGCGGAAACCAGTACGCCGCGCTGTTCGCAGGACGGCACCTTTCGAGGAACTGCGAGCTTGCCGAGCGCCTGGGCGGCGTGACGCAGCTGCGCATGTACGATCGTCTGGTGGTGGAAGTGGAGAAGAATCCGGACGCCATCGTGGATAGGCTGTCCCGCATTCGGGAGTTCCTGCTTGCGAGGGGACGGGTGACCGTCAGCTTCGTGGGGGAGCCGGCGGAGCGGAAGCTCCTCGACCCTTGGCTCAAGGGCCTCTACAGCGGAATGAGACCGGGCGACCCGAAGGAGGAAAGCCCCCCCTTCACTCCCTCTCTTTCCTCGAGGGAAGGGATTGCCACCCCTGCGGACGTCGCCTTCGTCGCCAAGGCGCTCCCTGCAGTTTCCATGATTCACCCGGATGCACCGGCGCTTCTTCTGCTCAGCGTACACCTCAGCTACGGATACCTCTGGAACGAAGTCCGCGTGAAACGGGGAGCCTACGGCGTGCGAGCCAGCTACGACACGGGCAATGGGGTCTTTTCCTTTACGAGCTACCGGGATCCTTGCGTGAAGGAGACGCTGGAGGCCTTTCGCGGCGCCTTCCGGTACATCGACAGCGAGATGGATTCCTCGCCCCAAGCCACGGAGCAGGCGATCATCGGGTCCCTGAAGACCCTCGACCAGCCGATCCGGCCGGGACAGGCCGTGGGGGTGGCGTTGAGCAGGCATATCAGGGGCGATACGCCGGAACTCCGGAGCGCCTTTCGTCAGCGGCTTCTGTCGCTGACAGGGGAAGAGATCCGGAGAGCCGGATCGGAGATTCTGGCGCCGGCCTTTGACACCGCTCCGACCTGTGTCATTTCGAGCCGGGAGAGGCTTGCCGCGGCCAACACGACCCTGGAGGCGGCCCTGTCGATCGACGATCTATAAGTGTACGAACCATACCTCCATGCATCGCATAATGCTGCAGTTCGTCCCAGGCGTGGCTGCCTGTGCAACCATGGTTCTCTTCCTCGATTGGAAAGCTTACGGGGATGCCTCAGGCGCGGCACGGGACAAACCTGTACTTATCTCTTGGACGGAGAATCGGGCCCTCGCGACACCCGCGGCGCCCCGCTGGGGCCGAGGGACGAGCTTGTTTTCCTGGCCGGGGACGCAGGCGAATGCCTCGAACCGGCTGACGAAACCGGGTGGGGGAACCACGTTTCCCGGTCCTCGTCCGGCAACCGGCTCGAGATCCGGCTCCGGGATCCGGAAACGAAAGAAGAGTCTTGTGTCTACCTGGGCCTCCGGAAGAAGGACGAACCTTTCGTCCCGCGGCCGGAGGTAAGCTACGATGCCGCCCTGGATGTCGTGACCTCCTCCGCCTACAGGGTGGCATTCGATCGGGAAAACCCCTACTTCTGGAAGACCGTCTCTCTCAAGGAGGGGGAAGACTGGAGCCCCCTGTTCGCCGAGGAGAGGGTGCTTTCGGAGGTGGGCCACGCCGGAAGCATGGTCGTTTACGAGGTGGACAAGACGGACATGGTCAGCCGGCTCCTGGGCTTCCGGGCCGGTCCAATACGCGTCATACGGGTGACGCGCAACCGGGTTCGAATCGGGCCCTTCGTGTGGAAGGAAACCATCGAAACGGGGATCTACTACAGAGACCGTTTCCAGACGACCTTTCATACAGGCACCTACCTTCACCAACGTTTTCTCGTCGTGGAGCGCCAGAGGCTGTTCACGAACTTGATGCCCGGCGCCACGGGATGGAGGTGGGAGGATGAGAACGGCCGAATACTTGAACGGGTCGACGGGAAGGCCTCCCCGCGAGCGTTGTCGGTGCGGGCCACGGAAGCCTCCGATCTGATCCTTTCCGGCGAGGAGGGAACCGTCCGCTACCGCATCGAAAGCGATGCGCCCGGCAGGCGGGGCCGCCGCCTGCTGCGGCAGGCGTATCTCCTCGACGGCGAGGGGCCTTTCGCCGCGGCACGATCCCCTCTCCGGAGGCATGCAGTCCTTCACCCTGCGACTGGCGGACGACCACCTCGGAAACTACACGTTCCAGAAGTATCGCCTGGAGGCGATCCAGGTCGTGCCCCTGCCCGGCTTTTCGCACCGGCTCGCCCTTCGTGGGCAGATACAGCTCATGAGCGGAGACCCTCCCTTCGCCCTGCTGAGCTGGGTGGGGGGCGACGACACGGCAAGGGGCTATTTCGAGGGAAGGTACCGGGACAGGGACCGCATCCTGCTCAACGCGGAGTACCGCTGCAATCTCTACAAATTCCTGGACGGGGTTATCTTCCTCGACACCGGAAGAGTCGCCGAAGACCTGTTCCGCGACCACCCTTTCAAGGACCTGCACTTCGCCGGAGGGCTCGGAGCGAGGTTTCATCTCTATCCGGACATCGTCGTCCGCTTCGACGTGGGGTTCAGCGGCGAGATGACCGCCGCCTACCTGAACTTCGGCCATACGTTTTAGCCCTGTCCCTCGAATCGCTCCTCGTGCTTCGATTTGGCTGCGATGTAAGCCGGCGTTCACACACAGGCTGCTTACACCGGCACCTCCCCGAAACGGCGTGGCCGGGCGAGGTTCCTCTGCCTCGTGTGAACGACGGTGCGCATCTCGCCACCTTCCCGAGTGTGCCGGAAACGACCAAAGGCGGCGCCCCCGCTGGGAAAGAAGCCGGTGGCATGCAGCCTGCCGCTGTCAGGATCCTACGGCCGCCTGAGGGCCCTGGAGGGGATCCACATGTTTCGGAACCGCATTTTCATGCCGTTGTCTCTCCTGTTCGTTCCCGTCACACCCGCTCCTCTTCATGCCGCCTGGGAGACGCTCAAAATCGACACCCATACGATGATCTCGTCGGTGGAGCTCGCGGACAACCTTGCCGCCTACGAGAAAGAGGGGGATATCCTTCTCTATCAGATTTCTTCCGGCACTCTGACCAACGTCACCCAGGATGCCCGTGAAAAGGAAGACACGATCATCGGCCTGGACGAAGACATCCTCTGGTACTGGGAATACGACCCTGGGGAGCGGGTGCACACGCTGCATCGCTATGATGTGCGAAACGGAGAGGACCTGGGGATGGTCGAAACCGCATCCCTCATCGACCAAGACGAGGGCACGGCAGACGCAGGGCGGGTGGTCGTATCGAAAGAGAACGACTGGTTCCTTTTCGATGGGGAACAATGGCACCGGGTCACCTTCAGCGGAGAGGCCCTCCCAAAGCAAGACGCATGGCTGTCCGGCGAACACCTGGTCTGGAGGACCGACAGCGGCACTCCGGGCGTATACGTCACGCACCTGCCCACGAGGGAGACGGTCTGCGTGTACCACGACGACGATCCACCCGCCTCCCTGTGGGTCTCCGGCCCGTACGCGGCATGGGTCACGGGCCTTGCCCAGGCGCGTTACTGGATCTTCGTCTGCAGGATCGACACCGGAGCGTTCGGAATCGCCGGCTTTTCCGAAGAGAGGGTCCCTTGGCAGCTCGCCATGGACGCTCCGAATCTGGTCTGGCTGAAGAAAACGGGTCCCCTCTGGCAGGTCATGGTCACGAACGTCGAGGACCAGACCGAGGAATGCCTCTACATCTCCACGCTGTCCATGCACACCCCGCGGGTCGACGGTGATCACATTCTTCTCACCACGAAGAACTGTCGTGACGGATCCGAACTCTGTTCGGAACTGAATGTACTGAGTCGGAACACGGGTGTCCTCACGCAACTCACCTATTTTGGAAGAGACAGCCTGATCCTTTCACCCCGGATCGACGGAGGCAGGATCGCCTTCCGGAGGAATACCTGGGCAGTGCGGCCCATGGATGAGGTTCATATCGGTTTCGAGGTGACCGATACCTCGGGCTGGGCCCTTCCCGGGGCAGGCGCTCCGGAAGGGGCCGTCAACATGGCACTCTTCATCCCTCCCCTCGCCCTCGTTCCCTGGCACCGCCTGAGACGACGTCTGCGCAGCGCCGCGTGACACGAAGGCCCCCTTCTTCTCTTCCTTGCACGCACGAGAAGAAAGCTGGTATCATGCCCGAAGGAAATGCGCTTCCCACAGCGTAGACGCCTCCCCTTCCGGACGGCGATCAAGGAACAGGAGACGGAGACATGTCGGAGAACACGGCAACGGACACCCTTCGGAGCAAACTGGTAGTCAAGGCCGTTCGCAACATCCGCAAGGCCGGCCAGAAGGAAGACGCGGAAAAAGGAATGTACCGCCCGGAGGTCCGGCTCGACCTGCAACGATCCCTCCTTCTGACCGAGTCCTACAAAGAGACCGAAGGGGAGCCCATGGTCACGCGCCGGGCAAAAGCCCTCGAAAGGATCCTCACGGGGATGGATCTCTACATCCAGGACCATGAACGCATCGTGGGCAGCAGCATGTCCACTCCCGAGGGACTCTACTTCGGCATCGACATGAACTGGCGTTCGGTCCGACGCATCGTCGAGGAACCGGAGGCGACCACTCTGCTGGACGAAGAAGGCCGCAAGACGCTGGACGACCTCATTTCGTACTGGAAGGGAAAGTCCATGAGCGACATCCAGCAGAAGCTTTTCACCGGCGAGGTGCTCGAGTACTGGAAGATGTCGAAGATGAGCCCCGGCTCCTGGTCCCACTGGTCCGAACTGGGCATCCCGAACTACGAGAAGATCTTCCGCATCGGGCTCAAGGGCATCATCGAGGAAGCCGAGGAGAGGCTGGCCGACATCGATCGTACCGTGCCCCTGGACTACATCGACCGGAAGGAGTTCCTCCAGGCGGTGATCATCGCCTTGAAGGCGGTCATCGCCTATGCGGGAAGGTACGCGGAGATGGCCCGGAACAAGGCGGCCGAGACGAGCGACCCGGCGGACAGGAAGCGCCTGGAGACCATGGCCCGTATCTGCGAGAAGATGCCCGAACATCCGCCGGAGACCCTTCATGAAGCCCTCCAGTCCTTCTTCTTCATCCACGTGGTGCGCTATCTCGAATACTCGACGCTCGGCATCGGGGTCCGGTTCGACAAGGTCTTCGGCCCCTATTACGAGAGGGACCTGAAGAACGGCCGCATCACGCGGGAAGAGGCCCTCGAGCTGTTGCAGCTTCTCTGGGTCAAGTTTCACGAGCTGGGCCTCATCTATTCCCCTACCCTGTCCGCCATCTACGGCGGGGTGGCCTCCCTGCAGGTCATCACCTTGGGAGGCGTGGACGAGGAGGGGAACGACATCTTCAACGGGATGACCGATCTGGTCCTGGAGACGGCCCTGACCATGCGGACACCGGAGCCCTCCATCGTGATCCGGTACCATGACCGGACGAAGCACGAACTCCTCGACAAGGCGGTCGACGTGGTCCGAACCGGCATCGGATACCCTTCCTTCTTCAATGACAAGGCACTGCTCCCCATGCTCGAAGGCTGGGACGTGCCACGGAGGGATGCGCGCGACTACGCGGTTTCCGGATGCGTGTATCTGGAACTTCCGGGCAAGAACATCGCGCGGCGCGCCGTGGGCGGCATGAATCTACCCCTTGGGCTGTGCTACGGCCTGACCCGGGGGTTCAATCCCGTGACGGGCGAACAGGTCGGCGTCCGGACACAGGACCCTCTGACCTTCGAATCGGCCGATGACCTCATGGAGGCTTACCTGGAGCAGGTGAGGTTCGCCTTCAACCGCCTCTGCACGGTTCAGAACATCTGTAATTCCCTTTACGAGCGGTACCTTCCGCGACCCTTCTACTCCGCCCTGCTCGACGGATGCATCGAGAGAGGGCAGGACAGCCGGAAGTGGGGCTACCCTTCCGCCGTCGCCGATTTCTGCATTATCCTGGGGCCTTCCAACGTAGCGGACTCCATCGCAGCCGTGAAGAAAGTCGTTTTCGAAGACAGGAAAGTCTCCATGGAGACCCTGCTGAAGGCGATGGAAGCAAACTGGGAGGGGTACGAAGAGATCCGCCAACTCATGCTCCACGCTCCCAAGTACGGCAACGACGATGATTACGTGGACCGGGTCGCCACCGAGGTGCACCATCGAACCTCGGAGGTCATGATGGAGTCGAAGAACCGGTTCGGCTATCCCTGCCGCGGGGACGGCAGCGGGATCTCCGCCACCTATGCGGCCGGTGCGGTGGTGCCGGCCACTCCGGACGGACGCAGGGCCGGCGAGCCTCTTTCCGATGCCACGCTCTCACCCGTATTCGGCATGGACCGGGAAGGCCCCACGGCGGTGCTCAAGTCCGCTTCGAAGATCAGCACGGAGAAGACCTACAACCACCTGCTGAATCAGAAGTTCATGCCCCAGGCTCTGGAAGGGGAGAAGAAGAAGCTGTTCATTCAGTACCTGCGCGCCTGGGGGGATTTGGGTATCAGCCAGATCCAGTTCAATGTGGTGGACCGAAAGACCCTCGTGGAGGCCCAGGAGCGGCCGCAGGACTACCCGAACCTCCTCGTGCGGGTGGCCGGCTACAGCGCGTACTTCGTGGACCTGAGCAGGGGGCTCCAGGACTCGATCATCCATAGGACCGAGCAAGCGCTCTGACCCCGAGGCCCGATCTTCGGATCGCGCCGGAGCGAACAGCCGTTCAGTTGCACTCATACTGCCCGTGTCATCCCCTCTCTCATGGCGGCAAAATAGCCATTGGCAAACAAGACCTCGATATCGCTGGTAAAGACCTGGTGGAGCCCTTCAACCGCCTGCTCGGGGAGTAAGAAGGGGACGCCCATGAAGAAACGGCGCCGATTGCTTTTCCACCCGATTGGTGGTGAGATGTCGGTGCACGCATCGCCGGAGGAGGCAACGAAAAGGTGTTCTGGGACAAGGAGATCGAGCTGCTGCCGAGAGAGGATCTCGAGGCCCTGCAGGCGGCCAGACTGAAGAAGACCGTCGAGGCGGCATCGAAGGCGCCTTTTTACAGGAAAGCCTTTGAAGAACGGGGAATCACTCATGAGCAGTTGGGCAACCTGGATGATCTGGCCCGCCTGCCTTTCACGACCAAGCAGGATCTGCGATCCGGTTTTCCGGACGGCTTTCTGGCCGTGGACCGGAGCGAAGTGGTCCGCATGCACGCCTCCTCCGGAACCACGGGCACGGCAACGGTGGTCTATCACACGAAAAAGGATGTCGATAGGTGGGCCGATCTCGTTTCCAGGTGCCTGTACATGGCCGGTGTGAGGGCCTCGGACGTCTTCCAGAACATGATGAGCTACGGCCTTTTCACGGGGGGGCTCGGTCTCCACTACGGCGCCGAGAAGCTGGGTGTCATGGTCATTCCCATGGGCATCGGGAACAGCAGGCGCCAGATCTCCTTCATGCAGCAGTTCGGGACCACGGTGGCCCACATCATTCCCAGCTATTCGCTCAAGCTGCTGGAGACCTTCGACGAGATGGGGATCGACCCGAGAAGGGACACCGAACTGCGCATTCTGATCGTGGGGGCGGAACCACACTCCGAAAAGGTGCGCGGACGAATCGAAGAAGCCTACGGCGTCTTTGCCGCAAATTCGTACGGCCTCTCCGAGATGAACGGACCGGGCGTAGCCTTCGAGTGTCCGCACAAGAGCGGGATCCATCTCTGGGAAGACAGCTACATCCTCGAGATCGTGGAACCGGAAACCCTCGAACTGCTGCCCGACGGAGAGATCGGTGAGATCGTGCTCACCACGCTCCGGCGCGAGGCGATGCCGCTGATTCGGTATCGGACCCGCGATTTGGCCATGGTGCTGCCGGGAAACTGCTCCTGCGGCAGGGCCCACCGGCGGCTCTCGAGGATCAAGGGGCGCTCCGACGACATGCTGATCGTCAAGGGCGTGAACGTCTATCCGATTCAGGTGGAACGGGTTCTGATGGGCTTCGAAGAGGTGGGCAACAACTATCTCATCCTGCTCGATCGCGAAGGGCCGGTCGATCGGATGACCGTCCGGATCGAGGTCACCTCGGAGCTCCTCGGCCGGGGGCTCGAAGGGCTGGAAGCCATGCGCGAAAGGATCATCCACAGTCTTCGTGAAGAGATCCTTCTCACGCCGAAGGTGGAGCTGGTCGAGCCGGGGGTGATCCCGGCAGGCGAAGGCAAGGCCGTTCGGGTCGTCGACAACCGCCCAAAGGGGTAAACGGAAACGTGGCAAAGCAAGTTGTCGTGTTCGTGGAGAACCGGCCCGGCCATCTGGCGCATGTAACCGAAATCATCGCCCGGGAAGAGATCAACATACGATCCGTGACGATCGCCAGCGCGGGCAACTTCGGCCTGGTCAAGCTGATCGTGGACCGACCGGATCGGGCCCATGATGCGTTGAAGAAGCACGGTTTACCGGTCACTCTTCAAAAGGTGCTGGCCCTTGTCATGGAGGACCGGACAGGGGGGCTGCACGCCGTGCTCGAGGCCCTTGCCCGGAAGGGCTTGAACGTGAAAGATGCGTGCGGCTTCGTAGAGAAGCCGGGGGAGAGAGCGATTCTGATTCTCGAGGTCGAGGACGTCGAGGCCGCCCTTCGAATTGCCCGGGACGCCGGTTTCGAGGTATACGAGGAGGAACTGCATCCGATCTAGACCGCGTATTGTGCATCTAACTTTTCTCTAGGGAGCCGTGGCAAATGAAGTCCGGAGGAAGACGGAACATGAAGGAAGCGAAGCGAGAACACGACGTTCCGAGCGGGCAGAAGCTTTCCTTTTACTCACTCTATGCCCTGGAGAAGAAGGGCTCGATCCGGATCGACTCGCTTCCCTTCTCGATCCGTATCCTGCTCGAGAATCTGCTGAGGAACCTGGAGACCAAGAGGGCGACCGAGGAGGACGTACTGCGGCTTGCCCAGTGGAAGCCCGGCCAGGCCCCGCAGGAGATCGCCTTCATGCCGACGCGCGTCCTGCTGCAGGACTTCACCGGGGTCCCGGCCGTCGTCGACCTTGCGGCCATGCGCTCGGCCGCCGAGCGAATGGGCACCGATCCGAATCTCATCAGCCCGGTGGTGCCCGCGGACCTCGTCATCGATCATTCCGTTCAGGTCGACTCCTTCGGTTGCGCGGCCGCCTTCTCCCTCAATGTGACCATGGAATACGACCGCAATCGTGAGCGATACACGCTGCTGAAATGGGCGCAGGATGCATTCGAAGGCTTCCGGGTCGTTCCTCCGGCCCAGGGAATCTGCCATCAGGTCAACCTGGAGCTGCTCGCCTCGATCGTGCACATCCGGAAGCGGGGGGACGTCTGGGTCGCCTACCCGGATACCCTCGTGGGAACGGACTCCCACACGACCATGATCAACGGGCTGGGCGTGCTCGGATGGGGGGTCGGCGGGATCGAGGCCGAGGCGGTCATGCTGGGCCAGCCTTACTACATGCTCGTCCCGGAGGTGGTGGGCATGAAACTGACCGGGTCCCTGCCCGAAGGAGCGACCGCCACAGACCTGGTCCTTACCGTGACCGAGGTTCTCCGCAAGAAGGGCGTGGTGGGGAAATTCGTGGAGTTCTACGGCCCGGGAATCTCCGGCCTCACCCTTCCGGATCGCGCAACCGTCTCCAACATGTCGCCCGAGTACGGCGCTACGGCAGGGTACTTCCCGATCGACGGCGAGACCCTGAGCTACTTGCGGATGACCGGGCGCAAGAAGGAACACATCGAGCTCGTGGAGCTCTACTGCAAGGAGCAGGGGCTCTTCTACGAAGCCGATGCCCCCGACCCCGTGTACTCGGATGTACTGGAACTGGACATGAACAAGGTGGAGCCGAGCATGGCGGGGCCGCGAAGGCCGCAGGACCGCATCCCTCTTGGAAAGGTGAAGAAGAAGTTTCGGGGGGATCTGGAGAAGCTGTACGGGAAGAAGGCGGCTCCGGCCCGGAAGGGCGACAAGAAGGAGAAGTCCCTGCGGGACGGCGCCGTCGTGATCTCGGCCATCACGAGCTGCACGAACACGTCCAACCCCTCGGTCATGATCGGGGCCGGCCTTCTGGCCCGGAAGGCGGTGGCCCGGGGGCTCACCGTGCCCGCGTATGTGAAGACCAGCCTGGCGCCGGGGTCCCAGGTCGTAGAGGACTACTTGAAGCGGGCCGGCCTGAACGAGCCGCTGGAGGCCCTCGGCTTTCACATCGTCGGGTTCGGCTGCACCACCTGCATCGGAAACAGCGGCCCCCTGCCGGATGATGTCCGGACGGCGGTGGAAGACGAGGATCTCGTGGTGGCTGCCGTGCTCAGCGGAAACCGGAACTTCGAGGCGAGGATCCATGGGCAGGTCAAGGCGAACTACCTGGCCAGCCCAATTCTCGTGGTGGCGTACGCTCTGGCCGGCCGAGTCGACCTGGACATCACAAAGGATCCCATAGCCCACGACCTGGAAGGCGAGCCGGTCTATCTGAAGGAACTCTGGCCCGACCCGGAGGAGATCCAGGACGCGATCAAGCGGTCGATCACATCGAAGATGTTCACCGATCGATACGCCCGGATCGACGAGGGGGACGAGAACTGGCAGGCCCTCGAGGTTCCGCAGGGCCGGAGCTATGCGTGGGATGCGGATTCCACCTACATCCAGGAACCCCCCTTCTTCCTGGGGATGGACTCCGTGCCTTCTCCCCCGAAGGATATCCTGGAAGCCAGGGTGCTTGTGATGGTCGGGGACTCGGTCACGACGGACCACATTTCCCCTGCAGGCTCCATACCGGAGGACAGCCCGGCGGGGCGCTACCTGATCGAGAAGGGCATCCATCCGATGGAATTCAATTCCTACGGAAGCCGGCGGGGAAACCACGATGTCATGGTGCGCGGCACCTTTGCCAATATCCGATTGCGCAATCTCCTGGTGCCCGGTCGGGAAGGATCCTGGACCGTGCATTTCCCCAGCAAGCAGATCCTGTCCATCTTCGACGCCAGTTCCCGATACCAGAAGGAGGGAGTTCCGCTCATCGTTCTGGCCGGCAAGGAATACGGGACGGGAAGCTCCAGAGACTGGGCCGCCAAGGGAACCCACCTGCTCGGCGTAAAGGCGGTGCTGGCGGAAAGCTTCGAGCGCATTCACCGAAGCAACCTGGTGGGCGTGGGGGTTCTGCCGCTCCAGTACCTGCCGGGGGAAAATGCCGAATCCCTGGGCCTGACCGGAAAGGAACGTTTCTCCATCTGCGGACTGGGCGAACACCTCCAGGCCGCCAAAGAGCTGGAGGTCGTTGCTCAGCCGGGTCGCGGCAAGAAGATCTCGTTCGCCGTCAAGGCACGGCTGGATTCTCCGGTGGAGGTGGAGTACTACCGGAACGGAGGCATCCTGCAGACCGTTCTGCGAAACCTGACGGAACAGGAGCCGGGCTGACGGCGCCCGACCTCTTTTTTTCTTGAAACGGGCTCACGTTCCTGCTATGTCTTGGGTCCGGTCCGATGCAGGCGCGGTCCGCCCCCGCTAGAGCCAACTCCGCCTGAAGATGCATCCAACCGGGAAATTCAGAGACCCCTTTCCTGGAGGAGCCAGACGATGGAAATCAAGCACCTCAAACCGAAGTTCGGGCGATGGCTGACCATCGACGAGCTCAGGGCATTCCTGACGGAAACTCCGGAAGATGTTTTCCAGCAGGTGCCGATCAACCGCAAGCTGCTCGAAATCGCCTCGGAGTTTGTCGAACAGCAGGAGGGCTGGTGGGAACACCCGGACTGGGAGGGCTTCCTGAACAGACTCGACAGAGACGGGTTTCACCTCTCCAGGGAGGCCGAACCGCCCATCGGCAGCATCCTCGAAATCTTCAAGGAGTACTACCACCGCGAAGGCTTCCAGGAGATCGTGGACAAGCGCCGCAAGCCTTCAGCCCGGAAGGGGACCCGATCCAGGGCTGCACGGACGTCGAAGAAGGGTCAGGCGGCCAACCCCTCCTGAACCCCCGGTTCTCATTCTCGGCACCTCTCATATGTAGCGTTCCGCAAGGGTCCGGATCGCTTGCTCCAGATCACCGCCGAACTGGGCCAGCACCTTTTCCCTCAGCTGAAGGGCACGGGCCCGGAGGCCCGGCTCCTCCCGATCGGAAAGGTTCCGAAACAGACCCAGCCGGCGTCCGAGCTGAAAGAGGAGCCGCTCCTCTTCAGGCAGGTCGAGGTATCGGTCGATGACCTCCAGCAGGTAAGGCTTGTCCCCCGGCAGTCGGCCTTCCAGCTCTTCCAGCAGGTTCAGGATATGGTCGCTCGCCAGATAGGTGTTGATGCCCTCCAGGTGTTCGATGAACAGGCGAATCTCCCGGACCATTTCCTCGTCCGTGGGCCTCTGGAAATCCCCCTCTTCCCATCTCCTCCGCAGGCCGGTTCCTGCGGGGAGTGCAAGAGAGCGGACCCGGATGAAGTCCGGGTCGATCGCATTGAGGACCCGGGCCGTCTCCAGGGCGTGTTCCCGGAAGAGACGCCGCCCGCCCAGGCCCGGCATCACGTACTCGGAAAGCTCGATCCCTGCATCCACGACCCGCCGCCCCCCTTCGATCTGCTGCGCTGCGGTGACACCCTTCTGGACATACGCGAGGACCGCATCGCTGCCCGACTCGAGCCCGACGTGGATTCGATTCAGGCCGGCGGTCTTGAGCTGCCGGAGCTCCTCCACCGACTTCCGGGCCAGGGTCGAGGAGCGGGCATAGCTGGTGATCCGTTTGAGGCCCGGAAAGGTCTCCTTCAGGTAGGAGACCACCTCCACCAGGTTCGAGGTCTTCATGATGAGGCTGTTCGCGTCCTGGAGGAAGGCGCTTTCGCCGCCGTTATAGAGCCACAGGGCAACGCTTCGAAAGCTCTCGGAGTGACTCGGATCCTGAAGGACCGCCTCCACCAGGCGGCGGTCGATGGCCCCGCCGAAACCGCTCTGCCAGGACGTCCTCTTGATCAGGTCGACCATCTCCTTTACGGTGTCGATATCCGCCTTGATCTCCTCCACGGTCCGACGCGAGAACTTCGCCCCCTTGTACACCGGGCAGAAGGCACAACGATTCCAGGGACAGTTGCGGGTCACCCGGATGAGCAGGCTTCTCGCCTCGCTCGGAGGCCGGATCGGACCTTGTTCGAATTCAAGGGCCATGGATTGGGAACTCCCTATCGTTTCTTCCGTGCCGCCATCGCATCGAGGGCCTGTGCGTGCTCCGGCGAGTGGTGGCACAGGGCCTGGAAGGCTGCGGACAGCTCCAGCGTCTCCTCCAGTGTCTTGCCCTGCGCAGTGTAAAAGAGCCGTTTCGCCATCCGCAGGGTCTTGGCCGGCTGCCGGGCGATCTCCCGGGCCACGTGAAGGATCGCACTATATGCTCAATCCGCCGTCGACGTGGTGAATGGATCCGGTGATGTTGTGCCCCTTCGCAGCCAGAAAACAGACCACCTCGGCCACGTCTTCGGGCTCGCAGAGCTTGCCCACCGGAATGGTGGCCTTGATGAGCTCGATGTTGTCTTGGGAGAGGCTGCTGGTCATTTCGGTCACCACGAATCCCGGGATCACCGCGGTGACCGTGATCCCGTCGCGGGCCATCTCCCGGGCCAGGGATTTGGTGAAGCCGAGCAGGCCTGCCTTGGCCGCGCCGTAGGCCGAATCGCCAGGATAGCCCCGTTCGCCCACACTCGAGGAAATATTGATGATTCGCCCCCATTTCCGGGCCTTCATGGACGGCACCACGCTCCGGGTACAGTGAAAAGCTCCATAGAGACAGGATTTGATCACCAGGTCCCAATCCTCCACGGGCAGCTTCTCCACCTTCCGGCCCCTGTGGACAGTCGCGTTGTTCACGAGGACGTCGATGGGCCCCAGGATCCCGGTCGCCTCCTCGACCATCGCCTCCACTTCCTCGAAGTTCGACACATCCGCGCGGCAGGACAGGGCCTTCCTGCCCATCCCCTCGATGCGGGCAACCACTTCTTCGGCTTCCTTCTCCCGGGACCGGAAGTTCACGATCAGATCCGCCCCCTCCTCGGCGAGGCGGATCGCGATCGCCCGGCCGATGCCCCGCGAAGAGCCGGTCACCAGAGCCGTTCTTCCATCAAGTCCCATCGTCTGGCTCCTCCTGCCGTCCATCACCGGGCATCCGGCTTCACCACAGGGCCCCTCGCCCGGCAAGCTTGTTGGTCGGATCTCCTTCCTCCACCATGGTCTGCATGATCTCGGCCTGTTCCCCCTGTGGAGGCAGGCCGGACAGGAACGCTTCGAGTACGGTCACGCCCTCCTGGTTTCGATACTCGGCCCGCGCCTCGGCCCATCCGTTCTCGTCCATACCCGTGATCGTCAGGGTACAGTGAACCGTGTCACCTACATAGACCGGCTTCCTGAACGTGAAGTCCATCCTTGTGGCGAGCCAGCCGAGCTGTCCGCCGATCTCGGTGATCAATCCCGCAACGAGCAGGCCGTGACAGATGCGGCCCGTCAGGCCGCGGGCCCGGGCGAAACGCTCGTCGTAGTGAACCGGGTTGTAGTCGAGGGAGACGTCGCCGAACCGCGTCACGTCCTCTTCCGTGAAGGTACGAGAGGCCGTGAATGCGTCGCCCTTCCTCAAACCTTGAATCGCCCTGCGTCGCAAGGATGACATGGGGGGTCCTTCCAGCCCGCATATTGCACGAAACTTCGTCGCGAGAGCGGTGGAAGCGCGGGAGATTCGGGCCCTTGAGGGCGAGGTCGATTCTTGAGGTTTGGGGACGGGTCGTGCTGAAGTACATCCGGGCCCGAACCTCGAGAATCGATCCGAAGATTCCGTGCTTACGCCGCTCGGAGTAGAAGGCTTCGTGCAATATGCGGACTCGCGTCGCTCGTGCTCAGGCAGTGGATCCCTGGGCCTGCTCTGCCGAGGCGGCTCCTTTCGGGTGCCGAGCAGTATCGGGTAGAAGAACGGAACCTGTCAATCCACTCCGGGAAAGGCCCCTTTGGCTCCTCGACTTCGGCCCTGCCGCAGCCCGCGCTGCAGATGTAGATTCGAGGAAGCAGACTATCCCACGCGCTGGGTCTCCCCTGCCCGGGGCACCGATACGGCATAGCCCTTCCCTTTCAGATATTCTGCAAAGGCCAGGGTCTGCTCCTCCTCGCCGTGGACGAGAGCAACCCTCTTCACCGAAAGGTTCGACTCCTTCAGGAAACGGAGCATTTCCTCCCGATCGCCGTGCGCACTCAGACCACCCACGCTGACCACCCGGGCTTTCAGCGGATAGACCTTGCCGAAGAACTTCATCATCGGGGGCTCTCCCTTCCGGCCGGATGCTTCGTAGTCGAGGCCCTGTTCCAGGATGCGACGACCGAGGGTGTGCTCGGCCATGTACCCCACAATCAGGATCGTATTCTTCCGGTTGTGGATCTTGTGACGCAGATGATGCAGGATCCGCCCGGCCTCGCACATGCCGGAAGCCGCGATCACGATGTGCGGACGCTCGTCCCGGTTTACGGCCATGGACTCTTCCACGGACCGGACGAAGCGAACGCCCCGGAATGAAAACGGGTTCTTCCCCTTCTCCAGGAAGTTCTCGTGGGCCTCCCGGTCGTAGACCTCAGGGTGTTCACCGAACACGCGGGTGATGTTCATGGCCAGGGGGCTGTCCACGTATATCGGGATTCGGGGAACCTCCCCCTCGTCGTACAGTTCATGGAGCAGATAGATGAGTTCCTGGGTGCGCCCGAATGCGAAGGCGGGGATCAGGACGGTGCCGCCCCGCTCGTGGGAGTCGAGCAGCACCTGCTTGAGTCTCGGTTTCAAGTCCTGGACCGGCTCGTGTACGCGATTGCCGTACGTGCTCTCCATGATCAACAGGTCCAGTTTCCTGTCTTCTCGTTCGAAGGTGAGGTTCGGGTCCCGAATGATGGGTCGTTCGAACCTTCCGAGATCCCCCGTGTAACCGACGGTGAGGGCCCGGCCGTTTTCCCTGGCCCGGATGATGGCGACGGCGGAGCCGAGGATGTGGCCCGCCTCGTACAAGGTGCAGGTGACCCCCTTGCCGACCGTGATCGGGTGCCGGTATGGATAGTCGTCAAAGTAGGTCAGTGCATCGCGGGCATCCTCCATGGTGTAGAGGGGCTCCACTTCTTTCAGATGATGCTGCCGGATCAGGGCGTTGATCGCCTCCGTATCGAGCCTGTTCCCCTTCTTCAGGGATTTCTTGATCTCCTGCATGCCCCGGTTCGAGATCTTCTTGGCCTTCTTCGACTTCCGCATTCCGGCAAGGGCCGTCCGCACCGTCTTGTAGTTCAGGTAGGCCGCGTCCGACTCCTGTATGTGCGCGCTGTCCGGAAGCATGTAACCGCAGGCGTCCGCCGTTGCCCTTGTGCTGATGATGCGTCCGGCGAAGTTCTTCTTCGTCAGCAGCGGGATTCTTCCGGAATGATCTATGTGCGCGTGCGAGAGAACCAGGTTGGTGATCAGCTTCGGGTCGAAGGGAAAGACCCGGTTCTTCACGGCGGCCTCGGCCCGACGCCCCTGAAACATCCCGCAGTCGAGCAGGATGTGGTCTCTTCCCGTTCTAAGGAGGTGCATCGACCCGGTGACCTCCCTTGCCGCCCCGTAGAATGTCAGCTCCATCGCTCAACTCCCGCGTGCAGTCGATCGGTTCACAGAATAGGCCTTTTTAGCGGATGTTCCGGAAGAAACGCAACCGGTCGGATTGGAGAGCTTCCCCTTTGTCGCCCGATATTGTAGCATGATCCCCTGACCGGCCGCCCCCCGGTACCGGGACGATCGGGGACAGCCACCCATCTGTCACCTTCCGTTCACAGTTCGGGGACAGGCACCCGACTCGGGGAGAGATCGGTGACTGTCCCCGAACCTCGAACGGATGGAGGAAGGTTATGAGCCAGGGCAAAGAAGGGACGCTGAACACTGAGTTTCTGAGAAGACTGCTGAAGGCGATGGCCGACATGGACCTGTCCGAAGAGGCGGCTGAAATGCAGGAGCTCCTCGCCGGGCTCGTCTCCACGATGAACACGCTCCAGCCCGAGGCCTACGCAGAGGTGTTCCCCGCTTCCACCTTTCGGCCGATCAAGGAGTAGTCTCATGTCGAACGAGCTCAGCCGGATGACCATTTCCCTTCTCGCCCCGAAGTTGAAATCACGCAAGATTTCACCCGTCGAACTCACCCGTGCCGTGCTGGAGCATATCGAGAGGCTCGACCCCCTGCTCAGGGCCTACATCACGGTTGATGCGGAGGGGGCTCTCAAAGCGGCGCGCACCGCCCAGAGACAGATCACGCAGGGGAAATACCTGGGCCCCCTTCACGGGATCCCCATATCCTTGAAGGACCTTTACGATACGAAGGGACTCCGCACAACCGCCGGTTCGAAGATCATGGCGGTTCGCGTCCCTGCTGAGGACGCTACCTCCGTCGCCCGACTGCGGGCGGCAGGGGCGATCATCGTGGGCAAGACGAACCTCCACGAATTCGCCTTCGGAAGCACCACTCAGAATCCGCACTTCGGGGGAACCCGAAACCCCTACGACACGGGCCGCATTCCAGGCGGCTCGAGCGGGGGTTCGGCAGCCGCCCTGGCCGCCGACATGTGCATCGCATCCACCGGGAGCGACACGGGGGGCTCCATCCGCACGCCCGCCGCCTTGTGCGGTATCGTCGGGCTCAAGCCGACCTACGGCCGTGTGAGCTTGAACGGAATCGTTCCGCTCGCATGGTCCCTTGATCACGTAGGCCCCATGACGAAATGCGTGCGCGATGCGGCCATCATGCTCACCGCCATGGCCGGCTACGACCCGAAGGATCCGACGAGCGCGGACGAGAAGGTCCCCGGATTCGCCCGGACACTGAAGAAGGGCGTGAAGGGTCTCCGCATCGGGATCGATCCCGGCTTCTGTTTCAGCATGGTCGACAACGAGGTTGAAGCCTCTGTAAGGAGTGGCCTGCGAGTCCTCGAAGGCGAAGGCGCTCGGATCGTGGAGATCCGCCTCCCGAGCATCGAGCTCACCTCGGTGGTCGAGTCGATCCTGATCACCACCGAGGCGGCCGCCTACCATGAGGACAACCTGCGAAGCCGGGCCGCCGACTACGGCGACGACGTACGCGCCCTCCTGCAGGGCGGCTCTGTCTTCTCCGCGGTTCATTACCTCAAGGCGCAACGGCTTCGGAGGATCATCCAGCAGGAATTCGCCCAGGCCTTCCAGAAGATCGACCTGTTTGCCCTGCCGGGCGCGGCCGTTCCGGCACCGCCCATCGGCGCACAGACGGTATCGATCGCCGGAGCGGAGACCGACGTTCCGATGGCCCTCCTCCGCTTCGCCTGTCCATCCAACCTGACCGGCCTGCCCGCCATCTCGGTCCCCTGCGGATTGAGCAATGAAGGACTCCCGGTCGGTCTCCAGCTCGTGGGCAGGGCCTTTGACGAGGCCACCCTGCTGCGGGCGGCCTATGCCTTTGAAGCAGAAGCCGGGCCGATTCCGAGACCTGGCTTGGGGCAGGGGTCAGCTGCCAGGGGTCAGGGGTCAGGGGCCCACCCATCGCCTTCCAGGAATGGAAAGGCCGGTTGACGATGTCAGGGAGGCCATCGTCGAGGATTGCGATTCCGGGTACCGTGTGGCTGCGGGCGCTGCTTTTCGCTGCACTGGTCCTGGCAGGAATTGGAGTTGTGCGGTTCTCGCCACTGGGAGAAATGCTCACCGAAGAGCGAATCGTCTCCCTCATCGAGAAGATACGCGACACATGGTGGGCGCCGATCCTGCTGATCGGGCTCTATGCACTCGTGTCGACCCTCGGGCTTCCGCCGGCACCCCTGCTCGTGGGCGGAGCGGCCTTCGGCGCCGTGTACGGGACGGTATACAACCTGGTCGGCCTGCTCCTGGGCGCTCTGCTGGCCTACTGGCTTGCCAGGCTGCTCGGAAGGGACTTCGTCATCCGGGTCACGGCAAGGCGTCTACGGCGAGCGGAGAGCGTCTTCGCCCGCCATGGATTCTGGCCCCTGGTGCAGACCCGGTTCATGCCTCTCCCCTTTGCGGTCGTCAACTTCGGTGCCGCCCTCGCCGGCATACGGCCTCTGTTCTTCCTGGCTGCAAGCGCAATCGGGCTCGTTCCCTCCACCATGCTGCACACCTGCTTCATCGCACGGGCCATCGTGACGCAGGGTGTGGACAGGGCCGTTACCCTTGCGATGTACGCGGGCTCCTTCGTACTGTTCAACATCCTCCTCAGCACCCTGTGGCTGAAGGAAAGGGCCCGGAGACGCAAGAGGTATCGCGAGCTGGTGGCCTTCCGCGCCGAACGGAGGACGCACAGCGATCCGATCGCTTGACAGCCGAATCCCGCTGATTCAGACTGCGGGGCGATTTGCAGCCGGACCCGCATGAAGACCCGGGCGCCGGCGGGGACCGGCGAGCGAGAAGGGCAGCATCCCTGCTGGAACACCCGGTCATGGACGAACGACGTATGACGTTCAACTTCAAGGGCTTCTTCAGGTTTTCCTACCTCTGGCTGACGAACGGCCGGTGGACACCCCGGCGCATCGCCATTCTCATCGTCTTCTACCTGGCATTCCCCCTTCTCGAACTCTTCGTCTGGCTAGGGTTTCTGCTGGATGACATCTTCTGTGGAGGATACAGAAAGCAGGAAGTGAAATGCCCTGTGTTCATCGTTGGCAACCCGCGCAGCGGCACCACCTTCCTGCACCGGCTCATTGCCAGGGACACGGAGCGGTTCTCCACGATGAAGATGTGGGAGATCCTGTTCGCGCCTTCCATCACGCAGCGAAAGCTGGTGGGATGGTTCGCGGCGATGGACCGCCGCCTCGGCGGGCCGTTCCGGAAGTCGCTCGACCGAACCGAGCAGGACTGGCAAGAACAGAACGTGATGCACGAGGTCTCGTTGCGCGAACCCGAGGAGGACGACTATCTCCTGCTGCACATCTGGTCCGCCATGACGATCGGGCTGTCGGCAGGTCTGCTCGACGAGGCGATCCCCTACACGTACTTCGACACGGCCCTGCCCCGGAAGGAGAGAACCCGGATCATGGCCTTTTACGAACGATGCCTCCGGCGCCATCTCTACGTCAACCGATCCGGGACCGGGACCTCGGAAAGACTCTACCTGGCGAAGAACCCGGCCCTCTGCCCCAAGGTCAACAGCGTGTTCGAGCGCTTCCCGGACGCGAAAATCGTCTATCTGGTTCGCAACCCTCTTGAAATGCTCCCGTCCTACGTCAACATGATGATGTTCTCCTGGCGGGTTCTCGGCATACCGGTCGAAGACCACGCACTTCGCGACTTCCTCATCGACATGGCACGACACTGGTATACACACCCGCTTCAGTGTCTCGACAAGGCGTCCGCCCGGAGCCACATCATCATCAAGTATGACGACCTGGTGAACGCCCCGGAGAAGACCGTCCGGGAGATCTACAGCCGTTTCGGATTCGAGATCGGCCCGGCCTTTGAAAGGGTCCTTCAGGAGGAGTCGGAAAGGGCGCGCAGCTACAGCAGTCGGCACGGATACTCGCCCGAGGAAGGCGGACTGAGCCGTGAGCAGATCCACGAAACCTACCGTGACATATTCGAGCGGTTCGGGTTCGCCACGGACAGCCCGCCAAGGGGGGCGCCGAAACCATGATTCTTTTCTTGAAATAGGCGGGGTTACCTGTTGAAATCATTATGTTGGTGAACGACTCGCTTGACACAAAAAGCCGTCTTCCCGTATGCTCCACGCGGCCGAAAAGAAAAGCGAACTCTTCCCCTCGGTGCGAGCATCTCACTGACTGGGGCCGGGACAGGATTTCCATCGCGGGCGAGGTCTTGAAGGATGAGCGTGGAGTGGTTCCTCGGAATCTGGACGTGCATCGGCATCGCCTGGTGGGTGGTCGCCCTGATGCTGGTGGTCACCGCCGGGAAACGGGGGCACTCGGCCGGGGATTCCGACCCGAGGCGCATCAGTGTTTTCAAACCCTTGCCCCGCTCCCTCAGCGACGAGGAATTCGCCCGATTCGACGCATCCATCGAATCCTTCATCGCGGACATGGACGGCAACTGTGAATTGCTGATCGGGTGCCACCGGCCGGACCGGCAACGCCTCGCAGGCTATGTCCGCAGGATGCGGGATCGTTACCCGGACGCAGACATCAAGCTGGTCGTGCATGAGAACCCGAACCGCTACCCCCACCCGAAGGTCTCCTGGATGAGGGTGCTGGAGCCTTACGCCACAGGGGAGCTCTGGCTCTGGAGCGACGCGGACATGGTGGCTCCTCCTGGAACGATCCGATCCATGCGGGTCGACTATAGGAATACCAGAGCTCGATGCCTTACCTCACCCTATGTCATCAAGCAGGTGGACGGCGCACCGGAAATGCTCGACGCCCTGTATGTAAACCTCGAGTTCTACCCGGGGGTGGTTCTGCTGAGCGGCCAGAGGATGATCCAGTTCGGCCTCGGCGCCGGCATGCTCTTCGAGGCGGAGGACTTCAGGCGCCGGGTCGACTGGGATTTCCTGGGAGGCTGTCTTGCCGAGGATTTTCATCTGGGCGGATTGCTCAAGCCCACCCAAGTCGGCTCCATGCGCCTGAGCACCGTGCCCGCCGAACAGGGCTGGACCGAGGCGCTCCTGCACTACCTGCGCTGGCAGAAGAACATACGCTGGTGCCGCCCGGGGCCGTATGCCGCCCAGCTGGTCGCGATTCCCCTGCTCGGGTGGCTCGGCTGGCTGCTCGCGAATCCGACCGAGCAGGCTGCATGGATGGGGCTGCTGGTCGTTCTCGCGGCCGACGCGATGGCCGCATTCGCAATCTGCCGCACGGTGGGCTGCGGGATCGGCCTGAGACGACTCCCTGTCCTTCCCCTCTGGAGCTTCCTGCGCGGACTCTCCTGGGTGGCATGCTGGTTCCCATGGCCGATCGTCTGGCGGGGCCAGAAATGGTGGTCCCCGCACCAGGCGGTCGAACCGCAGGCACGCCTGCTGGAAGCACATCGCCCAACCCGTCTTGACTGAGGACCCGCCCCCGTGGCGTATTTCCCCCTGAAGCGGAACCGCCGTACAGATCACCTCACCGTGAGCCTGGGCGGCACGCTGCACGAAGCCTTCTACCACGAGCGGTGGACGTTTCGTTCAATATACGGGCTGACTCTCTGGCTATCACTCCTGTGGGCCCTCGCGTGCAGCCGGATCATCTCCCTTCCCGACGTGGACCTGGACGACCCGGCGTGGACCGTCTGGGAGGGCCAGGCCCTCTGGAGCCCCCGATCCGATGTGACCCCCCTGGCCGGCGATCTGATCGCGGCCAGAAACGAGGACGGGGATGTGCTGGTCAGCTTCTCGAAATCGCCCTTTCCCATCTTCACGGCTCAGACAGAGGGCACCTTGTGGCGAATCGACTTCATCGACAAGGGGCGCTCCTACTACGGGATCGGTCGAGCCCCGAAGAAGTTCATCTGGTTCCGTTTCCCGGACATCCTCGCGGGCGGCGACCCCGAGGACCCCTGGGAAGTGGAGCAACGGTCGGACGAGGAGTTGTCCATGATCAACCGGAAGACCGGTGAGGCGATCCGGGTGGTGCTCGACCGATGAGACGCTGGGCGATCGGGGTCTTCGCAGGGGTTCTGGCGGTCCTTCTGTCGACGGGGCTCTTCAGGCTCCGTCTCGATGTGGACGTGTTCAATCTCCTGCCGACCGATTCAAGGATGGTCGAGGGGCTGAAGCTCTACGAGAGGAGCTTCGGATCCTCACGGGAGCTGGTTCTTTCCCTGCGTTCGGCAGAAGCCGAGCAGACCGGGCGGGCCGCCTCCTCCCTGGCGGATGCTCTGGAGGCTTCCGGTCTGGCCTCCCAGGTGATGTGGCGCAGCCCCTTCCGCGAAGATCCCAGCCAGCTGGCCGAGTTCCTGGCCTTCACCTGGTTCAACCAGACACCGGAGGTGTACGGGAAGGTATCGAACCGTTTCCGGGACGATCGGTTGCAGCAGACCCTCGACCGCACGCTCGAGCGTCTTGCCACGTCTTTCCGGCCCACCGAGGTGGCCCGGCTGGCCCACGACCCTTTCGCCCTGACGGATCTCTCGGACCACATCACCTCGCCCCTGGCGGAGGGAATGCAGGACCCCTTCGCCTCTCCGGACGGTACCTTCCGAATCCTGTTCGTGCCTCTGCCCGAGGATAGGACGGGCTTCTGGAGCATTCGAAACTGGGTAAGGCAGGTGAGGGCTGCTGTCGAAGAATGGCAAGGGTCTACGGATAGAGAGGATTCGCTCACCCTTCGGCTGACCGGAACCCCCGCCTTTGTCGCCGATTCCGGTTCCGGCCTGCTGCGGGACGTGGAGTTCGCCGCCCTGGGGACCCTGCTGCTGGTGGCCGGCCTCTTCTGGCTGGTCCACAGGCACTGGCTCCCCCTGGCGTGGCTGGTGGCCCTCCTGCTCCTCGTTCTCGCCGTCTCGGTATCGATGGGCGGGGTCCTTCTCGGGCCCCTCAACGCGGCGAGCCTGGGCTTTGCCGCGATTCTCCTGGGACTCGCGGCCGACTACGGCCTGATCCTCTACCAGGAGTTCGCCGTCCACCCGACCCGGCCTCTACACGAACAGAGGTCCGCTGTGGCTCCGAGCATCCTCTGGGCGGCCGTCACCACGTCGGGCGCCTTCTTCATGATCACCCGGAGCAGCCTGCCCGGATTGACACAGCTCGGCACACTCGTCGGAATCGGGATCCTGGTGGCAGGGGCGATCATGCTCCTCGCCTTTCTCCCCCCCCTGATCGGCCGGGTGCGGCCGGGGACGAGCAGGGCCCCGGCCGGATCGGGGCGGCTTTCCGCCCTCTCCCTGGACCCCCGCTTCGCCGGCTGGGTGACTCTGATCGCGGGCATCGGCGCGGCCGGGCTGCTCGCGCAGAGGCTGCCCTCCGTGGACTACAGCACCCGGGATCTGGGTCCCAAGGAAAACGAGGCGATGGAAGCGCTCCTGGAGATTCAACGGGAGATCGGGGGCTACGACGACGCGCTCTGGCTCATCGTCGACGGAGCGAGCGAAAAGGAGGTGGCCGGTCGACTCGCCGCGGTCCGCAGTGAGCTGTCCGCCTCTGTGCAGGAAGGCATTCTCTCCGGGTACCGGCTTCCCGATGCCCTGTGGCCGCGTCCCGAGGCGCAGCAGCAGAACAGGAATACGGCCCGCTGGCTGTCCAGCCGTCTGCCCGCCGCGCGGGAAGCGGCCCTTGCCGCCGGATTCACCGAGGATTCCCTGCAGCTGACCGAGCGGGCCTTTGCCGCATGGGAGCGTTTCGCGAACACGGAAGGGGTCGTGTGGCCTGAGAATCAGGCATCGCAATGGGTCTTCCGGCAGTTTTCAGGCACCGATGACGGACGGCTGCTCGCCCTGGGCCAGCTGGAGGCCTCGGAGTCGGTCAACCAGGCCGGGCTTCTCGAGTTCACAGGAAGGATCAGCGCCTCCACCGGTGCCAGGATGTTCAGCTGGTCCCTGCTCAGCGAATCTCTGCTGGGGGTCATGGAGCGGGATGTGAGACGGGTCCTGCTCCCCATGGCGGCGGTCCTGCTGATCCTTCTCGGGCTCGCCTTCCGAGGCCTCGGAGAGGTCGTCCTCAGTTTTGCCACCCTGGGGTTTAGTCTGCTTTGCCTCCTGGGTATCATGGTGCTGTTCAACTGGTCCTGGAATCTGATGAATGTGATGGCCCTGCCCCTGCTGTTCGGTGCCGGGGTCGACTACAGCATTCACATCCAGTTCGCCATGAAACGATACCAAGGCGATTTGTCGCAGGTCCGGCAGACCGTGGGCCGGGCCATCCTGCTGTGCGGCCTGTCGACGGCTTCCGGGTTCGGCACCCTCGGCTTCGCCACCAACGCCGGGCTTGCCAGCCTCGGCCGGGTATGTGCGGCGGGAATCGTAATAACGAGCTTGATTTCCGTCTTCCTGCTACCTGCATGGTGGCGAACCGTGAAGAGGAAGGCTTGAGCCGGCCTCCCGTGAGGGTGCCATGAAGGGATCCACCAGCACCTCCTGCTTCCCGCGATCGGCCAAGGCTGGACTTCGCCCGCTCATCTGCCTGCTGATCCTCTTACCGGCTGCCCGCGCTGCCGCCGGGACCGACTCGGCCCGGGAATTCCTCTATGCCTGGCTGGAGCAGCAGACCCGTATCAGGACCTGGTCCGCCGATGTGGTTCAGATCCGCAAGCTGCGCTCCCTGGTCCATCCCCTCAAATCCAGGGGGAAGGTCTGGTTTCGCCAGCCCAATCAATTTCGGTGGCAGCTGGGCGATCCCCCCCGGACGATCGCCGTGAGGAAGGACGCGGAACTGCTGATCATCTACCCCCGGCTCAAGCAAGTGGAGCGATTCGCCGGAGGCGATGACACCGATCCGGCATGGAAGCAGGTCCTGGCACTCCTCGAAGTGGGCTTTCCGAGCGACGCCGAAACCTTCTTCGCCCGTTACGAACTCGTTTCCACCCGGCGACTCAAGAAATCTTGGAAGTTCGAGCTGCGTCCAGCCGCCGAGCTGGCAAGGAAGCTTCTGGATCGCGTCACCGTGGAGATCTCCACCCGCGATTTCGCTCTTCTGTCCACCGAGCTCGTCTTCCCGGACGGCTCCACCATGCAGAACCAGTTCCTCCATCACCGCCTCAACCCCGAGCTGGAACCGGGGCTGTTCGATTTCGAGATCGAAGAGGGTTACACGGTCGTGAACCCGCTGGAAAGGTGATCCTTCAGTTCCAGCAGCGCCCGGGTGTCCGAGTCCCCCTCGGTCCCTCGGGGATGAAACATGAACTCGTGGAGGCCGTCGCCCAGACCGGGAAGGACACCGAGGATTTCCCGGGCCTTCATGTTGAAGGTGCGATCGATACCCCACAGTGTGGAGCTGAGCCGGAAGGGAATCCGGTCACGGTGCCTGGCCTGAAAGAGCAGGTCGAGCATCCGGTAGAAGACCTCGGCCCGGTTCGGGGTGAAGAATCCCGGGTACCCCCATCGAATCCATCCTTCGAAGTCCGGCGGAAGCGTCTCCAGGAGCACCTTCCGCACCCACGGGTGTACGTGAAGGTGGTGATGGGCATTGACGAAACGACACGGAAGCTCCGTGTCCTGAAAGGCTTCCCACTGGCGCGCGATCTCACGGCGGGCCAGCGCCCGCATACCGGCTGACAGGCCGATGGCAAACCCGGCTCGGGCCGGCGACCGTCCCCATGGCCATTCGGATCGTGTCAGGGGCATGCTGTCCGTCAGGTGCAGGTGCCAGCCCACCTCCAGGCTCGGGTGCTCGCGGGCCAGGGCTACCGCACCCCGGCTCCCCGGCTGCCCGACCATGAGGCAGGCGCCGGTCAGGGCCCCACGGCGATGGGCGTGCAGGATCGCCTCGTTGACGCGGTCGCTCTTCCCGAAGTCATCGGCAATGAAGACGATTTCCCTGGCCATGTCTTTCCTCTCCTTGCATCTTCGGCTTCCGTCCGGGCGCCGCTTCTTCATTTGACCGCGCTCCCGGGACCTATATACTGAGCGGAATCATGCGATCTTTCATCCACGCCATCGACTGGCTCGAACGAAGACGAACCGGGGTGTTCGAGTTCTGGGACGACCCGGAATGCGTGTTCCGCGTCAGCGTGGGGGTCGCCAAGTACCCTCTCGCCGTGCGAAACGGCGAGATCCCTGCCGGCGAGAAGGTGCTCCTGCTGCACTTCTGGAACGAGCACGTGCCCGCCATGCCGGCCGAAGGACCCGTCCTCGGTCCGGCGGTGAAGCTTCGTCGACGGGTAGCCGCCTCGGCCCACCACCTGGCCGAGGCGATGAAGAACGACCCTCGCCTCCAGGGCACGAAAGCCGTGGGCGGGGTGACGCCTCTCTTCACGCCCGGCGACGGCTCGGCCGCGGAGAGGATCTTCCTCCGGCTCGGGTTCTTCGTGACGCCCCACCCGAATCCCCTGGGACGTTTCGTGGAGTTCTGGGAGGAAGTGTACGCCTGGCTCCTCATGTGGGCCTTCACCGGCCCGAATCAGAATCTTCGCAGCCTCCGCGGGCTCCGACGGAGCGACTTCTGGATGTGCGCGGAAGACTTCCTCCGCCTTTACGGCGGCAAGTGCGGTCGAGCCGAAGGCGACCGCGCCGCCAGCGGCCGGGCCAGCCATTGGTGGCGCCGTTGCTAGGAACGAAAGGCGGGGATGCCCGTGATGTCATGTCCCAGGATGAGAAGGTGGATGTCATAGGTCCCTTCGTAGGTGTGAACCGACTCCAGGTTGTTCATGTGGCGAATGATCGGGTACTCGAGGGAGATCCCGTTCGCGCCGTGCAGGTCGCGGGCCATGCGGGCGACCTCGAGGGCCTTGCTGGTGGCGTTCATCTTCGCCATGGAGGTGTGCTGGTGCCTGCCCTTCCCTTTGTCCTTGAGCCGGCCGACGCGCAGATTCAGCAACTGCGCCGCCGTGATCTCGGTGAGCATGAGGGCGAGCTTGCGCTGAACGAGCTGAAAGGAGCCGATCGGCCTGTCGAACTGCGTTCGCTCCTTCGCATACCGGACCGAGGCCTCGTAGCAGGCCATGGCCGAGCCGACGGCACCCCAGGCGATTCCGTAGCGCGCCTTGTCGAGGCATCCGAGGGGAGAACGCAGCCCCCCTGAGTCGGGAAGGAGGTTTTCCGCCGGGATCCTGCAGTCCTCGAAGACCAGCTCCGAGGTAACGGAGGCCCGCAGGGACATCTTGTGCTTGATCAGGTTTGCGGTGAAGCCCGGCGTGCCCTTCTCCACCAGGAAGCCCTTCACATCGCCGTCCTGCCTGGCCCAGACCACGGCCACGTCCGCGACGTTTCCGTTCGTGATCCACATCTTGGAGCCGTTGAGCACATAGGACTCCCCATCCTTGACCGCCCGGGTCTTCATCCCTCCCGGGTCGGACCCGTGGTCCGCCTCGGTGAGACCGAAACAGCCGATCTTCTCTCCTCGTGCCAGCCCGGGCAGCCACCGATCCCTCTGCTCCTCGGATCCGTATTCGTAGATCGGATACATGACGAGCGAACTCTGCACCGAGTTGAAGCTTCGAATGCCGCTGTCGCCCCGCTCCAGCTCCTGCTGGATCAGGCCGTAGACCACATAGTTGGAGCCCGGGCAACCATATTGCTCCGGGAGGGTCGCACCGATGATCCCCATCTCCCCCATGTCACGGACGAGGTGCATCGGTGCCTCGCCCTGCTCGAAGTAGTCGGCGATGGTGGGAATCACCTTCTCGTCCACGAACCCGCGGACCGTGTCGCGCACCATACGCTCTTCCTCGGTCAGCATCTCGTCGATGAGGAGGAAGTCCTTCGTATCCGAAGTCATGAAACACTCCTCTCTGAATCTAGAATGCGCCCTCGGGGATCTCGACAACCTCCCGCTCCGGGCGCACGCACGTGTCCAGCCTTGCGAAGGTCTCCGGCATCGTGACTCCCTCGAAGAAGGTCGCCTGCTTCACCTTGCCCAGGTAGAAGTCGTTGCCTTCTTCCCGGTCGATCTTCTCCTGCGCGATCACCGCCATGTCCAGAAGGCGCCAGGTTGCGGTCACATCACCATAGCACATCAGGGCCGGATAGGTGTACGAGGCCCACTGGAGGGCGTCCTGGGTCCTTCGTTCCGACATCTCGGAGGTCACCTCGGCCATCCTCCTGACCACGGCCGCGAGCCTCCGGACCGCGGGCCCCAGGGTCGGGTGATGCACGTGCCTGGAACAGAAATCGGAAAGCTCCCGCATGTATGCCCGATAGGGAGCACCGTCGTTGATCTGCATCTTCCTGCCCATCAGGTCCAGGGTATCTTCGTCAAAGTCCAGGAACGGCTCCAACTGGCAGATGGACCCGTAGTCGAGCTGATCCTTCAGGATGAAGAAGACATCTTCTTCTCTGATCTTGAACTGGCCCATATCCCTTTCCGACCTCCTTCAGGGTGTCTCCGGGCTCGGCCCTACAGGCTTGCCAGATAGTCCCTGGCGATGATCATCCGCTGGACCTGATTCGTGCCCTCGAAGATCTGGAGGATCTTTGCATCCCGCATCATCCGTTCCACCGGGTAGTCCTTCATGTATCCGTACCCGCCCATCATCTGAACGGCGTCCGTGGTGACCCGCATCGCCGTGTCCGAGGCGGTGCACTTGGCCATCGAAGCGTACCGCCGCACCAGCGGATCGCCCCGATCCTGCATCACGGCGGCACGATAGGTGAGAGAACGGGCCGTCTCGATGCCCATGAGCATGTCTGCCAGCATGAACTGGACGCCCTGAAAGGAGGACACCGGTTTGCCGAACTGCCTTCGCTCGAGGGCGTAGCGTGCCGCCGCCTCGGTGGCGCCGTCCGCGAGGCCGACCGCGAGGGCTGCAATGAGGATGCGGGTTTCGGACAGCCCCCTGAGCAGCAGGGGCCACCCCTCTCCGTCCGGTCCGATGCGGCTCCCCTCCGGCACGAAGGCATCTTCCAGGATCAGGTCGGTCGTCGGGGATGCCCGCATCCCCATCTTGTTCTCCTTCTTGCCCACGCGAAGGCCCGGTGCGCCTTCTTCAACCAGAAAGGCGGTGATGCCCTTCTTCTTCAACGCCGGCTCCAGTGTGGCGAACAGGACGTAGACCCGCGCTTTGCCGCCGTTCGTGATGAAACACTTGGTGCCGGCCAAGCGGTAGCCGTCACCGTCCCGGGTCGCCCGGGTCTGCAGGGAGGCTGCGTCCGACCCGGATTCGGGTTCCGTGAGGGCAAACCCCACGATGTGCCCCTCTTCTGCAATCGTGGGGAAGAAGCGCGCTTTCTGCTCTTCGGTCAGCCCTGCCAGCATCGGGCCCAAGCCCGCCTGGTGGTTCACCAGCAGGAGGCTGCAGGAGGCGTCTACGCGGGCGATCTCCTCCATGACGAGGCAGCAGGTCACCGCGTCCGCAGGCACACCCCCGTACTCCTGCGGGATCTTGAGCCGGAGCAGCCCCTGCTCCACGAAAAGCCTGTAGATGTCCTCCGGAAACTCCTGGCGCTCGTCCAATTCCGCTGCCCGCGGGGCGATCCGTTCCCGGGCGAGTCTCCGGACCGTGTCTCTGAGCACCCTCTGTTCCTCTGTCCACGCAAGCATGGTCGTCTCCACAGCCCAGGGTCATCTTGGGGCAGCTCGGGGTCAGGCCGCCATTATACATTCTGCTGCCGGTCTTTCCGGTCGATTCTCGTTAAGGATTTCCGGATCATCCGGCCATGGTCAGGCCGCCGCTCACGCTGAGGACCTGGCCCGTGATGTAGTCGGACAGGGGGGAGGCGAAAAAGGCAACGGCCCGGGCGATATCCTCCGGCTGGGCGACGCGCCGGAAGGGGATGGCCCTCTCCAGGGCCATACGGACCTTTTCGGGCTGCTCCCTGAACAGGTCCGTGTCCGTCGGGCCCGGGCAGATGCAGTTCACATGTACGCCGGCTCGGGCCATCTCCCTTGCGAGCGATTTCGTGAAGGCGATGACGCCGCCCTTCGCCCCGGCATACACGGTCTCGCCCAGGCTTCCGACCCGGCCCGCATCGCTCGCCACGTTGACGATCTTGCCCTCTTTCCTCCCGGCCATGGCCTTGCACACGGCGTGGGAGAAGTTCAGCACGCCCTTGTAGTTGATGTCGATCACCCTGTCCCGGAAATCCGGCGTGGTGTCGATAAAAGGCTGGATCTTGTCCCAGCCCGCGTTGTTCACCAGGATATCGATCCGGCCGAAGGCCTCGAGCGCCTTCTCGACCGCCTTCGCCACAGCCGGACTGTCCGATACGTCCACGACGAGTGTCAGCGCCTTTCTCCCCTCGGACTCGACCTCCTTCGAAGTCGCACCCGCCGTTTCCGCATTCAGATCACAGACGGCAACGTCCGCTCCCCGGCGGGCCAACTCCAGGGCGATCGCCTTGCCGATCCCCTGGCCGGCTCCCGTTACGATCGCCTTCTTTCCTTCGAGCTGCATCTGCTCCTCCTTCAGATGGTATCGTCCATTACGGGCATGGTGTCCGGGCTCATGATCCCCTGCGGATCCATGGTCCTCTTGAGGGCCTTGCAGATCTCGAAATAGGTGCCCAGCCTCGGCATCTGCAGATCATAGGTGCGGCACCCCGGCTTCACGCCGACGGCCCCGGCTTCCATCCCCATCTGCTGCAGTTTGTTGTAGACCACCGAGGCCCGCTTCACCTCGTCCGGGTTGCCCTGGTCGTAGTAGAAGTCGAACTCCAGCATGACCGTCCGGCCATACTGGTAGGGTCCCTGCAAAGCCGTGTCCGTCGAGGTCGACACGGGAGATCCGTAGTAGTCCGGGGAGATCCAGTACCGGTTCATGATGGCCCGGTACTTCTTCTCCATGGCCGCCATCTTCTCCATCTTGACCATGTGGGTGGTCCATTGGAAGCTCCCCTTCCACCGCCCCACCCTTCCCGGCAGGGTCAGGCACCGCTTCACCAGCAAGCGCTCGATCTCCTCCTCGGTCAGGTTCATCATTTCGAGAAAGGCCTGGTTCTGCTCGTCGTCCATGGGAACGAACCTGCCGTGGGCCTCACGCTGTTCCTCGAAGTGCCGCCTCTTGATCTCCATCTCCTCTTCGTCCAGCCCGGTAATGACATAGAACATGATGTTCACCGGCATGCTCTGGCAAATCGCCTCTACGTGCTCGTCCGACTCGGCCACGGCCTGGGCAAAGTGCCGGTTGTTGCTCTTGTACAGGGCCTGCAGGTAATTGTCACGCGTGACCTGATAGAAGAATTCCGCCACGGGACCCAGATCGTCCTCGAGGGGATCCTCGGGATGAAAGTAGTAGGTGCGGTCCCGGGGCCACGGGTTCTCGGTGAAGAGCTTCAGGGTCATCTCGGTGCAGATTCCGAAGTTGCCCTCCGCGGCCAGGAACATCCCCCCTAAATCCGGTCCGGGCCCGAGGACCGGCACATCTCCCACGTTCGGGAGTGCGGACGAGCCGGTCTTCAGGATCTCCCCCTCCGGTGTCACCCAGGTCATGCCCACCACGTTCTCCGGGTGGCTGCCGGCCGTGAGCGCAATGAACGGGATGCCTCCGGTGAGCACATTGCTCATCATGCAGGCGCTTCCGTAAGTGATCGGATTGGCCGGCCGCAGCATCACGTCCCGGGCTGCGAATCGCTTGTTGCACTCCTCGTAGAGGACCGCAATACGCACATAGGGCTGGAACGTGGCGGTCATGGACTCCTCGTCGATGCGAAGGAGCCGGTTCATCCGCTTGAGGTCCACCATGATCCCGCCCCGCCGCGGAATCATGGACCCCGCGTGGTTGAACCCGCTCGTCACCACATAGACCGGCACCCGGTACTCGTTGGCGATCCGAACGATCGCCTGCACCTCGCCGGTCGTGGCCGGAAGGACCACGATGTTCGGTCTTCGCTTCGGCGTGATCGAAAAGTCCCGCGAGTAAGTGGACAGGATCTCCGGGTCCGAGCTCACGTACGCCTTGCCCAGCACCTCCTCGAGCTTCTGTTGAATCTCGGATACCAGGGACCCGCGCTTCCCGAAGTCAGGATGTTCGGAAACCAGGCTTGCCGTTGGATCCGCCATGACCCTCTCTCCTTTTCCTGTTCTTTTCATGCCACCGCCTCGGCCACGATCTTCAGGATGTCCACCACCTCGAGCCCGAAGTCGCCGGCCTTGGCAGCCTCCCCCAGGTTCTGTTCGCAGAATGGGCATGCCGTCACCAGGGTGTCCGCGCCCGTGTCGGCCGCCTCCTCCAGGCGGAGCCCTGCGGCCCACTTGGCCATCTCCTCCGGGAAGGCGGTCCTGACGCCTCCGCCGGCCGCACAGCACCAGGCCCACTCCCGGATGCGCTCCATCTCGTCGAAGGCCAGGCCTGGGATGCTCTCCAGGATGTTACGGGGGGCATCGTACACACCGATGTACCGCCCCAGATGACACGGATCGTGGTAGGTGACCTTTCTCGCCACCTCGCGGGTCGGCTCGAGCCGGCCTTGGCGGATCAACTCGTCCACGAACTCCACGATGTGCAACACCTCCGCATCCAGGCGTTCACCGTATTCGCCCCGGAGGGTGGAAAAGCAGCCTGCACAGGCCGTCACGATCTTCCTCGCGCTCGTTGCGTTCAGCGATTCCGTGTTCCTGGCCCGCACCTTCTCGAAGTTCGCCCGGTCCCCCACCCGCAGGATCGTGGAGCCGCAACAGATCTCGTTCCTGCCCAGGATGCCGAAGTCCACTTCGGCGGCATCGAGCAAGCGCACCACCTCCCGGGCCACGGGCTGGATCTCCGGGTCATAGGAGGCCGTACATCCCGGGTAGTACAGCACCTCCACCTCTTCCTTCGCGGCGTCCTTGATCTTCACTCCCTTGCCGCGCTTCGCCCACTTCACGCGGGCCGCCCTCGGCTGCAGCCAGGGATTGTCGTAGTTCAGGATGCTCTTGATGAGGGGCTCGTGTTCGGGCAGAGGCCCCCAGCCCTCCCGCACCAGATGCTCCCTGAGGGCCACCGAGGCGTTCGTCGGTTCCAGGTCCTTGGTAGGGTTGCACAGGGCCTGGCAGGAACCGCAAAGGGTACACGTGTAGACGATGTGCTGCAGCTTCTCGCTCAGAGGGAGCTCCGGGGGGGTGGTCGAAAGGGCGCGAAGCATCTCCTGCTTGCCCGAGCCGAAATAGGCCTCGAACAGGTATCGCGTCCCCGAAGGACACTGGTCGGACCACTTCTGGCTCTTCACCTTTTCCGGATTCACCATGCGGCAGAGTCCGCACCGGACACATTTCCAAGCCTCGTCCCGGTGCTGGTGAAGGGGCCCTACCTTCTTGTAGATCTCGGCTTTGCTTCCCATCCCTCACACCTCCTTCAGCGGCCTGCCCGGGTTGAAGATCCGGCGTTCGTCCACGGTGTCCTTGATCTTCCTGATCTGGTTCACGTAGGCGGGAACGGCCCCGTAGACATGCTCGGCCAGCCTCCCCTGGGGACGGTCGTAATAGGCGCCTGCGCGGGCCAGCTCGACCTCCAGGTCCTGCACGAGTTCGCCCTCACAGCCGGCGCCGGAAAAGTCGTACTGACAGCAGACCGCGCGGCCCAGTCCGTGGGCGATGTAGGTCCTGGCCACCAAATCGGACGCCACGGAAGCCTTGTCCATCCGCTGTGCCAGGATCGTCTCGAATTCCGGAATCCTCTTGAACAAGGTGTGGTAGGAGGTCCAGGCCCCGTTCTCAACGTACCACGGCCGCTGCATGACCGCAGGCAAACCCGCCTGGTGCTGGGAATCCAGCACCGCGCCTCCTGCCGCCTCCACCGCTTCACGAACCTTCCGCCTCCGGTAGTCGGCCAGCTCCGGGAAGGCCTCGACGCCCACCAGCAGCGACCACGGAGGAAGGGCTTCCTGCGGTACATCCAGCCTCGCAGCGAGGGCGGCCCGGTTCATGACGAGACACTCTGCCGGGAGATCCAGACGCGGCAACTCCTTCAACAGGGCAAGGGCCTCTCCGGAACCGGTAAAACCGTACAGCTGGAAGGACCGTCCCTCGAATCGGGGGTAGATCCAGATACTCGCTCGAACGACCAGGCCGAAGATGTCGTCCGCGCCCAGGTACCATTTGGACAGGTTCGGGCCGCCGTCCTCCTTCCAGTCCGAAGTCTCCTCAGAGATCGCATGGCCGCCGGTGAGATGAATTCGGCCGTCCTGGAGCACCACCTTCAGGTTGCTCGCCTGAACCTCCGGGTATTTGGATGCCGCCAGATTCATTCCTCGCGCAACGGCGTGACAGACCACCGAACGGGTCCGGGCCGCGGCGGGGACGAGTGCGGTGAGGCCCTCGGGCGCGAGCGCCTCCTCCAGCTGCTCGAAGGTCACGCCCCGCTCGATGTGGACGCACAGGTTCTTCGAATCGATCCGCTCGATCCGGTTGAGACGGCTGAAGTCGAGCAGGACCCCCTCCAGGGATGCGACCTCCTCGGGGAAATCGGTGTCGTAGGTCGTGAAGATCGGCGTGCCCGTCCCGTGGCACACCTCCACGATTCCCTGCACCTCTTCGGTCGTGGCCGGAGAGGCGGCCGCAATCCCCTTCGGATCCACCTCGCGGGTGAAGTAGGGGGTCAGGCGCGCAGGGTCTCTCGCAAGGTTGTCCTCACCCACGATCTCTGCGAGCCGCGCATGCACCTCGCCAACCGTAGTCCCTGCCATGGTCTTCTCCTTTCATTGGTTCATCTGCGGATTGTACCCCATGTCTGCGGGCAGACACTACCCCGGTTCTAGGCCGCAAGGGGCCGGTACTTGTAGCCGATCACCGTCTTGCCCGTTGCCGGGTCGGTCTTGATCTTCCCAATGGTCAGTGCCAGAGGCATGCCGATCCACAGCTGATCGGGGTCACAGCCTTCGATCTGCGTGAGCACCCGCAGATTCTCCCCGTCCGGAAGCTCGACGAGTCCGAGGATGTAGGGGGCATCGAAATTCGGGAGGGCGACCCGCACGATCGTGTAGGTCTGAAGAACACCTTTTTCACCGATGAATACCTCTTCCATCAGTTCCCTGGATTCGCACGCGGTGCAGAGCTTTCTCTTCGGGAAGACAACATCGCCGCAGCACCCGCACCTGCTGCCGATGAGCCGGGGGCTGCCGTCCTCCCGGCTCGGAAAAACGAAAAACCCTTCTCGAATCGGAATCTCGTCCGGCCCCAGACGGGTTCTTCCCCCTCTCATTCCTTCTTTCCCCCTTCCCTGCAAACACCCCGAGTCTCTTACGGGTCCCCGTCCATGCCGCCAAGATCCTGCCCACACCCCCGTTTCGATGAGCAACCGTCGTGCCATCACCGGCAACCTTCTAAACGATCATATAAAACGAACAGTTCCGGAACATCCAAGCCTCCCCGGAACCGCCGGTGTGATGCGATTTGAATCAGTTTTTTGATTCAAATCGCATCATTCAAGCGGAGCCGCATTCCAGGCCGATTGATTCGGCCAGCCACACCGTCTATAAGGTACGGAGGCACTTCCCACCCGACCTGCCCCTGAGGAGAGCCCCATGTCTTCTCCGTTACCGCAATTCACGGAAGCCCAATGGGAATTTCTGGCCGTGCTAGAAGCCCATGAAGAACCGGTCCACATCGAGGTCGCCGGCACGCTGGCCCCGCTTCTGCCGGGCCCGCTCTTCAATCTGCTCCGACGAGCCGATGAACACGGAATCATCCTTCGACACGATTCGGACGTCTTCGGCCTCGCTCCGGACGGACCGCGAGCCGTTCTCCGGAAACTGAGGGAGATCAACACGCCCGACCGGTTGTCCGCCCTGGTGGACCGGCTCACCGAGACTGGCGCGATCGCTCGGGTGGCCCCCACGGCGGTTGCCAGGATGCTTCTGCGGGCCGATCGGCCCGCAGAAGCTGCACCGATCGAAATCGATCTCGCGTGCCAGGCACTCGAGGCCCGCGACCATGAAACCGCGACCCGCTTTCTTCATCGGGCCTTCGACCACAGCGAGCTCGTCCAGAGCCCACAGAGGTTTCAGCAGGACGTCGTCGCCGCAGTTCTGGAATTGTCTCACCTGTCGGTCGCCATGGGAAAGGGGTTCTCAGACGTGCCCGGACTGCTGGAAAAGGCGCGCACCGTTGCCGAGCACCTCGGGGACCGCCGGTCCCGGGCCCTCATCAACCTGCACCTCGGCCGATTCCTCTATTTCGGGGAGAGGAGGGCGGAGGCCCTGGCAGCACTCTCTTCGGGCCGGGAGGAGGTCGAGGATCTGGGCGATGTCGATATCCTCACCCAGTCCGCCCAGTTTCTGGGGCTCTTCTTCTTCATTCAGGGCCTCTTCAAGGAGGCCATGATGCACTACGAACGCACCCTCGCCTCCGTGCAGGACCAGGTGGAAAGCAGGCCCTTCGACCCCCTGGCCCCGGTGTTGATGAGCTTCTGCGCGGCCAATCTGGGCCAGTTCCATCGCGCCATCGGCATCCTGGACATGTACTGGCGCTGGGCCATCCAGGAGAAGGAGCAGGGCCAGGCCATCACCTATCGTGCCATCATGGGCGTGCTGCTCCTGAGGTTTCACAAGAAGCGGGAGGCCTCCTTTCACCTCTACGGGGCCCTGCACGATGCGATCGAGACAAGGAATGCCCTGGCCGCCTATTTCGCCAAAGGCGGCCTGGCCATGCACAGCTTCCTGGAAGGGCGCCTGAAGGAGTCGCGGGACGCGTGGGCGCTGGCCGTGGTCGAAGCCACTCGAGCGGGCATCGTGAGGCAGTGGGTCTCTCCGCTGGTTCTCGAGACCCTTCTCGAACTCGACCGGCTCGGCTACGAACCCATCCCCGATTTCAGTTATCAGTCCCAATCGGAAAAGGCCTTGAAGGATCCGAGCATTCATCTGCGCGGACTGGCATTGCGCCTCAAGGCTCGACAGGCGAAAGGGGCGGGGGAGGACAGCAGAACCATCCAATCCTACCTCGAGCAGAGTGAGCGATACCTGATCCGTTCAGGAGACCCGGTCGAACTGGCAAAGACGCACCTGGAGAAGGCTCGTCTCGAACTCACCACGGGAGACCGGCAGCGGGCCCGGGAACTGACCCAAATGGCCTGGCAGGGCCTTTCGGGCTACACGGAGGAGTTCTTCCCGGATGACCTGCGGTATCTGCTCGAGACACCGGAACGCAGCCCCAAGCTCGGTGAGACCAACGGACCGGAATCGGTCCTTCAGCGTTTTCTCGACATGATGGAGGAACTCGTCCCGAGCGATGACTTGCGGGAGATCCTGCATCGATCCGTGGCGGCCACGAACCGTTTTCTGGGGGCTGAACGTGGAGGCGTGTTCCTGTTCCAAGACGGCAAGAAGCGGCAGGACCCGACCCTCTGGGCAGCCTGCAATTTGACGGAAAGGGAGGTGAAGGCCGGGGGCTTCCGGGCCAGCCTCGCCCTGATCCGAAAGTGCTTTCGACAGAGCCAGCCCATCCTCGTCCGTCCCAGGGATTTCGATCGGGGGCGTACGGAGAAACATGCCATGGCGATTCTCTGCCTGCCCGTCGAGGTGGGGGGGAAGGTGCGGGGCGTGTTCTACCACGACAACGCGTATCTGGATGACTGCTTCGATTTCCTCGATGGGCCCGTGCTGGTCCGACTGGTACGCCAGATCAGCCTGTTTGTCGAAAGGATCTGGGAATACGGGCGCCTCATCGAGGAAAAGGCCCTCGGCGCCTCGAAGGAGTCTGCGCAGCCGGATCGGGACGGGGACCGGGAAATCATGGGCCGAAGCACGGTCATGGTCAAGCTCCTGGCCAAGGCGGAGAAGGTTGCCAAGTCGGAATCGGTCGTGCTCCTGCTCGGTGAGACAGGGGTGGGCAAGGAACTCATGGCCCGATGGATTCACCGGAAGAGCCCACGCCGGGAGGGGCCCTACGTGGTCATCGACGTCCCTACCATCCCGGAGAACCTCCTGGAAAGCGAACTCTTCGGCCACGAGAAGGGGGCCTTCACCGGGGCGGACCGCCAAAAGCGCGGACGCATCGAGCTCGCGGCAGGGGGCACCCTGTTTCTGGACGAGATCGGAGAACTGCCCCTGTCCATCCAGAGCAAGCTGCTGAGGGCCCTGGATGAGAAGACCTCTTTTCGGCTCGGAGGAAACCGGGCGCTGACCTCGGATTTCCGTCCCGTGGCAGCCACCAACCGGAATCTTGAGAAAGAGGTGGCTCAGGGTCGTTTCCGCCAGGACCTCTACTATCGGATCAACGTGGTGCCTCTTACTCTCCCTCCCCTTCGGGAACGGGGCAAGGATGTGATTCTACTGGCCAGGCATTTCCTGGCATCCTTTGCAAGGAAATACAGCCATCACCAGCTCACGATTTCGCCCGCCGACGAGGCAAAGCTCGCCGCTTACTCGTGGCCGGGGAACATACGCGAGCTGAAGAACGTGATGGAGCGGGCCGTCCTTCTTTCGACCGAGGGAAAGGTGAGGCTGGATTTGTCCATGGACCGTATGCCCGAATCCGACCACCCCTTTTCCGACTACCCCACCATGGACGAGATTCAGCGCAGGTACATTCAATTCGTTCTGAAGAAGAGCGACGGCCGCATCAGCGGGAAAGGAGGCGCGGCCGAGGTGCTGGGCATGGACCGGGTCACCCTGGGCCGACGGATGAAGAAGCTCGGCTTGAAGTGAGGCGATGGTGAAGGACCCACTTCTCCTCCCGGTAATGTTGAGGCCGGAATCCTCCGATATGAATACGATACGGTCTTGAAAAGCTTCGAATTGCCCGAAGGATCTCCATGGCCGAGAAACAGATTCCGCAGAATATCCGGGATGCATCGGGGGAGCAACTTCGACTCGCCGCCGAGGTCTGCACAGACATCACGGAACAGAAACGGGCCGAGGATTCGCTCAGGGAGAGCGCGCGGCGCTTCAGGGAACTGGCCGAACTGCTGCCCGAGGTCGTCTATGAGGTGGACTCATCCGGGAATCTCACCTTCGTGAATCAGAGAGCCTTTGAAATATTCGGGTATGCGCATGAAGACTTCGAGAGGGGTGTGCAGGTGACGGACATGCTCGTCCCCGAGGATCGGGAACGAGCAGGCGAACGCATCGGTCGTCTGCTGGAGGGCGAGGAGGTGGGCCTGTCCGAATACACCGGGCTTCGAAGGGACGGAAGCCGCTTCCCGATTCTCGTCCGATCCGCTCCGATCCTTCGGGACGGCCGTATCGCCGGGGTGAGAGGAATCGTCCTCGACGTGACGGCCCAGAAACAGAGACTCGAATCGATCGGCACCCTGGCCGGCGGAATCGCGCATGATTTCAACAACATGCTGGCGGCGATCACCGGCTTCACCGAGCTGGCACTGCTGGAGTCCGGCCAGAACAAACGGCAGAGGGCAAGACTCGAGGAAGTGCTCAAGGCAGGCAAGCGGGCAAGGGACCTGGCCAACCCGACGCAACTCCATCAGGTCCTGATCAACCTCTTCTCCAATGCGGCCCATGCCATGGGCAGGGATCCCGGGATCCTGCAGGTGGAGCTCACAGAGGCCGACCTCGACGCAGAGGCTGCGGCGAAACATGCCGATCTGGAGCCCGGCCCCTACCTGAAGCTGTCCGTGAAGGATACGGGACACGGAATGGAATCCGCGGTGGCGGAACGTGTGTTTGATCCCTTCTTTACCACCAAAGGCCCGGGGGAAGGCACCGGCATGGGCCTCGCTGTGGCCTACGGGATCGTGAAGGGCCACAGGGGAACGATCCGCGTCCGAAGCGAACCCGGCTGGGGAACGACCTTTACCGTGCTTCTGCCCCGATTGGAGCAGGAAGCGGATTCCGAAGAGAAACCCGACCTTCCGATCATTCTCTGCACCGGTTTCAGCGAGAGCGTGGACGGCGAAAAGGCCGAAAGCCTGGGCATCCGGGAAGTGCTCATGAAGCCGATTCTGACGGGCGATCTGGCCCGGGCGATTCGGAGGGTGCTCGACTCGACCAAACCGGGGCGGTACGAGTCCCCGGTGACGGGAACGGTTCTCGTCCTGGACGACGACGCCCAGATTCGAGAGATGGTCAGGCAGGTACTCGAGATGGAGGGCTATGCCGCCATGGAGGCCTCGGACGGAAGACAGGGCGTCCGGTTGTGCCGGGAGCACTCCGTGGACCTGGTCATCACGGACATCTTCATGCCCGAGAAGGACGGCCTACAGGCGATCCGGGAAATCCGCCAGGACGCCCCGAATACGAAGATCATCGCCATATCAGGCGGCGGGGAAACCGTCGCCGGCGACTTCCTGCATCATGCCCGTCTCTTCGGGGCGGATCGGGTCTTTGCCAAACCGCTCAGACTCTCCGAGCTGGTCGCATCGGTCCGGGAACTCCTCCACGGCCACGGGCTGGAGGTTCGTTCCTCAGCGTGAAGGGATTTCGTTTTGGCCGCACGCCTCCTGAACATAGACCGAACCCGGATCGAGCCGACGGCTCTGGATGTGCGGGAAGTGCAGGTGTGCGACGTCGATGAAGAGCCCGACATGACCTTCCTCCGGGCCCTCAAGATGGCCAACCGGGTTGAGGACCCTGAGAAGGTGATCCGCTACTATCGAGCCGCCCTGGAGACCCGGAAGGACGCAGCCGCCTCCGCCTTTCTCTATCGACTCTGCCGGCTCCTGGACGAAAACCCGGAGGTGCTGGTGCACGAGTTCGGAGGCGCCTATCTCATGGAGACGTGGGTCGAGGAGGAGAAGTACCTGGCCGAGATGATCAGGGAGAGGATGTGTCGCCAGAATCCGGGTCTTCACGGGAAGGCAGGCGCGGAGCGCAACCCCTGGTGGAACGATCGCCCTGGCCGGCAGACCGGACAGAAGGTGGACCTGGATGAAGTGATCGACATCCTGGAGGATCTCGCACTGAGCTATGCCGAGGTGGCGGGCACCGAGAACACGGCGGGGCACCCCCGTGGAATGAGGCAGGAGCTCTGGAAGTCGAAAGGCATCGTCGAGGCCGCGGACCTTCTGCGCAAGATTTTCCGCCCCCGGGATCCCACCGCCCGGTGAGAAACCATTTCTACCTCGAGAACATCCGAGTCGGTATCGACCAACACCGCCACAGTAATCCGCCGGGAGGCCGCGCCGATGAACCGACGGCGGGTTCCGATTTGCCCGAAACGAATTTTGGGGGACAGGGATTCGTGGAAAAGCTCATCCTGCACGGCGGGGCAGGGAGCATGGAAGGCGGCATCGCCCGACATCAGAAGATCCGGGATGCCCTGGTGAACACCCTGGAGGAGTCCTTCCGGGCCCTCCGGGATGCCGGTGCAAGGGAGGCGGTGCTTCCCGCCGTCCGCATGCTCGAGGACCACGAACTGTTCAATGCGGGAACAGGGTCCATGCTTCAGGCGGACGGTGAGATCGGAATCTTCCGGAAAGGACCAGGTGATGGAACCGTGCTGCGAAGCAGTGCGCTCATGGACGAAAGGTTGAGCGGGGCATGGCCACCAACTCTTGTCTCACCGATCAAATGGGATCAGGTTTTGTTCCTTTTCACAGAGCATCTGAAAATGACCAGGGACCCAGCTTTCACTGACAACCTGCTTTTTCTTCTTCTTGAAAACCCCCGGGGAGGCTAAGAACAGGTTTCGCCTCTTGCGGCAGGATTGATGAAGGACTATTTCTTCGTCTTCGGTCGAGAAGGGGGCAGGATGACGAAGCCGATTCTTTCCGCACCCACGAGAATGGCCTCAGCCTCCTGAAGCCCGATCCGTGCCTCTTCCGCAGCCAGAGCAAGAGGGATGGCCTCCTGAACCACCTTGAGGGCAAACAGCTCCGGATCCGCAGCCCTCCGGACTTGGGCTTCGTGTGTTCCAGGGTGCCTGAACACGAAGACGATCCCGCCCTTTTCCTCCTCCGAGGCCTGAGGAACACCCCCTGGGAACCCCTTCGCACGCTCCTCCTCCCAGGTCCTCAGATATTCATCCACGGGAAAATTCAATTCGAGAACAGTGAGTGTGGGATTGATTAAGGGCTGCTCGATTTCCGCCGGCAGTGGGATCCTTTTCGGAGAGGAAAAGGCCACCCACTCGAGCCACTCCACTTCGGCGAGCTCCAGGTGGAATTCGACGATACCGAAACGGCCTTGCTCGGCCATCCGGTGCAAGAACCCGGGGAATCGGGCCGCATTGGCGTTCATCTCGTACTGGTCGGGAGGGTTCGTACGAAAGTACTCCCTGACGATTCCCTCCCATTGTTCAGCGGAGAAGAGACTGGCCAGGGCGGAGAAGTTCTTTTCCAGGACGTTTCGCACGTGATCCAGTACGAAT
>CAYZMM010000023.1:0-39565 GCA_964479535.1 uncultured Thermodesulfobacteriota bacterium
TCCCGGCTGAACCATTTCCATCAAATACCGTGGAAACCTCTCCATCGATTATCGTGATCACGCTCAGGATGGCCCTTGTATTGGTGTGCCACCGCATTGATATACTCCTGAAATGCCCGAAAGAACCGTTCGGTCTCCTCTTTTCCTTCAAGATCCAACAGAGAGAACTCCTCCTGGAAGTAGCCGCTGAATCCCTTTGAGTGCACCTCTTCGCTTGGCGCTTTGACAAACGCGAGGGCCTTTTCCTGGATCAGGGGAAACAGCTCTGTCTGGCCTTTGGAAGCCAAGAGCCTCCGGAGCTCCGTCTCGGCCCTTCGTTCTGCTTTCACTGCACCGATGTTCTCCCAGAGCATGGCCTCGCTTGCCTCCTCATCCCTCCTGCGCATCAACTCATCTTCCACCCACAGAAGGTGGCACTTCTTGAACTTCCTTCCCGATCCACAAGGACACTTCTCGTTTCTGCCGATCCGGTTGTGATGTTCGAGCAAATACTCTTCAAAGGCCCGAAGTTCCTCCCTTTCCTCCTCTTCCTTCCATCTTCTTTGACGCTTCTCGATTTCCTCTCGCCTATAGAAATCTTCAAGGTCTATCCGATAGCCCGGCGGTGTGTTCACGTTGTCGAAGAAATGCTCCATGTCTTGCCGGGTGCAAACCTCCAAGTCCACCTCGCCTTTGTCATACATCTCCACAAACAAAGGTTTGAGATCCCTCCGGCCGATCAGGGCGAAGTCGGCAATGAGATGGGCATTGAATGCAGCCGTGTTGCCTGGGCTCCGGAGCAGTTTCAAAAAGAAATCCTCGATTCCCTGTCTTCTGTTCGGGTGTGCCTGCCAGATATTCCACAATCCATCCATTTCAATCGAGATGACTTCGCATTCTTCCGTCCTGTGCCCCTCTATGTACTCCTCCAATCGAGGGGTGATCGCGGGCCCCAACCGTAGATAGCTCTCCGGCAGGGCCTCCCAAATCCACTCTATGTCATAGATGATGGAGAACCTACTGGCTGCAAGAAGGGCAGGAAGAGCGCTCTCATCCCCAAGAATCCCGAGAAGGTGGGTTGCATGGATCACGCCCCACCATGCTTTTCCGTCACGTTTGTAATTCTTCTCTTGGAGAAGAACCTCGCAGAGGAGCGGAACAACGGATTTCGCCCTCCGTTTGGCCTCCTCCACGTACTTCAGATCGAGCCGGTCTTCGGAAGTGAAGATGTGATTGACGAACTTCTGATCATCGAGCGTTTCATACACGTCAGCATCTCTCCTCTTCATCGGAAAAGCCGTGTGTTCCTGTATCAATTGCCACGAAATACATTCAAGAAGAATAGCCTGTCAGCCTTTCTTTCCTACTACCTCTCTTGATTTGACGTCAATCACAACCTCTACGTACACGTGATGATCCAGCGAGGCGTTCGCTTCCGCCCCAGCCGTCGGTTTTCCCCAAATATTGCCCAAATCGGGGTCAGACAACGGTAGAAATCGGTAATCATGGTGAACAACCTGCGTAATCCGGTGAAGTTGTCCGGGTGATCCTGTGGAAGGTGCCCACCTGATCCGGTGGAAGTTGTCCAGGAGTGCCGGGTAGACCAAAGCAATTTCACCTTTAGCCCCCCACAGATCCGTACGTGAACCTCTCGGTTCATACGGCTCGTGCCATCCAGTCATCTAAAGTCCCGACCACCCCAGCACCCGCCAGTGCGTGAAGAGAGAGGGCTCCCGCAATGCCAATTCACCCACCCATCTTCTGGCTCTTTGCCGCTTCCGGGCCAGCTTCTTGTAGCTCCGCATGGCCCAGCGGACTAAAGCTTGATCGAGCTGTATGAAGATGGGACGTAGAAGCCATCGGTTGAATCGTCCGTAGTAGTTGATCCACCCTCGGGCAATTGGATTGACATACTGGGCGATCTCCTGAATGGATGTTCCGGACCGGCGATGGATATCCCAGCTGCGTATTGCTTCACGAATGTTCGCCTTTGCCTTGTTGCTGATTCCGGGTGTGAAGTTGACGAACATCTTTCCACTCTTGTTCCGACACAGTCGTGGTCGGAAGGTGAATCCGAGAAAGTCGAAGGATGTGGCTCCGGAGTAATCGTTTCTCCTATCCTCATCTCTGCAATAGACGATCCTCGTCTTCTCCGGGTGAAGCTGCAGCTGACACGTACCGAGACGATGTCTTATCCTTGCCAGTACATATTCTGCCTGCTTCCTTGTCTTGCAGTGGACGATTATATCGTCTGAGTACCTTTCGAAAGGGACCGTTGGTAACTCGCGACTCATCCACGAGTCAAAGGCGTAGTGCATGAACATGTTTGTCAGCAGAGGACTGATCCTCGCCCCTTGTGCCGTGCCTTTGCATCGGTACAGCAGATCTCCTCGTTTTGTGAAGACGGGGCATTCCAGCCATCGTCTCACGTACAAGATGACCCACTTCTCTTCTGCGTGCTTTTCCACCGCCTTCATAACAAGGTCCCAGACGACATTGTCGAAGAAACCCTTTATGTCGAGATCTATGCACCAGTCGTTGCGCCAGCATCGCCTACGGGCGACATCCAGGGCCGCGTGGGCAGATTTTCCCGGACGATATCCGTATGAATCCTGATGGAAAAGCGGATCTACCCTCGGCTCCAACAGCAGTTGCACAGTAGTTTGTGCAATCCTGTCGTCCACTGTGGGTATACCCAGCAACCTTTCGCCTCCGTTCGCCTTAGGAATGGCTACCTGCTTGACCGGCTGTGGATGGTATGAACCGGACGACATGCGATTCCAGATCTTGTATAGATTCCTCTTCAGATCCTGTTCAAACATGTCTATGGTAATTCCATCCATACCTGCGGCGCCTTTGTTCCTTTTCACCCTCTGATAGACTTGGAAGACTAACCTTTTCGGGATTTCAAATGGCTTTGACATGCATGCTCAGTTCTTCCCTTCCGGTTGACCGTGGCAGCTGCCTGGATGACTCATTTCCTTCGCTCCCTTTCCATTACAGAAAGTTCATCGCTACTACGAAATGATCCGCCCCTACAATCTGCATTGGTATTTCCTCCTCGTGGGTCTTTTTCTGTTTGGCCTTTGGCTCCGCTTGGGTACGCAAAACGAATGTCTTGCGTGACCGAAAAGGAGTGGAAAGAACGTGCTAAGCGCTTTCGGTCCCGGTCCAGTCATGGCCGGCTATCTCTGACCAGGGAATCACGGACGATTCGCTTCTTTTCTGGGCAACATCACCGCCATAGATGAGCACCTTCTCAAGATGGAGTTGGTTCTGATCAGAGCAGGCAACTTGCTCGAACCGCTCGAGCGATGTGAAGAAATCTGAGGCTATCGTCTGACCGGACTTGACCTCCACTGCCACCAGGTTTTGGTTCCGAACAAGAACAAGGTCCACCTCGGAGCCTTTCCTGTCGCGAAAATGGAAAAGGTCCATAGGCAGCCCGTGATGCGAACGCGCCTTCAGAATCTCGGAGACCGCCCAGCTTTCGAAGATGGCCCCGCGCATGGGGTGGTTGATCAGTTGGTCGGGACTTCGAATGCTGAGCAGAAAACAGAGAAGACCAGCATCGTAGAAATGCAACTTTGGGGTCTTCACCAGCCGCTTCTTGAGACTGCTGTGAAAAGGGGGCAGCCTGAAGACAACGTAGCCGGTTTCGAGAACAGACAGCCAAGCCCGAGCAGTGTTGTGAGTGATACCACAGTCTGCCCCCAACCGGGATAGGTTGAGCAGTTTGGCTGTTCTCCCGGCACACAACCGAAGGAAGGTTTGAAAGGCCGTCAGATCCGTGACGTTCAGGATCTGTCTGACATCCCTTTCCACATAGGTTCCGACATAGCTCCCGTACCATTCATGGGGTGATAGATTTCGGTCAAAGATCGCAGGATATCCCCCGCTGAACAAGGTAGAGAACAGTTCGTCGGGGGCATTCCCAAAGAGGTTCACTTCGTCCAGGGAGAGCGGAAAGAGATTCGCCACGGCGGTGCGGCCCGCCAGGGACTGCGACAAGGATTGCATAAGAGAAAAATTGGCCGATCCTGTGAGAATGAATCGCCCCGGAGCGGGATTTTCATCAACCTCTCCCTGGATGTAAGAGAGGATATCGGGGACCCGCTGTACCTCGTCGATGATCACTCCGGACCGGTATTGTGAGAGAAAGCCTCTTGGATCCCTCTGTACGAATTCACGGTTGTCCGGCGCCTCGAGGGAGAAGTACTGCTTCTCAGGGAACGCCATGCGGCAAAGAGTGGTTTTGCCGGACTGACGAGGTCCCGTAAGGGTGACAACCGGGAATTGGTCGGCCAGCCTGAGGATCCTTCTATGCAATCTCCGCGTGATCATGAAGGATAGGATAGAGCCATTTGGGGCTATCTGTCAACCGGATTTACAATTAGCCCCTAAGCTTTTTCCTTTCTCCGGCCTCGGCTTTGTGCTCTCAGGGAGGTCGATGGTCTTCTGGGCTTTTGTGATCTGCAGACAGCGTGCAGGCATTCGAAACAATATGTTGCAAAATCAGATGTTTATATTGCCTCATCATCTGATTCACAATCAGCAGGTAGGCTTCCATTCTGGTCGATGCCTGCTTGAGATCGTCGGGGCTCCCGGTACTGTGGGGATCGGTACCATCTCAGGAGAGATACCCAAGTAGGAACAGGGTGAGTTGCATCCTCTCGGGTGCAGAGCAATGGGCAAACACGAGCCTGCGGTCGATCTGCACCCCCTTGAACTGCTGCCGACCCTTCCCTGGGCCGCCGATTTCAACAACGAGTCTCGTCGGTGCGTCCTGGATCAGAAAATCCGGTGTTTTGGGAGCACATACCCGTCCACGGCGAGGCTTGACCTCGCACGCGGGAGTGGCTTGTTGGCCTTCTACTTCGTGTAGGCTGGCCTCAGGCCCTTCAGCATGGGATAGTGCTTGACGTTGAGGGTCTTCAGTTCCGCGTCCTCGGCCTCCGCGGTAGCTGCCAAGATCGCGTCCGCAAGGCTTACGCCGTGTGACTTGCCGTAATCACGCCTGTAGAGCCCGCCTTTCTTCGCAATCTCTCCGCTTACCGGGACAACCGGGAAGAGGGACAACAGCTCCTCCAAAACGACTTGTTCTCTTTCCCCGCGGACCCCGGCGTACAATTCGGCAACGACGATGGATGACAGAATGATTCGAGTCGAACGGGTTGTAACAAACGCCACCGCTTTCCTGTGGCCGCGGAGGAAATCAACAAGAACATCCGTATCGAGCAGAAGCATTGACTCCCTCATGATCCGTTCCTGTCCCACTCGGATCGCACTGCCTTGAAGTCTGGAAGATCTTTGCGGTTCTTCCAGATTCCGGCGGCCTTGCTCAATACCGTCTCCCTCCGACTGCGGCCCAGTTGATCAATGAGGCGATCGACAGCCTCTCGAATGAGCTCGCTCTGTTTCTTCCCTGCGGCCTTTGCGATGGCAGCGAGTTCCTTCCGTTGACGCTCCGTCAGATAGATCTGTGTACGTACCATGCCGGCACCTCCATTGATGTATACATCATGATTATACATCATTCTGGCTCGCTGTCAAGGCCGAGAGGAGGATGCCTCCATCAGGGCAAATCTCCGATTTCAGATGCAGGCAGTATCTATTGCTGTGGATCCTCAAGGAACCTCAACACCTCAACCAGAGACCGGCCGATGGGTTCCAGCAACTCGGGAGTTGTCTCGTCGGCTGAGTCTTCCGGTTGATGGAAGAAACTATGCCGATTTTGAGGAGCCTTACAGGTCCTTGCGTGTTTCCCTGCCGAAGGCTATGATTTTTCCAAGGCTTCCGCTGCGTCGCGCTCGATACGGACGAAGGAGGAACACGCCTTGAAGATACGGTGGGTGCTGGTCGTTCTGCTCTCCCTTCTTCCCTCGCAGGCTGCGGCCGGATTCGTGAAGGTCCTGGACGGGGGCTATGGAAACGCGAACAACGCGGCGGCCGTAAGCGCCGAGGTCTTCCAGGGCAGCGCTTACGTGGGTACATGGAACGAGGCGGACGGTTGCATGGTCCTTCGCATCGAGCACGTGGGGGATACCTGGAGCGCGGCGGAGGTGATCGACGCGGGATTCGGCATCACCGTACCCTCCTTCAACTTCACGACCGCCGGGATGGCCGTGTTCGACAACCAGCTCTACGTGGGAACCTGGAACGTGCTGGGCGGGGCCCAACTCTGGAGGACCGAACAGGGGGTCACGTCACCCCAGGGTCAGCAGGACTGGGAACGGGTGGACCCGGCCTCCTTCCAGGGATTTGCGGTGACCTCCCTGGAGGTATTCGAGGGAAGGCTCTACGCCGGGATCTACGATCCCACTGCAGGGTGCGGGCTCTGGAGATCTGCCGACGGCGCAACCTGGGTCAAGATCAATCGCAACGGGTTCGGAACGAGCCACAACACGGACGCAACCTCGCTGGAGGTTTTCGGAGGATACCTCTACGCGGCCACCGAAAACGGCCATGGAAGTCTTCCCGGAACGGGCACCCAGGTCTGGAGAACCGACGGCGACGCACCGGACCCGGTTTACCCCGGGCTCCTACTATGGGAGAAGGTGAGTCCCGCCGACGGCTTCGGCACCGGAAGAGCGCAGGAGAACACACCGGACTTGAAGCTCTACGACGGACGCCTGTTCGCCGGCACCTTCAGCGAGCCCCTGCGCGCAGAGATTTGGGAATACGACGGTTCCGCCTGGAGCGAGACGCTCCTTCCGCGAGGGATTTTGGACCCGACGACGCCCAAGGTCTACTACCACGGTTCGGAGATCATATCGGGATCTCTCTACCTCGGAGCCACGGACAGGACCGCTCCGGGCGGACGGATTCTGCGCCATGACGGTTCGCAGTGGTACCGTCTTGCCGTGCCCGGGTTCGGTGACGCGAACGTTGTCGGCATCGGACCGATCCTCCACGTGGACGGCTATATCGTTGCAGGGACCTCCTCGGCCGGAGGGGGGGCTTCCCTGTGGGTGTCCACGGTCCCCGCAACGAACGATCCGGACAACGACTCCGTCGCCAGCCCGGGGGACAACTGCTTCCACATCGCAAACCCCGGCCAGGAAGACGGAGACGGGGACGGGTGGGGCGATGCCTGTGACACGTGTCCGGGGATCGACAACCCCACCCAGACCGATGCGGACGGGGACGGCTACGGGGCGCCCTGTGATTGCGACGACACGGACCCGGACGAGAACCCCGGCCAGGTCGAAGGTGGTGTCGCCGGGAATTGCGCGGACGGCAAGGACAACGACTGCGACCTCTTCACAGATGAAGCGGATTCCGGTTGTGCCGGGGGCGGCCCCTGCGCTGGAACCCCCCACTAGCCCCGTGTTGTCCTGGGGACCCGCGCGGGGACATCCGGGTACTGCAATGAAGGAAATCGAGTACAAAACGATTCTTGACAACATCGCCGACGGCGTCTTCACCGTTGACCCCGACTTGAAGATCACCTCCTTCAACAAATCCGCGGAGCAGATCACCGGCGTTCCGGCCGGCGAGGCGATCGGCAGACGGTGCAGCGAAGTGCTTCGGACGAACATCTGCGAGGAAAGCTGCGCCCTCAGACAGACGATGGCAACCGGGAAGACCATGCTTCACAAGGAAATCATCATCGTCCGGTCGGATGGGCGCCGCCTGCCGATCGGCATCTCCACCGCGATCCTCAGGGACAGGGACGGCCGGATTGTCGGGGCTGTGGAAAGCTTCCGGGACATGAGCCTCGTAGCGGAGCTGCGCAGGGAATTGAAGGGCCAGTACACCTTCGAGGACATCATCAGCAAGAACCCGAAGATGCAGCTCATCTTGAAGACGCTGCCACAGATCGCCGAGAGCGGTGCCTCGGTGTTGATCGAGGGGGAGAGCGGCACCGGCAAGGAAATGGTGGCCCATGCGATTCACAAGCTGAGCAAACGCAGAAGGCGCCCCTTCGTCGCGATCCACTGCGCTGCCATCCCGGACACCCTGATGGAATCGGAGCTGTTCGGGTACAAGGCCGGCGCATTCACGGACGCCAAGAAAGACAAGCCGGGCAGATTCGCATCGGCACAGAAGGGCACGCTCTTTCTCGACGAGATCGGAGAGATCCAACCCGCCATCCAGGTCAAGCTCCTGCGCTTCCTGCAGGACGGCCTCTACGAGCCGCTCGGCGCTGTGAAGCCTCTCAGGGCAGAAGTGCGCCTCCTGGCCGCCAGCAACCGGTCTCTTTCCGATCTCGTGGACAAGGGGCTATTCCGACAGGATCTCTACTACCGGATCAACGTGGTCAAGATCACCCTGCCGCCCCTGCGGAACCGGATGGACGATCTTCCTCTGCTGATCGATCATTTCATCGAACGTTTCAACCGGCGAAGAGGAAAACACATCAACCAGGTGAGTCCGGAGGCATTGGGTCTTCTCATGGCCCATGACTACCCGGGCAACATCCGGGAACTCGAGAACATCATCGAGCACGCCTTCGTCATGTGTCGCGGCGAAACGATCCTGCCCGCACACCTGCCCTCCGATCTCACCCCCGACTTCCGCAGGCCCGACTTGGAAAGCACCCGGGAGGTCCGGCTGAAGGACCTGGAGGCAAGATACATCTGGGAGGCCCTCCGGAGACACGACTGGAACCGCCAGGCCACCGCCAGGGCGCTCGGCATGTCCAAGAGCACCTTTTTCCGAAAGGTGAAGGCCCTGCAGATCGAACTGCCGGACAAGGACGGCCGCAGCTCCGGTTCTTAGCCCACCAGCAGGCCGGAATTACAGTCCTATTATTGCAACTGTGCCTCGCTTTTATAGTGTCCTTTTCGGCACACTATATTGGCGCCCAGCGGTTCTGGGACGTGCCGAGACCACTCTATCTACTTGTTTTTTCTCCATTTTAGTTCCAGACAGAACATGCCCCCGCCGTCTGGCACACGGATTGATACAAAGTCCTGCAGGGGGTAGCCGCTATGAGACTAGCCGTTTCAGTCTGGGGGCCCGAGGTTTCGCCTGTCTTCGATTTCGCTCATCGAATCATCGTCGTGCAATGCGACGAATCTCAGGAAAAGGTTCGCTCCCGGCATGACCTGCCGGAGGAATCGATGTCTTCACGGGCGGAACGTCTCCGGGAACTGGGCGTGAACGTTCTCATCTGCGGGGCCATCTCCAATCCATTGGCCAAGATGCTCAGAGGGCTCGGCATCGTTCTCATTCCCTGGAAGTGCGGGCTCATCGAAGAGGTGTTAACGGCTTACTTCTCAGGGACGCTCGAGGATGCCCGGTTTTCGATGCCGGGGATCGGCAACGGCTCTACCCTGCAAATTCGAGACAACAGAATCGAAGGGAGGGAAACGCCATGAAAAGACTCACATGCATCCTACTTCTCCTGGTTGCATGCTCCTGGGGATGCAGCCTGGAAGAACGGGACGGCCGGGCGGTCTTCTCGGAAGAAAAGTCGGCGGAAGAATGGATCGGAATGCTGGCAGACGAGAACGGGTGGAACCGAACAGCCGCCACACTCGCCCTGGAGGACATGGGACCGGACGCCGTACCGCCGCTCCTCGAGGCCCTTCGCCACAGGGACACGCCGGGGCGGCACGGGATCCTGCACATCCTCTACGACCTCGGGCCGGACGCAAAAGAAGCGGTGCCGATCCTCGACAGGATGATCATGGACAGGAGCGAGACGAAATGCGACAGGCTCCTGGCAATCAAGATCTTGAAGCGGATGGGTACCGAAGCACAGGCCTCGATGCCTTCCCTCCTGGGACTGATCCGGGATGAGAACGAACCGGAGTGCCTTCGCGTTCAGGCGGCCAAGGCCCTTCGAGAGATCGGGCCGGAGTCCCACGAGATCGCCACGTCCCTGGTGGGGGTGCTGCACAACAGGGAAGACTGCAAGTGTGTTCGCATTCTGTGCGCCAGGATACTCAGGGAAATGGGACCGGCATGCAAATGTGCGTTGCCGGAACTCGTAGCGGTGCTCAAGGACAGGGAAGAGTGTTCCGGGTTGCGGATTTCCGCTGCCAAGGCGGTCGGCCTGATCGGCCCGGACGCATGCGAGGCCCTGCCCACGCTGATCGAAATCGTCCGGGATGAGACCGAGCACCGGGGTGTGCGAATCCTGTCGGTCAAGGCCCTTGGGCACATGGGGACCGAGGCGAAGACCGCTCTACCCGTTCTGCAGTCTCTGTCCATCGAAGAGGACAGGCCCTTCAAGAGGGCGGTCCAGCAGGCCGTCAGAGACATCCAGGAAGCACCGGCATAGGAGAGGCGTAAATGTACGAGATCGCAGGTCGAAGACAACTCGTGCCGGGCATCGTTTCGATGACGGTTCGCGCAGCCGACATCGCCCGTGCCCACAGGCCGGGGCAGTTCGTGATCCTCCGCATCGACGAGGCGGGGGAGAGGATTCCCTTGACCGTCGCGGACAAGGATGCGGATGCCGGGACGATCACACTCATCTTTCAGGAGGTCGGCAAGACGACCTGCCAACTCGCGCGCATGTCGCCGGGATCCGCCTTGCAGGACCTTGCCGGGCCCCTGGGGAAACCCACCGAGATCTGCAATTTCGGAACGACGGTGTCCATCGGAGGGGGCATCGGGATCCCCCTCCTCTATCCGATCACCCGGGGCTTCTACGAGACCGGCAACTACGTGATCAGCATTCTGGGGGCCAGGACCAGGGATTTGCTCGTCCTGGAGGAGGAGATGCGCGCCATCAGCCATGTAACCAAGATCTGTACGGACGATGGGTCTTACGGCGTCCACGGCTTTGTGACCGAGGAGTTGAAGCGAATGCTCGAGGCGGGCGAAAGGATCGACCGGGTCATGGGGGTAGGCCCCGTTCCGATGATGAAGGCGCTCTGCGATCTCACCCGGCCGTACGGGGTCAAGACCATCGTGAGCCTCAATCCGATCATGGTGGACGGCACGGGCATGTGCGGCGCCTGCCGTTGCGAGGTGGGCGGGGAGACCCTGTACGCCTGCGTGGACGGACCCGAGTTTGACGGACACCAGGTGAACTTCGATCTTCTCACCAAGAGGATCGCCATGTACAAGGGACAGGAACGGGTCTCTCTCGATCAGTTCAAGCAATCAGCACAGCCAACCGGTGAGGTTTGAAAAGGATGGAAACCGCACAGACGCAGAAACGGCAGGAAATCCCCCGACAGCCCATGCCCGAGCTCGACCCCGAGGAAAGAACAAACGGTTTCCGGGAAGTCACGCTGGGTTATACGGAAGAGCTGGTCTGCACGGAGGCGCAGCGCTGCCTTCAGGGGAAAAGGCCCCTGTGCATGCGCGGGTGCCCTGTGGATATCGACATCCCCGAGCTGATCGCGAAGATCCGGGAAAGGGACTTCCTGGGCGCAGCGCGGGTGCTGCGCAGGAAGAACTCCCTGCCGGCTGTCTCCTGCCGGGTCTGCCCTCAGGAGAGCCAGTGTGAAGCGAATTGCATCCTCGGCAAGACGGGGGAGCCCTGCGCGATCGGAAGGATGGCCCGCTTCGTGACCGACTACGAACGAAGCACGGGGCAGGTCCAGATACCGCAGATCGGGCCCGCAACAGGAAAACGGGCTGCCATCATCGGCTCGGGCCCAGCCGGGCTCACCGCTGCGGGGGAGCTGGCAAAGCACGGGGTTGGTGTGACCGTCTTCGAGGCGTTGCACGCTCTGGGGGGCGTACTCGTGTACGGCATTCCCGAGTTCCGCCTTCCAAAGCGTATCGTGGAGGAGGAGGTCGACTACCTTCGCAGGCTTGGCGTGGAGTTCAAGACCAACTACGTCATCGGCAAGATCGAAACCGTGGACAGCCTCCTCGAAAACGGCTTTGACGCCGTGTTCATCGGAACCGGGGCCGGGGCACCGGTTTTCCTGAAGATCCCTGGAGAGAACCTGTGCGGGGTCTACAGTGCAAACGAGTACCTGACCCGTAACAACCTGATGAAGGCGTTCCGTTTCCCGGAGTATGCCACGCCGATCGCCCGCGGAGAGCGGGTGGTGGTCTTCGGCGGCGGCAATGTGGCCATGGACGCGGCCCGGACGGCACTGCGACTGGACGCGCAGCGTGTGACGGTGGTCTATCGGAGAACCGAGGAGGAGATGCCCGCCCGGCGCGAGGAGGTGGAGCACGCCAAAGAAGAAGGGGTTCGCTTCCAGCTCTTGACCTCCCCTCTCTCGTTTATCGGGAACGAAGCGGGTTGGGTTACGGGGGTGCGCTGCAGCCGCATGGAGCTCGGGGACCCGGATGAATCAGGGCGGCGCCGCCCCGTACCGGTCGAGGGCGACACGTTCGACATCGACGCGGATACGGCGATCGTGGCGATCGGAAACCGTTCCAACCCGCTGATCCCGAACACGACCGCGGGCCTCGAGGTCAACCGTCACGGGAACATCATCGCCGACCCGAGCACCGGCCGAACCACCCGGCGGCGTGTGTGGGCCGGGGGTGACATCGTCACCGGCTCCGCAACGGTGATCCTCGCCATGGGTGCAGGCAGACGGGCCGCCCTCGACATGCTCGCCGTCCTGGGCATTCCCTGCAGGGAGGGGGTGGAAGAGGCTGCTTCGGCCGATGGAAACGCTTCCCTCGTGGCCTAATAGGGGGTCGGGGTGCCGCGGAGGACGGTCCGGCTTTCCTCGGCCTCATCGATCTCGCTCTGGTGGAAGGGAAACCGGTGCCAGAGCTTCCGGGAATACGCTTCGGTGAAGTCGGCGTAATGGGGGTTGGCCGGATCCGTGGACTGCGAATAGGTGAGAAAGCCCTCTGCACGGACCCCGCTTTCGTCCCAGGTCACGATCTGAATGTAGCTGTTGCCGAAGTCAATGCGGTAGCCCTCCGGGCCCAGTGTGTCCGGGTCCATCTCGCGTTCCGTGTCTTCCGCAATCGTGAACGCGCCGATCGAGCCTCCGGCGCCGAAGATCGGGATGGCCGGGTCGTTGACGCCTGCGTGTTGCTGCTCCCTCAGCGGTTCCGTGAAGGAGAGGCCTGCGTTCCGGATCCGCGCCTGCGCATCCCGCAGTGCCCTCTGCACACCGATCCGGGAGGTGTTGAGCCCTCTTGGCGTGTCCACGGGATCCCGGGGGTCGAACGGCACGGTCCAGTAGTTGAAAGGCTGGCGGAGGAGGTTCCCCCAGAATTCCTTCCAGACCGGGAAGCCGACCGAGTCGAGCCCGGCTGCACCGTCCCAGAGCCGCAGGGCGCTGCAGGCGGCTTCCGTATCGAAGGGCCCGGCCCGGGGGCAGAGATCCCGCAGGACCCACGCCCTGGCCAGGTCACCGGTGTAGACGTCTCCGGACAGGACGATCTCTTTCAGCTTCTCTACGTCGAACAGGTCGGGCCCGCCCAGGCCGTCGCTTCCGTCCAGGCGTCGCTCGGCCTGCAGGATCCCCTGGCGCGTGCGCAGAGAGCGCTCCGTGTCCTCGTCGCCGATGATGCGGCTGTAACCGGTGACCGGCTCGGCCGGGTTGGTGAGCCAGTAGCTGTCGTTCATGTTGGCGACCCAGTCCCGTCGCTCCAGGGACGGCAGTTGACCGGGCCCGAAGATGCCGGGTGCCGGCGCATCCGGATCCGTGCCCCACTCGCAATCGGCGCGGCTTCCGTCCATGAGCGGTAGGCCGGGAACGAGCAAGCGGAGAAGCCGGCTGTAAAACGGCACTTCGCAGGCGGCGGCCTGGACGTCCGTCACGTGGGGCACCACGCTCACATCCGCGTAGTAAGCATCCCCTCCCGGGCCGGAGGCAACCGTGTTGACCCACGGCACTCCGAGTATGCTCCGCTGAAGCTGCTTGAATTCGTCCAGACTCTCCGCCTGGTTCCACTCGAAGAACTGATTGATCACACGGTCGTTCTCGAAGTTCGCATCTCTCAGCGTGAAGGCGGTCGACCGGGTCCAGCCCAGGACGGGAAGGCTGCCGACCCGCAACACCAGCATCGGCCCGTATCGGGATCGGTAGAGGGTGCGTTCCCGGGTGGTCGTGGAACCGTCTCCGTTGAGCACCTCCACGGACAGCGGGACGGCCGTCATGTCCTCGACCCGGCCGTCGTACAGGTACTGCGTCGGGTTTGCGGGGTTCAGTGTGAGCCTGTACATGGTGAAACGATACGCCGTTGACACCGTGTGGCTCCAGGCCAGGTGATCATTGAAACCGATCATCACAACGGGCGCTCCGAACAGAGAGACCCCCGCAATGTCGACCCTTCCCGGGATGGTCAAGTGAGAGAAGTAGAATCGCTCGGTGCCCAGCCAGGGGAAGTGCGGATTCCCGAAGACGATCGGCTCGCCGCCCGTTGCGTCGGGGCCAAGGGCGTACATGTTGCTGCCGAAGCCTTTTCGCCGCAGCCCCCGCAGGGGTCGCTCCGCAGGGACCATGCTCTCGAACGCCTCGATCTGCTCGGCAGGATCAACGGGCGGCTCCGAGGCGGCGGCCGCACCCGGAGGCGCAGCCGTGGCGATCTCCGTGATCAGCACCCCGGAGCTGCCGAGGATGGCGAGACGGATGAAGCGTCTGTACATGTCGTCGTCCGTAATCGGCTGCAGGTACGGTTCGCTTGCGCACGCCGCCTGCTCGCCCGGGTGTTCGCCGGCCTGCAGCTCGGCCACGTAACGGTTGAAGCCGTCCACGTACCCGTGCACGAGCTCCTGAACCTCCGGGTCTGCCGCGTCACGAAAACGCCGGACCGCGGCCTCGTCGGCCACGAACTTCCAGAAGAAATCGTTGTCCACGTTGTTCGGAGAAATCTCCGATGGCCGAATCCTGTACGTGCCCTCGCCGCCCCAGTATCTGGAACGCTCGCCGCGGATGGCAACCAGGTCCTCCATCAGGGTGCACAGATTGTCCTGTGCAAAGGCGTACCCGTAACCGTACCCGAGGCCGGCGGCGTCGGAGGCCTCGATGTGGGGTAGGCCGAATGCCGTGCGCGTGACCGTAACCTCGTACCCGCCCCCCGTCTCCCCGGGAAGCAAGACCTCGTCGTCACTGCAGGCGAGCACCACGAGGGCGAGCAAACCGATCAGGGTCCTGTTTCTCAATGCACTACCCTCCGGATGACTCACACGGAGTCTGCCAGAACCCCCGGGAGGGATCAAGGTGATCCCCGTTCCGAGCGCTATGCCGTCCTCGACTACGACTGGCCGTTGAGCGGGAAGTCGTTGCGAGGCGTCACCCAATTACAGAGGAACCCGGACGGGGAGCCGGGCTCCGGTCCCTCCCCTGACGAACCCCCATGCGCCACGCCGCAGCCACACAGGGCAGGGCCGGCGGCCCTCGAGAATCCTCGGGCCGCGAAGCGGCATCATGCATAGTATGAAAAACGAAGAGAAGATTCGGATCGTGGAAGTCGGCCCCCGGGACGGGCTTCAGAACGAAACGGCCCCCATCCCCACCGAGAAGAAGATCGCCTTCGTGAACGCCTTGTCCCTGACGGGCGTAGACGAGATCGAGGCGAGCGCTTTCGTCTCTCCAAAATGGGTCCCGCAGCTGGGGGATGCGGAAGAGGTCTTCCGAAGCATCTCCCGAAAGAGGGGGGTGGTCTACTCCGCTCTGGTCCCGAACGAGAGGGGGGTCGAGCGGGCCCTCGAGGTGGACGTCGAAAAGTTCTCGGTCTTCACGGCTGCGAGCGAGACCTTCAATCAGAAGAACATCAACACCTCCATCGAGGGCTCGATCCGGCGGTTCCTGCCGGTCGTGGAGAGCGCCCGAGAGGCAGGGCTTCCCGTTCGGGGCTATGTCTCCACGGCGTTCTGGTGCGCCTTCGAAGGCAGGATCGAGCCGGAGGCCGTGGTCGAAGTGGTTCAAAGACTCGTGGATCTCGGCGTTCAAGAGGTCTCCATCTCGGACACCATCGGCAAGGCATCCCCGGAGGAGGTGATGCGGCTCCTCGACCTGCTGCTGCCGAGGCTCTCGACCGACCGGATCGCCATGCACTTTCACGACACCTACGGCCGGGGCGTGGAGAATGTGCTCGCCTCCCGGTCCTGCGGGATCCGGATCTTCGACGCCAGCGCGGGCGGGCTGGGAGGCTGCCCCTATGCGCCCGGGGCCACGGGCAATGTGGCCACCGAGGATGTGGTGGAGGCCCTGCAGGCGAAGGGGGCGGCCGCGCACGTGGATGTGGCGGGACTCCGGCAGGCCCGCCGCCTCCTGGATTCGCTTCTCACGGCAGATCGCCGGACCCTGCCCAAGGACGGCTCCCCTGCCTGTGCAGCCTGCGAGTTCTCCCACCGCGAGACCTGCTGCCGCGCGGAGGCAACGCAATGATCCGCCTCGAGGAGAGCATTCGGGTGGATCGCCCGATCCGGGAAGCCTTCCGCTACACGGCCGACTTCGAGAACGTGGAGCAGTGGGACCCGGGCGTCACGGAATCGAAGAAGCTTACACCGGGGCCCGTCAGGGTGGGAACCGAGTATCGGGTCGTGGCGAAATCCGGCCCCTCGCGGATTCCGATGCGCTACGTCGTCACAGACTTCGCAGCCCCGACCCGGGTCGTTCTCGAGGGTCAGGGGAAACGAATCAAGGCGATCGACACCATTCACTTCGAGGAAGAGGGACCGGCCACGAGGATCACCTACGTGGCGGACCTGTCCTTCTCCGGGATTCTCGGCTCTGCCGAGCCCGTCATGAAGGGAGCGCTCGACCGAGTGGGGAAGAAGGCGGTCCAGGGGCTCGAGTCCGCCCTGAACCGGGACCGGAAGACCCCCCGCAACCGGGTTCGCAACCGGGTCGAGGACCGGCTGATTCTTCCGGGGATGCTCGGGTTCTCCCGCCTCGGCTACCAGCGGCGAAAGGCCTCCTGGGCACCCCTCACCGTCTCCATGGAAGGAAGGACCGTGGTGGTCACCGGGGCGACGTCCGGCCTCGGCCGGGCCGCAGCCGTGGGCCTCGCGAAGTTGGGCGCCCGCGTGGTCCTGGTGGGACGCAGCCCGGAGAAGACGGAAGCGACCCGGCAGGAGATCGTGGGCGAGACCGGGAATCCGGAAATCGGCATCCAGATCGCCGACCTGTCCCTCATGGAAGACGTGCGCAACCTCGCAGAGAGGCTGCTTGCAGAGGAATCGAAGATCCACGTTCTGGTCAACAATGCCGGGGCCCTTTATCCGGAGAGGGGCCTGACGAGCGAGGGGATCGAGCGGACCCTTGCGCTGGACCTCCTGAGCCCCTTTCTGCTCACGAACCTGATGCTACCGAGACTGAAGGCCTCGCAGCCGGCCCGGATCGTGAACGTCTCCTCCGGCGGCATGTACACCCAGAAGATCCGGGTCGACGATCTCGCGTTCGAGAGAGGCACCTACGACGGGAGCATCGCGTACGCCCGGGCCAAGCGGGGCCTGGTGATCCTGACGGAAAGGTGGGCGGAGGATCTGAAAGGCCGGGGCGTGGTCGTTCACTCCATGCACCCGGGGTGGGCCGACACGCCCGGGGTGGTCTCTTCTCTTCCGACCTTCCACCGGGTTACGAAGAAGATCCTGCGGACCCCGGAGCAGGGGGCGGACACCATCGTGTGGCTGGCGGCATCCGAAGAGGCGGCCGAATCCACGGGGGAGTTCTGGCTGGACCGGCAACCCCACACGACCCACGTCTTGCCGGGTACGCGCGCCTCCGGGGAGGAGAGGAGGCGGCTCTGGGCGCAACTGGCGGAGCTCTCCGGGTGGGAGGTACAGACCTCTACTTCGGCCGCACATCCCGATCTCCACCAAAGTACTTCATGAACTGCACCCGTTCGTAGACCGCCGGGTTGGCGCTCTTCTCCTGGCTCATCCTGCCCCGGAACTCTTCGATCTTCCCGTACTTGTGCCGGTTCATCCACTCCTCCAGCTCCCCGAGCATGGTGCCGATCCGGCCCTTACCGCTCTTGTACAGGACCGAGGCGACCTGGACGGCCTTCGCGCCGGCGAGGAGTTGCTTGATCAGGGCCGTTCCGTCGTGCACACCGGTCGAGGCGGCGAGATCGCATTCCACCTTCTGGGCCATGAGGGCGATCCACCGAAGGGAGAGGTGCAGTTCGCCGGGCGTGCTGAACACGTTGGTCGGGACGACCTTCAGGTTCTCGATGTCGAAATCCGGGCTGTAGAACCGGTTGAAGAGGACCAGACCGGAGATGCCTTGACCCGAGAGCCTCTGAATCGTCGCCCCCAGGCAGGAGAAGTAATGGCTGATCTTGAGGGCAATCGGGATGGTGACCTCTTTCTTCACCTTTTCCACGAGGTCGAAATAGGCGCGCTCCATCTCCTCGGGCGTGCGGGAGAGATCGGTAGGCAGGAAGAACATGTTCAGTTCCAGGGCATCCGCGCCCGCAGCCTGGAGGCTCTTCGCGTAGTAGGTCCACTCGTGGGAATAGGTGCAGTTGATGCTCGCCAGGACCGGTATGGACACCGCCTCTTTGCACTCCTTGACGAGCGCGGTGTACTTGTCGAGCTTCTTCCCCTTGATTTCATAGTCGTAATAGTCGAACTGGTCCATGTTCAGGCCCCGGGAAGCCGCCTCTTTCAGGACGTCGTCCATTTCGTGAACGATCTCCTCCTCGAAGATCGACTTCAGCACGACCGCTCCCGCACCGCTCTGCTCCATTTCCTTGACGCCCTTGACGGTTGCCGTCAATCCGGAGCTGCCGGCAATGATCGGGTTCTTCAGGCTCAAACCGAGGTAGTTCGTCGAAAGATCCGCCATGTCCCATTCTCCTTGATCGATCGGGTTTTTTTCGTCACTGAAATGGATGAACCGGGGGCCCCTTTTGATGCGAAAAACCGAGAGAATTCGAGTCGCTACGAGGCCTGAAGGATCTGAAACCCCTTTTCTTTTCACGGCATCTGAGTAGTATGGATTTGGCCGAGAATCTTATACCTGCCCAAACCTGACACCTCACACAGGAAGACCCATGTTAGAGAACCTCGATCCCGTCCTGCTGGCAAGAATCCAGTTCGCCTTCACCGTCTCCTTCCACATCATCTTCCCCGCATTCACGATCGGACTGGCCAGCTGGCTGGTCGTGCTCGAATGGCGCTGGCTCCGCACCGGCAACCCGGTCTACGCCGAGGTCTACCGGATGTGGGTGAAGATCTTCGCCGTGACCTTCGGCATGGGGGTGGTCTCCGGCGTGGTCATGTCCTTTCAGTTCGGCACCAACTGGTCCGTCTTCTCGGACCGGGTCGGCAACGTGCTGGGCCCGCTGCTCGGCTACGAGGTGCTGACCGCCTTTTTCCTGGAGGCGTCCTTTCTCGGGGTGATGCTCTTCGGATGGAATCGCGTGAGCCCGAAGATGCACTTCGCTTCGACCCTCATCGTGGCGATCGGCACCCTGGTCTCCGCCTTCTGGATCCTTTCCGCCGACAGCTGGATGCAGACACCCGCCGGTTTCCGCGTAGGGGAAGACGGGCTCTACTATCCGACCAACTGGATACAGGTGATCTTCAACCCTTCCTTCGTCTACCGGTTCGTCCACATGATCACGGCCGCCTATCTGACCACCGCTTTCGTGGTCGGAGGAATCGGCGCCTATTATCTCTGGCGCGGACTCCACGTAAAGCACGCCCGCATCATGTTCGGCATGGCCATGATCATGGCCGTCTTCGTGGCCCCTGTGCAGTTGCTGCTGGGTGACCTGCATGGTCTCAACACCCTGGAGTATCAGCCCGCGAAGGTATCCGCCATGGAAGGCCTCTGGGAGACCCAGAAGGGGGCCCCGCTGGTGCTTTTCGGCTGGCCGGATCAGGAGGGGGAGTCGACCCGGTTCGCCCTCGAGATCCCGAAGCTCTCCAGCCTGATTCTCACCCACGACCTGGACGGGGAGGTGAAGGGGCTCAAGGAGTGGCCGCCGGACGAGCGTCCCCCCGTGGCCTGGGTGTTCTGGGCCTTCCGCATCATGGTGGGCCTTGGTATGTTGATGATCCTGACCGGGTTGCTGGCCATTCTGCTCTACTTCAGGAAGCGGCTGTTCGATACGAAGTGGTTCCACTTCCTTTGCATGGCCTTGACCCCTGCCGGCTTCGTGGCCGTGCTGGCCGGGTGGTTCGTCACGGAAATCGGACGGCAGCCTTACGTCGTCTACGGTGCCATGCGAACCGCAGAGGCTGCTTCCCCGGTACCGAGTCAGCCCATCGCCCTGTCTCTCGCCGCCTTCGTCGTCACGTACGTCTTCGTGTTCGGCGCGGGGAGCTACTACATCCTGCGGCTCATCGGAAAAGGCCCGGATACGGAAGAAGAGCCGTACGGTGCCCACGGCGTAAAGGAACCGCCCCTGGTCACACGGCTCGTTTCAAGGGAAGGAGACGCTGATGTTTAGTTTCGAGGGATTCGTGGACCTCCCGCTCATGTGGTACGGCCTGCTCGGCACGGCCCTGTTCCTGTACGTTCTCCTCGACGGCTTCGATCTCGGTGTGGGCGTCCTCTTTCCCTTTGCACCGTCGGACACGTGCCGGGACCGCATGATGAACTCGATCGCGCCCTTCTGGGACGGCAACGAGACCTGGCTCGTGCTGGCCGGAGGAGGCCTCTTCGCTGCCTTTCCGGTGGCGTACGCCATCCTGATGCCCGCATTCTACATCCCGGTCATCCTGATGCTGCTCGGTTTGATCTTCCGGGGAGTCGCCTTCGAGTTCCGGTTCAAGGCGACCGGGAAATCCCGCCTGATCTGGGACTATTCTTTCCACTTCGGATCCCTCGGTGCGGCCTTCATGCAGGGCATGCTCCTCGGCGGCTTCGTGCGCGGCGTAGAGGTGGAGGGACGGGCCTTTGCCGGCGAGGCCTTTCACTGGCTGAACGCCTACAGCGTCTTCACCGGCACGGCCATCGTCTTCGGATACGCCCTGCTGGGGGCCACCTGGATCATCATGAAGACCGACGGGATCACGCAGGAATGGGCACGGAAGTCTGCCGCGTACGTGCTGGGCTACGTGGGCGTGTTCCTCGGGATCGTGAGCATCAGCATGCCGATGATGAACGAGGATGTGCGGGCCCTCTGGTTCAGCCTGCCGAACCTGTTCTATCTGATGCCGGTGCCCGTGATCACCGCCGCCCTGTTCGCCTTCCTCTGGCGGGATCTGCGCGGCGCAAGCGAGATCCGGCCCTTCCTCCTGAGCATCGGCGTGTTTCTCATGGGTTACATCGGCCTCGGCATCAGCCTCTGGCCCTGGCTGGTACCTTTCCAAGTCACCTTCCGCCAGGCGGCGGCCGCGCCCACATCCCAATCCCTGCTGCTCGTCGGAACGGTCATCATGCTCCCGGTGGTGCTGACCTACGTCGGCTTCTGCTACTACCTGTTCCGGGGAAAGGTATCCCATGAGAGCGTCTACTGAGAAGAAGAAGCAATGGCTCTGGTTTGCCGCCCTCTGGTGCGGGGGGCTGGCCGCCACCTTCCTGCTCTCGTCTCTCGCACGCTGGGTGTGGTTCTAGAAGAACAGGTCCAGGTAGTCGGTGACCGCCATCATGGCCCTGAAGCGCTCCCTCTGGGCCTCGAGAGACTCGGTCGTCATCTCGGTTGCATCGTTCCGCACCCGGGCGAGGAAGGCCTCCTCCTGTCCGTGTGCGAAATCCGGATCCTCGACCAGGACCAGGTTTTCGCTCTCGATGTAGCAGCTGCGCATGGACAGGTTGAAGGAACCGACGGCGGCCCACTGCCCATCCACGTAGAACTCCTTGGCGTGAAGATAGGGCCGGGTCGCCTTTTCGTCCTCCGGGCCCTTCATCTCGTAGATCCGTACCCCCGCATCCAGAAGGGGCCTGCAGTAACGGAGCGTGATCGAGTGCCCGGCCGAAAAGCCCACCTCCTGCCCGGTGAGGTAGGAATTGGTCAGGATGCGTACATCCACGCCTCGCGCGGCCGCTTCGGTCAGGGCCTCGAGCAGCAGGCTCTCCGGCAGGACGATGTACTGCGAGCTGATGAGAACCCGCTTTCGAGCCATCTGGACGGCCGTCACGAGCGTCTCCATGGCGTGATACTCGCCGAGCCAGGGCCGCGACTGCACAAAGCGCGCCTGCCGGTCGCCGTCGGCGGGTGAATCCGCAAAGACTCTCGAGGGCGAAGCCTTCTCGTCCAGATTCCTTGCGAAGAGGTCCCAGCTCCGGAAGAACCCCTCCTGGACGTCCCGAACGACCGGGCCGTCGATCAACAGATCCAGATCGATCCAGTTCGAGAAATAGCGGTCCTCGAGATTGCGGCCCCCCACAACGGCCCTCGCCCCGTCCACGACGAGCAGCTTCTCGTGAACCGCATAGGAAAGCCCCGGAAACGAGGGCAGATCCATATACCTTCGAACACCGATTCGCGCCTTCGCGGAGGGAGCGGCTTCGCTCCGGGAAAGGCGGGCATGGTCGCGCTCGATCCGCTCGAGCCACTTGCGTGAACGTTGACCGGACTGCCGGCCCTGCTGATTCCGACCCAGGATGGCGTCCTCCCCGACCAGGATGGCGTTCACCCGACCGTTTCCCTTTGTCACCCGGTCGAAGATGGACTGGAGGTCCCGCAGGATCTCGCCGAAACCCTGCCGCTCTTCCAGGATCTCCTCCACCCTTCCGGACATGGCCTGGAGTTCCCTGCCGACCCTGCGGAGTCCCACGCGAAGGAGGGTGAAGGGGGAAACCGCAAGCTGGGCGTTCAGGTTGATCAGCAGGTTCACCTCCACGCCCTGGGCCGCCTTCCCCAAGACCGCCTCCAGGAACTCCCCGCAGCGTCCTTCCATGGCCATGGTGTAAACCTGCAGATTGATCTGCTGCCGCGCGGACTGGACGAGTTCCATTCGCACATCCATGGCGGTGCGCCCGCAGGAGAGCGCCTGGATACGATTGCCCGGGGCAGGACCGGCCCTGCTCCTCTCCAGCAGAAACTTCTGGGATGAGGGGGAAAGAATCGAGCCCCTGTAGGCGGGCCGTCTGTAGCAGACGTGCAGCGTGGCGACGATCCGGCCCCACCGGCCCTCCGAATCGACGGCGAGGATCGGGACCGCGTGACGGCCGGGATCGGCCAGAACGGGCACCTGAAAGGAGAGCTTGTACACGCCTTCACGGGAGCCGGCGATCCCTTCGGTCCTCACGAACCGCATCGGCTCATCCGGATTCCCGCCGAGGGAAGAGAGATCGACCAGAACCTTGTCGATCCGTGCATTGTTCTCGGGCGAGAAGACCGTTGCCTCCAGTTGAACCCGGCCCTTCCCGTTGTTGGGGACCCTTTCCGGCCGCACCCGGATGCCCTTGATGAAGACGCTATTGCTTCCGGCCATTTCTAAGGAATCTCTCTTACGGACAGGTTTTCACCATCGCACGTCAGAACTATACCAAGGCGGGAACCCTTTGAGAACCTCTCCGGGCTCGTCGCCGCTCGGAGTCGAAGGCTTCGTGTAATATGCGGGCTGGGTGCGCTCAGGATGTCAGGTCGTCGGGCAGGAAATCCGCCACGGGGTCGAATCGCACCCCGAGCCCGTCATCGCCGATCCGTACGACCTCTCCACGGATCTTGATCGGACGCCGATCTTCGAGAAAGGAGATCACGAGAGCGATCTCCGGACCGCAGGGTGCGGCTGTGCGGGACTCGATGAAGGCCCCGTCGGCGCTCAGGTTCCGAATGAAGGCTCTGTATGCGCAACCCTGGATTGCGTAGTCAACGAGAAGGAAGCAGGGGAGCCTGGGATAGAGCCTCCTCTCCTCGGGCCTGCGTTCCTCTGAAACCAGGGCGGACAGGACGCCGGTTTCTTCGCCTATCCGGGCAATCTGATCCTTGATCTGCGTCGTGACGCACGTGTCATCCGGTTCGATGATCCAGATCCTCATTTGACCGCCCCGTTCGGAAGACGTGGCACCGAAGGCTTTCACCCCAGGAATCGGAACGAGAAGGTCTGCAAGAATCGTGCGAAACATGGTTTGAATCATTTTTTCTATTTTTTTCAAAGACTTGGAGCTGCAATCGGATCTCCCTCGACCCGGGGTCATGGGAATTCGGCGTCGAGGAAGTGGAAAAGGAATGCTCACTTCGGGAAGACGCCCGTTTTCCTGTTTGGGCCTGTTGACACCCGTCGAATTCCCCTCCCATACCTCTTGTATGGATGATTTCCCGCCCTCTGAAGCCCGCCGCCGACGCGCCCCGTCGTGCTGGGCCCGAGCAGCGCTGCCGGCGGGTGGTGCTACGAGAAGGAGGGGGTCGTCAAGTGCGGATTCATCCAGAGGCTGGAGGAGCTGACCGGCGAGGAGACGGCGAACTTCTCCCTTGCCGCTCTCACCGCGTCGTCGGAGGTGGAGAGCGGATACGCCCGGTCGAATGCGTCCCTTGCGAACAACCCGGTGCGCTCACGCAGACCGCTCCCCTTTTGACGCGTGCCCGCCCCTGCCTCTATACTTCCGGATGCCCGAGTTTCAAAAGGGAGGAGATCGCGATGCATGAAATCGATTCCGCCGCGGAGATGCTCCTTTCCGCGCGGAAGGGCGTCGCCTTCACCGGCGCCGGCGTCTCCGCTGCCAGCGGCATATCCACCTATCGGGACGAGGGGGGGCTCTGGGACCGGTACGGCTCTCAGGGCATGCTCAATGTCCTGGCCAAACACCCGGACAAGGCCCACGAGATCCTCGGGGGATTCTTCTCGGCCCTCGAGGCGGCCCGGCCCAATCCGGCCCATGAGGCCCTGGCTCGGCTCGAGGAGATGGGCTGTCTGGCGGCCGTCATCACCCAGAACGTGGACAACCTGCACAGGGAAGCGGGAAGCAGGAACGTCTTCGAATTGCACGGAAGCCTTCACAGGCTGCGCTGCATGACGTGCGGGACGAAGCAGGGCCTGACCCGGGAGGCCCTCTTCGGCATGGCCCGCGCGGCTCTGGAAGAAATCGGAGAATTCTCCCTCGCCGCCTTTGCCCAGGCCTTTCCCAGATGCGAATGCGGAGGGCTCACCCGACTGGATTTCGTGAGCTTCGGCGAGTCGGTGCAGTCCCTGCCCGAGGCGACGGCTGCGGCGGAGGCATGCGACCTGATGCTGGTCGTGGGGACCTCGGGACTGGTCTACCCTGCGGCCGCCCTGCCGGGAATCGCCAAGTCTGCGGGGGCCCGCCTGATCGAGATCAACTGGAAGGAATCGGAGCTGAGTCCTGCCTGTGACGTCTCGATCCGTGCCCGGGCGGCGGACGCCCTGCCCCTCATCATGGAGCGTCTGGATGCGCTTGGCGGCGGCGCCCGCTAGAAGGCCGCCGAAAACTTCATGGAGGTAGAAAACATGGAATCACCCCTGGTTCTGGAGGTCTTCTCCGACTACATCTGACCCTGGTGCTACTTCAGTACCGGGCGTATTGAAAAGCTGAGACAGGAACACGGAGTCGAGGTGCAGTGGATCGCCTTTCCCCTTCACCCGGAAACGCCCGAGCAAGGTCAGACCCTGGAGGAGCTCTTCGGCGGTCAGCCCGTCAACCTCCCGGCCATGCTCGGCCGGTTGAAGCAGGCAGCCGACGACATCGGTCTGCCCATCACGGAGCGAACACGGGTTTTCAACAGCAGGCGGGCCACCGAGCTCGGCAAGTGGGCCGAGGCACAGGGCCGGGGCCATGCATTCCACGACGCGATCTTCAGGGCCTACTTCGCCGAGGGACGCAATATCTCCGACTTGGCCGTGCTCAGGGACGTCTGTTCCGGCCTCGACCTGGATCCGGACGAGGCGGAGCGGGCCCTCCGGGACGGAGCGTACCGGAGACCCGTGGACCAGGACTGGGACTACTCGCGCAGGCTCGGTGTGACGGCCGTGCCGACCTTTCGGGCAGCGGGCCGGGCCGTGGTCGGGGCGCAACCCTACGAAGTCCTGGAAAGGCTGGTGCAAGTGGCGAAAGAGAACGGCTAGCCACCGAAACCATGCCGCACCGTGTGAGGGGTGCCGGGGACAAGGTGGACAGGCGGGACAGGGCTGTGATAGGGTTCCCCGCCAGATTTCCTTTCTTCCCGGCGGAGAACGGATCCGGACCCTTCATGTCTCTATTGAAACGTCACGTACCTTTCGTGTATACGGTCGCCCTGCTCACCTCTCTCGCATCCGCCCTAATGTGGAGTACGGCAAGGGCTCAGGGGACGTCACCTCCGGATGAGCCCCTGCAACTCGTCCCCGAAGCCCGGGGGCCGGCCGACACGGAAGGCTTGAATCCCGTCGATCAGCAAGAAGACGAGACAGCGGGCCCTCCCGTCGACGTGATGGCCCCGCCCAAGATGCCGCACGCCGAATCGCCTCCCCCTTACGACCCCGATCAGTACGACTGGATTCGGCTGACCTCGGGCGAATGGCTGAAAGGCGAACTCCTTTCGATGCGAAACAGGAAGATCGAATTCGACAGCGACGAGATGGATGAGCAGAACTTCGACTGGGAGGACGTCGCAGAGCTTCGCTCCTCCAGGCAGTACACCTACGTTCTTACCGATCGTAGATCACTGATCGGGACCGCCCTGATTGTGGACCAAGACGTCGTGATCTCCGTCGACGGGGAGGAACACGTCCTGAAGCGACATCAGCTGATGTCCATCGTTCCAGCCGGTGCAAGCGAGCGGGACCGGTGGGACGGCAGTATGAGCCTCGGGGTCGCCTTTCGGCGGGGGAACACGGACCAGACCGACTTCACCTACCAGTCCTTCTTCCGACGCAGGGACGCTCTGACCCGGACCCGGCTCGACCTGAACGGTGCCATCGGGGAGATCGACGGCGATCAGACGGTGAACAACCACAGGTCGAACCTGAAGGTGGATCTTTTCGTGAGTCCCCGCTTCTACGTCACACCGGTTGCCTTCAATGTCTACCACGACAAGTTCCAGAACATCGAGATCCAGGCCACGCCCTTCGCAGGTGTCGGGTATCACGCTCTGGACCGGAAGAGGATCGTCTGCGATCTCGAGCTGGCCGGTGGTTACCAGTACACCCGCTACCGGTCCGTGGAGCCCGGGGAGGACGACGAGAAGGGGCGAGGGGCGGTCATCCCGACGATTCGGATCGAGACGGACCCTTTGAAGGACGTGGATCTGGACTTTCTGTATCTGGCAATGGTCACCGTACCGGAGACGGAAGACACCACCATGCACGGTGAAGTGATTCTCTCTGTAGAAATCACAAAGATCTTCGACCTCGACGTTTCCTTCTTATGGGACCGGGTGCAGAGCCCGCAGCCGAACGAGGACGGAACGGTCCCGCAGAAGGATGATACGAAGCTCACCGTAGGAATCGGCATCGACTTCTGAGTCTGCCCTCGCTCTGTCCCGGATAGATCGCGGTGTCTCCGTATCGCCTTGCCCCGTGCTCCGGTCCCGGCTTCCCTCGGAGATTTGTGCACGGCGACTTTGTAGTTGCAGCCGTTCGGGGACAGGCACCGAATCGTGAACGAATTTCCACAGAGCGGTGGCTGTCCCCCGACTGCCTGTGGGTTTGTCGGCGTCCTCAGCTCAAGGCGCGGCTTCCAGGAGGAACTGGAGGGTCAGGACGTTGGAGACCCGGTTCGTGGCGTCCTGTGCGGAGATTTCGTAGGGATAGTTGCCGGCCGGGCAGTTGGTCAAGGCGGTGATTTGGAAATCGATCGTCCCACGGATTCTTCCCGCCGTCTGATCCACCACACTCGTGGGGAATTCCTGCCACGACCCTCCGCAATTCCTCTGGCGGCGCAGGATGATCGTCTCCAGGTCCATGTCCGCGTCTTCGAAGCTCACAGAGCAATCCAGAGTGATGGCTCCACCGTTTTCGCCGACCGCCGCGGAGTCGGGAATGCAATCGAGATCGGCGATCTGGGGCGGCGAACCGGCGGGCCTCCCCGGGTCCACCGCATCGTCACTGCCGCAGCTCACGCAGCAGAGAAGCGATACAACGAGAACAGCGAGAAGATTGCGCATGGCTGCCTCCTTTGACGAGCATTGCTGCACACGATTCGGAGTTGTTGACTGCATCAAGATCGACGTGGCAGGGGGGGCGACTGACCCCTGATCCCCGACCCCTGACACCTGACCCCTTTCCGTGGCACAAGCCGCACCACGGAGTCTTATAGAAGACAGGCCTTCCGCCTGTCAAACGCCGGGACATCAGAATCGTTTTGTTTCCAAAAACGTATCATTGTCAGATGAACTTCCTCGCCAGCTCGGCGCCGGTGGCGGCGTCGTCGCCATAGCCGTCCGCGCCGATGTCGTCCGCATACCTCTGGGTGACCGGGGCACCGCCCACGATGATCTTCACCCGGTCGCGGATCCCGGCCTCCCGGAGGGCGTCGATCACGACGGGCAGCTCCACCATGGTGGTCGACAGGAGGGCGGACATGCCGAGGATCTGAGGTGCCTCGTTCTTGACCGCTTCCACGAACTTCGCGGGCGGCACATCGAAGCCCAGATCCTCGACCTCGATGCCCGCTCCCTCGAGCATCATGCCGAGCATGTTCTTTCCGATATCGTGCACGTCCCCTTTCACGGTGCCGATGACCGCCTTGCCGACCGGCTCGGCGCCCGCCTCGATCAGCTTCGGCTTGAGGATCGTCAGGCCCTCGTTCATCGCCTTTGCGATGACCAGCATCTCCGGCATGAAGATCTCGTTCCGTTTGAACTTGCCGCCCGCCACATCCATGCCGGCGATCAGACCCTCCTCGAGGATCCGCTGCGGATCGATCCCGGCGGCGATCGCCTCCTCGGTAAGCCTCTTGACCCCCGGAATGTCCATCCGCTGCAGGGCCTCGGAAAGCTGTGCGAGATCTGCCATGGCTCACTCCTCTATTCTGCTTGTCATGCGTGCCCCCGCCCCGTCCCGCCCTTCCGGGCCCGGGGCAAGGTGGTCCGGGTCGCCGTTCAGCTCCGCCGACAGGGTGCGGCGCAGAAAGATCCGGCTTCCGGTCGCCGCCGTGTGGATATGGTCGTCCACATCGATCTCCACCGCGGTCTCGCTCGTCCCGGATGCCCGGGCCAGCTCGCGGACGAGCACGAGCAACCCCTCTTCCGCCTCCTGCATCGCCTCCTCGAAATCGAGGAAACGTCTCGCTCCTGGAAGCCCCTCGATCAGGAAGCCTCCCGACTGGCTCGGCCGGATCTTGACCTGCCGCCGGATCATCACCCGGCTGGTGACGGCGCCGATCGCATTCGCCACGTCCGCGTGCTCTGGCAGGATGGCTCTCGCGCCGAGAAGGGATGCCGCCTTTTCGAGAAACAGGTGAACGGGCGCGCCGATACCGACGATCGGCTTGTGCATCCTCATCTGCAGTCCGAAATCCCGGCTCCCTCCGCCCAGCATGTTCCGGATCAGCACCCGGCAGACGTCGCAGTCCTCCATGGCCTCGGGGTCCGTCTCCGCATCCAGCTGCCGCTTCAGGATCTCGAGGGCGAGCTTCCTCACCATTTCGTCCAGCAGAGCCCGGATCATCTCCTCGGGGGTCAGGCCCGTGATTTCGCCGAAGAGCCGGCACATGCGCATGGAGGTCCCCGTGTTCCAGAGGGCGGTCTCGTTTCGGCTGTTCAGCAGATCCGTCGGGGTGAGGCCGCACCGCTGCACCGCGAAGTGTCCCTCGAGGCGGGCGATCGGAACGAAGCTCCAGTGGGAGAGACCGGTTCGCTCGGCAAGCTCCTGCAGCGAGTGCGGACGTTCCTCGAGCAGTTTCACGATTTCCGCTTCCCTCGCGGTCAGGGGCAGGCCGTCCTCTGTGCCCTGTCGAATCAGGATCTGCAGCTTGTTCGTGGATCCCTTGTACTCGTCCAGGCGCCTCGCCAGATAATCCAGGGCCGGGTCCACGCCCTCCCCCTGCGCGCCCAGCCATGCCATGGGCGCGACCCGTTGCGGTCCGATTTCGAAGCCGCCCTTGTTCCAGGCAATGAAGCTGTCTCCGCCGAGCCCGGCGGTCCGGATCCGGAGGGCCTTGACGTGGGTCTTCTTTCCTCCCACGTAGGACCCGCTCTCACACACGGTCACCCGGCCGTCCCGCAACATGGCGGTATCCGTGGTCGTTCCTCCCATGTCGACCACGATGGCGTCCCCCGTGCCGGTCAGATGGCGCGCCCCGGACACACTCGCTGCGGGGCCTGACAGGACCGTCTCCACGGGCCGATCCAGGGCGGTCTCCCTGCTCATCAGGGTGCCGTCCCCCTTCACGACCACGACAGGGGCCCGGATCCCGAGGCCGGTCAGGACCTCTTCGAGATCCTCGAGCAACTGGGCCAGCAGGGGGATGATCCTGCCGTTCATCACGGCGGTGCGCGCCCGGGTTCGAAAATCCAGGATGTCGGAGAGCTCGTGGCCGCAGGTCACGAACAGGCCCGTCTCCTCCCGGACGAGTTCCTTGACCAGCAGCTCGTGCTCCGGGTTGATGGCCCCCGCGAAGCCGGAGACGGCAAAAGCCTTCACCTCGAACTTGTCGACCATCTCCCTTACAATGCGGCGAACCTCCTCGCTGTCCACCGGTTGGATTTCTTCCCCTGTGATCTCGAGACGGCCGGAGAGAAGGGCCTTCGGTTCGTACGTGATGTCCTCCGGCTTGAAGAGGCCGTAAGGGGGCATGAAAAGAAGACCCACCTTCTGGCCCTTTCCCTCCACGATCGCGTTCGTCGCAAGGGTCGTGGAAAGGGCGGCCAGCTCCACGGACCGGAGGCGCCCCGGGTCCAGGCCTGCCAGGGCCTCGCGAATGCCCACGGTGAAGTCCCACTTCGTGGTGGGCGCCTTCTGCTTGTCGAGCAGCCTGCCTGCAGCGAGATCATAGATGACCGCATCCGTGTAGGTGCCGCCCGCATCGACACCCAGGCCGATTCGTCCGGGCCGATCCTTCCGGGCGTGGGTAGCGAGAGGCGGGTCGGCCACGACGACCCTTCTCCTCGTCGCCGGCGGAACTTCGCCCTGCGACCAGATCGGCCGGCACATGAGTGTGCCGGACAAGGGATCGAAGTCGGTTCGCTGGTTCGGGGGCACGACCAGGATCTCGTCGGTCGTCTCGTCCGCCGACAGGAGCTTCTCGAGCAGAGAGAGATCGCCCGGGATTCTCTCGTAGGTCCAACCGAATTCCGCGGCGATCGCCTTTGCGTACCGCTCGCAGATCTCCGCATCCCCGGCGCCCGTGTCGATGAAGGCGGCCCGCTGGTAATTGCGCTGCCAGCTGTTCAAGATCGCGAAGAGCTGGTCGGCAAGCTCCTCGCCGTACTTCCCTGCGATCTCGTCGTACCGGACCCGTTCTTCGCCGAGGGGGGCCCAGCGCTTCGCCTGGGTGAGCGGCTCGCTCTTCTCACGGTACCACCCCTCGGAGATGTAGAAGGTGCCGGGGCAGCGGGAGAACTGCTCCCGGTAGGCCTTGTCGCTGCCCAGGAACAGGGCGATGCAATCGTGGACCTTCGGAAAGGAGAGCGGAACCTCGCGCGACTCGATCCCGAGCGACCCCCGCCCGCACAGGCCGTAGCCGACGGCGATCCGGTCGAATCCTCCGGACCGGGAAGCCACGTCGATGGCCTCCTGGAGTTGTCTGCGCAGGTCCGAGGGCCTCTCGTGCAGTCCCGCCTGGAGGAAACGGGTCTCCACTTCGATGCCCAGCCGGTCGGCCGCCCTCCGGATTTCGCCGCTCAGGACCCCGCATGCAATCACACAGATGCTCTTGTTCCTCAAAGGGCTCTCCCTACTGGTGTCCTGTCCCAGAAATAGCTTTACAGAGAGTCGTGCTGTAATGGGGGACAGCCACCGATTTCCTCAGCCCGGACGGACCGTTGGCTCAGTGAGGAAATCGGTGGCTGTCCCCCATTACGCCCCCAATTACACCCCAGCGTTGAAGTGGCCTGTCTGTGCACCCTCATTTCTGGGACAGGACCCTAGTATCTTCCGTACTCCTGCAGGGTCTCGTACATGGCCTGAAGGTTCTCGGGCGGCACGTCCGCCTGGATGTTGTGGACCGCGGCGAAGATGTAGCCGCCCCCCGGGGCGAGGTCGTCCAGCCTGCGCTTCACCTCGTCCCGTACCTGCGCCGGCGTTCCCCGGGGCAGGATCTCCTGCGTGTCCACGCCGCCGCCGCAAAAAGCGAGATCGCCGCCGAACTCCTTTTTCAGTTCCGCCGTGTCCATGCCCGCCGCGCTCACCTGAACCGGATTAAGGATGTCTACGCCCACCTCGATGAAGTCCGGAATGAGGGCACGCACACTGCCGCAACTGTGGAGCAGGAATTTCACCTCCCCCTTCGCCTTCTTCTTGATCATGCGGATCAGCTCTTCGTGAAGAGGCTTGATGAACCGCCGGTACATGTCGGGGGACATCATCGGGCTGTTCTGCATGCCGAGGTCGTCGCTGTGCATGGCGATGTCGATGTCTCCACCCACGAGCTCGAGTCCCTTCTCCCAGTACCCCATCTGGACCTCGTGAACCATGCGGAAGAGCCTTTCCATCTCCTTCGGCTTCAGCACGAGATCCATCAGTGCCTGCTCCATACCGCAGAGCATGTGGATGTAGTCCCATTGACCGAGCCCGTAGGCGCTCATGAGAACGGCGGCCCCTGTCTCCCGGAGCCGACTCGCCTCGTTTGCGATCCCGGTGAAGCGTCCCTCCTGATGCGGATCCGGGCACCGGTAATCGTCCAGCACCTCGTCCGTGAGATCCCCCTGGAGGGGATGGCCGATCGGATCCATGTAAAGGCTCGTTTCGGGCTGCCCCCATGTGATGCCCCAGTCGTCCACGAAGATCAGGGTACCGCCTTCCTCCCGGATCTCCGGAGGAGGCTCGGAGGGCTGCTGCAGGAGGACCCCCCGGGTGTCCACCTTCAGTTGCTCCAGGATGTTCTCCGGGATCTGCTTGAAGCCCGCTCCGTCCACAAAGATGTTGGGCAGGGTGTCGTCCGGCTCTTCGGTAAGGCCCAAATGCCGGATCCAGCGATCGTACGCCTGACGGGTGATCGCCGTCTCCAGGGAACAGCCGAGGGCGAAAGGAACGCGATCCGGCTCCCGGTGGTTGATCGCATCGAGTACCCGCTGCCTCGGCGTAGTTTCCGTCTTGCCCATTTCGATTCCCCCCTGTCCGGAGTCCTTCATACCTGCATCTAGGTTGCTTCCATACTGATCAAGGAAAGCTCAGTCGGGTGGATGCCGGGTGGTCCGATCCCTGGTCCCCGATCCCTGACCCCTGCAGGGCTCACCGGTCACGCCGAGAGAGGCGTCCTCGTTCCATCCCCCGTCACACCGTATCATCTGTGATCGGATGCGGGCAACATCCTCCGGCGTGGGAGGAAACGGGTAGTTGCGGATGTCCGGGCCCGGAGGAGAGTTGCCGAAGGGCCGGTTGCACGCGACCTCGCCGTCCCGCCCGACGCATCCGCTCGTCCGAAAGGGCTCACCCCTGTCGATGACGTTCTCCCGCTCCTCGGCAGAGACCCCGAAGTCCCGGATCCTGCCGAGAGCATCATACGCGAAACCATCCTGCCGGGCGGTTCCCCGGTCGATCAGGTACCGGGCGAGCTGCACCCGTCGATACGTATCCATGGGAGGCGGGGGATGATCCGCCATCCGGGAATTCCCCTCCGGATAGAAGGAGAAGAGGTGCGTTTCCCCGCCCATGTCTTTCACCCGCTGGATGGCGAGGCACATCTCCCGCTCGGTCTCCCCCATGCCCACCATGAAATGGGCTCCCGCATTGCTCTGCCCGAAGATGCCCAGGCAGTCGTACAGGCACCGCCAGTACGTCTTCCATTCGTGGGGGCCTCTCACCCCCGCGCCTCTGTACCGGTCGAAGAGCCGGGACGTGGCCAGGTCGATGGCCACGCCGATCTTGTCGGCCCCTGCCTTGCGGAAATCGACGAGGTCCTCCGGCTCGAGCAGGGTGGGACAGACGAGCAGGCTCACCGGGACGTCCACCCTCGATCGGAGACCATGGCAGATCGCTTTCGTGTCCTCCACGGCCCGCCGCCGGGTGATCATGGAGATGCAGATCCTCTTCACCCTGTCCCGGCGGTCCGCTATCCGCTCGATGGTCTCTTCGAGCGAACAGGTGGGCCACTCGACCCGGATGAAGCTCTTGCGGCCGTATTCGCCCGACCGCGTTCCGGACAGTCCGCAGTAAGCGCATTTCCCTGCGCACCCCTCCGGGTAGGTGAGGAGCAGGTTGATGCAGTGGAGCCGCGCGTCCCGATAGAAGCGCCCCCTCTTGAACCCGAGGGTCATGGCCGCGGCCAGACTCATGCGCACGGATTCAGGGCTCTGCTGCAGATCCAAGTCACAGGATTCAATCATCGCTCACTTCCCGGCTTCACAGCCATCGTCCCCTCTCCCTTGAGGGAGAGGGCTAGGGTGAGGGTGTCTCCCGGAGACATCCTCTGATACCGAGCAGCACGTCCCCTGAAAGCGGACTTCGAGACCGTAGCTTCGGGCATGGTCCACGGCTTCATCCGAAGGCAGGGCCATACGGTTCACGCCCGCATCGATGGCCAGCATCTCGAGTCTGCGATTCCCCCGTTCCCGGGCGCACCCCAGGCTGATCGGAACGTTCGGCATCCGGCTGCGTGCCTCGGCGATGATCTCTGCAACCGCCTCTGCCGCCACCGGGCGGAATCGACGGTCCGACTTGCCCGGCATCCTCATGACGGATACAACCACGAGCTGAGCTACACGGAAACGGGAGATGATTTGCAGCGCCTTCGGTTCCCCGCGGATTTCCCCGAAGTGCAGCCCGCAGACCACGTGGGGAACGATCTCGAGACCTGCATCCTCCATGGCTTCCAGGCTCCCCTCGATCCCGGCAACACCGAACGGAACGTGACACACGCGCCGGTACGTATCATCATCTCCCACCACGTCGATCAGGGCCTGGTCCACCCCCGCATCTTTGAGACGGCGAGCCGTCGCGACGTCCACGAGACCGCTGTGAATCGACACGTGAAGTCCGGTCCTGTCCTTTACTTCCCGGATCGCGGACAGAAAAAGCTCCCACGGCAGGCGCCCCTTCCGGTCGCAGCCCCCGCTGATGAGAACACCGTGGTTGCCGCGCCCGGCGAGCTCTGTGCACTTCTCGAGCAGCGCTTCAGGGTTCGTTGCCGGAATCATCGATCGGAGAAGCAAGCCCCGGCAGTGGTCGCACTGCAAGGCGCATTCTTCCCCGGTAATGGAGATCGCCTGGTATTTCCCGCAGATCCCGTCGCAACGGATCATCCCGGGAACGTAGAAGGTCAGCGTCCTGCCGAAGACCTCCCAGGACCTCTCCCGGGCGGCTGCCAGTTTGTCGGTCTGCAACTCTGCTCTTCTCCGCTTCGCCTCGTTTGGGCACTCGGGGATTGCCGCGTCCGCGGGAACGACAGCGTACCCCGGGGGTTGCTTCGGTCGCTTCGCTCCCTCGCAATCTCCATATCCTTCGGGTGTTGCGTGGCCTGATCCCTGACCCCCGGCCCCTGATCCCTTACTCTCGCCTTTGCCCCTTCACCCTTTGCCTGCCGCTCCCGGACCCCGGCTCTCGGGCTTCATCAAACGATTCTGCTTCAGGGATCGGCGTAGTATTCACTAAACGCGACCCACGATTTCTTCACTGCGGCCTCGAGTCGGCCCCAGTTCTCTTCGAGGGCCTGCCGGCGACGGTGCGCCCTCTCCTGTGCCTCCCCGAACAGTTCGCGCCACTCCCGTTCATATCCGCCCAGCAGGCTCGGATCTCCAGCCTCCACGGCGCGGGCGGCCCACTCGCCCGCCATCCGGCCGCCCATCACCGCCTGGGATACGCCGGCACCCGTGATCGGGTGGGTGTGGCCTGCGGCATCCCCGACGAGCAGAACCTTCCCCCGGGCCACCTTCCGGACCGGCTCCGCGGGGATCCAGCCTGCCGTGGTCCGGACGGGCCGCGGCTCGATCGTCCCCTCTTCCGCCAGGCGGGCAACGAAGCGCCTCAAGAGGCCGCCTATCGCCTCGCAGGGGGCTTCTCTTCGCTTTCTACCCAACCCGACGTTCGCTTCCCGGCCTGCCGGGAAGAGCCAGGCGTATCCCCCGTAGAACGAAGCATCGAAATACACCTCCGTGGAGTCCATCGGCTCCCTGAGGGGCACTCTCCACTGCACGCCCGCTATCAGGTTTCGATTCTCCGACCCGATCCACCGGCCGACCGTAGATCGTGGGCCATCCGCCCCGATGATCACTCTCGCCGCAATTCGCTCCTCCTCGGTCCTGCCCCTCTGCCGCAAAACCACTCCCCCCTCTTCCATGCGCACGGCCCGCATGCAGGTGAGCAACTTCGCTCCGTTCTTCTCCGCCCCATCGGCCAGGGCCTGGTCGAAGAGGTCCCGTCGTATCGTGAAGCCGGGGGCGCGCACGACGCTCTGCTCCCCGCCGGGCAGGATCGTCCGCATCTCCTTCACAGATTGAACCACCACGTCTCGTGGCAACTCGACCTCTCCCAGAAACAGCGCCGGTATGAACTCGGCACACTGCACCGGAACGCCGATCTTCTCGCGGCGATCCACCAGCAGAACCTGCAACCCGCGGCCTGCAGCGGCCCGTGCGGCCGAGGACCCTGCAGGGCCCGCACCCACCACGAGAATGTCACATTCCAGGGTCTTCATCCCGAACCCTCAGGACGGTATCGAGCAGGTCCAGGTTGACCCGTGTCTGGCTTTCGAAGCGTCCGGCATAGGCCTGCCGGGCCTGATCGAGCTCGTAGCAGGTCGTGTTGTCGATATCGAGCAGGATGCCGGGGACGCCGGCTGCATCGAAGTCGTCCACGTGCTTGGTGAAGAAGGGCTCGCAACAGCAACCGATAAAGGCGGACGCCCCGGCCGCCTTCATCTTCTCGAGCTCCGCCATGAGGTCTTCGAAGCTTACGATGGAAACGATCTCCATCCTGTCGGACAGTCCCCGGGTCCAGGCTTCTCCGATCGAACAATCCCCGCACAGGCGGCAGCCTTTCTCGTACCTCAGGTCGCAGGTGGTGAGCTTGGCACAGTACGGCAGGAGCAGGACCGACGGCTTCTTTCGCAGAACCTCTTCGAAGGGCCCGTTCGTCACGGATATCTGATTACAGTACTCGATGGGGATCCCGAATCTTGCCATGTCGATCTTGTCGAAGGCATGCTCAAGGGGCTTCAGGAAATCCTCGCACATCATCCCCGGGATGCGGATTCTGCCCTGTTCGAAGAACGCCTCGATCCGGTCCGCGAGCCGGCCCCGCTCCAGCGGCATTCCCCGGAGGGCCGCCTGAAGATCGTGAAGCGCCCGCGTCGGAAAGGAGAGGAAATCGCCGGTGATATACAGCTCTTTCACTCGGTGACGCGCGCGGTCGACCACCAGGGTGAACCGCACCATTCCCGCCTCCGCCTTGTAAGCGGCCTGCACGGTCTCGTTTCTTCGAAGAGCCGGCCGCACCGGATCGACCCACTCCTCGGACTGGAAGTAGGGAAGCTTCTCCTGAAAAAGATCCTCCTCCTCCCGGGTCAACCCGCCTTGAACGAGCTCGATCCCGAGTCCCCGCTCGAACCCGGACCGGATCGCCTCCTTGATCTCTTCCAGAGGAGGAACATGGCCCAACTCCCAGCGAAGGCAGGTCACCCGTTCCTTGACCGAGTCGATTTCCTTTGCCTTGAGCTTTTCCACCGGAATTCGGAGGGCCCGGAGCATGGTGTCCACATCGAAATCGATGAGCATGGTTCCCTGGAACAGGAAAGCGCCCTCCGATTCGGTTCCCCCCGTGCCGGAGATCTTGCGCCCCCCGATCTCGATGTCGTTCCGCGGGCGAAAGGCGGCCTCCAGCCCCCAGGCGGCCAGGGCGGCGACGACCGGATCGCACAACGTCTCGAACAGCCGGTCGTTCACGAACCCGAGATCGAAGAAGGCCTTGTCGCAGATCACCTCCCAGCCGAGCTGGCTCTCGTCGAAGAGGATGGCACCTCCGCCGGTGACCCGGCGATTGATCTGGATGTTATGGTCGGCGCAGTAGTCGGTCCGCACCTCCTCGGCAACCGACTGGTGAAACCCGACGAGAACCGCCCGTGGGGAGAACTGAAGAAAGCGGATCGTGTTCGGCGACCGGCCCCTGCCCTTCAACTCGACCAGGGCTTCGTCCAGCGCCATGTTCTCGGCAGCCGTCATGGGCGGGGTGTCGAGGAGTCGGAAGATCTTCATGGCGCTACTCTTTCATGGCCGTTCGCACGAGCTGGACGATGTCCAGAACCTTCAGCGGGATCTTGTTGCGCCTCACATAGGTGTTCATGGTCCGCACACATTGCTGGCAGGCGGTGACGACGGCCTCCGCCCCGGTCTCGAGCACTTCTTCGACCTTCGCCTTGGCGATTTCCCCGGACAGGCCCGTATCGATCATCTCCAGGTTGCCGCCTCCGCCGCAGCACGTGCAGTGCTCGCGGTTGGCGGGAAGCTCGACCAGCTTCACGCCGGGAATGCCTCCGATGATCTGCCGGGGTGCATCGAACACCCGGGCGGCCCGGCCCAGGTCGCACGGGTCGTGGTAGGTCACGGTCATGTCGAGTTCGCCCAGGGGCACGCGCCCCTTCGTGATCAGCTCGTTCAGGAACTCGGTCACGTGGGAGATGGGGAACGCGGGGGGGTAGTGTTCCCGCCACATCTGATAGCAGGACGGGCACGCGAACACGACCCGATTCGCCCCTTTCCGGCGGACCGCATCCAGGTTGTGCTCGATGTATTCCCCGGCCCGTTCCCGAAGACCCGCCCCGAGCAGCGGAAACCCGCAACACCATTCGTCTCCGCCCAGCAGGGTGAAGTCCACCTCCGCAGCCTCGAGGATCTCTGCGAGGGCGATCGGGATGGTCTGGGCCATGGGGAAGTAGGCGGACACGCATCCGGTGAAGTAGACGACCTCGGCCCGCTCCTTGATGTACCCGTGCTCCGGGGCATCGGGCATGTCCTCCACCCAGAGGGCCCGCTCGTCGTTGTCCTCGGCAAAGACGTTGTGGCTCTCCTCCAGGTTCTCCCGGATCATGTCCACCTTCTTCGGGTAGGCCTCGGAGTGGACGAGATCCTGGCGGAGGGAGACCCAGATGTCCTTCAGGGAGATGCCGGACGGACACACCTCCTGGCACCGGCCGCAGAGGGTGCAGCGGTAGACCGTGTCGCTGAACGCCTCGAGCTCTTCGACAGAGGGCGCGTGATTCCGGAAGATCCGTCTCAGCAGGCCGGTCCGCGCACGGTTGATCCGGTTGAGCCGGTCGAGCCGGTACACGCCGGAGAGGTGGGCGTCCCTGCTGGCCGCGACCGCCGGGCAGACGTCCGCACAGAGGCAGCAGGCGGTACACGCCTGTGCCTGGATGAGCTCTTTGATGCTGTAGTCTTTCTGCGACAAGTTCTACTCTCCGTCCATCTTGGCGGCGTTTCCAGGAATCGTGGAAATGGCGAGCCGAAGGCGTGGCCATCTCCGAACGGGACCAGAAGGGGTGCCGGGGGATTGCCGCGTCGCTGTCGCTCCTCGCAATATCCCGTTTCGCTGGATATCGCGAGACCCCCGCAAGGGGCCGAAGCAATCTCCCACCCCGCTCCTCCCCTCCTGGATTCCCGCGTCCGCGGGAATGACGGTGCCGCGGGGAATGACGGCCTTTGGGTGCAGGCGGTGGCGCCTGCCCCCCGACCCCTGACCCCCCACTTCTGTTCCTACTCCCTTTGCCCTTTGTCCTTTGTCCTTCGCCCTTCGCCCTTTGCCCTTTCCCCTTTGCCCTTTGTCCTTTGTCCTTCGCCCTTCGCCCTTTGCCCTTTCCCCTTTGTCCTTCGCCCTTCG
>CAYZMM010000023.1:39665-84554 GCA_964479535.1 uncultured Thermodesulfobacteriota bacterium
TCCTTCGCCCTTCGCCCTTTGCCCTTTCCCCTTTGTCCTTCGCCCTTCGCCCTTTGCCCTTTGCCCTTTGTCCTTTGCCCTTTCCCCTTTGCCCTTCGCCCTTCGCCCTTCGCCCTTCGCCCTTTGCCCTTTCCCCTTTGTCCTTCGCCCTTCGCCCTTTGCCCTTTCCCCTTTGTCCTTCGCCCTTCGCCCTTTCCTACTCTTTGACTCGGTCCTTGTACGCGTTTCGCAGATCCCGCTTGAGGATCTTGCCGGTGGGTGTCTTCGGCAACTCCTCCGCCACGACCACCACCTTCGGGACCTTGAACCCGGCGAGCTCCTTCTTGCAGTGCGCGATGATCCCGCCTTCGTCGATCCTCTCGCCCGGCTTCGGGATCACCACCGCGGTCACCGCCTCCACCCATTTCGGGTGAGGCAGACCGACCACCGCCACCTCCGACACACCGGGAAACCTGTAGATCACCTCTTCCACCTCCCGGCTCGATACGTTCTCGCCCCCGGTCTTGACCATGTCCTTCTTCCGATCCACAACGGTCACATACCGGTCTTCGTCATAGACACCCACGTCTCCTGAATGGAACCAGCCGCCCTCCATGGCCGCCTCGGTCTTCTCCGGATCCTTGAAGTACATGAGCATGGTGTGTGGCCCCCGTCCGCAGATCTCGCCCGGGACGTTCGGCTCTTCCACCTGATTTCCATGGTCGTCGATCAGGACGGTCTCCATGTTGATCCCGCTCTTTCCGGCCGACCCTGCCCTGGGGAGCTGGTCCTCCGGCTTGAGGAGGGTGTGGTAGGGGGAAAGCTCGGTCTGACCATAGAAGTTGTAGAGACGCTGACAGGAGGGAAGCCTCTGCTGGATCTCCTTCAGGATCTCGACCGGCATGATCGACGCCCCGTAATACCCCTTCTCCAGGGAGGAGAGGTCCCGCCTCTCGAAATCCGGATGCCGCAAGAGCCCGATCCAGACCGTGGGCGGTGCAAAGAAGATGGTGGCACGGTGGGATTCGATCGCCTCCAGGATCGCCGGCGCTTCGGCCACGGGCAGCATGACATTGGTGGCACCGACCCAGAAGAGAGGCGTCATGAAGACGTCCCGCTGGGCACAGTGAAAGATCGGCATGGCGTTCACGCTGACGTCGTCCCGGCGGAATTCCCCCTCCAGGATGCATCCCATGTACTGGGCCATGAGAGACTGGTTCGTGAGCACGACCCCCTTGGGCAGGGATTCGGTGCCGCTCGTGTAGGTCATCTGTACCGGGTCTTGGATGTGGAGCTGCACGCCCGGCTCTGCCGATGAGCGGTTCCCGCACCACGCGTCGAAATCGATCCAGCCCCCCGGGGCTGCCTGCCCGTCTCCCTGGTTCGACCAGATGAAGTGCTCGACCGTGGGCATCTCGCCCCGGACCCCGGCCACGAGGCCGTGGAGCGCATCCTCCACGATGAAGAGGGTGGACTCGGAATGGTTCACGCAGTAGGCGATGTCCTTGCCCCGCAGCAGGTAGTTGACGGCGAGGTAGATGCCCCCGGCCTTCGCCGTTCCGAGCCAGGTCAGCACATGGTGGAGGGTGTTGTGTGCCAGCACCGCCACCCGGTCGAAGCGCTCGAGCCCCGTTTCCAGAAGGGCGTTGGCCACTCGATTGGTGGCCTCATCCAGCTCGGTGTACGTGAGGACCCTGTCACCGAAGATGAGCGCGGGCTTGTCCGGTGTTCTGGAGGCGCTCCGTTTCAGAAGGTCCGCGATCACCCATCTCGTAACGCGGTTGTACCGGCTGCGGAGAAACCGGGTCGTTTCTTCGTCCAGCTTGCTGTAAAGCGCCTTGTCCTCTTCGGACAGAGGGGATCGGCCTGCAAATCGGCCATGTGCCTGGCTCATCAGCACAGCCTCCTATCGGATTGAACACGGGAAGCGGAGATTGCGAGCGAAAGCGAAGAAATCTCCCGGTTGACACGGCTGCAGTGCCGGGGGATTGCCGCGTCGCTCACGCTCCTCGCAATATCCAGCGAAACGGAATGTTGCGAGGCCCCTCCCCCTGTATTCCCGCGTCCGCGGGGAGGACGGCCTGTGCCGAGATGGCCTCTTGTTTCTCAGTGGATGGCACATTCGCGCATCGTCCGTTGGGGTTTGGGAAGCAGGCCCTGACCCCTGATCCCTGACCCCTTTCCTAGTCCTGCTTGTACTTCTCGATGTCGGCAAGGAGCCATTTCTCCACCGCCTCGGCGCCCTTGATCAGATTCTCCACCTCTCCCATGTCGTTCGGCGTGACCCTGTACATCCAACCCTTCCCGTAGCAGTCCTCATTGATCAGGGTCGGGTTGCGCTCGAGTTCTTCGTTGCTCTCCGCCACCACGCCGTTGACCGGGGCGTACACCTTTCCGACCCATTTCCCGGACTCCACACGGGCGAAGCTCTTGCCGGTCGTGAGCTTCTTCCCTTCAAAGGGAAGCTGGACATAGACGATGTCCCCGGCAAGGTCCTGGGCGAAATCGTCCATGCCCATCACGATCGTGTCGCCTTCGACGCGGACCCAGAAGTGATTCTCCTCGTAATAGAGCTCGTCCGGCATATGGTACCCTTGGATTTCCATGCCAACGTTTCCTCCTTGCGCTCGGTTATCGAAGTGGGTGCAGTCATGGATTCCCGCATTCGCGCGAACAACGGATCATTGACGATCCATTCCCGTGTTTCGCCCCGGCGTTCAATGCCAGGGAGATCGGAACCGTGATCATGTGGATCATTCTGCTGAAAGGCAGGTAGGCCACGAAGGCACCGGTCAAAATCGCGTGGGCGTACCACACGTAGCCGTACCAACCCGTGACACCCGAACCGTTCAAGAGCCGGCTCAACCCGTGGCCCACGAAGGCGAGTTCCGCCCCGTGTGGGCTTCCCGTCATGGCGATGCGCATTCCCTCCAGGAGGAAGCCGACGAGGACGATGCCGGCGAGCAGGCCGTTGGCGGGCCAGTCCGGCTTCGGCAGCCCGGGCAGTTTCTTCCCGGACGGCCTCCCGGCCCTTCGCAGGACCGCACAGGCGACGCCCAGGATCACCATCACGCCGGTCAGGTCGAACAGAAAGGCCGTGACCGGGTGGTTCTTGTCGAGGAGGACCCAGGTCCCCTGCCAATCGGGACGGTAGAGCGAGGCGACGAGCCCGACCAGGCCCCACACGAAACGGAACAGGAAGGGGAAGAAGATGAGGGCGTGGATCGCCCAGCGCACCTCGTCCTGACGAAGGAGGCGACGCTGAAAGAGCCCGTCCAGGACCAGTGCTTTCAGGATCGAGAAGAGCCGCAACGAGAATACCGCACCCAGGATGCCCTTCGCGATTCCGGCGAAGCGGTTCTCTCCTCGCCGCTCGACTCCTGCCGATAGGCTTCCGGACATCCAGACGGACCCCACGCCCACGAGACCCAGCAAAAGGATCAACAAAGCGACGACCGTCGTCGTATCACCGATCGACAGCGTGGACGGGTGACAGGGCATACAGATCAGGCTCTTTGCCGGGAGCACCATGGCCGCAGCCCCCAGGGAATTCCCCGGGGTGTGGCACCGCCTGCAGGCCTCCTCGTCGCCCGCCCGGACCATGTGATGGACCCGGCTCACCTGCCCCGGCTTCCGATCGATCCTCCACCGAACCGTTCCGGATGTCGCATCCTTTAAAGGACGCACCCCCTCGAGATGGCAGGCCCCGCAGGACACGCGCAGGTGTGCAGCGTTGGCGACCTTCTCATCGTGTCGAACATGACAGTCCAGGCAGTCTCCCGGGACTTGTTCGGCGTGGCCGTACTGCGCGGCAGCCGGGTGGCACACCAAACAGGACACCTCGTGGTGTGGGGTAGAGGCGTATTCCTCCGGATCGATCCGCGCCATACCCGGGGGTCTCGGAGCCGCCTCCCCCGCATCGCCGCCCCCGTGACAGTGAAAGCAGAAACCGGACACCCTCCCTGCGGCCTTCGGATCATTCGATTCAGGACGAAGGTGACAGCCCATGCATCTTTCGTCCTCCTCCGAGAATTCCGGCAGGAGATCTCTGTATTCGTGACAGGCGCTGCATTTCTGTTCGGCCGGCACGGAGAGATCGACGCCGGCCTTCCGCGCGGATGCGGTTGATGCGTAGTGCGGCTCGTGACACCCGATACAGTACGCCATTTCTTCCCTGGACTTGTCCGTGGTCCCGCCGTGGGTCCCTTCATCGATCCCCTCGAAGGCCTCCACGTGACATTCCTCGCATTGCTCGGCTCGGAAGAACTCCCTAAGCGATTTGTTCACATTTCGTGCATCCGGATGGGGCTGTCTCTGCGGAATATCGCCGTGGCATTCCAGGCAGGGCATCTGTCCATGTGCAGACACGTGGAACCGCTCCGCATCCATGAACCAGGAGGCCTCGGCGGCTGAACCGCCCCAGGCAACGAAGGCCGCCAGGGCAACCAAGGAGGCTTTGCTGCGAAGGGCTCGGGTATTTTTCCGGGTCACGAGTCGAGTCTTATTGACAGAGGTACACCTCAACAGGGCTCACGGATACGTGGTATCCGGAGGCGGCAACCCTTCCTGTTCATCCAGGGCGGCGATTTCGGCGATCGTGTGCAGGCTCTCCGTCGTATCGAAATAGGCATACCGGACTTCACCTACCTGGCCGCCCTGGCACACCTCATGCCCCTTGCTCTTCAGGTAGGCTTCTCCTCCGTCGAAGTCCTCCACGCCGAACAGGATGTGGTGGATCCCCTCGCCGTGCTCTGCCAGAAAATCGGCATAGATGCTCTTGTCATCGAGCGGCTGGATCAGCTCCCACATGACGTCACCGATCATGGCGAGGGCCATCCGCATGGCGTGTTCGACCGGCTTCCCCCGGATGGTCAGGTTCTTCATCCTGGCGGGGTCGAATTCGTAGATGGCCCACGGCCCGATACCGAACTCGTCCCATTGTCTCCTCACGGACGCATCCAGATCCCTGACCACCAGCCCTACCTGCATCACCTTCTTGAACAAGGGCTTGTCCACCATTACATTGTCCCCTTCTTCATTCTTTAGCCTCACCCTGATCGACTGGAAACCCTGCTAGCGTCTTCAGGAATGGAAGTGCACCTCTCGGTGCTGTTGCGGGTTCCGTCGGAGATTTGTGCCGGGCGACTTTGTAGGGGGAGGGAGAGACGGAGCCCAAGCAAATCGGAGATGGAACCCGCAACAGCACCGAGGGGCGGACCTCGCCGGAAATGCACCCAAGTTCCCAGTCCATCAGACTAGCCTTCCATCACCGTTCTGACCGCGTCGGCGATCTTCTCTTCGCTGGGCAGAAACTCCGCCTCGAGCTTGGCTGAGAAGGGAACCGGGCAGAAGGGGGCCGCGACGCGAAGGATCGGGGCGTCCAGGTAGTCGAAGGCCTTCTCCGCGACCATGGCCGCCATCTCCGCACCGGAACCGGCGAACTTCACCTCCTCGTGGACGATGACCAGACGGTGCGTCTTCTTCACGGACCTGAGGATGGCGTCCTCGTCCAGAGGGCAGAGGCTCCGTGGATCCAGGACCTCCACGTCCACGCCTTCACCGGCCATCTTCTCCGCCACGGCCATCGCGCGCATCACCATCTGGCCCGTAGCCACAACCGTTACGTCACTTCCTTCCCGCTTGATCTGCGCTTCCCCAATGGGAAGAGTGTACGCATCCTCCGGCACGTCCTCCATGATCTGGTACAGGACCTTGTTTTCGAGGAAGACCACCGGATTGTCGTCCCGGATGGCGGAGATGAGCAGGCCCTTCGCATCGTACGGGCCGCTCGGCAGGACCACCTTCAGGCCGGGAACGTGCATGAACCATGCCTCGAGCGACTGCGAGTGCTGGGCGGCAGCCCCGATGCCCGCACCACAGCAGGTCCTGAGGACCATCGGTATCTTCGCCTTCCCGCCGAACATGTACCGCATCTTGGCGGCCTGATTGAAGAGCTGATCCAGACACACGCCGATGAAATCCACGAACATCAGTTCCGCCACGGGTCGAAGACCTGCGGCCGCAGCACCCACGGCGGCACCTACGATCGCGCTTTCCGAGATCGGGGTGTCCAGGACCCGCTTCTCCCCGAACTTGGCCTGGAGTCCGGCGGTCACGCCCAGAACACCTCCGGCAAGTCCCACATCCTCTCCCAGTACGAACACGTTCGGATCGCGCTCCATCTCGAGGCTGAGTGCGTTGTTGATGGCCATCCCCATGTTCATGTCTGCCATGCCGGTCTCCCTCCTATCTAAAATTCCATGCGAAGAAAAACTGCGTCAGAGGTACCATCCCGTCCGTGGCGCATCAGGCGTACACATCCGTCAGGAGTTCGCTCACATCCGGTTCCGGGCTCTCCTCCGCAAACTGGACCGCCTCTTCGATCTCCTTTTGCACCGACTCACGGATCTTCTTCACCTTGTCCTTGGTCAGGGCCTTCATGTCCGTCAGCTTCTTCTCGAGCCGCAGGATCGCGTCCTTGTCCGCTTGCTGCCACGGCTCGATCTCTTCCTTTGTACGGTAGACCTCCGGGTCTCCGACGAAGTGTCCCTTGATGCGGTAGGTCTTGCACTCGAGGAGGGTCGGCCCCTTGCCCTTCCGGGCCCGGTCCACGGCCTCCGATGCCGCCTCGTAGACGGCCACCAGATCGTTGCCGTCCACGACGGCGCCGGGGATGCCGTATCCGGCCGCACGCTCGGTGATCGACTCGATGCACTGGTGCCGGGCCTGGGATGTGAACTCGCCGTAGTGGTTGTTCTCCGCCACGAAAACGACCGGCGCCTTCAACACGGCGGCCAGGTTCATCGCCTCGTGGGTGGTTCCCTGGTTGGAAGCGCCGTCTCCGGAGAAGCACACGCACACACTGTCCGTGCCCTTGTACTGAGCCGCCATGGCGGCGCCCACCGCAATGGGCGGGCCGCCGCCCACGATCCCGTTCGCACCCAGGATTCCCAGGTCCAGATCGGCGATGTGCATGGATCCGCCCTTGCCTTTGCAGTAGCCGGTGCTCTTCGCAAAGAGCTCGGCCATCATGAGCTTGACGTCTCCTCCCTTGGCAATCATGTGCCCGTGGCCGCGGTGGGTACTCGTGATGTAGTCCGAATCCTTCAGGGTGGCGCAAACGCCCGCGGCGACCGCCTCCTGCCCGACGTAGAGATGAACGAATCCACCGATCGTCGCTGTCATGACCAGCTCTTCGATCTTCTCCTCGAAGCTCCGAATCCTCAGCATGATGGTGTACAGATCGACCATCTTCTTCTTCGTGAGACTCATCCTTCAGGACCTCCTCTCTTTCTCTTCGAAGACCTGCGTAGGGGTTGACACCTCCTGTTCGAACAACTCGTCCGCACGGTACGAGCTCCTCACCAGGGGGCCGGAAGCGACCTCCCGGAAGCCCATGGCCCGTGCGGTATCGCCCCACTTCGCGAACTCCTCCGGCGGCACGTATCTCTCGACGGGAATGTGTTGCGCCGACGGTGCCAGATATTGCCCGAGAGTCAGATAGGCGCATCCGATCCTTCTCAGGTCGTTCAGGGTCTCCCAGACCTCGCGCGACGTCTCTCCGAGCCCGAGCATCAGCCCGGACTTGGCCGGGAGCCCCTGCCGGGCCCCGTAGGCGAGAACGTCCAGGGACCTCCTGTAGTCGGCCTGGGGTCGGACCGTTTCGTACAGCCGCGGCACGGTCTCCACGTTGTGGTTGAATACGTCCGGTCGCGCCTCGCACACGGTTTGCAGGGCCGCTTCCGACCCCAGAAAGTCGGGAACGAGCACTTCCACCTTCGCCTCGGGGCAGTGCTCCCGAATGGCTCGAATGGTCTCGGCGAAATGTGCGGCTCCTCCGTCGGGCAGATCGTCGCGGGTCACCGAGGTTACGACCACATAGGAAAGACCCATCGATTCGGCGGCGAGGGCGACCCGCTCCGGCTCCCCCGGGTCCGGCGGCTCGGGCTCTCCCTTGTCCACGGCACAGAACCGGCACCTTCGGCTGCAGACGGTGCCGAGAACCATGAAGGTGGCCGTCCCCCTGGAGAAGCACTCCCCCAGGTTGGGGCAGTGGGCGCTCTGGCAGACCGTGCCGAGATTCCAGCCGTGCAGCCTCTCTTCCATGCTCCCCACCACCTCGGGGTTGGGTGCTTTCAGGCGCAGCCACGGGGGATGCCTCGATCCGCCGGTCCTCCTGCCCGCGATCTCCCGGTACCGGAACCGGCCCGCAAAGGCGCGAACGAATCGATCCTTCACCTCCTCCGGGTCGATCCCTCGATCCAGCTCCTGCCGGATGGAGGTGATCCGCTCGCCGGGGTGACCGCACGGGACGATGCACTCGAAGGACCGGGGGTCCATGTTCACGTTGACGGCGATCCCGTGAAAGGTGACCCATTTGCGGACGGCGACCCCGATGCTGGCGATCTTGGCTCCGTTCGCCCACAGGCCCGGCTGCTCCTTCTTCCGCTCCGGGCGAAGTCCGTAGGAAAGGAGGACTTCTTCCATGGCGCCCAGCACGCCCTCGAGGAAGATGTGCAGATCCTGGTCGTGGAGCTTCACGATCGGGTAGGCCACCACCTGGCCGGGCCCGTGGAAGGTGGCCTGTCCGCCCCGTTCCACGTGACGGACGGAGATGCCCCGGGCCTGCAGCGCCTCCTCGGGCAGACGCAGGTCCGCCTCACTGCCGCTTCGGCCGAGGGTCACCACAGCGGGGTGTTCCGTGAGAACGAGCCGGTCCGGTGCCCGGTCCACGATCCTCTCCTCTGCCATGGCCCGTTGCCGGCCGAGGGCCTCCTCGTACTCCACACGCCCCCAGTCCTGAACCTCGAGAAACCCGGGGTCTGTGCTCGGACTTTCAACCATTTCTTACCTTCTGGGCAGGTAGAGCGCCCACTTCTCCGCATCCCGCGCCGCATCCACCACCGCCTCGGAAAAGGTGGGGTGGATGCGGATGCTGCGGGCGAACTCCCGGGCCGTGCACTCGAGCTGCATGGCCAGGACCGCCTCCCCCACCAGTTCGGTCGCCCCGCCGCCCACGATGTGCACGCCCAGGATCTCGCCGTACTTCGCCTCGGAGACGATCTTCACCGCACCGTCCACCTCGTTGCGGCATGCGGCAAGGCCGTTGATCGAATAGGGGAAGATCCCGATCTCGATCTCCAGCCCTTGCTTTTCCGCCTCCTCCTCGGACAGTCCGACCGCTCCGATCTCCGGTGTCGTCCAGCTCCCCCGGGGGATCAGGTGGAACGGGAACTTCCCTTTCTGGCCCATGGCGTTCTCGGCCGCCGTGACCGCCATGGAAGAGGACGCATGACTGAGCATCCACCCGCCCGTGCAATCCCCGATCGCATAGATTCCCTCGTCCGACGTTTCCAGGAAGTCGTCGACCTGAATGGTGCCGTCCTCGTTCAATTTCATGCCGATCCTGTCCAGCCCGATCGCATCCGTGTTCGGCCGTCGCGACGAAACCAGGACCTTGGCCACGTCCACCGTCTTCTCTTTCGGGCCGGCGAGCTTGCACGCAAAGCCGCCCTTCTTCTTCTTGACCGACTCGAGCGTGGCGCGGGGCACGATCTCCACACCCTGTTCGCGCAGGGCCTGTGCCACGCGCTGGCTCGTGTCGTGGTCTTCCCTGGGCAGGATTCTGCTCGCCTCCGTTGCGAGGACCACCTTGCAGCCAAAGGTGTTCAGGATGTTCGCCATCTCCACTTCCACGAAATCGGCCCGGGGAATCAATACGGATACCGGGACCTTGGTCATTTCGAGGAGATCGTCGGTGGTCATGGCCGCATCCTCGAGACCCGGCACATCCGGAGGCGAGAGCGAGCTGCCGCTGGCCAGGATGAATTTCTTCGCCTCCAGCGTGTTTCCTTCGACCTCCACCGCCTTCGGGCCCTTGAAGACGGCTTTCCCCCGGATCAGTTCGACGCCGTTGTTCGCGAGGAGCCCCTCCATCCCCATCCGGATCTCCCCGGAGACCCCGTCCTTCCTCTCCACGATCGTCTTCAGGTTCAGCTTGGGCTCCGAGGATTCGATGCCGAAGTCCGCTCCCTTCCGAAGGGACTGTAGGATCGAGGTGGCGTTGTGCCAGACCTTCGCGGGAATGCACCCGCGGTTGACGCATGTTCCTCCGATGTCCGCGGCCTCGATCACGGCAACCTTCCCTCCGAGCTGGGACACACGGATGGCTGCGGCATACCCGCCCGGTCCACATCCGATCACGATCACATCATGCATGAATTCGTCTCCTTGCAGTTTCATCCGGATGGGGTCGGTCCCCTGCCCCGTCCCCCTCCTGGATTCCCGCGTCCGCGGGAATGACGGCCATTATGCAGTCAGCAGGGCCGGCTGCTCCAGGTGCCGGGCCAGGGACTGCAGAAACTCTCCGCCCGGGGCGCCGTCCACGACCCGGTGGTCGATGGTCAGGCTCAAGGTCATGAAGGAACGGACTTCGATCCGCCCGTTCCTCACCCCCGGCTTCTCCACGACTCTACCGACGCCCAGTATGGCGGTTTCCGGGGGGTTGATGATCGGCGTGAAGGCATCCACGCCGAGCATGCTCATGTTCGAGATCGTGAAGGTGCCGTCCGTGACCTCGTCCATGGTGAGGTTCCCCTCCCGGGCCTTCCTCGCAAGCTCCCGTGCCTCCCGGCCGATCTGCAGGATGCCTTTCCTGTCGGCATTCCGCACCTTCGGCACGATCAACCCGTCGGAAAGGGCCACGGCCATCCCGATGTCCACCCGGTCGTGGACCAGGATCTCCTCGCCCACCAGGGTGGAGTTCATGCGCGGAAACCGCTTCAGTACCCTGGCCACAGTATATAGGATTATATCATTATAGGAGACACGAACCGATTCGTCTGTGCTGTACTCCTCCCGGAGCAGGTCCCGAAAGCGGACCATTTCCGTAACGTCGACCTCGGTGGCCAGGGTCAGCTGGGCCGAGTTCTGCAGGCTCGCGTGCATGTTGTCCGCAATGGCCCTGCGCATCCCGGTGAAAGGGATCGACTTGGGAGGCCCGGCCGGGGCCCCGGCCGCCGCTGCAGGGGCGGCAAGGGCGCGTTCCACATCCTCCTTGGTGACCTTGCCCCCTTCGCCGGTCCCGACGATCGCCGACGGATCCAGGCCCGCCTGTCTCGCCATCTCCGCGGCGACGGGCGTGATCCTGGGGGGAGGAGGACCTTCCTCGTGCGCCTTCCGCACGTCCTCCTCGGTGATCCGCCCTTCCCTGCCCGTGCCGGCGACGTCCGCCAGGTCCACGCCCAGATCCTTTGCCAGGCGCTTGGCGGCAGGGCTCGCGGGCACGTACTTCTTCTCGGAGGAGGCCTCCGTCTTCGAGGGAGCCGCCCTGCCCGCCGGTGCGGCCTCCATGTCCTCCACTTCGCCGACCTTGACGCCTTCGATACGCTCCGGCGTCTCCCCTTCTTCCGCAAGGACCGCGAGAACCGCGCCAACAGGTACGGTCTCGCCCGTCTGTATGACGATCTGAAAGAGGATGCCGGAAGCGACGGACTGGACCGTGTTCGTGATCTTCTCGGTCTCCACCTCGAAGAGGGGGTCCCCCTTCTCAACCCTGTCGCCTTCCTGTTTGAGCCAGTTGGCGAGCTTGCCCTGCTTCATGGTCATGCCGAAGCGGGGCATCTTGATTTCGGTTGCCACGTTCCTTCTCCTCCGCGATCAGAGGGCTTCCATCACCTTGTCCGCCGCCTGAAGGGTCTTCTCCACATCCTGGTCCGTGTGCACGATGGTCATGTACCACCTGCCGCCCGCCAGCACCAGGATTCCCTCCTGCGCCATGGCGGCCCAGAACCCCAGGGTGCTTTCGAGATCGATGGTCATGAGTTCCTCCTCGGTGTAGAGCACCTTGTCCTTGTCGATGCCGAAGGCGGTGAAGAACACGCCCCGTTCGCTCTGAAGCCGAAGGGCTTTGCCGTGTTTCCCGGCAATCTCCTGCAGGCCCTCCTCGAGCCTCTTCTGAATCCGGTCCATCTCCTCGTACGCGGCTCCGTCATCCTTCTCCAGGATGCTCAGGGTCGCCAGGGCGGCCCGCATGCCGAGGGGATAGCCGTTGAAAGTACCCGGCCCGAGCACCCCGCGGTCCCGGAGCTGGTCCATGATCTCCGCCTTGCCCACGACCGCGGAGAAGGGCAGCCCGCCGGCCAGGGCCTTGCCGAGGGTGGCCAGGTCCGGGGTCACGCCGAACCGGCCCTGCGCACCGCTCAAGCCCAGCCGGAATCCGGTGATCACCTCGTCCATGCTCATCACGATTCCGTGCTTCGTGCAGAGTTCCCGGATCCGCTCCAGATAGCCCGGCTTCGGAAGCAGGTTGAAGTGATTGCACACCACCGCCTCGAAGTGGATGATCGCGATCTCGTCCCCGTATTTCTCGATCGTCGCCTCCAGGGCGTCGAGATCGTTCCAGGGCAGAAGGAAGGACTCCCTGTCGGCCGTCGGCCCGCGGCCATGGGTAAAGGCCACATCCTCCCAGGGATCCGAGTTCGGGTCGTACACCGCGAAGGGCTCGGCCGACGGGCTCGGGTCGATCATCCCGCCGAGGATATTGTCGAACCAGCCGTGGTAATGGCCGCCGAACCGGAGGAAGTAGGGCCTTCCCGTGTAGGCACGGGCCAGACGAATCGCCATCTGCACGGCCTCGCTGCCGGAGAGGCAGAACTTGACACGCTCCGCGCAGGGAATGTGCCCGAGCAGCTTCTCCGCCACCTCGAGGTCCTCGGGCGTGTGGAGCACCCCGGACCCGACGCAGGTCGAAGAGGTGTCCAGGAGGTCCTTGAGAGCCTGCACGTAGTCCGGGTGACGATGGCCGAGCAGGTTCGGCCCCATGGCTCCCTGGAAGTCGATGTACTCGTTTCCGTCCACATCCCAGAGGTGGCTGCCTTCGGCACGAGCGACGAAGATTCGATTCTGGGTCGCTTCGAGAGGAACGCGGAAGTTGCTGTGTCCGCCGGGAAAGATCTGGTTGAATCTTTCGGTCAGCTTCTGGTTCTTTTCCATCTTGAGCATTCGAATCTCCTTTTCTCTCGGTGAGGGCCTTCACCCCATGGCCGCGCTCGGTATCTCATGTCAGCAATCTGCGAATGGACTCGATGATCACCCTCTTCGTCTCTTCGCTCGACAGCTTGTTTCCCTGCTTCGCGAAGTAACTGTTGAAACGTCTGGCGTAGTGGGGAGAAACACGGGAGAACATGAAGAGCATGATCTGGTTGTCGATGTCATAGGCCGCGCTCTCGCTCTTCAGGCTCTTCTCGACCTCTCCTCTTCTCTTGCCCTCTTCGATGATTCTCACCCAGAAGTCCCGTGACGGCCTTTCCATCCGCTCCGAGACGGATTCCGAGAAGGACTTCATGGAGGGTGAGCCCAGATCCAGGTAGATCACGATGTAGTTCGGGTGCTCCTTTGCAAAGGCCTCCACCTTTGTCAGGAGGTCTTGAATCAAATCGAGAACGGGCTTGGAAACCGGAAGGTACCTGGCTTGCTCTTCGGCAATCAGGTCGATGGTCCGGTTGAGGGTGGCGACATAGACGTCCTCTTTGTTCTTGAAATACTTGTACAGGGCACCGTTCGAAATCCGCGCCCTTCTGCAGATGTCGCTGACGTTCGCCCGGTAGTATCCCTTCGTTGCGAAAACATGGGCCGCCGCATTCAGGATCCCGATCCTCTTCTTCTCGGGCAATCGCTTGAAGGTCTCGCGCATTGGAGGGCCTTTCGGTGGGCACGGGCTGGAGAGTGAACAATCACTCTCTCAAGGTACAAAAGGCTCGATTTCCTGTCAAGACCCTCTGCGGGGCCTCCGTCGGTCGGTGCCTCGCGGACGGCATGGGACCTGCACGCGCTCTCGCGGCCAGCCCCTCCAGGACAGGCATCCGATTCGTAAAGGGCTTTCATTTTGAGTTGTTGCGTCATGAAACTTCGTGATATTGCAAATGGTCTCGAACACCTCTAGGATGCTTCTGATAGGGCTGCCGAATCACCCAGATCAAGAAGGGGGGCCGTACATTGAAGACCCAGGAGTGGGCCGAGCACAATCCCGGCGGCGAACGGAGGGTCATCGTAACCAAGGAGCTGCCCGGAAACCGGTGGCTCGACATCCTCGTCCGGGCGGGTTGCAGGGTGGAGGTTTGCACCTCCACGGATATCCTGACAGAAGACGACATCAGGAAGGCGATCGGCGACCGCTGCGACGGGTGCATCGGTCAGTTGACCGAGCCCTGGGGGGAGGAGCTTTTCGAGGCGCTCGCGTCTGCGGGTGGGAGGGCCTACAGCAACTATGCCGTAGGGTACAACAACGTAGACGTGGACAGCGCCACGAAGCACGGCATTCCGGTGGGGAATACCCCGGGCGTCTTGACCGAAACAACGGCAGAGATGGCTGTGGCCCTCACCTTCGCCGCTGCAAGGAGGGTTGTTGAAAGCGACGCCTTCGTGCGAAAGGGCGGCTACAAGGGCTGGCTGCCCGGACTCTTCCTGGGAGCGCTCCTGCGGGGCAAGACGGTCGGTGTGATCGGGGCGGGGCGCATCGGCGCGGCCTTCGCGCGGATGATGGCGGAAGGGCTCCGGATGAACGTTCTCTATTACGACCTCTACCCCAGCCGGGCACTCGAAGAGAAGATCGCGGCCTACGGTGAGTTCCTGAAGTCCATCGGCGAAGAGCCCGTCACCTGCAAGAGGGCCGAGACCGTGGAGGGCCTCCTCAGGGAGGCGGACGTCGTGAGCCTGCACACCGTTCTGGACGACACGACGCACCACCTGATCAACACGAATCGGCTGGCGATGATGAAGCAGAACGCGATCCTGGTCAACACCTGCCGGGGGCCGGTGATCGACGAGGCGGCCCTGGTCGCCCACTGCAGGGAGCACCCGGACTTTCGTGCCGGACTGGATGTATTCGAAGAGGAGCCGGCTATGAAACCGGGCCTGAAGGAGCTCGACAACGTGGTCATCGTGCCCCACATCGGCTCGGCGACCACATGGACCCGGGAAGGCATGGGAACCCTCGCCGCCGGCAACGTTGCCGGGATCCTGAGCGGGTACCCGGTCTGGCAGGAATTGGACATCTCGCCCTTTCTGGGGGACGACCCGCCGAAGGCGGCCCCGAGCATCGTGAACGCAAAGGAGCTGGGGCTCCCTGCGTACAGCCGCTGAGGAAACCGAGGATGAGCCGGACGCAGAGAACCCTCTTCTACGAGAAACACAAGGCTCTCGGCGCCAGGATGGCGGACTTCGCCGGGTGGCGCATGCCGATCGAATACCCTTCCGGCACCGTGAAGGAACACCTGGCCACGAGGAGGAGCACGGGCCTGTTCGACGTGTCCCACATGGGCCGGTTCGTCCTTCGAGGGCCGAATGCGCTCCCCTTTCTCCAGCACGTGCTGACCAACGACGCCGGGGCCCTCGAGGTCGGAGCGGTCGGGGCCCAGTACACGGTCCTTCCGAACGAAACGGGCGGCGCCGTGGACGACGCCTATCTGTGCCGCTTCGACGATGCCGAGTATCTCCTCGTCGTAAACGCCGGCAACCGGCTGAAGGACTGGGACCACCTCCATGCACGGATGGCTGCGTTCAGCGGTGTCGAGCTGATCGACCGCACCGAAGAGAGGGTCATGCTCGCCCTGCAGGGCCCGACGTCACAAGCCCTGCTCGAGCAGGTGGTCGATTCGGGCCGGCTTCCGGATCCGGCGAGGAACTCGGTCGGCATCGTGGAGATCGGAGGGACGGAGGTCCGGGTCAGCCGCACCGGGTACACGGGCGAACCCGTCTGCTTCGAGCTCTTCACCGAACGGGAACACGGGCTGGGCCTCTGGGACCTGCTCGTGGAAAGAGGCGCCACGCCCGTGGGGCTCGGTGCGCGGGACACCCTTCGCCTCGAGGCGGGGCTCCCTCTCTACGGCCACGAGTTCGGGCTGGACCCGGACGGCGGGGAGATCCCGATCCTCGCCGTGCCGCTCACGAGGTTCGCCGTGAGCCTCTCGCCCGAGAAGGGAACGTTCATCGGCAGGGAGTGCCTCCGGAGGCAGCTTGCCGCCCTGAAGAAGATCCTCTCGGGGGACTTGTCGGCCGCCCCGGACCTGCCCCGCGTGCTCCGACCCGTCGCCGTGACCGGCCGGGGCATCGCCCGCAACGGCGCGAAGGTCTTCCAAGGGGGTGAGCACGTCGGTACCGTCACGAGCGGAACCATGGTGCCCTACTGGATCTTCGAAGGGCAGGGTTCGATCGTCCGGCCGACGGAAGAACACGGGATGCGCGCCGTCTGTCTCGCCTATCTGGCCAGCCACGTCGCCAAAGACGACCCGGTAGAGATCGAGATACGCGGCAGGACCGTCGAGGGGGTGGTCGTGGCACGCCACCTGCGGTCCGACGAAGGTCCCTACGCCCGCCCGGTGGTCAGGATACGCTCCTGACGGCGTCTATTTCCTCCCCCGCAGGAGCCGCTTTGCGCTGAACTCATCGCGGTCCGACTCCAGTGACAGGGTGTGGAAGTCCTGTTCCAGGCCGCTGTGAACATCGATGTGATCGAAATACGAAGCGGCCATCCACCAGAAGATCCCTACTTGAGGACTCACGCCGTACAAGACGTTGTAGTTGCGCCACAGCCGCCCTTTCTGGTCGTAGAATTCACCGCCCAGGAAGACAAATGTCTCCTTGTCCACGTAATAGATCCGCTTGCTGTAGATGTAGGTCGGATCGAGCTGCTTCAGCTCGAGAACGTACATGGGCCTGCGCTCGAACTTGAGGTTCCGCCAGAGAAACTTCGCCTCCGAGTCGAAGTACTCGTCACCGGTCAGGGAGAACATGGGTACGAGGAACTCCCTCTCTTCGAGAACCCGCACTTCGTAAGGGTAGGCCTCCGGTGTCAGTTTCTGGTCCAAATGGTTGACATCGTCGTAGGCGTAGTCGAGCCCGATGGCCTGGTCCTGTCTGTCGGAACTGGACATCTTACGGATCCGCCGGGTCAGCGGCGTGTAGAGCAGCAGGTTGTCCATCTCGTTCGGATCCACGCGCTTGCTGAGAATGTACGCGTTTCCGTACAGGTCTCGGGGCTCAAAGGCCTCGTAATAGACGACCTGCTTCTCTCCCTGCTTTCGCGCCCGCTCGTCGTACCACTCGCCGATCGGCTCCCGCAGGAGACGGTGAAAGAGCCTCATCACATAATAGTCGCCCTTGCTGTGACGGTCTATGTTGAAGCGGCCGTCCACACCGAAAGCAGCGGTCTGTGACAGGTAGTCCTCACCCTGAAAATAGGTATACGCATCAATGTAGTTGTAGAGCACCTGCCATCCCTTCTGAGGGCCGGAGGGTTTTGGAAACGGAATCCCGCCTTCGTACGTGTCGTAGAGCATGTACCCGTCTTCGCCCAGCTTCGCCTTTCCCTCGTTCTTGATGCTCTCCTCGGCGACCGCGAGGTGCATCCAGTACTGGCGCGTGGGGACCACCTCGAATTCCGTGAAGTTTGCGGCGAAGTTGTTTCCCTGCCCCCCCGGCTCGTTGAACCTCTCATAGAACATGCCGGGCATCAGCTTGTCGAAGGGGTACTTTCCCTTGTCCTCCAGCGTGTAGCGTCCCGGCTTGATCTCCGGGGCCAGATTCCCCACCAGATCGGGGCTCTTCAGGCCGACCATCTCCGCCCATCGCCGCTTCCCCTCTTCCACGTCAAAGGAGAGGCTCTTCATCACCTCCTCACCCGTGATCGCTTCGTTGCACTCCACCGCCGACCTGGGATCGTCCAGCAGGTTCTTGCACGCCTCGATCTCCTGCCAGTTCGAATAGTTCTGGATGATCGCCTTCGCCGCGAGCGGCTCGGATACCAGCAGCAGGGCGACGCCGATCATGAAGAAGATTGCGCCGATCTTTCTCATGTTGTTCTCCTTTTCCAAATCGTGATTGAAGAAGTTCTCCGGCATTCGGCAGATCCGGCCCTTATCAGTATTGGAACTGTACTTTGAAGACGAGGTTGTCCTTGTGCCTGAAACCCCACTCCCCGATGTCCGGGCCGGTGAAGAAGTTCGCCTTCAGGGCAAACTGCCACGTGTCGCTGAAGTAATAGGTCAGACCGGGCGTGAGGATCTGGACATTCGAGTTGTCGAGGGCGTACCAGGCCAGCGAGGGCTCCAGCTCTCCACGGAAGTACCCGGTTGAAACATAGGCGTAGAAGCTCCAGTAGTACTTCCGATAGATGGAGGAAGTGCTGATGTCCCAGTCGTTTCCATAATCCATGAGGTTGTTGTACTGGGCCTCGAGGAAGAAGTAGAAGAACTGTCTCTGCCAGGGCACTCGCACCTTGTAATCGAGGTTCATGCCGAGTACGACCTGATCGGTCTCCACGAAGTCGAACCGGTTGAAGTCGAAGAACCGGTTGTCGAACTGATAAGAGCCTTCGAACCGAACCACGGGTTCGACACCGCCGAGAAAGGTGATCTGGATGGGCAACTGGGAAGCCAGGGCGAAGCCGACGAACTTCTGGCGGGGGTAAGACCCGGTGTCCGTGAAATTCACGATCGGGATCCCCTCGTCATCGAACACCGTGAAGGAATCGGCAGCCAAGCCCGCCCCGAAGGTCGACACCGGGGTGTTGGCCCTTCCATAGAATCCCATGATCGAAAAGAGGGTGTTGTACGAGATGACGCTCGAGAGCCTGAGCCCGTATTCGAAATAGTCCGAATCAAAGGCATCCGGCTCGTCCAGGTCCACGTCCTGACGGCCGATTCGAATGGGAAACCCGAGGCTGGTGTCGATCAGGTCGACGGCCCAGATGCCGGCCGCGTCGTTGCCGTAAAAGGTCCCTTGGTTTCCGATGAAGTCCGCATTCGGATTGAAGATGAACTGGAAGTTGACGTCCGAAACCGGGCCCAGGCTTGACGCAAGGGCGTAATCCGTTCGGAGGAGAGGAATCGGGATGAAGAGCGTCTCCAGCTCGATCTCGGAGAACCCCCTCGTCTGGTCCGTGGGGTTGATGAGGTCGTTGACGGCAAACACTTCCATCTCACCCCATCCCACGCGCTGTTTTCCCACGCGAGCGAAGAAAGCGCCCGCATCCCAGGTAATGTGGAATTCCTTCAAGATCTGCCACCACTCATCATCCACGTTCAGGTCGCTCTTCGACTCGCTGAACCTCTTTCGCTTCCAGGAGGCATCGCCGTCCTTGAATTGGTAGATCCAGTCCACGGTGACCATGGCGGCACCGTAGATGCTCCAGCTCGGATTCACGTCGTAGTCCGCTTCCACGAAGAAGTTGCTGATCACGGCGTTGATGTCCTGTTCCGTATCCCAGTGGTCCCCTTTCAGAGAAAACTGCAGGGACTGAGAAACGAACCCCTGAATCCCGAGCGGATTCCCCCCAAGGTTGAGCGTGGTTCGTGAATGGGATGGGCCGGCAACGAAGAGCACCACCGCCATTGCCAGCAACGCGCTGAAACCTGCTTTCCTCGTCATTTCTCTTCCCCCTTTGTGTTGTGTGCTCCTGACAATCCCTACCGTTCAAAGCATCCTGCCTTCCCTTCTCCTCGTGGAGCCGTCATCTGCCCCGGGAAACGAATCGCGGCTTGATCAGGCAGATGAGCAGCGGATGCAGGGTCAAGGCGAAGATCACATTGATGAGAAGAAGCATGGAGAGAAAGAACCCCATCTGTGCCTGGAACTTCAGATCCGTGAGAAAGTACCAGGGGATGATCGCCAGGATCAGCGTGAGTCCCGTGTAGACGACCGCCGTTCCCGAGGTACGAACCGCCGCCAGAATCGTGTTCACCCAGCCGTCTTGACGGGGATATTCCTCGACAATCCTGCTGTAGAGGTAAATGGCGAAATCCACACCGATGCCCACACCCACCGCCGCTACCGGCAGTGTGTTGATGGAGAGCCCGATGTTGGTGAGGGCCATGTAGCTGAAGGCGAGCAGGTTCGCGAGAATCAATGGAACGATCAGCATGAGGCCCGCTACGATCGACCGGAAGAAAATGGAGCACATGATCAGAATCGCCGCGAGGACCATGCAGTCGATCAGAAAGTGGGCCCGTTTCATTTCCTCGTTTACCGCGATCTCCATGCCCACGCGGCCCCCCGCCAGCTGAAAGGTCCCCGAATCGACCGTTCTCGGATGCTCATCGAAGAAGTCGTACGCAGCGTCCCGGATGCGCAGCAGGTTGTCCGAGGTGTGGTCGGTGAAGAAGACGGACAGACGCGTCATCTTCATGTCCCCGTCGAAATAGAGCTTCCGGGTCGCCACCTGTACGTTCTCTTTCGAAAAGCCGATGAGAACGTTCATCTGCTCGGGCCTGGACGGCAGCCTGCTGTGGATGACATCCCCATACCGAAACATGACATTGATCGCACTCATGATGTTGATGAAGGAGTCGGAGGACTTGTAGATATCCGGGAGTTCGATCCGCATGTGTCGGTCGAATGCTTCGAATGTCTTGAACACGGTCGGATCATAGACCGCTTCCTTCTGGTTGCCCTTGAAATAGAGCACCAGGTCCTCCGAGGAGGCGCCGAAGTACTCGTTCAGCCGCTCGACGGCCCGGTTGAAGGGGTGGTCGGGCCAGAGAAGGGGCGACCCGGGCGTGGGATCCCCGATCTTGAGCCGGCCCGTCTGCCAAACGCCCAGGACGACCACCGAAACCACCGCGAGGACGACCACGTATTTCCCGGATGCGACGCAGAAGCGGGCCAGGGCCATGTTGAGCCGGGCCAGCCATCCGGCCTCTCCCTCATGGCTTCCATAGGCCTTGTCTCTGCGCAACGGCAGGTAGCTGCAGAGGATGGGGACGAGTATCCCCTCCAGGACGATCGTAGCCATCCAGAAGCTCATGATGATCGCTATGTGCTGCATCAGTACGATCTTGGCGAGAATGAGGACCAGGAAGCCGGCGGAATCGGTGGCCACCGCCGCCGCATTCGGTATGGTCATGGTCCGGATGGTCTTCCGCGTGGCCTCTTCCCTGTCCCCGCTTGCCTGGAATTCCTCGATGTAGCGGTGCGTGATCTGTACGGCATTGCTCAGCACACGTGCTCCCACCAGAAACGCAAGCAGATAGAGAAGGGGGCTGAAGTTGATTCCCGTCCACCCGATGAAACCGAGGCCGAAGACCGTGCATATCACCACCATGGCGATGGGAGCGATCATGCCCACGACGTTCCGGAAGATGAGGAACAGGATGAGCACCATCAGAAGGATGCTGATTGCGAAAACCAGGAAGATCTGGCCTCTGTAACTGTAGATCCAGCCCATCAGTACCGGGAAACCGACTGCTTCCACGGACGTCCGCTCGTCCGAATACTTCCGGGCGATACCATGCAGCAGTTCGAAGATTCGCGTGTGGGGCACACCCGGTTTGAACTCGGTCTGAACCAGTGCAGCGGACCCGTCCTCCGCCACGATCTTCCGGAGGCTCTTGTCGGAGAAGACCAGCTCTTTCAGCCTTTCCAGCCCCTCGGGACTTCTTGGAGGATTCGGAAACATGACGGCTTCGAAGCCTATCTCGCCCGTGCCCGTCACCTGAGAGGCTTGGGCGGAGCGGCTTCCGATGGAGAACGTCAAGGCCCGAAAGGTCTCTTTCCAACCCGCGACCTCTCCGTCGATCTCGAGGATCTTCTCGAGAACACCCGGCTGGAAGATGTTCCCGTCTTTCGCTTCGATCAGGATGCCGACCCATGAGCCGCCCGTTCCGAAAACATCCGAGAAGTCGATGATGATCTGAAGAAACGGGTGCTCATAGGGCAGCAACTCCTCGAGGATCACTGCACCCTGAACCCGGAACATTCCGACGGCGAATACTCCGGCGATACTCATGGTGAGCAGCAGAATCAGGACCTTGTGACGCGTTGCAAATCGGCTGACGCGGTCCAGCGTTCCGCCCTTTGCATTAGCTGCCATCCAAAACCCCGGTCCTTTCCGTTGTGAAGAAAACGGCACCTGACGTTCGTATGGTCAACTGCAAAAAGATCATCAATATGCCGGCTCTCCGTACACCCCCTTCGGCACCGTGCGAACAACGATCCTGCCCCGTTCCACGGCACCTTTTCCGACATATCCGATGTCGTAGTTGAACCCGCCTACCCGAGTGAAATAGATGCTCGACGTACCTCCCGGCGGTATGTTCTGACTCGTTATGTAGCAGGCCTTCTTGTCCAGCTTCCACCCCTTCGCCGGCGACGAGGATGTCTTGCACGACTGCCCTTCGGGAAAGATGATCTTCACATCCACATCCGACATGTTCACCCACACGAGTGTCGTCTGCCTGCCCACCCATATTTCCTCGGGTTCCAACCGCGTGACGAATTTCCCCTCCTCCTCGCTGCCGTAGATCCTCACCATCCTGCCACCTTCCGCGGCCACGAACGCCGTCGTGGTCAGACAGAAGACGGAGACGATGCCCAGTGCAATTGCTAAGGCCATCAGACGGTTCGAGGTCTTCATGCTGCGCCCTCCTTGTGTCATGGGGTTCGTGAGACCGGTTCAGTAGTTCACCCGTTTGAAGGAACCGGAAGGACCGCCCACGTAGACAGCGCCCTCCTCTCCCACTCCGGCAAAACGCCCCTTCGAAATTGCGTCGAAACCGTACAGCCAACGGTATGTCATCGGGGGACCCAGCACCGCTTCATTCCAGGTTCGTCCTTTGTCGGTTGACATTAAATAGGCTCCCTTGCCCCCGATGACGATCGTGTCCGCCCCGTCATATGCGGCCCCGAAGAAGGATGCCGGGGGGAAATCGCCCTCTTCTCTTTTCCACCTGTCTCCGCCGTCTCCCGTTCTCATGACCACTCCATCGGCTCCCACCGCGAGTCCGGTCATCGCATCCAGTGCAAGAACCTCGAAGAGCGTGACGCCGGTTTCGATATCGCCCGTCTCGTCGTTCACCCGGAAATACCCGGCCTGGTGCTCCCAATGCCTTCCGCCGTCTTCGGTGTAGTACGTGAATCCGTATTCCCCCACGGTCCAGCCGTGCTCTTCGTCGCCGAAGGAAATCGATATCAGGTTGTAGACGTCGTCCTCGAACTGCACCTGCCACGTCTCCCCACCGTCTTCCGTGTAGAGGATATGGGTCTTCTCGGATGCAACCCAACCTTTCGCTTCTGTGACGAAGAAGACATCGCGGTGGAACAGAACAACCGGGCTCTGCTGTTTCTTCCAGTACCGACCGCCGTCTGCCGTGTGCACGATCGTTCCGTTCTTTCCCACCGCCCAGCCGTGTTGCGAATCGAAGAAGAAGATCGAACTCAGTGTCACGTCCGTGTTGCTTTGCTGGGACTCCCAGGTACGGCCCCCGTCCCCCGTGTGCCAGATGACACCCCAGTCGCCGCACGCCCACCCTTCTCGTTCGCTCGAGAAGCTCACCGAAAACAACTCGTCGTGGACTTGATATCGCTCTTCGGCAGGGAGGCTCGGCACACGGAAGAACCATACACAAAGAATCATAACGAGGCTGCTCGTCCATGTCTTACGGGATTCCATCGAGGTGACTCTTCCCATGGCCTTTTCCTGCTTTCCGTGGCCTTCTCCGCCTAGCCGAGCAGTCTCTTCAGAAGGAGGCTGGCGGACCCCGCATCGGCTGCATACCCGTCGGCCCCGATCTGATCGGCGAAGGCCTGCGTCACCGGGGCCCCGCCCACGAGGATCTTCACATCGCCTCTCACCCCCGCCTCCGTGATGGCGTCCACCGTCTGTTTCATCACGGGCATGGTGGTCGTCAAGAGAGCGGAGAGGGCGACAACGTTCGTCTTGTGCTCCTTCACTGCATCCACGAACCCCTTCGGCTCCACATCCACGCCCAGGTCGAAGACTTGGAATCCGGCGGTTTCGAGCATCATCTTCACCAGGTTCTTGCCGATGTCGTGAAGATCCCCTTTCACCGTCCCGATGACGACTTTGCCGCTGACGCTCATATCTTCAGCGGAAAGAAGGGGCCGGAGGATTTCGAGAGCGCTGCTCATGGCGTTTGCGGACCGGAGGACTTCCGGGATGAACATGTCGCCGGACTGCATCTTTTCCCCGATGATATCCATCCCCTTGATGAGCCCGTCGTCGAGGATCTCTTTCGCCGCAACCTTGTCATCCAGGGCCTTCTTGACGAGACCCTCGAGACTCCCCGTGTCTCCGGCTATGAGTGCCTCTATGATTCGTGTGAAATCCGCCATGATAAGGACTCCTTTGTCTTGTATTGACGATGGTGGCCTTCGGACAGGATCCCGTCAGTCGAGACCCAGCGTTCCTCCCGGGTTCATGATGTTGTTCGGGTCGAAGTGCCTCTTCAGGGCCCGCAGAACATCCATCTGTCCCCTTCCCAGGTGCTCTTCCATCCATGGAGCGATCATCTTCCCGACTCCGTGGTGGTGACTCAGTGAGCCGCCGTGTGCCTGGATCCGGTCGATGATTCCATCCTGAAGCTTCTTGTATTCATCGATGTCGCTCAGGTGAGCAACGAAGATGAAATAGAGATTCGTCCCATGCGGGTAGAAGTGGGATGCATGGGTCATGCAGACCGTGTTCGGGCGCGATTTGATGTACCCTCTCACCCCCTGCCAGACATGGTGGAGATTGTCCCACGTTACAGACGATTCCAGGGTGTCGATGACGATGCCGTAATCGTTCAAATCCTCCCGCAGGTAGGGATCGGTGTAACGGCCGTGTTCCCAGTTCTTCAAGGGCATACCGCTGATGTACATGGCGCCGTGATTTCGACAGATCCGCTTCACATTCTTCTTGACGTTCTTTGCGAACCCGATCTCCCCTTCTGCCATGCCGATACACAGGCACCGTTTTCCGGGTTCAAAGCCCCGGAGGGAGATGCCCTTGTCGATCAGCGTGCCGTTCACGCCATAGAGCCGCATCACGATCTCGGTTTCTTCCGCGTCGGAAACTCGCAGCACCGAGGGAAGGCCGAATTCCCCCTGGGAGATCTCTCGTGCTCCGTTCACGGTGGATTCCCAATCCGGGAAGATGAAGGCGAACTTCTGACGGTTCTCCGGCATGTACCGGAATATCTTCAATGTGGCTCCCACCATGACCCCGAAGGCTCCTTCGCTGCCCTTCATGATGTCGTTGACCTTCGGACCCGTGGCCGTGGCCGGGTAGTCCAGGGTTTTGAGGTGGCCGGCCGGCGTTACGTATTCCTGGCTCAAGACGATGTCGTACATATCGCCGTAATAGGAGGACTGCTGGCCGGAGCCCAGGGCCGCAATCCAGCCGCCCACAGAGGAGTACTCGAAGGACTGGGGAAAATGCCCGCACGTGTACCTTCTCTTCGCCTTGAGAAGATCCGGCGCATTGTTGAGAAGCCTCTCGTATTCCGGCCCCATGATCCCGGCCTGCACCGTGGCCGTATGGTTCGTCTCGTTCAACTCGACAAGCCGATTCATGTGGGTGCCGACCGCGAGAGCGATCCCCCCCTTGGAACACTTGAACCCCATGGTCACCGAGGATCCTCCTCCAACCACATAGACGGGGATCCTCTGCTCATTGCAATAGACCACGATTTTCCGGACATCTTCCGTGTTCCTGGGATGAACCACCAGGTCGGGGGCCTCCTCCACGATGCCCTCTCGCAGTCTCAGGGCTTCTTCCATGGTCTTGCCGGTCCCGTATTTCACCCTGGAGAAGTCATCGTTCTGAACATTGTCTTGCCCGACGATTTCCTTCAGCGCCTCGACCTGCTCCTTCGAGAGCCTTACGGGTATGTCGCAGCGAACCTTCTCGTTTCCCTCGCTCCGCCTCTTCTGGAAATCCGTGTCGGTCAGACCCAGCTCCTCTTTGAGAAGAGCGTAGAAACCCCTGTTCGGATGTTTGAACCCGTCAGGGGCTCCCCACTTGAATACGTCCCGATAGGTCCCCTTTTCCGGCGCTGTCTCTCTCCAGTCCGGCGTAAAGCCGCTCTTCTGGCTCACTTCATTTCCTCTCAGAACTACAGCAGATCAAAGGGCTTCACATTTCCGTCTTCATCGATTTCCTCGAAGATGAAGGACGTCTCGCCCGGTTCACCGACCTCCTTGATCCCCGAAATCGGCTTGTACAGGTCGAAGAACTGCCTGGCATCGATGCACCCCTCGGGCGCAATGACCCCCTTTCCGCTCACCTTGCCTTCCTGCATGAGGATGGCGCCTACGGAACAGGGAAACCCGGTCCCTTCGCCGAGCCCCTGCTTGGTGGAAACGCCGTGCATCCTGTACTCCCGGAACTTCCCGTCCTTCTTCCCCTTTACCACCACGGACAGGGCACCTTTCCGGTGTCCGAAGTTCGTCTCCTTCAGGATTCTCTCCCGCTCCCGGATGATAAAGGCTACCGCGAAGTCGTACGGAACCACCTGCTGTCCCTTTACCTCCAGAGATTCTTTGCTCGTGAGGCCGATTCTGCACAGCTCGGAGGTGAGCCGGTAGTACTCGATGGGCAGCACCGACCCCAGGTTCGTGACCCGTTGGGTCTTGATGTATTTCGGCAGGGTCAACTGTTCGGGGTGGGGATAGGGAAATACGGGGATGTCCTTGCCGATGGTCGGGAAGTCGAAGGTCTGCCGCAAGGCCATCCCGTCTTCCTCGAAGTACTTCACGTACTTGAGCTCGCCGTCGAGGTACATGGGGATATCGATGCTCATGGCGTGAAAACGATGGCCGATGACCCCCGGTCCCTCGATGACCTCACCTCCGTGGGTGTGAAAGATATCGATCGCCTCGGTCTCGTCCAGCAGCTCGTCGGAAACCAGCTTTGCAAGAAGATTGGTGAAACCGGGGGAGCCTCCCATGCCGATCACGGCCGTGATGCCCGCCTTCTTCGCCTTCTCATCCATGGCCAGGATGTCCAGGGTCACATCCGGATCGTCACAGATGTCCAGGTAGTCGATCCCCGCCTCGATCACCGCCGCGAGGATGGTATTCACGGTGCTGTAGAAGGGGCCCACGCAATTGATCACCAGATCCGCTCCCGCCACCGCCTCTTTGATCTGCTTCGCATCCGTGGCATCCACCGGGAGGAAGGATACCTTCGATCCACAGTCGGCAACCAGTTGCCTCGCCTTCTCGTCGTTCATGTCCCCGATCACGATCTCGGAAAAGGTGTCCCTCTTTGCCAACGTTTCGACCACAACGCTTCCCACCGCACCGCAACCGCCAAGAACGACCGTCTTTGCCATTTCCCGTCTCCTGTTCTGGGTGTCAATCCATTCCGAAGTCTTTTCTCGCTTCCTTGACGACCTCTTTGAGGCCCGCAGCCACATTCTTGTCGAGTGGAGTGGGCTCGTGTTCCTTGAGAATCTTGTTCGCTTTTTCCCGGGCCGTGTCCACCATCAACTTGGACCCCCCTTCGCGCCAGCCAACCTTCGTTTGAGGCTTCACGAAGGTCGCATTGAACCTCTTGGCCCGGAGATACTTGAAGGTGTGGTCGTCCTGGAGAAAGTTCCCGCCGATGCCGACCCGCGTGATGGCGTCATAGCCCAGGGTGTCGTCGTCGACCTCGAATCCTTCGATGATCCTGCGCACGGAGCCCAGAATCTCGTTCGAGATGACCATTTCCTCGTGGCTCTCGATGAGCCCGATCTCCAGTCCCCCGGCGCCGACAAGAACAGAGGGACGCCCGGCGAACCCCGTGACGAAGGCACCGATACACTCGTCCAGAACCGACCTTCCGTCCGGGACGATGGAGTTGGTTGCGGGCCCGTGGAGGCTGCTGATCAGGTTGTACTGCTCGGTGGCCATTTGCGCCGACGCCGCATTGACCAGCGACGCCTCCACGTACATGCCCGAGGCGCCCGAGGCCATGTCCATCATGGCGAACCTGGAGGCCCATACCACCGGGGTTCCGGGGTGGGCCAGCTGGGAGACGACGATCGTGGCCAGCTGTTCGGCATTGGAGAGAAGCAGGCAGCCTGCCAGGGTGATCGGGCCGGTGGCGCCCACGTTCGGCATGGAGCATATCTCGACCGGAATGTTGTATTCCCCTGCCAGGAACAACGCATCCACGAAGACATCGGGAAATCGTAACGGGGCGATGGGGGCCTCGAGAAGGCTGATGACCGGCCGCTTCCTCAACTTCTCCTTGCCGCCGGCCACGACCTCGGCCATCTTGACGATGTACGGGAGGTTCCTTCGGGTGAGCGCCCGGATGTTGATGTTCTTGTCCGTGTTGTTGAGCATGGTCTCCAGAGTCTGCAACTCCAGGGTCTCCGGAGGAAGGTCGGAAGGGTAAAGGGGACCTGCATAGTCAATATCGTCGAGGCCGTCGATGAGCCGGGCCACATCCGCCGTATCGGCGAGTACCGCATCCCGGATCTGCCCGGTCTCACTCACATGGACCTGCGTCATGCCGCCGCAATTGCGAGTGACCAGCTTTCCGCCCGGCTCCAGAACACGATCCCTCTCGGGGTTGCGGCCGGCGAGCGTCATCTTGCGAGGGACTTTCGGGATGCACTGTTCGACGAGGTCGGGCGGGATCTTGACAACTTTCGTCTTCATGTCCACGTCCGCGCCCGCGTCGGCGAGCATCTTGAGGGCTTCCTCGTGATCCACCGATATGCCCGTGTTCTGCAGAAGAAGAAGCGACTGGTCGTGGATCTTCTGCATCCCCTCTTTTGTGAGAAACCGAACCTCTTCGATGCCGCCCTTTTCGTTCTTTATCATCTTCCTTCTCCTCTCGTTCCCTTGATTTTCTTTACCCGAACCAGGATCTATTTGCAGGCCGACCGTGTCCTGTCGGCGATGCGGTCGTCTTCCTCCTCCAGCCAACGCATGATCCGGATGTACTGTCCCACTGCCATCAGCCAGTCATCCACATCCGCGTCCTCCGTGTCGTAGAAAGACTGTATGATCACGTGAAGGACGAACTGAGTCGCCGCGCCCATCATGAGCGGCATGCAGGACTGTTCCAGTTCGCTCAGCGGGCCGGGGAACTCGATCCCTCTGCAGCCGTCGTTGTACGACTCGAGGAAGAGAGAGAACTTCGCGAGGTCCAGGGTCCCTGCCTTTTCGCCCTCCCAGCGAGCGCAGAAATACAGGAGGGACTGTGCCAGGTCGAAAAGGCGAAGATCGACCTTGGTCCAGTCGAAATCGAAAACACCGGCGACCCGTGACCCCTCGTACGTGAGATTCCCCTGGTGATAATCGCCGTGGATGGGAAGCTCCGGCATTCTCTCGAGATCAGCTTCGGGAAGGATGCTCCGGTCGATCTTGTCAAGGATCTCGGGCCGGTGCTCGAGGAACCAGCGGTCAAAGCGGGTCCTGCCCGCCGCCGCCGCAAACTGGGAGTAGGCTTCCCGAATGGTTTGCAGGAAGTCCATGATCTTCTTCTTGGCCCGGTCGGCACCGGGAGGAGACACGAAATCCCTTCCTGCCTGATGCAGCCGGGCGAGTGTCACTGCGGAGTCCTTCAATTCGTCTTCGCTGAGGTGGGTATCGATGAAGGTATACCGGACAACGCCTCTCAAGTACTCAAAGACCGCCCAGTAGCGAATCACGTCTCGACCTTTCACGAGACGTTGCTCACGAACATAGGTGCCGCCGTCCTTCTTCGGGGTGACACGTGCAGCCAGATCGAATCCGTTCTTCCTCAGATGGGCGATGGTTGCGTGTTCGAACCGCACGTCATCCTCCGAGGTGGCGGGATTGTACCTGCGTACGGCGTACTTGCATTCATGGTCCTGCTCTTTCACCTTCACCACGAAACTGCGGTTGATGTAGCCACCCTGGATCTCGCTGACAGACAAGACCTCCCCCAGGGCGTAGTTCTGCTTGACGATCGCTTCCGCCCGCAGGAGCAGGTGCCGGACCTCGTTCTCATCCATGGTATTGCACTCTGGGGTGAGCCATGATGCGCTCTTATGAACCGAGGGTGGCGTCAGGAGCAGCCGGTGGGGCTGACGGCTGAAACGAAGATGGATCCCTCACATCGCACTGTCGAGCCGATTTTGCACATTGTGTGCCTAGCGGACACGCCCCCCGAAATGAGCCCCCACTTGTCCTCTTGACAGGGACCCGGTCCGATGGGAAGGCGCAGGGCAGGCCCTCGTCTGGAGCCCTATCTTCCCGGAATTCAATACTTTTGTTGAATGCCGGCGACGCCAGCGGTTCACAGAGAAGGGCGGAAAACCATCCGTGTTGTCCTGGCAGGGCGTTTCATATATCATTCAACGGATTGCGGAAAGATTTCATCCGCGTTTCATGTCTTCCCGATCCTTTGGGGCCTTTCCGGAGACGGACCATGTCCACCATTCGAAGACGATTCGACTACGACACCTACAAAGAGCTCTACGGCCTCATGTCGGAGAGCCTGAACATGGGCTTCATGCTCGTGGACTATGAATACAATATCCTCGAGGTGAACAACCGGCTCCTGGCCATGCTGGGCAGGACGGTTGACGAGAAGCATGAGGTCGTGGGCCGCTCCATTGGAGAATTCTTCCCGAGCGAGGAGACCTTCCGGAGATGGCTGGCCCGGCTGAGAACCTACGACCACGCGGACACGTACCGGTACGAGGACAACCTGCGCACCCTGGGTGGGGAAGACAGGGCTCTCATGGTGAGTGTTCACCTCCTGCCGGATGTGAAGACGCCCGGAAGACGGGACGGAATCGCCACGGTGCTGCTCGACGACATAGAGGATCAGAAGAGGATCCTCAAAGAATTGGAGTACGCGAACCAGGAATTGACGAGGAGCAAATCGGATATCGAGAACAAGAACAAGATGCTCGAAACCATTCTTTTCGGAATCGGGGATTGCGTCACCATCTATGATCTCGACGGCAAGCTTCTGCTGAGCAATCCGAAAGGGCAGAGCATTCGCGGGAATCGAGAGAAACCGCTCCTGCCGCTGGAGTCCGGGGCGGTGAGGGAGCTGACCCTTTCGATTAACGGCAAGCAACGGCATTTAACCGGCCAGATGAAAGGAATCGACGACAGTCGCGGGCAGCGGTTCGCCTACGTGGAAACGCTCAAGGACATTACGTACGAGATCGAACTGGAGAGCCGCAACCAGGAGCTTCGAAGGATCAAACGCGAACTCGGATACAGCGATATCAAGTCCAGAATCGTGGGCAGCAGCCGATCCATGCAGCAGGTCCTGGAGGCCATGCTCCGATGCTCTGCCGTAGGGTCGCCGGTGCTTCTGCTGGGGGAAACGGGCGTGGGAAAGGAAATGGTGGCACGGGCGGTACATGAACAGAGTCCGCGCAAGGACAAGCCCTTTGTGGCCGTGAATTGCGGCGCCTTTCCGGAGACGCTCATCGAATCGGAGCTCTTCGGCCACGTGAAGGGTGCCTTCACCGGCGCCATATCCGACCGGATCGGCCTTTTCCGCGAGGCGGACGGGGGCACCCTCTTTCTGGATGAAGTGGCGGACATCAAGCTGGAGCTGCAGGTGAAACTGCTGCGGGCCCTCGAGGAGGGCATGATTCGCCCGGTCGGCGAAAGCAAGACCTATCCCGTGGATGTCCGGATCATCTCCGCCACGAACCGTGATTTGAAGGAGTTGGTGCAGCAGGAACGTTTCCGTCGCGACCTGTATTACCGCCTGGCGGTGATTCCCATCTTCATCCCAGCCCTGCGTGATCGTAAGGAAGACATCCTCCCCCTGGTGAACCATTTCGTGAAGAAGCAAATCAAGGTGCAGGGGATTCAGGCCAAGAGGCTGAACAGAGACGCCCTGAAGGCCATCATCAACTATCCGTGGCCCGGGAACATCCGGGAGCTGGAAAACGCAATCGAATACGCCTTGACCATGGCCGGCGGCGAGGAGCTCACCCCCGAAGACTTTCCCATGCAACAGCTGCCCTGGAAGGCCCCGGAGGCCCCGGGGATCGAAGAACCAGGCATCCGGACAAGGGAGTCGGCCATCCGCCACGCTTCCCATCCTTCCTTGAAGGACCTGGAGGAAGAGAAGATCGAGAGAGAGAGGGCGCGGGTTTTCGAGGCCCTTCGCCTTCATAACGGGAACCGCTCCCTGGCGGCGAAGGAACTGGGCATTTCAAAGTCCACGCTCTGGCGGAAGATCAAGCGGACCCAGCTGGACCGATAAAGGGATCCAATTTAGGGGACGTTGTTGAATTCGTTAACTTCCACTCGACAAGTTAACGAATTCAACAACGTCCCCTATTATCTAGAGCTTCGCGATGATCCCGTCGGGCAGTATTTTGAGCAGCCGCCCGATGATCGCCCAGGGGCACACCGGAATCGTCGACGATTTCCTCTTCTTCTCGATCCTGTCGGCGATTTGGACCGCCGCTTTCTCGGGGCTGATCACGAAGGGCCGCGTGTGAAGGGAATCGGACAGGGGGGTGTTGACGTAGCCGGGGTAGAGAATCGTGACCCGGATGTTCTTTCCCCGGGTCTCCATCCGCAACGCTTCCAGATAGTTGGCAAATCCGGCCTTGGATGCGCCGTAGGACCCGTTTCCGGCCATGCCCCGAAAGGCCGCGACAGAGCAATTGCCCACGACGTGGCCGTCCCCGCGCTCCAGGAAGTAGCCGACAGCGGCGTCGACCGTGGCCATGGCGCCGATCAGATTGACCTCCACGTTCCTGCGGCTGTTTTCGAATTCACCGCCGCCGATGGTCTCCTTCAGCCCGACACCGGCATTGGCAAAGACGATGCCGAGTCCGCCGACCGCCTCTGCGAGATCACGCAGCGTTGCACAGACCGCATCGTAGTCGGTCACGTCCAGGGCACGCACCTGCACAGAAACAGAAGGGTGGGAATGGAGGAGTTCCGCACGTAAGGCTTCGAGCAGGTCCACGCGCCTCGCCGTCAGCGCCAGCGAGTATCCCCTCTTTGCCATCTCGAGGGACACGGCTCTCCCGATTCCCGAGGATGCGCCCGTGATCAAAATGGAATTGTCCAGTCCTCTGCTCTTCATCGGTTTCATTTCCTGTTGAGCCTGTGGTAGATGGATTTGCTCAGCTTGTGTATATTGAGAAATTCCCGGTACAGCTCTTCGTATATCTCCCTGTTGTCCGGGTCCGGGGAGAAGCTCTTCTCCAGTGGAACCAGGTCGGGAACATCGTCGAAGGAGATGTACCCCAGGCCCACCGCCGCGATGAGTGCGGCCCCGCGGGCGTTCGCCTGCTGCGGGTCTCTTACCTGCCCGATTTCCCTGTTCAGCACGTCCGCCATGACCCGGCACCACACGTCCGACTTGCCGCCGCCTCCGATCATGCGAAGAGGGTTCAGTTCCCTTCCCACGAATTTCTCCACGTAGCCCAGGCTCCATCTCGTGTTGTAGGCCACGCCCTCCATGACGGACCGCACGATGTGGTCCATGTTGGTGGTGGTGGAGATGTTGTGCAGACCCCCTCTGAGCGCCGTGTCTTCCACGGGCGTCCTTTCGCCGTTCACCCAAGGCGTGAAGATCAGCTTCCCGCTGCCCGGAGGCACCCCGCTCGCAATCTCGTCGAGGAGCTTGAAGGGCATCTCGGGCAATGGCCTTTCGGGAAGCAGCTCGTTCCGGTGAAACAGCACGTTATCCACGAGGAGGCTCAGACACCCTCCGGCAAAGTCCTGCTCGTTCAGACACTGATACTTCCCCGGGATGGATGAAGGCAGGGTCGCGATGGAATGGAGAATGTCGCATTTCTTGAAGGGGACCATGCACTCCACCCACGATCCGGTGCCGATGTAGACGTGTCCCTCGTAATCCCGGATCGCGCCGGACCCGATGCAGGCGGACTGGTGATCCGGAGAGCCCAGCACCACAGGGACGTTCCGCCCGAGGCCGATTTCATCCGCGACCCGGGAGGACACCGTACCGAGCACGTCGATCGAGGATTTCAGGGGCGGCAGCTTCTCCTTGTCGATCCCGACAGACCGGATCAATGCGTCGTCATAGCGGATGTTGTGGATGTCCCGGATGTCGGTAACCCAGAAGAGGTGGGCGGAATCGTACGACGTCGCGAACTCGCCGGTCAACCTGAGATTCAGATAATCCTTGCTCGGCAGGAACATTCTCGCCATTTCGTAGACTTCCGGGTGTTCGTTCTTCCACCACAACACATGGGCGATGTCGTCCTTTCCGGAAGTGAGCGGGCATCCCGCCGTTTTCGGTATCCACCTGAGCAGCTTGAACAGGCCGTATCCATCGACACTGGGAAAACCCTTCATGACCTCCCGGACGTAAGGAGCCGCCCTGGAATCGGCCCACGTCAGAGCGTTCGTCAGATGGTTTCCATCCCCGTCCACGGCCACCGTGGTAGAGAACGTGCTCGAGACACAGCATGCCACAATGCTGTCGCTGCGTACGGTTTCCTTCTGCACCAGTCTCCTCGATGTTCTGACCAGTGCATTCCACCATTCCTCCGGGTCCTGTTCCGCTCCCCCCTGCCCCAGGAAACGAATGGGCGTCTTCTCGAACTCGGAATCGATCACCTCCCCTTCCGTAGAAACGATGGAGCTCTTCACCCCCGAAGTGCCGTGGTCGATGGCGAGGACGAATCTCTTTTCGGACCGGCTCATGGGGTTCCCAGCAGGCTATTCCGGATACCCGGTGATGTCCCTGATCTCGGCGTGCAGGTGCTCGAGGGGCTCGCAATTCATCTTCCGGTACACCCTTTCATACAGGTTCCGGTACATTTCGGCAGTCGGGGGATCCGGGGAGAAGACCCGCTCCGTCTTTGCCATGCCTTCACTGGCAGCCTCCAGCGAGGGATACATGCCGACGCCGCTGGCAGTGGTGATGGCCGCACCGAGACCCGAGGCTTCATGGGTCTTCCCCTTTTCCAGGGGAAGGTTGAAGATATTCGCCGTGATCCTGCATATCTCGTCGCTCTGCGAGCCTCCCCCGGATACGCCCACCTTCCTGATCTCGAGCCCGCCGGCTCGCTCCATGTTTTCCTTTGCGTCCCTCAGGGCGAAGGCAAGCCCCTCGATCACGCCGCGGTAGATGTGGGCCTTTGTGTGGACTTCCCCGAATCCGATCATGGCTCCTTTGGCGAAGGGATCGTCCAGCGCGCCTCCCCAGTGGGGCTTCACGACGAGTCCCATGGCACCGGGCTCTGTTGCCGCAAGATACCGGTCCAGGACCTCTTCCGCGGCGATACCTCTCGCCTCCGCTTCGAGCACTTCCGGGTAGGCGAATTCGTTCTTGAACCAGGTGATCATCCAGTAGCCCCGGGGAATCATGATCTCGGGGTTGTAGCATCCGGGAGTCACTGCCGGGTAGGGGGGAATGAAGGGGAGCGCCTCGAAGTAGCGTTTCGTCGTGGTTTGAACCGTCGCCGTCGTGCCGAAACTCAGATTCACCATGGTTTCGTCGATGGCGCCCGCCCCCACCGTCTCGCACCCTTTGTCGGATCCGCAGGCGATGACCGGCACCCCCTGCTTGATACCTGTTGCCTGAAAGGCCTTCAAGCTGATGCTCCCCAGCGCTTTGCCCGGTGTGACGAGTTCGGGTAACTTGTCCCGTTCCACCGGAAAGAGCATTGCGAAGAGATCGTTTCCCTCGGCCCACTCCATCTTTCGGTAGTCAAAAGGGATGTAGCCGATCTGGGAGGCCACCGAGTCCGAGAAGTTGCCCGTGAGCCGGTAATTGAGGAAGCCGGATACCTGGAGATACTTGTGCGTTGATTCCCATATTTCCGGCTGGTTCTGCATGATCCAGTTGCACTTGCCCTGGGCCTGGAGCCCGGCAATCAGTCCGGCCATCTCCGGCGAGTCGAGCCCGAGAGGCTTCAGCATCTCCTCGCCCACCGAAGGGGCCGCTTTTCTCTGATCCAGCCAGGTTACGGCAGGCCGCAGAGGATAGCCGCTCGCATCCACATTGATCAGGCTGTTTCTCTGGGTCGTCACGCCCACGCCCGCAACCCGATCAAAGAGGTGGGGGCTCCTTGCTTTCAACTGGGTGCATGCATCGCACAGGCTGTCCCAGAAGACCTCGGGGTCCTGTTCGGCCCATCCCGGATGTGTGCTGAAATAGGGCTCATAGGCCACCTGGGCCCTGTCGAGAAGATCGCCTGTGCTGGAGAACAGAAGGGCGCGCAGGCTCTGGGTGCCGCAATCGATTGCCAGAATCACGTTCTCTTCCACGGTTTGCCTCTCCGTCTTGCCGCATCAAAAAGGGGGAGCGTAATGGCACTGCCATTCCTCGCGATATCGCCTCTTCTCCCTGTCCCACCGCTCATCGTCCCAGGATAGGGCGGTCTTGCACAGCTTCTCTATCCGATCCAGATGCTCTTCTCCACCACCGGGCAGGAGCAGCCCGATTCTCACCCTTCTCAAGAGGAGGTCGGAAAGGTGTCTCACCTGTTCATGGGCTGCAGCATAGGCGACTTCACGCCACAGGGTGGAGGTCCCGGGAACGAAGGGACCGTCCCCTTCCCCCGGCGTCTTCATCAGGGCCCCCACCCGATTTCCATACCGCCCCACCAGCCTCTGCCTCACGTCTTGCGGAGCAAGGCTCAACTCCTCGTCTTCCGTCTCTTCCGTGGCGGGCGGGTCGAAGATGGCGGACTTCCTGGACAGGGAGAATCTCGGCAAATAGGGCCTGGCGGCTTTCAGGGCGTCACAGGCAATGATCCTGAACGTGGTGAGCTTCCCGCCGGTAACGGTGATCAGCCCCCCGTCTTCCCACACCACATGGTCTCTGGATTCCTTGGAAGCCTCCTTTCCCCCTCTGCTCAAGACAGGCCGGACACCGGCCCAGGAGGAGATACAGTCCTTCTCCGAGATCTTCGAGCCCGGCAGAATGAATTCCAGACCTTCCATCAGATAGGCGGCTTCCTGCTGTGCGATGGAAGGCTCCCTGTCCAGTGGGTCGGTGTGGTCCTCGTCGGTCGTGCCGAGAACCAGACAGCCTTCCCACGGGTAGATGAACACCGGCCGCTTGTCCGCCGGATGAAAGAAGGACAGGACCGTATCCAGGGGAAGAAGCTCCCCGGGGAAAACGAGGTGGCTTCCGCGTAACGGGCGCAGGTGAAATCCCTTCACCGGAGAGGGATGAAGGCTCTCGGCCCAGGCGCCTGTTGCGTTGACGACGACCCTGGTTCGCAACTCTGCCGACTCCTTCGTCTCGGCATCCTCGACCGCGACGGCGGCAACTCTGCCCTCCCGGCTTCTCTCCAGGCCACACACTTTCACGTAATTGAGCGCTGTTCCGCCCCGGGCGCACCCTTCGCTCAGCAGCCTCAGCACAAGCCGGGCATCATCCGCCTGGGCATCCTGAAAACAGAAGGCACCGTCCAGGTGATCCGTCCGGATGAGGGGGACACGTTCCCTGGTCTGCACAGGGCTCAGGCGGGTGTGCTGCTTCTTCATCGCCATCAGGCTGTACACGGACAGCGCCAGCCCCAGCAGCCGTTTCGAAGGGCCGTGGGTCGTGTAGACGGGCGTGAGGAATCGGAGGGGATCCACGAGGCCCGGCGCTTCCGTAAGAAGACGCTGCCGCTCCCTGACCGAGGCCATGCTCAGCCGAACCTTACCCTCGATCAGGTACCGAAGGCCCCCGTGCACCATCTTCGAGGAGCGGCCCGATGTTCCCCAGGCAAAATCCTTCTGCTCCAGGAGCAGAACGGACAGGCCCGTGCGACAGGCTTCCCTGAACACGCCTGCACCGGTGATGCCCCCGCCGATGATAATCATGTCCCAATCGTTCTTGAGCCCCCTTGCCGTCATGCTTTCCGCTTCCTCAGCTGGAACAGAACCCACCCGAACAGGACCATGCTCAGAACGAGACACAGCACACCCATGCGGAAGACCCCGGAATAATCCTCACTCGCCCCGATGAGGGTCCCGCCCAGGCCGGCCCCCAGGGAGGCCCCCAGCCCCTGTGCCGCAGCGATCAGGGGCACATACCGGCCCGAGGTGTCCGCTCTGCTGATCACGGCCATGGTGAACGGGTAGCAGATGATCCATCCGACCTGAAAGAGAATGGAAGCCGTCATGTAGCCTGCGAAGTTCAAGGGGCGATCCATGTACACGATGCCCACGAGCATGGTCAGCATGCCGATGAAGATCGGCGCGGCGCGACCGATCCGGTCCCCCAGCCAGGCCACGATGAGGGCCGCGATGATCACCGCGGCGTAGCTCACCGCCAGAACCGTTCCGATGGCCTGGGGGGAGAGCCCGTTGGCGTTTCCGATTCGCTCCAGGAAGGACCAGATGCCGCACATGCCGATCCAGAAGGCGAGCAACCCTCCCAGCCCGATGAAGACGTGCAGGGTCGATCCGGACGATGCGGCTTCAACCGTTTCCGCCTGCTTGCTCGCGCGAACCGGCAACCATCGGACCATGGCCGCCGCAAGAAGGGAGACACCGATCAGGGGCAGGAAGAGGCCGTAGATCAGGAAGCTCTGCATGACGTAGGGCAGAACCAGCATTCCCACGCCGGCCAATACCATGGTGGCCAGCGATCCGAGGGCGAAGGCTCGCTCGGAATGCTCCGTGTCTCCCAGGCTGCAGACGGAAATGGCATAGAACACGCCTCTTGTGCATCCGGCGCTGAAGGTCAGAACCAGGATCCAGACGAAATCCGGGGTCACGGTGGCAATCAAATAGGAGAGGGAGGCAAGAAGGGCAGAGACGACGACCCCCGTTCGCCAGTTGACGAGGTGGGACCAGAAGACGGCACTGAAAGACGTCAGGGTGAAACCGGCCAGATAGGCCGAGCCGATGAAACCGACCTGTTGCTCACTGAAGAGCAGGTGTGCGGCCATTCCCCCAAGATAGAGGGGCATGATGGAGAATTCCAGCCCGCCGACCGCCATCACGTAACAGGCCACCGACAGGGCACCCTTGCTGTTCGGATCGACAGAGGCGTGGGAACGCAGGGAGAGAGAAGCCATTCGATCTCCTCGGGAGGTGACGTGATTCAATCCAACCCGCACGTCGCAATAGGCGTGCCAAGTCCCTAATGTCTCGATACTGCAAGCCTTCCTCCATCCTGGCGGTCCTTGCTCCCCAAATCTGGAGGCGTTCCTGTCGCCCGCATCGCACAAATGATTCACGTATATTTCACAAACATTTCAATTGTGTGCGGTCCTTCGAGAAAGAGAGACGCCGGTGAAACGCCCGGGATTGCTCTATCCGCCCATTCCTGCGAGTATGGCGCCCTGGGATTGAAGCATGCTACGATCACGACGCCATGGGGCGGCATCATGAAGCTCATCCACGACGATCACGTCCATCTTCGCCCCCACTGCGGGATCGGCCGGAAACGGGCTGCACACACCCTTGACCCCTACGTGCGGGCCGCACACGAGAAGAAACGGATTCTCGGCATACGCGAGCACACGCCCTTGCCCGCCCCCTACAGGCTGGGTCCCGACAAAGACTACTACACATCCATGTCGGAGTGGGAGGTGGGGCCCTTTCTGGACCTTTTCACGGAATCGGAAGTGGCCGCCGGCTTCGAGGTCGATCTCCTGATGGGATCCGAAGGCCCCCAGAAGGAGATCCTCGACGACCTTCTGTCCAGGGCTGCGGCAGAGGGCATCCCGGTCTCCGGAATCAATGTGGGGGTTCACTTCCTGCCCGGCTCGGCCAGGGATATCCCGGATGACAAGGGAGTATGCCCGGATGTGTTGTGGGACATGAGCGAGGAGGTCTTCGCCGCTCATCTGAGGGACCGGGGGCTGGAAACACTGCTCCGCGATTACTTTGAAGGCCTGCACAAGGCAATCGACTGGGATCAGGGTCAGGTCCTGAGCCACATCGAACTCATCCGCAAGTTCGACAGAACCGACACCTGTGGAAGGAGCATCTATTTCGCTGACGCCGAGGACCACTACTTCACGCAGTGCAGCCGGGTCATTGAGCATGCAGCAGACAAAGGCATGGCCGTTGAAATCAACACGGCCGGCTGCGACTGCCTATTGGGTCGGCCCTACATCTCACAGGAGCTTCTCGATGCCTGCGCACGCGTAAAGGCGCCCGTTGTGGTCGGCTCGGATGCCCACACGCCCGCACAGATCGGACGGCACTTCGACCTGGCGAAACAGATGCTGGAAAGAGCCGGGATCGACAGGGTCCACACGGTCCGGGGGTGCGAACTGGTGCCCGTACGTGCCTAGCTGTTTTCAGGAGATTCGATGAACCTGGTCATGTTCGACATCGACGGAACCCTGACGGACACGAACGATGTGGATTATGCGTGTACCGTTCGTGCTCTGTCAGAGGTCTTCGGAGTGGATGCATCCGGCACGGACTGGACGGAATATGAAAACTCCACCGACCGGGGCTGCATAGAGGAATTTGCGCGCAGGCACCTGGGGCGCCCGGCCACCGAGGAAGAGGCGGATCGGACGAAGGAACTCTACCTGGAGATCCTGGTTCAACGGACCCGGACCAGTCCCGAGCTGTTCGAACCCATCCCCGGTGCCATCGGGATGCTGGAGCATCTGCAGCGCTTGCCGGACACGGTGGTGAGCCTGGCAACCGGTGCCATACAGGAATCGTCAAAGATCAAACTCGGGAGTGCAGGCTTTTCGTGCGACACCATTCCCATGGCCTCGGGCAGCGATGCGTTCACCCGAGAAGAAATCATGCTGTTGTCGGAGAAAAAAGCGGCCGGCCTTTTCGGAATCGATGGCTTTCGGACGAGAACGTATGTCGGGGACGCGCTCTGGGACTTGCGGGCTGCCGACAACATCGGCTTCGACTTCATCGGTATTGCTCAAGGCGCCCACGAAGAGGACCTGCGGAGGAGAGGCGTCCAATGGGTTCTCCCGGACTACACGGATCTGGACAGCTTTCTCGAAGTCCTACACTCCTTTTGGAATGCGTAGGGTAGCTCGAGACGGGGCAGGGATCGCAACCTTGACCCGGATCGGCCCCTGTCCCTATACTTTTCTTTCCCCCGAAGGGAGAGGACAGCGGATGGCCGAGGACGAGCGGAACAGGAGAGACCCCCTCGAGCAAACGGCCGGCTACGTGCGTCTGGCCCTGCCGCTCATGTCCCATTACAACATCCCGATCACCCCGAGAAACTACGCGGTCTGGTATGACTACGTGTCCGGGAAGAGCCGGGAACTGCAGGAAGCCATCGACGCGATGCTCGAGAAGGCGGAGCAGTTCACGGACGAGATCAACGAGATGCTCTACCAGCGCTTCTGCGCCGAGGTGGACGAAGACGCGCTCCTCGATCTCCGGAACAATCTCCGGCAGCTTCTGATCGACATCTTCAGCCAGGTGGCACAGCTCACGGAGCAGGCGGGTGAGTACGAATCGCTTGTGTCCAGGTCCGTGGACAAGCTTTCCGAGGGCACCTCGATTCAGGAAATCCGAACGGTGGTGGACGACCTGATCGTGGAGACGAAGAAGATCGGCACGTCCGGGAGGGTGACGCAGGAGAAGCTCCAAGAGGCCACGGAGGAGCTCGAGTCCCTGAAGAAGGAGTTCGAACAGGCGAAGGCGGCCGCCCTGGTGGACTTCCTCACCGGAATCGCCAACCGAAAGGCCTTCGACATGGCCATCACCGGATCGGTCCAGGAGGCTGCGTCGGACTCCGAGCCGCTGTCCCTGCTCCTGATCGATATCGATCACTTCAAGCGGTTCAACGACGAGTACGGCCACATCGTCGGGGACGAGGTGCTGCGGCTCGTGGGCAGAAAGATCAAGGAAAACGTGCGGGGCCGGGATTTCGTGGCCCGCTACGGCGGGGAGGAGTTCGCCGTCATCCTCCCGGGCACGCCGGTCCACGGCGCGAGGACGGTGGCGGAGAACATCCGCCGGTCCTTTTCCGAGGGCAAACTGAAGAGGGTGAAGACTTCCGAGTATCTGGGGACCATAACGATTTCCGTGGGGGCCGCGCAATACCGGCCGGGCGAGTCGGTCGAAGAACTGGTCGACCGATCGGACCGGGCCCTCTACTTCGCAAAGGAGGGCGGGAGGAACCGGGTGGCCACCGAGTCGGACCTAGCCTAGCGTAGACCATCACACTTTAGCCCTCTCCCTCGAGGGAGAGGGGACGATGGGGCGCAGACCATGACATTCGCGAATAGCCTGTGGAAGGACATCGAAGGGATCTTCCAGGCGATCATCGAGCATCCCTTCAACCGTGAACTCGCCCAGGGAACCCTGCCGAGGGAGAAGTTCAAGTTCTACATTCAGCAGGACGCCCTCTATCTGGTCGATTTCTCCCGTGCCCTGGCCCTGGTCGGCACCAAGGCATCGCCGCCGGACCGGATCCTGGATTTCCTGGAGTTCGCCAAGGACGGCCTGGTCGTGGAGCGTGCACTCCACGAAGAGTACTTCCGCCGCTTCGACGTGGGCCCCGTGACGGAGCAGGCGCCGGGCTGTTTCGCCTACACCAACTATCTCGTCGCGACCGCCGCCCACCGGACCTTCGAAGAGGCGGTGGCCGCGCTCCTGCCCTGTTTCTGGATCTACCGTGAGGTGGGCATGAACATCGTGGAGAGGTCCGCGCCGGAGAACCCGTATCAGCTCTGGATCGACACCTACGCAGGCGAGGAATTTGCTGCAACGGTGAAACGGGCGATCGAGATCACCGAAGAGGTGGCGTCCGGCACGACCGAACAGGGGCGGAAGCGCATGCGTGAAGCCTTCGTTGTCTCGTCCCGACTGGAGTGGATGTTCTGGGACAGCGCGTATCGCATGGAGTCGTGGAAGCCCTAGCCTGCATATACAGGGCCTCTTCTTCGAGCTGGGAGGGTGCGAGCTCTCCTCGAAGATGTGCGGTTCCGATCCGGGGATGCCTCGGAAGAGCGTTTCGGAACAGGCGGGAATGATCTCGTCGTATCGGCCGACAGCCTCTTCACAGTACCCTCGTATTCGTGGGAGCTTTCTCGCTCTCGAATCGACGAGCCTATTTTGAGGCGGCCTTTTCGAGCACTTCCCTGAGCAGGGCCAGCCCCTCGATGCACACCGGCATACCGCCGTAGGTGGACATCTGGAGAATCACCTCCGCCACCTCCTCCCGGGTCGCCCCGGCCCGGAGGGCGGCAATGATGTGGCTTCGGAGCTCGTTCGTCCGGTTCAAGACGCACAAGCCGGCCACAGCGCACAGCTCACGCTCCCGCTGGGTCAATACATCCCTCGAGTAGAGATTCCCGAAGATGTGGTTGAAGAAATCCTCCGGGAGGTCGAAGTACTCGAACAACTCGCGCATGAGGCGCGTGCGGGTTCGACCCACCAGCTTCTCGGAGACCTCTTTCGAATCATCCCCGGGGCGAATATCCGACGCAATCGCCATCCTTTTCTCCTCGCTCGAACGATGTCGAGGTAGTCAGCCCGCATATTGCAGGGAAGGCACCGCGATGCCGAAAGCATAGCCGTGGACCACGGTGGGTTGCCTCGTCGCCTGCGGCTCCTCGCAATCTCCGATCGTTTCCTTTGCCCTTTGCCCTTTGTCCTCTTCTCATTTCTGTCTCATCATGCTCCGCAGGCTCAGGTCCTTTCGCTCGAGCCACAGGGCCGGGTATGAAGGCGAGAAGGTCATGGTGCAGTGCTCGTCGATGAAGTCGCAGTTGTTCACGTGCAGGCTGTTGAAGTACCCCAGGGGTTCCACCATTCCCCATACGACTTCGTTATTGCGGTAGAGTCTCCCCTTCTGGTCGTACATCAGGTGCAGAAAGGGCAGCAGGGTCTCCTTGTCGAACCAGAAGACCCGCTTGCTGTAGATGTAGTTCTTGTCCAGCTGATTCAACTCCACCACCCACATCGGTCTTCTCTCGAACTTGAGCCCCTTCCACTTCCACCCGTCGTTGCTGTCGAAATAGTCGGACCCGTCAAAGGTATAGGCCGGAACCAGGAACTCCCGCTCCTCGATCACATTCATCTCGTAAGGGTAGCGATCCGGCCGGAGGGTCTGAGCGAACATGGCCGCATCGTCGAAGCAGATGTCCTGTCCCACGGCCTGGTCCTGGCGGTCCGTGCTGGAGAGTTTGCGGATCCTCCGCAGGAAGTTCACGTAGGCGAGGAAGTTCGAATCCTTTCTCGGATCGGAAAAGCGCACCTGGTGGTAAACGTTTCCGAAGAGGTCCCGTGGCGCAAAGATCGTGTAGATGATGACGAGACTCTCCCCCTGCTGCTCGGCCCGCTCGTCCAACCACCCGTAGGGCGGATACATGACGCGGCCCTCCAGGGTCATCCAGAAGAAGTGGGCCGTGCCGCGGTGATCGATGGTCCCTCGGGCGTTGACGCCGATGGTGAGATCGTAATTGGCGGAATTCTCGGGCTCGTAGGGTCTCTTCTGAAAGTTGTAGATGATCTGCCAGGCCTTCTTGTCTCCCGAGGGTCTCGGGAAGGGGTAGCCCGCCACAAAGGTCTCAGGCTTGATGTATCCCTGGTCATCGAGCTGGGTCTTGCCCATGTTCTCGAACGTGGCCTTGCCCACGGGCGGGGCGTGCCAGAGTTGCTGGGTATCGATCACCTCGAACTCGGTGAAGTAGCCGATGTGCTTCGGCAAGCCTTCGGTGCCCGGCGCGTTGAACCGATCGTAGTGGTACGGGGTCATCAGTTCCTTGAAGGGATACTTCTCCTTATCGGAAAGGGTGTACTTCCCCGGCTTGATTTCCGGCGCGATCTGGCCGACCACGTCCTTTGCCTTGAAGCCCACGGCCTTTTCCCAGGCCGCCCTGCCCTCTGCAGGGTCCTGCTTGATCGTCTCCCACACTTCATCCGGGATGAAGATCTTGTAGTACTGGGAGTCGGTGTAGAAGGGCGCGGGGTCGTCGATGATCCCCTTCACGGCGGTGATATCCTTGATCGGGGCGTGATAGTTCTGGATCGCCAAGGCCGAGGATGCCACCAGCATGATCGAAAGGAGAGCCATGGCCGCATATGTGAATCTTCTCATCTCTTCCTCCTTGAAGTTTGCCTGTCGGCGGGTCGTTTGTGTTCCGGTCTTGACTACGTCTGAAAGATGAAACACCGCATCAGCCCTGGTTGATTGAACGACCCCTGTTGCAGGGGTCAACTCCTGTTGTTTGAATCAACCCCAGTTGTACTTGACCTTGAAGGCGATGTAGTCGTTCTTCCGGAAGAGCCAGGTGGGCACGTTCT
>CAYZMM010000024.1:0-83163 GCA_964479535.1 uncultured Thermodesulfobacteriota bacterium
GAGCAACATCATCAAATCGTTCAACGACCGCTTCGGGAACATCGATTGGGAGGACTCGGATCGTATCCGCAAGGTGATCACCGAAGAAATCCCTGCCAAGGTGAAAGCGGATCAGGCATACCAGAACGCTATGAAGAACAGCAGCAAGTCGGCGGCGAGACTTGAGCACGATCGGGCCTTGCAGAAGGTGGTCATCGAAATGCTCTCCGACCACACGGAGCTGTTCAAGCAGTTCAGCGACAATCCCAGTTTCAAGAAATGGCTTTCGGATACGATTTTTGGCGTTACTTACGAGGAGGCCTTATAATGAGCAGTTTGGATGCAATTCAGGTTGCCCAAAACTTACCTTCCGGCGCTCGATTCTATCGCTGCGCACTTCAGGTCAATCCCTATGAGTACCTCGTGCGCCACAGCAAAACGACGGCATTCAGTAATGAAGCGGATTACAATACAGCGATAGTGGAGACGTGCCAGCGAATCGGCATCGAAGTCATCGGAATCACCGATCACTATCGCGTGCGATCCTCACGGTCACTACGGCAGGCGGCGCAGGCTGCTGGAATCATCGTCTTCCCTGGCTTCGAAGCGGTGAGCAAGGATGGTGTGCATTTGCTGTGCTTGTTCGACCCGGAAAAGGATGAGGGCTCTTTGGAACGTATCCTTGGTGATTGCGGTATCCATGAGGATGAAAGCGCGTCTCCTACCGGAAAATACGATGCGGTTGAGTTTCTAAAAGAATCTCAAGGCACCTGGGGGAGCATCTGCATCGCGGCCCATGTGGCAAGTGAGGGCGGGCTGTTGCATCGGTTGTCGGGTCAACCGAGGATAAATGCCTGGACGTGGCCACACCTTCTTTCCTGTGCCCTGCCGGGGCCGGTTACTGATGCGCCGGACAGCGTTCGGCGGATCATCCAAAACAAAAATCCGGACTATTATCGTGGTCGGCCGGTGGCAGTCATCAACGCCCAGGATGTCTCAAGCCCGGAGGATTTGGAAAAACCCGGCGCTTCCTGTTGGATCAAAATGTCGAATGTCACCCTGGAGGGATTGAGGCAGGCCTTCCTTGATCCGGTTTCAAGAATACGTCTGGCCAGCGACCCATCGCCCGAAGAGCATACCGAGTTTATCGGCATGACCTGGCAGGGCGGCTTTTTGGATGGCGCGGCCATCCACTTGAACGAAAACCTTAATGTGCTCATCGGGGGGCGTGGAACCGGTAAATCGACCATTGTCGAAAGCATCCGGTATGTGCTGGGAATGGAGCCCTTGGGAGAAGAGGCGAATAAATCCCACAACGGCATCATTCGCCAGGTACTTCGAAGCGGTACAAAAATATCCATGCTGGTTCGTTCCTATCATCCGGACAAGCGCCACTATCTTGTTGAACGAACCATTCCCAATCCACCGGTTGTCAAAGACGATGCCGGCAATGTCCTCAATTTGACGCCCGCGGATGTGGTTCCCCAAACGGAAATTTACGGCCAGCACGAAATATCGGAACTTACCAAAAGCCGGGACAAACTCACCCGCCTTTTGGGCCGATTCGTTGAGCGGGACACCGACATCGCCAAGCGCAAAAGCAGTGTACGCCGCCAATTGGAGCGTTCACGCACCCGCTTGCTCGAAACGCAAAAGGAGCTTGCCCAAATTGAGGAACGCCTTGCAATGCTGCCGAGCCTTGAAGAGACCCTGAGGCGGTTTCAGGACGCCGGACTTGAGGAAAAGCTGAAGGAACAAAGCCTTTTGGTGCGGGAAGAAAGGGTGCTCAAAACGGCGGAAGAGCGCATTGAACCATTTAGGGAAGTTATGACTGCGCTTGGCCAATCCGTCCCCATCGATTGCGCTTTCATTTCTGAAAAAGCCTTGCAAGACCTGCCCGGAAAGGCAATTTTGAGTGAGGCCAACGGTATCCTCAACCAATTGGCCGATGACATGAAGCAAATCTCAGTAGAAATGAATCGGGCGATTGAAAAAGCGCAAACCGGGTTGGCTGAGATTCGCGAGCGATGGGAAAAGCGCAAGGCATCGGTTATGGAAGCCTATCAGGCCATTTTGCGTGACTTGCAGAAATCCAAAATTGATGGTGAAGAATTCATCCGTCTCCGGCAACAAATTGAGGAACTGAGACCCCTTAAGGAAAGGCAAACCCTTTTGAATCGCGACATCAAGGCACATGAGGCGGAACGGCGCAACCTTCTCTCCGAGTGGGAGGACGTCAAAGCCGAAGAGTTTCGGAACATCGAACGTGCCGCGAAGAAAGTCAGTAAAAAACTTGAAGGACGGGTTTTGGTCGATGTGACGGCAGGCGGCAACCGGGAACCGCTGATTCAGCTTTTGAGAGATCAGATCGGCGGGCGTCTATCCGAGGCAATTGAAACATTGACGAAGCGCACGGATTTCTCACTCCCCGTTTTCGCTTCAGCCTGCAGAGAGGGCAAAGATGCGATCTCTCAAAAATTCAGCATCCCGCCCAGCCAGGCCGAACGCATCGCCCAGGCCCACCCCGATGTCATTATGCAAATCGAGGAATTGGAATTGCCGCCGACTACGGCCATCAAACTAAATGTCGCTGCTGACGATCAGCCGCCCACGTGGCAGACGCTTGAGGATCTTTCCACGGGGCAGAAGGCCACTGCAGTACTTCTGCTCTTGCTATTAGAGTCCAATGCGCCGCTGGTTGTGGACCAGCCTGAGGATGATCTGGACAACCGTTTCATTTCCGATGGCGTAGTACCCAAAATGCGTGAGGAAAAACGTAGGCGGCAATTCATTTTTGCCACCCATAACGCCAACATTCCCGTCTTGGGGGATGCTGAGCTGATTGTTGGATTGACAGCTTATGGTGAAGCCGGGGAGGGAAAAGCCAAACTCTCCGAAGCGCATATGGGTTCTATCGACACCAAGGCGGTGCGTGAGATGGTCGAAGAGGTTCTAGAAGGCGGGAAAGATGCTTTTGAAATGCGTCGCTTAAAGTATGGATTTTAAAGGATTATTAGATGACTAAAACAGAATTATTGGAACTCATAAAAAATGGCGAAAGCTCCGGCGTCGAGTTCAAGCGCGACACCATCGATAACCGGGCATTGGCCAAGGAGTTGGTCGCATTTGCCAACTTGCGGGGTGGCCGGGTGATTTTAGGCGTTGGGGATGACGGTAACGTTGCCGGGATTACCAGGGATCGCCTCGAGGAGTGGGTCATGACCGCCTGCCGGGATAAGATTCGCCCCGAGCTGATTCCCTATTATGAGGTCATCCGCGATGTGGAACCCGGAAAGGATGTCGCCATTGTACAAGTTGATCGCGGGTGGGCGGTTCACCATGTATGGCACAACAATCACCGCACCTACTATATCCGTGTGGGAACACTGAGCCGCGAAGCCAGTGCTGAGGAACTGGAGCGATTGTTTCAACAGCGCGGCACATTCCGTTTGGAAGTGCGCGCGGTGTCTGGATCTTCCGCCGAGGATTTTGACTATCGCCGTTTGAACGACTATTTCCAGCGCGTCCGTTCCCAAGATACACCCAAAGCGGATGACGCTGATGCTTGGCAAAACCTGCTTCTCAATACGGAGTTTCTGATTGAAGAGGACGACAGAAAACCGGCCACTGTGGCGGGTTTGTTGCTTTTTTGCGCCAATCCGAACCGATTCCTGCCGCAAGCCGGTATTGATGCGGTCGCCTATCCCGGTAAAGAAAAAGATTATGCCGCCAAGGAACGTCTGTCCATACGCGGTCCGATGACGGCGCTTATAGGAAAAGATGGGATTGTTGAAAATGGACTCGTCGAACAGGCAGTGGAATTTGTAAAGCGGAACACACAAGTCACCGCTGCGCTTGCAGATGGATCAAGGCGCGGGCAGACATGGACATTTCCGGAAGAGGCGGTTAGGGAAACCATCGTCAATGCCCTGGTACATCGAGATTACCTATTGTCCGGTACGACGGTGGAATTGTCCATCTACGAGGACCGCATGGAGGTGATTTCCCCTGGGCGCCTTCCCAATGGCATCACCCCCCAGCGGATGGTCACAGGGTGTCGTTCAGCCCGCAATCAACTGCTCAAGGATGTCATGAGAGACTATGGTTACCTCGAGCACATGGGTATGGGAGTGCCTCGAAAAATCGTCAAGGGGATGCATGATCACAACGGGACAACACCGGAATTGATTGAGAACGAAGAGCTGTTCACGGTGAGACTCTGGAATAGATGATCGGATTGACCCAGTTCTCAACTGTAGCATTTTTTTACAACAACTGACTTGTTTGCACTTTCAAATAGCATGGTCACCCATCAGCGCTAACAGTCAGATGGACTGCCGAGGAATCCTCGGTAATTCGGAAATTTGACTCAACACCGCTTCCGCCTCACCGGGAACGACCTGATCTTTGATAACTCATTGAAATTGAAAGTTTTCGGTTTACTGCGGGAGAAAGAGAACGGTTATGAAGAGGGGTGCACACGGGGAGCCAAAATTCTATCCGCTGAAATCAGCGGTTCTTTTTAACACAAAACCCTGTGGATTCACCCCCACGGGGTTTTGTCGTTTCTGTCCTGTCTTCGCCGACTTACGCCGCCGGCCACATCCTTCCCGATTCTCCGTTTCGATGCTCTCCGCCCGGGGTTGCGATGCAACCGTGGGGGTTCAGCCGCGGTTTTCGCAAATGTCCTTTCCTGATTCTCCCATTCTCCGCTTTTTGAATCCGGCTATTTAACAGCCCGGTTCCCCAAAGCCCCTGCGCCGACATCAAACGCCATCCTCCGGTAGGTATCAGCCGGAAGCCGGACCAAGGAGTTCACTCGCCTTCGCCATTCCTCCCCGCGGCTTGCCGCGGAGAGTTTCACTACTTCAACTCCAGGGGCCTCCCTTGGCCCAGCTTGTTGGAATGGGGGCGCGCTTGGAAGCTGCTCTCATGGGAGGTAACAGGAATTCCCTGAGGCGCGATAGCAACTCCAAAAACTCAGGTGCGCTTTCTTCGAGACCGTTCTTCCGAATAAACGCTGTCCACTGGACCGATTTCACCTTGTCGCGGCCGAACTCATCTGTCAGCGCCAGCGGCGGTTCAATGGGGATTTCGGTCTTCCGTCTCTTGAAAGTCGCCTTGATTGCCCGGACAAGGGTATTGCCCCCAAAGGCGAAATCACGGGCCAGCACGTACAGGTCATAGAAATCCTTCATCCGGCTATTGGCAATGCCTAGCATGACCATGGCCTGGAACTTCTCGGCGATAACCGTCTCCCTTGGACATGCACGGATGCTCGGGGCAGGAAAATCCAGAAGCGTGGGATAGCTGATCTTCTTGGCCCTAGGTGACTACGTCGCCGAATCCCACGTCGACCTGTACGGGAATGCGGGCCTTGGCGAGGAAGGTAGTTAGCGTGACGCGCTGCCCCTGGTATTCCTGCTCATCGCGGATAGGCGCAGCCGCCACGGTGTCGGCATCAAAGACCAGACCATCTGGTCCAACGTCTACACCGCAGATCTTGCGGAACACTTCAGCCAGTCCCTCGCTGGAATCGTCACCATGGCCGAGGAAGTCCATGTCCATCGTTGGCCTGTATGTTTCGCCCGTCCAGACCATGAACAACATGGCTCCCTTGAGTATGAAATCCCCCGCGTACTGCGAAACGGAAAGGCGATAGAGGAGCCGTTCCGTGGCGTAGCGCGTCCAGACGAGATTCGGATCATCACCGGTATCTCGGATGATGTTGAGAAGTCGCTGGCGAACAGACGCCGCGACGTTCGATGGCTTGTCCTTGGTCATACGGTCGCTTCTATGTAGGGACGCATCGTTTTCCTTACCCGGCAGATCTTCGCATACTTCCACAGTTCGTCGGTCGAGCATTTGCGGCCACGCAGAACGTCGCGCAGGGCCTCGAGTGCAACATCGAGCCCGATCTTGTTCCGATACTTGAAACAATCCGCGCCTCACTGGGATGGAATCCTAAGCTGAGACACTATGGGTTCCGGGGCCGCCCCGGCCGCATCAACCGCCTGGAAGGCGCGGCCTGTTGTTGATCGCCCTAATGGAGCCACCCGAGATCGGGTTAATGGAGCCACTTGAAAGTGGTCGTTTGAGGGGTCTCGGAGGTTGTCCAAATTAGCCTTTTTCACCTCCTTTCACAAGTGCGTTTTTCGGTTGTTTTGGAGGGGGCCGCGTAGAGCGGTAGCTCTTGCCTTCCAGGATGACCTTGTAGGCTCCGTGGCGGAGCCGATCGATGGTGGCGGCCCCGAGGAGGCGGTTCGGGAAGGCCTCCCCCCATTCGGATAGATCCAGGTTGCTGGTCACGATGGTAGAGCGATTCTCGTAGCGTTCTGCGATGATGTCATGGAAGTCCTCGTCCTGGGATGGGCGAAGGGGCTTCAGGCCGAAGTCGTCGATGATGAGAAGGTCTACGGAGGCCAGTTTTCTGAAGAACCGGTCATAGGTGTTGATGGCCCGGGCCGCATTGAGTTGGGAGAGCATTTTGCTTTGCGTGGTAAACAGGACGTCATGGCCGGTGCGGACAGCGGCGTGGCCCACGGCTTGGGCGATGTGGCTTTTCCCGGTGCCGCAGGGACCGACGATAAAGACAGCAACCTTCTCTTCGATGAACCGGCAGGTGGCCAGATCGGTGATCAGAGAGCGGTTGATGGAAGGGTTAAAGGAAAAATCGAACTTATGTGGAGCTCCACATAAGTTCGATTAGGTGAAGTGCCCGTTTATGTGAAGTCCTGGCCAATCATGAGGGCAATCCGTGCGATGAAGGTAGAGACACTTCACATAACCTTAGAGCCTCTCAAGCCATTGCAACAAGTCGGGTTCCTGCCACCGAGGTCGCCACCCCTGGTGCGATGGGGGACTTGCCGCAGCCAGGGCAGCCCGCTTCATCTCCATGTTGATCTCCACGTACCGGTGTGTCGTCTCGATGCTTGCGTGGCCGAGCCAGGAGCGTACAACATTTAGTTCGACGCCATTCTGTAGGAGATGCAAAGCCGTCGTGTGGCGGAATGTATGGGGGCTGATGCGCTTGGTGACGAGTGATGGGCATGTTGCGGCAGCGCGAACGGCGTAGGTTCGGACGATGTGACGCAGACCGAAGCGGGATAGTGGACGTCTTGCAGCGTTCAGGAACAGGGGCTCATCGGACTCCTCATTGATACCCCGGTCGCGGATCATATCGAGTAGCAGGGTAACCGTCTCCGGCCAGAGGGGACAGAGACGTTCCTTCCGGCCCTTCCCGAAGATGCGCACTTGCGCAGGGGAGCTGAAGCGTACGGCTGGAATACGCACGTCGACAACCTCTTGGGCGCGGGCGCCGGTATTGTAAAGGAACCAGAGTAGCGCCCCATCCCGCCGGCCGACTGCTTGTGTACGATCAGGAATCGCGAGCAGGTGCTCGACTTCCATTCGATCCAGGCATGAGAAGGTGGCGTCCACCCCCCGCTTGAACGGGATCCCGAGGATCGCCCGACAAAGACCTATGCAAGCAGGCTCCTCCGTGGCCACATACCGGAAAAAACTGTGAATGGCTGCGAGTCGTGTGTTTCGGGTACGGACGCTGTTGCCTCGCCCGTTCTCGAGGTGGGTGAGGAACCCGAGGACTACGTCTCGGTCTAGGTGGGAAAATTCGAGGACAGCCACATCACGTTGCGCTCGAACAGCGGCAAAGCGTAGGAGCAACACGATCGTATCACGATAGGCGTATACTGTGTTCTGGCTCAAGTTGCGCTGAGCGATTAGATGAACGCAGAAGAAATCCTGGAGAAGTCGGGGTAGACTTTTTCGAATGTTCATGAAAACCCTCCCTTTTGTCTCGGCTCGACCAGCCTGGGCGGCCGGAATCGCTGGGCAGCTTCCCCCAGCAGTTCGGCGGTTATTTCCAGATAGACCTGAGTCGATACGAGTGAGACATGCCCAAGGTAATCTGCAAGTAAAGGGAGACGGGCTTGAACGTCGCCCCCGTCGCGATACCAGTCGAGTAGACGATGGACGGCAAATGTGTGTCTCAAGTCGTGGAGGCGTGGGCCACGAGTTCCGGGGGGCCCGCGCAGGCCTAAATGCCGCACGATTGCAAGGAACGTGGCGCATACAAGAGGGTGTGTGTAAGGACCCCCACGCTGGTTGAGAAAGAGCGGCGCCTCCGGATCCTGGGCATGACCGAATGAGCCGCGCTCTGAAAGGTATGCGCGAAGCGCCGCCACTGCGTCGGATCGCAGGGGGAGGGCCCGCGATTTGTGGAACTTAGATTCTTGAACCCATAGAAGGCCGTCATCACAATCCACATCTGCCAGACGAAGAGCCAAGGCTTCCGAGATACGAAGGCCGGTACAGTAGAGCACGCCAAAGAGGGTCACATACGTCCGAGGGCGGAGAGACCCGGCCGGGGTCAACTGCGACGCCTCTGTCAGTAGGGCTTGGATCTCCGCGGGTGTATAGATGTGCGGCCTAAACATGGACTGCTGGCGGGGTTCCCAGGCCGGACCGGGAACGTAAGTATCAGGATGGGTTTGCGAGAGAAACCGAGCGAAGAGCCGTATGGCGTGGAGCCGCTGGGCGCGCGATCTAGGCTGTAGTGGGCCATCTGAAGACGCCCAGTCCTGCACGAGGTCCCTTGTCAGGGTGGACTTCTGCCAGCCGCAAGCCACCAAATATCGGTCAAAATGTGCAAGAAGGCTTCGTACCCCCTTATCACCATAGCCCAGCGAGTGACGTAGCTCAACAAACCTACGAAGACTGGGGGCCATAGAACTCCGGAAGTTGCATATCTTCATTTGACCACCTCCTCCGGCCAGGCCAGACCAACGGTTCGTAAGCGTTGAAAATCGACCTTTGCATAGATACGAGTAGTTTCAAGGCTACGGTGTCCGAGGAGGTCGGCAATGGTTTTGAGCGACTGCCCTTCTGCCAGCATGTGGGTTGCCCAGGCATGCCGAAGGGAATGGCTGCCACGGTGCGGGGAGAAAACCCCGGCTCGTTCGAATGCACGGGCTACTAAACCCGTGATCGCGGATCCTGTCAAAGGAGCAAACGGTGGCCGAGTGCTCAAGAAGACCTTGCGCTTTACGGACGGCGGCCGTCCAGGTTGGAGGTAGGCGAGCAGAGCCTCTCCCACAGGAGCAAGGAGGGGAACTTCCAGGGAGCGACCGCCCTTGAGCGGCAAAAAACGGATCGTCGACTTTCGCCACTGGATATCGTCAAGGCATAGTCCACAGACCTGCTGGGCTCTCACGCCGTAGCTGAGAAGTATTTGAAGTATCGCGTAGTCACGAAGTCCGAGTGCTGTTGAATGATCTTGTGTATCGAGAAGGCGCAGGGCATCCTCCCAGCGCGGTCCACGCGGCAGCCGCTCTTGCTTGAAGCACGGTACCCGATCCACGGCTAACGATAGATCCTGGGATAGATACTCACGCGACCACGCGAACCGAAGAAAGCCCCTGAGGGTAGAGACCACCGCCTTGCGTTCTGAGCGCGAACGCCCACTTAGCGTATGGGATAAATAGCCTCGTATCTGGTTGGGATTGAGACGCTGCAGGCCGGAAACGGTCGCACCGCAGCCAAGATGCTCGAGGAAACGACGGATGTGGCGACGGTAGAGATCTAGGCTCCCCGGAGCAAGACCATGGTGTTCTTTAAGAAATTTCAGCCACTCCTCAAGGAGGGGGGCATAAATGGGCGGAGGGGCATCGGCCTCTGGCTCGATGATCCCCGCCTCCCGCACGAATCTCATGAGCTGGCGGGCACCCCAAACGCCCCGCGAAATGGGGTAACGGTACTTGCCTCTGCACACTTTTACCGGTTGAGTGGCAACGAACTCATGGACATGGTTCGGTCGCAGATCGCACAAGTCTATTACGCCTTGGTCCCACAAAAAGGCGCCGAACCAAATCACACCATAAAGCAGGTCACGTAACGATGTTGGGGTGTATCCAACCGAGGAAACTGTCTCAACGAACTGATCGATGTGCGGGCCCAGCGGAGCCCTTCGGCCGAGTACTCGCAATCCAGCCGATCGCACAACGTCTTCCAGAACAACCATGGCTACCTCCTTTCCCCGCCTGTAAATGCGGTAGAGGTAGCCTAGGATCACGTCTGGTTATGTGCAAATCGGCAGAGCGCCAACAATCCGGAACATGCGTAAATCAGATACCTTGGATGACCTGGCAGCTCTTCTCTTCACATAAACGGGCACTTCACCTAATCGAACTCCTCTAAAGTCTTCTGGTTGCGAAAATTCGCTCTCCTGAGGGCCAGTGCAAGTCGTTTTTGGCTCCTGCGGGCGATCTCGTCCTGCAGGATGAGTCCCAGGAAGTCGGTGTAGGCCATCTTTTCTTCGATGGCCTGGCGGTTCCGGGTTTCCAGGGAGTCCAGGATGCCGGACAGCCTGAGTTGTTTGAGCATGGGGGTCAGTTCGGGCATGGGGTTCATGGGCGATTCTCCTTGTCAGGCTTATTGGATCAGGTTTCGAGAGTCTCGGTAGAAGCGGCCTTTGCCCTGGTAGGCTTCCCCGAGCTTGTGGACAGGCCCCTGGTCCGGGGGCAGTTGGTCGAGGCCCTTGTTGAGGATGATCTTTACGGTTCGATACCGGGGGTTGTCATAGTCCAGGGCCCGCTTGCAGGCCGCCTCCAGGCGCTTTTCTCCAAACCGTTTTCCCAGGGAGACGATGCCTTGTGCAGCTCTCAAGTTATCCAGGACCCGGTCCGCGAAGAGCCTTTCGATCAGAGCCTTACAGTAAGGTCCGATCCGCCCGGCCTGTTTGAGGCACCACTGGGGATCTTTCATCTTGTAGGCCAGGGCCTCGGGGGGAAGGTGTTCGTCCACGGTGGAGCGAAGCCCGGCTCTTTTCAGCCGGGGATGGATGGCCACCAGTTGGAGATCGTGGAAGAGCTTTACGTTCGTCTCGACAGCCTTCAGCCACAGCTCCTGCCGGACGAGCTGGAAGGGAGCCGAGTAGAAGGCCTTCTCGAACTGCACATGGCAGTTGCCATGGACCTTGACCTTGGCCCAGGTGGCCAGCTCCGGTGGGACGTCCGGCAGGGGTTGAAGCAGGAACCTCTCCGTCTCGGCGAACTGGGTAAGGGGTCGCTGTTTGGTGGTTCCGTGGATGCGGTTGCCGGCCTCGCCAAGGTTCCAGGCTGTAAGCTGCCGGTTGGCGTCGCTCACGGAACGGAAATCCCTGAGAGGAACGAAGGCGCGCTTGACGTACTTCACTCCCGACTCGACGCGTCCCTTCTTTTTCGGATCCCGGGGCGGACACGGGGAGATGAGGAAGCCAAAACCCTCGGCACACTCCCCGTAGGAGCGTTGGACCGCGGGATCCCGGAAGCAGGCCTTGGTGATCGCACACTTGGGGTTGTCGATAATCAGTTTCCGGGGCACCCCGCCGAAGAACTCGAAGGCCCGACGGTGGCAGCCGAGCCAGGTCTCCACCTTCTGGTTTGTGACGATCTCGGCGTAGAAGTGGCGGCTCCAGGCCAGGGTCATCACGAAGATCCACGTGGAGATCTCCTCCCCGCTGAAGACATCTACGATCTTCGGACCGGTGCCGAAGTCGACTTGGGCGGCCTCTCCGGGCTCGAACTCCAGGATGGTTGTGGCCTTGGGATGGGATCTTTCGAGCTTCTGCAGAAACCGGCGTACCGAGGAGTAGCTGCCGGCAAATCCATGGTTGCGGACCAGGGCCTGGTGGATCGTGGTCCCTTGGACCCCCTGTTCCCACCAGCCCTTTACCTGCTCCTCGTAGGGCAGCAGCAGGGAGACCGGGGGGTTGATCTGTTTCTTGGGTTGGAAAAAGGTGGCCAGCTCGCTGTCTTCCGGAAGGGGCCCTTCCCGGAGCCAGCCCTGCTCGCTGGCAATCTCCCGGAGTTCAGCCGCCTTCCGGCGGCCCATCAGGCCCGCTTTGGCGATTCTGCGGTCGGTTTCCCCCAACCGCATGCGACAAATAACCTGGCGATACTGGTACATCTCGAACCTCCTGTTGCTCATCCCTGTACCTCCTGCCTGTGGGTTTGCAGGAGCATACAGCATGGATTGAAGGAAGTCCGAGACCCCTCGAGCCGGTCAGCCTGGCTCCATTACGGCGATCACAGGGTGGCTCCATTAGGGCGATCCTGGGGTGGCTCCATTACGGCGATCATGAGGTGGATCCATTAACCCGATCATGACCTGGCTCCATTACGGCGATCACAGGGTGGCTCCATTAGGGCGATCCTCGAATGGCTCCATATCGGCGGTCACTAACAGCTGTTGTTGATCGCCCTAATGGAGCCACCCGGGATCGGGTTAATGGAGCCACTTGAAAGTGGCCGTTTGAGGGGTCTCAGAGGTTGTCCAAACTAGCCTTTTTCGCCTCCTTTCACAAGTGCCTTTTTCGGTTGTTTTGGAGGGGGCCGTGTAGAGCGGTAACTGTTGCCTTCCAGGATGACCTTGATCGATTGTCGAGTGCGGGCCGGCAGACTTGGGAGTTGAAACTCCCAGTTTTCCGTAGGATGAATTAAGAACAAGCCTCGCCACCCAACATCCCTCTCTTCCAACCGAATATCTCTGCATAAAGGGTGGCAAACGGCTGTGAACCCATAAAAGGGCTGTCCAGATCGTCGCTCCATTTTTAAGACGTTCCTCTGGACATGGTCGGTTTTCGGGCTTCCCGGAACTGGCATGCTATGGCAGCGATGGAATTTCCCGGATTGGATTTGCACCATCTGTTTGAAACGGACATCTTGCCCTTGCGCGAAGGTGCCTCTCCTCCTTGGAGATTCAGAGCCTTGGATGCCTAGCAGGAGGCGGTCCAATAGGAACCGCACGTGGAGATTCCATTTCGCAGTAATCCGTTCATGAACGATTTCTCAGGCTAGCACATTCGATCTGAGCTTGTACGTATCACATCGTCTGGATCCCGAGATGGCGACGGAGAAAATGGTACGCAACAAGGAACCGTGTGGCCCTGGGGAAGAATCAAAGGGATAGAGATTGTAGAGCGGCACGCGACGCCGGATCATGGAGTGAAGATGCGCGAATGCATCAGAATCCAAGACAGACCGGATAGACTCTAAATGAACAATCTTCCAGGAAGAACCGGGAAAACAATTGGCCTCCCCCACTTCGGAGGGCTTGAGTCAAGCACCCGTTCACTGACGTAACGACAGGGGGCCTGCCTATCTCTAGGGAAACCGGAGGGCATACGGAAATGGAAGACGATTCCTATTACAAAGGGCTAGCGACAGGGGTATCCGATGGTACGGCCAGCGGGCGTCGCGGAGCTCAGGAGCACGGCGCGAGGATTGCGCGAGTGCACGACGAGAGTCGAAAGCTCGGCGAGAATCTTATGGCGATTGTCGTGGCCTTGTTCTGGCATCCGTATTTTTCATTCCTCGGTTTCTGGATCGTCTGCTTCGGTTCGCTAATGGCCTTGGCGCCGGTGATAGGAGTGAGCGATAAGGGATTGAACAATCTCCCTCCCTGGTATGGCTGGTCGGCTGCGGCGCTTCCGGTCGTGTTGGCCGTGCTGCTCAGGAAGATCATTCCGAAGCTGATGAAAGGTTTGTTCGTTACAGGTGTCTTTGTATTGGCCGTTCTTTTTGTTGTCCAAGTATGGGAGTTGAGAAAGGACCGAGACAAAGAGCCAGCGCCACGGCAGACGTCCGCGGCGCACTCCGAAGCACCGCTATCCGCGAAGTCGCGTTCCCAAGCACCGCTATCCGCAAAGACGCGGGCCGAAAGAATCGCGGCCGTGAAGTCGGCGCTGAAGGAGGCCGCCAATCCGGATATTACTTTCACGGCCCCAGGCTCGCACCCGCCCGGCGAGCTGTTCGAGGGTATCGACTTGCGCATCTGTTCGATGACCATGGGTGGTCATGAGGTCTGTCCCCGTTATTGCGCAACGCTTGCCGAGGCCGATCGACCAGACTGGTGTCGCTGAAAGGGCAGGATATGCCCCACCAGGAGTACTGGGCTTTGCGTTCCCATCCTATGCCTTCTACGTGCAGCTTGCCAAGATGTAGATCTCGATGGCTATGCAGGTGTCGAAGAGAGATTCACAAGCTACTTGCTCTGCCAAAACAGGCTCTACCAGCGATCCTACTCCTGCAAGATCAAGTATCGGCCAGGACGCCTCTTAATGGATTCATTCGGCAGGCACGTGAGGGTTCACCCTTTTGAACGGCAGGGTTCAAACAGGGGTACAAGCGAATGAGTAGCCAAGACCGCAATGTCGAGCAAGCCATTCTGGAGAAGATCCGGGCACTCCCTCCTGAGAGGATCTGTCTGGTCGAAGATTTCATCGACTTTCTCATCCAGCGCGGTGAAGACCGCCTCCTGACACAAGCAGCCTCCCCTCTCTCCGAAGTGTCGCTCCAGAACGTGTGGGACAATCCCGAGGATGCCGACTATGACCGGCTATGAGTCCGGTGACATCCTTCTTGTTCCGTTTCCCTCAAGAGAACAGGAGAAAAAGTCAGAATAGCACCAAAAAGAGACCGCCAACCACCCCCTCGTCTCGGTTCATATTTCTCCCGAGTAAGCACTCCCTCCCGTTTTTCTCGAGTTACACTAATTGGTCATGTTGTGACCCGCGGATGAATTTCATAGTTCAATGCGACATTGTAGGATTCGCATCGTGTGTGGGCGAGGCTAGCCTGAATACTTGGTCTGCTGACGGGGCATCAATATTTGTATGTGAGGGTGTCAGAGGGTTGGTTTTAATCAATCGTCGATGATGACAGGTGGAGCCCGTGCGAGCTTCGTCGTTCTCTGCTGCAGTTGCCAGGCTATTCTACGCTGAGGTCGATACTATAAGCGCGAAGCGCAAATTATCTGCGATATTCGGTAAGGTTCGACCTTGTCAATGCGAAATCCACACTCTTCCATGATCGTTTCCCAGTCATATTTCAAAAAGTCCTTGACATGTGGAGGCGATGTCAACAAGAGATAGACGCGAAAAAGGAACCGCTTCATTGCAGTATCTTGAAGTTGATAATCCACAAGATATAGCTTGCCGCCCTTCTTCAAGACGCGGTGCATCTCCCTCAATATACTTTGCATTTCGGGATACTCCATTTCGTGCAGGCCGAAAGAACTCGTTACAATATCGAAGGATGCATCTTCAAAATCCATATTCACCGCATCCATTCGAAGCGTCGTCACATTAGAAAGTCCTTGCTCCGCGATCTTCCGATTGGCAACCTGCAACATATTTTCGGATAGATCAACTCCGGTAATACTATTCTTGCTATTGTTCTCTGCAATTATCAGCGTGCTGTTTCCCGTACCGAAGCAAACATCCAGAATACGCAGATCATCATCGGGTATTTGACGGGCCAGGCCGTGACGCGGATTTGTTTCCGTGTTCGAGAAAAACACCTCCACGAGGTCGTAAAAGAAAGACAGAATCTTGTACTTTAGCTTGATTCTCTTGTGGTATGTTTGTGGTTGCATTCTTCCCTCCCTTTTCCTTGAAGATCGGATTCTCGAGGTTGCCGGACTCGTTCATCCTTCCGAGAAAGTAGCGGCCATCAAACGGCATGAAGAAGACAACCGAATCCTGGAATGTGCCGTTGCTGCTGCGGGCCAATTTCTTCGAGTCCATATCGTTGGTCATTCGTTTGGCTAAGCGTGATCCTGATGTAACCTCATGATAATAGGTCGCTGGGATGCCAGACGACTCTCTCGCCCACACAAGGTGAACCGAACGTAACCTTACCTTTCTCGCGGCCATCCGCTCGGGACGAAACCTTAATTGTCCAAAACGCAAAATCTCGGAAATGGTAAATCCGATAGGCGAGGGAATGCACGACGAAGGTACCAGGGGCATTCTCTTGGTAAAGAAAGATCAACGGATAGATTATGTTCACCACAAAGAGACCCATCGAAAGTTCCGCCTTCAGGTCCGTACCGGGTTCCTGCGCTCTTTCAAAAAAGTAGGGCACGATGAGACACAGCGCCAGGTAACACCTCTTTCCGTAATAACAGCAGTGACGACAGGTGGCATAGAATGCAGCATAGATATTTGCAGCCGAAAGCAGAATAAAACCCATCGCTGCAAGCAGGCCGGACACATAGGAAAAATAGAATCCCAGAATGAGCGTGACCAGGAGGAGGGAGCAAATCAGAAGGACGAACCCGTAACCCCATTCCGCAACCTTTTCAATTTCCGTAGGCATCCTTCAGTCTTTTCCTCTCGACATGTTTCGCCATTTCAGGGCATAGAGATCGTTGCCCAGGAAGATGGGGAAGCTCTCCCGTCCGGATGTTTCGCTCTTGCCCAGAATAAAATCCGTGAGATCGACGCCGTCGATCGGTTGAGTGCCGAGGGGCTGGGCGTACACTGCGGCTCGGTGTTGAAGTTCTGCAGAAGGAGCCCTTCCTCTGCCATTTGGTCCACATTCGGCGAGGGGGCTCCTCGAACCTCGCCACCGCCGTAGGCTCCATAGTCGCCCCAGCCGGTGTTGTCGGTCAACACCAGAAGAATGTTCGAGTCGGTTGCGTTCCCGGTTACTGCCCCCGTCACATCTCAGGCTCCGAAAGACAAGAACGGCCGTAATCGTGGTGCATAGGGCCTCAGCCCATCTTCAGCCAGTCCAGAATCAGACGATTTACCCTGTCAGGTTGATCCAGCATGACCCAGTGGGAAGCCTCTTCGACACGCTCATATTTCCATTCGGCGACCATGAATTCCTCGGTCTTCTTCATGGGTTCCTCAGGGAGGTAGACATCTCCGGCGCTCCAGATGCCCAGCGTGGGCACCTTGCATTTCACGAGCTCCACTTGGCCGCTCATGTAGGCAAGGTAGAACGAAGCCAGCTGGTTTGCCCGGTCCCAGTTGAGCATCGCACGCAGCACCGTTGGATCTTTGATTCGCCCGCACACTTCATCAAGCTCCGGGTGTGTCGGCATGATGAATGTCCGAACGAACTCGCAGTCGTTGAGAACATAGAGGTCCGGAGTCGCATCCAGGCAGTTGAGGTACATGTACCAATTCTGTTTCAGAGCCTGGATGGACAAATCACCAAAGAATACGCCGAGGTGGCCGACCGAAATCGCTACGTGTCGTCGGAAGAGTTCCGGCATGTGGGTGACCAGTTCGCAACGCACAATGGCTCCCCAATCGTCCCCGACGATGTTTATCCGCTTCAAATCCAGGCGTTCAATCAGGGCGACGACGTCCCCGAAGATCAACTCACCCCCGTAATGTCCGACCGCTTCGGGTTTGTCGGTCTCCCCGTACCCGAGCATGTCGGGTGCGACCACACGGTATCCGGCACTCAGCAGGGCAAACTCCGCGATGTGATCATTGATTGCCTGCGGGAAGGCGGGATCGACATCAAGAACGTTGCCAAACGGATGGACATGGACTCGAGCACATTGTACCGCCAGCTGAAGAGGGAGGGGGTTACGTTCAAGGATTTACTGCTCGAAACAAGACAGGAATTGGCGAAAAACCTATCTGCTCCAGGGAATGACCTGTGCCCAGGTCACTTATCTTCTAGGCTTTTCCGAACCGCCCGCCTTTCAGCGTGCCTTCAAGCGCTGGTTCGGTATGAACCCCGGTCAATATCGAAAATCATTGTCCATGTGATACAAGAAATTCCATATCACTGATTTCGCCCCAAGTTCTTGGTTGTCCGCTCCCCGTCAGTCGGCTCCTTTCGCACTTGAGGCGGAGGGAAAGGAGGCAGACCTATCCCCTGCCTTTCAAAGTTGGGGCCCTGCTGCCGGACCGGGAGACCGGAGCCATGCGTCACTTCGCGGACGGGCTCGAGGAGGCCGTATCGGTCATGAGCACGGGGCCGGACGGCGCTCTGTACATCGGGCACTCCCCGGTCCGCAGGACCGTCACCCGGGCCGTATTCGGCAGCCTGACCCACCCCATCGTGGGGGGAATAGGGAAGTACGCGCCCAGGCGTTTGGATCTTCAGATCCGGGATGCCGTATGTGCCGCGGCAACCCGCGCCGCGAATGCTCACGCGAATGCAGGGACCTGCCCCGACTCGGCAGAGGCGGACCTCCAACAGATCGGCTACCTGATCGACCAGAGCCGCAGCGTCTCCTCGAAAGCGATCAGCGACGGGGATCTTGCATTCTCGGACTGGACGACCCTGGACGGCTATCTGACGGATGCAGAGGCAAGCCTCTCGCTCGCAACCCTGGATGCGGCGGCCGGCCACCTGCAGCAGGCCTGCGGCTTCTTCCCTTGAACAAACGTGGTCGATGCGAGTGGGGGGCTGCAGCAACGGCCGCCCTCTCGGGTCCGATGCGTTCTCGACCGGCCCCATACCCTGTGAAGGGCCGGCATGATCCCCGGACGGTCTTCCCGTGGCAGTCATCAGAGCAACCCCTCTTCCCGTTTCTGGTCATGATTCACCAGACGACCAGCGACTCGGAGAGGTTCGAGAAGTTGATGGTCCGCCTGGGCAACCGGTACAGCAGGATCATTGCCATCCGCTTCCGGCAACGGCCTCAGCGTGCTTGCCGCGGCGGAAGACAAGGGAAGAGCGTAACCCTTGCCCGTGACCGGTGTTCTATGAATAATGGACGTGACTCGCACGTTTCGGAGGCAGCCGTGAAGAACACCGCGCTCGGCCCCGGTATACTGCTCCTGTTCTCGATGGTTCTCCCCGGGTGCACGAACGACGCCGGCACGGAGGGGACGCAGTATGGAACGCCCCCTCGAGCCTGTGAATTCGCACAGCCCTATCCCTACCCGTCCGGTTCGACCTATGTGGGAGTACACGGCAACAGGGAGAACAGCGACAGGATCTACTGCTCCGGCCCCTCCATGGTGAGCCGGGGCTGGGCCACCCTCGAGGGGACCCTCACTCAGCAGCCCGTTTCGTTCACGGCGGACGGCACGGCGGTCCTGGTGACCATTGCCCGTACGGAGGGGTGCAACCTTTACGCCATCGAGACGGAGACCGGTGAGACCCGGTGGTGCTCCGACGACTTCTCCATGGGGGTTGCCGGGAGCATGGTGGAGGTCGACCGGGACGGCTTCCTGTACGTGGCCGACGGGGACACCGAGGAGAGCTTCATGTACTCCCTCTTCCCCGAAGACGGGTCGATACGGTGGCGGACTTCCCTCGAGGGTCTTTACGGCGGCGACGATGGGGCGGCCTACCACATTCCCGTGGGGATCCATTTCACGGCGAGCGGGGAGATCGTCACGGTCACCAACGACGGGGTCGTGGTCCTCATCGATCGGGGCGACGGAAGGATCCTGGATACCTGGTCCATACGGGAAGAGCTCGGTTTCGTTCCGGTGCCGGCTGCGGAGATCGACATGGAACCCCTGATCCGGGCTTACGAGGCGTACGACGCCGGCCGGCCCCACCCGCTCGGTTGGCTGGTCGAGAGGATCGTGGCCGTGCTCGGCCCCATGGATCCGGAGACGGTCGAGGCCGGACTGGCCATGGCCCTGGGAGCTTCGGGAGGGTTCTCGGACAACACCATCGGCGTCTCGGGATCGAACCAGGTCTTCATCATCGGAGGGGGGCCGCCCCTCTCGTCGCGAACTCACAGCGAGACGGTCGGCGGCGCGGTCACCGTGGTCGAGGTGGGAGACTTCGACGGCGACCCGGAGCCCGATCTCAGGTTGAGCTGGTACCTGGAGACCTACGGGGGAAGCGCCACTTCGCCGGCGATCTCCCGTGACGGCTCGCGGATGGTGGTGGCCGAAGGCGTCGATGCGGACCTCGAATACAACAACATCGTCTACACGGACGTGGAGGCCTGCAACGGTAACACCGATGCGGATCCGAGGCCTGAAGTCTGTGAGCCCCTGTGGCGGTACCACCTCTCGGGTGAGGCGACCATGCTCGGGTCCATGGCGATGGACGAGGACGGGGTCGTCTACGCCTGGGAAGCGGCTGGAAGCGAGGAGACCGTGGATCTGTTCAAGCTCTCGGACAGCGTGACCGGAGAGGGGCTGCATGTGCCCGAGATGATCTGGGGGGTCTCCTTTCCGCACGATTCCGAGAATCGCCGGACCCAGTGGACCTCGAGTGCTACGGTGATGAACGACATGGTCATCGGCACGCTCTCCCATCTCGGAGACACTTCCCTGCAGGGGCTCGGGCTCCCCCTTCCGCTGTTCACCGATCTCCATCACGAACTCCTGGCGGTGGACCGCTTCACCGGAGAGGTGCTGTGGCGTGTGCCGGCAGACGACATCCTGATGAACTCGGTCGTCCCCGGACCGGACGGAGCGCTCTACCTCCCCTACATCGGGCTGTTCGATCTGATCGCGTGCCCGCCCTGGTCCGAGGCGCTTGGGGCCTGCACCTGGGGGGAGGACGGGGAGATATCCTTTCAGGGCGGTCTCGTGCGCTTCGATCCGGTTCCGTGAGGAGGGTCGGGTCGCCGCGCGCACACAGCACATGGGAGCAACGAAGATGATCGGCTCCGGGCGCTTCTGCCTGTTGGTGATTTCGTTCCTTCTGGCGGTGATCGGCACAACGGCATGCTCGAGCCGGTCCGTGGGCGAGGGGACTTCGACCGGCGCGGCGAACCTGCTCTCCGCCGGTTCCAGCCCCGACGAAAGCAGTCTTGTTCCTGCCCAACCTGGTTGACGACCTGTTCGTGCGCTGTGACAATAACGGGTCCCCCGGCGGGCGGGTGAATGCTTCGAGACGCCGCGCATCACAAGGAGGAATGAGGAAGACATGTGGTGCAGTCGCTCAACTCTTCTTCTCATTCTATGGATGACAGTGCCGCTCACCGGCTGTAACGATGGTGACGGAGATGGCCCTGCCGGTCCGGCCGGCACGAGGCCCGTCTACACCGAAGAACGGGAACCCTGTGCGGACTTCGATCCCCTGAGAAACCTCTACTTCGGAGACCTGCACGTTCACACCGCCCTGTCTCACGAGGTGTGGACCCTGGACGTAAGGGCAACGCCTCTGGATGCCTACCGCTTTGCCCGCGGCGAGCCGATCGCCCTGCCGCCCCTCGACGAGAGCGGAGCGGGAACCAGGATACACCGGCTCCAGCGCCCCCTCGATTTCGCCTCTGTCACGGACCACGGGGAGTTCCTGGCCGAGGTCGAGGCGTGCGTGACCGAAGGCTCCGCTGTCTACGAGTCGGCCACCTGCCGGATCTACCGGCGGGGCGGTTTGCTGAGCGAAATCGTCATGGCCCTGCCCACGTTCCTGCCGGCCCCCGAACGCTCGCCGGCCATCTGCGGCCCCGGAGGCGTGGACTGCCGGGCCCTGGCGGACAGCGTGTGGCAGGGGGTTGTGGAGGCGGCGGAGGACGCCTACGACCGCACCCCGAGTTGCTCTTTCAGCACCTTCCCGGCATACGAGTGGACCGGCATACCGGGGGCGAGCAACCTGCACCGTAACGTGGTGTTCCGGAACGCCCGTGTGCCGAGCCTGCCCGCTTCGTACCTGGAACAACCCGCGGCCGAGAAGCTCTGGGCGGAGCTGGAACGGAGTTGCCTCGACACGCTGGAGGGGTGCGACGCGATCGGCATTCCCCACAACTCGAACGAGAGCAACGGGAACAAGTTCTTCCCGCGATATCCGGGCGCGGGCACCGTGGAGGAGGAACGGGAGCAGGCCCTCCTGCGCGCACGGATGGAGCCGCTCGTGGAGATCTTCCAGAACAAGGGGGAATCGGAGTGTATGAACGGGCTCTCCGGGGTGTACGGCCCCCCCGATGACCTGTGCGACTTCGAGAAGATCCATGAGCCTCCTTTCGATGACTGCGAAGACGGCACCGGTTTCGGCGGGCAGATCGGGCTGGGCTGTGTGTCGAGGCTGGACTACGTACGGTATGTGCTTCTGGAAGGCTTGCGGGAAGCGGAGCGGCTCGGTGTCAACCCGTACAAGCTCGGAATCGTCGCCGGCACGGACACACACAACGGCACCCCGGGCGCGGTTGCCGAGGACCGGTACCCGGGTCATCGGGGCGTCAAGGAGGCTGCGCCCGAGGAACGACTCGGCCCGGGCGGGGTGCACCCGCACGGGGTTGCGGCGAATCCCGGCGGCCTGACCGCGGTCTGGGCCGTGGAGAACTCGCGGGACGGCATCTTCGAGGCGTTGCGCAGGCGCGAGACTTACGCCACCAGCGGTCCCAGAATTTCGGTGCGGTTCTTCGGCGGCTGGGATTACGCCGAAGAGACCTGCCATGACCGGGACGGCGCCGAATTCGCGAGAACGGGTTACCGGAAGGGCGTTCCCATGGGGGGAGACCTGCCCCCTCGGCCGGAAGGTGCCGGCGCTCCACAGTTCCTCGTCCTGGCGGCAAGAGACCCAGGGTCCCCCGGGAGCGGTCCGGGAGCGCCTCTGCAGCGCATCCAGATCATCAAGGGCTGGATCGGTGCGGAAGGGCGGCCCATGCACCGGGTGTACGAGGTTGCGGGGGACCCGGGCAACGGTGCCGATGTGGATCCGGACACCTGTGAGCGCACCGGGACCGGTTTCGACAGGCTCTGCACGGTCTGGACCGACCCCGGCTTCCGGGCCGATCAGAGGGCATTCTACTACGCCCGGGTGGTGGAGAACCCGAGCTGCCGGTGGAATGCCTACGAATGCGTCCGGCTGCCCGAGGGGGAGAGGCCGGAAAGCTGCAGCGACCCGAGCGTCGACAAGGTCATTCAGGAACGGGCGTGGACCTCACCCGTCTGGTACACAACGGAGTAGCCGAAGCCCTTCTCGAGAGCGCGGTTCTGTCACGCAAGAAGAGGCCGGCTGGACCACGTCCAGGGTGAGCTTGGTGTCGACGGTTTCTGTCGAAGCCTCTTCCACCGGGCCGGGTGCGCCGGCGACCGCCCGCGTTGCGTCGAACCCGCCGGTCCTCTGCACCTCCTGCACGATTGCCCGGGCTCGCCCCCGTGCGAGAGCCTCGAGGTCGGCGGCGGGCGCGGGCTCCAGCTTCACCAGCTCCTCGAAGATGGCCCGGTAGAAGGTTGTGTCCGGACTTCCTCGGCCGAAAGGAACCAGATAAGGCTTCACTCGTTTGGCCTTCTTTCCGGTATCTTCTGCGTACCGTTTTTCGAAATCGGCAACCGCTTCCTCGCCGTCACGCCGCTCGAGGAGTTGCTCCAGGGCTTTCTGTGTCCTGGCATTGTCGAAGGCCGTCGGGCCCGGATCCTCGTTCGGGGCGAGGCTCATCCCCATCTGCCCGGCAAGAGCGAGCCGTACACTCCGTGTTCGCAATGCCTCGCCGTCCGCTTCCGGGTCGAAACGGCCCTGCACCACCAGCCTCAGTTGCGGCCGCTTGCGGAGGGCTTCCACCACCCTTTCGATCTTCTTCCTCTCGGGCGGAAGCAGGCGGTCGCTGCCCGGATGAAAGGCAATGGCGTCCAGCGGTTCGCCCTTCTCGCCCACGAGGCCGCCCAGGGCTCGAAACGGTGAAGTCACGATCTTGGTGATCAGGTTCACGATCGCCTGCCGGATCATCTGCCCGTATTCGAATTCCGGATCGTCCACATTGCCGCGCACCGGCACCGCCACATCGATCCTTCCCTCCGTGTCGGTGAGGAGTGCAACGGCCAGATCCAAGGGCAGGCGGATCGCATCCGGCGCCTCGACGCGTTCCCCGAGCGTGAACCGCTCCAGCACGACCTCGTGGTCGCCGAGCAGTTCGCTGTTCTGGATCTTGTATTCCAGCTGGAGGTTCAGAGATCCGGATGCGATTCTGCGCCCCGCAAAGGTAGCGCTGTACGGACTGAGGGGCTTCATCTCGACATCTCGGAACACGACCGTGATGTCCGTGAAGTCTTTGGGCGCGAAGGGGCGCATCACCCCCCTCACCGTGGTGAGCCCGTACTTGCCGACCCTTCCGTCGAAGGCGATGGACGCCCGGCTTGCCGGGTCCGAGGATATACCCGCGATACCACCGGTGAAGTCCGTCACCTGGGCGGTGAAGGGGAGAAGGAGGGCAAGGTCCGAAAAATCGACAACCCCGCGCTCCATGCGGATCCTTTCGATGTTCACCGGGAAGAGCGTGTTGTCCCTGGTCGGCCCGGAGGCCGGGACCGTCTCCGGTTTCGCTGTCCCCGCCTTGTCGGTCCCATGCGGGCGCTTCAGCACCTCGGTGAGGTTGATGCTGCGGTCTTCGAAGATCACGACCTTGGCGCCGGGCTGCTCCAACCGAACGTCTTCGATGCGCAGCCGACGGGGGAAAAGATCGAATACGATCCCCTTGGCAGACAGGTTCTTCCAGGAAAGAAACCGTTGTTCCGTGCCCTGTTCCTTCAGCAGGAAGTCGTCCACGCTCAGGCGGCCGTTGACCCGCAACCGTGGCGTCGAGTCGTTCGATTTCGCGGGAAGAACCTCGAAGTCGGCCGACGCAGAGAGCCAGCCGGAGTCGAGTGCCAGCAAGGTAAAGCGAGTCAGTGCAGGATGCATCGGCTTCAGGTTCACCCGGTTGATTTCCGCGCGTGCTTCGATCCGGTTGCCGGTCCGGTCCACCAGACCGGTCACGTGCACACGCCCGCCCTCTCCTGTACGGAGTCCGGTTTCGAAGTCGACGGGCGTCTCCCCCTGGGTCACAAGCTTCCCCAGTGATGCCTGTATATCTTCCAGATCGTAGACGATCGCCGGTGTGAAGGTCTGATCCTGAAACGACACGCGAAAACCGTTCATCTCGAACGAATCCAGGCTGAACGACCAGGGTTTTCCCCCGGCTCGCGCCTGGCCGGCAGCTTCGGAAAGGTCGCGCTTCCCCCCGCCCTCGTCTCCCGGGACCAACAGGTCGATCAGCCGGAACCGTCCGTCCCTGCCCCGCACCACGCTGGTTTCGCCGCCGCTCGAATGCACCCGTGCAATCGAAATCTCGCGTTGGTCCAGATCGATCCGGCCGTCTTTCAGTGCGATGGTGTCCAGGGACAGGAACGGGCCTTCTTCGGCCGGTTCCGAAAGGGAGACACGATGCAACGCCACCTCCAGATCGTCCACGATCGCCTTTGCCGGCCCGGCGCCCAATTCCGCCGAAGCACTCAAATCCACGTTGAGCTCGCCGAGGGCGAGCTTCAAGGGGGCTGCGCGGCTTCGGTCGTGAAACGCCACCGCGATCTTCGACACGTTCACGGCTTCTGCCCTGATGAGCCACGGTTTACCCACAGGCGGAGATGCATCCGCATTCTGCCGGGCGGGATCTGTGGATTTCCGGTCCGTGACGATGCGCTGCCAGTTCAGCAGCCCACCTTCATCCACCGAGGCTGCGAGGGACCCGTTACGTACCACCATGTTCGGCACCAGGAATTGGCGCGACTGAAGATCGAATCGCATCCCGACCGCTTCGAGGGCTTCGAGAGCGAGAAGGGGCGCGTCGGTGTCCCTCTCCTTGAGGGAAAGAGCTTCGAGCGAAACCGTTGCGTCCTCGATCGTCAGGAGCGGCGTCTGCTCCCGGTAATCGAAGCGGTAGCGGGTGGTAACGGTCAGCTCCCCCGACGGTTCGGCGATCCTCAGCTCGTCCTGGACGAACTTCCAGGCTGTGGCCAGCTTGAAGCCGGTCAACTTCAACTCGCCTTCAGAAGAGATGGGATGCACCGATATCTCGCCTCGCCACCCCACCTTGCCGCCGCCGGGCAGTTCGGCCCGGATCGTATAGGGACCTTTCCGTTCCGGAAGGGTGGAGATCTCCCTGAGCTCGAGGTCGAGGGGCGACAACGTCTCGCTGGCAGGCGTGGCGTCGGAAAGGTCCCTGAAGGTGAAGGTGCCGTCCACCAGCTCGAGGAGCTTCACCAGGAGACGGGGAGGGCGGCCGTCGGCAGGTGGCGGATCTTCCGACGTGGGGAATTCGTCTGCCAGGGCTACGAAATTCAGGCGGCCGTCTCGCCGGATCTCTACGTGAACAGACGGCTGTTCCAATCGGATGTGGGCAAAGGTCCATGCCCAGCGAAAGAGGCTCGACAACTCGAAATCCAAGAAAAGACGCTCGAAGCCGAGAATGGGTCGGCCGTCCGCCTCCTGAAGAACAAACTCCCGGACATCCAGCTTGAACAGGAACGGGTTGAATCGAACCTCGGTCACGGATGCACGGCGACCGAGATTTTCTGCGAAATAGCTTCCTGTCGTACGTTTCAACAGCCAGGGGATGAGCAGGAAGCCACAGAGTGCGTACACGATCATTGCCGTGCCCGCGGCCAAAAGTCGGCGGCTGAGGAGAATCCGCCGCAAGAGACCGGGGGTTTGCTCATGATCAAGACGGCCGGCCGGTTGGTCAGGCATTGCATACCGCTCCTGTCTCCATGAGTCCAAGGCAAAATCCTCGCAGTCGGAGGGGTATCCTGTCAAGAAAAGGCGGACTTCCGGATTCCTCCTTGTGTTTCCCGTGCAACCGATCTATGTTTGGGAGAAGCGCTGCAGACGATGGTCGAACCTGGCGGAGCCGGGCAGAGAGGAGGGTGTTTTCGATGAGATGGTTCATCACAATCGCAACCGCGTTCTGGGGGATCTGGACGTGGTCCTTCGACCGAAGGCAAACCCGGAAGCTGGACCGCACGAGGCTGACTGCCTTGTATGTCAACCCGTTTCTGTCTGCCTGCGAGGACCTGCAGAGCCGCATCTACAACATCCTGGAGCTGGACGGGATCCGTTCGCTCCGAAAGCGTTACCCGGACGGTTCCTACGCAGAGGAGACGCTGTACCTGATCGTTCGATACTTCGGTTGGGGAGCGGCGGTGCATCGTTACGGCCCGCACACCCAGGACGCGGACGTGGTCCGCCTGATGGAAGCGGTGGCGAACGCCTTTGCGACCGTCAAGTACCCGGTGGGGCCTTTCGCCTTCTTTCGCCCCGAGCAGAAGGCTCTCGGGAAGCTCGTCATGACCCGCTTCGAGGGACAGTTCGGCGTGGAGCTCGACACGATCCCCTACTACACGTTCAAGGCCCAGCTGCTCGATCCGCCCCTTGCCGAGAGCGAAGCGGTGAAACAGAGTGTGGAAGCCCTGCGAAAGGCGAAGAGCGCCAGGAGCCTTGCCGGCTGGAAGCGGCTGGCGGAGGTCCAGAACTATCTGGTGGATCTCCTCGAGTACCTGGAAACGCGGGAGGGGTTCAGCCTCTTCCCGGGCCGGCGGCAGAAGTGCTTCAACCCGAATCATGAAGCGGTTTCGGATCCGTCGAGCGCTTTGTCCCACGCAGAAGAGGCGGGCTAGATGGTCACGACCACTTTCACCGATTTCTCGATGTCGCACTGCGTGTCAAAGGCGGCTTTCGCCTCTTCGATGGGAACCTGGTGGCTCACCAGCTTCATCCGGTCCACGGTCCGGTCGCGCATGAGATCGAGGGCCCTGGAGACGTCCTCCGGGACGAAACCGAACGAACCCAGAACCTGGATGTGTTTGCTCACCATGGGCATCAGTTCCAGGGTGAGGGGTGCCTCGAACACGCCGTGCACCACCACCTTTCCGTACTCCCTGGCGATCATCAGGGCCTGCTGGATGACCGGCGGCTCCGGCCGCTCCTGGATGTACCCCACGCAGTCATAGACCACCTCGACAGCAGGTGAGCTGATGGCGCCCTGCAGCATGACGACCGGCACCTCGCCGGTCATTTCCTTGGCCCGTCCGTACACGTCTTCCATGCCGGCGTGGATCACCGCGTCCACCCCGAGCTCCTTTGCCATGGAGAGCCGGTTCTCCGAGACGTCCACCATGATGAGCTTGTTCAGGTCGAGCCCCAGCAGCTTGATGCTCTGGACGATCCCCAGGCCGATGATGCCGGCGCCGAAGATCATCACGTTCTGCCCGTCCGCCGGGGTGCCCAGCTGGGTGGCGTGCAGGGAGTTGGCCAGCGGTTCGGTCGTGGCGGCCTCCACCCAGCCCACCTCCTCCGGGACCTTGTACACGTTGAACCCCGGCAGGGCAGGCGTGATCGGCACGTATTCGGCCATGCCCCCGAAGGCGATCGCCGCCACGCGGTCGCCCACGGCGATGCCTTCCACGTCCTTGCCCACCTCGGCCACCTCTCCGGCGAATTCGTGGCCGGGGATCGGGCCGCCTTCCGAGTTGCGACAGAGGAGCTCGGAGAACACCCCCAGGCGGTACATGTGCAGGTCCGAGCCACAGACCCCGCAGGCACGGACCCTCACCAGGATGTCCTCATCCCCGATCTTCGGGACCGGGACGTCTTCGGTGGTAATCTTCAGCGGCTCGTGATAGATGACGGCCTTCATGGCTTGCTCCTCTTCGGCTGAGAGGTTGGTCAATCCTGTCTTCCAAAGAGACCGAGACCTTTGAGCACCCTCGTCTCGATCGGGAAACGCCCGTCCAGGTGTTCTACACGGTATCGGGCCAACGGGTGGTAGAGCCGGGCCAGGCCTCGCACGACCGGGTGCGTCTTCTTGTAGTCGAAGTTCGTTCCCATGAACATGAGGGGGAAATCCAGGCCGGCGAGAAGCTTCTTGGTTCCCGGGTCGACCCAGGGAGATTCCCTGGGCACATACCGGTAGTTGAGGGGGGACCAGTCCGCCAGGCTCGCAGGCTCCCTGAGCCCCATTTCGACTGCGATCCTGTAGAGCTCGGTCCCCGGGTAGGGCATGTAGATATTGAAGCTCTTGGCAGCCCTGGGATTCTCGTGGAGGAGCTGTTCGGCGAGGCGGATGCTCCGACCCAGTTCCTCCGGCGTTTCCGTAGGCAGGCCCATCATGAAGAGGTAGTGCGGAAGAATCGGCGTTCCGATGAGCTTGCGTGAAGCCTCCAGAACCTCCTCGACCGTCAGGTTCTTGTGGATGAAATCCAGAACGCGCTGGCTGCCGGACTCCACGCCGATGGTGAAACGCTCCACGCCGGCGCGGGCGAGCAACTCCAGGAAGGCATGGTCCATCTTGAGGATCGCGTCTATCCGGATGTGAAGCTTGCCGATCCGTATGCGCAGGTCTCTGCGCACGATCTCTTCCATGAGCCTCCGGGCGTGATCCAGGTTGATGAACAGGTTGTCGTCCGTGAAGTTGAAACCACGGATGCCGTAATCACGGACCACCCGTTCGAGGTGTGCCACGACCGTCTCCGGCTGCATGGCCCGCCAGACCCGCTTGTGCACCACCGAATCGTAACAGAAGCCGCACCGGAAGGAGCACCCGCGGCTGGAGTTGAAGCTGACATGGTCCGACCCGAGGATTCTCCGCCTGTACCGGTGAATGTCGATGAGCTCGTATGCGAGGGGAGGCTGGGCGTCCAGATCCACGAAAGGCCTGTTGCCCGTGTAGATGTAGCGACCGTCTTCCCGGAATGCGATGCCGGCCACGTCCCGCAACGGGCCTCCATTCGCCAACGCACCTGCCAGGGCCTCGAGCGTCGCTTCCCCCTCGCCGACGACCACGATATCCGCGAGCGGATCTTCCACCGTCTGTTCCGGCAGGATGCTCGGATGAACGCCTCCCCAGACGGTGGGTACCTCCGGATACCGACTCTTGAGGCGCCTGCAGGCCTCCAGGGCGCGAATGATCTGGGGGCCGGTCATGCAGGACACCCCGAAGCAGACGGGCTTCTCCGACAGAGACTCCCGGAGTTCCCGTTCCCAGTGAGGGTCTGCAAACTGATCGATGACCTTCACCCGAAAGCCCTCATGCAGGAGAGGGGTTGCCGTGTGGAGGAGGTTGAGAGGCAGCTCGACCCGTCTGTGCGCCTGGAAACCCTTTCGTGGGGCCGGGTTGAACAGAATCACGAAGGGTCTGTCGGTTCGTTCCGTCAAGGGAAGTCTCTTCTTCAGGGGGCCGCTTCCATGCTCTTTCGGAAACGCGGGAAGAGGGGCAAGAGGAACCTGAAGCCCCGGTGGATCGCCATGTTGTCCTGGACATAGCTGCAGTGCTCACAATCGCATATCCGGGTCCGGTAAGCAAAGCCTTCAGGGGACAGCATCCTTCTCCGCTCCCTGCGGTATGCCTCGCCGTTCCATATGGCAGGGAAGCGGTCCCTGTTCAGGTTCCCCAGCGTCCGCTCGGAGCGGCCGCAGGAGAGCACGGTCCCGTCCACCTTGATGCGGGAATGGTACCAGCAGATGTAGCAGGGGTTCCGGTTCTCGGCGGCGTTGAAACGGTAACGGGCGAGGAGCCGGCCGATGTTCTCCCCCAGGCCCTGCGCCCGGATCCGGTTGCGCAGCCATCCCATGTGAGCGCAGAGGTCCGCCTGCTGCCGGGCGGAGAGGGCATATTCACTCAATTCGCCCCGGTTCGTCTTGAAGGGCGTGAAGGAGATCGCGTCGAAGCCGGTCCGTTCGGCCAGGGCCACCATGTCGTCCACGCCCCGGTGATTGAGGCGGTTGAGCGGATTGCTCAGTATGATGTAGGGCCGGCGGCTTCGATCCCCGCCCTTGAGCGACGCGAGCACCCGGACCCCTTCGAGTACGCGGTCGAAATTCGCCGGGTCGGTACCGGGGTACTGCCGGGCATATCCCTCCAGGGAACTCGTCCAGAGACTGACGTGCATCTCGTCGAGGCCGGAATCGATGATCCTCGCCGCCCTTTGTTCGTCGATGAGCGTTCCGTTGGTGGTGATGACGGCGCGCATCCCGCACTTCCTGGCGAGGCGGATCATGTCGAAGATGCGGGGGTGCAGGAAGGGCTCCCCCTCTCCCATGAAGAAGAACGTCCGGGTGCCCAGCGCCTGGAGGTCCGAGAGGAGGGTCTCCACGGTCTGGAAGGGGATGTCCCGCACCTCCGGGTCTCCCACGGCAGGGGGCCGTATGCTCCCCGAGTGAAATCGACACCCAAGGCATCTGAGGTTGCATCGACGGGTCACGTCCATCGTAACGTAGAAGGGGCCTGTTCGGGCGCGGTCTCCCGTACACAGACCTTGCAGCAGTCCCAGCTTCTGCAGATAATCGGCCATGCCATGGATTGTAGGGCATCCCCGGGACCTGTCAAGGAGCGGCCCTGGAGATTCCTGTGAGTTTCTTTTAGAATAAACAAATTGTACTGGACCGACCGGTTCTTGCAGGGACGACCTGAAGCCCGCCATGGGGAGGAGAGGCATGTTCAACCGGAACACCTTCGTCGTGTGGATTGCAATACTCTGTCTTTCCTGCATGTTCCTGATGGGCCAGGACACGTGGTCGCTCTCCTGCCGGGATGCGGACGGGGACGGGTACGGGGACCCTGCGTCCGCCCTCTGTGCAAGCCCCGAGTGGGACTGCGACGACGGCGACCCGGGCGTGAACCCGGGCGCCGCAGAGGGGCCCTACGGAGACCCGACCTGCTCCGATACCCTGGACAACAACTGCGACGGCAGACCGGACGGGCAGGACGCGGAATGCGAGCAGATACAGGTGGCCGTCACGATCGACCCGGCGCGGGAAGCGGGCAGGCTCGACGAACGCTACCTGGGTTTCGCCTTTGACACGGTGCAGTTCACGAACGGGTTCTGGTGGGACTGGGGGGACGCGGGACCGCAGCCCGAGCCCACACCGGATCTGGAGAGCCCCAAGCTGAGAAGGCTCGCCTCCTACATCGCGCCGTCGAGGCTGCGGATCGGGGGCACGGATTCGGACGCCGCCTATTTCTGCCCCGAAGAAGGCGAGTGCGCGCTTCCGCCCGCCTACCAGGGGGTCTACCCGGATCCGGGAAAGGAGAGGCCCGGCGTCATCACCCACGAGGACATCCGACGGATCGCCGACTTCGCCGAGGCGATCGGCTCCAGGATCATGTTCTGCGTCAATGTCGGTCCGGGCCCGCGGGACCCGGCGACGGGGCAGTGGAATCCGGAGAACGCGAGGCAGCTGATCCGGTATGCCAAGTCCCTGCCGAACGGCGACCTGTTCGACATCTGGGAGCCGGGCAACGAGGTGAACCTGATCTGGTACAACTTCAACATGCCCGTCCTGCTCACGCCGGAGGTGTATGTGCGGGATCTGGGCATGTTCCGCACCCTCCTGAACGAGGAGGCCCCGGGCGACCTGCTTGCCTGCCCGGGCAGCTTCTTCGTGCCCTACCGGTGGCTGAACGACCTGAACTACACCCGGGAAGTCATGCAACGAGCCCGCAACCTGGCCGATCTCGTTACCTGGCATCTGTATGCGACCCAGTCGGAGCGATGCCCGGAGATCTTCGCGCCCAACCTCGCTTCGAAGGAGACCCTTTTCGATCCGCCGGTCCTGGCGATGAACCGCTATTTCGCACGGTACGTCCTGCAGCATGCGGGCGGGCTTCCGGTTTGGAACGGCGAGAGCGCCTCGAGCCAGTGCGGCGGACAGCTCGGGGTCAGCGACACCATGCTGGACGCCCTGTGGCTGGCGGACTGGATCGGGATCATGGCCGAAGAGGGGTCGAGTACGCTCGTCCGGCAGACCCTTGTGGGCGGTGACTACGGACTCCTCGACCCGGACACACTGGCCCCGAGGCCTTCCTTTCTCGCCTACGTCATGTACAGGAGGACCGTCGAGGGGTCCAGACTGGAGACGGCCGTCGACCGTTCACGAGTCAAGGCGCACGGCTACTGCTCCGCCGGAATGGAAGGCTCGGTCACCACCGTTCTTTCCAACCCCTCCGGACGCCTCCTCACGGTGGAGATCGCGCTCGAGGGCACGACCGTATCGAGCGCCCGGCAGTGGAGCGTGGACGCCGGCGGGGACCTCACCGCCCCCCGTGCAGCCATCGAAGGGCTGACGCACGAGGCGGACGGAACCCTTCCGGACCCGCCCGGCACGCCGGTTGCCTTGGAACAGGGTAAGGCGTACGCCGAGGTGGGCCCGAACGCGGTGGTCTTCGTGGTCCTGGAGCCTGCGGACCCGGCCCCTGCCTGCCGGGCTCTCCCCTGACTCATCCTCGTTGTCGGCCCGCGCGCTGCCGTCGCGACGGAGGCCCGTTCCATTTGGTGGGCTGGTGCGGATCTGCGGAATCTGTAGTATGCTGTGCGAGCCGGAGGCAAACTGAGATCAGGAGGAACAGCGTGAGCCACCAGACGCAGGCGGCCAAGCCGAAGCCGGACGAGAAGAAGTACGTGGTCGTGCAGTTCTTCATGAACCTCGTGGGTGCCGGGGTCGTGGTTGCCTTCCTGGCGTGGCTCGTGTTCGGGCTTTTCGGGCCGGGCTCCGGCACGATGATCGAGGTGCGCGGGTTCATGCCGCTCTTCCTCCTCTGCTTCGTGGTGATTCAGTGCCACTCGGCGGTCATCAACACACGGCGGGACTTCCTGCGGGGAAGATGGGTCATGGCCCGGCCGGGGGAAGCGAAACCGGATGGGATCATCAATCCGTGGAGGCGGATCGGGCCCCTGGCCGTGCCGGCCGGGGCAGCGATCGCCCTGGCCGCCTGGATTCTGCTTCCCCTGAGCGGAGGGGAGCATTTCCGGCTGCTGACCATCGATGTGATGACCTTTGTTCCTCTGCTTCTGGGCACCACCGTGCTGATCGCCCTCATCCTTCCCCGCGACCAGTCTTCCTTTGTGCAGGCCCTGAAGGGAAAGGGCGCGGATGCAATGCCCGGCTTCGGTGCGTACTTCGTGCTGGAGCATTTTCTGCCCTGGGCCGTGATCCAGGGCCTCATCAACCTGGGCATCGGCGTCAAGCAGTTCCGTTGGGCCCTCCAGCACCCGGAGCCGGCGGAATCGGTTTCCTGCGTGCTCGTGGGCTGGGACTTCGGTATCGTCGTCGGGATCCTCTATTTCTTCATGTTCATTGCCTCGGACGGACAGGTTCGATCCGACGTTCGGCTGGGCCGTCTCGCCCCGAAGCAGTTCGGCCTTTCCCGGCTCGGCCGTGCGGGTGTGCCTGTGGTTGCGATCGGGGTGATCCTCTCGACGGCGCTCACGATGGCCGTGGTCGGCTTCATCATGCAGGCCCTGCTCCCGGCCGCCGGTTTCAGGGAACTCTCCGTAGAGGCCGCGGTGGCCTTCAAGACCCTGGCCGCAATCCTCGGGACCCTGATGGGTTGTGGTGTGGGCGTCTGGTGGGGCAGGCGGGCGGAGGGCGCGCTGATGCAGGCAGAAGGCTCCGTCTGATTCGTTCGCAACGTTTTGAAATCCATCAAGAAATGACCGGGGGTACGTCCGGGGTAAAGGTGATCGGGAAAAGCTCCGATGAGATGAGACAGCAGAGAAGAGCCGGTTCACTGCCCGATTCCCGAGAGCCTTGTGGAACCCTCCGTGTTTCAGATGAGCGTGCTTGCGCTGGCGAGCCTCGCCACGGCGGCCTACCTGTTGATGCTGGGCCTCGGCGGCCTTTCGCTGAACCTGAGGTCCCGTTCGAACCAGTCCTTCCTCCTCATGTGCCTCTATGCCTTCGTCTGGCACCTGGGGACCGGATTGATGCTGGCCAGCCGGGACCCGGAACTGGCTGAGAAGTGCTACCGTCTCTCCTACCTCGGTGTCGTCTTCATCGGGCCGGGTATCTACTTCTTCACATCCGCGGTCACCGAACAGGCCGGCCGGAACCGCAGAGGACTCCTCGCAGCCCATCTCGCGGCCCTTGCCTTCGGGCTGGAGGGATGGCTCGGCAAGGCCGCGGTCAACGGCGTCTGGGAGTACGCCTGGGGGTTCTACCCGCATTACGGTTGGCTGGGCCTCCTCCTGGTTGTTCTGTTCCTTGCCCTGATCGCGGCGAGCTTTCACACCCTCTTCCGCGGCCTGCGAATGACAAGATCCCGCGCGAGGAAGAAGCAGATTCGGGCCGTTCTCCTCGCCTTCGCGGTCGCGACACCGGCGGCCCTCGACTTCCTGCCGGCCTTCGGTGTTCCGTACTACACCTTCGGTTTTCTGTTCATCGCCTTCTTCGCGACCCTCATGTTCTGGTCGATCTATCGCTACCAGCTCATGAACCCGAGTCCCGAATCCCTCGCCAGAAAGGTGTTCGCCACGATCGGGGACATGATCGTGACGGTGGACGCGGACGGGTTCATCCGCATGGTCAACCCGAAGGCGATGGAGTTGCTCGGGTACACGAAAGAGGAATTGCTGCAGGAGCCCTTCTCCGGTCTTCTGGACCCTCGAAACGAGGAGGTGTTCCAGGCCTGTCTCCATGATCTCGAAGCCGGCAAGACAGACCTCGAGGCCCGCGTGCTCTCCCTGACCGGAAGGGCAGGGGAGCCCATCGCCACTTCCTGCAACCTCTCGCCCATCCTGGATTGGAAGGGGAAACTCCTCGGGGTCGTGATCGCCTGCAGGGACATGCGGGACATCGTGAAATCGGAGAAGATCATCCGCGCCCAGCAGGAAGAGCTGGCAGACAGGGAGGAGAGGTACCGCGCCCTCTTCGATAGAAGCCTGTTCTGCGTCTTCGTGCAGGATTTCGAGGGAAACTACCTGGACGCGAACGAAGCGGCCCTCGGCCTGCTCGGGTACGAGAGGGAAGACATTCCCCATCTGAGCATCGCTTCCGTGATGAGCGAGGACCAGATCGAAGAGGTGATCGAGGGAACGCAGGAGGTCCTGCGGAACGGGCGAAGCAGTTCCCCCACCACCTACAGGCTGACCCGGAAGGACGGGGGGCACGTCTGGGTCGAGACGGAATCCTGCGTCCTGTACCGGCAGGGAACGCCGTATGCGATCCAGGGAATTGCCCGGGATGTCACGGAGCGGATCCAGGCCGAAGAAGAGCTGCGAAGCCACCGTGAACAGCTCGAGACGGCCGTGGAGGAAGCCAGGGAAATGGCCCTTCGCGCCGAGGTGGCCAACCAGGCGAAGAGCGAATTCCTGGCGAACATGAGCCACGAGATCCGCACCCCCATGAACGGCGTGATCGGGATGACCGGTCTGCTCCTGGAGACGGAACTGACCAATGAGCAGCGCGAGTTTGCCGAGACGACCCGTTCCTCGGCGGAATCCCTCCTGTCCGTGATCAACGACATCCTCGATTTCTCCAAGATCGAGGTGGGGCAGATGGAGCTGGAGTTGCTCGACTTCGACCTGCGGACCATGGTGGAGGACATGACGGACATGCTCGCCGTAAGGGCCCATGGCAAGGGCCTGGAGCTGTCCTGCCTGATCCGTCCGGACGTCCCCTCCCTGGTGCGCGGCGACCCGGGCAGGCTCAGGCAGGTCCTCACCAATCTGACCGGCAATGCGATCAAGTTCACGGAAGAGGGCGAAGTCTTCGTCCGGGTCACCCTGGACGCGGAGACCGGGTCGCACGTCACCGTCCGGTTCGAGGTCATCGACACCGGGATCGGCATTCCGGGGGCGAGCCGGGATCGTCTCTTCAAGTCCTTCTCCCAGGTGGACGCCTCGATCTCCCGCAGGTACGGCGGCACCGGTCTGGGCCTCGCCATCTCGAAGCAGCTCGTCCAGTTGATGGGGGGTGACATCGGCGTCCGGAGCGAAGAGGGTAACGGGTCCACCTTCTGGTTCACCGTCTGCCTGGAGAAACAGCCGGAGGCCCGGAAACGGGAGGTCATCGTACCGGAGGATGTGCGGGGGCAACGCATCCTGATCGTGGATGACCACGATACGAACCGAATGGTGCTCCGTGAGCTTCTCACTTCCTGGGGCTGCCGGCACGACGATGCGCAAGACGGGGCCGTGGCCCTCGAGAAGCTTCGCCGGGGCGTCGAGGAGGGAGACCCCTTTCGTGTCGCCCTGGTGGACATGCAGATGCCGGGAATGGACGGCAAGAGCCTGGGCCGGGAGGTGAAGACGGATCCGTCCTTGAAAGAGACCCTTCTGGTCATGTTGACCTCGGTGGGACAGCGGGGCGAGATCAGCCATCTCGAGCGGATCGGTTTTTCCGCCTACCTCACGAAGCCGGTCAGGAGGTCGCAGCTCTACGACTGCATCGCAGCCGTTCTCGGTGTGCCGGATTGTGCCCGGGACGCGGCCCCACCCCGGATCATCACCAGGCACACCCTTGTGGAGGACAGAAAGAAGAGGTATCGTATCCTCCTGGCCGAGGACAACGCGGTCAACCAGAAGGTTGCACTTCGCATCCTGGAAAGGCTGGGCTTCGGCGCAGACGCGGTGGCCAACGGCAGGGAAGCGGTGTCCGCCCTTGCCACGATCCCCTATGACCTGGTCCTGATGGATGTGCAGATGCCGGAGATGAACGGCTTCGAGGCGACACAGGTGATCCGCGACCCCGCATCGGATGTCCGCGACCACCGGATCCCGATCATCGCCATGACCGCCCACGCCATGAAAGGGGACCGGGAGAAGTGCCTGCAGGTCGGCATGAACGACTACATCAGCAAGCCGGTCACACCCCTTGCCCTCGAGAGGATCCTGCACGAGCACCTCGACGTGCGCGGGGAGTCGGACGCATCGCCCCCCGCCTCGGAGCCACGGGATGATGAACCCGTTCTGCTCTCCCGGATCCAGAGTTGCGCAGACGGCGACATGGCCTTCGAGCAGGAGCTGATCACGGCCTTTCTGTCGGATACGGACAAGAGACTCTCCGACCTCGAGGCGGCGATACGGGAGCAGGACTGGACACAGGTGGCGATGCAGGCGCACATGACCAAAGGGTCCAGTGCCAACACCGGGGCCTGCCGCATGCAGCGGATCGCAAACCAGCTGGAGAAGCTCGGCGGGAGCGGCGAGCTGGCTCGAGCCGAGGAACTGATTACAGAGCTGAAGACCGAGTTCGAGGAAGTCGCCCGCTTCCTCGGGGAATACAGCGACTCACTGAGGTGATCATGGAAGCTTGTATGCCACTGAGGCGAGAGATGCTGGTCGACCCGGTGGACGTTCACGTGCCGGAGGAATCCCTGAACTTCGAAGAGGCGAAGCGGATCGCCGACAAAAAGGCGGCCGGGATCAGCGGGAACGCGATGCTGATCGCCTGGTTCGACCGCACCAGCGGCCGGTTCTCGCCGCCCGTCGAGTGTGGGGGCAAAGAGAAGCCCGCCTGGCTCGTCTACGCCGAAACCCGCGGCGCGAACATCGTCATCGACGTGAACCGCGAAACCTACGTCTTCGTCTATCTGGGATGACCCGGGACCATCTTGACCGAAGAGGATTTCGTCACCGGCGATCCTCGCGGCGCGCGGTGTGAACAACGGGCCGAGCCGGGTCTGTGGAGCCATATCTATCGGAGCGAGAAGCCGCCCACCTTCAGATCCAGGTACTCGAGAATCCCCTCCGGCCCGCCTTCACGGCCCAGCCCGCTCTCCTTCATGCCGCCGAAGGGGGCTGCAACCGCCGTGGGATTGATGTCGTTGATCCCGATGATGCCGAACCGGAGCCCCTCGAACATCTTCATCGCCGTCGACAGCTCCTGCGTGTAGACATAGGCGGCCAGCCCGTAGGCGGTGTCGTTCGCCATGGCGAGCAGGTCGTCCTTGTCGTCGTACGCGATCACCGGAGCCACCGGACCGAAGGTCTCTTCACGGTAGATCCGCATCCCGGGCGTCACCTCCGCAAGGATGGTGGGGGCGTAGAAATGACCCTTCTCCAGGCCGTTGCCGGTCAACCGGTGCCCCCCGGCGACCAGCCGGGCCCCTTTTTCCAGCGCATCCCTTACCTGACGGTCCACCTTCTCCACCGCCTCCTCGTTCACCAGGGGGCCGATGCCGACCGATTCGTCGAAACCGCTCCCCGCCTTCATCCTCCCCACCCTGGCGGCAAACTCCTTCAGGAAGGGATCGACCTGGGTCCGGTGGACGTAGAGCCGGTTCGGGCTGATGCAGGCCTGGCCCGTATTCAGGAACTTCACCAGCACGACCCCCTTGGCCGCCACGACCGGATCGGCGTCGCTGCAGACGATGAACGGCGCGTGTCCCCCCAGCTCGAGGGAGGTGCGCTTCATCTGCTCCGCCGCGCCCCGGGCCAGCATCTTCCCCACGGCCGTGGACCCGGTGAAGGTCAGCTTCCGGACCCGGCTGTCCTTCAGGAACACCTCCCCCACCGGTGCGGGGTCCTTTGCGGTGACGAGATTGACCACGCCCGCCGGCAGACCGGCCGCCTCGAAGCACTTGAAGGTCTCCACGGCACAGAGAGGGGTGGCCTCCGCAGGCTTGACCACGACGGTGCAGCCGGCGGCGATGGCCGGCGCAGCCTTGCGGGTGATCATGGAAACCGGGTAGTTCCAGGGCGTGATGGCGCCGACGATCCCGACCGGATCGTAGTGCAGGATGAACCGCTGGTCCGCGCGGGGAGCCGGAATGGTCCTGCCGTAGGTCCGCTTCACCTCTTCCGCGTACCAGAGAAAGAAATCCGCCCCGTACTGCACTTCGTTCCGCGCGGCCCGCAAGGGCTTGCCCTGCTCTTCGGTCATGGTCCGGGCCAGCGCTTCTCGATTCGCGCACATGGCGTCGTACACCTTGTAGAGGAACTCCGAGCGCTGGTACGCCGTGGTTCCGGACCAGGGCACAAAGGCCTTTTCCGCGGCGTCGATGGCTCTCACGGTGTCCGCCGGACCTCCGTCCGGGATCTCATCGATCACTTCGCCCGTTGCCGGGTTGAAGGATGCAAAAACGCTCTCCCCCTCTGCGGTCGTCCATTTTCCGTCGATGAACATGGCCTTCTCCAAGCATGATGGTGCTTCTTTGTCACGGGGCGGGTCTTCGCCGGGGGCGCGTCCGGGCCGGAGACCTCTCAATCCCGGGTCAGCTGGCGGTACTTGATCCGGTGGGGCTGGTCGGCCGCCGCCCCGAGACGCTCCTTTCGGTCCGCCTCGTATTCGGTGTAGTTCCCGTCGAACCAGACCACCCCGCTGTCCCCTTCGAAGGCGAGGATGTGGGTGGCGATCCGGTCCAGGAACCAGCGGTCGTGGCTGATCACCAGCACGCAGCCGGCGAAGTTCTCCAGGCCGTCCTCCAGTGCACGAAGGGTGTTCACGTCCAGGTCGTTGGTCGGCTCGTCGAGGAGCAGCACGTTCGCCTCTTCTTTCAGCATCCGGGCCAGGTGCACGCGATTCCGCTCCCCGCCGGACAGGGTGCCGACCTTCTTCTGCTGGACCGTGCCGGAGAAATTGAACCGCGCCACGTACGCCCTGGAGTTGACCTCCCGTTTGCCGAGGGGGATCGTCTCCCTGCCGCCGGAAATACACTCCCAGAGGGACTGTTGCGGATCGAGGACGTCCCGGCTCTGGTCCACGTAGGCGAGCTTCACCGTCTCGCCGGTCCGGATCGTGCCGGAGTCGGGCGCTTCCTGGCCGGTGATCATCCGGAACAGGGTGGTCTTGCCCGCGCCGTTCGGGCCGATGATGCCCACGATCCCGCCGGGCGGAACGGAGAAGGACAGGTCCTCCATCAGGAGCCTGTCCCCGTAGGCCTTGCTCACCTTGTCCAGCTCGATGACCACGTCGCCCAGCCGCGGGCCGGGCGGGATGTAGATTTCCAGGTCCCGGGCGCGCCTCTCGCTCTCCTGGGAGAGGAGGGCCTCGTAGGAGTTGATCCGCGCCTTGCTCTTGGCGTGCCGCCCCTTGGGCGACATGCGGATCCACTCCAGCTCCCGCTGCAGGGTCTTCTGCCGCTCCGTCTCGCTCTTCTCCTCCTGCTGGAGCCGCTTCCGCTTCTGGTCGAGCCAGGAGGAGTAGTTCCCCTTCCAGGGGATACCGTGCCCCCGGTCCAGCTCCAGGATCCAACCGGCCACATTGTCGAGGAAGTAGCGGTCGTGGGTGACGGCGATGACGGTCCCTTCGTATCGCTGCAGGTGCTGCTCCAGCCAGGCCACGGTCTCGGCGTCCAGGTGGTTCGTCGGCTCGTCCAGGAGCAGGATGTCCGGCTTCTGGAGCAGGAGCCGGCAGAGGGCCACCCGGCGGCGCTCGCCCCCGGACAGGATGTTCACCGGCTGGTCGCCGTCCGGGCACCGGAGGGCGTCCATGGCCATCTCCAGCCGCGAGTCCAGGTCCCACGCATCCATGGCGTCGAGCTTTTCCTGCACATCCCCCTGGCGCTCGATGAGGGCCATCATCTCGTCGTCGTCCATCGGCTCGCCCAGGCGCTCGCTGATCCGGTTGAACTCGGCAAGCAGTTCCACCGCCTCGCCGACGCCCTCCTCCACGATCTCCCGCACGTTCTTATCGTCGTCCAGCACCGGCTCCTGCTCGACCAGGCCCACGGTCATGCCGGGGGAGAGGTGCGTCTCGCCGTTGAACTCCGGGTCCACCCCCGCCAGGATCCGGAGGAGCGAGCTCTTTCCCGAGCCGTTCAGCCCCAGGACACCGATCTTGGCTCCGTAGAAATAGGAAAGGGAGATGTCTTTCAGAACAGGCTTCTGATCGTAGTACTTGCTGACCCTGATCATGGAATAGATGATCTTGTTCGGTTCGTCGCTCATGGTCCTCCTCTTCCGGGTGCTCGTGGATCGGGTCTGTCTTCCGGGACCGCTCTGCCCGCGGCGACTCCACTATACTATACCGTGGGATCGAAAACACCCGCAGGGGAGGTCGGAGTTAGCCATGTTCAACCCCCCGGCTGAGCCGGGGGTATCGTTCACGTGTGCCGGGCATGCTCGGCGACTTGGGGGGTGGAAGTCCCCCTGCCAGCCTGATGGAGTTCGGGGACAGCGACGGAGTTCGGGACGGAGTTCGGGGACAGCCACCGATCTCGCAAGAGATCGGTGGCTGTCCCCGAACTCCCCCGAACTCCCCCGAACTCCGCCCGGCCCCGAACTCCCCCGAGTTTACTGCGGTAAGCTCATGAAGGCCCCGCCTTCTGCCGAATGAAAGAAGAGGCCCGGTGTTCAGAGCCGGGCTTCGCCGGGATTCGAGGAAATCATGTCCTTTCAGGAAGAGCAGACAGCACGACCCATGGAGTCGGAAGCAGCCGGTCCGAAGACGGATTCGGCTGCCGGGGAGCAGGTATCCGCCGGGACGCCGCCGCTCCGAAGCGAGCGACAAGCCGGAGGCGGGGAGTCCTGGCGCGGGGAGACCCTGCGCACGCTCCGCACAACCCGCAGGAAGGGTGAGGTGGACGACCGATCCGGGTCGGGCGGCATGGACCTGCGCGGTATGGACCTGGCAGGGGAAGACCTGAGCGGGCTCGATCTCTCCCGGTTCGACCTGTCCGGTGCGAACCTCAGCGGGGCCGACCTTAACCACTCGAACCTGAGCTGGGCCAGGCTCTCGGGGGCGAGCCTGACGCAGGCGAGGCTCGACGGCTGCGAGTTCCTCAACGCGGATCTTTCTTCCGCCGACCTGAACGAGTGCTCAGCCGAGCGCACCGGCTTCGGGGTCGCCGACCTGACAAAGGCGAGCCTGATCGGTGCCCATCTGAAGCACGCCACCCTGAGCAAGTCCAGGCTTTGCCACGCCGACCTTCGTGCGGCCCATCTGCGCGGAGCACGCATCAACGCGGCCGATCTGACCGGAGCCGATTTCACCCGTGCCGATCTCCGGGAGGCAGACCTGAAGCAGAGCAAGGTGCTGAACACCCGGTTCGAGCTCACGGACCTTCGGGGCGCGCGCCTCCTCGGCATCACCCACTTCAACAAGGCGAACTGGGTGGGGGCGGACATCCGTGAGGTGGATCTTCGGGGCGCTTACATGGTGCAGCGCGTGATCCGGGACGAGAACTACCTGTACGAGTTCCGAACCCGGAGCAGGTTCCACGAAGTCCTCTACTGGCTCTGGTGGGTCACATCGGACTGCGGCCGCAGCCTTTCCCGGTGGGCAATCTTCGTCCTCTTCGTCACCCTGATCTTCGCCCTTGCCTACACACGGGTCGGGGTGGACTACGGCGAACACGAGACCGCGATTTCACCCATATACTACAGCATTGTCACACTGACGACCCTGGGCTACGGGGACGCACTCCCCACCTCGATCCCCGCGCAGATCCTGGCAGCCCTTCAGGCGATGATCGGCTACGTGGGGCTGGGAGGCCTGCTCAGCATCCTGGCCAACAAGATGGCCCGGCGCGCCGACTGACGGAGGCAGGTTCGATGTTTTCCTTCTTCAAGAAAAAGACCGATCCCAGGGCCTGTCTGGCCAGGGCCTTGCAGGGATACGCGTTGCCCTCCTTTCCGGCCGCCGTGATGCAGACCCTGGAGAGGATTCGCGACCCGAATGCGCGTGCTTCTTCTGTAGCGGAGACCCTTTCCCTGGACCCGGGCCTGTCGGTGCAGGTGCTCCGGCTGGCAAACTCCGCCGCCTTCTCGACGAGAAAGAAGGTGGAGAACCTGACCCAGGCGATCGCCCTGGTCGGGTTTTCCCAGTTGGAAACCATGGTTCTTTCGGTGGGGGTCAGTACCGCAACCCCGCGAGATCCTTCCAGGGGCTACGATGCCGTCCGGTTCTGGCGCGCCTCCGCCAGGAGGGGCGTGCTGGCCCATTCGCTCGCCTCCGTCCTCTGTCCGGCAAAGGGGTCCGAGTGCTTCACCGCAGGCTTCCTGCAGGACATGGCATTGCCGCTGCTGGCCACGCGGGACCCGGACCGGTACGGGGCGATTCTCGAGCAGTGGCACCGTGACGGCGGCGACCTTTGCAGCATGGAACGGGAGGTCTTCGAATGGGACCATGCCGAGGTGGCCACCTGGATGTGCCAGGAGTGGGATTTCCCGGAAAACATCGCCGCGGCCATCGGCGGCCATCACGGTCGAATCCTGAACGGCCATGAGGTCCTGGGTCCGGTGAGCCTCGTCGCCTGGGTCCTGGAAGACGGGGGAGACGACGCGCCCGAGGCGATGATCGAGGACGCAAGGTCCCGGTGGAGCCTCCCGGCGGACACGGTGCAGAACCTGATGAAGCAGAGCCTGGAAAAGGGCGACGCCCTGGCCCGACTCATGGTGTGACGCGCCGTCCGTCCGTCCGCACAGGTTGATTGCCTCCCATTGAATTGATAGAATCGCCCCCTCGATTCCCCCCGAAACGGGGCGGGTCGAACACCCCGTGGGTATCCCATCAGGCACGCATCAAGACCGGACCCCCAGTCGTTTTCCCCGGGACTCCGGAATCCTCGAACATGCTGCAACCCTGATGCAGGTCGAATCCGGGCGTTTCTGCGTGAGGACGGGTACGTGAAGAACAGCAAGAGAGCCGGACGACTGCCCGGCACCCTGGATCTGCGGACCGGTTACAGCCGCTTCACGTCCGCGGGCAAGTGGATCTTCTACTACGTGCTCATCGGCATCATCGCCGGTCTGGGGGCGGTCGCCTTCCACTACCTGTGCGAGCTCGGCACGCACGTGTTTCTGGACCGGATGGCGGGGTACCGGCCGCCCGGACCGGCCGGCGAAGAGCACCTGTTTCCCCGGACGGACAAGCCCTTCAACCGGTGGATCCTCCTCTTCGTGCCCGCACTGGGCGGGCTGCTGAGCGGGTGGCTCGTCTACAGGTACGCTCCGGAAGCGGAAGGACACGGCACGGACGCGGCCATCGACGCCTACCACAACAAGGGCGGGTATGTCCGGGGCCGGATTCCCATCGTCAAGACGATTGCCTCGGCGCTGACCATCAGCTCCGGGGGCTCGGGCGGAAGGGAGGGCCCCATCGCACAGATCGGGGCCGGTTTCGGCTCCTTCCTGGCGACCCGGCTCAAGCTCTCCGACCGGGAGCGCCGCATCATGCTGGCCGCGGGTGTCGGGGCCGGCGTCGGCGCGATCTTCCGGGCCCCCATGGCAGGGGCCCTGTTCGCCGCGGAGGTTCTCTATCGGGAGCCGGAATTCGAGTCGGACGTGATCATCCCCGCCGGCATATCCTCCGGGATCGCCTACTGCCTCTTCTGTCTCTTCTTCGGGTGGGGCTCCCTGTTCCAGACCCAGGACTTCCGGTTCGAGAACCCCCTGGAGCTCGGGCCGTACATGGTGCTCGCCTTCGTGCTGGTCGGCGGAGGCATCCTTTACATCAAGTGCTTCTACGGGGTCCACAACTTCGCCAAGTCGCTGAGGATGCCGAATCACCTGAAGCCGGCCATCGGCGGGCTGTGCGTGGGGGTCATCGGCCTGTGGCTTCCCCAGACCCTTTCGTTCGGGTACGGTTTCGCCCAGCTCGCCCTGGAGAACCAGCTTCCGCTTCTCTTCCTGCTGGGGCTCGCCTTCGGAAAGATCGTGACCACCTCCCTCTCGATCGGCTCCGGAGGGTCCGGAGGGGTCTTCGGGCCGTCCGTGGTCATCGGCGGCGCCCTCGGCGGTGCGGTGGGCCAGGTCTTCCACTCCATCGCCCCGGGGATCGTGACCCATCCCGGCGCCTTCGTGGTGGTCGGCATGGCCGGATTCTTTGCGACGGTCTCCAACACGCCGATCTCCACGATCATCTTCGTGAGCGAGATGACCGATTCGTACCAGCTGCTCCTGCCCAGCATGCTGGTCTGTTCCCTTGCATTCATCGTGGGACGCAAATGGACGATCTACGAGAAACAGGTGTCCAGCAAGGTCGACTCGAACGCGCACCGGGGGGATTTCTTCGTGGACGTCCTGGAGAAGATCCGCGTGATGGAGCTGCTTCCCCGGCTCAGACCGGTCGAGCTGATCCCGGAGGACATGACCTTCCGGAGCTTTCGAGACGTGTTCCGTTCGAGCGACGTGGCCTACTTCCCGGTGGGCGACAGGGAGAACAGGCTGCGGGGGATCTTCTCGATCAACGACATTCGATGGGTCCTGTTCGACGAGGAGATCGGGGACCTGGTACGGATGCGGGATGTAGCGAACCGGGACGTGGTCTTCACGACGCCCTCCGAGGACCTGAACGCCGTGCTCCGGAAGCTCACCATGCAGAACCTGCACAGCCTGCCCGTGGTCCGGGACGAGGACCACGAACGCCTGATCGGCATGCTCGACCGGCGGGAGGTCATCGACTACTACAACCAGCGGGTCAGCGAGATCAAGTCGGGCCGCACGGACGGAGACCGGGACGAGGACCCCGGGATGGCCGGCCTGAGCGGGGTCAAGGTCGGGGCGGCCATGAAGCGGGAGGTCGAGACCCTCCGCGAGGAGATGAAGATCGACGAAGTGAGGGAGGCGATCTACCGGAGCAAGTTCAACTGCTTTCCCGTGGTGGACGAGCGCGGAGACCTGCGCGGCATCCTCTCGCTCGTGGACTTCCAGGAAGGACGGAAGCGGGGCGACGGCTCGCTCACGGCCGGGGAGATGGCGACCCGGGAGGTGGTCTGTGTGAACGAGGAGGAGAGCCTCTTCTCAGCCCTCAACAAGATCACGGCGGGGGATTTCGCCATCCTTCCGGTGGTGGCCGTGGACGACCCGAGGGAACTCGCCGGCGTGATCAGCCGCCGGGACATCATGACCGCCCTCAACCGCCTCTTCGCCAAGAGGTGAGGGCCCGCCCGTGGCTCATCTTCTCTCCGCCTTCACCGCCACGTAGTGACCGGTCAGGTGCTTCGTGGGCAGCCGCTCCAGTCGCTCGAGGGCGCGCAGCAGCCGCAGGAAGCCGTCCCGCATTCTCCCGCCGCCTCTTCTCGCGAGTAGACGCCCCGCCCGGATGGCGAGGACACGGGGAGCGTGCGCGATGGCGGTGCTCTCACAGACGCGGAACCCGCTCGACTCCAGCGCACGAACCAGGGCGGGCTCGGAAAGGGTCGCGCCCATGTAAAACGGGATCACTCCCAGGGATCGCAGGAGCCGGTAGGGCAGCCGGTTCCGCACGAGAATGATCGGGTTGGCGGGGTTGTCCAGGGTGATGGTCAGGGTCGCGCCGGGCCGCATGACCCGGTGCAGCTCCCGGAGGCTTTCCGTGATGTGCCCCTTCTCCGGGAAGTGATCCAGCGTCGAGTTGGAGATGACCGCGTCGAAGGCGCCGGATCGGAAGCCGAGGCTTCTTGCGTCCGACACCGCGATCACGTGCCAGGGCGCGGGAGCCGCCGTCATCCGCCTCCCGGCCGCCCTGGCGATCTCCAGGGACACATCGGTTCCGACCACGTGTTCGCACCGATCCCGGAGGAGGGAGACGAGGCTGTGCTCGCTGATCGCCTCGTCGAACAGGTCGGTCTTGAGCACGCGCCGGGGCCTCTCCTCTGACGCCCATCTTCCCATCAACTCCTCGTAGAGGCCCTTCATGTGGGCCCTCCAGAGGTCCTCGCTGCCCGACATGCCGGACCGGGTGACAACGGAGTCCCAGTATCCGGCCTCGAGAAAGGTGTTGTCGCTTCTGCGTCTCAATTCCGGTCCCCGGTCATGGGTCGATCTTCCGGTCCAGTCCCACCAGAGCCGGGTCAAAGGCCTCGAACAGGTCGGGGACTTCAAGATGTCCCGGGGACTTGTGGGTGGCGGTGTACGCCCCCAGGATCGGAGCGAGCTTCGGCACTGCCACGCCGCTCTCCTCTGCAACGACCCGGGACAAGTCGTTCAACCGCTCGAGGGGGATTCCGGTGGAGAAGCCTTTCAGATGCAGGACCACGACCACCTGTTCGAACGAGGCATTGCCCGCCCTGTCCCCGAGTCCGTTCACCGTGGTGTCCAGGCCGTCCGCGCCGGCCTGGACCGCGGCGAGGGAGTTCGCCGTGGCCATGCCGAGATCGTTGTGGGCATGAAAGAACAGGGGCACGTCCACCACCGGCCGCAACCGGCCGATGAGCCCGGAGACCGACGCAGGATCCGCGCTCCCGTTCGTGTCGTAGACCACGACACGCTCCGCGCCCTGTTCCACCGCCTCCCGGGCGATCGCCTCGAGAAACCCGGGATCGACCTGGGTGGCGTGGGGGAAGCCCACGCCCACCTCCGCCCGCTGCTGCAGGGCGAAACCGAGCACCTCCTCTAGCAGACGCCTCTTCGCGGCCCGGTCGTGTGGCCTTCGCCTTTCCGAGACGGGCATCAGGAGATCGAACCGGTCCAGGTACGGGGAAAGCTCGGAGATCGTTTCCCTTGCCCGGGGGCTGAAAGCATAGACGAGCCCCGAGGTGCGGATTGCGATTCGGCTCGCTTTGAGCCTCCGGGCAAAGACGAGGTCCCCGGCGATCCGCCCCGGAGCGACCATCTCGATTTCCGGCACCCCTGCCCCTTCGAGGCGCCTTGCGATCCGAAGTCTCTGGTCCACGGAGAAATGCACACCGGGAACGTCCATCCCTTCCCGAAGCGTGGAGTCCCGGATGACGATGCGGCGGTGCGTGCCGGCCGGGGCGTCACTCGCCATGGATCATCCCCCGACAGTCCGTCACCAGATCCTCCAGACGGGTCACCCGGTATTCAGGCTTTGCCCTGCCGTCCGCCCTGCCCGTGCCGCTCGTCAGACAGCAAAGCACCCTGCATCCCCCTTCGATCCTTCCGGTCCGGATCGCCTTCAAGGTGCCGGCCAGTGCGATCAGCCCGGTCCTGTCCACGATCTCTCCGTCCCGGTCTCGAACGGTGAAGCCTTTTTCGTGGAGCAGGCCCAGAATCCCTTTTCCATCGAAGTCCTGGTCGAGAAGATCGAAGAACTCGGCGTGGTTCACCGTGGCGAGGTCCCCCCGGGTCGTGACGAGGACGTCCCGCAGATCCTCGTAGGTGCCGTAGGTGTAAGGGGCCACGTCGTACATGACCCGGGTGAGCAGCTCTTCGCCGATGCTCGGCTCGGGCGGGCTCGCATCGAGCTCCCGGTCAGCGGAGGTCCACGCCCGGTACATGGGGCAGTTCGCCGCCTGCTGAAAGCCGAGGAAGCGGGGAAGAGGCACCTCACCGCCGCTGAACCTCTCGAGCACCCTGTAGATGCCGATGGGGCCGAAGGCGGCGCTGATCGTCTGGGTCAGCCAGTCGAAGCCCCCATGGCGCAGCAGGTGCTCCAGGATGAAGAGGCCCCGGAAACGGGAAGCCTGATAGCGCCAGCCCTTCTCCGGGATGTGGTGGATCCCGTTCAAGCCGGCCATGCTGCCCGCCGCCTGCTTCACCCATCCCGGTTCGGCCACCGAGATCAGGTGTGCCGTGTCCGGCGCGAAGACGGAGCTGTCCAGCAGGGAGAGGTTCTCTTCCGGAACGAACAGGAAGGTCTCCAGCCCCGCCTTCTGCCCGTAGGCGGTCAGGGCGGTTCCGGTGTTGCCTCCCGATTCGAACACGACCCTCTCGTAGCCCCGGAGCCTGCATTGCGCCATGGTGAAGCAGCCGTCGATCGACTTGAGCGTGCCCGTGTGCATCCGCGAGGACTCGTCCAGGATCTGGATGTCCACACCGCGGTAAGTGAGGAGGGGAAAGACCCTTGCGCCCTCCTGCACGCTCGTCTCCAGCAGCAGGGCCTTGAACCGCTCGTCCTCCTCCGGAGGCCCGAAGGTGAAGGCATTCCGGTACCGCGCCACCACGCTCGCCTCGGGCCCGTAATTCGCATCGATGCATCGATCCAGGTTCGATCTACTCTGTTCCAAAGACCTCATGGGAGATCATTTCCTTCAAGGGTTTCATCTCTTTCGGCCCCGGCTGCTCGCCGGGCCGTCCCACGGGCAGCAGCGAGATCGGCTCCATGTGTTCCGGTATCCCGAGGACCCGACGGATTTCTTCGGCCACGGCCGGCTCGTCCGCCTTGTGCGCCGACATGTAAACACTTCCCAGGCCCTTTGCGTGGACCCCCAGCAGGATGTTCGCTGCGGCCAGGAGACCGTTCTCGATCTCCCGGTCGTAGGATTCCCTCTTGTCCACGCAGACGACGATGATAACGGCCGCCTGGAGGAGGAAATCGGCTCGATACGCCTGCTTCTCGATCGGGCAGTGCCGGTTCTTGATCTCCACGAGCCGTTGCCGGGTCGCTTCCTCCCGTATGACGATGAAGTGCCAGGGCTGACCGTTCATCGAGGAAGGCGCGTGGCGGGCCAGGTCGAGGATCTCGTGGATCACCGCGTCGGCGACGGCCTCTTTCCGGTAGGTTCGTATCGATCGTCTGCCGCGAATCGCTTCGTCCAGGTCCATCGTTGCCTCGTTCTTTCGAGGTTGAAAATCTCAAGCGGCTCTTTCTTTGCAGGGCCCGAGGCACGATTTCGCCGGAACACGGAGCCCAAGCAAACCGGAGACGGAACCGGGTAGAGGACCGGGACTTATGGACTCCGCTGCAAAGACGAAATTCATGCTTGCTGTCTGACCGTTACGTGAATCGTCCTTCCAGTCGCCTGCGAAAGTAGCTCCTTGCCAGGGTCCCGACGAGCGGCCGGGGGATCAGGCCGTCCCGGTAGAGCTGCAGGGCAAAGGAGAAAGCCCCCTTGCCCGCGGATCGTCTGTCCGAGGCGTCCTGCATGAGCACGAAGCGTTCCATGGCCGCTTTCTCGGCTACAGCGCGAATGTATCCCCCGTCCCGACGGGACTTCTCGATCAGGAGGGAGACCTGTCTGGTGTAGTGCCGCTTCACGAAGGACGCGATCGAAGCGGGCCGGATGCCTGCGAATTCCATGGTGCCTCCGAGCACACCCCCCGCGTTCGACACGAAATCCGGGACACAGAGTATACCACGCTCGGCCAGCACCTGCTCCGCCTCCTCGGTGGCCGGCACGTTCGCCCCGGAGCTGATCGCCCTCGCCCGGATCCTCCGGACGTTGTCCCTGTGAATGCTGTGATGACGGGCACAGGGAACGAGCAGGTCCACGTCGAGTTCCAGGAGGGATTCCCTGCCGATCTTCTCCGCGCCGCCGACATCACGGCAGACCCATTCCGAGCCATGCTCCCGGGACCGGCTGAGCAGCTCCGGTATCGGAAGGCCCTCGGGCGAGTGGACCGCCCCCTGCCGGGTCGAAACGGCCACGACCCGGGCTCCCCGTTCGACCAGGCCCTGTGCAACGGACCTTCCCACGTCACCGAACCCTTCGATCGCGGCCTTCGCCCCCTCCAGGCCGAACCCCTGCGACCGACAGGCCGTTTCGGCGGCCGCAAGGGCCGTCAGGCTCGTGTACCATCCGGACCTCGTCCCATGCAAGGCCCGCCTCGGAACCCGGATTCCCAGATGCTCCAGCATGCCGCGAATCTCCTGGTTGCTCGTGCCCATGTCCGGGCCGGGCAGGTAGGTGCGTGTCGCCAGCAGATCTTCCAGGCTGCGGCCGAAGGCATGCAAGAGACGCACCTTCTCCCGGTGGGGCGCGTCTTCCTCACACCGGATGCCGGCTTTCGCCCCGCCGTGGGGGATCCCGAGGAATCCGTGCTTCAGCGTCATCGCCCTGGCCAGGGCGGCCAGCTCTCCGGCGGACACGTCCGGGAGCATCCGCAGGCCGCCGCAGAAGTGGCCGTCCACCACGGAATCGACGGCCAGCCAGCCGGTCAGCCCCGCGTCGCGGTCGAAAACATCCAGGACCACGGGCGGCTCGCCAGGCCGGCAGACGAAGGATCTCCCACGTTTCCATCTCTCTCTCAAGGGCCTGTCTCCTTCCTCCCGGAGAGGGCGTGGAAGGTCCAGCACGCCAGGAAGGTGGTTCCACTGTAGAGGTAATAGAGCACGTGCATGAAGAAGGAAGGCACGACAAAGAGGACGCCGCTCCGTCGGGCCAGGAATCGGTAGAAGTCGAGGTTCAGGGCGATGAGAACGACCAGAAGAAGGGCCGAACCGAAAAGGAAATGTCGGTGCAAAGGGGCCAGTGCCAGGGTGAGCAGCAGCAGCCCCGAAGCGAATGCGCTGATCCGGCTCCGCCACTGCAGGTTCAGGTCGTCCACGACCCGGCCCTTCTCGAGGATGAGGGTGGACCAGGGGACCGCGCGCTGGAGGATGTCGGCCCGCAGCAGGGACGGAAGCGTCCATCGCTTCAGGTGTTTCACCTGCAGCGACTTGTCGAGACGGATCCTGCATCCCATGGCCTTCATCCTGTACCCGAGCTCGATGTCTTCGATCGACGGCCTTGCATACCTCTCCGCATCGAACCCGCCCACCCGATCGAACACCTCCTTCCGAACCGCGCCGCAGCCAGCCCAGAAGGTGACCGCCTCCTCACGGGACTGCTGGTGCACATAGTGATGGGCCAGATTCTTGTACTGCGAGAGAAAGCCCTCTTCCGAGGGGGTGTCGTCGTAGGACCCGAACAGGGCGTCCAGGCCGGGGTCTTCCTCGAAGTCTCGTGCCACCCGGGCGACGGTCTGCCCGGTCACGAGCACATCGGCGTCCACGAAGAAGAGGATCCTGCCCTGTGCCCGGAGCGCGCCCTGGTTGCGTGCCGCGCCCGGCCCGCCCTGCGTCGTGCGGCGGATGACGGTTGCGCCTCTTGCCCGGGCCGTCTCCGCGGTGCCGTCCGTGGATGCGTCATCCACCACGAGGATCTCGAAGGAGCGGAAAGAGGATGCGAGCAGCCCGTCGAGGCATCGGTCCAGGTGCGCGCCGGCATTGTGCGCGGGGATGATGACCGAGATGAGAGGGGGTCGTTCCATTCAGTTCCTCAGGGCTTCCACGGTTGCCGACAGCGGCCGGAAACCGGGCACGAGCCGCTGCAGAGCGGCGATCAGGGCCAGGTAAACGGCGCCTCCTGCCAGGATCATGCACGCGATCCAGAGAATCTCGGCCGGCGGTTGTCCGGAAACGAGGGGGAGGGTGAGCGTCCTGTATCCCCAGAGGAATCCGGCCATCAGCAGGGCCGCCGCCAGCGGTGGAAGGAACATGAAGGCCAGCTCCTGCCAGGTGATTCCAAGGAGCCGCCGGATGTTCACGAAGAAGACGACGAGCGCGGAGGTGCTGCTCAGCAGTACGGCCAGGGCGGCGCCCACGACTCCCCAGCGGACGGCCAGGGGAAAGATGAGCAGAAGGACCGTCGCCGCCCTGGCGAACTGCATGTGGAAGACGATCTGGGGTCGCCCTCCTCCCATGAAAACCGGCCGACCCGTCCAGACGATGGAGTTCGCCAGGCCGGCGGCGGACAGGATGAGCAGGGGCGGTACCATGGGCATCCATTTGGAACCGAGAAAGATCCTCGTGAAATCGTGCCCCACCGAGATGATTCCGACGGCGGCCGGGATGAGCAGGGCGGCCGACACCACCCCGATCTGTTTGTAGGCCTCCCGCAATCGGTCCATGGAGGTCTGAAGCCGCGCATAGGCCGGGAAGGCCACATTGCTCAGGGTGCCGCCGAGCCCCCTGACGACCACGTTCGGGATCCGCTCGGCCATCTGGAAGTATCCGAGTACGGTGGCGCCGATGATCTTGCCGATGACCACGCCCGCCCCGTTGGCACCGATGAAGACGGTGATGCCCACCAGGAGCATCCAGACCCCGTAGTCGAAGAGCTCCCGGGTCATGGCCCAGTCGAAGTGCAGCCGCGGCCGGAAGGGGTGGATCAGGTAGGAGAGGACCAGCCGCGTGAGATCCGCGGCAACGAATCCGAGAACGAGCGCCCAGGCGCTCCGGTGCACGCAGGCGACGGAAACGGCCACGAGCAGATCCATGAGAACGGCGCTGAAACGGTATGCGAACTCCTTGTGGAATTCGAGCTCCTTCTGAAACGTCACCACCCCGATGTTGGTCAGGCCGCGGAAGAGAAAGCAGAGGCTGAGCGCGCGCACGAGCGGGACCGCGGCCGGTTCCTCGAAGAACAGGGCCGCCAGCGGGGCCATGCAGAACAGGATCGCCGCGAGCAGCAGGCCGCGCAGCAGCATGACGGTCCAGGCGACCTGGAGGTAGGGCCGGATCTCCTCCTTCTTGTGGATCAGGGCCTGCTCGAAACCGGTTCTGGAAAGCGTCTCCAGGCCGATGATGCAGAACAGGGCCATGCCGAAGAGGCCGAAATCCCTCGGCGCCAGCATCACGGCCAGCACGAAGAGGCGACAGAGGATGACGAACTGTTCCGCGAGGTGCAGCGCAAAGGCCCAGAATCCGGCGTGTGCAACGCGCTGCGACCATGATTCCCCCGGACGAAACATCTTCATCGAACAGAAGCCTCTGCATCACTCAAAGAGATATCTCGCGAGCAGATCGGTCACTTCATCCACGTATTGCCCCGGCTCGATCTCCTCGGTGCCGGAAAGGACGAACCAGTGGGTGAGCAGGAATGCGGTGACCGTCACCATCCGTGCGGCGGTCCGGTTGTTCCTGAGCCGGATCCCGGGGAGTTCTTCCATCCGCTCCGCGATCCGGCCCGCCAGTTCTTCCAACTCCTGACCGATGATCTCCCTGCCTCTCTGCATCACGGCCGGCGACCCGAGCACGGCCTCCATGAGCACCCGGTGAAGGGCCGGATCGACCATCTGTTCCGAGACCATGGTGTGGACGAGCCTGTGCAGCAGGGCCCGGGGCCGGACGGCCCCTCCCGACAGCCTGCCCATTTCTTCGGCCAGATGGGCCTTCTCGTGCGCGATATGCCGCTCCATGAGCCCCATCATGATGGCGTCCTTGTTCGGGAAGTACTGATACAGGGAGCCGATGGAAACCCCGGCCCGGTCGGCGATGTGATTCGTCGTTCCGCCGGTGAAGCCCCTTTCCGCGAAGACCTGCTCCGCCGCATCCAGGATGGCCTCCACGGTCATCCTGGATCGCTCCTGTACGGGCGATTTCCTCGGCTCGAGCTTCTCCTTCTTCGCCATCGACCCTCCTGAAAAACGAGCAGCGGCTCGCATCATAGACCGGGGCCTGCGGCCGGTCAAGGTCGGCCCGGTCTTTCCGTGAAGCCTTCTGCAATGGGGCCGCGAGCGCGCGGACGCTTCCGGTCGGTGCTTGCGGTTCAGGCCCGGAGCAGCGCCAGGGAATCACGGGAAGAGGCCGGCGTTCCTCGCCAGGAAGTCGGCGAGTGGCCTGCCTTTCTCTCTATCTCTTGCTGTTTCCATGCTGTTTTCGATGGCCGGCCCCGATCGCGTCCGTCGCTCGGCGTGCCGAGCGGACCACCGTCTCGAGGGTGGAGTGGCCGTAGAAATCACCGACCAGATGGAGGCCCTCGAACCGCTTCATCCCTTCCAGGAAACTGCGAAGCCGGGGGTAGACGCCTACCCGATAGCGCGACATGCCGGTGGGCTGCCGGACCACTTCGACCGACTCCACCTCCTGATCGAGCTCCGGAAGCACCCGCTTCATCTCCTGTCGCGCCAGTGCGACGAGCCGGACCTCATCCTCTTCCACGAGCCCTTCGCCCGCGTCTCCCACGTACCAGACCTGAAGAACCGACTTCCCGCTCGGGATCATTTGCCTGCATTTGAACAGGGCATCGGACGTGTAGGCCGCTTTGAACCCCTCGGTGCGGGAAAACACCCAGGCCCAGAAGTCTTCCGGAATGCGGCGCTTCATGAAGAAGACGACCAGGGCCATCTTCGAATAAGTGTATTCCCGGATGACGGCCTCCTCTTCCGCAGAGAGTCCGGGCAACAGCCTGCCGATCTCCTTCAGCGGCATGGCGCACAAGACCCTGTCCGCAGGGACGGTCTGCTCCTCTCCTCGGATGCGCATCCTCACCCCCGTGACCCTGCCCCGTTCGATCGCGAGCCCTCTTGCCTCGGCGTTGTACACCACGGGCAGGGTGCTTGCCAGCGCTTCCGGGAAGGTGTGCATTCCGGTGGGCAGGCAGGCGTCCGAGGCGGTCAGGTACTGCTTCATCATCCGCATGAAGTGGGCGAGGCTCTCACCCTCCGGTTCCGACTGGTTGAAGGCGATGACGATGGGCCGGACGAAGAACTCCAGCACGTCCCGGTCGCACTTCTCCAGGATGTACGCGGAGAGTTCCACGTCCTCGAACTCGGGAAGAGGTGCGTTGAAGTAGGGATCGATGCGTTTCAGGTTCAGAAGGGCCGTGATCAGGGGCCGGGCGATGCGAAGGTTCGAGCGAAGGGGAATCATCTTCAGGCGGAGCGTGGTGTGCTTGACGAGTTGTCCCTCTCCGTGCCGCATCATCCGGACCGGGGCGCGGATGGAGACGAGCTGATCCTTCAGGCCCACATCGTCCAGAAGCCGGAGGGTCTCGTCATAGTTGGTGTGAAAGTACTGGGTGCCCACGTCGACGACGGCACCCTGCTTCCTGAGGACCTGGATGCGGCCCCCCGGTACGGCCGCCCGCTCGAAGATCCGGCATTCGAGCCCGGCCTTCCGGAGGAAGTGTCCCGCGGCCAGGCCACCCATGCCGGCGCCGATGATCACGGTCCGCCCGCCCGGCGTTGACGCTCCATTCTGTGCAGCGTGTGCTCGGTTCATGTGTGTCGTCCTACGTCGCGTGAGGGATCAGGGATGGAAGCCGTACTTGTACACATCCAGGCAGAAGTACTGTTTCTTCTCGAACAGCGGGTATTCTTTCCGGAACACCGCATCGTTCAACTCGGCGCCACGTTTGCTGCCCCAGTGTCGGTTGATGACCACATAGAAGAACCGCGGATACCTGAGGCCGAGCCTCCTGAAGAGCCGGCGGGCATCGTTCGCAACGACGCGGGGATCCACATCCTCTCCGGGCCGCAGGGCGAAGGCGATCGATCCGGTGCCCTTCAGATAATAGTCCAACCCGAGGGTCTCGCAGCTCGCGATGACAACGGTCCTGTCTCCATCTTCTTGCAGATCACGGACAAAGGCCCGCCAGTCCGGATTCGGCTTGTAGACGGTCCAGTCCCCGCGCTTGACCACCCACAGGTTTGCAAGGGCCACGACGTTCGCCAGCAGGAGGGCGCTCAGCGCGGCCCGTTGCAGGCTGGGCCGCGGCAGGCGCATCACACCGTGGGCGATCAGGATCAGAAACGGAGGGAGAAGAATGATCATGCTGCGCTCGATGTAGATCTTCGGATAGACGAGGGAGGCGACAAGAAGAGCGACCGGGGGCACCAGGAAGTAGAAGAAGAGAAGGCCGGTTCCGGCGGGGTTCGGACCCGAAGGGCTGCACGTCTCCTTCCGGCGCGCGATCCAGGGTCGTGCCGCAAGCCAAAGGCCGGTGCCGAGCAGCAACGCGAAGAAGCCGTCTATCAGAAAGAACGCCCCGTGCTGATCCAGCGTCCTCGTCAAAGGTGCGTAAGGGGAGAGGGTGCGGAGGGTGTTTCCGTGGCTGAGGTAGGTCAGCAGGAGCTTGTATGCCTCCGCCGGGGTGAAGGGGCGCAGGTACGGTTTCACCAGGGACCCGGTGTCTCTCAGGGTGAGCCAGACCAGGGGGGCCCAGGCGAGGCCCACCAAAAGCGTGCTTCCCGCGATACGTGCCGTAGGTCGATAGCCGGGGTGTCGGATCGCCTGAAGCCACAGCCACAGGAAGCAGGCGGCGACGACCCACAGGGCGAAGTGGCTGGTCCACAGCCCGAGAGTCGACGACAGAGCGAAGAGAAGCCAGTCCCTTGTGCGGTTCCGGGCCCAAGCCCGCTGCAGGCCGTAGACGGCGAGCAGGGTCGTGAGCATGAGGAGCATGTTGTTCTTGTTTTCCTGCGAATGCCATATGTGGACGGGAGAGACGGCCATGAGGACCGTGGCGAGCAGGGCCGTGGGGCGATCGAACCAGGCGCGGGTGAGGGCGAACAGAATCCAGAGCGAAGCCAGACCGAACAGAAGGGAGGGGAGTCGGACCGGGACTTCGCGGTCGCCGAAGAGCTCTATCCAGCCCTTCATCAGGGCCGGATAGAGGGGAGGGTGCACGTCGTGGAAGAGTACGCGCCCGAGGGAGTCTCCCTCCAGGGTGAGGGAGGTGTACCAGACCTCGTCGCACCAGAGGCTCTCATTCAGGCAGGGCAGTCGGGCGAGCAGGGCCACGCAGAGCAGCAGGATGCCGATCCCGTGGCGGTACCTCAAGAGGAAGGAGGACGCCTTTTGCATGCCCTCAGGGCCCTTTCGCGTCTTTGAGTCGCCAGACGTGGAGCACTTCGGGCAGGACCCGGACCATCACACGGAGCGTTCCCCCGCTCTGGGTTCCCGCCCTTCTCGGCAGGTGAGTGCAGGGGACCTCCCTGATGGGAATGCCCGCCCTGACGATGTGGGTCATGATTTCCAGGGTGATGCCCGGTCCCGTGCAACGCAGCGGAAGATCCGCGATCAGGGAACGTTTGAAAACCTTGAGGCCGCAGTTCAGGTCGCGGATCGGGATCTTGAAGACCCATCTGCCCGTCAGCGTCCAGGCCCTCCCGAGGAGCCGCCTTCCAGCGGGGTCGGCCCTTCGCCGCCGGTACCCGACCACAACATCGTACGACGGTACGTGCTCGAGAAGCCGGATGAGGTCTCCGGCCTGAAACTGGCCGTCCGCATCCGCCATCGCAACGTAATCGCCCTCCGAGGCCATGAAGCCTGCCAGCAGCGCCCCTCCGTAGCCGACGTTGCGGCCGTTGTGGACGGCCCGAACGCAAGGATACCGGTCACACAGCTCCCTGCAAATGGTGCCGGTCGCATCGGAACTGCCGTCGTTCACGATGAGCAGGGTCAGGACGAAGTCGGTCCGATCCCGAAGGGCCAGGAAAGACCTCACAACCCCTTCAAGGTTCTCCGCTTCGTTGTAGGCGGGAAGGACGAGGGTCACTTGCTTCGGCATGGTACGAGAGTCTACACCGCGATCGATCCCATGACAAAGGGGGGAGGAACGGGTATGCTGTCACCTCCTGTAACGAATCCACGAATCGGAGGAGGAAGCGTCATGGCCCTGGAATTCGATCTCTACTACTCGTTCCGCAGCCCGTACTCCTACCTGGCAACCGGACGCATCGTCGACCTGGAGAAGAACTACGACGTGACCGTCAACTTCCGGCCCGTCTATCCGCTTGCGGTCCGAAAGCCGGACTTCTTCAAGGACGTGAATCCCCTGTGGCCCCGCTACGTCCTCACGGACATCGTTCGCATCTCCCAGATGCTGGAGATCCCCCTGGGCTGGCCCCAGCCGGACCCGATCGTACAGGACCCGGAGACCCTTCAGGTCGGCGAGGACCAGCCCTACATCTATCGCCTGGTGCGGCTCGGGGTCGCAGCCGCCCTGGAAGGGAAGGGGCTCGCGTTTGCCGACGAGGTGAGCCGGATCATCTGGTCCGGCGAGGTGCAGAACTGGCACGAAGGGGATCACCTGGAAAAGGCGGTGGCCCGGGCCGGACTGAATCTGGCGGATCTGGACCAGGCGATCGAGGCGAAGCCGGGGGAGTACGACCGGATTGCGGAGGAGAACCAGAAGGCCCTGAACGAGGCGGGTCACTGGGGGGTGCCCACCATGGTCTTCAACGGAGAGCCCTTCTTCGGTCAGGACCGGATCGATCTCCTCGTATGGCGGCTGAAACAGCACGGGCTTTCCGAGAGGAAATGAGCCCCGTCAGACCTCGAGCAGCTCGCCCGTTCGGGGACAGCCACCGAACTCCGGTTGGTCAGGTCTCGAGCAGGTCGAGCAGGTCGGACCAGCTGGAAATCCTCGGCACGTCCGCAGGGTACTCTCGTTCCGCCGGAGAGAGGGGCGTCTTGGCGGCAGGGAGCCTTGCGTCCTCCACGCAGGTGGTGAGCACGGGATGCAGCCCTGCGTCCCTCGCCCCCTGCACGTCCGCGTCCAGGTCGTCGCCGATGAAGAGGATCTGATCGGCCGGCACGCCCATGGCATCCACGAACCGCTCGAACACATAAGGATGGGGCTTCCTGTATCCCAGCTCACCCGACACGAGCACGTAATCGAAGAAGGGTTCGAGGCCCAGCACTTCGATGATGTTCCTCGCTGCGGGCCCGTCCGTGAAATTGGTGATCATCCCGAGGGGGTAGCGCTTGCCCAGCTCGGCCAGGATTTCCTTGGTGCCGGGGATGAGCTGGCTGTTCGGGTAGAAGGCGGAGAAGTAGGCGTCCACCGCCTTGCCGATGCGCGGGTCTTCCGGGGACAGGACGTGCCCCATGGTTTCCAGCGCCTCGGCCACCCAGAAAGAGTTGTGCGTCTCTCTTCCGTCCTTCTGGGCCGCCTTGATGAACTTGACCGCCGCCTCCACATACGCCTTTCCGAAGACCTCTCCCTCCACTTCGATCCTCTCTTCGTGGAGAATGCGAAGCTGCCGTTCATGGGCCTCTTTCATGGCATCGGGGTGAACGGTCATCAGGGTGTTGAACAGATCGAAGCCGATCGCCTTTGGCCGACGCATGGGACTCCTTCCGCCTGTGGTTTCCCTTTCAGCCGGGTCCGGAAGGCTCTGGAAGCCTTCTCCCGGGACCGATTCATCATACAGGTTCGGGAAGCAGTAGGGCAAAACCGCATTCGGCAGGCCGGCCCCCCCGAAATCGGGGACAGCCACTAATTTCTGTTGATTACAGAAATTAGTGGCTGTCCCCAATTAAAGAAAGAGGGGGATCCCCCGATCGGGCGATGTTTTCCCGGCGGGATTGTGTTCCACTGGGAACGAAACACCGGCGTTCCGGATCTGATCAGCGAGAATGGAGAGGAACCATGCCCGAGAAACAGCGAACCACGGTGGACATCCTGAAGGCCCTGGACAAATCCAACTGCAGGGAGTGCGGTTGCCCCACGTGCCTGGCCTTTGCAGCCCTGGTCGTCCAGGGGAAGAAGAGCTTGCGGGATTGCCCTCACCTGAGCGAGGAGGCGATCCAGGCTCTGGGCGGCGACGCGGTCAAGAAGGAAGAGAAGAAAGAGGAGGCTCGGGCCGAGGCCGTCGAGCGTCTTCTTGCTCAGTTCCGGGAAGTCGACTTCGAGGAGGCGGCCGGGCGCATCGGCGCAACCGTGACGGGCGACCGTCTGCAGGTCACCTGTCTCGGCAAGGTCTTCGAGCTCGACCGGCGGGGCAACCTGTTCTCCGGGTGCCACGTCAATCTGTGGGTGCACGGGCCTCTGCTGCGCTATGCGACCCACAGCGCCGGCCGTGAATTGACAGGGGACTGGGTGCCCTTCGGGGATCTCAAACAGGCCAGAGACTGGGCGCGCTTCTTCGACTACCGGTGCGAGCAGGCCATGAAGAAGATCGTGGACGAGGACCCTGATTTCTTCTTCGACGCCCTGAGCATCTTCAGTCCCTCGCCGGTGGGGCAGGAGAAAGGAAAGCCCTTTTCCACCGCCGACCATGCCATCGTGGTCTACCCCATGCCGAAGATGCCCCTGATGATCGCCTACTGGTGCGCCGACGAGGAATTCGAGTCCAAGCTGACCCTGTTCTTCGACCGCTCGGCCGAAGTCAATCTCGGAGCCGAGTCGATCTACACACTGGTGCGTGGAATGGTGGAGATGTTCACCAGGATCTTCTCCAGCCACGGGCTCGACTGACTCCGCTCACTGTGGGTGACCCTGGTGGAACTTGAACAGGGTGCGGACCTTGAGCAGCTCGTTGAGCACTTCATAGACGATCTGATCGAGAAGGCCCAGCTGGAGGCCCAGCCTCTGCATCGCCTGGCTCGAGGGGCGGTACGCCAGGGCGTCGACGCTCGCGCCGACCCCGGCCATCAGACAGACCGCATCGGCGACATGCACCAGGTTCACGATGAGGGGTTCCTGCACGGCCCGTTCCGGCTGATGGTGCAGGCGGACCGCGTCCACGATGCTCGAAGGCAGGCACCAGTGCTCCACCAGGAAGGCCCCCGCCTCGGCGTGATCGATTCCAAGTGTCTGCTGTTCGGCCTGCTCGAAGGTGATTCTCCGGTCCACCGCAAAAGAGGCGATCGCCTTTGCATTCACCTCCGGAAACGTTCCGAGCACCACCTTGCCGATATCGTGCGTCAGCGCGGCGGTGAACAGGTGCTCGGGCGGCGTCACCCGCAGGACCTGGGAGAGCCGCGTCGAGGCGATGGCGCTGCCGATGAGGTGGTCCCAGAGATCCTCTCCGGACACATCGTAGCCGTTCATCGGCCCTTCGGCGATCTTGCCGACCGCCGCCTTCAGGATCGACTGGAACCCCTTCTCCGGCACCATTCTGGAGAAGGCCTCCTTGACCGTGCCGACCGACTGGGGGGCACCGAAGTCGGAGGAGTTCGCGAGGCGGAGCACGTTCGCCGTCAGGGCCGGGTCGTACTCGATCGCCGTCGTGACCTGCATGCTGGGGGATCCGGGATCCCGCACCAGCCGGACAACCTCGCTCGATGCACTCGGCAGGGGAGGAACCGAGGCGATCCTGCTGATGATTTCGGCTCTGTGGCTCATGGTGTTGTATCGGATAGCATAACTCGTGCCAGAGGGGTCGTCGGAAGTTCAGGATTTTTTTATTTGAAATCAAATAGTTACAAGGACACAAGTTTCGTGCCCCGGGCGCGGGAGGTTACGATAACGTGAGAAGGCCTCCGCAGGTGCCGAAAAACGTCACCAAACGGCCGCGCTCGCGAGGACGTGTCTTGCCTTGTCGAGAGGAAGCGTGTGCGCCTTGCCTGCGGCAACGCTTGAATGTAGGTTGTCTAGGGATGTCCTTTTGCCTGTCCCCTGCAATGCACGCTCGGAGGTCCTGCCGTGTTTCCTTTCTCGAAGACCATCGATTCCGTTACCCGGGCCGGGCTCGTCGGCCTGATGCTTGCCTGCGCCGGGTTGGCCCTGGCGGTCGTGGTCGTGCTGGTCGCCGCCGTCACTTCGATCACCGCTCACCTTGTGGACCTGCAGACGGGCTGGCTCGATTCGCTCGTCAACTGGATCGCCGGCGTGGTCACCGGCGTTGCGGGGTGGTTCATGCTGCCCGCCCTCGTGGTGCTGATCGCCGGGATGTTCCAGGAGAAGACGATCGACCGCGTCGAGCGTGCCTACTACCCGGACCAGGTGCGGAGCCGTGAGCCTCGATTCTGGCCCGATCTTCGGCACGACGTCGGGTTCACCCTCTGGGCGCTCTCCCTGAACATCCTGGTTCTGCCTCTCTACTTCCTCGGGGTCGGTTTCCTTGTCTCCATCGCGCTCAACAGCTACCTGCTCGGGCGGGAGTTCTTCGAGAGTGCCGCGGGCTACCACATGGGCAAGCCCGGGGCGAAGGCCCTCGGCGAACAGCACAAGAAGACGGTCTACGCGGGCGGCCTCGTGATCACCCTGATGACCCTGGTGCCGCTCCTGAACCTCTTCGTCCCGCTCCTGGCCATCGTCTGGATGGTCCACATCTACCACGGGCTCCGACGAAACCCTTCCGCTCCGTAACCTTTCCCCCGTTGTATCGAACAGAACGACCTCGTTTCTCATGATCGAGCCTTCGGCCGGTCGGGCCGGCTTCGACAACGAGCGCACCTATTACAACGATCTTCGCTTCAAAATCTGCTGCAGCGCGGAGGAAGGCTACAATGTATACAAGAACACATGCTCCATGAGCGGTGCGTCCTGCTCCCATCGAAAAGAGGGGCAAATATGGTATAAGGGGAGAAGCGAATCCTGGAGGAAGGTACGAATGGACAGGCCGACTCGATGCGGACCCTTGTTTGCGCCACTGTTTGTCTTGATCGTTATGACACTCAACGCATGCGGGGAAGAGGACCCCTTCGGCGGCGGCCACCTCGAGGTGTTCACCGCGAGCTTCTCGGTCCGGGAGAGCATCGAGCAGCTTCACATTACCTACGCCGTCCCCGGGATCACCCTGGGGCTCTACACCGCCGGGGGAGACTATGTCGACGAGGGCAAGGTCGACGATCTCGGCAGCCTCATCTTTCGTCTGGTCTCCCCCGACAACCACTATTACATCGAAACCATGGACGCGGAGGAGCCGGAAAAGAGCGGCCCCCATCGTCCCCTGCCGTTCGACGGCAGCGTGCCCCCGCAATACTTCTACGATGCACAGGTGCTCGAGCCCGGCTTCAACTACATCGAGACCCGGGATGGAACCCTTCTGTCCGCGTACGTCGTCCTGCCCGGCCCTCCCGAGCAGGGCCCGTACCCGACGCTTGTGAACTACTCGGGGTACGACCCGTCCCAGCCGGGCATGCCCCTCGATCTGGGAGAAGGAATCGACATGGAGGTGCTGTGCATCTTCCTGCCCCTGCTGTGTGACGTGCCGAACCACCCTTCCGGGCTGATCGGCGCCCTGATCGGCTACGCCACCGTGGGCGTGAACATGCGCGGCACCGGCTGCTCGGGAGGCGCCTACGACTTCTTCGAACCCGCCCAGCTTACGGACGGCTACGACGTCATCGAGACCGTGGCCGCCCAGTCCTGGGTGGCCCACGGCAAGGTGGGCATGGCCGGCCTCTCCTACCCGGGCATCAGCCAGCTCTTCGTCGCCGCGACCCACCCGCCCAGCCTGGCCGCGATCACGCCCCTGTCCGTCATTGCGGACGCTCTGCGCTCCGTCCTTGCACCGGGGGGTATTTTCAACGACGGCTTCGGGCTTGCCTGGGCCCAGAACGTGCTCGACGGTGCGGACCCTTACGGCAAAGGATGGGAGCAGGGTCTGGTCGATGGAGGCGACACGGTCTGCGAGGAGAACCAGCTCCTGCATTCGCAAAAGGTGGATCTGATCGCCAAGGCCTTCGAGAACGAGTACTACGATCCGGTGATCGCGGACCCGCTGGCGCCCGCCACTTTTGTGGACACGATCGATATTCCCGTGTTTCTGTCCGGCGCCTGGCAGGACGAGCAGACAGGCCCCCACTTCGGGACCATGCTCGACAAGTTCACGGGTGACGGCGTGAAGCGCTTCACCCTGTTCAACGGCGTGCACCCGGACGGCTACGCCCCGCAGGTCCTAACCGAGTGGGTCACCTTTCTCGATCTGTACGTGGGCAGAAGGATTCCGCGCATCGATCCCCTGCTGCTCCTGCTGGCGCCGATCCTCACCGAAGAGCAACTGGGCGTCCAACTGCCTCTTCATCAGACCCGGTTCGCCGGATACACCCGCCTGGACAGGGCGATCGCCGACTACGAGGCCGAACCGCCCTTGCGTATCATCTTCGAGAACGGAGCCGCCGAAGGGGTGGCCGCGGGTGCGCCCATGGGTGCATTCGAGCGGCACTTCGACACATGGCCGGTGGAGGGCACGTCCGTAGTGCGCCTCTACTTCCATGCCGACGGCACGCTCGCGGAAAGCCCTCCCGCAGAGATCGGCTCCGCATCCTCTTTCCGGCACGACCCGGAAGAAGGCGGGATCACGACCGTGACGGACGGCTCGATCTGGGAGGCGCAGCCGAACTACGAGTACGCCCCTCTTGCAGAAGATCGTGCCGTCGCGTTTATCGGGGACCCTCTCGGCGAGGACACGGTGATGATCGGCACCGGCAGGGTGGACCTCTGGATCCGTTCGACCGCAAGCGAAGCGGACCTCGAGGTGAATCTTACCGACGTTCGGTCCGACGGATTGGAGAGCTACGTGCAGAGCGGCTGGCTCCGGGCGAGCCACAGGCACCTCTCCGAGGTTTCGACCGAGCTGCTTCCCGTGCACACGCACCTGGAGGCGGATGCCGAAGACCTCACCCCCGGCGAGTGGACCCGGGTGCGCATCCTGCTGATGCCCTTTGCCCACGTCTTTCACGCCGGGTCCAGGATTCGCATTTCCGTGGACACGCCCGGGGCGAGCCGGGCCGAGTGGAAGTTCATCCTGGCCGACCTGGACGACCAGGTCCGGCACTCGGTGGGCCACTCGAGCGAACGACCGTCGAGTGTTGCGCTGCCCGTAGTCGATGGCGTGGATGTCCCGACAGAGCGGCCCCCTTGCAGCGCACTTCGGGGGCAGCCCTGCCGGCCCTACGTCCCCTTTGTCAACACCCCGGAGTAAACGTACTTCTATTCCCAGATGATCCGAATGGTCCAGAAGGATCCGGTGGCTCCACCGAACACGGAATTGCTGGTTGCGATCCCTCCGGCGATACCCTGCTCCGGGTCCGCCTCGAGAACCATGTTGCAGGTCCCTACCTGGGAGTCCGGTGTCGGCAGCCCTACGATGGGAAGCTCGCACTCGCCCCAGCCCTCAAAGGAGAGCCCTGAGACTTCGCTGTCTCCATAAAGGGCCACACGAGGGCCTTCTCCTGTGATGACAATGTAGGAGCAGGCCGCGGCAGCGCCCACCTGACGAATGAACTCGTTTTGCACCAGCCCGTCCTTCTTGCGGGTGCCGAGAGCCCAGAACTCGGCATTGAGCGGAGTGATTTCATAGATCAGGCCGAGGATGGGCACCTCCAGCGCCTTGGCATTGCACAGATCGATGAGATCTTGCGGGGCATCCCCCACGTCCCTGGAGCGAACCACGAAGATCGACTGATCGTTTTCCTGCGCAAGGGCGGGCAGGCACGTTGCCGCTACCGCGAGAACCACCACGAGACAGAGTAATCTTTTCATCGGTGCACCTCCTTCGGCAGTCGTCTGCCGTTCAATGGGTTGGGGTATACAGGGTGCCGCCAGGTCATCGGCAGGGCAGACAATAGCAAAGGGGCAGAACCGAAGTCAAGCTCTTCTATGAGAAAGAAAAATGTTATACCAAATTTCGTCTACGTTTTGAGCCGGAGGGGTCTCAGCTATTTGCCGCCGGGCGTTTACGGCGTCTTGACGACGAGAACCGCGGCAGCGCCCAGGGCCCGAACCAGCTTTACGCTGATGTCGCCCAGGACGAATTCCTCGGCCTTGGACATGTTCTTCCGGCCGATCACCACCATGTCGTAGTCGTGCTTCCTGAACTGTTCGATGATTCCGTCCGTCACGGTGGGATAGGGGTCCTCCACGAGATCGATGGTCACCTTCTCGGCCCGGTAGCCCCTGGCGACGAGCTTCTCCCGGGCGTCTTCGAGCACCTTCATGAACCGGGAGGGCTGCTCGCTCGTGAATCTCTGGCCCATCAAGTCTTCCACCGCCGCGGGTTTTCGGTATATGTGAACCAGGGTGACGTTCATCTCGTCGCGGCGGAGAGGCAGGTCGGCCAGGAAATCGATCACCGCCTGAGAGCTGATGGAATCGTTCAGGGCCACGAGCATCGAATTGTCCACGGGTCCTCCCTCCTTCATGTTCGGAAGCCCAGGTGCAGGCAGCGATTCAAATCCTCGATGATCTCTTCCGTCGTCTCGTAGAAGATGTTCGCACCCCTCGAGAAGTGCAGAAGGATGTCGTTGAGAATGGTTGGAACGTAGGGATAGAGCTTGCGCAGGTTCGTGAGCCGCCACCGGTTCAGGATGGAGAAATCGTCCGGGGCGACCCGGTCCTTCAGGTCCCTGTAGACCCCCGGTTCGGTGGAGATGCCGTGCATGTCGTGGTACCCCTTGCCCACGGCGTAGAGCAGGATGTTTCCCATCCCGAAGATGTCCATGCCGAAAGGGTTCTCCGGGGTTTCGTAGTCGTAGTCGAAATCGATCCACACGAAATTGCCGGTTTCGTCCTCGATGATGACATGGTCGTTCCGTATGTCGCCGTGCCGGAACCCGTGGACATGGAGGAAGCGCATCGCCTGGAAGAGCCTCACCAGCTTCCCCAGGATCGTGGGCAGCACATCGTTGAAGTAGGACTCGTGATCCATGTCCAGGGAAGCGATGTGGACGTAGAAATTGGGTCCCTGCACCACATCGAGCAATCGGATGTTGTTGCCCTTCGGGTCCAGGTGGGATTCTCCCTGCATGAAGTGCACGTGATTCCGGACCGTCTTCAGAACCCTCGCCTCCTTTTCCGGGTCCCGGAAGCAATGGATCCTGATCCCGGCCAGGGATGTTTCAAAGGACTCGAAGAAGGCGAGTTTGATGATCTTCCTTTCACCCGTATCCGGATCGACCGCCTTCTTCACCCAGAACTTCGGATCGCTCATGCCGAATCGGCTCTCCCGTTCGTGGCCTGTCACCCGATACCGTTTCCCGTTGATCAGGATCTCGTCGCCCCGATCGATGGAGAGGAAGTTCGAGGTGTCGGTGAACAGGCGGGCGCTCACGTGTCGAGCTCCTGGAGCATTCTGCGCGGAAGGCTTGCCATGGCGATCTTGACCCGGTCCAGGAAGTTCTTGAGCCCGTTGTTCTCGATCAGAAGCCCCAGATGCTCGGCCAGAGAGCAGAAGGAGTCGATGTCCTCCTCGTGGAGGGTCCACGGCTCGTTGTTGTAGATCCGCACCACGCCGATCGTCTCCCTGCGGATCTTGATGGGCACGGACAGCATGCAGACCAGGCCTTCCTGCACAGCGTGCTCGGGATACTGCGCCCTCGGGTCGGTCTTGAAGTCCTGAATGAAGACCGGCCGGCCCGTGAAGAAGCTCGAATGCATGTCCTCGACGACGATGGGCCCCTTGCCCAGATACTCTCTGCTGAGGCCGTAGCTGGCCACGCGGAAGAGCTGGTTCTCCCGGTCGTCGTAGAGCATGATGCTGCACCCCTTCACATGGAAGGATGTGCAGACGCCCTCCACGAAATGGCTCATGAGGAGATTGAAATCTTCGTAGGTCGAGATGGCACGGCTGATCGCCTTGTACTCGTGCAGGTAGATCCTCCGTGCAGGCTGCTGCTTCTGACTCATGGCGAGGCCTCCTGTTCTTCAAGGGACAGGGTCGGGGACGGCCCGAAAACCCCCATGGTTTCAATATAACACATATGGGTCCGTATCCCCCAAAGGGGAGGTCTGATCTCTTCGAAATCACCTTCTCTCGGAATCGTGTCCGGACCGGAGGGAACGGAAGGTTGTTCCCCTGTTTCGTTACAGCCCCAGTTCGTCGGCCATCCGGTCGGCCTCCTCCTGGAACGCACGGGCTTCCTCTTCCGTCTTTTCGTTGTCCGGCACTTCTTCCTCGGGCTGGAAATCCTTCAGGGCCTCCACCGATTCCCTCATGGAGTCGCGGAGGGCGCGGCGTTTTTCACGGGCGAACTCTTTCGCCTCCCTGTATTTTTCCTTCGCTCCGGCGAGTCGGTAATAGTCTTTCGCATCCTGCGCCTGCCCGAGATCCATCAGGGTGTCGCCCCGCGCCAAGGCTCGAGCAAGGATCCGTTGTCGAAACGCCTCGACCTGTTCCTCGGAGTAGCCTGCCTCGTCGTGGTAGAAACGCAGAACGCCGAGGAGTTCCTCGGCGTTCTCGAGCGACTCCACGCTGTCCTTCCGGGCTCCGCCCCCCTCGATGTGCGCGCTGAGTTCCATCCGGCTCGTGGGGATCGCACCCCGGGTCGCTCCGCCAGCGGCCTCGTATGCCTGGAACGCGTCCTCTTCGCGGGCGAGCCAGTTCCCGATCTGTCCGGCCAGTTCCTCCCCCAGTGCGCGCTGGGTCCGGGGAAGCAGATCGAGACCGGCCTGTTCCTGGGGCGTGACGTAGGTCTTCTCCTCCGGCCAGCCGCGGAGAACTTCGAGCTGTTTCAGCGCGCCGCGGGTCTGTTTGAACAGCGCCCGGAAGCGCTTCGCACGGCTCCAGTAGCGCACGGAGTCCTTGATCGGTCCTTCGTGGAGGCTCCGCCCATAGGACAGGGCCAGATCGTGGTAGTCTTGATACCGGTTGGCGTGGAGATGGTAGAGGAGGGCACACCCGTCCGGGCGCCAGGAGATGTCGCGGGGGGTCCCCTCTTCGTGTCGCCGGTGAACGTTCCCGATGCGGTCTTCTTCTTTGATCAGCAGAATCCGGTCCTTCTCCAGGGCGTGCTCCGCCAGGCGCTTTCCCACCCGGGCCAGGAGACGGGCGGCTTCGTCGTAGTCCGCGGGCCTGCCGCGGCGTCCCATGACGAGCACGCCCTGGTCGGGATGCATGAAGTTCTGCAGGGCCCTCTCGTAGTGCCCGGCGGCCAGGGGGTCGTTCCCCTCGCGTTCGGCCTGCCTGCCTTGGTCGATATGCTCGCGGATGTGGATCCGGGTGACGGTCTCGACGCTGCGATGGTTTTTGCTGTCCGCACTGCCGACCCCGCCGGACGCGGTCCACAATCCGGCGAGGGTCCACAAGGCAATCACCAGCCGCCTGCCGCCACGTGCCGTCATGTCAAGGCGCCTCCTTTCCGGCTTCTAGAAGAGCGAACCGATGCCCTTCCTGATGCTGTCCCTCACGCCGTGTTTGATGCTGTCCTTCGTCTGTTCCGACGCGTCCTCCATGATTTCTCCGGTCAGATCGTCCTGGTTCTCCTCGCCGGTTCCCTGGGGGGCACCGCTCATGCCGCTCATTCCGGCCATGCCCATCGCCCCCGGCATGGCCTGATAGGAGTCGGGCACCTCGAAGAGGGATTCCGGCTGGGATTCCACTTTCAGGTCGGTCAGCTCCATGTAGATGCGCTTCTTCCCCTTGCCCGTCTTCCGGATCATGTCGGTCTTGATGGGGATTCCGTGCTCCTCGGTCAACCAGAAGTAACCCCCGCCCTTCTGGCCCTCCGGGTCACGGAAGATCGCCTTGTACTTGGTGGTGCGGTAGCCGTTCACCTCTTCCTTCCCGATCTCCGTCCGCTCGATCACCTCGAGACCGCTGCCAGCGCTGCGTGCCACCTGGGCTGCCGAGGTCTGCATGTACGACTTCATCTGGGGCATGAGCATCCAGCTCTCGCCCGTGTCGCTGCGCAGGATCATGATCACGTCCCGTCCCTGCGCTTTCATGTCGAACCGCATCTTCCCGGGAGCGTGATACTCCCGCATCTTCATGCTCGTCTCCTCGGTTTCCACGCGGCGCCAGGCCGAGTAGGACACGTTCGGGTCCATTTCCTCGAAGAGCATTTCCCCCTCTGCGAAGGCGAGGCCGCTGCAAGTCACCGCTGCAAGGAAGAAAACTGGAAACAACGCTTTGTCCATATTCATCTCGGAGCCTCCTGTATCCTGTGGTCAGAATCTTCGACAGATCGTCTTCCTCTACCTTGCGATGCGGGTTCCGGCGTCGAAGTAACTCGTCGTCCGGTTTCTTCCTTCGTCGGGCCCGAATTTTCCGCACTTCCGCCGCTCTCGTGAAGAAGTTTCCTGCAATCTGCCGGCTAGGATATCGACAAAAGGAGAAAGAGGCTGAACGGACCCTCAGCGTCGGGATCGATGCGATGGACAGGGGGATGCAGGAGGGCACCTTCATTCGGACATTGCGAGGGAGTGTCGGCGACCGCGGCAGCCCCCGGCTCAGGCTGTCTACCGCCCCAGCGCAGCGATCAGGTCCCCGGCTCGAGCAACAAGGTCGCTCCCCACCGCCTTGCCCAGGCCGTCGTCCGTCGCGTCACCTTCCAGCCGGCCCACAAACGAATCCAGTCGCTGGATGGCGGCTCCGATCCTTCCGTCTTCAATGAACGCCCTCACCGTCTTCAGGTCGACGAGAAGATCGTTCTCCGCCGCCCGGGCCAGGCCGAGCGCCTCCACGGCGTCCACGAGGGCATCCACCCGTTCCGCGAGCGTGGGCACATCGCCCACCGTGATGCCGACCTCGAGCCGCGCCGTCTCGCTCGGCTCTCCGTCGTCGGTGGCGTAGAACGAGACGGTGTAGTTGCCCGCCTGCGTGTGGTCCGGAGAGAAATGAAAGAGGCCGGACAGGCCGTCGAAGGTCACGTTCTCTGAAAGCTGCCCGTAAATGAAGCCGAGTGCGGGGTACCGCGTCCTGCTCTTCCCCCGGGTTACTTGAGAAGACCGGGCATGGTATGTGTAGTGCACGTTGCAGTCCATCCTCCGGTCCCTGTCCCAGTTCGACTCGTGGACCAGGAGGCTGAAGGTCCCGTCCCGATTGTCCCGGGCACGAAGGACGATCGCAACGTGACCGTCCGGCAGGACGCCTCTGTCCAGCACGAGAATCGAGTTCGCAGCCGGCGTCCGGCCGCTGCCGAATCCGAAATCCCAGTGGCCCCACGCGTTGTAGGCGCTGCAGTCGGGGTTGATGCCGCAGAGGGGGGGCATGGAGTCGTGGCTGCCGCCGAAGTGTTCGCGCACATAGGCGACGCATCGCCCTCCGCGCTGGCCCTGCGCACAGGACACCGTGTCCGGGTCCAGACCGTAGCTCAAGGTCGCCTCATCCCCGTCCGGATCCTTCGCTTCTACGCGGAAAGAGACGGACTCCTGCTCCAGCACTTCCCGGGGCCCGACGGGCGCGAAGACCGGCGGCCGGTTCACATCGCCGATGGTGATCGTGACGAGTTCCGCATCCACCTCGATGGGGCTGCCTCCGTCCCTCACGGCGAACTCGATGTTCTCGTAGTTACCCGCCTGGTCGTAGCCGGGCACCCAGGAGAACGTGGCGGTAGGACCATGAAAGGTCGCACCCTCCGGAAGATTCCCTGCCGTGAAGGTGAGCGTGTCGTCCGGGTCCGGATCGGCGGCGGAAACCTTGAAGCGAAGCAGCTCGCCTTCTCTGCCGGTGCGGTTGCCGATCCGGTCGAGACGAGGCGGTCGATTGCCCGGAAGGCCTTCGACGGTGGTGATCACCAGCCGGGGCCATCGCGCCGGATCGCCCGTTCGCGTGCGGCCGTGGAATCGCGTGCCCCTCCATGAGCCGTGCACATTGCTCTCCAGGATCAATGTGAGGAAATCGTCCCGCAGGTCCCAGGAGAAATCATGACCGGAGAGATCCCATTCCTGCCAGTCCGACCAGCCCGCGGGATAGGAGGACCGGCAGATCCTGCCTCCGGTCTTCCGGGGCAGATCCTCGTACAGGGTGGTCTCGTTCCACTCGTCGTTCGACGCATAGAAGAGCTCGATCGGATCCGGAAGGCCGTACCAGTCTCCTATCTCGTAAAGGCTCAACAGGGCCGACCGTACCCGCTCTGCGTCGGGAATGGGGGAGAGATCGAACTTCAGATAGGGAACGGACCGATAGAAGGTGTTCACCACGGTCACCTCGGCGTGTGGATCACGAACCACCGTGGGGCCGGTATCGGGGAGATGGCTGTAAACGTTGACCAGGGGATGGAGCACGTACGTGTTCAGGGATGTCCCGATCGTGAGGGTCACCCTCTCTGCGGTGGACCTGCTCGGTTCGCCGTCGTCCCTGACCGAGAAGACCACGTCTTCATACGTACCGGCCTGGCCGGAGCCGGGTGTCCAGGAAAAGGTCGCTTCGGACGGATCGAAGAAGGCCCCCTCGGGAAGGTTGCGGGCGGAAAAGGTGAGGGTGTCGTCGGGGTCCGGATCGGTGGCGCAGATCGTGAACTCCAGCCGTTCCCCTTCACTGCCGATCCGGCTGCCGACCGGGTCGAGTCGGGGCGGCCGATTACGTCCGGCCGGACCGCCATGGGCCTTGCCCTCTACCCGCGTAACGGGGTTCGGTAGAAAGGGGTCCTCCACCCCTGCGTGGGTGTCATTGAGGAAAAGAACGGAAACCGAAGAGACAAGCGACAAGAGAACGAACGAGCGCATTCCTGCACACAGCAGCACCTGCATGAACCTGCCTCCAGTCGAACCGATGAAAACACCAGGCCATCCACCTTTCTTCGTCGTCAGCCGGTCCTTTCGGCTGCGTCTGGGACGAACCCCCCTTCTCGATTAGATTTGTAGTCTTTTTAGACGCTTATGGACAGGATGTCAAGCAATACTTTTGATTCGGCGGGATGTGAGGACCCGATGGCGTGCACATTGCTCGTGAGGGGCCACTACGGCTGGCTCTGCCCTTAGGTCCAGGACCTGTCGCAGCAGGCCGGCTGCCCGGGTCCAGCCTGCCGTGCCCGGGTCAGAACCGCTTCAGCAGCTCCCCCCGGATCCGGACCATGGCGAGGGTGTCGTGGCCGCAGTAGGTGAGCAGTTCCTTCCGGATCCGCTCCTTGTCATCGGCCGGCGTGGCCGGATCGAGCATGCGCCTGTATTCCAGGGAGGCCTGGCCGCCCTCCTGGATGGCCAGGCCCTCATACGCCATGGACGGGACCAGGGCCGGAAGCACCTTCTTGAGCGAGAAGGAGCCCCGGAAGTCCGGGTGGTAGAAGTGCGACCGGATCGCCGCGTGCAGGTCCCGGACCCGGTCCACGGCAGCCAGCAGGCCTTCCGCATGCTGCGGGAATTCAACCGCCAGGCCGGTCACGACGCCCACTTCGTAGTTCGTGTAGATGACGATGGACCCTTCGTCTGCCAGGTCCTGGAGAAGGGTGCGGCAGAACGCGTCCCTCGGGTCCGTGTCCTCGGCATGCAGGAATTCACGGTGCTCCAGCCGGCCGTTTTCGTGAAGAAGGTGGTCCGACCACTGGAAGGGGATCGTCTGGAAGGGGCGGGTTCCCGCGTAGCAGGGGACGGCCGGCGCGGTCGTCTCGAAGTCGAGGAAGTGGACCGGATACGCAACGTTCCTCATCTTGGCCGGCAGCTCGGGTGCCGCATATTCCTTTCCCTCGACCACGCACGCCCGGATGCGGGCCTGCAGGGCCGTCAGCGGGAAGTCCTCCGGCAGGTCGCGGATGTCCTCGACGCCGAGGGATGCGAGCTCGTTCAGCTTCTTCCGGGATATCCCGGAGAGGTACAGGACCCAGGACTCCGGCTTCTCCCGGGTGCAGTGCTCCCAGAACTCGCACCGATGGGGGGACGAGCAGTGCCGCCCCGGCTCGATCTCCGGCGGTGCGTCGCCCGTAAGGACCTCCTTGAACCTGCGCAGGTTCGACTGGACCTCTGCCTGATGATCGATCGCCTCGCGGGTCCGGTCCGCGAAGGCGAAGAGCTGCCCGAGATCGAGTTCGTGACCGTCGTACACATACTCGTTGTTGAGATGGAGGATCCCGGCCCGGGCCACATCCAGGCCCTCGCCCTTGAGCACACGGTACTGAACCGCCAGGTCCGGGAGGTGGATGTCCTTTGCCGACGTGGAGGCCTTCACCTCCACAAGGTTCCACCTGCCGTCCTTCCGTCGCTCCAGAACGTCCACGCGGATCCTGACCGAGTCGTGAACAAACGCCGCCTCGTAGAGGGCCGGCACGCCCGGATCCTCCATGGCCGCCCTTGTCGATGCCACCGCCTCACGGTGGTGCAGGTGGTCCTCGGTGATCCGGACGCCCCCCGGGTAGAGCTCCGTGGCCAGCCTGCCCACCTCGTTTCCCATGTCGAAGACGGCCTGCCGGGCCGGGGACACCGGCGTGGCCAGGTCCCGGTTGTAGCACTGGTGCCAGAGCCGCAGCGGGCACTGCAGCCCGGCCAGGAACCTGGACTTCGAGAGCATCGCGCTCTTTCCGGGCACCATTGTCTCCTCCCGCTCCCTGCGTTTCATACCGCATTTCGTTCCGGAATGACACCCCATCTCTTCGTCTTTCTTCATGCTGCCGTGCCGGTTCGACAGATCCGGTCACAGGCCAGGGCGTCCCGCCGGTCCTCCCGCACCGGAATCAACCACCCGGACCGCGACATCCAAAGGCATTCGTCCACGGAGCAATTCTTTCACATCGCACGGGGAGGAATCGCCATGTCTGCCATCAGAATCCGAACCGTTTCCCTTCTTCCGGTCCTCATCCTTGCGGCCGGTACAACAGCTGTAAATGCCGCCGCGTCCGCCTCGATCCAGATCGAGCAGGGGGCCGATGAGCTCACAGACGCCCTCGAAGCCCTGCCCTACGTCTCCCGGGGCGATGGACCGCCCCTGTACATCTTTCAGTTTTCCCAGTGCCCGCACTCGAAGCAGCTCTTCCGCGATTTCAGAGGAAGGCCCCCGGGGGTGGAGGCACGCCACGTGTTCTATGCCGTCAGCGAGAAGACCGCCAACGAAACCGCGTGGCAGGCAATGAAGAGAAGCAACAAGGATTACGGGGACATCATGAAGGGGCGACTCAGGGCGCCCAAGTACGATCGCAACGATGAATCGATCGCCGCATTCAACAGCGTGATGGGCCCGATCAACGACGTCATTCTGCCGACCCTGATCGAGAACGGCTGGCCCTCCAAGAGCCTGATCTCGCCCACCTTCTTCTGGGAGCAGGACGGCAGGCTACACGCCGACGGCGGCTACAACAAGGATCGCTTCGAGACGATTCTGGCCTCGGCGCGGGTGCCCGCGCCCGCGCCCTCGAGCGAACCTGCGGCGGCTCAGACGGCCCAGCAGGCAACCGCTTCGACGCCGCCCGCCGCGCCCACCCCGGACAGGCAATACAGCCAGGTGAACCTGCCCACCGAGGTGATGGTTCCGCTGAAGACGACGGACGTACAGGGCATACGCTACGGCATGCCCTTCGAGAAGGTCGACGAGATCCTGCATGCGCAGGGATACCAGGGGCAGTACGGCCGCTTCAGCCTCAACGACGGCCAATCCCGGAAGCAGCTGCGCGTCACTTCCAGCGATCTCGTCCTACCGGGCAAGGAAGGTCCCCGCGTCAGCGTCATCGTCTACACGCAGAGCTTCGGGCCGGAGATCAAGTTCGACCCGGAAGCGGTGAAACAAAGCCTGATCCGGAAATACGGGAAGCCCTCGGAGGCGTACGGCATGACGCTTCGCTATTACCCCGAGCGTCCGAGCTACGACGTGGAAAAGGCGTGCATGGCGGAGATGCAGGAGAGGGAGGACTTTCCCTCGTGGGACTTCGGGCGCCGTAATCCGATGAACTGGCCCGTCTGGCAGAAGCGCGGAGAGCGTGACGTGATCGAGAAATGTCCCGGGCAGCTCCAGGGGTTCCGGAAACGCGTGCACGCCATGCTGGGGGTCCACGCGGAGATGACGATCAACCCGCGCGTCAAGGAGATCTCCATTGTGATTCGCGACCAAGGCGTTGGAAAGCGAAACATGCGCCGCGCCGGCGAGGAGCGGCTGCAGAAGGCGGATTCGGGGCCGAAGGCCCAGATCGATCTCTAGCAGGACCATCGAGAGCGCGGTGACGAACCGTCCGAGCATCGAGTGAGAGCCCGGCCCGCCCGGCTACATGAAGACCGGCTGCCTCCGGTAGCGGAGATAGTGCTCGGCGATGAAGGAGAGGGGCTTGCGCGCCTTGTTGAAGTCCTGGTGGAGGGCCTCGAAGACATCGGCGATTTCCAGGTCCCGGGCGGCGGGATGCTCGGAGGCCAGCCGGTAGAAGCTCCTGCCTTCCTTCTCGTACTCCTCCGGGCCGAGCCTCGGCACGCCCCGGATGGGCAGCCGGAGCTGCCGGGAGGCGAGGTAGCGGGCGTCCGCCTCGGCGTAATCCGGAAAGACTCCCAGGATGAACAGGCAGATGTCGGCGATCCGCTTGTAGAGACCGAACCGGTAAGGGTCGTCCACGATTTCGCAGAAGTGCTTCAGGCTGTGGAGATCGAAATCGCTGAACCGGATCTTCCGCCAGCTTCCCGGCTTCACCCGGAAGGTGAAGGCGTAGCTCTGAATCTTCGTGAAGGAGGCGAGCATGTCCGCCAGGTAGACCAGGATCGCGTCGTCCAGGAGCAGGCCGGTCACCTCCTTCGTGTCGAAGACGGGGATCGTCATGCGGCTCGTCTTCTCCAGCGTGTAAGGCCTCTGTTCCAGGTCGGCCGCCGCCTTTCGGAGGAGGATCTCGAAGAACAGGGGCGGCGAGATCCGCACGAACCACTCCTCCTCGTCCATGACCCTGCGGAAGACTCTCTCGTCGGAGACGAACTTCTTCCGGAAATCGGGATCCTCCCGGAGCACCCGCTTGACGGCTTCCCGGTCCCTCGCTTCCGGTGAGGCGGTCTCGACCAGGAAATGCAAGTCGCTTTCCGACAGGCGCAGGCTTCTGGTCTCGCTCGTGTGCATTGACCTTTCTCCCCTTGCACCATTATACCCGGCGACAGGCACTTCGGGGAAGGGGGCAGAGTCCGGCGCACTTCCCCACGCCCATGACGGTCATCTATAGGAATGGGATCCGTGGTACAGGAAGCGACGAAGGAAGAAGGAAGGCGAATCCATGAACGAGCAGATGAGCCATGAGAAACAGCGTCTGGTGGAAACGGCCGTCGAGCGCGCCGCCGCCCGGTACATCGCGTCGAGGAAGGCCCGAATTCCCGAATTCGTGGAACGGCATTTTTCATTTCAATCCGCCTTTCGATTGAACCGGAAAGCCCTGGGAGCGGATCTCTGGAAAGGGCCGGCCAACATCCTCTGGTCCCTGCCCCGCACCCTGTCGAAGGTCTCCGCCGGAGCCCTGCGCAAAGCGGGGGAGAGGCGAGTCTCCTCCTGCCTGGACCGGCTTCCGGAAGGTTTCGAGACCCGGGTGCAACAAGAGGTCACGTGGCTGATCTACACCGACCTCCTCGAACTCCCTTTCCGTCAGGGCGACAGGAGGTCGAACAGGGACGCCCTGCTCGAGGAGATCCTGAAAGAGCCCGAGCTTTCGGGGTGGATCGATCGATACCTCTCTCGGATCAGCGAACGATCCACGGATCCACAGTTCCGCTCCGTGCTGGAAGGACAGCTGAAGGAGTACGCCTCGAGCAGGACGTCCACGGCGGAGCTTGCCGGGGCCGTCCTGTCGCTCGCCTCGAGCTATGTTGTGTTCAAACAGGCTGCGCCCGGCGGGCTGGCCGGCGGAACGCTGGCCGCCAACGTGATTGCGCAGCACGTGGCCGTTTCCCACTTCTGGCTCGGCTCGACCCTGGGGACCTGGTACTACGGTCTCTTTCCGGCTTCCGCGTCCACCGGCCTTCTCGTGGCATCGGTGGGCGCCGCCATAGCGAGCCTGGCGATCGCAACCTCCTTTGCCGGGATCGTCACGGACCCGCTGCAGGCGAAGCTGGGCCTCCATCAGAGGCGACTGAGGAAACTCGTGGACGGGATGGAGCAGGCCCTGACAGGTTCCGGCGAGACGCGGTTGAACCTGAAGGAGCAGTACATCGCCCGCGTCTTCGACCTTCTGGACCTCCTGAAGGCCGCAGCCACAGCCCCCTGACCCCAAAACAGGGGACGTTGTTGAATAGATTAACTTCCGAGCGGAAGTTAATCTATTCAACAACGTCCCCTAAATGCCCGTCTCCTCGTCGTACCCGGGGATACGGCGCATCCGCGCTTCCCAGTCGACACCGCTCCGCTTCAGGTGCCGCACCCGGAACAGGTGCCACGCCGAAGCGGCCGGCAGGAGGGCGAGGAAGACCAGCAGGGTGGCCGGTCGCTCCATCGTCGTGAGGACGAGGAAGCCGAGGCTGGAGACGACGGCCAGGGTCACGATCACCCACAAAAGGGGTTGAGGGATCTTGAAGTAGGCCTGTTCATAGTGCTCCGGGAGCTTCTTCGACAGCCTGAGTGCCGCGACGGACATCAGGACCGTCATGACCAGGACGCCCTGCGCGGACACGACCGCGAAGGTTCCGATCTCCAGGCGGAAGATGTGAGCCAGGGCCAGCAGGATGAAGACGATCGCGAAGTACGCGACAACGGCGTTTACCGGAGACTTCGTCCTGTTCGACACCCTGACAAGCGCCTCGGATACGATGCCGTCCCTGGCCTGTGAGAAGAACTCCCGCGGCATGGCAATGGCCGTGGCGTTGAAGCTCGTCAGCGCGGCCGCCACGGCCCCGAAGCTGATGAATCCCACTACGGCCGGGGGAAGAAAGACCTCCCCGGTCTCTTTGAGCGGAGCCGTCATGGCCCTGATCTTCTCCGGGTCGTAGGGCACGGAGTTGGCGAAGACGGTGCCCACGAGGATGTAGACGACCAGGATCACGAACCCCCCGATGCCCACGGAGAGGGGGATGTTGCGTTTCGCATCCCGGATCTCCTCCCCGATTTCGGCCACGATGGTGAAACCGAACCAGACCGTGTAACAGATGATCGATGCCATGATGAGCCCGTCCATTCCCTGGGGAAGACCGGTGGTCACCCGCAGAGGGGTCACCGTCGCTCCTATGATGCCGTAGACGAGGAGTGCGAGGATCAAAAGGCCCGTGAGCACGATCTGCAGGGTGGAGGCCACACGGAGACCGAACAGGTACAGCAGGAGAAAGATCGCCGGCAGGAGCATGGACAGGGAGGGGATCGAGATTTCAAAGGGCAGATACGGCGCTGCGTATCCCGCCATCCCGATCGACACATAGGTGGAGCTGCAGGCGACACTGAAGACACAGAGCCAGGAGACGATCGTTCCGACGGCCGGATGCAGAAGACGGCTCGTGTAGACGTATGCGGCGCCCGCGATCTGAATCGTGGGCAGGATGCCGAACATCATCACGATCATGGCCAGAACAAAGGGAAGCCATATGGTCGTGCCGACCTGAGAAGTGACCTCGGCGATCAGGGCGTAGATCCCCATGCCGATGACGGCACCGACCACCATGGCCGTCGCACCCACGGGCCCGATGGGGCGGTCGAGCCTGGTTTCCCCGCCCTGGTCGTCCGGCCTTGATCGCGGCAAACCCTCGTCGTGGGACATCGTGCGCCGGCCCCTCCTGCATGAAGACCCGTGCCCGGCGATTATACCCCCCGCCGGTTGGGGATGCGAGCCAGGGGGCGCCCATGAAATGATGCGTTTCTCTCTACAAGCGGTAGAAATGCAATTAGCGAATAGAAATGCATCATTTCATGGGCGCCCCCTTCTTGCGGTACCGCCGTCGCTCCATTTACATCTAAGGTATGTCAAGAACGCGCCAGAGGCCTGACCAACCACGGAATAGAAGGAGAAAAGCCATGGGAGCAAGCAAAGAGGTATACGGGTTCTACATCCCGACCGTTACCCTGATGGGTATCGGTGCTCACGAGGAACTCGGAAGCCGCATTCGGATCCTTGGGGGAAAGCGCCCACTGATCGTGACCGACAAGGGCATCACGGACGCCGGGCTCACCGACAAGATCGTCGAGATCGCGGAACGTGACGCCGGGGCGAACCCGGTGGTTTTTGACCAGACCGTGCCGAATCCCACGGACAGGAACGTGCACGACGGCCTGGAGGTCTTCCAGAAGAACGACTGCGATATGATCCTTTCCCTGGGAGGGGGCAGCCCGCACGACTGCGGCAAGGGGATCGGCGTCGTGGCCACGAACGGAGGCAACATCCGGGACTACGAGGGGGTGGACCAGTCGGAGAAGGCGATGCCGCCCTTCATCGCCGTGAACACCACCGCCGGAACGGCCAGCGAGATGACCCGTTTCTGCATCATCACGGACACGAGCCGCAAGGTGAAGATGGCGATCGTGGACTGGCGCGTGACCCCGAACGTGGCCATCAACGACCCCCTGCTCATGGTCGGCATGCCGCCGTCGTTGACCGCCGCCACGGGCATGGACGCCCTCACCCACGCCGTGGAGGCGTACGTGTCCACCTCGGCCACGCCGGTCACCGACGCCTGTGCCCTGCAGGCGATCCGGCTGATCGCCACGAACCTCCGGACCGCAGTCGCCTACGGCGAGGACCTCGAGGCCCGGGACAACATGGCCTACGCCGAGTATCTGGCCGGGATGGCCTTCAACAACGCGAGCCTCGGCCACGTGCACGCCATGGCCCATCAGCTCGGCGGGTACTACGACCTGCCCCACGGCGTCTGCAACGCGATCCTCCTGCCCCACGTCCAGCGCTTCAACATGATCGCCCGGCTCAACCGCTTTGTGGACATCGCCGATGCCATGGGCGAGAGGGTCCGGGGCAATGACCTCTCCACCCGGGCCGCTGCGGAACGGGCCCTGGAGGCGATCAAGGTGCTCTCCTCCGACGTCGGCATCCCGAGGGGGCTCGCCGAACTCGGCGTGAAGGAGGCGGATCTGGAGGTGATGGCCGGCAACGCCCAGAAGGACGCCTGCGGTTTCACGAACCCGAGGTCCCCCACCCTCAAGGACGTCGTGGAGATCTACCGCGAGGCGCTCTAGCCGCATTTGTCCGGCCTTGTTACCCGGCGGCCGCAGCTGTCCGCAATTTAGGGGACGTTGTTTACTTTGTTAACTTGCGATGCAAAGTGTCCGAAATGGCAACGTTATTTGCTTTGTCAACTCCCGGCCGAAAGTTAACAAAGTAAACAACGTCCCCTAAGTTCATTCGCGGCACAGTTCGGCCCCGGGAAGCCGGGCCTCAGCCTTTCGTGCGGGATACCCGACCCGGGTATCATGTACAGGAAGGTCAGTCGCAGCTCTTGTCTGCGACCACGTTCACGTGCTTCAACCCCGTCTCCCGGCCGATCCTCTGGGCCGCTTTCAGACTCTCTTCCGGGGTTGGCGGAATCTCGGTCAACCGGTGCTTGGGGAAGAACCGCAGGATGTGCCAGGTGCTGTCTTCCCCGAGGTGGTCCCGTATCCACACGGCGATCCGGCCCAGCATGTCCGGGTCATCGTTGTACCCGGGAACGATGCATGTCCGGGTCTCGACATGTATGCCGTGGTGGTTGCAGGCATCGGCACAGGTCTGAAGGACCCTGCCTGTGGCCAACTTCACGTCACAGAGTTCTTCATAGTAGGCGTCGTCGAGGCTCTTGATATCGAGCGCCATCGCATCGATGCAGGGCGCCAGCACATCCGATTGCTCGGGTGTGAACCAGCTGTTGGTCACGTAGACCGTATAGAGACCCGCCTGCTTCGCGCCCTCCGCGACCTCCAGAACATACTCGAGCCAGATGGTCGGTTCGTTGTACGTGAATGCGACGCCCTCGCATCCCAGATCCAGCGCCTTCTGCACGAGCCGGTCCGGCGCGAGGTATTGAAACCCGTCGGAGCCGACCTTCCCCTGGACGGCCTCAGGCCCATTGCCTCGAAGTGCCTGCTCGGCCAGAAGGTCCAGCTCCTCCCTTCCCCAGGAGATCTCGTGGTTCTGGCACCCCTTGCAGCGGAAATTGCACCCGAAGGTCCCCACGGAAAGGCATCGAGTCCCCGGGTGGAAACGAATGAGCGGCTTCTCCTCGATGGGGGTGGCCTCCATGGCGGAGATCACGCCGTAGACGAGAGAATAGAGCGTGCCGCCCACGTTCAGGCGACTGAGGCAGTAACCCCGCTCGCCCTCACCGATCAAGCACCTGCGGTAACACAGGCCGCACTGGACCTTCTGACCCAACAGTTTCCTGTAAAGCATCGCTTCCTTCATGGATCCTTCCTGCGCCCCTTCCAGAGGAGGACCGCAACGCCGGGAATGAGCAAGCCGACCAAGCAGTTCAGCGCCGATGAAGGGGAGACGGGTCCCGCCCCGACAACGGACGCTTCACTCCAGCCCGTCGAGCCCGGCTCCACACCCGTGCCCGAAAGGGGCACCTGTTCAACGTACCACTGGTGGCCGGGCGGCAACGCGAGGAGTTCGTACGACACCAGGAGCATGCCCTCCTGTGGACCCGGGTCGGGCGGGGTGAATGCCACTTGCAGATTCAACGAGCTGTCCGGTGGGAGCTCTGTCTCCGGGGGAGATCCCTGGGTCAAGAAGAAAGGGCCGGTCACGGTGACGGAGTCGATCACCACCGTGAGAACGCCGTCATTGGCGAACGTGAAAGACCGGGATTCGGAAGAGTCCACTTCGACGGCCCCGAAGTTCTGCTCCGGTGGCGACGTTTCCGGGTGGATCGGGATGTCTTCCATGTGGATCTCGATGACCACGGGCCCGCTCGGGGAGGGCACCGGGATCTGATCGTTGCAGCCGAAGGTGGAGAAGAATCCGGCCCCTCCTCCGGCCCCGTCCGATGGCTCTCCGCGGGCGACGGCATAGTACAACTCGACCTCCGGAGGGAGATTCAGGCCTGTGTCAGGAAAGGCCCCTTCGGCATCGGCCGGGATGGCCACAGAAGTCCAGGCCAGATCGCCCGACGGCGGGTTGTTCGGGTGCACGTACAACGTGTCGCATGCCCGGTCCGTGTCGAACAAAAGGACTTCCGCCTCATGCACCGTCTGAGAGCCTTCATAGACGACTCGGATGATGTAATCGGAATCATCGGCGACCGAAAGACCCGCAGCGCCGAAAACAAACGCCAGGGCGACGACCCCTGCACGCACGAGGGGCACAGGATGGGCGGTTTCCGCCTTTCCGGCTTGCATGGCTGTTCCTCCGGTTTCGGCCTCGGCAGGCCGGGATTGCAGACCAAGACGAAGATCATTATAACATTTCAACTTACGTTTTTGAACATATTCCCTCGAGTCCGAGGTAGTCCAACTTAGGGTTCGCGAAAAAATAATTTCACATAATTTATGGCTAACTGTCTCATAAT